>CAVQQO010000005.1:0-127844 GCA_963715005.1 uncultured beta proteobacterium | reverse complement strand
CACGACCTGCGCCGTGTCGAGCAGAACGGACAAAGCGCGTGGCAGGGCGATCCGATGGAAGTGGCGCTGCTGCAAGGTGCTCCGGCTGGAGCAGTGTTCCCGCGTGTGGACGAGATCCCGTTCGACACCGAGCGCAAGCGCATGTCGGTGATCTGCGACACACCGCAAGGCCACATGCTGTATTGCAAGGGCGCGCCGGAGAGCGTGCTGCCGCTGTGCAGCGACAACGTTGCTGCAGGGCGAAGCCGTCCCGCTCGACGCGGCAGGGCGCGCCAGGTCTGCTAACGGTGCAGGAGGAGATGACGGAGCGGGGGCTGCGCGTGATCGCGCTCGCCTACCGCGCCGTGCAACATCACGGCGCGCACTCCGAGAGCGAGCTGATGTTCGCCGGGCTGGTCGGGCTGGTCGATCCGCCGCGCCCCGGCGTGAGCGAGGCATCGCCACCTGCCATGTCGCCGGCATCCGCGTGATCATGATCACCGGCGATCACCCGCACACCGCCAGTGCGCTGGCGCGCGAGATCGGGCTGGCGCAGAACCCGCTGGCGGTCACCGGCGACGCGTTGCGCACCATGTCGGATGCCGATCTGCAACTGTTGCTCGACGAACCCGAGCTGATCTTCGCGCGCACCAGCGCTGACCAGAAGATGCGCATCGTGCAGGCCCTGCAGCTCAAGGGCGAGATCGTCGCGGTGACGGGCGACGGCGTGAACGATGCGCCCGCGCTGCGGTGCGCTGACATCGGCATCGCGATGGGCATCAGCGGCACCGATGTCGCCAAGGAGGCCGCCGACATCGTCCTGCTCGACGACCACTTCGCCACCATCGTCGCCGCCATCGAGGAAGGGCGCGCGGTGTACGACAACCTGCGCAAATTCCTCACCTACATCCTCACCCACAACGTCGCGGAACTGGTGCCTTACCTCGCCTTCGCGCTGTTCAAGATCCCGCTGCCGCTCACGGTGATCCAGATCCTCGCCATTGACCTCGGCACCGACACGCTGCCCGCGCTCGCGCTCGGCGCGGAAAAGCCCGACCCGGACATCATGCGCAGACCACCGCGGCTGCCCAGCCAACGGCTGCTCAGCTGGGATTTGCTGCTGCGTGTGTACCTGTACCTCGGATTATTGGAAGCTGCAGCGGCAATGGCGGCGTTCTTCTTCGTGCTGCACAGCGGCGGCTGGCAGTTCGGCAGCGAGTTGGGAATCCACGACAGCCTCTATTTGCAGGGCACCACCGCCTGCTTGTCGGCCATTGTCGTGATGCAAATGGTCAATATATTCCTGTGCCGCCATCCCACCCTGTCCGCGTTCAGGCGCGGCCACCGCTTCAATCGCATGATCGCCTGGGGCATCGTCTTCGAGCTGGTGGTGATATTGCTGATCGATTACACCCCGTGGGGCAACGCGCTGTTCGGTACCGCGCCGCTGGCTGCGGAGGTATGGTTGTTCATCGTTCCCTTCGGGTTGGGCATGCTGCTGGCAGAAGAGGCGCGCAAGGCTGTGGTGCGCAGAATGGTTGAGCGAAACGCACGGGGAAATCAGGTGCGATAATTTCTAAACGCAGCAATTGCCGGTTAAGTTAAAACGTGCGCGGTGCTAAAATACCAGCAACGGATCAGCAAAGATCAAGCAGTATCCCCAGCTCCTGCTGAAGTGCTCAACAATCAAGCGATGGAGGCATCTCATGTATAACATTCTCGGCCAGGTTTCTTACCCGGTGTTCATTTCTGGCGTCTTCATATTCTTCATCATCGCCAGCGTCTTTTCTTTCATCGTGGGGATCGGTCTGGCTACGCGCAGCGCGATGATGCTGCGTTTCTTCGAGTTCATGAACAGGGGTTTTTCCGTCCGCCGTTTGATGAAGCCATTGGCCGAACCGCACATCATCGAGCCCACATTGCTCAAGCACCCGGCCGTACTCGGGGTTGCCATCGTGGCGGGGGCGATCACATCCATCGTGGTGCTGAGGGGGGTCGATGCCGGCGTGTTCCAGCCTCTGTACGAGGGCTTGTTTTCCAAGGAAACATCGGGCTTCCTGGCGGTTTACACCCGCGCCTTCCTGCTGATCGGGAATGGTGTCTGCGTCGTGGTGGGGATCATGCTGTTGTTCTTCCCGCATGTGCTGTCTTCCATCGAGCGCTACACCGACAAGTGGTACACCTTCCGCAAACAGACCCGCCAGCTGAACCAGATGCATCTCGAAGTGGATAAATGGGTCCTGTCGCATCCCACTGTTTCGGGCGTCACGCTGAGCGTCTTGTCGCTGGGCTTGGGCGTCGCGATGTACGTGCGTATCTGACCCGGCAGCAGTTGCCAACGACCAAGGCCATGCCGCAAGGCGTGGCCTTTTGTTTTCCTTCCGTCATTCCGGCGCAGGCCGGAATCCAGTGCGGTTATCAAACATGCCTTTGGCTTTGTTCACGCAACACGTGAGTTGTTTTGATCTATCTGGATTCCGGCATGATGGAACTACTAGCCATTCGACTAAGTTGGCAAACAACGCCAACAAAGTCGCTGGTTATGCGCCGGAATGACATAAAGGCTCAGTTGCCACCGCTTTGAACTAAGTGAACTGAGGATCAGCTATTTCGCCAGCGCATTGACGATATCGCGCTTGTGCTCTTCTTCCTGGATCAGGATGTCTTCCAGCACGCGGCGCAGGCCGTATTCCTTGAGCTCTTCGGCCTGTGCGATGCGCTTCTTGTAGCGCGTGATCGCATTGTCCTCGCCCCACAGGTCCTGCTTGAGCATCTCCACGCAGTCCTCCGATATCTCGCGCTTCTCCACATCCACGGTGGGCACGCCGCCGAGGAAGTCGATCTGGTCGGCCAGCATCACGGCATGCGCCATCTCTTCCTGCGAGTGGAGCAACAGTTCCTTCTGGATGGAATCGTACTTGGCGCCGTTGATCGTGGAGGCGTGCTGCAGATACTGGATGGCCGCGGCGTATTCCCACTCCAGGTCCTTGTTGAGTTCCGCCAACAGCTTCTTCATGGTGATTTTCATTTTGCCTCTCCTATCGTCGAGTGAAAAAGAAAACTCTCCTACGCTTGGGCTGCGCAGCGCGGGCGTCCGGACGGGCACTTGCGTTGCGCGGAATGTCTGCGCTCCCAAAGTGTAGCGCGATAGGTTAAGCTTGTGGAGTTCTGCAATTTCTACATAAAAACCCGCATGAACACCATGGCCCGATGCGCAAGGTCGATGCTCCTGTGAGCAAGAGCCTTCCTCGCCATGACGGAACCACCTCTGGAGGATTGTCGCGGTACTTGTTTTCGTGTTTTTCCACTTCATAAAGGGGCTTCAAGATGGGTAACAAGTCGGTTGGTTTGTTTTTGGCAGTCGTAGTTTCTGCATTACTGGCAGGTTGTGTCACCGCAGCGGCCAAGAAGCCGACTGCGAGTGTGCCGATCCACAAGATGGCGCTGGCCACGTTCACCGTCCGCAATTGGGGCGACATGGTGTCGGGCACAGCCGGCAATGCCAAGGCGACAGAGCTGATCAACAGCACACTGGCCGGGCTGCTCGCCACCACGGAGAGCAAGCTTTCCGGCGTCAAGCCTCTCACCAGGATGTCCGGTTTCGTCGGCAACGCGGGTTATCGCAGCCTCAACGTGAAAAGCGAGATCGACCTGATGCTGCCCAGAGTGAACGGCACCCCCGTGGCGAACTTCTCGCGTAGCGAAGACGACGTGGTCTCCGCCAACCTCACGCCCGAAGCGGCGAAGAAACTCTGCGCCGAGTTGCATGTGGATGCCGTGGTCGTGGTGTATTCCGAATGGGCATGGGCCGTCGGGCATTTCGTGCCGACGAGAAGGGCTCTGGCCAAGGATGTCGTGACAGTGTGGGACCGCAACGGCAACCAGGTCTTCTCCACGCGCGTCGATGAGACCGGCGAAGGCGTTCTCGGCGGACCGTACGGGCCTATCATCGTGAACGAAGGCACCATCAAGCAATGGGGCGGCGCTTATCTCAAGGCGCTGGACCAGATCGTGGCGGAGATGAAGACCTCGCTCAAGTAATACGCCCATTGGTCCGTTCGTGGTGAGCATGTCGAACCATGAACGGCATCACCGACTGAGGAACACATATGTTCTGGGTCTATATTCTTCGCTGTGTTGACGGAAGCTACTACACCGGACACACCGACAACCTGGAAGCACGCATCGGCTTGCATCAGTCCGGCGGATGTGATGGGTATACCGCATCGCGTCTTCCTGTCGAGATGCTGTGGTCACAGGAATGCACCACACGAGAAGAAGCTTTGTCGGCAGAGATGCAAATCAAAGGTTGGAGCCGGAAGAAGAAAGAAGCCTTGATGCGTGGGGATTGGGAGGAGGTTTCGCGCTTGGCACAGAGCAAATCTTCCGACAAATCGACCTGAGCCCGTCCAAGGACGGGATGGTTCGACAAGCTGTGCGTGTGCTGTTGGGGCGAATGCCCCTTACAGCCACGGCCTACCCCTTGCGGGTGCACCACGAAAGGTTGGAGGGAGTGACGGAGACAAAAATCCGTTCGTCCTGAGCCTGTCGAAGGAACGGACGGCGCTCCAATCTGTGGACATTCACCCTTCGACATAACCGGCGACTTTGCCGTTCTTGGACGGCTTAGTCGAATGGCTAGTTGTTCTATCAGGCTCAGGGCGAACGGCTTAATAGGGGATCAACGGATTCTAGTTACCCCCGCTTTACGGTAAGCTACGCCCCTCCAGTCACACACCCAAGAAAGCGCAACAAAATGGTACAAGGCCAATACGTAATGTCCATGCTCCGCGTGAGCAAGATCGTTCCCCCCAAGCGTCAGATCATCAAGGATATCTCCCTCAGCTTCTTCCCCGGCGCCAAGATCGGCCTGCTGGGTCTGAACGGCTCGGGCAAATCCACCGTGCTGCGCATCATGGCCAAGCAGGACAAGGAATTCGACGGCGAGGTGCAGCACCTGCCCAACATCAAGATCGGCTACCTGCCGCAGGAGCCCGTGCTCGATCCCGCCAAGACCGTGCGCCAGGAAGTGGAGTCTGCCTTGGGCGAAGTGATGGAAGCGCAAGCCAAGCTGGACGCCGTGTATGCCGCCTATGCCGAAGAGAACGCCGACTTCGACGCGCTCGCCGCCGAGCAAGCGCGCCTGGAAGCCATCATCGCGACTTCCGGCAGCGACTCGCAACACCAGATGGACATCGCCGCCGATGCGCTGCGCCTGCCGGACTGGGACGCTGTGATCAAGAACCTTTCCGGCGGCGAGAAGCGCCGCGTAGCGCTGTGCAAGCTGTTGCTGGAAAAGCCCGACATGCTGCTGCTGGACGAACCGACCAACCACCTCGATGCCGAATCGGTGGAATGGCTGGAACAGTTCCTCGTGCGCTTCCCCGGCACCGTGGTCGCCGTCACCCACGACCGCTACTTCCTCGACAACGCCGCCGAATGGATTCTGGAACTGGACCGCGGCCACGGCATCCCGTGGAAGGGTAACTACTCCAGCTGGCTGGAGCAGAAAGAGGCGCGGCTGGAGCAAGAGAACAAGCAGATCGACGCGCACATGAAATCGATGAAGCAGGAACTGGAATGGGTGCGCCAGAACCCCAAGGCGCGTCAGGCCAAGTCCAAGGCGCGTCTGGCCCGCTTCGAGGAACTCTCCAACACCGAATACCAGAAGCGCAACGAGACGCAGGAGATCTTCATCCCGGCCGGTGAGCGCCTCGGCAACGAAGTCATCGAATTCGACGGCGTGAGCAAAGCCTATGGCGACCGCCTGCTGATCGACAACCTCAGCTTCAAGATTCCGCCCGGCGCCATCGTCGGCATCATCGGTCCCAACGGCGCGGGTAAATCCACGCTGTTCCGCATGATCACCGGCAAGGAACAACCGGACAGCGGCAGCGTGAAGATCGGCTCCACCGTCAAGATCGCCTTCGTCGACCAATCGCGCGAAGGGCTGGACAACGACAAGACCGTGTTCGACGCCATCTCCGGCGGCAACGACATCCTCACCGTGGGCAAATACGAAACCCCGGCGCGCGCCTACATCGGTCGCTTCAACTTCAAGGGCGCGGACCAGGGCAAGATCGTCGGCCAACTCTCCGGCGGTGAACGCGGCCGACTGCACCTGGCGCAGACGCTCATCTCCGGCGGCAACGTGCTGCTGCTCGACGAACCTTCCAACGACCTCGACGTGGAAACCCTGCGCGCGCTGGAAGATGCGCTGCTCGAATTCGCCGGCTGCGTTGCCGTCATCTCCCACGACCGCTGGTTCCTCGACCGCATCGCCACCCACATCCTTGCCTGCGAAGGCGATTCGAAGTGGACGTTCTTTGATGGCAACTATCAGGAATATGAGGCGGACAAACGGAAGCGTTTGGGTGAAGAGGGCGCGAAGCCTAAGCGGATTCGGTATAAGCCGATTAGTCGTTAATCTACCTAACCCTCTCTCCCATTTATGACGGGATGGGAAAGGAATCTCTTCGAATGAATAAGATAGGTAGTGTCAGGAAGAAGGCAAAGATATCAATTCGGAATCTGCTAAAGGAAATGCAGATTCCCTTTGATCAACACGCATTGTATGAATGCGGGATACGCCCAGTCCCACTCCATATCGCCAAACAATATTGCAGTCTGTTAAAGGTCCCTTTAGACACATTGTTTCCGCAAATCAAGAAGCTTCTCAAAGAAACAGGCAACAATTTGCAGGACTTGTTAATGCGAGGACATCTTGAAAGAGAGTTGCGCAAAAAAATGTTTGCAGTTGGTCTTGATTTGTCGGGAAGAAAATACTGGATAAGTGCGAAATTACCTACGGGAGTGCGCATTTTTCGAGAGGTTCCACCTGATCAAATGGATTATCTTCACTATGCGCTCGGAGCTAATCACAGGTATGCCGTATTTGACTCTATTCACAGCAGAATCTTCTTGAACCTTCATAACGTGACGTCGATTGATGTTGGGTGGGAGCCTCAAATGCATGGGGCTCTTTTTAGTGATGAAGAGCTATTGGATGACTTCGACCCCTTCTCGCTGGAGCTCATTGCGTATTTAGCAAATAAGAGGGAGCGCGTTTCGATTAGTTTGGATGAAACGCCAGCCGATGGTGATGATCTGAATCCGATACAAGGCTTCTTTTTTTCGGCGGATCTTGAAAATGACCTACCCGAGGATGAACATCAGAGCCTTTATATTGAAGATGGAGACGGAGATCTCCTTTGGTTGAATCGGAAACACCTTTGTTTGATTGAAGTTCCTTTAGTTAATGTCGAGCCTTCAGTACATAGATATTGGCTGAAGGAGTCCGCAGATGAGGCTTAGATATGGGGAAAGTCATTCCGGTAAATTCATTATCTGCCTTCATTGCCGAGGTGGAGCATATTCAAAGTAGGAACAATGACGTCATTTTCCGGGGGCAAGCTCATACTTGGCCTCTTTGTCCAAAGATTGGAAGAAAGCAAGACTTGTTGGAAACAGGAGATGAACAAGAATATTTACTAAAGTTTGTTCGCCAAGCTCGCCTGTTTTCTTCTAAAGCGGATTTGGATTTATGGGAGCAATTGGCTTTGGCTCAACACCACGGGCTGCCAACCAGGTTGCTGGACTGGTCGAAAAATCCATTAGTTGCTCTTTGGTTTGCACTTAATGAATTCCAGGCCGATAGTGAGGGAAAGCCAGTGGTTTGGACATTAATGGGTGCGGACTATGTCGATAAAGCGAACGACACGCCATTCTCAATACGGCGAACCTCAGTTTACGAGCCAGCCCATATTACCCCTAGAATTTCTGCCCAGTCTGGCGTGTTTACCGTGCATAGGCGCGTAGTGCGATTAGACAGATTTATCCCGCTTGAAGAAAACGGAAGTTATTCTGAATATCTTTCTCCGATATATATTGAGCCAACGGCTGCATCTGCAATCATGGCGTCGCTGAATTCATGCGGTATTCACTACGCAAGTATGTTTCCAGGGCTTGATGGAATCGCTAAATCAATGCTCAGAAGGCGCTAACGAGGGGCAGAGCAAATCAATTGTGAAATCGATGGGGTCAGACTCCATCGATCTTGAATGGAAATAGGAATAATCGGGGACAGACCACGGTTTCTGGCATTTAGAAATGGGCTGTATGTGGCAGTTTTGAGGATAAAGGGGAATTCAGATGAGTACTGATCAACACGCAACTAATCCCTCGGCTGGCGCAATTTCGTTGATTGAGCGTGCAGGTCATTTGCCTACCGCATTGTTGCTGTTGTCCTTTGTGTTGGCCTTGGATGTTGGGGTATCGCTTTCATATAAAAGTACACTGCTGTCTCTAACTTGGGGCGCGGTTCAAGAGCATATTACTATGGGTAATGTGCTGCTCTTTATTCTTGTTTTTGGCTTGAGCATGTCAGTTGGCGTGAAAGTCTTCAAATATTTTGCAGACATGCTCGTGTTGTTAGTTTTGCATCCATATGTAAGTAGGTGGTTTCACCATGATGATGGCAAGCCTCCATATCGAGGAGCTGTGCGCCCATATACGTTGCGTGAAACAGCACACCTTGAGCAGAATAAATTCTATCTTGGTCTCTACAATGAGCATGAGCTGATACGAGGCGAAGATAGGGATCAGGAATATCAACTCGCAGTTCTGGCATTTGCTTGCCTCGTGCTCGGTGTGGTGAATTGTTTAATTTTGCCATGGAGCGGATACCCAACCATTTCGCATCAATTGGCGGCTGATTTTCCGAAGGTGTGGAATGTGTTTATCGCTTTGTTCTCCATTTTTTTGTTGGGAATTTGGCTATATCCGCTATTGCGAAATAAACGAGCTGATGACTGGGTATATTGCTTGACGCTGTATCAAAAGTTGGAAGAAGAAAAAAGACAGAATGTGAGTCCACTCTCCATTCCTATTCCTCGGCGCAATCAAGCGGGCTAGCCAATGTATACGAAACGTGAAGTAATAGGGGCTGACCACGGTTTCTTGAAACATTAACCAAGAGCTAATGGGGTCAGCATCGCAATAATTTATTAAAGTACCAGAATGAAAATCTCCATCCCCTCTCTCTTTCTCATACTGTTTGCCGCACTCCCGCTTACCGTGGCTGCGGCAGAGCCCGAGGTGATCTACTGGAACTCGGATGCGGGCAAAGTGTTGCGCGCCAGGATAGCGCCCGATGAAGATTACTGGCAGCTCATTCCCTGGTTCACGAATCAGGAGAACCAGACCTATTGCGGTGTGGCCAGCGCGGTGACGGTGCTGAATGCGATGCCGATCAAGAAGTCGGTCGATCCCATCTATGCGCCGCATGCCTATTTCACGCAAAGCAATTTCTTTACGCCGGAGGTGGTGAAGGTCATCAGTCCGCAGACGGTGCGCAATCAGGGCATGACCCGCGATGAGATGGTGAAGACGCTGATGCGGCATGGAGTCAAGGCGACAACTGTTGCGGGCGATAGCGTGGATGAGTCCGCACTGCGTGCGCTGGTGCAGAAGACGATGGGCGATGACGGGCGGTTTGTGCTGGTGAACTTTTTGCGCGAGTCGTTGGGGCAGGCAGGCGGGGGACATTGGTCGGTGTTGGCGGCCTATGATGCACAATCGGATCGTGCGCTGATTCTCGATGTGTCGAAGTATATGTACGCTCCGGAATGGGTCACTATCCATACGCTGCGCAAGGCGATAGACACGCTGGATACCACCAGCAACAAGGCGCGTGGACTGGTGTTTGTTTCGCAGTAGACAAACAATCGGGGATAAATTAAACAGGAACCAGCAATGACAATTGAATCCCAATCAGACATCGTCGCACTGCAACGCATTGGCCGAATCGTGTCGCTCATCCTGCACAAGATGCTTGATTCAATCGAGCCGGGTATGACAACGGCTGAGCTGGACGCCATCGGGGCGAGGTTGCTTGCCGAATTTGGCGCACGTTCTGCGCCGCAGCTTGCGTATGACTTTCCGGGGGCAACGTGCATCAGTGTGAATGAACAGGCGGCTCACGGTGTGCCGGGTGCTCGCATCATCAGGGCAGGCGATCTGGTGAATGTGGATGTCTCTGCGGAGTTGGATGGTTATTTTGCGGACACTGGTGGCACCAAGGTCGTTCCGCCCAGTACACCCATCAAGACGAAACTTTGCCACGCCACGCGCCTCGCTTTGGCCGAAGCGATCAAGGTGGCAAGGGCGGGGCAGCCGCTTAACCGGATTGGCAGAGCGATAGAACAAGTCGCCAATACACATCGTCTGAGAATTATCGAAAACCTTGGTGGTCATGGGGTTGGTAGAGCCATTCACGAAGACCCAGAACATATTCTGGGGTTTTACGACCCGCGCGATCAGCGCGTTCTCAAGGAGGGCATGGTCATTGCCATTGAGCCATTTCTTTCTACCAAGAGCAGAACAGTTTCGGAATCCGACGATGGCTGGACGCTGGTAGGTATGCCGGGGAATCTCTCTGCTCAATTTGAGCACACCATGATCATTACTCGTAGTGAGCCGATTGTTGTTACGGTTCACTAAAATTAGGAAATGAACTAAAGGTACCGGAGTCGAATTGTTGTAGGAAATTATTGAAAGCTAATGGGGTCAGCATCGAAACAGTTTTCGAAAGGAGCAGAGGTTGGAAACAAAACCGAAGCTGAACCCTTTTGAATTCCGATGAACCTTAATTATTGAACAAAATAATCTGGTGCGTTATAAGTGCGATTTATGAAAAAGACACTGGTATCCATTGAACTATGAGTTTCAGGATCTAAGAACCAAAGGCGCAGTCAAAATGTCAATCACACCTTTCAAGTCCCTCGCCGTTCGCGTCTTCGACACCGTGGCGATGCAAATCTACCCCTTCGTAACCGGCGCTCTGGGCTACCGCTTTCGCATCGGAACCGGACGCGAGCTTGAGCGCGACGCCGACACTGTGCTTGCCACCGTGTGGGGCGGAAAGGGTCTCGCACCGCCCCCTGACGCCGCTGAGTTCAGTGATCGTTACAACCGCGCCGCCTCGGTGTGGATTGTCGCCTACCATCGCGGCGAACCCGTCGGCGTGACAGCCCTTCTGGACATGTCGATCGCCTCCCTAGCGCTCGACTTCAGCCGCAAGCGCCTTCCCCCGGAGCTCGATCTTTCGAAGACGAGGGAAATCGCGCGACTGGCGATTGTCCCCGGGCATCGCGGGGGTGCCCAGACCGTAATGGCGGGCTTGTGCCGCGAGATGATCGTCTGGTCCAAGGCAAATGGCATCGACCTCCTATTCGCCGGATCGAAGGCGGAGCTGTTCCAGGTCTTCGAGCGCTTCAATCCAACGGCACGCCTCATCGATCCACCGGATGATCCCACGCCCGAAGAACCCTTGCGTGCACGCTATTTCGAACGCATACGTGCCTACGGAGGACGCGGTGTCCACTTCACCTTTGAGGTGGCGGGTGGCTCCTCGTGGAACGTGTTCTCGCGCCTTCTCACCGGACGCATCCATGGCAAGCGCGCTGACTCAGCTCGCTTTGCTCGTGGGTCGAGGATCGATTAGCCATCCAAGTCGGAATTCGCTTGCTTCGCAGTCTCTGGTTCGTCAGAAGGGGACTAACTTCCCTGTGAAAAACGAAAGGTACCGGAGTCGAATTGTTTTCGGAATCAAAGAATCAAAGGGGTCAGCATCGCATTCAATTTTTAAGAGAGGTTGCCATGAAAGCGTTTACCTTTTCTGAATATGGCCCGGCCGAGGTGCTCCGGCTCGTGGAGGTGCCAAAGCCTGTTCCCAAGGGGAATGAGGTGCTTGCCTACACCATGCGAATGACAAGGCCAGCCGTTGGGCCTGCGCTCCTGGCATTATTTTTTATGACGATGGTGATCCCGGCGCATGCCGGAGTCTATAAATGGGTGGATAAAAATGGAAATGCGCACTATTCGGAGCAGCCCCCCAAAAACGAGGAGCACACTCAGCTTCATATACAAGCGGCACCTAGCCAACCGCAGTCTGAACAATCACACTCATCAGGCCCTTCGAGTCAGCAGCAAGCTGAGCAGAAGCGCCTGAACGCAATAAGTGCGAGACTAAAGATGGAAAGGGACTTAAATGCGGAGCGGGACAGAGTAAGGGCAGGACAAAGGCAAATCGACGCTCAGGAGGCGGATAGGAAGGCTGCACGCGATACGGCGTTGGTGGATGAGTGCAAGCGTAATCGCGAGATCTATTGCGACAAGGGCGCGGAAGGAATCAAGAAGGAGGAGGAAAAGCGTCTCGCCGATCAAAAGGCCGCTGAAGAGGAAGCAAAATGGCACCGTAATCGTCATCCCGAGTTACACTGAAGCTAATGGGGTCAGCATCGCAATAGTTTTCTACACATCGCCCGCAAGGGCGATGTTCTTTTCTGGGGTATATAGAGGCAGACACGCCATGGAGTTGACGGAACTCGGTTTGGATTGCTGAACTAACGGGGTTAGCTCAGCTTCGCATTTGTTTCTCACGCAAGTTAGAATCCAAAGAATTTGGTGCTATCGTTTCAGGGAAGATGGTGGGGGCAGCAACGTAATAGTTTTCGAAGGGGGAGAAGTTGGAAGCAAAACCGAAGCTGACCTTTTTGCGTCCGATCAATGCGGACAACCTGCATCTCCGTTCTGAACAGATACGTTTACGGTTGAGAAACTACCCGAGCATGATCGGTGGCCAGGCGGTGCTGCTGGTGATACTCGACTGGATCATGTGGGACGTGCTGCCGCATGCGGCCTTGCTGATGTACAACGCTGTGTGGGGGCTGGCGTCATCTGTCGAGTCGGGGTGGTGGTGGCGTAACCGGGACCGCATCAATACGGTTCAGGAATGTACCCGATGGCACATTGCTTTCGTTGGGTTTACCGGCTTCTTCGGTTTGTTCTGGGGGGGGATGGCGTTCTGGCTGTTCCCTGCTGACCTGATCCATCAGGTGTTGATGCTGATGCTGTTGCTGGGCTTGGCCGGTGCATCTGTGAGCACCAATACTGTCTACCCGTTATCGTTCTATGTATGGATCGTGGGGGTGATGGTGCCACCCATCCTGCAATTTGCGAGCGTAGGTGATGAGGCGCACTGGGCGATTGCAGGCTTTGCCACGCTGTATTTTGCGGTGCTGATCAAGGGCGGGGGAGAGGTCGGTGATGCTTTTCTCGATGCGTTGAGGCAGCGTTTTGATAAAGAGCGGGTGATACAGGAACTGCTGTTGCAGCAGTCCATCGCCAACCAGGCTCGCAGCGATGCGGAACTCCTCGCGCGGACAGACCTTCTGACAGGATTGAACAATCGGCGGGCTTTTTACGAGATCGCCGGCCCGGTGTGGAGCACCGGATTGCGCAACAACCGTGATGTCTCCGTGATCCTGCTCGATATCGATCATTTCAAGGTGCTCAACGATAACTACGGGCACTCCTTTGGTGACAAAGTGCTGGGGTCGGTTGCATCTATCCTCGCGGTGTCGGCCAGAGAAGGAGATGTGGTTGCCAGATGGGGCGGCGAGGAGTTCATCCTGTTACTGCCAGAGACAAATCTAGAGGCGGCGATGGCCCTGGCAGAAAGGCTGCGTGTCTTGATTTCCGAGATGCGCATCGACTGCGGGCAGACTCCGCTGTCGATCACGGCCAGCTTTGGCGTGGTTCAAAGAGCCGAGCCATGTCTGTCTGTTGATGAGCTGACTTCCTGTGCCGACAAGTGTTTGTACCAAGCCAAATCTGAAGGCAGAAACCGGGTGTGCGACACGCTCACAGCCACGCCAAGCAAAGTGTGAGCCTCAACAAATCAAAGGGGGTCAGCTTCGCAATTGTTTTGCGATTGAATAGACATGAGCAAATCAAAGGGGTCAGCATCGCAATAGTTTCGCAAGGAGTAGTAATTGAAAAAAATTCCGAAGCTGACCCCAATAGTTTCCAATAGTTTCAACCTTTTGTAGCATCAATAGGGGACTGGCCACGGTTTCTACTGTTTCCCAACCAGACTTATCTAATCATTCGTGAAAGTGATCCAACATGATGCAATCAATCTTGAGGAGATTTCCGGGGCTTGAACGTTACAACCAAATCGTCTGGGCGATCATCGGAAGTGGCGTTGTCGCTGCTGTGGCGGTTTCGGTTCTTATAGGGCTGGCGGCCATGTTCTATTCGATGCTCCATTCCGGTAGGGGCGGAATGGAGATAGCGGTGATTGATGAAAATGCCGCACAGGGAGCCGAGCGCAAATCCTCTCTTTACGATTTTTGCCAGCCTTTGGCGGTGTATGAGTCGCCCTATCAGCTTGTTCGCGTGGTCAGCGATCAGTTTGCAGTCAGGAAAATGGCCGTTGAATCCAAAGCGAGAAAAAGCGATTATGAGAGCTATTCGCCGGAGCCAACCTACGGTGCTTGCGGGATTCATGGCAGTGACCGACGGACTGGTACCGTCAATGTCATCGTCCGTAATGTTGACGACAATTCCGTGCATTTGTTGCTGAAGGAAAACGCAGTCATCCAATCAGTGGAATATCCGCAACCTCCGGCAAAAAACGAATATGGAAAGAGCGCGGAGGACTTCCCTCCCGTCGGGACGCTCTATTGGGAGATTGCTTTCGAAGATAGCAACAACGATAGCGTGATCGACGAGAAAGACGATCTGGGTGCGTATCTTTCGAATCCGGATGGCAGCCAACTTGAGCGCATCACGCCTGCACAAAGCCGGGTGCTTGAGAAATCTTACGACAGGAAACGTAACCTGATGACGCTACGTATTTTGCGGGATACCAATAACGACAAGGTTCTGGACGACAAGGACAAGCCATCGTTGATCGAGGTCAACGCCGCAAAGCGCAAGATGATTCGGGAGGTGCTGGATTCGAAGACGTTGATCGAGATGATGCAACAGGCAGAGCCAAAACGGCAGATCAAGTAATGAGTTTTGGAATTTAATCGGGGACGGACCACGGTTTCAGATGATAGATGAGGTAGATGAACCCTTCGGCATTTGCTGGTTAAATGGGGCTAGTGGTGGATGTCCTACGGCCAGTTCGCCGAGCGCCGCAGGGCGATCAAGCAGGAAAGCCTGGCACAGGTGCAGGCACTTAACGGCAAGTGAGGCAGGGAGTCGGTCCTTCGGTGTGATGCCTCGCCACATCGAACTGTGAAGCGAAAGGAGAATGGATCATGACTACAGGCACTATCCGTCTGCATCGCGTACTCCGTGCAAAACCGGAGCGCATCTACAAGGCATTCCTGAACGCGGAAGCAATGGCGAAGTGGCTTCCTCCCTACGGATTCACCTGCCAGATCCATCACCTGGATGCCAAGGTGGGCGGCACTTTCAGGATGTCGTTCACCAACTTCACGACCGGCAACGGCCACTCCTTCGGCGGCGAGTATCTTGAGCTCGTGCCATCCAGAACGATCTGCTATTCGGATAAGTTCGACGACCCGAACTTGCCCGGGGCGATGAAGACGACGGTGACGCTGACGCAGGTGTCGTGCGGAACCGAGGTCAATATCGTGCAGGAAGGGCTGCCCGAGGTGATCCCGCTGGAGATGTGCTATCTCGGCTGGCAGGAGTCGCTCGCGCAACTCGCGAACCTCGTGGAGCCGGAGATACCGGATTGAAATGGAGTGAAGTAAAGTTGGCGGAGTCGAATCGTTCGCAGTGGATCACAAGTCGTTCAATAACCAAGGAGAGATGGTCATGGGAAGCAAGGACAAGAAAAAAGAATCAAAGGGCAAGAAACCGCAACCCAAGCCGGTGCCGGTAGGGAAGTAAGATTCATTGCATTAGTTTTGTCACATCGCCCGCAAGGGCGATGTTCTTTTCTGCGCCACAAAAAAGGTGACCGCACCATGGAGTTGCCCGCACGGGGCCAGAACAGCGAGCTCAAGGGACGGTTCGCAGGCTATGCGGAGCAGATAAGCGCTTGGTTAGGACGAGGGGCTGCCGACCCGCGGGGCCATCGAGGTGGCGCGCTGGTCACGCGCACTAGCGGCGTGAAAAGGTATAGGCCGTTTGGCATATTGACACCGATTCCGGCGATGGTTAGTGTCCGACGGATGTTTTTCGGAAGGGCCAATATGTATAGATCCCTTCTTGCCTGCGTGTTCGCTGAGCTGGTTGCTCCGGTTGCATCGGGTGCGGATACCTGTTTGGCTAATCCTAGTGGAGTTGCAAAATGAATATTCAATTGCAGTGCGCTGGATATGTCAGTAATAGAGTGGGGAGCGTGCGAATGCTGTATGCGTCCCTTGCTGCCTTGGTACTGTTGAGCGGCTGTCTGACGACACCCACCAGAAGCGGCAAGCTCGAAACGCCGACCTTCAGTACGTTGGAGATTCCCATACCCTCCGGCGGCGGTTGGACCACCTATACAACCAGTTCACCGCCCGCTGAAGTGCTGCCGACTCGGGGACGTGCGGTGAGAATCTGGTTCTACGCGCCCGTAGGCAGCAGTTTTGACGTGTCGCTCAGGGCGCTCGACGGTACGCAGACCATGCTGACGCAGAACTATGGGACGCCAGCGCTGCCTGAAGATGGTTATTTCCAGATCGTCAATGAAAACGTGGGCGTAAACCCGCCGCTCTATACGATGCATGTTCGTACACCTTTATCGCTGATGGATCCGGCGAACTTCGATATCCTGGTTGTTAACAAGAGCCTTCGCACCGATGTCGCGGATAGCGATCCCATGGTGGAGCCTTTGCGGCAGCGGAAAGTCTTCACCGTGACGGTTCAAGTGATCGGTAACGGCCATGTGACAAGCAACCCGCCTGGAATTCAGTGCGGTACTACCTCATCGGGCGCGCCCTTGACCGATTGCAGCTACGAATTTGGCCCCGGCCAAGTGAGACTCAACCCTGGCTCCAACAATTTGAATACGACGAAATTCATAGCATGGAGCGGCAATTGCGCTCCTGGTGTACAGGTTTGTCAGCTCACGCTTGATGGAAAGGCGCCGGTCGCTGCTACTGCAACCTTCGGCGGAAGCGGAACCATTGCGCCCGTTTCGGTATGCCCGACAGCTCCCCAGCTGACAGGCCTGAGGTGGATCGGTGTCCCCGGCTGCGCCACCGGCGTTTTGGACCAGCACCCGGGAATCACCAATCCGGCCGTCTGCGATGGTGCAGGTTATTTCTGCTGCGAACCTGGCAGTCAGAACTCGAATTCACCGCGATGCGGAGGCCAAGGCAAGATAGAAAGTGCCCCGGATTGCCGTTCTTTTGGCACTAGGGGAACGCTTCGCCAGCCTGGTGGATGTTATGAGATAGATAGCTTTCCGTAATGCTTTATCTAACCCGGAAGTAGGTACACCATTCCCAGCCTTACAGCCCGTCGGTTACCGTCTGGAATATCGCCAACTGGCGATGCCGAAGCACCATACGTTTGACACAAAGCCTATGCAAGGAAAAACCATAAGGGAGGAGGCATCATGAAATACATCAAACTCGCTGCATTCATATTACTGTTTACATGTGCACCGTTCGGGTACGCGAATGTTGTTGTGACAGGTGTGTCGCTCGCGCCCAACCCCATCGGTGTGAGCGACTCCACAACCATCACTGTAACCGGGTATGTCAACACGGTTGCCCCCGGGCAGCCAAATTGTACTGGTGTCGAGATTTTCTTTGGGGATAGCACTACGCCTTCGACCAATCCATACAAGCCGGCCGGGACGTATGCACGCATCCTGCCAAGCAGCTCGGGGTCATTTCCAATCTCTGTGAACCATCAGTACAGCCAAGCCGGAACGTACTATGTGATCGTCAGTCGTGTGAATTTGTATAACGGTGTATGGTATCAATGTGGTGGTTCCACCGGAGTCATGGGCACTCTTGAGGTATTGGGTGATACCATCCGGTCCGTTAAATCCATTACGCCGGCGGTGGTGAATCAGCAAACATCGGTCGTCGTCAAAGGTTTCGGGAGTTGCAGCCAAAACGTGCAAGTGAATTGGGGCGACAACAACACCTCTTCCATCGCCGGCCCCGTAAACCTGAAAACAGGCGGAGTCGCCTCGCACACGTATGCCTCAGCCGGTACCTTTACTGTTACGGCCAGCGGTAGCGTGTGCGATGGCAGCGCTACCACGACGATCAAGGTTGGCTTGTTCAACAAGCCTGGTCCTGTGCTTGATCTCGGCGCGATCCAGAACCTCCGCGACCGGCTGGATCGTTTCGCACAACTCCCAGGACTGCCAATTCCTGGCGACGGCCCGGCCTGTCCGATGTGCGCCGGATTGGAACAACAAGTCAAAATGCTGGATCAAACCGGGCACGAACTGCAAATGCAGGCAGAGGTGATCCTGAAAGACCTCAGCGCTTACCGCGGAAAGGCAAAGGTGCAGGCCAAGGGATCAGTCGCCGGCGACATGGTGAAGCAGTTCGACGAATACTTTGGTTTGCGGGCGCAATTGATGAAATTGCATAGCCAGGCACTGGAACGGTCGCATGGTGCCAAGGCGATGCCGAAAAAATGAACAATGAAAACCAAGCTAAAGGGAGCTAATGGGGTCAGGGGAGCTAATGGGGTCAGCACCGCAATAGTTTTCCTTTAGAGTGAAATGAAATGGGGGCGGAGCCCAAATAGTAAAGAATCAGTTAATGGGGTCAGCCTTCGCATTAGACTTTTACACATCGCCCGCAAGGGCGATGTTCTTTTCTGAATTACAAAAGGCGGGCTCACCATGGAGTTGACCGAACTCGGTTTGGATAGCGGGCTTGCGGAGCAGGCCAACCAGCTGTGTGGCTCGGGCCAGCGCCTGGCGCGGGTGACTGCGGTCGATCGCGGGCGCTATGTCGTTCGCGATGAGCTCGGTGAGGTGCCCGCCGAGACGACTGGCAAATTTCTTTATCACGCCGAGTCTTCGGTGGATATGCCTTGTGTAGGCGATTGGGTGTGCGTGCAGTATCACGATGCGGATACGTTCGCGAGCATCCATGATGTGGTGCCCAGACGGTCTTTCCTGCGGCGCAAGTCTCCCGGCAAGAACATCGATTTCCAGATGATCGCGGCGAACATCGACGTGGCGTTCATCGTGCAGGCGTGCCATTTCGATTTCAATGTGCGCAGGCTGGAGCGCTACCTGGTGATGGTCAACGAGGGGCATATCGAGCCGGTGCTGTTGCTGACCAAGACGGACCTGGTGAGTGCGGAGGAACTGGCGCGCATGGTCGCCAATATCCGCGCGGCCGGCATCACGGCCAGGATCGTCACGCTCAGTAACCAGACGGGAGGGGGCGTCGATGAGGTCAGGGAGCTGGTGGCGCCGGGCAAGACCTATTGCCTGCTCGGCTCGTCGGGTGTGGGCAAGACGACCCTGATCAATCTGCTGCTGGGCGAAGGCGAGTTGGAGACGCGGACAGTCAGCGCCACGGGCGAGGGCAGGCACACCACGACGCGCCGCCACCTTTTCATGCTCGGCAATGGCGGGCTGCTGATCGACATGCCAGGGATGCGCGAACTGGGTATCCTGAGCGCGGGAGAAGGGCTGGACGACAGCTTTGCCGATATCAAGGCGCTTGCCGTCAGTTGCCGTTTTGCCGATTGCAGCCACAGCAATGAGCCGGGCTGCGCGATCCGCAAGGCGATCGAAAGCGGCGAGCTGAACCCGGAGCATTACCGGAGTTACCTGAAGCTCAAGGCCGAGTCCGATTTCAACGAGATGTCATATGTGGATAAACGAAAGAAGGACAAGGCGTTCGGGAAGATGGTGAAGACGGTGCTGAAGCAGAAGCGCTAGTGAGATAATGAAAACGCCCTGAACGCCCAAAATATTGGGCACGATTTGCCTGGAGCACTCAAGGGGACGAAATGGTTTCATTCAATGATCATATCCAGTCATTCATGCCTGTCAGGTGCATCGCCTGCGCCTTGCTGATTGCGGCTTGCTGCGTCGCGCAGCCCGCGCAGGCCGTAATGAAGGAATACATTCGCGACTACAACTATCACGGCACCGATTTCGATACGGCGGAGACCAGCCGGATCAATGCGATAGACGGGGTGAGGCGCGAGTTGCTGGAAGAGATCGGCACTTATGTGGGCTCGGTGGTGAAGATGCATCAGGATTCGCTGGGTAATTCCTTTATGAGTCACGATGTGGTGAACATCACCGCCGGTATCGTGGCGATGAAAGTGCTGGAAGAGAACTGGAAGCAGCCGGTCTATTTCGTCAAGGCGGGGATGAAGGCCGACCCCGATGATGTGCTGGCCAAGCTGAAAGCGCTGCGCGCCGATCTGGAGATGGAGAAGGCGCTGCGCGAATCGTACGAGGAGTTGCAGAATTCGCGCAACGAGGTGGCGCAGCTGAAGGCGCAACTCGCGCAAATGATGGGTGAGGCTGCCGCCAAGCCGGCACCGGCGAGTACGCCCAGCGTCGCCGTTCTGACCGCTCAGTATGTGAAGGCGGTTCAGGGTGTGGAGGTTGGCGCTGCGTTCCAGCGTGCCATGGCGGCGCGCCTCAACGGCGACTTTGATTCACTGTTCCGTGAGATGAGCGCTCTGGCGGAAAAGGGCTACTCCCAGGCGCAGTTCCGCATGGGATGGATCTACGAACGCGGCATCGGGGTGGCGCAGGACTTTGCAAAGGCGCGCGAGTGGTATGCAAAGGCGATGGCGAATGGCAATGCGGATGCCTTGGCCAGAATGGGCCTGTTGTACGAGTTCGGGCTGGGGGTGGAGAAGAGTTACGGCAAGGCGGCAGAGTATTACCAGCGCGCCATCCGCGAAGACAACGCCTCGGGCTACGCGTATATGGGCTATCTCTACGAGACCGGCAAGGGCGTGCCGCGCGACCGCGAGCGGGCGGCAGAGCTTTACCGTATCGGTATGGAGAAGGAGAATTCTCTGGCCATGACGCGCCTTGGATTTTTGTACCAGCGGGGGCGCGGTGTGCCCAGGGACGAATACAGGGCGGTCGAACTCTACAAGCAGGCGGTCGAGCATGGCCAGCCGCTCGCCATGGCACGGCTGGGGCAGATGTATAACCTTGGACAGGGCGGTGTGCCGGTCGATCATGCCAGGGCCATGGCACTAGTCCGCGAATCGTTGCGCTACAACTTGCCGGCATCTTTCGCCATTATGGGCTTCATGTACGAAAACGGCTGGGAGGTGAAACGGGATTACGGCGAAGCCAGGAAGTTGTACGAGAAGGCGGCTGACCTGGATGCGCCGTTCGCCGAGCTCCGGCTGGGCATCATGTACAGGGACGGACTGGGCGTGAGCCGGGATCGCCAGAAGGCGGTGTACTGGCTGGAGCGCGCGGCCAGCAAAGGTGAAGAAAAGGCCGCGGGGATCCTGGAGCGTATGAAGAGGTGGAACTGATGCGGGTTGAGACAAAGGACGGAGGCGAATCGCAATGCATAAGATTTCCATGAACAAATTGTTGGGACTCATCTCGCTGTTGGCTGGTTTAACGGCCCACGCCGATACAAACTTTTCCTACCCACTTGAGGCGGATATTGAAGGCGTCAGCACGAAAATTGTGGTTTCAAATTTCGGAGGCCGTGGAAAAAATAATATCGTTAGCTTGGCATTCCGTCCGTCCGTTAATTTCCCGACGGACAAATTGATTTGCGTGGTAAATCTGGACAAAGGAAAGTTGAGTCGTATTTGGACAAGTCCAGCATTAAATGCAACTGAATATGGAGTGGGAAATTTATTCGGGAAAAAGAAACAATATTTGTTGTTTGCAAAACAGGTTGGCGTAAACAACGTATTGCAAGCCATGGATGAGAGCAAGACGCTGTTGGATGTTTTTTCGATCACGGGAGATATTGCCGATTTGGCGGTGGCGGATATAAATAATGATGGGGTGGATGAAATCATTATTGGCCGTAAGCTCAAACAATATGATGAAATCGCCCAAGGAGAGATCGGCATATATCGTTGGAACGGGAAGGGATATGAAGAAGGATGGAGGATCACTCCGAAGCCGAATGAGGGGGCGGGAGTAAGTGGCTATTCGTATTTTAGAGTTTTCGATTTGGACGGTGATGGTCAGCTTGAAATAGTCGCTGACGAAGAGTCTCAAAATTACGGGACCAGAATCAAGGTATTTTCTTATGACCGTTCGGTAGAAGAAATGTTGGAATTTCAGGATGGAAAATATGCAACGCTTTTACAAAATAATTTGAGTGCCAATGCTGGCGCAATTTCCATCGGGAAAGATCGTTATCTTTTGATTTCACAGGGTGACAAGATTGGTCTGTTTTCTGTTAAAGATTCCCGTTTGGTAAGAACGCTTGAGATGCCTTCTGCAAATATTACGAGTGGGGACATTGATAATGATGGCTTTGAAGAGCTGGTTATAACCTCAACTCAACGAATAAATCGAAAACGCTCTATGAACATATCCATCCTCAAAAAAGAAAACCTTTTGCCGGCGCAATGAAATGGGGACGGAGCTCAAATAGGTTTAAAGAACGAAGCTCCGTTCCCGCGTTGCTTACGGAATTTGCAGTCATCACCCGCAAGGAGGTCAGCCGATGAAAGCATCACTAAGCATTCATATCGAGGGGCATGTCAGCGCAGGCTTCGAGGCCGTGCGCGATGCGTTCGCCGAGAATTTCTCCCGACGCAATGAACTGGGCGGCGCCTGTTGCGTGTACTACCGCGGCGAGAAGGTCGTTGACCTGTGGGGTGGTGTGCGCAACAAGGCGACCGGCGAGCCGTGGCAGGAGGACACCATGGCCTTGGTCTACTCGACGACCAAGGGCCTGGCCGCGATGACACTCGCAATGGCTCATTCCCGCGGCTGGCTCGACTACGACGAGCGCGTCTGCACCTACTGGCCGGAATTCGCCCAGAACGGAAAGGAGAGCATCACTGTCCGCCAGTTGCTGGCACACCAGGCAGGCTTGTTCGCTTTCGATGAGCAGGGGGACCGCAGCCTCGTGGCCGACCTCGACCGCCTCGCGGTCGTGCTGGCGCGCCAGAAGCCGGCATGGGAGACGGGCACGCGCCAGGCCTATCACGCGATCACCTTGGGCTACTACGAGAACGAGTTGCTGCGCCGCATCGACCCGCAGCATCGCAGCCTGGGGCAGTTCTTTCAGGACGAGATCGCCGTGCCGCTGGGGCTCGACTTTTACATCCGCCTGCCCGAGTCCATTCCGAATTCCCGGTTGGCGGTGTTGGCGCGGCCAAGCCTGCTCGCGATACTGCGCGGGTTCGGTATCCGCTTTTTTCTTACGGCATTCAATCGTCGCTCGAACATTTCGCGGGCGCTCGAGGGCTCGATGTTTCCCCATGACGAGCAGCGCATCTATGCCCGCAACTTCGAGATACCGTCCGGCGGCGGCGTCGGCACGGCGCGCGCGATCGCCCATGCCTACAGCGTGTTCGCGACCGACGGGCGGGAGCTGCAACTGCGCCCGGAAACGCTGCGCTTGCTTGCGGCGCCGGCAGTTCCGCCGAGCCGGGGCTTCTACGACGAGTGCATGATGGGTGACGGCGTACAGTTCGCGTTGGGTTTCATGAAGCACTGCCCGGTGTGGTCTTTCGGCAGCGAGGGCTCGTTCGGACAGCCCGGCACGGGCGGCTCGCTTGGCTTCGCCGATCCGAAGATGGGCATCGGCTACGCGTACGTCACCAACCAAATAGGGACGGCGCTCACGGGGGACCCGCGGGATCTCGCGTTGCGAAAGGCGGTGTACTCGATCATTTCTCCGGCACGGGGATGATTGCCTGCAGAAGAAAGCAACGTGGGAAAAACAATCGAAGCGGACCCGTTTTTATTCCGGGAGAAGAGGATCAGCTTCGAGTTTGTTTTTCTCTGGGAATACCACAAGACGACTAAAGGAGCCTGGTCCGTAGTGCTCCTTCTGCTCTCAGCTGGTACGGTTGGTCGGAAGACTACATCGCCGCAGACTCCGGGCTGAAAAATACCGCCTAGCCCCTTTGATGGCCTCCCGACCTACCTCGACTTCAAATGCACCAGAAGATTTCCTGCCCGATGAGTCAGCGCGAGGCCTTTAGCTGCTTGCCAGTGGCACTGTACCAGGAGCTATTTGGATAATCTTTCTTTCGATCACTGACTGTCTCCGCTATTTCTTCAGATACATTTTTCAGCTCGGCGCTATTTGAATTATTGAGAGCCTCGATGACAGGCTCCTCAATCAGAAAGAGAATCTTTCGTGCTGCCGATATATCTATATTTTCCATAGCGGCCTTGATCACGTCCTTATTCTGAAAGTAGACCAAGTCGATAGGACGCATCGTGCCGCCATTTTTTACGATATCCCTGATCGGTTCCATGATGCGCTTCATGGCATCGAATGCATACTCCCTGGTTTCTTTGTCCGTTGAGTTTGCGAACGGAAGAATTTTTACGATGTCATCGATCTTGTGCAGATTTTCGAAGATATCTTTGAGGATCTCTCGCGAAGACTCGACAACCGCAGGTTTATCGCTCGAATTGACAAGGAATAGAATACTTTTCAGATCGTCAACGTCCGTCTTCTCAAGAAGCACGTCATAAAGCGACTGATACTCGTTGTCGAAATCTTTTTGTTTTGTGAAGTTGTATAGTTGGTAATTGCTATATGCCAACAGCATGACATTGCTGCGTTGCTTCCGAAAATCGGGAAGTGATTTCACTCTTTTAATGCACTCGTCATATTGTCCGTTATCAAAGAGTTTCTTCGCTGCTTCATCAAACGCATAAAGGTTGCTTGATGAAAATAACATGGAGATGAACAACGTCAAACCTACCGCAAGATTCTTCTTCTTCATAGAGTGCTCCGATATGTTTTCAAACACTAGCCATACTGCTTATGTAGTTAGCTAGTTTCACCAGGTGAAACAATTACATTGGATTTTGTGCAAAGTATTAAATTTCCCGACGTCAACACTGCACGCATGCGATTCTAGCTTAAATGGGGGGAGCTCAGAGTAGGGTTTCTGGACGGGCCTGTGAAGTTTGGGGTCAGCGGCCACAAAAGGCACACCATCATGCGCCGCCACCTTGTGACCTCGACATATTGCAGCCACCGCAACGAGCTTGGCTGCGCGATCTGCAAAACCATCGAAAAAGCGAGCCGAACGCGGAGCATTGCCAGAATTATCTGAAGCTCAAGGCCGAGTCCGATTTCAACGAGATGTTGTATGTGGACAAGCGCAAGAAGGACAGGGCGTTCGGGGAGTTCGTCCATTCGGTTTTGAAGCAGAAGCACAAAAGAGACAATGGAAAATGTTAGTATTCAAAATGATGTGGCATAGAAATCACACGGGAAAATAATCAAGGAGGCGGGCTGGATCGTTTATGGCTAGCTTATGGGGCGCACGCCCTGTTCAGTTTGCCGGGCGAAGGACAACTCATATCGTCAACGAAGTGTGTCAAAGGGGAGTGTAAATATGCAAGTGCGTTTTGCTTCACGAATTGAATACCAGTTGCTTCGCTGTGTGCCGTTGTTGTTGATTGCCTTCATGTTTGGACTGGGTGCCAGCATGAAGTCATTCGCCGGTTCATCGTCGGTGGGGGCCTCGGTCGAGGCGCAGCCGCAGGAGGCCGTTCTCGACAAGAAGACTCTGGAGATGATCCAGAGCACCACCTTCGAGGTGGTCGTCAAGAAGCCGGTGAACGATTCGCTGAAATACGAAAAGGCGTTGCCTTTGGAGTTGCTTCCGTTTGCGTTCCGCAACGACAAATATCTCTCTGTGGGGACAGCATTTGCAATCGCACCCGACCGGTTCGTCACAGCCGCTCATGTCCTGACTTTGGGGGCGAAGAGCCAGATGCAAGGTTTTTCATTGCGTGACAAGGGGGGGAACGTTTACCCGATCGAGAATATCCTCAAATACTCTTCACGCCGCGACTTTACCGTTTTTACGATTAAAGGACAGATCACCAAACAATTCATTCCGGTCAACACAAGTCCCAAGTTGAATGAGAAGGTCTATGCAGTGGGCAATGCCTATGGAGAAGGGGTTGTCATTCGCGATGGCCTGCATACGTCAGATACGTCCGAGGAGCGCGACGGCGCATGGAAATGGATACGGTTCTCGGCGGCAGCTTCTCCCGGCAACAGCGGGGGGCCATTGCTTGATCGCGATGGCAAATTGATCGGTATCGTCCAGCGCAAGTCCGAGAATGAGAATTTGAATTATGCGTTGCCGATTGCCGAAGTGCTGAATGCAAAGGACCACCTCGCTGTGGTCGATAACAAGATCTTGTATCGTATCGACAACATGCCGATGACCAAGATAACGGATTATCGTCATGACATCGTTTTGCCAAAGTCGTTTGACGAGTTGAATCAGGAATTGACCCGGCTAAGCAGGAAGGATGATGAAGATCTGATGCTGGCGATGTTTGCCGAAAACAAGAAAGACATCTTTCCGAATGGCAACGGCTCGCTCCGGCTCCTCCACAACAGCACCTTTTCCACTTACTTCCCGGCCATGGTGGCGATGAGTAGTGATGGGGTGTGGGGAGCTTATAAGCCGGACGACATTGATAAAGCGACGCTGGGTGACAACGGTTATCTGGCCACTGGAATGCTGGGGGATTCTAAATATTTCCACCTGCGTCTGCCCGATAACATTGCCTTGAGCGATGTCATTGGAGACTCCAGAAAGTTCATGGATTTGTTCCTGAAGGGGGCGGGTTACACGCGCACGGTAAGCACCCAAAACATCAAGATCGTTTCCATGGGAAAGGCGCAGAAGGAGGAGGACTACGTCGATTCATACCAGCGGAAATGGTCGGTGAAGTTGTGGCCTGTCGAATTTACCGACAGGATGCTGGTGATGATGGTGCTGCCTGTTCCCGATGGGCTGGTCGGATACGTGCGCGTCGTCGGGACTGGGCTGAGTGAAAGCAACCTCCTCGATATGAAAGCATTGACTGATTTTACCTATGTCTCCTATTACGGAACGTTCTCCCAATGGAAAGCATTCCTGTTAAACAAAAGTATTTTGCCTGCGGCTTTCACAGATATTCAAATCGGCTTCGAGCCCGGTCGCGAGTTCCACTATCAGTCCAAGCGTTTGGCGTTTAAGTATCCTTCCAGCCTGATGAAGATCTCGAATACCAGCGACCTCCAGCTTGGATTCACTTACTTCCGGGATGCGGGAAAAGTCGTTTGGGATGTGTCAAAGATCGTTGTTGGCGAAGATAGGGGCAACAACGTCACATTTGTTATCGTCAGGGAAAATAAACCCCCGCAGAATATCGGCGATGAAGATATCCAGTACTGGGAGAAGTTGGCGAACATGCAATATCCGTACAACCATAGCAGCTACTTTGACGATGGGAAGACGATCATCGGTACTGTGCTATCGGGAGGGGAGCGTGTGAAGTCATCAGACAAGTTTCTCTATTCAGTGGCGCACGTGGTTGACGGTGTGATTCAGTCGGATGTTGCAGCCGCCCGACTGGACGGTTTTATTCGTGGCGTGGAATTGCGCGAAGGTACCGGCCGCCCTTTCGCCAGTAACCTTGTTGAAAAATCCACCTCGAACAAGAATTGATGTGACGCAGAATCAAAGAGGCCAGGCTCGATCTGTTCATTAAGGATTTTGCATGGATAGTCATATTTCCCCGGTCGATCTGGAGAAGGCTTATCGCCTCATCAACCACGGCCCAACGGTGCTGGTGTCCGCCCGTCATGCGGGCATGGACAACGTGATGGCTGCGGCATGGGCGTGCGCGCTGGATTTTGCGCCGCCCAAGCTGACGGTGGTGTTGGACAAGAGTTCCAAGACGCGCGAGTTGATCGAGAAGAGCTGCGCCTTCGTCATCCAGGTGCCGACGGTGGCGCAGTTGCAGCTCACGCACGATGTCGGCACGCTCAGCCTTGCCACCGAGCCGGACAAACTGAAGAAATGCGCTGTGAAGTTGTTCGGCATCGAGGGGCATGATCTGCCGTTCGTGGCGGGTTGCTCGGCGTGGCTGGCCTGCAAACTAATCCCCGAGCCGCACAACCAGCAGGCTTACGACTTGTTCATCGGCGAGGTGGTGGGGGCGTGGGCCGATGTCCGGGTCTTCAGCGATGGGCGCTGGCATTTCGAGGATGCCGATCCTTCACGGCGCAGCTTGCACCATGTGGCAGGCGGACACTTCTACGCCATCGGCGAGCCGTTGACGACTCCGGATTGAGTCATCAAGGCTTCTGTGCCGTCATGAACGGCCATCTTTCTGAGTGCCGTAGTAATCCAGCTTGCGTACATTGAGCAGCGATCTCCAGTATCCATCCACGACGAGGTAGGGGTACTGGTCGCGCGAGGCTGCGAAAGCCTGCGGCAGATATTTGTGCGAGAGGTACGGATACTTGTGGTGTACCTCGTGGTAGTTGACGTGGCTCCACAGCCACTGCAGCCACTGCGGGGTGAGCACGACCCAGCCGCTGACCTGCTGGCGCGATTGTGCGCCGCTTTCTATCTCTTCCTCGGATTCTTCGTTCTTTTTTGCTGTGCGCACCACTGGTGGGATGCCGTAGTGATCGGCCAGCGCACGCACACTGAACACGATGGGCAGCACCAGCATGGTGGCGCCCCAAGTGTAGAGCAACGATACGCCGAGTGCGGGCAGCAACAGCAGGTAGAACGCTAGCGCGACGCTGATGAAGAAGACATCTTTCAGCACCCGCACGAAGTCGCCGCGCAGCGCGATGTCTGCCAGGACTTGGTACTGGGCGAACAGCGCGATGAAAGGCCCGACTGTTACGGCGAACAGGAACGAGGTTTGATGCATCGGCCCTTCCGGGTCGAGACCGGGCTGATGGGAATAGCGATGGTGCTCCATGTGGAATTGGCGGTTCGCCTCCAGCGGGATGAGCACGAGGGCGGCCAGCAAGCCGCCCCAGAGTTCGTTCCAGAAACGGGAGCGGAACAGGACCCGGTGCACGGCATCATGTGACAGCACTCCCATGCCGATCATGAGCATGCCATTCCAGACCGCCGCCAATGCGATGAAAGACCATTTGAGCCAGAAGTTGTCCATCTGCCCGGCGATCTGCTGGGTCGCATAGAAGGTGCCCAGCAACATGAACACCAGGAAGCACGACTTGAACAGGTTGGAAGCGGACGGGATGATCTGTTCTTTGGGTTTCGGGATGCCGGTATTCAGCTTATCTGCACTATTCATCTCATTCTCTCAATTCGTTGATAGATCCGCGTGGGGCCGTTCTTGTCGCAAGTTTGATCTCATTGTGTAATTATTGCATAACGATGATCAGGAATAATCGGGGAGACCACGGTTTTCCGAACCAGGCATATTGCGCAGCTGATCAAATTGATTCGACTCCGATTGATTCGTAATGACTACAAACACACCGCTAAAAGCATTTAGTAAATCCATAGAAAGCCTGGATAGCTGTCGATTGTCGAGTCCTTTGACCGATGAACAGGCGCTGGCAGTGGCAGAGATGCTTGCAGTTTCCGAGCCGTGGGCCAGCCTGAAATTTTCCGTCACATCGTTGGCGAGCTATTTGACCCGTGACGATGCTGCGCTGCGCCGATACGTGATTTCTGTCGATGACAAGCTGGCGGGCGTTATTTGTGTGCGTCATCCCTGGCTGCGCGGCCCCTATATCGAACTGTTGGGCTTGTCCCCGGACCACAGGGGCAAAGGCATCGGGAAGCAGGTGTTGGCCTGGGCAGAAACAGAGGCACGTCGCGAAGCCAAGAACCTGTGGGTCGTTGCCTCATCGTTCAATCATCCAGCCTTGAATTTTTATCAGAGCCTCGGCTTCTACCCGATTGGCCCGATTCAAGGCTTGGTGACGCCGGAACACGATGAAATATTGCTGCGCAAATGTTTAAGTTGACGATGAGAACCCGCAATTGAATATTAACTTTCGCAACATGTCTGTGCGTCTTGCGCTACGGGACGATGCACCTCGCGGGACACCGCTTGTGCTGCCGCGCCAAAACTTTATAGGGCCGGCCCTCATTGTTGCGGGCATGTTTGTGATCTTTGCCGCGATCCTGGTGCGGCAAATTGCACATCTGAACCTGCAAGCCCTGGGCAGCGTTTCCGATCTGGCATCAATGCTGTTCGATCTGTGCTTTGCCCTCGCCTGGTCGGTGGCTGTGATGGGGCTCGGTGCATTTGCTGTATTTCTTCTTTTCTTCGGCGACTCGGCGCGGATTGCGGGCGGGCGGCTGATCTATGTGCTGAACCTCGGCCCCTTCAAGATGATCACCGAGTATGAGCTCGCCCGTATGCGCAATCTGCGTGTCGAAGACGATGCCGGCGGCGAGCGTGTGCGAGTGCGCTTCGAATACGACGAAGTGGAGCAGGGGCTGGGCGACTTGATGCCGCCGAATGTCGCAAGGTGGAATTTGAAAAAACTGCTGAACTCGATGGCTGTACTGGCGACAACGCAAGCCGCCGAACCCGTGAATCCGCTCAAGGTTACACCTCCCAGGTTCGACCCGCCAGCCGAGGTCGCACAGCGTCGCCTGCCACTGTTCACCATGCTGGTGCTCGTCTGCGCGAACCTGATTCCCTTGCTCGGTGTGCTATTCGGCGGCTGGACGCTGGCGGAGGTGATGGTGCTGTTCTGGGCGGAGAGCGCTGTGATCGGCTTCTATACCCTGCTCAAGATCGCAGTTGTCGCCAAATGGTTGGCGCCTTTTGCCGGGCTGCTTTTTGCGGGGCATTTCGGCGGGTTCATGGCAGGCCACTTTTTTTTCATTTACGAGTTGTTCGTGCGCGGGATCGATGCAGTGCATCCCGACCCCGGTGCGGTTGAAGCGCTTACCCGTCTGTTTATGCCGCTATGGCCCGCGCTCTTGGCGCTCCTGCTGAGCCACGGTGTTTCGTTCGTGCGGAATTTCCTTGCCCAGCGCGAATATGAGGGGGCAACGGTGCAAAGTCTGATGGCGGCGCCTTACGTGCGCATCTTCCTGATGCAATTCACGCTTATTTTGGGCGGCTGGGGGGTGATGTTGCTGCATAACCCGGTGCCTGCGCTGGTGTTGCTGATCGTGCTCAAGGTAGCCTTCGATCTGCGTGGTCACTCTGGCGAACGCGCATCAAAGAGTTGATGGGGCCGGCATCGCATTTGTTTTGAACTGAAGTTTTTTACGGAGACCGAGCATGTTAAAGAAGATATCCCCCCCCGCTGTTTTGCTGTTGCTTGCCATCGCATCTTTGAGTTCTGCTGTTGCGGCAGAGCAGGTGGTTGGTTGCAGGCTCAAGGGCGGCTCGATGGTGCCACTTCCCGCCGAGGCCTGCGCGCTGGAAGGCGGAACGCCCATCGCTGATGCAGCGATTGTTGCCGCACCTGCGGCGTCCGCGCCTGTTGCTGCAATCGCTGACACTGCCAAGTACTCGGATGATCCCAAGCTGGCCGCGGCTCAGAGGTCTGTCGTTGGGCTATTGAACAAGCCGGTGGTGGATAAGGAGTCGGAAAAAGCAAACCCGGAGGGTGTTGAGCGGGTGGCGAAATTCGATGGGTGCCGCTTGCTTGTCGATGAGAGTATGCACGTCGATTTCGGCAATCTCTTTTCTGCCAGGATGAATTTCAAGATCGATTCGACGGTCGATTTCCGGAATGTCAGCCCGGAAGCGTTTGGCATATTGGGCAAGATTTCTTCCATCGGCGGCGGCCTGAAAGCGCATGCCGTTTACTTCGAGGAGCCCAAGCGCAGGAATGGCAACAATATCGCCATTTCGATGTTCGAGCAGAAGAAGAGCGGACTCAGAAAATTCACGCTGCCCGGATCCGCCGCGAACTGGGATGCACCTCGCGATGACTTGTGGATGTTGGACGAGTATGGCTATCCGAAAGAAAACAGCATGGGCAATGTCGCCACCGACAGGATCAGGATATTGTTCATCGTGAATACTGCCGACGATGCCGCCGCGCTGAAAAAAGCACTGGATGATGTCCATGCGCTATGCAGGCCGTAGCAGGGGCTAATGGGGGCTGCATCGCGATGGCTGGCCGATCACTTGCCAGGGTGTTTTGGCGTTATTTTGTTTTCGAGTTCGATATGAGGAGAGACGAATGTTTTGTTCCAAGTGCGGAAGTTCAAACGACGATGCTGCGAAGCTCTGTGTTAGCTGTGGCAATGCACTCACGCTGACTGCCAAAACTGCTGCAATGCCTCCCGCAGCCGACGAATCCGCAAGTGATGAGGAGTATTTCAAGGCCGTTGTGGGCCCCAAGAACCAGGAGTATTACCTGGATCATTTTTCCCGCTTCGATGATGAAAGAAAGCTGAGCCCCACTTGGAACTGGTCCGCTTTCCTGGTGACGTTCTACTGGTTGCTCTATCGAAAGATGTGGCTCAACGCCGCGCTCTATTTCCTTCTTCCCGGTCTGCTGCTGGCCCTGTTCTGGGTCGTTGGTGCCGTGGCCGGCGCCGCCGTCGGCTTCGTGGTCAGTTTGGGGTATTTCGCGTATGCGGCCGCGGTTTTTATTTTGATGCCGATGTATGCGAACGCGCTTTACTACAAACAATGCAGGAAGACGATCGATACTGTGCGTTCGACGACGCAAGGCACGCAGAGACAGTTAGGCGAGCTTGCCGGAAAGGGCGGCACCAGCCATGCGGTGTTCGTCCTCATATTGATAGTCACCTTCGTTGCAGTCATCGGGATCCTGGCTGCCATTGCCATCCCCGCTTACCAGGATTACTCGAGCAGGTCGCGCACGAACCAGGCGCTGACGGTAGGCCGAGCTGCAACGGCATATGTCGATAATTACTTCAGTCAGTATCGTTCGATTCCGCGCAATCTGGATGCCGCCGATTTTATGTCGTCGTTGCCGCCTTACGTGCAGGAGGTCAGCGTCGATAACCAGGCTGGCGCGATCTCCATCAAGATGAAAGGCGGGGCGGCGATTGAAGGCAGGTCGCTCAAGTTCGTTGCCGCGCTAGAGGGGGGCGATCACCTGAGCTGGACTTGTATGAGCGAAGAAATCCAGGACCGGTATCTGCCGCAGGAGTGCTGGCGGACGAGATGATTTAACAGATCAAGGTTAATCATGGAGGCAGTTCATGAAGGCGATCATATTTGCGAAGTACGGACCACCGGATGTTCTCCAACTCAAGGAGGTGGATAAACCGGTTCCTCAGGATGAGGAAGTTCTGGTGAAGATCCATGCGTCATCCGTGAATGCTGCTGACTGGCGCATGATGCGTGCCGATCCGTTTCTGGTGCGCCTGTACGCTGGACTGCTAAAGCCAACAAGATTCCAGATACTCGGAGCCGACATCGCGGGGCGGGTCGAGGCAGTGGGTAAGAATATCCGCCAGTTTAAAGCTGGCGATGAAGTGTTTGGCGATGTGTTCGCAAGCGGTTTTGGCGGATTTGCAGAATACAAATGTGCCCGCGAAAGTGAACTGGTGTTGAAGCCTGCCAATCTATCGTTCGAGGAGGCAGCGGCCGTGCCTTTGGCGGCAATGACCGCCTTGCATGGCCTTCGCGACAAGGGGCAGATACAGCCGGGACAAAAGGTCTTGATCAACGGGGCGTCCGGTGGCGTGGGTACGTTTGCGGTGCAGCTCGCCAAACATTTCGGGGCGGAGGTCACCGCCGTGTGCAGCACGGGGAAGGTGGATATGGCGCGCGCTATCGGCGCCGACCATGTGATCGATTACACGCAGGAGGATTTCACCAGGAGCGGGCGGCAGTATGACCTGATCCTCGCGGTGAACGGATTTCGTTCGATATTCGACTACAAGCGCGCGTTGAGTCCCCGGGGGATCTACGTGATGACCGGAGGCGATACCGCCCAGCTATTTCAGGCGCTGCTCTGGGGGCCATGGCTATCTATGGTCGGGAGCAAGAAGATGGGCGCACTGACGTCGACACCGAACCAGAAGGATCTGCTCTTCCTGAAGGGGCTTCTGGAATCCGGCGAATTAAAACCTGTCATCGACAGACGTTACCCGCTGAGCGACGTGCCTGCGGCGATCCGCTATGTTGAACAAGGACACGCCAAAGGAAAAGTGGTCATCACGGTGGGGCAAGACAACAAGTAATTAGTGGGGGGCATCGCAGTGGTTTGGGTTCAGAGATCGAACAATCAGGACAGGCCACAATTATCACTATATATTTTTGTTTAATGTAGTCACATTTGTTATGTTTGATTCGTACAGGGGTTGATATGAGAAAGTTGCTGCGCTATCTGATGTTGTGCATGACGCTGTTGATGCCTGCTGCAGTCCAGTCCGAGCCTGAGGTTTCGGGGGAGGAGGCGACTGCGCAGAAGCAATTTCATTTGCCTCCGGCCGATGTGGCGGGGGTCTATGTCTTTCGCAACACCGGGATAATGGGAAAAACGCTGGTCAAGTCTGTCTGGATCGATGGTCAGCCGCTGGGCGAATTACCCAATGGCGCATATTTTTATCTTGAGCTGGCGCCCGGTTCGCATACTTTGTCCACTCAGCCCGCCCCGGGTGACGACGATCTGCGTTTCGAGGTGAGAGCTGGAAAGAATCATTTCATCAGCCAGGTGTTCGTGCGCAAGGTGCCGGTCGTAGGGGCATTGCCTCTTGTGGGATCGGTGGTCGGTGCTTTTTCGAGCATCGCCAAATTCGAGGCGGTCAGAGAGGAGGATGCTCAGGCCAACGTTGCGGACTGCAAGCAGTTGGAGTTGAAGAACCTCGAGGTCAAGGGTACGGTGCAGCCGGATTGCGTTACGGCGCTTGAGGCCGATCCCGAGTTGCGGCCGGTCAGCAAGAAGGTCGCGCTGAGCGGGAAAGAGGATAACCTGTTCAGCCTGATGTCCATCGAGGATCGCCCAAGCAAGGACGAGCGGAAAGTGATTGCCAAATGGGGTGTCAAGCGCGAGCTTTGTTTCAATGCCAATCCGCCGCCACGCGATGCCTATTACCAGATCAGTGTCGATGCATTCAACAACGGCCAGAAGCTGATCCTGGAACTGAGCAAGGGCAAGATGACTTACGGGCAGTTTGCCGAGCGCCGCAAGGAGATCAGGCAGGCCAGCCTGACACAGGCGCAATCGCTTCAGGCGCAGTAGGGGGGCTGCATCCGGATGAAAGGCATCGCAGTCGAGGGATTAAAAGGGTTGGCTCGAACTGTTTGGCAACAAGGGGTGCTCGTGCGCTAATCGTTAACTTTGGTTTCAAGGCTGTTACCTAACTGGAGGTGGTGAAATGAAAAAAATCTTTGTGTTGTTGTCTCTCGCAGCGATCATGGCGGCTATGGCGCCTGCCGCCCATGCCGACCTGAACAGTTTCTTGCGGAGCGTGAACAACCAGGCGTTGTCTGACATAAAGAATTTCAACGACAGGTTGAGCAGGCAGTTCGGCATTCCCGTGCCGGATGTGGAGGCCATCGTCAGGAGCGTACCCGATCCGGCAGACGCTTTCATGATCTTCCAGCTCGGGGAGATGGCGCATGTGGCGCCTGCGGTGGTGCTACAGAAATATCAGCGCAGCAAGGGTAAGGGCTGGGGGAACCTGGCCAGGGAGCTTGGCATAAAGCCGGGCTCGCCCGAGTTCCATGCTTTGAAACGCGGCGATCTGGCTTTTACCGGGGAGCGCGGCGATAGTGCAATGGAACGCGGTGATAATGCAATGGAGCGCAGGGGTGGCGGACGCGGACAGGGACAAGAGCATGGCCGTGGAAGAGGCCATCAAAAGGATTGAGGTGCTTTTATCAGGGCACCGATTGGGCAGCATCGCAATAGATGCTGCCCGGGCTGAGCGATAGACTCAGGAGTCGAATTCTTCCTGGTAGTCGTCCGGGTTGATGCCGCATTGGCGCAGCGGTTCGATCAGGCGGTCGCGCTTAATCTTGGCGCTGGACATGATGTAGCCGCGGATCACGTGTTCGCTCGTGACAGCGGAATGGTCGTAGCCTGCGAGCTCCTCGATGATCTTGGTGACCTTGCGCCGTGCCATGCCGCGGAACAGGGCCGGGACAAAGGCGAGCAGGTCGTTGAACAATTTCTCCGCATCCGGGTGCCATTCTCCCTGCTTGGGCAGTTCCGGCACGAAGCCGTACTCATCCTCGGTCAGTTCACGCCAGACGATGACTGCATTGCCATCGGGGTCGGCGACATGGGCTTCCAGTTCCAGCGCCGGGGTGCGCTGCACTTCATAGAGTGGGCGTCCGCCGGACTGGAGCAGCAGGTCATATGCGCGTTGCACGTCCGGCACGCTTACGCGCACTGTCACCGGGCGGGAGACTTGTTGCACTTGCACCAGGCGCAGGATGACCGAGCCTGAATCGAGGTCGATGAAGCCTTCACCGCGCTTGACCTCTTTCAGGCCGATCACCTTGCCCCAGAAGGCTTCGGCACGGGCAAAGTCCGTGACGGGGACATCGAGATGAGTTACGCCAAAAAACATTCCGGACTCCTCAAAGGGTGAGCGCAGGATGATAACTTACTGCGGACGTTAAGCGGGCTAAAGGTGTTTGCTCTCCGAATTTGCAGGACTTGAGCTTGTGCCTTCGATGGCCGTTTCTGAATCCATCCTTGATTTTGAATGTGCAAGATGGCGGATCATGTAAACAAGATAGAGCGAGAGCACGGCAGCGAAGAAGCACCAGACGGAGACATAGGCATAACTATAGGCCTCCGATGCCAGCATCATGGACAAGACAACCAGCATCCCGAAGATCCTGATCAGTATGTGGCTGGAGAAGAGCAGCGGCACAAGGACAGTCAGGGCATAGAGCGCAGCCGGCGTGATCGGCAAGTGGATGGAGCTGCGATAGGGAACAGTAAAGCTGTAAAGGATGGAATGTTCTCTCACCGCAACCGACATCCACTCGGGATGGAGGAGCATGACGGAATAGACCAGCGTGCCTGCGAAAGCGCCGAACATGGCGCAGCCGCCAATGATCCTCTTGCGGAGCTTGCCTGGCTCGACCAGGTAGCTGCAGAGCGGGAGCCACCACAACCACAGGAAATGCGAGAAGAAGTGAAACCCCAGCGCAAACGGCAACACTGTGCAGCTATTCCCTGTATCGAGTTCCTGCCATACCCTTCCCTCGAATGCCTGCTGTAAACCAAAGAAGACAGGCACCAGCGCCCACATCCAGTATGGAGGTTGCAGTCGCCTGGCCTGCTGGACGGCATACAGGCCGGTGCCCACCAGCACGGCAGCGGCGCTATAGCTAACTGATGCGGAAAAGCACACGGAATAAACGTCAGGCTTTGATGTTCAAATCTTCTGTATAGGGTTTGCTGGGGAACTGGAAGGAAATCGGGCCGTCCGCCTCGGCATGCAGGAACTGGTGGACGAAAGGGTCTTGCGAGTTGCGCATCTCGTCAACGGTACCTTGCGCGGCCACCACGCCGTTATGGATGAAATACAGGTAATCGACGACCTCGAGTGAGGCCATCAGGTCATAGGTCACCACGATCGAGGTCGTGCCGAGCGCACCGTTCAGCGTGCGTATCAGGTTGGCGATGGTCTTGAGCGAGATCGGGTCGAGTCCGGCGAAAGGTTCGTCGTAGATGACCAGCGGGGGGTCGGTGGCGATCGCCCGCGCCAGCGCCACGCGTCGTTCCATGCCACCCGATAGCTCGCTCGGCTTCAGTTTGTGTGCATTGCGTAAGCCGACGGCATGCAACTTCATCAATACCAGATCATGAATGACTTCTTCCGGCAGATCGGTGTTCTCCCGCAAGGGGAAGGCCAAATTGTCGTAAACCGATAAGTCGGTGAACAAGCCGCTGACCTGAAACATCATGCCTATTTTCAGGCGCATTTTGTACAGCTCGTCTGTGTCGAGTTGGTGAACAACCTGGCCCATGAATTTCACGCTGCCCTGCAACGGGCGCAACTGGCCACCGAAGTGGCGCAGCAGCGTGGATTTTCCGCATCCGCTGGGTCCCATGATTCCGACGATCTTCCCGCGCGGGATCGTGAGATTGATGCCCTGCAGTACCTTGAGCGAGCCATAAGAAAAATGCAGGTCATCGACCTCAATGAGATTATCCATGGTTTGATCCCTCGCTTAAGTTTTCTTGTGTGATTCTCACATGATGCCGGGAGAAAATATATGGTTTTGAGCAACCCCTGAAATCAGGGCGGGCTGGAGCTGATCAATCGGGGGTATCGTCGCAATAGTTTTGACGAGCGGAGGTCGTGGCGTGGTTGTAAAGAGAAAACCTCTGATTAAATCCCGTGCGGAAAATAATCAGAGGCTCGTGGGGATTATTTGCGGTGGCCTTTTTTGAAGCAGGTGACGGCGACGATGTTGATGGTGTCACTGTCAGCGGCGCTGATGACAGAATCGATCTCGCATCTTTGTCCGGCTGGCGTTGCCTTGATGGCTACGCTGTAGTCGCTGCCATCGACCAGGCGGATGTCGGGGAAGGTGAAATTGCCGTTCTTGGCGATCGTCGACTTCCTTTACTCCCTTGAGTTCGAGTACCAGTCCCTTGCCGGAAAGTCCTTTGACCGTGCCTCCGACTGCGTCGCTATTGGTAGTGCAGGTGACGGCTACATTGTTGACCGGTGTGCCGGCGATGGTGCCGCCGCCCTGGTCGACCGTGCAGGTCTGTCTGACCGGAGTGGTTGGCGAAGTTTTGACGGTGACGGCGTAGGCTGCACCTTTGATTAATGGCTTGGGGAATTTGAATTTGCCATCGGCCTTGATGGCCAGATCATCCGCACCGTTGAGCTGGAGTACCACTTCGCCACCGGCCAGTCCGGAAACGGAACCGCCGACGGTGAGAGGGGGGGGCGGTGGCGGGGGAGGTGCCACTTTCTTTTCCTCACCGCAACCGGCCAGTCCGGCCAGCATGCTTGCCATCAATACACTATGCACTGCCTGTGTGAACTTCATTATCTGCTCCTTGTTGTTGATCTTGCCGAGCTGCTATTCAAGTCTGTATTCAGGCGGCGATTCATGCTTTGAGTCTGTGCCGTCATTTCATGTCTGAAGCGATTGTACACAATTTGGGCAGTCAGGCTAATGAGGCCCAACTACACCCTGCTAAGTCCATTCCTCAATCCCGCAGTTCGCCGGCTGGGGCTATTGTTCCAATGCTGCATGAGCCGCCGCGAGCCGGGCGATGGGAACACGCGGCGCCGAGCAGGAGACATAGCTGAGTCCGATGTGGTGGCAGAAACTGATGGAGGACGGATGTCCGCCATGCTCGCCGCAGATGCCGATCTTCAACTCCGGTTTGGTTTGACGTCCCCATTTGACGGCCAGCTCCATGAGCTTGCCGACGCCCTGCACATCCAGCACCTCGAACGGGTTGTCGCGCAGGATCTTCACTGCGTTGTACATCGGCAGGAACTTGTTCTCGGCATCTTCGCGCGAGAAAGAGAATGTGGCCTGTGTGAGATCGTTGGTGCCGAAGCTGAAGAAGTCCGCTTCCTCGGCCAGCTTGTCGGCACGCATGCAGGCGCGCACGACTTCGATCATGGTGCCGAACTTGAAATCCAGTTTCCGGCCGGTGGATGCCTCGACCTGTTGCCGGATGTCATCGACGATCTTGCGCACTGCCTTCAGTTCTTCCGAGGTGCACACCTGCGGCACCATGATCTCCGGATGGTTGGCGATGCCGCGTTTGCTGCATTCTGCCGAGGCTTCCAGGATGGCGCGGATCTGCATGGAGTAGATTTCCGGGAAGGTGATGCCCAGACGCACTCCGCGGTGTCCCAGCATGGGATTGACCTCGTGCAAGGAACGCACTTTTTTAAGGATGGCCTCTTTCTTCACGATGGCCGCTTCCACCACGCCCGAATCGGCCAGCGTGTGGATGTCATGCGTCGCCGCCGCGGCATCGTTGGGCGACAACAGACGGATCGTGTCGACCAGGATATCCACGCCGCGCGCGGTGCTGCGCAGCTGGCGCAGATGCTCGAGCTCGGACACCAGTTCCGATTCGGTCGGCAGGAACTCATGGATGGGCGGGTCGAGCAGGCGGATGGTCACCGGGCGCGGCGACATCACTTCGAACAGCGCCTGGAAGTCGCTGCGCTGGATCGGCAGCAACTTGTCCAGCGCTTCCTGGCGCTGTTCCAGCGTGTCGGCGACGATCATCTCGAGCACGATTGGCAAACGGTCCTGTGCGTTGAACATGCGCTCGGTGCGGCACAGGCCGATGCCCGTCGCGCCGTAGCTCAGCGCGCGCTGCGCATCCTGCGGGCTGTCGGCATTGGCCATGACTTTCAGCCTGGCTGCCTGGTCGGCCCAGGACAGCAGGGTCTTCAGGTCGTCGGTGAATTCGGCCTCCACCGTGGGCACCGCACCCAGATAGATGTTGCCGGTGGTGCCGTCGATGGTGAGCAGGTCGCCTTCCTTGATCACGGTGTCGCCGATGGTCGCCTTGCGCGCGTGTGTATCCACATGGATGCCTTCGGCGCCGGCGACGCAGGGCTTGCCCATGCCGCGCGCCACCACCGCCGCGTGCGATGTCTTGCCGCCGCGGCTGGTGAGGATGCCCTGTGCGGCGAAGAAGCCGTGGATATCCTCCGGCTTGGTCTCCTCGCGCACCAGGATCACCAGTTGCCCGCTATGGCCCAGTTGCTCGGCGCGGTCGGCATCGAACACCGCACGCCCGCAGGCGGCACCGGGCGAGGCGGGCAAACCCTTGGCTAGCGAGATCGCCTTGTGTTTCGGATCGAGTCTGCGGGAACAGCATCTGTTGCAACATTTCCGGGTCGATGCGCAGCAGCGCCTGTTCCTTGCTGATCAGTCCGCTCTCGTGCATCTCCACCGAGGTGCGCACCATGGCGTGCGCATTCATCTTGCCGTTGCGCGTCTGCAGGCTATACAGTGTGCCGCGCTCGATGGTGAACTCGAAATCCTGCACCTCGTGGTAGTGGTTCTCCAGCTTGTCGCGCAACTCGACCAGTTGCCGGTACAGGTCCGGCATCTCTTCGGCCATGCGCGCGATCGGTTTCGGCGTGCGGATACCGGCCACCACGTCTTCGCCTTGTGCGTTCACCAGATACTCGCCGAACATCTGGTTCTCGCCGGTCGCCGGGTTGCGCGTGAAGCCGACGCCGGTCGCCGAGTCGAAGCCGCGGTTGCCGAACACCATGGTGCATACGTTGACCGCCGTGCCGTTGGCCTTATCCGGCGTGATCTTGAATTCGCGCCGATAGTCCACGGCGCGTTTTCCCATCCAGGAGTTGAACACCGCCTGGATGGCGATCTCGAGTTGTTCGAAGGGGTCTTGCGGGAAAGGTTTGCCGGTATGGCCGTGCACCGCGTCCAAAAACAGGCCGGTGACTTCGCGCAGGTTGTCCGCGCTCAGTGCGATGTCTTCCTTGGCGCCTTCGCGCTGTTTGACAGCCTCGAACGGGTCATCGAACAGTTCGTCCGGCATGCCCAGCGCGACCTTGCCGAACAGTTGCACAAAACGGCGGTAGGCGTCGTAGGCGAAACGTTCATCGCCCGTTTGTTTGATCAGGCCTTGCAGCGTCTCGCTGTTGAGCCCGAGATTGAGGATGGTATCCATCATGCCGGGCATGGACATGGCCGAACCGGAACGCACCGACACCAGCAGCGGGTTGTTCGCGTCGCCGAAACCCTTGCCGGTTGCTTTTTCCAGCTGTGCCATGTGCTGGCGCGCCTCCTGCATCAGGCCGGCAGGCAATTTGTGACCGGCATCGATATAGTCGAGGCAGGCTTCGGTGGTGATGGTGAAGCCGGGAGGAACGTTCAGCCCGATCTGCGTCATTTCGCACAGGTTGGCACCTTTTCCGCCCAGCAGTTTTTTGTTCTTGCCGTCGCCTTCGGCAAAGGCGTAAATGAATTTTTTATGGCTCATGATGCGTCCTCCGAAACAGTCGATTGAAGAAGGGGCCCACGGTGCTTACCCTGGTACGGGCTGGCTTCATGCTATCAGCTTTTCTTCTGACTGAGTTGCTTGCGTCGATGGCTGCATGAGGGGAAGCGCAACGCTTTATACTTCGCCTGTAAAAGTGATTTTCTTTGGGTGATTTTCAATGGCAACGAACGGCAATTTGGACAACCTGCAACCGCGCGCGGTCTGGGCGCACTTCGCGACATTGTGTGCGATACCGCGCTCTTCGCTGCATGAAGCGGTACTGCGCCAGCATCTGATCGAGTGGGCGCAGGCGCACCACATCGCCGCCGTCATGGATGGGGCGGGCAACCTGATCCTGAAGAAGGCGGCGAGTGCAGGGGGCGAGGCGCTGCCCGGCGTGGTCCTGCAAGGCCATCTGGATATGGTGTGCCAGGCCAATGCCGGCACCGTGCATGACTTCGAGCGTGACCCGATACACACGGTGGTGCGCGATGGCTGGGTGGTGGCGGAGGGCACCACGCTGGGGGCGGATAACGGCATCGGCGTGGCACTCGCGCTGGCCGCGCTGGAAGAGCCGGGCCTGATCCATCCGCCGCTGGAAGTGCTGCTCACCGTGAACGAGGAATCCGGCATGGACGGCGCGCGCGGGCTGGCGGCGGGCACCTTGCAGGGCAAGACACTCATCAATCTGGATACCGAGGAGTGGGGACATTTCTATCTGGGCTGTGCGGGTGGCGTGGATGTGGAGCTGCGCCACGATTGCGAGCAGGAAGCGGTGCCGCCGGACTATGTGGTGTTGCGCTTCGATGTGTCCGGCCTGCGCGGCGGGCATTCCGGCATCGACATCCATCTCGGGCGCGGCAATGCCATCAAGCTGCTGGCGGAAGCGCTGCACGACCTTTCCGCGCACACCGACGTGCGCCTGATCGAGATGAAGGGCGGCACGGCGCGCAACGCCATTCCGCGCGAGGCGTTCGCCGTGTGTGCGCTGCCCGCGGCCGCCGCGGCAGGCATCGATGAGTGGTCAGAGCACAGGCTGGCGGCGTGGCAGCAACGCTTTGCGGAGGCGGATGCGAATGTGGCGTTCCGCTACGAGCTGGACGAGATGCCGCTGGGCAAAGCCATCCGGCATGCGGAGCGCGACCGCATCCTCTCCTTCCTCGATGTCGCCGCGAACGGGGTGTCGCGCATGAGCGATGCCTTTCCCGGCGTGGTGGATACTTCGGACAATCTCGGCGTGGTGAGCCTGGTGCACGGGGTGTTCAAAGCGACGTTCAAGGTGCGCTCGCTGCACGATGGCCGCGCGGATGCACTGGCCGACAAGCTGATCGCGCATGCGGCCAGTTACGCGTTGCGTGCCTGGAAGGACGGCGCATATCCGGGCTGGACGCCGGACCCGGCTTCGAAGCTGCTTGGGTTGTGCCAGCAGGTGTACACCGCGCAGTTCGGGCAGCCCGCTTCGTTGCAGGTGATCCATGCCGGACTGGAATGCGGCCTGCTCGCCGCCAGCCACCCGCAGCTGGACATGATCTCGTTCGGTCCCGATATTCGCGGCGCGCATGCGCCGGGCGAACGGGTTGAGATAGAATCGGTGGGACGCTGCTGGCAGTTGCTGCAGGCGGTGCTGCAGGCATTGGCTACCAAATGATGGGGGATGCCATGGTTAGACTCGATAAAGCATTGCGTGCATGGGGTACGCCCGATTTCGAGGAAGTCCTCAAGCAGGAGATCCGGCATCTGGATGCCGCCCTGTTGCCGTTGCAATCAGGTTTGGCGACGGGTAACTATGTGACGGATGCGCCGGTCACGGTGGTGGTCAACAGCGTTGCCGAGATGGATGATGTCATCCGCGTGAAGGCCGGGATCTTTTACAGCAGCGTGATCAGCGGTTGCAGCTGCGACGGCGATCCGACCCCCACCAGCGAGAATCCCGAATATTGCGAAGTGCAGTTGGATATCGATAAAGCAAGCGCAGTGACCACGATCGCACTGGTGCAGTGATCAACATGATAATCGTAGGGGACAGATTACATTGCCCCCCGAAGAAAGAGATGAAATGCAAGTTACGCCAGATAACGTCAGGGACTATATCCAGCAGGGGCTGGAATGCGAACACATCGAAGTGGAGGGCGATGGCCGCCATTTCGATGCGGTGATCGTAAGCAAGGCATTCGAAGGCAAGGGCATGCTGCAGCAGCAGCGGTTGGTCTTTCAGGTGTTGGGCGACAAGATGGAAGTGATCCACGCTTTGTCGATGAAGACGTTCACGCCCGGGCAGTGGGTAAACAACAAATAAATCCAGGAGAAGAACATGGAAGACAAACAGAGCGCATTGGAAAGAATCAGACAGACCGTGACCGCGAACCCCGTGGTGCTGTACATGAAAGGCACGCCGCAGTTTCCGCAATGCGGGTTCTCCAATCGCGCGGCCGAAGTGCTGAAGGCTTGTGGTGTCAGCTTCGTGGCGGTGAACGTGCTGGCCGACCAGGGGATATATGAGAACCTGAAGTATTACGCCGACTTCCCGACTTTTCCCCAGTGCTACATCAAGGGCGAGTTGATCGGCGGTTCCGACATCATGAAGGATCTGTACGACAAGGGCGAGCTGCAGAAGATGATTGCGAATGCGATTGCCCAGTGAGGGGAAATAAATTATGGCGCGCGGAATCTATTTTTATTTGCTGGTTTGGCTGGTCGTTACAATCGGCCTGTATGTGTTCAGCAGAATGAGTAAAAGCGAAAAGCTGACTTTGTTGCGTTGTTTTTTGTATGGCTTGGGGACGGCTACGGTCGCTCTGGGCGTAGTGTTGTTGATCGTCTATGTGTTCTAAAGGGAAAACAAAATGAAGAAGATCGTCCTGTTGCTGTTGGGAGTATCGGTGTTGTCCGGTTGCGAACGTATCGAGACAGGTGAGGTGGGGTTGCGCGTCGGTTTCGACAAACAGGTGAACACCACCGAGTTGCAGCCCGGTTCATTCAACCAGACTTTGGTTGGTAGCGTGCTGACGTTCCCGGTGCGCGATATCGCCCTGACCCTGGATAACATGCACCCGCAGACGGCGGATAACTCCACTTTGGAGGACATGGACATCACCGTCATCTACAGCATCAACCCGGCGGCAGTGGGCGAGCTGTATACCACCAAGAGCCGCGCCTTCCACGCGCGCGACGAGAGCAACGACATCATGCTGATGTACAACTACCTGACCACGGTCGCCAGAAGTGCTTCCTACAAAGCTGCCGCCAGGCATGATGCGCTGAAGACCATCTCTGCCCGTTCCGAGATCGAGGCCGATACGGCCAAGTACATCACCGATGCGTTGGCAGAGGAGAAGCTGGATACCGCGCTGACCATCACCAAGGTGCAGGTGCGCAACATCCAGCCGGCGGCGAACATCATCGCCTCGGCCAATGCGGTCATCACGGCGCAGAACAACCTTAAGGCCAAGCAAGTGGAAGTGGATATCGCGCGCAAGGAAGCCGAGCGCTTGTCGCTGTTGAGCAGCAACAGCCAGAACGTGCGCTACATGGAAGCCAAGGCGTTGCAGGACATCGCAGAGGGCGTCAAAGAGGGTAAGGTACAGTCCATCGTCGTGCCCTATGACTTCAAGGGCATCATTAACGTAGGCAAATAACGGCTGGTTTGGAAGCCTCCGGACAGGCAGTGTCTGCCCGGAGGCGGCATGTTTGCCGGCACAGTCGCCGCGAAATAACGGCATTGCATCTTTTCAGGGATAACAACATGAAGAAAACGATTCGTCTTTGTTTTTACATTGTATTGATTGCTTTTGCGGCCCCGGGTTACTCCGCCACAGCGGCATGTCCGCCTGTGGCCGAACAGCCCACGCCCGAGATGGCGCAGGCCGCGATGGGCAATGCGCGCGACCATGGCTATTTGTGGCGCATCAGCAAAGATAAACACACGTCCTATCTCTACGGCACCATCCATGTCGCGAAGCTGGATTGGGTATTTCCCGGGCCGAATGTAATGCAGGCAATTCGCGCGTCAGATACGGTGGCGCTGGAGTTGGATATGCTGGATGCCGACGTTCGGGAGCGCATGCTCAAAAAGATGAAGACATTGCGTAATACAGTGTTGCCGGAGCCGTTGGCAAAGCGTGTGCGACAACAGGCGGACGCCATGTGTATTCCCTACGATTCGATCGCCAACCTCTCTCCCGAGTTGCAGGTCACCACCCTGAGCATGATGGTGGGACGTTGGGAAGGGCTGGATGCCTCATACGGTATTGATTCTGTCCTGGCCGGAATCGGGCACGGTGCGCAGATGCATGTGGTGTCGCTGGAAACACCGGAGGCGCAACTGGACATGCTGCAAATGCAAAATCCACAGGAAACCATTGCGTTCGTTCAGGATAACCTGGACGAATTGGAAAAGGGACGCGCTCGCATTATGCTCAAGCGTATCGCCGATGACTGGGCCCGTGGGGACTATGAGGAAATGATGCACTTTGACGAGTGGTGCGAGTGCCTTAAGACAGAGAACGAGCGCGAGGTGATGCGGCGTCTGCTCGACGGACGCAACCCGGCGATGGCCGATCGCATCGATGTGCTGCATCACAGCGGCAAACAAGTGTTTGTGGCTGTAGGCAGTTTGCACATGTTCGGGGCGACCGGCTTGCCTGCACTGATGGCGAAACGCGGCTATCGGGTGGAACGGGTGGACTTCAAGTCCCAGTGAGTTATGTTTTGTTGTGCTTTCCAAACTAGAATCGCGCTTTCGTTATCAATCATGGGGACTGTTGTATGAATCTGGCAGAGTTGTTTAGTCACGAGACCGATCTACTGGCACTGTCTGCGGGCCAGACTTTGTTCAAGGAGGGCGAGCCGGGCGAATTGATGTATGTCCTCATGGCCGGCACCGCCGAGATCATCGTCAACGGCAGGGTGGTGGAAACGGCCGGGGTGGGCGCGATCATCGGCGAGATGGGGATGATTGACGAAGGTGCGCGTTCGGCCACGGTCGTGGCGAAAAGCGAATGCAAGTTCGTACCTATCGACCGCAAGCGCTTCAATTTCCTCATTCAGCAGACACCGCATTTTGCGCTGCATGTCATGCGCGTGATCGCCGATCGCCTGCGCCGGACAGATGCGATCTTGTGAGAAACGATTACAGATAGACTGCTCTGGTTGTCTCAACTTCCTGAAAATACAGCAGCCGAAGCGGATTCGGCATGATCCGATCAACGGGTGAACCATGAAAAAACTGATTCTGTTCGGTCTGATGGCGTTCTGCGGGTACAAACTCTACCAGTATGTGTCTTCTTCTCATGACATGGGCCCCGTTGCCGCGGACGGCACTCCGATAGTTCAACTGTTCGTCGCCCCGGAATGCGGTCAACCCTGCGCTGAGCTGGAAGATGTTCTGAAGAGCCGCGGAGTCAATTACGAAGTGATCGACATTAGTACGCCCGAAGGGGAGAAGTACGGCGTCAGGCGGTATCCTTTGACCAGAGTGGCCGGGCAGAGTGTGCTGGGCAATGCACGCAGTAAGGTGGTCGCCATGCTCGCCGAGACTTATGGCGACTCGGTGTTGATACCGAGCGAGCGGATGGCGATGCGGGGGCATTTCGATGCAAACGGCAAACCGTTGGTTGTGCTGTATGGCACTCAGTGGTGCCAGTTTTGCAAACGCCAGCGCCAGTATTTTGCGGAGAACAATGTTTCCTTTACCGACGTCGATGTGGAAATGTCCTCATCCGGCAGATTGGCCTATAACACCCTGCAGGGAACTGGCTACCCGCTACTGTATGTTGGATACCGTCGCTTCGATGGCTACAAGGAAAAAGAAATCCTGAATGCCATCGCCCAGTTGCAATGATCGATGCCCATTAGCGTTCCGGACAAATCCAGTTTCGTCCTGTGCAAAATCACTTTCGGCTTTCGCCGCCCCAACCCATAAAAAATAGTTCATGCTGAATAACCATCAAGCGAGCCAGCTCGTGCGCCTGCGCTGGACCGCCTTCGTCATCGTCGGTCTGGCGTATGTGTTGTCGTTCTTCCATCGCTTCGCACCGGCGGCGATCTCCACCGATCTGCAGCAGACCTTCCATGCCAGCGCGGCGGAGCTGGGCGGTTTGGCGGCGACCTATTTCTACGTGTACATGGTGATGCAGATCCCCACCGGCATCCTGGTCGACACGCTGGGGCCGCGCCGTATCGTGGCTATCGGCGGCTTGATCGGCGGCATCGGTTCGCTGCTGTTCGGCATGGCCGATACGCTCGCCCTCGCATCGGTCGGGCGCCTGCTGGTCGGGCTGGGCGTATCGGTCACGTTCATCGCGCTGCTCAAGCTCAATGCCGCCTGGTTCCATGACCGGCATTTCGCCACGATGACCGGAGCGACCATTCTGCTCGGCAATGCCGGTTCGCTGTTGGCCGCCACACCATTGGCCTGGGCGCTGGGATTCGTTTCATGGCGCACGGTGTTCATTGCGGTCGGTATCTTTTCACTGTTGCTGGCGGTGTTGGCGTGGTGGTCGGTGCGCAATCATCCGGGCGAGGCGGGATTGCCCAGCTTGCGCGAACTGGATGGCAAGGCGGCGCATCCGCCGCACGAGGGGCATTGGTACGACGGCTTGCTGATCGTGTTGAAGAACCGCGCCACCTGGCCGGGGCTGTGGGTGAACATGGGGCTGGCGGGTTCGCTGTTCGCCTTCGGCGGGCTTGTGGGCAGTGCCGTTCCTGCGCGATGTGTACGGCATGGACCGCGCTGCCGCCACCAGTCACACCACTTTGTTGCTGGCCGGTTTCGCCATCGGCGCTTTCCTGATCGGCAGGATTTCAGACCGCCTTGGGCGGCGCAAGCCGTTGATGCTGGCGGGGGCGCTGGGATATTGCCTGTGCTGGCTGCCATTGTGGTTCGGGCTGCCGCTGGACGGCAGTTCCGGTTACCTGCTGTTCCTGGTGATGGGGCTATGCGCACCGAGTTTCACTTTGAGCTGGTCCTGTGCCAAGGAAGTGAATCCGCACGCGCTGTCCGGCATGGCGACCAGCGTGGTGAACATCGGCGGCTTCCTGGGGACCGCCATCATGCAACCGCTCGTCGGCTGGGTCATCGACCGGGCGCATGCTGGAATGGGCGATGCGCCGCTCGGTTTGGCAGACTATCAGGCCGGGATCGGCATCCTGCTTGGCTTTTCGGTGATGGGGATGATTGCCACCCTGTTCATCCGCGAGACCTATTGTCGGTACGTGACCGCCGAATAGACCGGAGCGATTCCGGCCCCGCAAGCTTTGTGGCCTAATGCTGCTCATCCAGACCTGAGGGGGTGTTATGGAAGCACGCGACTACGAGATGCTGGTGTGGGGACTGCAAAGCGAGGCGCAGGATCTGCCCGTCCAGTTCCGCACCAAGGTGTTGCTGATCAGTCTGTTTGCCTATGCGGTGTTGTTCGGCCTGCTGGCGCTGTTACTGGTCGGACTGGTGTTCATGTTGGTGATGGTGCTGGGAAACGGCCACACGCTCTTCAAACTGTTCTTCATAAGCTGGGTCCTCGTCGTTGCCCCTATCGTGTGGCTGACGTTCCGCACGTTCCTTGCGCCGCTTCCCGTGCCGACCGGGCGCGAACTGACCGAGGCCGAGGCGCCGCAGTTGTTCAAGACGATCGCGGATCTGCAGCAGCGGCTGCAAGGCGTGCCTATCCATCACGTGCTGGTCACCGGCGAATTCAACGCATCCATCGCGCAGTGCCCGCGCTACGGGCTGTTCGGCGGCTACCGTAATTATCTGATCCTGGGCCTGCCGCTGCTGAATGCCGTATCCGCCGAGGAGATATTGGCCGTGATCGCGCATGAGTACGGTCATCTGTCGGCTAGACATGGCAAGCTGGGCGGGTGGATCTACCGCCAGCGTTCCACCTTCGATGCCTTGCATGCGCATGCGCAGGAAAGGCGCGAGAGCAATATGGTGAATAGCGTCATCGCCGGACTGCTGGATTGGTTCGCGCCTTATTACAACGCTTATACCTTTGTGTTGTCGCGGCAGAACGAATACGAGGCAGATGCGATGTCGCGCGAGATCGCGGGGGCGGAAGCCAGTGCTTCCGCGCTGATCCGCATCAGCCTGCTGGCGAATTGGCTGCACGGCAGCTTCTGGCCGAAGCTGCATGCGCAAGCCGCACAGCACGAAACGCCGCCGGTCATGCCCTATGTCGCCATGCGCAAGTTGCTGGCGATGACCATGGACGAGTGGGCTACGCCAGAACGTTTGCAGGAAGTATGGAAAGCCGAATCCGATGTGCATGACACGCACCCGTGTCTGAGCGAGCGCGTCACCGCGCTGGACCAGCGCCCGGCCCTACCTGCACTGCCCAAGATATGCGCCGCAGACGCCTTGCTGGGCAAGTTCGCGCCGCAGCTCGTGCACGAGTTCGACGGAAAATGGTGGGGCGAAGAAAAAGACAAGTGGCAAAGATACCATCGCCGTTATGCGCACGCTCACACGCGCATCGCCGAGTTGGAGAAACAGCCGGTGGCTGTGCTGAGCGTGTCGGAGGCGCAGGAATTGGCGTTGTTGCTGGTCGAGTTCCGCTCGGTCAGCGCGGCCAAGTCTGTGCTCGAAAACCTGCTGGGGCGCGAAGGCGAGCGTTATCCCAAGCCGGTCTACTATTATGGACGCGCTCTGCTGGATGAAGGGAATGCCGGCGGCTTGGACTATCTGGAGGAGGCATTCCGCTTGTCGCCCGCGATGGGAGATGACTGTGCCAAAGCGGGCTACCAATGGCTGCGCGAGAAACAGAATGAAGCCGCCGCAGAAAACTGGCTGCAACGGTTGCATGCCGTTCAGGTGCAGGCCGCACCCGAACCTGCACGTGCGCCTGAACCTGCACCTGCACCTGCACCTGCATCAGCGAATGGCTAGACATGCGATGAGCGGTATATGACGGAGCGAGAACGGCGGCAAAAGATCACACCTTGCCGCTCGAGTAGCTAGTCACCTGCCAGCAGCGCCCGTTGCGCCTCATCCAGATAGCACCATTCGCCTTCCGCCAATCCCAGTGCATCGAGTTCGAGTTTGCCGATCTCGGTGCGGCGCAATGCCGTGCAATGGTTGTCCGCGGCAGCCAGCATGCGTTTCACCTGATGGTACTTGCCCTGTTCCAGCACGATCTTCAAGCTATGCGTGTCCAGCATCTCGCAGACGACGGCGGCCAGCGGTGCGGGCTCGTCGTGCAGCTTCACGCCGGCCAGCAGCTGCTTGATGAGATGCGGCGTCACCGGATCGTGCGTGGTGGCGACATATACCTTGGGGATGTGGCGTTTGGGCGAGGACTGCGCATGGATGAACGCGCCGTCGTCCGACATCAGCAGCAGGCCGGTGGTGTCGTGATCGAGACGGCCGACGGGCTGCACGTCGCGCAGCGCGAACTGTTCCGGCAACAAGGAGAGCACGCCCGGATGATGGCTGGGCTTGCGCGAGCATTCATAGTCGGCGGGCTTGTTCAGCGCGATGTACACATGCTCGCGGTATAGCCAGGACTCGTCATACACGCGGAACTCGAGGCCGTCGGTCTCGAAGCTGGCGCGGCTGTCGGTGACCGTCTCGCCATTGATGACGACTTCACCGTCTTCGATGAGTTCACGGCACCATTTGCGTGTGCCGAAGCCCTGCGATTGCAGGATGCGGTCCAGAGGTTGCTTGCTCATTTCGGCTGGGGTCTTTCAGTTAAACGATGTTGCAAGTTCGGATGCTGGTCGTGCATCACGATGCGCGAGACGAACCAGATCGCCAGCAGGTTGGCTGCCACCGCGATATAGCCCACCCATTGGTAGCCGACGATCATGCCAGCGCTGTCCTGTGTGATGATGAAGCCCCCCAGCGTGGTGGCGAGTCCCATGGCGAAGGACTGCACGGTGGCATTGAGCGACATGAAGGTGCCGCGCAGTTTGGGCTGGGCAGCCGAGGTGATGATGGTCATCGCCGGGATCATGCGTCCCGATATCAGCACGAAGAAGGCGGTGGTAAAGATCAGCCATAGCCACAGCGGGGCGGCACCGATATGGGTGACGACCAGCAGCGGGATCAGGGCGGCGAATGCGATCAGACGGTAGGCCCTGACCTTGCCGTGCAGGTCGGCCCAGTGGCCGATGAGGCGCGCGGTGAAGAACGTCGCCGCGCCTCCCGCGAGGTAGACGAAAGGGATATCGTGCAGCGAGATGCCGACATTGCCCACGGCATACACCGTGATGTAGGGGATGACGGTGAAGCCGGAGAAAATGATCAGCGCGGAGAAGAGCAGCGCGCGCAGGTGGTTGGCATCGCGCAGCACGGAGAACATCGCGCTGAACGGGTGCGCCTGTTTCTCGGTGCTGATGTGATGGCGCAACTCGGGCAGCACACGGATGCCGACAAAAATGAACAGCACGACCAGCGCAGCGATGAAGACGAACGGAGCGCGCCACTGCAGGTGGTTCGCCAGCCACAGCGACAGCGGCACGCCGGCGACGGTGGAGATGGAGAATGCCGTCGACACGATGCCGCTGGCTTTGGCGCGGCGCGCGAAGGGGATGACGTCGCCCACCATGGTCTGCACCAGTGCACCCATCACGCCGCCGAACACACCGGCCAGGCCGCGCGCCACGAGCAGGGTGAGGTAGCTGGGGGCGATGGCGCAGGCCAGCGTCGCCAGGCCGAACAGGGCGAAGATGACGAGCAGCAGGCGCTTGCGCTCGAAACGGTCGATGAAGGTGGCGCCGAGCAGGCCGGAGACGGCGGCGCTGAAACTGTAGGAGGCGACCAGCAGGCCGAACTCGTGCGTGGTAATGCCGAACTCGCGTATCAGGATCGGCCCCAGCGGCATCATGATCATGAAGTCGAGGATGTGGCTGAACTGGATGCCTGCCAGCGTGAGCAGGAAATATTTCTCGCGTTGCGGGGTGAGGGGGGTGTGCATCGCCGCGATTTTAACAGGCTTCGCCAAAATGCTCCGAGGGTAGGCGATAATCCGGCATCTGGATCGACTGGAGTTTTGCATGTGCGGTATCTGTGGTGAGTTGCGTTTCGACCAGGCGGCGCCTGATATGGAGGTGCTGAGGCGCATGACGGCGCGGCTGGCGCGGCGCGGACCGGATCACGAGGGGTTCTTCAACGGCGGCGTGCTGGCGTTCGGCCATCGCCGCTTGTCCATCATCGATCTGTCGTCGCATTCCGACCAGCCGATGGTGGACGATGCTTTGAAGCTGGCGCTGGTCTTCAACGGCACGATCTACAACTACAAGGAACTGCGCGCCGAGCTGCTGGAGATGGGATATGACTTCTTCTCCGAAGGCGACAGCGAGGTGATCCTCAAGGCGTATCACGCCTGGGGCGAGCATTGCGTGCAGCGCTTCTACGGCATGTTCGCTTTCGCCCTGTGGGACATGCGCGACAAGTCGTTGTTTTTGGCACGCGACCGTTTCGGTATCAAACCCTTGTACTACTCGCTGGATGGGGCACGCTTGCGCTTCGCCTCCACGCTGCAGGCGCTGCTTGCGGCGGGCGGCGTGGATACGCAGCTCGATGCGGTGGCGCTGCATCACCATTTCACCCTGCACAGCGTGGTGCCCGCGCCGCGCACCATTCTGCGTGGCGTGAAAAAACTGCCGCCCGCACACAGCATGACCTTCACCGCGGCGGGCGAGGTGAAGCTGGGACGATATTGGGCACTGGCGGCGCAGCGGCCTGCAGTCGAGCTATCCGAGCAGGACTGGTTGCAGGCGACACGCTCGGTGCTGACTCGGGCGGTGGAGAGGCATCGCCTGGCTTCGGATGTGCCGGTGGGTGTGCTGCTTTCCGGCGGTCTGGATTCGAGCCTGCTGGTGGGGCTGCTGGCCGATCACGTGGAGAATCTCAATACCTTCTCCATCGGTTTCGAAGAAGTGGCGGGCGAGCAGGCGGACGAGTTCGAGTATTCCGACCTAATGGCGAAGCATTTCAACACGCGCCACCACAAGTTCGCCATTCCGAACAGTGAGGTACTGAAGACCTTGCCGGATGCCATCGCGCAGATGTCCGAGCCGATGCCGAGCTACGACGTGACGGCGTTCTACCTGTTGAGCGAGAAGGTGGCGGACGAGGTGAAGGTGGTGCTGGCCGGTCAGGGCGCGGACGAGGTGTTCGGCGGCTATTTCTGGTATCCGCGCATGGATGCGGCAAACGGCTCGCCGCTGGCGCGCTTCTCCCAGCACTATTTCGACCGCGACCACGGCGAATATCTGGCAATGATGACTGAGGAGTATGCCGTGCCGGACGTGACCTCGGAATGGGTGGATAGGGAGCTTACGCTGCCGCAGGCGGATGAGTTCCTCGACGAAGTGTTCCGTCTCGACGTGACCGCGCTGATGGTGGACGATCCGGTGAAGCGCGTGGACAACATGACCATGGCCTGGGGGCTGGAAGCGCGTGTACCGTTCCTCGACCACGAGCTGGTGGAGCTGGCCGCGCGCATGCCGCCGTCGCTCAAGCTCAAGGAAGGCGGCAAGTTCCCGCTCAAAGCCGTGGCGCGCGGCATCATCCCGGATGCGGTGATCGACCGCCCCAAGGGCTATTTCCCGGTACCTGCATTGAAATATGTGCGCGGCGAATTCCTGGAGAAGATGCGCGCGATCCTGAATTCGGAAGCGTGCATCCGGCGCGGATTGTACCGCCGCGACTACGTGGAGAAGCTGCTGGCCGATCCTGAGGCTCATCTCACGCGCATCCAGGGCAGCAAGTTGTGGCATCTCGCGTTGCTGGAGTGGTGGCTGCAGATCAATGTGGATGGGGTGGATTAGAAAGTGCCGTCGTTAGTATTTTGAGGATAGTAATGAATAAATTTATTGGAAGCATCTTTGTATTTCTTGGCATTGCAGTAATTTCCCCATTTGGATTCGCTGAAGAAATACAGCGTCTTCAAGTTGACCTTAATGGAGACAATAAAGTTGACGTCATTTCAATTGAAATGGCCAAAACAAAAGATGAAAGTCGTAGTCGCTTGACTATTAGAATCGGCGAGTCGATATATTCCGATGATTTTTTCTCTGCTGACGGAGATTTGCCAGATGTGCGTGTTGTAGCGATTGACCGCAAACGTTACTGGCGACAATTGCTTGTAAACACCCCTGAAGCCGGTTCGTGCATATTTCATGTGCTGGCGTTCTCCTCGCAGAAATTGATTCGTTTACTTCGTTATGATTCCGGCCCGAGCTGCAAAGCGCCAATCCCATTGGGGAATGGACAGTTGAGCGTGTCCACATGGCAAGGTTTCTGGAATCGAGAAGATAGGTATCGCCTAAGTAAAGATGGAGAATCTCTTGTTGCAGAACCTGCGGCTGTCTATTCGGTGTTGGCGTCGGGGGCTGCTGGAAATTCACTAGTTCTTCAAGGTGCTGAATGCGGAAAGCGCACAGTGCCATTTGGTACCTTTATTCGAGTGAGGTTGTTTGACGCGCAGAAGAAACGTTATCGTCTTGAGGCAAGCGACGGTGCCTGTGGTTGGGTGCCAGCAAAGGAATTGGACAGCATGAATGGGAATGTTAAGGAGTTGCCTTGGGCTGGCTAGGCCGATTTCATTGACACCACCCACTTGCACCTAGATAATCCCTTCCCATGAATTCCCTGATGACCACCATTTGCAAAGCACGAGCCCTGCCGTCCATGCGAGCAGCTTGGCACTTTGCGTCCAGTGGTCTGGAGATCCCGTTCTAGTTCGAATTCAGTAAACGATTTTTCCAAAGGCCACAGACTACCCTCTGTGGCCTTTTTGTTTTTGGCCGTTCCACATCAAGGCTCAGTGGAATGGTTGCTGTACGTTGAGCCGAGGAGATAATCATGTCGCTTCCAGCAGCATTCGTATCGGTCATCCTGATCTGGTCCACCACGCCGCTCGCCATCAAGTGGAGCGCGCTGGGTGTCGGTTTCAGCTTCGCGGTGTTCTCGCGTATGGCCATCGGTGTGCTGCTGTGTGCGCTCTTGCTGGCGGCGTTCCGCGTGCGCTTCCCGCTGCACCGCAAGGCGTTGCTAGCGTATGCAGCGGGCGGTTTGAGCATGTTCGGCGCGATGGTGCTCACCTACTGGTCGGCGCAATTCGTCAGCTCCGGCATGATCTCGGTGCTGTTCGGCCTGTCGCCGTTCATCACCAGCCTCGGAGCCATGCTGTGGCTGAAGGAAGAGGCGCCCACGCCGAGCAAGCTGGCGGGCATGTTGCTTGGCGTGTTCGGCTTGCTGCTGGTTTTTCGTGGGGGCTTGAATGCCGGTTCGCTCGCTGGCCTGTCTGCCTTGTTCGCTGGCGTGGTGGCGCAATCGCTGGGTTTGGTGTGGCTCAAGCGCATCGACGACGACAGCCCGCCGCTGGCGATGACGCTGGGCACTCTGGTGGTGGCGCTGCCGCTGTTCTTCGCCGCATGGTATGTGATCGATGGACATGTGCCTGCCGCCATGCCGGAACGCGCGCTGGCTGCCACGGTTTATCTGGGTGTGATCGGTTCGGTGCTGGGCTTTGTGTTGTACTACTACCTTATCAAGCACATGGAGGCGGGGCGTATCGCGCTCATCACGCTGATCACTCCCGTGATGGCATTGCTGTTGGGACATGGCTTGAATGATGAAGCGGTATTGCCGCAGGTGTGGCTGGGCACGGCGAGCATCGTGCTCGGCCTGTGCTTGCATCACTGGGGGGAGCGCTTGGTCCGCTATTTGCCCAGCCGTCGCAGCAGGCAGTGACGGTATAATCGCGGGCGGTGGCGCTGCGTTCGCCACCGTTCGTGACCATCAATAATAATTGGGAGAGTAAGGAAACATGCGTAATCTGATCGTTGCTGCCATTGCCTCGTTGTTCGTTGCCAACACTGCGTTTGCTGCATCCTGTGCAGACCAGGCAGCCGAGAAAAAGCTGGCAGGCGCTGCCAAGAACAGCTTCATGACCAAGTGTGAAAAAGACACGCTGGCTGCCGCTCCTGCTGCTTCTGCCTGCGATGCGAAAGCCGCTGAAAAGAAACTGGCTGGTGCGGCCAAGAATGCCTTCATTCAGAAATGCGAAAAGGATGCTGCAGCTCCGGTAACCGCTCCTTCCTGCGAAGCTCAGGCTGTGAGCAAGGATGGCAAGCCTTTGGCTGGTGCCGCCAAGGCAGCATCCATCAAAAAGTGCGAAGCGGATGTAAAGAAGTAATTTGAAATAACTTGATGCAACAGACTCCGGCGGGTTCATCCCGCCGGAGTCATTTTGAGACCATGCTAGCCTGGAAAGACGGACAACTTCTTTAAGGGAGAGATAATCATGACGACATTAATTGACTATGCTTTGATGGCAGGTGCTTGATACTCTGAAAAATATGAAGAATAAAACACCACCCGAATATCCCGAGATCCGCGCAGGCCAGTCCATCGAGTTGCTGAAAGCGCTGCACATCCTGACGCGCGACGGCAAGATGAACCAGGATTCGCGCCGCAAACTGAAGCAGGTGTATCACCTGTATCAGTTCATCGAGCCGCTGCTGGAAGAAGTGCGCAATGAACATCACTCGCTTACGCTGGTGGATCACGGTGCGGGCAAGTCGTATCTGGGCTTCATCCTGTACGATCTGTTCTTCAAGGCATTGAAAGATGCCTCGCACATCTACGGCATCGAGACGCGCGAGGAACTGGTCACGCATTCGCGCGAACTGGCGCAGCAGTTGGGTTTCGGCGGCATGTCGTTCCTGAACCTGTCGGTGGCGGAATCCATCGCGTCGGACAAGTTGCCGGCCAAGGTGGATGTGGTGACGGCGCTGCATGCCTGCAACACGGCGACCGACGACGCGATCCACTTCGCCCTGAAGAAGCAGGCCAAGCACATCGTGCTGGTGCCGTGCTGTCAGGCCGAGGTGGCGGCGGTGCTGCGCAAGAACAAGGGCAAGCAGTTGGCGAAGGATGCGCTGGTCGAGCTGTGGCGGCATCCCATCCATACGCGCGAATTCGGCAGTCATCTCACCAACGTGCTGCGTTGTCTGCAACTGGAGGCACACGGCTACCAGGTTACCGTTACCGAGCTGGTGGGCTGGGAGCACTCGATGAAGAACGAGCTCATCATCGCCAGTTACAAGGACCTGCCGCGCAAGCGGGCGGCGGAGCGGCTGCACGAGGTGTTGCACAGCGTTGGGCTGGAAGAGATGAGTTCGCGCTTTTTTACGGAGTAGGGCTATGCAGATCGGCAATGACACACGTACGCATTACGAACGTATCGGCGGCGAAGCAAAGGTGCGCGCCTTGGTGCAGCGTTTCTATCAGCTGATGGACGAGCTGCCGGAGGCGCATCGCATCCGGCAGATGCATCACATCAACCTGAAAAGCGCCGAGGACAAGTTGTTCATGTTCCTGTCCGGCTGGATGGGCGGGCCGCAGCTGTTCGTGGAGAAGTTTGGGCATCCAAGATTGCGTATGCGCCACATGCCGTTCGCCATCGGCGATGCCGAGCGCGACCAGTGGATGCTGTGCATGACGCAGGCGTTGCAGGATGTGGTGGAAGATGAGGCCTTGCGCAATGAACTGCAGGAGGCGTTCTACAAGGTCGCCGATTTCATGCGCAATCAGTCCGAGATTTCCTGATCGTCGCGGGCTTCCTCTTTGGCGGGCGCTGACGTCCGCAGCATCTCGGCGCGTGTCGCCGGTGTTTCCAGGCTGATGCGCCCCAGCGTGCCGCTGCGGTAATCCTGTAGCAAGGTCATCGAGGCTTTTTCAAAATCATATTCCTGCCCCTTGCTGCGGAAGCCGCGCTGTCTGGCGATGGCTTCGATGAGCGTTACGCCATCCATGCCTTCCGTCTCGAATTTGTAGCGCTGCCTGACCAGCGCGGGGTAGCGCACCAGCAGCAGGTCGCCGAGGTGAATGGCGACTTCGCTTTCCTCGTAGGCATTGCGGCCGATCAGGTTGCTGGCGGCAAGGATGAGACCGTCGCTCTCATATTCGATCTTGGGCCACATCATGCCGGGTGTGTCGACCAGTTGCATGGAGTCGCTGAGGTCGAAGTGCTGCAGGTTCTTGGTGATGGCCGGTTCGTCGCCGACCGCAGCGGTGCGGCGTTTGAGCAGCGCGTTGATGAAGGTGGATTTGCCGACGTTGGGGATGCCCATCACCATCATGCGCAGCGGTTTGAGCACGGTGCCGCGATGCGGCGCCAGTGGCAGGCACAGCTTGGGGATCTTGGCGGCTTCGCCCGGGTTTCTTGCACGAGATGGCGATCGCCTTCACGCCTTTCTGGCTGTTGAAGTGGTCGAGCCAGGCCTTGGTCGCGGCCGGGTCGGCGAGGTCGGCCTTGTTGAGTATCTTGAGGCAGGGGCGCTGGCGGAATTCGCGCATCTCGCGGATCATCGGGTTGCTGCAGGCATCCGGCACGCGAGCGTCCAGCACCTCGATGACGACATCGATGCGCTCCATGGTCTCGGTGGCCTTTTTGCGTGCCGAGGTCATGTGTCCGGGGAACCATTGGATTGCCATTGGGATGAAGTCCTTGAAAATAGGCGCGCATTCTAACCGTTAATTGACGCTGGCAGCCCACGCTCCGATAATCGGGCATCACTCATCAAGACCGCGCCATGACTTCTATCCGCCAACAGGACTTCATCGACAGCATCGCCGATGCGCTGCAATTCATGTCCTATTACCACCCTCAGGATTTCGTGCAAGCCCTCGCCGCTGCCTATCGCCGTGAGGAATCGCCTGCCGCCAAAGACGCGATGGCGCAGATACTCACTAACTCGCGCATGTGCGCCGTCGGCAAGCGCCCTCTCTGCCAGGACACCGGCATCGTGGTCGCTTTTGTGCGCGTGGGCATGGATGTGCGCTGGGCAGATGCTTCGATGAGCGTCACCGAGATGGTGAATGCCGGGGTGCGTAAAGCCTATCTTGATCCCGACAACGTATTGCGTGCCTCCGTGGTGGCCGACCCGGCAGGCTCGCGCAAGAACACCGGTGACAACACGCCGGCGGTGGTGCATTTCGAACTGGTGCGAGGCGACAAGGTGGAGGTGCGCATCGCGGCCAAGGGCGGCGGCTCCGAGAACAAGGCCAAGATGGCGATGCTCAATCCCAGCGACGACGTGGCGGAGTGGGTGGTGAGCCAGTTGCCGAACATGGGGGCGGGTTGGTGCCCGCCGGGCGTGCTTGGCATCGGTGTCGGCGGCACGGCTGAGAAGGCGGTGCTGCTGGCGAAGGAGGCGCTGATGGAGCATGTCGACATGGCCGAGCTGAAGGCGCGCGGCCCCAGGAACCGCATCGAGGAGTTGCGCATCGAGATATTCGACAAGGTGAATGCGCTGGGCATCGGTGCGCAGGGCTTGGGCGGGCTGACCACGGTGCTGGACGTGAAGATACTGGATTACCCCACGCATGCGGCTTCCAAGCCCGTCGCCATCATTCCCAACTGCGCGGCCACGCGCCATGTGCATTTTGAGTTGGACGGCCGCGGCGCGGCGACTTTCACACCGCCGCAGATCGAGGATTATCCCGATGTGCACTGGCAGGCGGCCGCCGACGCGCGCCGCGTGAACCTGGATACGGTGACACGCGCCGACATCGCCCAATGGCAGCCGGGCGAGACCTTGCTGTTGTCGGGCAAGTTGCTGACCGGACGCGATGCCGCCCACAAGCGTATTGTGGATTTGCTGGCAAAGGGCGAGAAACTGCCGTCCGGCGTGGATTTTAACGGTCGATTCATTTACTATGTCGGCCCGGTCGATCCGGTGCGCGACGAAGTGGTCGGGCCCGCCGGACCGACGACGGCGACACGCATGGACAAGTTTACCGAGACCATGCTGGCGCAGACTGGGCTGATCGGCATGATCGGCAAGGCGGAGCGCGGCAAGGCCGGTCTTGATGCAATCAAAAAACACGCTGCGGTGTATCTGATGGCGGTCGGCGGCGCAGCCTACTTGGTGGCGCAGGCGATCAAGAGTGCGAAAGTGGTGGCTTTCGCCGATCTCGGCATGGAAGCCATCTACGAGTTCGAGGTGCAGGACATGCCGGTGACCGTGGCAGTGGATTCGCAAGGCCGTTCGGTACACGAGATCGGTCCGGCGGAGTGGAAGAAGCGGATCGGAATGATTCCGGTCAAACAGGTTTAGTCGAGATAGAGTTTCGAGGCTTTGCAAAAGGTGTGAGCAAGGCTTCAAGAGTTTGGCGGGTCTCCCCGCATTGCAGCGCAGTGAACCTGGTCAGGTCCGGAAGGAAGCAGCCACAGCTGATGTCTGTAAGTGCCGGGGGTAAGGCTCGCCTCCTTATGTGGTGTTCCGGAACGACGATGAAAAAATTGTTCGTGCTGATGTTCTTCTCTGTGATGGCATCCCGGGCAAACGCCGTGGATGGTGTCTTCGTTGAATACGGTTTGGGCAATATGGTCGAGATGGCCCGCGTGGGTGTGCTGTGGAAGCGGGACAAAACTTGGTTGGACGATGGTGACTGGCAGGTGACCGGTTTCTGGGAGGCGTCGCTGGGTAGGTGGCAAGGCTATAAACCTGATGACAACAACCAGACGATTACCGAAATTGGCATTACTCCAGTGTTCCGCTTTGCGCCGAAGTATGCGTCAGGTGTCGCGCCGTATCTGGAAGGCGGATTCATCGGCTTGCACTTGATCTCGCCGACCTTCATTTATACCAATCGCAGGTTCAGCACTGCCTTCCAGTTCGGCAATCATATCGGCTTCGGGGTAAACTTTGGCGAGCGTCACCAGTTCGATCTGGGTTACCGCTTCCAGCACCTGTCGAACGGTGATATCAAGAAGCCGAACCAAGGCATCAATTTTAGCCAGCTGCATTTTATTTATCATTTCTGATCGGTGAGCACATTGTCTGCAACTTCTGTCCTGGCCCGTAAATGGCGCCCCAGAAACTTCGCGCAACTGGCGGGGCAAGAACACGTCGTGCAGGCGCTGACCAATGCGCTGACGCAGAATCGTCTGCACCACGCCTACCTTTTCACCGGTACGCGCGGCGTGGGCAAGACCACCATCGCTCGCATCTTCGCCAAATCCCTGAATTGTGAATCCGGCATCACGGCTACCCCGTGCGGCGTGTGTGGTGCGTGCACCGAGATCGACAGCGGACGCTTCGTCGATCTGATCGAGCTGGATGCGGCGTCCAACACCCAAGTCGATAACATGCGCGAGCTGTTGGAGAGTGCGCTATATGCGCCGACCAGCGGGCGTTTCAAGGTGTATATCATCGACGAAGTGCACATGCTGTCGAAGTCGGCATTCAACGCGATGCTGAAGACGCTGGAAGAGCCGCCGTCGCATGTGAAATTCATCCTTGCCACCACCGATCCGCAGAAGATACCGGTCACCGTGCTGTCGCGCTGCTTGCAGTTCAATCTCAAGCAACTGCCGCCGGCTTTGATTCTTACGCATCTGCAATACGTGCTGGAGCAGGAAAACATTCCGTTCGAGATGGGCGCGCTGAATCTGGTGGCGCGTGCGGCACAGGGCAGTATGCGCGATGCATTGAGCCTGATGGATCAGGCCATCGCCTATTCGTCCGGCAAGGTGGATGAGGCGCTGGTGCGCACCATGCTGGGCGCGATCGATCAAGGCTATCTGTTCGACCTGTTGCAAACGCTATATGCCGGCGATGGGGCCGGGCTGTTGCGCATCGCTGACGATATGGCGATGCGCAGTGTGGCGTTCGAGGCGGCGTTGCAGGATATGGCGACATTGCTGCATCGCATCGCGCTGGCGCAGACCATTCCGCAAGCCATCGCCGAAGACGAGCCGGAACGCGCGCGCCTGCTGGATCTGGCGCAGCAATTCACGCCGGAAGCGATACAACTGAATTATCAGATCGCCATACATGGTCGCAATGAGATCGACCTCGCGCCGGATGAGTACGCCGGCTTCACCATGACGCTGTTGCGCATGCTGGCATTTGCGCCGCAAGCTGTGCCGGCGAATGTGGTACAGCCTGCAGGGCGGACTGCGCCAGTGATGTCGAGTGCGGTGCCTGCAGTAGCAAATGCGTCTAGACAGGTTGCTGCCGAACCTTCGCCAGTGAGGCAGCCTATCCCGGTGCAGAGCGTGGCAAGTGGCGCTGATCTGGACTGGAATACCCTGTTGTCGCAACTTAATCTGCAAGGCATGGCGCGCGAACTGGCGAAGAATAGCGTGTTGGCGAGTTTCAGTGACGGGCGTGTGGTATTGAACCTTGCGCCGCAACACAAACATCTGCAAAGCAACAAGATCGCACAGGACAAGTTGCAGGCGGCGCTCAGCGACTATTTCGTCAAACCGATCAGGTTGGTCGTGGAGCTGGGTGTGGCGAACAATGTGGCGACACCTGCAGCCGTCGAGCAGCATGAGAAGCAGACGCGCCAGCAGCAGGCGGAAGAAGCAATCAAACAGGACACCTTCGTGCGCGAAGCGCAGGCGCATTGGGGTGCGCAACTGATCGAAGAGTCCGATCAGACCCGTATAAAACCGGAGGAAGTGAAGATGATGAAGGGCGGATTGGCCGGGCTGATGAAGCAGGCGCAACAGATGCAGGCGAACATGAAGAAGGCGCAGGACGAGCTGGCCACCATCGAGGTGGAAGGGCAGTCCGGATCCGGCATGGTCAAAGTGACCATGACTTGTGCGCATGAAGTGCGTCGCGTGAATCTGGACCAGAGCGTGCTGGACGACAAGGAGATGCTGGAAGACCTCATCGTGGCGGCTTTGAACGACGCCAACAAGAAAGCCGATGAGACATCGAAAAAACGTATGAGTGGGTTCACTGCCGGAATGAATCTGCCGCCGGGCATGAGCTTGCCGTTCTAAATGAATACACCTTCCAGTCTGGAAGATCTGATCAAGGCCTTGCGTTGTTTGCCGGGGGTGGGGCCGAAATCCGCGCAGCGTATGGCTTATCACCTGTTGCAACGCGACCGGCAGGGTGCGTTGCAGCTGGCGCGTTCGCTCGATCATGCGGTAGAAAGCGTCAAGCACTGCAGCAAGTGCAATAATTTTTCCGAAGAAGAGATTTGCGCCTTGTGCCGCTCGCCGCGGCGCGAAACGGATATGTTGTGCGTGGTGGAGATGCCGGCGGATTTGCTGATGATGGAGCAGACGCAGTGCTATCGCGGCATGTATTTCGTGCTGATGGGAAGGCTATCGCCGCTGGACGGGGTCGGTGCGCGGGAATTGCCGCTGGAGCGCTTGCTCAAACGCGCGCAGGAGTTGTCGTGCGAGGTGATCCTGGCGACCAACTTCACCGTAGAAGGCGAGGCGACCGCGCATTACCTTGCCACCTTGCTGCGTGCGCAAGGGATCAAGGTGTCGCGCATCGCGCGCGGATTGCCGGTGGGTGGTGAGTTGGAACATGTAGATAGCGGGACATTGGCACAGGCCGTGCTGGAAAGACGAGCGGTGACAGAATGAGTGAATTAACTGAAACAAACCCGCAAGGCGAACGCTTGCAAAAAGTACTGGCACAGGCCGGTATCGGCTCGCGTCGCGAGATGGAAGAATGGATCAGCGCCGGGCGGGTGACCGTGAATGGCACGGTGGCGACGTTGGGGGTGCGCGTGTCCGAAGGCGATAAGGTGCAGGTCGATGGGCGTGTCGTTCGTCTCCAGTTGCAAGCCGAACAAACCATGCCGCGTGTCCTGTTGTACCACAAGCAGGAGGGCGAGATCGTCAGTCGCGACGATCCAAATGAGCGTGCCAGCGTGTTCGACAGTCTGCCGAAACTGCGCGGACAGAAATGGATCGCCATCGGGCGGCTGGATTTCAATACCAGCGGCCTGCTCATCTTTACGACCTCGGGCGAATTGGCGAATCGTCTGATGCATCCGCGTTTCGAGGTCGAGCGCGAGTATGCGGTGCGCGTGCAGGGCGAGATGACGCCGGAGCAGATGCGGCAGATGGTCAAAGAAGGCGTCGAGCTGGATGACGGGGTGGTGCGCTTTGAAAAGCTCAGTGACGAAGGCGGCGAAGGTTATAACCACTGGTATCGACTGGTGCTCAAGGAAGGGCGCAACCGTGTGGTGCGCCGTACCTTCGAGGCGCTGGGTTTGCCGGTGAGCCGATTGATGCGGGTGCGCTTCGGTATCATCAACCTGCCGTCCGCGCATCAAACGCGGCATGATGGCCGAGTTGGGCAATGACGAGGTCAGGAAGGTACTCGAATGGGTTGGGCTGCCGGTTGGGACCCCCAGGCAGGTGTCTGGCGATGCCAAGCGAACCAAATTGCCGCGCGCGCAGGTGCCCAAAAATTAAAACTGGCGAGATTGACGAACTGTCGTTAAAATCCGCGAGGTTAAGTGGCATTCTTAAGCGACAACGGCAACCTGGGCGCGAATAGCGGGCAAGAATAAATGGAAGAGCGGGGCAACAAGACCATCATCTGTAGCGTATTTTTTCTGGATATCGTTGAATATTCAAAGAAATCCGTTGCTGGGCAGATATCGCTGAAAGAGCGTTTCAACGCCTTTCTGTCCATTGCCATCCGCGATGTGCCGGTCAACGACCGTATCATTCTCGATACGGGTGACGGTGCCGCGATCAGTTTTCTGGGCGATATCAGCGATGCACTGCACGCTGCGCTGAGTATGCGCAGCAGCCTGTTGAACGAAGGCGTGCGTATGGAGCCGCCGCTGCTGGTGCGCATGGGGGTCAACCTCGGACCGGTGCGCTTGGTCAAGGATATCAACGGGCAGCCCAACATCGTTGGCGACGGTATCAATGTGGCACAGCGCGTCATGGGTTTTGCCGATCCCGGGCAGATATTGGTTTCGCGTTCCTACTACGATGCGGTGTCCCGCTTGTCGCAAGAGTATGCAGGCATGTTCCACTACCAAGGTTCGCGTACCGACAAGCATGTGCGTGAACATGAGGTGTATGCGATCGGTTATCCCGGCGATTTCACCTCGACACAACGTAGCTTGACCAAACAATCCAGGCAGGCTGCGGCGACCGGGTTTGGTGCGGTGCTGCTGGCCCTGGGAAATTACTGGGATTCATTCGTCGATACCATGGCTCGCTGGGAGCGTCGTGCGGTTGAAGCGTATGGGGCATCCGGTAAACAGCGCGCCACAGTCATTGGCGTGGCCGCTGTTGCGTTGATTTCATTGCTCGTGCTAACGGTCAAAGTGGCTAGCCGTCCGGCGGCGAAGTCACCGCAGATCGCATCAACGGAACAAATTAAGCCGGATGACAAGGGGCAGATGTCTTCGGCAGGCACGTCGCAAGAGACAAAAGATGGTGTCGCTGATGGATCATCTAAGACGGTAGCTTCCGAACCCCCAAAGGCGGCCACTTCCGACAAGAAAGTGCAAGGCGTCAAGAAAAGTTCGCGTGTGCGGACGTTAGCTGAGACGACAGGAGCTCCGGCGGTGGTGAGCTTGGTGGTTCAGCCTTGGGGCGAAGTTTATCTGGATGGTAGAATGCAAGGGGTTAGCCCGCCGTTAATGGAGTTGCAAGTGGTGGCTGGCAGGCATGAGATCAAGATACGCAATACGACATTTCCGGCGGTCACCCAAGTTATCAAGGTGAAGTCGGGCGAGAAAATAAAAATCAAGCATAAATTCGCCAATTAGCGAATTTAGCGTTTGCAAGAATGGGAGTTTTTTGGATGTTGGCTCGCCGTAATGTGTTGTTGGGCGCGGTGTTGGTATGGCTGCTGAGTGGCTGCCATGCCCTGAACACGTGTGACGAGTGCTGGTGGTATAACAGGACTCCAAGTCATAAGCTCGACAAGGGCGTAGAGAATTACGAAGAAGGCAACTATATTGCCTCAATGGCGGCGTTGAACAACGTGCTGCAAACGAAACTGGCGGACAAGGACGACAAGGTGAGTGCATATAAATACCTGGCCTTTATACACTGTGTCTCTGGAAGGGAACGGATGTGCTATGAGTCTTTCAAAAGGGCGCTGATATTGAATCCGAGTTTCGATTTGACACCTGCTGAAGCCGGGCATCCGGTATGGGGGCCGGTATTCCGCAGTGCAAAGGCCAAATTCGGCAAATAACCATTCCTCGACGGGAATTATGATTAGCCATCTGGGACGTTATGAGATTGTCAGTGAGCTCGGTCAGGGAGCGATGGGGGTCGTTTACAAGGCCACCGATCCACTGATTGACCGCATCGTTGCAATCAAGACTATTACGCTGAGTCTTGCGCAGGAAGAGCGCGAAGAATACGAGGCGCGGTTCTACCAAGAGGCCAAGGCGGCCGGGCGTTTGAGCCATCCCAACATTGTCACCATCTACGACGTCGGTCGCAGTGGTGATATTGCCTATATCGCGATGGAGTTCCTGCAAGGGCGCGAATTGCGCGACATCCTGAACGATGACAAGATGTTGCCGGTTGATCAGGTAATGGATATTGTGGCGCAGGTGGCGATGGGGCTGGCCTATGCGCACGAGCATGGCATCGTTCACCGCGACGTTAAACCGTCGAACATCATGGTAGGGCGTGATGGTCATGTGAAAATCACCGACTTCGGCATTGCGCGCATGGCATCTGCATCGGTGCGCACTCAGACTGGAATGGTGCTGGGTTCGCCGAAATATATGTCGCCTGAACAGGTGATGGGCAAGCTGACTGATCAGCGCTCCGATATCTTTTCGCTGGGTGTAATGCTGTACGAAATGCTGACTGGTCAGCCGCCGTTCATGGGCGAGAACGTCAATGCCATCATGTACCAGACCCTGAACACAATCCCGCAGCCGCCAAGCACGCTAAATGCGGCAGTGCCGGATATGCTCAATTTTATCGTGGCCAAGGCGTTGGCCAAAGATCTTGACGCGCGTTATCAGAACGCCAAAGATTTTGCGAACGACCTGAAATCCTGCCGCGATACCGTGCCTCGTAGTGCATCTGTTTCTGTAGCAACGACCAAGCCAGCTGCCTCATTGGATGCGACTTCAGTCTCGATGGATGGAGATGAGGAGTCTAAGCCAGTTGTTACTATGGGGCTGTCTTCCTCTTTCGATTCTGCTGGAGCAACCATGCGTTTGGCTGCGATGACTGCCAGCAAAGAAGAGGTCGAAGAGTTGTCCAAGACCTTTAAGATGGCGCGCCCCAGCATCGAAGAGCTCAACCGTGCTGCTCCGCAACCCAAAGTATTCTCAAAACCAACCTCGTCCGCTCCTGCGCCACGCACAGTTTCTGAGGCGAATGCCAATAAGGGCGGGGGTCTCATGCTGATGGCCATCATTGCTCTGATCCTGATCGGGCTGATTTCGGCGCTTTTGTTCTAGTTGGTTCAGGGACGGGGGCGGAGGTGCAGCGACACTACACTTTACGTCCCTCGCGTGTTCTTGCAGTAATTTTTTTTGTGCTTTGTGCTTTGACGATCATTTCGCTGTGGTCGTTGTCGACGACCATCGGCGCGATTGTCCTAATGGTGTTCGTACTAGGCTGGGGGTTGTACGGACTTTGGCTGGATGCCAACCTGAGTTTGCAGCATTCCTGCGTGGCGTTTCGCTTGGATGGGCAGGAAGAGATCATGTTGGTGTTGCGTAATGGCAAACACCTGCCGGGCCGGTTATCTTCCGACAGCGTGGCGACTCCTTACCTCATTATTCTGAATATTGCGCTGGATGAGCAACATGGGTGGCGTAGTCTGGTGATATTGCCGGACGCCATGGGGAAGGACAATTTCCGTCGTTTGTGCGTTGTGCTGAGATGGGGTAGTAATGCTGATCAGGCACCGATATAACCAGGCGGGGTCAGTATGGTCGGGGCTGCTTCCGGTAGCGTCTTTGGATAATCTTTGCTGAAATGCAGGCCGCGACTTTCATGGCGGGACAGCGCGCTTTGTACGATGAGGTCGGCGGTCAGCACCAGATTACGTAGCTCCAGCAGGTCTGCGCTGACGTGGAAGTTACGGTAGTACTCGTTAATTTCCTCATGCAGCAACTGGATGCGATGTTGTGCGCGCTGCAGGCGTTTAGTGGTGCGCACGATGCCCACATAGTCCCACATGAAGCGGCGCAGCTCGTCCCAATTGTGCGAAATCACCACTGTCTCGTCTGCGTCCGTTACGCGGCTTTCATCCCACTGCGGAAGCTCAGGAATCGGCCTGGCTGACTTGCTCTGGATGTCTTGCGATGCGGCATCGGCGAACACCAGGCATTCCAGCAGTGAATTGCTGGCCAAGCGGTTGGCGCCGTGTAAACCGGTGCAGGCAGTCTCGCCAATCGCATAAAGCCCATCCACGTCGGTGCGACCATGCAGGTCGGTAATTACGCCACCGCAGGTGAAATGCACTGCGGGGACCACGGGGATGGGTTGTTTGGAAATATCGATGCCCAAGGCCATGCAGCGTGCGTAAATGGTGGGGAAGTGCTCCTGCAAGAATGCCGCGGGTTGATGCGAAATGTCCAGATACACGCAATCCAGACCGCGTTTTTTCATTTCGAAGTCGATGGCGCGTGCCACGACATCGCGTGGAGCCAAATCGGCGCGCTCATCGTGCCATGGCATAAAACGCGTGCCATCAGGTAGTTTCAAAGTGCCGCCCTCGCCGCGAACCGCCTCGCTGATAAGAAAGGATTTGGCATGCGGATGATACAGGCAGGTGGGGTGGAACTGGATGAACTCCATGTTGGCAACGCGACAGCCGGCGCGCCAGCCCATGGCAATACCATCGCCCGTGGCGGTATCGGGATTGGTGGTATACAGGTAGACCTTACCCGCACCGCCGGTAGCCAGCACCGTGTTCTGTGCCGTGATGGTGATCACGTCGCCGCTCAGGCTGTTCAGGGCATAAGCGCCGTAACAACGATTGTCGTTTTGCCGCAGGCTCTTGCCGGTGATGAGGTCAATGGCGATATGGCGTTCAAGCAAAGTGATATTGGGATGGGCTTGCACCTTGGCGGCGATGGTTTCCTGCACGGCTCGCCCGGTAGCATCGGCCGCATGAATGATGCGGCGATGGCTGTGGCCGCCTTCGCGGGTGAGGTGGTAACCGCTGTCCGAGCCGGCATCGCGCGTGAAGGGCACGCCTTGGGCGATCAGCCAGTCGATGGCCGCAGCGCCATGTTCGACCACGAAGCGGGTAGTTTCCTGGTCGCACAGTCCAGCGCCGGCGACCATGGTGTCCTGAATATGTTCGTCCAGCGAGTCATCGGACGACAATACGGCGGCGATCCCTCCCTGTGCCCAAGCGCTGGCGCCATCCAGAAGTGCTTTTTTGGTAATGATGGCGACTTTTTGTTTGTCTGCCAGCTTGAGCGCCAGCGACAGTCCTGCCAATCCGCTGCCGATGATGAGAGTATCGAAACGCAACACGCAACTTGTCCGATCAGGTTGTTTACTTGGCGAACTATATCAAACTTGGGCGACGGCTATAGCCAGGGAATGAACTTATTTCCAAAGGGGTTGTCAATTTGGCGGCAACGGGCAAGGCTGACGTTTGTGCATCCGTCCGGTTATACTAGCGAGCCGCTTGCGAGCGGCTCAGATCAATAAACCGGGAAACGGAATGGGTGACAGGGAGGTCGATCAACAACTGGTGGAGCGTGCGCAACGCGGCGACAAGCATGCGTTCGAGTTGTTGGTGGCAAAATATCAGCGTCGCTTGGGGCGGCTGATTTCGCGTTTTGTGCGGAATGCGGCTGAGGCTGAGGACGTCACCCAGGAAGCGTTCATCAAGGCGTACCGTGCTTTGCCTGCGTTTCGCGGGGATAGTGCGTTTTATACCTGGCTGTACCGAATTGGTATCAATACTGCAAAGAATCATCTGGTGGCGCAAGGGCGCAGAGCGCCGACCAGTACACCGTTCGATGCGGAAGAGGCGGAAGATTTCGAGGATGCGGCGCTATTGCACGAAGTGGCGACGCCGGAAAACGAGTTGATGAGCAAGCAAGTGGTAGATGTGGTGAACTCCTCGCTGCAAGAATTGCCTGATGACTTGCGTACCGCGCTGACCTTGCGTGAGATTGAGGGCTTGAGTTATGAGGAGATCGCGGCGGTGATGGATTGCCCGATCGGGACGGTTCGTTCAAGGATATTCAGGGCGCGCGAGGCGATTGCCGCCAATCTGCGTCCTTTGTTAGGTACAAGTGAAGATAGAAGGTGGTGAAGATGAGGCAGGAAATTTCGGCATTGATGGATGGGGAGATGTTTGAAGATCAGGCGGAAGTGTTCTTCAATAGACTCAAACGCCATCCTGAGGCTCGGCAGGATTGGGCTGACTATCATCTGATCGGGGACGCCTTGCGACAACCAGACCATGTCTGCAAGAGTTTCGGGCGCTCGTTTCATGAGCGATTACAAGCAGAGCCCACTGTATTTGCTCCCCATAGTCGTACTTCTCAACGTGTTCGTAATTTTGCATTGTCAGCCGCAGCTTCGGTGATGGCCTTGGCCTTGGTGGCATGGATGTCTCTGCAGGTCGGTAACGAACCTGCTCCGCAGATCGCAACGTCACAAGTGCAGCAAGATAACGCGATCAGACCTGCTTCCGCGCAGGCTGATGATTACCTGATGGCGCATCAGGAATTCTCCCCCAGTGCCGATGTGCATGGAGCAGCCTCTTATATCCACGCGGTTGCAGGGCGATAGTGCGGAGCATGATGCGACAATCCAGATTGCTTTTCGTTGTGCTGTTGCAGCTTGGTGTCGCAACAGCATTCGCTGATCCCATGCAGGGGGACGAGGCGGATTGGTTGAAGACCATGGCATTCGCGGCGCACCAGACTGATTACAGCGGTGTGTTCGTTTATCAAGCGGGCGGTCGTGTTGAAATGTCACGTGTTACGCATATTTCCAACGCGGATGGCGAGCATGAGCGCTTGGAAGGCCTCGGCGGCAGCAGGCGTGAGCTCATACGTGACAATGATCAAGTCTGGTTGTACACGGAAGGTCGCAAAGTCAGGGTTGAAAAGCGTCAGATAAAGCGCGCATTTCCGGCACTCTTGCCTGAGCAAGTATCCATACTGAAAGAGAATTACTCGCTCAAGCAGGCAGAAGAGGCTGAGGTGGCCGGCTATCATGCGCACGCAGTCGTTTTTCAACCCAAGGATAATCTGCGTTATACCCGCAAGATGTGGGCGCACAACGACTCCGGTTTGCTGCTCAAGGCTGCGGTACTGGATGATCGCGGCCGCATCATCGAGCAGTACGCTTTCATGCAGTTGAATATTGGCGGCAATATCGATCGCAAATGGATCGCCACGGACAAGTCATCTGCGGCGGCACTCGCTCGGAAACTTAATCTCTCCCTTTTGCCGGATGTTGAGCCGCTTGCCGAACCGAGCGGCTGGCAAGTCGATGCGCTACCGGCGGGGTTCAGAAAGATGTTGGAAATGCGCCGTCCATTTCGTGAAAACAAAGAGCCAGTCATTCATATGGTGTTCTCCGACGGATTGGCGGGTATTTCGGTGTTCATCGAGAAGACCAAGGATGTGGCTTATATCCATTCTGGGTTGTCAGGACAGGGCGCTACACATGTTTATAACCGTATCGTTGGAGAGCATTTGGTTACGGTGGTTGGCGAAGTGCCGGCCAGGGCCGTGATTCAGATTGGCGATTCTGTGCGATACGCTGGACGTTAATTATGTTGGAAATGCACGCCATCGTTATTCGGGTGCAAGGAACGGATGCCTCGGTGCAGCCCTTGTCTACTGGCGGCTGCGGTAATTGCGACAGTGAAGGCGGCTGTGGGAGTGGTACGCTGTCCAAGTTATTTTGCAGCAGCAAGCCGCGTCATTTCACCGTACGCAACGAAGCGCAGGCGAAGGTCGGGGATGAAGTTCAGGTTTCCTTGCCGGATGGCGTATTGCTGCGTGGTGTCGTGAAGATGTATGTGCTGCCGTTGATCTTGCTTTTGCTTGGTGGCTTCTCCGGCGTCAGTTTGGCAAACGAGGCGGCTGCGCGCGACGCCTATGCGATAGCAGGAGCAAGCATAGGGTTGCTGTTGGGGCTTGTTCTGGCGAGGGTATCGTTGTTCAGGGTCGGGCAGGCGGTTGCTTCATCCATCGTTACATCGAAGTCAATTCCATAATCATCGATCTATCGGGAGATTCAGTGCCATGCTGAAAAGATTTGCTTTTCTTGCATTGTTCGGGCTGTTTTTGAAATCGGCAATCGCCAGCAATTTGCCCGATTTCGCAGAGTTGGTGGAAAAACAGGGCGCGGCGGTGGTGAACGTAAGTACTACGCAGACCGTTCGCGCGCCACAGATGTTCCAGGGGGTCCCTAATCTGCCGGAGAATGATCCGTTCTACGAATTCTTCCGCCGCTTTGCGCCGCAAGTCCCGCGCGAACAAGAATCGCAATCGCTCGGTTCCGGTTTCATCATTAGCGCCGATGGTTTTATCCTGACCAATGCACATGTTGTGGATCGTGCGGACAAGATCACCGTGCGTTTGACCGACAAGCGCGAATTCAAGGCCAAGGTGATAGGTGCGGACAAGCGTACCGATGTGGCATTGCTCAAGATCGAGGCTAACGGCCTGCCCAAGGTGGCGCTGGGCGTGCCAGATCAGCTCAAGGTAGGCGAGTGGGTGCTGGCGATCGGTTCCCCCTTTGGCTTCGACAGTAGCGTGACAGCGGGAATCGTCAGCGCCAAGGGGCGTTCCTTGCCGCAAGAGAATTTTGTACCCTTCATTCAGACTGACGTGGCGATCAACCCTGGCAACTCGGGGGGGCCGTTGTTCAACATGAAAGGTGAAGTGGTCGGCATCAACTCGCAGATATACAGCCGTTCCGGCGGTTACATGGGGCTGTCGTTCTCAATCCCCATCGACGTAGCGATGGACGTGGTGAATCAGTTGCGCAGCAATGGCAAAGTCACGCGCGGTCGGATCGGTGTCAGCATTCAAGAAGTAACGCGTGAATTGGCGGATTCGTTCGGCCTGCCCAAGCCGGCTGGGGCGTTGATATCCGGCGTGGAGAAAGGTGGCCCTGCGGACAAGGCGGGTGTGCGCCCCAGTGACGTGATCCTCAAGTTCGATGGAAAAATAGTGAGCTCCTCGGCAGATCTGCCGCGCATCGTCGCCGTAACCAAACCCGGCAACAAAGTCAGCCTGCAATTGTGGCGCAAGGGTAATACGATGGATACTTCGTTGGTGGTCGGAGAGATACAGGACGAAGGCGTTGTGGCGCAGCGTGGCAGCCGCAGCAGCGCGGAAGGGGGATCTGAAAGCGAAACGCGCCTCGGAGTGATCGTAAGCGAATTGAACGATCAGCAAAAGGCAGAATTGCAGGTCGAGGGCGGTCTGATCATTGAGGACATGAAGGGGCCGGCTGCCCGCAGCCAGTTGCAGCGCGGCGATGTGATCCTCGCTATCGGTAACGCCGAGATACATAGCTTCGATCAATTCAATACGGTGCTGAAAAAGGTTCCGCGTGGGCGCAATATCGCATTGCTGGTGCGCCGCAGCGAAGGAACCGTCTACGTCTCGATCAAGCTGGATGATAAGTAAATAGCTCCAGTTGCCCAGCGTATCCCGTCAAAATCGGCTAGAATTCGCGCTTTGCGAAACCGCCGCTTTTGACGGGATTTTTTATTTTGAGCCTCATGCAGCATATCCGTAATTTCTCCATCATCGCCCACATCGACCACGGCAAATCCACGCTGGCAGACCGCATCATCCACTTGTGCGGTGGCTTGTCCGACCGCGAGATGGAGGAGCAGGTGCTGGACTCGATGGACATCGAACGCGAGCGCGGTATCACTATCAAGGCGCAGACTGCGGCGCTGAGCTACAAGGCGCGTGACGGGCAGGTCTATAACCTGAACCTTATCGACACGCCTGGGCATGTGGACTTTTCCTACGAAGTGTCGCGTTCTCTCTCCGCGTGCGAAGGCGCTCTATTGGTGGTGGATGCCTCGCAGGGCGTGGAAGCGCAAACGGTGGCCAATTGCTACACCGCCCTGGACTTGGGCGTGGAAGTGGTGCCGGTGCTGAACAAGATCGACCTGCCCTCCGCCAATCCGGAAAACGCGATTGCCGAGATCGAAGATGTGATCGGCATCGGCGCGCAGGATGCCGTGCGTTGCTCGGCCAAGACCGGCTTGGGCGTGGAAGATGTTCTGGAGTCTTTGATCGCCAAGGTTCCGCCGCCCAAGGGGGATGTCGATGCACCTTTGCAGGCGCTGATCATTGATTCCTGGTTCGATAACTATGTCGGTGTGGTGATGTTGGTGCGCATCGTCAATGGCACGCTGAAGCCCAAGGACAAGATATTGTTCATGGCGACTGGCGCGCAACACCTGACCGAACATATTGGCGTGTTCACACCCAAGTCACAAAACCGCGAGACGCTGTCGGCAGGACAGGTGGGTTTTGTCATCGCGGGAATCAAAGAACTGAAGGATGCTAAGGTGGGCGACACCGTTACGCACGTAACGAGGCCGGCCGGCAGTCCCTTGCCGGGATTCAAGGAGGTACAGCCGCAGGTTTTCGCCGGTTTGTTCCCGGTGGAATCCAACCAGTATGAAGCGCTGCGCGACTCGCTGGAAAAGCTCAAGCTGAACGACGCTGCGCTGCAATATGAGCCGGAAGTGTCGCAGGCCCTGGGATTTGGTTTTCGCTGCGGCTTCCTCGGCCTGCTGCACATGGAGATCGTGCAGGAGCGGCTGGAGCGCGAGTTCGACATGGACCTGATCACCACCGCACCCACGGTGATCTACGAGGTGGTGCAGCGGGACGGCACGGTGATCATGGTGGACAATCCGTCCAAACTGCCCGACCTGTCCAAGGTCGAAGAGATCCGCGAACCCATCGTCAACGTCAATCTGTACATGCCGCAGGAATATGTCGGCGCGGTCATCACGCTGTGTACGCAAAAACGCGGCGTGCAGATCGACATGAATTATCACGGCAAGCAGGTACTGCTGAAATACGAGATGCCGATGGGCGAGATCGTGCTGGATTTCTTCGACAAGCTGAAATCGGTGTCGCGCGGCTATGCTTCGATGGATTACGAGTTCAAGGAATACCGTTCGGCGGATGTGGTCAAGGTGGATATGCTGATCAACGGCGAGAAGGTGGATGCGCTGTCCATCATTGTGCATCGCAGTAACAGCCAATATCGCGGGCGCGAAGTGGCGGCCAAGATGCGCGAGTTGATCCCGCGTCAGATGTACGATGTGGCGATCCAGGCGGCCATCGGTGCCAACATCATCTCGCGCGAGAACGTGAAGGCCTTGCGCAAGAACGTGCTGGCCAAGTGCTACGGCGGCGACATCTCGCGCAAGAAGAAGCTGCTGGAAAAGCAGAAAGCCGGCAAGAAACGCATGAAACAGGTGGGCAGTGTGGAGATCCCGCAAGAGGCGTTCCTCGCCATTCTGCGCGTGGATGACAAATAACCGAGTAGGAAACAGAGATGACCTTTGCCTTGATCTTGTTCTCGTTGTTGCTGCTGACCGGTGTGATCTGGTTGGTGGATCGTTTTCATCTGCGCGCCACGCGTGCGGCAGGCGTGAACGAGCCTTGGTGGGTGGAATATGCCAAGAGCTTCTTTCCGGTGATCCTGGCAGTTTTTTTGTTGCGCTCGTTCCTGGTCGAGCCCTTCAAGATCCCTTCCGGCTCGATGATCCCGACCTTGCATGTCGGCGATTTTATTCTGGTCAATCGCTACACCTACGGCCTGCGTCTGCCTATCGTCAACAAGAAAGTCATCGAGATCAACCAGCCGCAGCGCGGTGATGTGATGGTGTTCCACTACCCGGAAGACCCTTCGGTGGATTATATTAAGCGCGTGATCGGGGTGCCGGGCGATGTGTTGAGCTACCGTAACAAACGCCTGTGGATCAACGGAGTGGAGCAGAAGTTGCAGTTTGTCGGCGATTACAACTACGTCGAGAGCGGATTGAGCTTCGTGCATACCGAACATTACAGCGAAAATCTGAATGGACGTACCCATGCGGTGATTCTGGATCCGGACAAGCCGCTACTGCGATTGGACGGAGTGGCGAACTTTCCGCAACATGAACAGTGCAGCTATGGCGAGGAAGAAGTGCGTTGTACCGTGCCCGCGGGGCATTATTTCATGATGGGCGACAACCGTGATAATAGCCGCGACAGTCGCTACTGGGGTTTTGTGCCGGACGAGATGATCGTCGGCAAGGCGTTTTTCATCTGGATGAATTTCAGTGAATTGAAGCGTATCGGTTCGTTCATCAACTGAGCAATGGAAAGGAATGACAATGAAGACAATGTCACACAAGCAGCGTGGTATGGGGTTTTTCGGATTCATCCTGGTTGCGGCCGGAATCATTTTCGTGGCGATACTGGGGATGAAGCTGGTTCCTCCCTACATCCACAGCGCGCAGATTTCGCAGATACTCAAGTCCATCGCCAAAGATCCGGCGATGCAGGATGCTTCGCTTAACGATATACGCTCCGCCTACCAGAAACGTGCTGACATCAACTACATCACTGACATCAAAGCAAGTGATCTGGAGATCAGCAAAGGCGATGGCGTGCTGAGCCTGAGCACTAGCTACACGATCAAGATGCCGCTTGTAGGTAACATCACCCTGTTGCTGGAATTCAATCCGTCGAGTTCATAATCGATTCAATGAAACAGGCGCTACTGTGTAAGCAGCTCGGCTATCAGTTCGTGCAGCCGCAATTGTTGCAGCGTGCGCTGACCCACCGCAGTTTCAGCGCGGCGCATAACGAGCGTTTGGAATTCCTTGGCGATAGCGTGCTGAACTGCACTATCGCCAAATATCTTTACGACACGTTTGCCGATCTGCCCGAAGGCGACCTTTCGCGCCTGAGATCCAATCTGGTCAATCAGCAGACCTTGGCAATATTGGCGCAACGACTGAATCTGGGCGAGCAGCTGCTGTTGGGCGAGGGCGAGCTTAAGAGTGCCGGATTCCGGCGTCCCTCGATTCTGGCAGACGCGCTGGAGGCTATATTCGGCGCTGTTCTTCTGGATGCCGATTTCTCGGCGGCGGAAAAAGTGGTGTTGGACTTGTACGTGCCGTTCATTGCACAGACTGACCTGAAAACACTGGGTAAAGACGCCAAGACCTTGTTGCAGGAATATCTGCAAGGCCGCAAGCTGCCCTTGCCGCAATACGGCGTAGTCGAGATCAAAGGCGAAGCGCATGCACAGACATTTGTCGTTTCCTGTGAGGTTGCACAACTCGGCCTGATCACCCGTGGCGAAGGAGCAAGCCGCCGCATCGCCGAACAAATCGCCGCCGAGCGCGCCTATCAACAAATCAAAGACAAACCATGACCGAATCTCAAAACTTTCACAGCGGCTTCATCGCCATCGTCGGCCGTCCCAACGTCGGCAAATCCACCCTGCTCAACCACCTGATCGGGCAGAAGATCAGCATCACCTCGCGCAAGGCGCAGACCACGCGCCACCGCATCACCGGCATCCTCACTGAAGAAAAAACGCAATTCGTGTTTGTGGATACGCCGGGCTTCCAGACCCAGCACACCAACGCCCTGAACCTCAGCATGAACCGCGTGGTGACCAGCAGCCTGCGCGAAGTCAACGTGGTGCTGTTCGTGCTGGAGGCGCGCCATTTCGATGAGCGCGACCAGCAGGTGATGGAACTGCTGCCACAAAATCGGCCGGTTATCCTGGTCATCAACAAAGCCGACCTGCTGGCAGACAAGGCCGAATTGCTGCCCTTCATCGAAAAGATCGCTGCATTGCGCCACTTTGCTGCCATCGTTCCGATCAGCGCCCGCCAAGGCAAGCAGCTCGATACCTTGCTGGATGCCATTCGCCCGTTCATCCCCGAGGGCGAGCACCTGTACGCCGAAGACGAGATCACCGACCGCAACGAACGCTTTCTCGCCGCCGAATTGCTGCGTGAAAAGGTGTTTCGCTTCACGGGTGAGGAGTTGCCCTATTCGGTCAGTGTGGTGATCGAGCAATTCAAGCTGGACGGCAAACTGCGCCGCATCCACGCCGCGATCCTGGTGGACAAGGAAGCGCACAAGGCCATGCTCATCGGCAGCAAGGGCGAGAAACTGAAAGAGATCGCCACGCAGGCGCGTCTCGATATGGAAAAGCTGTTCGACGGCAAAGTGTTCCTCGAAGTGTTCGTCAAAGTCCGCAGCGGCTGGGCGGACAGCGCGCAGATGCTGAAATCGCTGGGGTATGAGTAACGCTGCATCCAAACAACGTATCCAGGACGAACCCGCTTTCGTACTGCACAGCTACCCGTTCCGCGAGACCAGCCTGGTGCTGGAAGTGTTCAGTCGGCAACACGGGCGCGTGCCTTTGGTGGCGCGCGGCGCGCGGCGTCCGCGGTCGGCGTTGCGCGGCCTGCTGATGGGCTTCCAGCCTTTGCTGTTGAGCTGGTTCGGCAAGCACGAGTTGCGCACCTTGCACAGCGCCGAATGGCAGGGCGGGCAGCCTCAGTTGCAGGGCACGGCACTGATGTGCGGCTTCTATCTGAACGAGTTGCTGCTCAACCTGATGGCGCGCGACGATCCGCACGAGAGCTTGTTCGATTATTACCTGCAGACTTTGCAGCGGCTGGCGCAGGAAGAAGATCATGCCTTTACGCTGCGCTGTTTCGAGAAGCACATGCTGCAGGAACTGGGTTATGCGCTGCTGCTGGAAACCGAAGCAGGCACAGGCAAGCCCATTGTGCCGGACCAGGCTTACCGCTATATACTGGAACGCGGTGCGGTGGCGGAAACGGCGGATGCGTCGCAAGGAATGCCGCTATCCGGCAAGACGCTGCTGGACATGGCAGCCGACGATTACCGGGACGCCAACAGTGCGCGCCAAAGCAAACAATTGATACGCATGCTGCTCGATCACCATCTTGCCGGAAAGACTTTGCATACGCGCGAACTGATGAGGGATTTGCAAAAATTATGATCAAACTCGGACTCAACATCGACCACGTCGCCACACTGCGCCAGGCGCGCGGTGCACGTTACCCCAATCTGGTGCGTGCCGCGCTGGTCTGCGAAGAAGCGGGGGCGGATGCCATTACCATTCACCTGCGCGAAGATCGCCGCCACATTCAGGATGCCGATGTCGATGTCCTGCGCGGCATGTTGCAGACGCGCATGAACCTGGAATGCGCCGTCACTGATGAAATGATCGCCAACGCCGTGCGCGTCAAACCGCACGACATCTGCCTGGTGCCGGAGAAGCGCGAGGAGCTGACCACCGAGGGCGGTTTGGACGTGGTGAAACATTTCGACGCGGTGCAGCGTGCCACCCAGCGTTGCACCGAGGCTGGCATCCGCGTGTCGCTGTTCATCGATGCCGACGAGCGCCAACTGGATGCGGCGAAGAAGGCCGGCGCGCCTGTGGTCGAGATCCACACCGGTAAATACGCCGACGCGGATAGCGTCCCGGCGCGCGAAGCCGAACTGGCGCGCATCCACGCCGCCGCCCTGCATGCCCATGCGCTGGGGCTGCAAGTGAACGCCGGGCATGGCCTCCATTACCACAACGTTCGCCCCATCGTGGCGATCCCGCATATCGCCGAACTCAACATCGGCCATGCCATCATCTCCGAAGCGGTGTTCATCGGCTTGGAACAGGCAGTGAAGAACATGAAGGCACTGCTGGTCGCATGATCCTCGGCATCGGCACCGACATCGTCACCGTGGCGCGCATCGAAGCGGCCAGCGCGCGTCATGGTGCAGCATTCGCTGCGCGCATACTGAGTGCGGATGAACTGGCGGAGTACGCTACACAGGCGCATCCGGCACGCTTCCTGAGCAAACGTTTCGCGGCCAAGGAGGCGTTCGCCAAAGCGACGGGACATGGTCTGCGCCACCCGGTGAGCCTGCAGCGCATCACGGTCAGCCATGATGAACTGGGCAAGCCGATTTTTGTGTTCGATACGGAGCTGGCTGCACATCTGCAGCGGCTCGGCATCCTGCGCCATCATCTGAGCATCAGTGATGAGCGGGATACGGCGGTGGCATTTGTGATTCTGGAAGGAGAAGGTTGATGGGTAATGGGCCGGTGATGCTGGATGTGCTGGGTACGACGCTGACTGCAGAGGATGAAAGGCGTTTGCGTCATCCGCTGGTCGGTGGCGTCATCCTGTTTAAACGCAATTACGAATCGCCTGGCCAGCTGGCCGAGCTGACCGCCAGCATCCATGCCTTGCGCACACCGCCTTTGCTCATTGCGGTGGATCATGAAGGCGGTAGGGTGCAGCGCTTCCGCGATGGGTTCACCAGGATTCCGCCGATGCGCGAACTGGGCAAGGAATGGGACTCGCATCCGAAACGGGCCAAGCACTTGGCGCAACAGGCGGGTTTTGTACTGGCTTCGGAACTGCGCGCCTGCGGTGTGGACTTCAGTTTTACGCCGGTGCTGGATGTGGATTACGGCTCAAGCAGCGTGATCGGCGACCGCGCTTTCCATGGCGATCCGCAAGCCATCGCCGAACTGGCGCACAGTCTGTTGCTGGGGCTGAAACAGGGCGGCATGCCGACGGTGGGCAAGCATTTCCCCGGCCACGGTTTCGTTCGCGCCGATTCGCATCTGGAGATCCCGGTGGATGAGCGCAGCTACACCGACATCGAGTTGTGTGACCTCATCCCGTTCCGCCAGATGGTCAATTTCGGCCTGACCGCCGTGATGCCGGCGCATGTCATTTACCCCCAGGTAGATCCGCGTCCGGCCGGGTTCTCCAAGGTCTGGCTGAAGGATATCCTGCGCGGCGAGTTGGGTTTCGAGGGGTGCATCTTCAGCGACGATCTGAGCATGGAAGGCGCGACGGTCGCGGGCGGTATCGTGCAGCGTGCCGAAGCGGCGCTGAATGCGGGAGCCGACATGGTGCTGGTATGCAACAAGCCGGATTCCGCCGATGAACTGTTGGCCGGGTTGAAATGGGACATGCCCGCAACCAGCAAAGCGCGTCTGGCCCAAATGCACGGGCATTCGCATCCCAGGACGCTGGTGCAGTTGCATGAAGATGCCGATTTCATCAAGGCATTGCATGAAGTGGCCAGCATCGGCATGCGCGAAGGCGAGCTACCGCTGGTGTAGGCGTTTTGCGATAATTACCGCTGTTTTAATCCCTATTCCCGGTGCGCGACATGAGTGAATTTCAGTTGAGCCTGTTGATCATTGGCCTCGTCGTCGTGGCGGGAGTCTATCTCTACGGCCTCTGGCAACAATGGCGTTTTCGGCGTGCTCAGGGCGATACGTTCAGGATGCAGCCAAACGCGGTATCCACTCAAACTGCACCAGACAAGGTGCTGGACGCGGACGCTTTGTTCGGTGAAGAAAGCGATCCCCTGGCTGGACTCGAGGCCAGCTCCGATTCGGGTGCAACGGATGAGGTTTGCGGTCTGCTCAACGATGCCACCGATTATGTCGTCACCTTGCTGCTCAAAGTCCCGCAGACTCCGGAAGTGCTGGCTCCCTTGTGGCAGCGCCGTTTCGACTTCGGCAAAAGCGTGCATGCCTGCGGCTTGAGCACCGGCAGCGGCTTGTGGGAGCGGCTGATCCCGGAAAGCGAAAAAACCTACCGTGCCTTCAAGCTGGGTTTGCAACTGGTCGATCGGTCGGGTCCTTTGAGTGAGAACCGCCTGGCGGAATTTCGCGAGGTACTGAGCGGCATCGCGCCGCGCGTGCAGATCGAGGTGAAGTTGCCGTCGGTGGAAGAGGCTGTGCAACGCGCACAACAGCTCGACCGGTTCTGTGCCGATGTGGACCAAATGATCGGCATCAACCTGCTGACCAGCGGCGACCGGAAACTGTTCGGAACCGAGGTGGCCAATGCGGCGGAACGTATGGGGATGGGCCTGCAGGCCGACGGCGCGTTCCACCTGCTGGATGAGCAGGGCACAACGCTGTTCACCCTCAGCGCATCCGACGGCAAACCATTCCAGCATCACACGCTCAACCAATCGCGGGTCGACAGCCTGACTTTGCTGCTGGACATCCCGCGCGTGGAAGAACCAGTTCGCCGCTTCGACGAGATGGTGAAACTGGCGCAAGAGCTGGCGAAGACATTGCGCACGACCATGGTGGATGACCAGCGTGTGGCATTGAGCGACGGCGCCATCGCCCAGATACGCGCGCAAGTGGCCGCCACCGAAGACCTGATGCTGGTCGGGCACATCACGCCCGGCAGCGCACAAGCCCTCAGATTGTTCTCCTGATGACGGCAGCACAACGCATCGCGCAGTTGCGCGCCGAGCTTGAGCGGCATAGCCATGCCTACTACGTGCTGGATGCACCGACCATTCCCGATGCGGAATACGACAAGCTGTTCCGCGAACTGCAAGCCCTCGAAGCGCAGCATCCCGAACTGTTGACTGCCGATTCGCCCACCCAGCGCGTCGGCGGAAAAATACTGGACGGCTTTGCCCCAGTGCGTCACGTTGTACCCATGCTTTCCATCCGCACCGAGACCGACACCGAAGCCAGCGGCGCATCAAATTTCGATTCGCGCGTGCGCAATGCTTTGGGTACGACGAATGAGATCGAATATAACTGCGAGTTGAAATTCGACGGTCTTGCCATCAACCTGCGCTACGAGCACGGTGTACTGGTGCAGGCCGCCACGCGCGGCGACGGCGAGACGGGCGAGGATGTGACGCAAAATATCCGCACCATTCATTGCATTCCTTTGCATCTCAACGCCTGTACGGCAGAGGTGCTGGAAGTGCGAGGCGAGGTGTATATGTCGCGCAAGGATTTCAACCGTTACAACGACAAGCAGCGCGCACTGGGTTTGGCCACATTGGTCAATCCGCGCAACGGCGCGGCGGGCAGCATCCGCCAGCTCGATCCCGCGCTTGCGGCGAAGCGTCCCCTGTCGTTCTATGCCTACGGTCTGGGCGAAGTGCGGGGCTGGGCCTTGCCCGCCACGCACAGCGGCATTCTGGATGCGCTGGCGCAGTGTGGGCTGCCGGTATGCGACGAACGCGCTGTGGTGTGCGGCGCAGAGGCTCTGTCGGCATTCCACCGCAATGTCGCGGCCAAGCGCGATGCGCTGCCGTTCGATATCGACGGTGTGGTGTACAAGGTCAACAGCCTCGCCCTGCAACAACAACTGGGCTTCGTCTCGCGCGAACCGCGCTGGGCGGTGGCGCACAAATTCCCGGCGGAAGAGCAACTCACCGTGCTGCGCGACATCGAGATTCAGGTCGGCCGCACCGGCAAGCTCACGCCGGTGGCCAAACTGGAGCCGGTGTTCGTCGGCGGCACCACGGTGAGCAATGCCACTTTGCACAACGAAGATGAGATCCGGCGCAAGGACGTGCATATCGGCGACACCGTGATCGTGCGCCGCGCAGGCGACGTGATACCGGAAGTGGTGGGCGTATTGTCGGAGCGGCGGCCTGCTGGTGCCAAGCCTTTTGTCATGCCCACGACCTGCCCGGTATGCGGCAGCCACGTGGTGCGCGAAGAAGGCGAGGCGGATGCGCGTTGTACCGGCGGCCTGTTCTGCGCCGCACAGCGCAAGCAAGCCATCCTGCATTTTGCCGGGCGGCGCGCCATGGATGTCGAGGGGCTTGGAGACAAGCTGGTGGAGCAACTGGTCGATGAGAACATCATCCACTCGTTGCCCGACTTGTATCGTCTGGATGTGACGACCCTGGCTGCACTGGAGCGCATGGCGGAGAAGAGCGCGCAGAACATCGTGGATGCACTGGAAAAGAGCAGGCACACCACACTCAACCGCTTCCTGTTCGCACTGGGTATCCGTCACGTCGGCGAAAGTACGGCGAAAGACCTGGTGCGGCATTTCGGCAAGCTGGATACCATCATGCAGGCCGGCGTCGAACAGTTGCTGGCGGTGCCGGACGTCGGCCCGGTGGTGGCGCAGAGCATCGTCGATTTCTTCGGCGAGGCGCACAATCGCGAAGTGGTGCAGCAGCTGCGCCTGCTGGGTGTGCGCTGGGAAGAGCACGAAGGCATCAGCACGCAAAGTTTGCCGCTGTCCGGCAAGACCTTCGTCCTCACCGGAACACTCGCCAGCATGGGCCGCGATGAGGCAAAATCGCGTCTGGAAGCGCTGGGCGCGAAAGTGGCCGGCTCGGTGTCGAAGAAGACCGATTGCGTGGTGGCGGGAACGGAAGCAGGCAGCAAGCTGGATAAGGCACTGGAGTTGAACGTGCCGGTATGGAGCGAAACTGAATTGATTCAACAATTGAAAGAGTGCGAAAAGACATGAAGCAAAAAATAACAAAAGCAGCTTTTGGCTACGGCCGCCCTTGCGGGCTTAACCTGCTTTGCAGGTTAGCCTGCACCGAAAACAGCTTCGTTATTAACAATCCGAAGGTAATTTGATATGAAAAAAATAACGAAAGCAGTTTTTCCAGTTGCCGGCATGGGCAGCCGTTTCTTGCCCGCCACCAAGGCTACCGCCAAAGAGATGTTGCCGGTGGTCGACAAGCCGCTCATTCAATACGCCGTGGAAGAGGCCGTCGCCGCAGGCATCACCGACATGGTGTTCATCACCGGGCGCAACAAACGTGCCATCGAGGACCACTTCGACAAGGCCTATGAGCTGGAAGCGACGCTGGAAGCGCAAGGCAAGGCAGAGTTGCTGCGCGTGGTGCAGTCGGTCGTGCCCAAGCATGTGAACTGCATCTACATCCGCCAGGCCGAGCCGCTGGGGCTTGGGCATGCTGTGCTGTGTGCCAAGCCGGTCATTCAGGATGAACCGTTCGCGGTGATCCTCGCCGACGACTTGATCGACGGCGAAACGCCCATCGTCAAGCAGATGGTGGACGTGTTCGCCAAACATCAAAGTTCCATTCTCGGCGTGCAGGATGTGCCGCGCGCGCACACCAAACAGTACGGCATCGTCAGCAGCACCAATCTTGAAAAAGATATCGAGCGCGTGCATGGCATCGTGGAAAAACCCAAGCCCGAAGTCGCGCCTTCAACGCTGGCGGTGGTGGGGCGCTACATCCTGACCCCGCGCATCTTCCATCATCTGGAGAACATCAAACCCGGCGCGGGCGGCGAGATACAGCTCACCGACGGTATCGCCGAACTGATGAAGGAAGAACAATTGCTGGCTTACCGATTCGAAGGCATCCGCTACGACTGCGGTTCCAAGCTCGGCTACTTGCAGGCACAAGTCGCGTTCGGCTTGAAGCATCAAGAGTTGCGCACCGAGTTTGCCGCTTACTTGAAGACCGTGGCGTGACACTCAGTAACCTGGAAGCGCGCGCCATTTTGCAGAATGCCGAGTTGATACGCTCGGCGGACGAGGTGCAGGCTGCCGTGCAGCGTGTGGCGCGTGCGATCAACACGACCCTGGCCGACCAGCATCCGCTGGTGCTGTCGGTGATGGGCGGCGCGGTGGTGTTCACCGGGCAGTTGCTGCCGATGCTCGATTTTCCGCTGGACTTCGATTACCTGCATGTGTCGCGTTACGGCAACGAGAAGCAGGGCGGTGAATTGCACTGGAAGGTCGCGCCGCGCGAGAACGTGGCTGGCCGCGTGGTGCTGGTCGTGGACGATATTCTCGACGAAGGCGAGACGCTGTTTGCGATCAAGCAGCGCGTGATGGACTTGGGCGCGAGCAAGTTTTACAGCGCGGTGTTCACCGATAAAGAGAATGGCAAGTCCAAGCCGATACGAGCCGATTTTGTCGGCATGGAACTGCCGAACCGCTTCGTGTTCGGCTACGGGATGGATATACATGGTGCGTGGCGCAATCTGCCCGCGATCTACGCGGTATAACCAGCCACTTGCTAACCGCATTCCGGTTGCTTGGTGGATGGCTAGTAGTTGCATCAGAAGTTTCATCAAAGGAAAACTGATATGTTGGCAATCATTGGCGGTACCGGTCTCTCCCAGCTGGAAAACCTGAAGATCACGCACCGGCAAGTGCTGCGCACGCCCTACGGCGAGCCTTCCGGGCCGATGACCTTCGGCACCATCAATGGGCATGAGGTGATGTTCCTCGCGCGGCACGGTTATGGACACACGATTCCGCCGCACGAGGTGAACTACCGCGCCAACATGTGGTCGCTGCGCGACCAAGGAGCCACGCGTGTCATCGCTGCCACCTCGGTCGGCGGTATCCGGGCCGACCTGATTCCCGGCACACTGGTGGTGCCCGATCAGATCATCGACTATACCTATGGCCGCGACTTTACCTATTTCGACGGCAAAGACCGGCCGGTGACGCACATCGATTTCACCAAGCCGTATAGCGAGAGAGTGCGCCAGCAGATATTGGCGGCAGTGAAGCGTGCGGGGCTGAAATGCGTGGACGGCGGCGTGCATGCTGTCACGCAGGGGCCACGCCTGGAAACGGCGGCAGAGATCAACCGTCTGGAGCGCGACGGAGCGGACATGGTCGGCATGACCGGCATGCCGGAGGCATCGCTGGCAAAGGAGCTGGGGCTGGCCTATGCCACCATCGCAGTGGTGGTGAATTGCGCCGCAGGGCGCGGCGACAGCCGCGACGGCGTGCCGCTGGAATCGATTGGTGCGGTGATAAAGCCGGCGATGGAGCGGGTGAAGGACATCCTTGAATTCGCGGTGGTCAGCGATGATTAGGGAAGTGTTGCGCATGGGCGATGCGCGCCTGCTGCGCCAGGCGGAAGAAGTGCGCAAGTTCGACACGCCCGAGCTGCATGCCTTGCTCGCCGACATGCGCGACACCATGCATGCCATGGACGGCGTCGGTCTGGCCGCGCCGCAGATCGGTGTGAACCTGCGCGTGGTCATCTTCGAAGTGGCCCAGAACCCGCGTTACCCCGATGCGGAATCCGTGCCGCAGACCGTTCTTGTCAATCCAGTCATCACGCCGTTGTCCGAGGCGATGGAAGACGGCTGGGAAGGCTGCCTCAGCATCCCGGGCATGCGCGGCCTGGTGCCGCGCTACACGCATCTGCGCTATCAGGGGGTCGACGAATACGGTGCGCTGATCGACCGCACGGTGAGCGGCTTCCATGCGCGCGTGGTGCAGCACGAATGCGACCATCTCGACGGTATCCTCTATCCGATGCGCATCCGCGACCTGAAGGACTTCGGCTTCAGCGATGCCATGTTCCCCGATGAGGACGTGCGGGACGAGTGATGGAACAGGATAACAGCCGATCCAATGTGATACGCAACCTCGCCTTCGCCTTCCTGGCGCTGGCGGCCATCATGCTGGTCGGCACGCTTGGCTATCGTCTCCTCGGCGGCGAGCGCTATACCTGGCTCGATTGCTTCTACATGACCTTCATCACCCTCACCACCATCGGGTACAACGAGACGGTGGATGTGACGGGATACGAATACGGGCGCCTGTTCACCATCTTCATCGGCATCACGGGTATCGGTGTGCTGGGCTATGTGCTTTCCACGGTCACCGCGTTCATGCTGGAGAGCGACCTCAATACGTCCTGGCGGAGAAAGAAAATGAAACAGAAGATCGCGCAACTGAAAGGACACTACATCGTGTGCGGTGTCGGTCTGGTCGGCAGCAATGTGGCACACGAGCTGGCGGCGACCGGGCGGGCCTGCGTCATCATCGATGCCAACATGTCCACCATCCATCGCTACCTGGAAGCGCATCCGGGCCAACTCTATCTGCACGGGGATGCGACCGATAACGACGTGCTGCTGGAAGCGGGCGTGATGAACGCGCGCGGCGTGTTCGCGGTGGCGCACGACGACAGCATGAACCTCGTCATCAGCCTGAGCGCCAAGCAGCTCAACCCGAACCTGCGCGTGGTGGCGCGTTGCCACGATCTGAAGAACGTCGAAAAGACACGCCGCGCGGGCGCGGACGAGATCGTCTCGCCCGACTTTACCGGCGGCCTGCGCATCGTCTCCGCGATGGTGCGACCGAATGTCGCCCTGTTCCTCGACGACATGCTGAAGTCGGACGACAACGTGCGCATGGAAGAGGTGCGGGTTCCCGAAGAGCTGAGCGGCAAACAGCTGTCGGTGCTGTACCACAGCAACAAGGACTGTGTCGTGCTGGCCGTGCGTCAGGTAAAAGACTGGGTATTCAACCCATCCGCACAACATATCGTGCATGGCGGCGATGTGCTGATGGTGATGGCGACAGCGGAAGGGCGCATGCGTCTCGAGCAACTGATCCAGGGGGCGGATTAACAAAGATCGGGGGCTTACGTGGACATCGGCGCACTGAGACTTCACAACCAGCAGATCGCGCGGACTCGCTTCCACGAACCCGAACAAGTGCTCGCCTGGATGGGCGGGATACAAGGGCAGGACTATGCCGGCGCGAAATGGTCCGTCGGCCTGCGCCTGCCCAATGCCAGCGACGCCGATGTGGAGCGCGCGATAGCCGAACGCCGGATCGTGCGCACTTGGCCGATGCGCGGCACCTTGCACTTCGTCGCGGCCGCGGATGTGCGCTGGATCATGGCGCTGACTTCGCCCGGGAACATCGCGGGCAGTGCGCGCCGCCGTCGGAATCTCGAGCTGGACGACAAGACCCTCGCGCGTTGCCGCAAGCTCTTCACTAGGGCGCTGCAGGGCGGCAAGCAGCTCACCCGCGATGAACTCTATGCCCTGCTGGAAGGCGCGAACATCTCCACCGCCGCTCAGCGCGGTTATCACATCCTGTGGAATTCCGCGCTGCACGGCCTGATCTGCTTTGCCGCCACAAACGGCAAGGAACAGACCTTGGCCCTGCTGGAGGAATGGGTCGCGCCGGCGCGGGAAAAGACGCGCGACGAAGCGCTGGCCGAACTCGCGCTACGCTATTTCACCAGCCGTGGCCCGGCCACCCTGCAGGATTTCACCTGGTGGTCGGGGCTGAGCGCGGGCGAGGCGCGCACCGGGCTGGAAGCGGTCAAGACACGCCTGGTGCAGGAGATGCAGGACGGCCAAAGCTACTGGATGGCGACGGACATCGGCGAACCGAAGGACATGCGGGGTGCTTTTGCGTTGCCCGGCTTCGACGAATTCCTGCTGGGCTACAAGGATCGCAGCGCTGTGCTCGATGCAAGATACGCGCAGCAAGTGTGTCCCGGCGGCAACGGCATGTTCGCCTCGACCATCGTCACCAACGGACGCGTGGCCGGGACCTGGAAACGAACCATCAGGAAAACCGCCATCGAGATCAGCGCAAAGCCATTTGCCACTCTGAGCAAAGCCGAGTGCAATGCCTTTGCCGAGGCCGCAAAAAGCTATGCCGCCTTCATGGGTTTGCCTGCCGTATTCGCCTGAATCGACGCTGTTTAAGGTCTGCAGTCACATCCAGGCGAACCGCTTGGACCAAATGGTGTCGAAATCGATGTCAGTCAAAGCAGAGGAGGGTGTCATGCCGAGATTGCGTGTACAAAGTTTTTCACTCTCCATTGATGGGTTCGGTGCTGGAGCCAACCAGAGCCAGGAGAATCCGCTTGGTGCAGGGGGAATGGACCTGCACCAATGGGCTTTTCCAACCAGGACATTTCAGCAGATGTTCGGGAATGGCGGCGGGACGACGGGCGACGACGATGAATTTGCCGCGCGCGGTTTCAGCAACGTCGGCGCATGGATATTGGGGCGCAATATGTTCGGCCCGATTCGCGGACCTTGGCCCGACGCCAGATGGAAGGGCTGGTGGGGCGACAACCCGCCATATCACACCCCGGTCTTTGTGCTGACCCACCATGCGCGCGAGTCCTTTACGATGGATGGCGGCACGACATTTCACTTCGTCACCGATGGCATTCATGGCGCTCTGGCGCGCGCCTTTGAAGCAGCAAACGGTCTGGATGTCCGACTGGGCGGCGGGGTCGATACGATCCGGCAATATTTGCGCGCCGGGTTGATCGACGAGATGCATCTTGCCATCGTGCCAATCCAGCTGGGGTCGGGGGAGAACCTGTTCTCCGGCATCGACACACTATTGCTCGGTTATCGATGTGTCGAACATGTGCCCACACAGAACGCCACTCATGTCGTCCTGAAAAACTCCTGAAAGGAGTTCGCCATGTTGAAAATCACTGTTCTCGCAATCGTCATATTGCTTGCCATCATCCTTGTTTATGCCGCGACCAGGCCGGATGAACTTCATGTAGAGCGTACTATTACCATCAAGGCCCCGCCGGAAAAGATATTTGCGCTCATCAACGACTTCCGGCAGTGGAACGAGTGGACGCCCTACAACAAGGATCCCGCAATGAAGAAGACGTTCAGCGGTAGCACCAGCGGCAAGGGGGCAGTGTATGCGTGGGAAGGCAACAGCGAAGTGGGGAAGGGCGAGATATCCATCACCGACGCCACGCCGTCCCGGATCGCTTTCGACCTGCACATGATCAAGCCGTTCGAGGCACGCAACGTCGTGGTATTCACCCTGAAGGCAAGCGGCGATTCCACCGAGGTCATGTGGGGCATGGACGGCAGGCAGAACCTGATCGCGAAGGTCATGGGACTGTTCTTCGACATGGACAGGATGGTCGGCAAGGACTTCGAGGCCGGGCTGGCCAGGCTGAAGGCGATCGCCGAGAAGTGATTGCGAGGTTTGCCGCAACATTTGCCAGAAAGGAGAAATGTCATGCAAAAGATCAGTCCGTTCTTATGGTTCGACAAAGAGGCGCGAGAGGCGGCCGAGTTCTACGCCTCTGTCTTCAAAGAAGCGAAGATTCTCGACAGCACCACTCTGGAGAACACGCCTTCCGGCACAGTGGAGGTCGTCACCATCGAGTTGTTCGGACAGGAGTTCCAGCTGATGAGCGCCGGTCCTCTGTTCAAGTTCAATGAGGCGATCTCGTTCGTAGTGAACTGCGACAATCAGGAAGAAATCGACTACTACTGGGCAAAGCTCTCCGCCGTCCCCGAGGCCGAAGCGTGCGGGTGGCTCAAGGACAGATTCGGCGTGAGCTGGCAGATCGTGCCGACAGTCATGTATGAGATGCAAAAGACCAAGGACAAGCAGAAGTTGGCGCGTCTCACCGAAGCGTTCCTGAGAATGAAGAAGTTCGACATTGCAGCACTCAGGCAGGCCTATGACGGAAAGACAACATCCTGACGAAGGAGCAAACCATGAGAAAGATCATAACAACCACATTCATCTCGCTCGATGGCGTGATGCAGGCGCCGGGTGGGCCGGACGAGGATCGCGATGGCGGCTTCAGCCACGGCGGCTGGATGTTCGGCTACTGGGACGATGCAGGGGGGAGCACGATGGACGGCTTTATGCGACTGCCCTTCGAACTCCTGCTGGGTCGGCGCACCTACGACATTTTCGCGTCCTACTGGCCGACGGCGAAAACGGACCAGAACGTCGCGCTGCCCTTCAACAGCACCAAAAAATACGTGGTTTCCCACGGCCGACCGCAACTGTCCTGGCACAACTCGACGCTGGTCACGGGCGACGTGGTCGGCGAGATCAGGAAACTGAAGGAGATGGATGCGCCGGACCTCTGGGTCCATGGCAGCGGCAAGCTCGTGCAGACGCTGCTTGCGCACGGCCTGATCGACGTCATGCATCTTTGGATTCTTCCGGTGACGCTGGGACCGGGCAAACGCCTGTTCGCCGAAGGCACTCGACCCGAGGGGTTCAAACTCATCGCCTCAAAGGTGACTGCGACCGGCGTCATCATCGCGAGCTATGAACCCGCCGGTGCGATCAAATCGGGTTCGTTCGTCTGATCGCAGGAGCGCGCCCGGCCACGCAGGATAACTCTGGAAGGCAGCCGCAATCACGCCGGGAGAATCGCCATGACCATCCATCTCGACCACACCATCGTGCCTTCGCGCAGCCAGGTCGCCTCGGCGAAGCTGCTGGCGCAACTGCTGGACGTCCCGTGGGCGGAAAGTGGTGCCGGGCTGTTTTCCCCCGTGTACGTCAATGACGGATTGACGCTCGACTTCCAGGATACGGACGAGGCGTTCCCTGTCTATCACTTCTGCTTCCGCGTCAGTCCGCAGGACTTCGTTGCCATCCTGGAACGCATCAAGGCAGCAGGCATCAAATATCGCAGCACGGTGCGCGGCCCGGTCGACATGCAGGTCGATGCGCAGTATGGCAACGTTTACTGGAACGAACCCGACGGGCATCAGTGGGAGATGTTGACCGTCAGCTACGCGCGCCAGGTCAAGTGAACCTTTTTTCTACAGGAGGCCATCATGAACTCTATGCAATTTTCGATCACCATCAAGGCACCCAGTGAAAAGGTGTGGAACACCATGCTGCAACAGCAGACCTACCGCATCTGGACCGCCGAATTCGGCGAGGGCTCGTACTACGAAGGTTCCTGGGAACAGGGCGAAAAGATCCGTTTTCTCGGCCCCGGAGGCAAAGAAGGCATGACCTCCATCATCGCCGAGAATAGACCCTGGCGTTTCATCTCCATCAAACATCTGGGGGTCATCCACAACGGGATCGACGACACGGAAAGCGCGGAAGCAAAAGCGTGGGCAAGCGCTTATGAGAACTACACCTTCGAGGAGCGCAGCGGCGTCACCGAGCTCAAGGTGGATATATCGGCCATCCCTGCCGAGTTCGAGCAGTATATGACCGACACCTGGCCCAAGGCCCTGGCGAAATTGAAGGCGCTTTGCGAACAGCACTGAATTTCGTTTTTTGCTTCATCCAATCCGGAGGTACCCAAAATGGCAAAAGTCAGCACGTATCTCAATTTCCCCCGCAGCACCGAAGCGGCCTTCACGTTTTACAAATCGGTTTTCGGCACGGAATATTCCACCCCCATCGGGCGCTTCAGGGACATGCCCCCGCAACCGGGGCAGCCACCGCTGCCCGCTGCCGACCTCGATCTGGTGATGCATGTCGCGTTGCCCATACTCGGCGGTCACGAGTTGATGGGCACGGATGCACCCGAATCGATGGGCTTCAAGGTCAATATGGGCAACAACGTGTACATCAGCCTGCAACCCGACACGCGTGCCGAGACCAAACGCCTGTTCGACGCGTTATCCGTCGGCGGCAAAGTGGAGATGCCTTTGCAGGACATGTTCTGGGGCGCGTATTACGGCAGCCTGACCGACAAGTTCGGCGTGCGGTGGATGTTCAACTGCGAAAGCAAAACCTGATCCTGTCTGCGGCAATCGGTCACAGGAGAGCTAGCGCTCGATTATCGGGGGGGCGAGCGACTCTGCTGCCACCACGCTGTCAGCAGCATGGGGATAGAGTGCCGGTGAGCAACATCCGGCAACCGCTGCGATCCCCTTAAAGGAGAACAACCATGAGCACAGTCAAAAAGATCCCCGATGGCTTCCATGCCATCACCCCTTACCTGTCGGTGAAAGATGCAATCGCCGCGATCCGTTTCTATCAGCAAGTATTCGGCGCAAAAGAGATCGGGCGCATCTCCATGCCCGACGGCTCGGTGGGCCACGCCGAATTGCGGGTTGGCGATTCGACCATCATGCTGGCGGAAGAAATGCCCGCATGGGGCAACAAGAGTCCTGCCACATTGGGAGGCTCGCCCGTCGGCATCGCGCTGTATGTGAATGATGTCGATGCTGTGTTCCGGCGCGCACTGGATGCGGGAGCGACGGAGATCGAGGCGGTCAAGGACCAGTTTTACGGCGACCGCAGCGGCACACTGACCGACCCGTTCGGACACAAGTGGCATATCCTGACGCATATCGAGGATGTGTACATTCCCCGAGATGCAAAAACGGTGCGATGCCATGTTCGCGGCAAAATAACAGGCAGGTGAGATGATTCAGCAAACACGCCAGAAGCAGCCATGGACAACCCCGTCAACCAATTCATCGAGATCGCGCCGGACTCGCCTACGCAGAAAAGCATCGTGCCTCAGAGAAGAACGGCAAGCCTTCCATCGCCACCATCGAATACGAACTGCTGAGCAGCAAACCCTATGCCTACACACTGGCAGAGCTCAAGTTCGCCACCCATATGAAGCACAAACAGATTCCGGCCGCCGAACTGAAGACGCATGGCAAGCGACTGCGCGACGAGTTTTTCGCCAAACCTTATGCCTGCATGCGCGCCTCGCCGCTGACCAAACAATACGGCTGGGGTGCGCATTACGACGAAAAGGGCAGGATCGCGATCTATCCGGTAGAGAGCGAGGAATACCGGCGCCTCGTCAAAGACAAGAACATAAAGAAATTCTCTGCCATGCGCGGCAAACGTGCCTGAAAGGAACTGTGGCCAGATGAACACCTGCATCGCACTCTTTCGCGGCATCAACGTCGGTGGCAACAACAAGCTGCCGATGAAGGAGTTGGTCGCCGTGCTGGAAGGGCTGGGCTTGCAAGGCATCAAGACCTACATCCAGAGCGGAAATGTCGTCTTCCGGAGCAAAGCGACTGATACGCAACTCGCTACACGGATCGCTGCTGCAATCAAAAAGAGCCACGGCTTTGAACCCAAAGTGCTGCTGCTCGATGCGGGCCGACTGGAAAAAGCCATCAAGGCCAATCCTTTCCCGGAAGGCGAGGGCGAGGGCAATACCCTGCATTTCAATTTCCTCGAATCGATTCCGTCCAAGCCCGACCTTGCTAGGATCGAGAAGGTCAGGGCGGCAAGCGAGCGGTGGCAGCTGGAAGGCGATGTGTTCTACCTGCATGCCCCCGACGGTATCGGCCGTTCCAAACTGGCATCCGGCATGGAGCGCCTGCTCGGCGTGCCCATGACTGGGCGCAACTGGAACACGGTGCGCAAGCTGAAAGAATTGATCGAGGCTGAAGGATGAACATCGCCGACCTGCCCAACTTCGGCCCCAAGTCGCAGCAGATGCTGGCGCAGGCGGGCATCAAGACCATCGAGCAGTTGCGCGAACTGGGTGCGGTGCGTGCCTATGTGCAGGTCAAACGTGCAGGAACCAATGCCAGTCTCAACCTGCTATGGGCGATGGAAGGCGCTTTGTCCGGGCGGCATTGGCAGGAGGTGGCGAAGCACGACCGTCTGCGCCTGCTGCTGGAACTGGAGGATGTGGAGAAAGAGCATAAGAAGAAATGACTGCTGACATCACGTTGTCAGCAGCAGGGGCGTAGATTTCTCCTGTCGAAGTTTTCGACATAACCAACAAGGAGAACAACAATGTCCGACACGATAGAACTAGTGCGTTTCCGTTTGAAGCAGGGCAAGACCGCCGCCGACTGGCTCAAGGCCAACGAACACATCAACGACTGGATCAAGCAGCAACCGGGTTTTCGCTTCCGCAGCCTGTCCGAGACTGACGACGGCGAGTGGATAGACATGGTGTATTGGGAGAGCCTGGCAGCGGCCAAGGCATCCGGCGCAAAGTTCGGTGAAGAGATGGGGCCGGCGTGCGAACCATTGGTGGAGATCGGCAGCGTCGTGGTGAGCCACAGCAAGGCGCATGTGATGCAGCGCGGATAAGATGAACATCCTTGCCCTTTCCGGCAGCCTGCGTGCAGCCTCGAACAACACCATGCTGCTGCGTGCCGTTGCGCGCTTGGCGCCGGAAGGCATCAAGGTGGTCGTCTATCCGGGCTTGGGGGAACTGCCGCTGTTCAATCCCGACATCGAGTTTCCCCACCCGCCTGCTGTGGCCGACTTGAAAGACAGCATCAACGCAGCAGATGCCGTGTTGATCGCCAGCCCGGAATATGCACATGGGGTGACAGGTGTGATCAAGAACGCACTCGACTGGATGGTCGGCAACGAGTCCTTCGTGCAAAAGCCCGTGGCATTGTTAAACGCCTCGCCGCGTGCCACACACGCGCATGCGTCTCTTCTCGAAACAGTCACGATGATGTCTGCGCGCGTCATCGAATCCGCGTGCATTACAATCCCGCTGTTGGGTTCTGACATGACAGAAGACGATCTCGTGCAGCATCCGGCTATTTCCGCTTCGTTGGTGAAGGCGTTGAGATGCATCAGGCGGCAATGGTTAGATTAACATATGTGTAAATCTGAGCGACTATAAGGAGGCAGTTTGGCGGAGCCTCTTAAAAATCAGTTTGGGCCGGACGTCCCGGTGAAGATCGCCGGGATGATCTTGGCAGCGTTTCACCGGTTTCCAGCGGAAGCTTTCGTTCGCGATGCGCTTCAGGGTTATGAAGCGCTTGATCTGATGCTGCGCGGGGGAAAGATTGCCAGCGCGATGTCTCGACATTTGCCGGACGACTACATGGAGGCTGCTGAAGTATTGATCGCCTCGCTCGGGCCAAAGCTGGTGAAAACGGAAGATTTTGGCATGTCGTCGTTTTTGTACTTGCCGTACACCATGTTTGTTGCCGAACATGGTATCGATCATTTTGAAATGTCGATGCGCGTGCAATATGAACTGACACAGCGCTTCACTGCCGAGTTCAGCATACGACCATTTCTGGAGCGTTATCCGGAAGCGACATTGGTACAGCTTGCCACCTGGGCCAAAGATGCCAGCCCACATGTGCGGCGGCTGGTGTCGGAGGGAACACGCCCGCGCCTGCCTTGGGCAAGCCGCCTGTGCGATTTTCAGAAAGACCCGTCACCCGTACTTACATTGCTGGAGTTGCTCAAGGATGATCCCTCGCTTTATGTGCGGCGCTCGGTGGCGAACAACCTGAACGATATCGGCAAGGATCATCCGGACGTGCTGGTCGAAACTACCCGGCGTTGGTTGAAGGACGCGACGGATGAAAGGCGCTGGCTCATCCGTCATGCCTTGCGTTCGGCAGTGAAACGCGGCGAGGCGGGTGCACTGAAAGTGATGGGCTTCGGCGAGCCTGCCAACGTGAGCATCTGTCAGATTAGTATCGAACCGGAACGGCCAGCCCAAGGCGACAACGTTACGATATCTTTTGAAATCACCAATACAACACCGAAAGCGCAGGCCGTGTTGGTGGACTTGCGTATCCACTACGTGAAAGCCAATGGCAAAACCGGCCCCAAGGTATTCAAGTTGAAAGCCGCTAAACTTGCCCCTTATGGATCAGCGCAACTGATGAAGACTATCTCTCTGGCCGCGATGAGCACCCGGAAACATTACGCCGGAACACACAAGGTGGAAGTGTTGTTGAACGGTAACGCCACGTTCTTGGGTGCATTTGAACTGCGCAGTTGAGCGGCACAAGGAAAGGTTCAACATGGGAATCAGATTTTCGGTATTCATCGCGACCAGCCTGGATGGGTTCATTGCCAGAAAGAACGGCAATCTCGACTGGTTGCCGGGAAGTGACGGTACGGCGAGTGGCGAAGACCACGGCTATCAGGAATTCCTCGCATCCGTAGATACCTTGGTGATGGGACGCAACACTTACGAGTTGGTGCTGACCTTCGGAGAGTGGCCGTATCGGGGCAAGAAGGTCGTGGTATTGAGCCGCCGCTTTCCGAAATCGCCGACGCGATTGGCGGAAGGAGTGGAAGGCACCTCGACATCGCCTGCAGAACTTGCACCCCAACTGGAAGCGTCCGGTTCGACACACGTCTATGTGGATGGGGGAAAGACCATCCAGTGCTTTCTGCAGGCCGACTTGATAGATGAGATGACGATCACACGAGTGCCGGTGTTGATCGGCGAAGGCATCCCACTGTTTGGTCCATTGGTGCGAGACATCAAACTCCATCACGAATCGACAAAGACATTTGTGAGCGGTCTGGTGCAAAGCAGGTACAAGGTGGTCAAGGCCACATAAATCGAGAACGAGCTCAGCTACATGCGAAAATCTGAACGACTCTTCCAACTGGTGACGCTGCTGCAAGGGCGGCGCACCGCCATCACTGCGCAGGCATTGGCGGAAGAGCTGGGCGTAGCCATGCGCACCGTATATCGCGACATCCAGGCGCTCATCCTCTCCGGCGTGCCCATCGACGGCGAGGCGGGTGTGGGTTACCGTCTGCGCGCGGGCTTCGATCTGCCGCCGCTCATGTTCCAGTCGGAAGAGGTTACGGCCTTGCTGGTCGGCAGCCGCATGGTACAGGCGTGGACCGATCCTGATCTGGCGCAGGCAGCGAAGCAGGCCGAGGCCAAGATACTCGCCGCACTCACCCCGCAAATGCTGATCGGCGTGTCGCGCTTGCCCTATCGCATTCCGGTGTATGAACGCTCCGAGAGCGGCATCCACCGTTTGTTGCGCAAGGCCTGTGAAGGGCGGCAGAAAGTCTCCATCGCTTACCGCGACATGAACGGGGAGGAATCCACGCGCAACGTATGGCCGCTGGGCATGGTCGGCTGGGGCGACCACTGGACACTGCTGGCCTGGTGCGAAAAACGCGACGCCTACCGCAACTTCCGCTTCGACCGCATACAGGACATCGTGCTGCTGCCCGAGCATTATCCGCAGCACGTGGAACGCAATCTGGAACATTATCTGACACGCATCGTCGGTATCGAGGACGAACAGAAACCTGCCTGAAGGAGGTCCTGATGGAAAAGACACCACGCCTGAAACGCGAACGCTACCCCATGCCCGATTTCATCCGCGATGCCTTGGCCGCGAAGAAGCTGACTGCCGCCTACGATGCCCGTCCGCCGTACCAGCGCAACGACTACATCGGCTGGATCACGCGGGCAAAACTGGAAGCCACGCAACAGAAGCGGCTGGCACAGATGCTGGAAGAACTGACGAAGGGGGATGTGTACATGAAGATGGCGTATCGGGCGAAGGGGGGTTAGCTTACTAATCAGGTTTCAATAAAATATAAAGCCGTTCGTGTTGAGCTTGTCGAAACATGAATGGCTTTGGGCCGTCGACAGGCTGATAAAACTACTAGCCATTCGACTAGGCAGACAAACAACGTCAGCCTAGTCGCTGGTTATCAGGCCGAACGGAGCTGCAACTCTACTGATGCCCAACAGATATCGCGTTGCTCACATTATCCAGTGTGTTTTACACCCGTCATGTCTTCCGCCTTCACCCACAAGTCGAACTGCTCCGCCGTGACATAGCCCAGCGCCACTGCTGCCTGCTTCAGCGTGCTGCCCTCGTGGTGCGCGCGCTTGGCGATCTCGGCGGCACGGTCGTAGCCGATGTGCGGGGTGAGCGCGGTCACCAGCATCAGCGAGCGTTCTGTTAGCTCCTGGATGCGCGCGAGGTTCGCCGCAATGCCACGCACGCAATGTTCTTCGAAGCTCGCCATGCCGTCGCCCAGCAGCCGTACACTCTGCAGAAAGTTGTGGGCGATGAGCGGCCGGTACACGTTCAGCTCGAAGTTGCCGGAAGCGCCGCCGATGTTGATGGCGACATCGTTGCCGAACACCTGGCAGCACAGCATGGTCAGCGCTTCGCACTGCGTCGGGTTGACCTTGCCCGGCATGATCGAGCTACCCGGCTCATTTTCCGGAATGCTGATCTCGCCCAGTCCCGAGCGCGGGCCTGAAGCCAGCCAGCGCACGTCGTTGGCGATCTTCATCAGCGCGGCGGACAGTGTCTTGAGCGCGCCGTGCGCTGCCACCAGCGCGTCGTTGGCGGCCAATGCGGCGAACTTGTTTTGTGCGCTGCGGTAGGGTGCACCGCTGCGCGTCGCTAATTCTGCAGCAACGCGTTCGCCGAATTCGGCGTGGGTATTGAGGCCGGTGCCCACGGCCGTGCCACCTATGGCGAGCTGGCAGAGTGGGGCGAGCGCTGCCGAGATCAGTGATTCCGCGAGATCGAGCTGCGCCACATAGCCGGAGAATTCCTGGCCCAGGGTCAGCGGCGTCGCATCCTGCAGGTGGGTGCGGCCTATCTTGACGATGGGCGCGAACTCGATGGCTTTGGCGTGCAGTGCGGCGCGCAGAATGCGCAGCGCAGGCAGCAGCCTGTGCTGCATGCCGCTGAACGCAGCCACATACATCGCCGTGGGAAAGATGTCGTTGGAGGACTGGCCGAGGTTGACCTCGTCGTTGGGATGTACGAGACGCGCCATGCCGCGCTCGCCGCTCAGCAGTTCGGAAGCACGATTGGCCAGCACCTCGTTGAGATTCATGTTGCTCTGCGTGCCCGAACCGGTCTGCCACACCGACAACGGGAATTCCTGCGCGTGCATGCCGGCCAGGATCTCGTCCGCTGCCTGAACGATGGCCTGTGACTTGTCTTCCGGTAACAGACCGAGGTCACGGTTGGCCACGGCGCAGGCGCGCTTGACCTCGGCCAGCGCCAGCACGATCTCGTCCGGCATGCGCTCGCATGAGATGTGGAAGTGTTCCAGCGAGCGCTGCGTCTGCGCTCCCCACAGCCGTTCGGCGGGAACCTCGATGGGGCCGAAGGAATCGCGTTCTTGTCTGGTTGGCATGATGCCTCCTTCTATGAAATCGACTTGGCCAGAACAAAGGCCGCGGCCGCGGCCACACTGCCGATCAGCAGGGTATCGAGCGCGCTGCGCCAGCGGGAGGCGCCGATGTAGCCGCCCTTGATGAAACCGAACAATGCCAGTGCGACCAGAGTGAGGGCGACGGAGGCCTGCAGCGCAGCATCCACGCTGGCGGCCACGAAATACGGGGCGATGGGAATCATGCCGCCCACGGCATAGGCGCCGCCGATGGTCGCCGCACTACGCTTGGCCCGTCCGTGTTCCGGCTGCTCCAGTCCGAGTTCGAAGCGCATCATGAAACGCACCCAGGCTTTGCGATTGCCGCGCAACGCAGCGACCACCGGCGCGCTCTGTTCCGCAGATACGCCGTAGGCTTTGAACACATCGACGATCTCCTGCGCCTCCTGCTCCGGCGTGGTCCTGACTTCCTGCCGTTCGCGGCGCACTTCGCTGGCGTAATGCTCGGCGTCACCGCGCGCGGCGAGATAGCCGCCCAAGCCCATCGCCACCGAACCGGCAGCGATCTCTGCGATGCCCGCCGTGGTTATGATGTGGCTGGAAGCAACCGCACCGGACAGCCCGGCCGCCAGCGCGAACGGTACGGTCAGCCCGTCCGCCATGCCGATGACGATGTCGCGTATCGTCTGCGACGCACGGAAGTGCCGTTCGATATGCGGGGTCTGTGGCATGGGATCATGATCCGGCTCGTACAGGGTGAGGTAAGTGTAGCGCAATGCGTCGGACGGATATACATGCGGCATGTGGGCATCCGCTTGGTACGTTCAGAGTTTCATGGACATCTGAACTTGAACATTTCATCGAGACGCGGCATTTCAAGGAATTGTCGACCTTCTAAGGTATCGTTATCCCATCGTGCTCTTGAACCCCATCTGCAGCATGCACCTTTCTTGCCGATCCACTCTTCTGCGCGACTGCCGTCAAAAAAAACGGGCGTCCGCAGACGCCCGTTCACACTCCAAGAGGTGACAATCAAGTCAGATTAGAAGTTGTGGATCACACCCACAGACAAGGCGCTCGGACTAAAACCGGCACCGGGAGTGCCCACTCCGCCATGTGCATAGTTGGTGGCGGAGAACTGTGAAGCCGTGCCGTTGCTGACTTTGGCATAAGCGGCATACACCGTCGTGCGCTTGGACAGGTTGTGGTCATAGCCTACCGCGAGCAATTTGGCGTTGGATCCGGCAACGGCCACGCCCCCCACCTTCAATTGCTGAGCCTTGGCGAACTGTGCCTTGATGGTGTCATTCTCACCCAGATTGAACTGTCCACCCACGGTGTACACGGTCTGTTTCGCACCGGTAGCCTGGGCCTGGGCGTTGGCGTCCGAGTTGACCAATTGTGCACGAACCTTGGCAACCCCGAAGTCATAGCCGCCGGCCAGCGACACGATCTTGATCTTTGCATCCTGGGCGGTACCGGATGCGCCGGTGATACCGCCGATGTTCACGTAATTCGCCGCAGCGAATACTCCGTTGCTGTCATACGAGCCACGCAGCGTATAGCTGGAGGTCTTGTACGCGACGTTTTGCGTGCCGGTGATGGATTGCGCGGTATTCGGTACGAATGCGGCAAGTACCGTTACACCGCCAAGGGAAGGAGTTGCATAAGCGATTGCGCGGCTAATACGGCTCGGAACGGCCAGCAGCCCCGCGCCGCCGAATCCACCCGCGGTGAAGTTGCCTGCGTCGCCCACCCGGTCGCCAAAGAAATTGGCATCGCCAACATACTGATTCGCCAACGGCAGACGTCCGGCGATCAGTGTGCCGTAATCGCCTGCCACACCGACATAAGTGTCACGTTGCGCAGCGAACAGCCCCGTAGAACCTTGAGTGCTCACCTCGGTTTCGAACTGATACACCGCCTTCAGACCGTCGCCCAGGTCCTCGGTGCCCTTGAACCCCAATCGCGATGCGTTGCTGGCCAGATTCAGGCCGTTCTTGGTGCCTGTCGCAGAGGAACCGGAGTTTCCTCTATTGCTGTCCAGGGAGAGGTGCGCTCTGCCATAGACGATCACGTTAGCTGTGTCGGCGAATGCCGGTGCAGAAATGGCAGCTGCTACCGCCAATGTGATGACCTTCTTGTTCATACATACTCCTGACTTGGTTAAAGAGACTTCATTTCAGGCACCCTGTTCGGCCAACAGTTTTCGACCAAACGGGAACCCCATGTGCCTGCTGCGTACAACTGCAGCGCGGCTACATTCTTGGCACTTACGGTACTGCTTCTTGGCGACTTTCTCATCGGTCGGCGGTAGTAGTTCTTCGCGCAATCTCCTGCTCTTTGGCGGAATACAGATAGTTCAAGTACGCCTCGGTCACCTGCGCAATACGACGGCTTCGGTGTGTTAGCAATTCTTCTCACCTAATTTCTTTTTCTTTACGGCGAAATTGACCTGTAGAGTCGCCCGTATTCGCTGTATCCAAGGGCTAACCGTTAGCCGTGATAGGCCGCGAATAACCGCGCGGTGTCCAGGATCGGCACTGCCTCCCCTTCATGCTGGAAGCAAGACAGTGCAAGTTGCGGCCACAGCCTGCTATCACCGGGCAGCGCGCATTGCGCCTCGTTGCCGATGGCAATGGTCTGTGGCAGTGAGTTCATGCTGATTGCACCGTATGCTAGCGGTCCGTGCGCAATACTCTGGTAGGCAACGATCAGCGCATAGCGCGGTGAAGTGGAGAGTATGGTGCTTGGGTCAGCGTGCAGCAGCGCATCAAGATCCAGCAGCGGCAGGCGGATGCCTTGCCAAGTCAGCAAGCCGTATGCGTAGTGGGCGCACCCCGGTACCGCTTCGAATGTCGGTTGTGCAGTCAGGGCGTAGGTGGTGTGTGGAGGCAACGCGATATGGCGCCCGTTCGCGTATTCGACCATGCGTGCGGCTACTTGCGAGCCGGGTTCCGCCGTTGCCGCATTCGCATGGTCGGCGGTGGGGAGGTGGGGCTCGTCCGGCGCGGCGCCGCCTGTGTTGGGCAGCTGTTCCAGTTCTGCGTACATCGTTCAGTTCCTCGATCCAAGGGCGAATGATTTCACTTGCTGCGCGTTGCACAAGTAGGCGAGCTTTCCATCAAACTCGACACATTGATCGACAGGCGTGTCGGGTGCAATCAGCACTTTGGGTAAGGGGTGAGGCTGCAAATCGACGTCGATCAATATGTGCAACTCGTCCCAGCACCAGCCCAGATCGTCGTTGCCATCGCCGAGTGGAGTAACCAGAAAACGTTCGGGTGGGCAGTGCGGCAACAGTGTCATCTGCTTCGACAGTGCGGCATATCGACGTTGGCTATCATCTCCCGCAAGCTGCAGCAGGCCGGGTTCGTTGCTTGCTTCGAGTACGCCTTCCAGAAATTCTGCGGCACCCACCTCGTGTTGCGGCAACAGCAGGTGCAGCGTATCGGCGATCAGCAGCACGTAGTTGCCGCGCGACGCGATTCTTGGTCGGACTGTGATGGCGGAAGTCATGGCTTGGTTCTTTTGCACTCGATCAGTGGGTGATGGTGCGGCGTATGGTCTGCAGCAAATCGCTGTCGTTATAGGGCTTGGTGATGTAGGTGTCCACGCCTGCCTGTTCCGCCATGCGCCGGTGCTTGTCCTGCGAGCGAGAGGTAATCATGATGATGGGCAGTTCCTTCATGTCCTCACGCTCGCGTATGTGATACGCCAGTTCGACGCCGTTCATGTTGGGCATCTCCAGGTCGGTGAGAAGCACGTCCGGCTTGAAGGTGTTCAGCGTATCGATGGCATCGATGCCGTCGCGCGCGGTCTCGGCGCGATACCCGGCGTCCCGCATGAGCTGCACCAGCGAGTTGCGTACGGAGAGCGAGTCGTCCACGATCAGCACGCCGGGCAGCGTGATCTGCTGATCTGCGCTCTTGGCAGTACTGTCCCCCTTGGGGGCTCGCGCGCCTCCAGCGAGCAGTTGGGCAAGGTCGAGATTCACAGCGATAGCGCCGTCGCCGAGGATGGACAATCCGGCCACGCCACGCAAATGGCGCGCGTAGCGTCCGGGGCTGTTGACCAGCAATTCGCGCGCGTCGAGCAGGCCGTCAACGGCCAGCGCGTGGGTCTTATCGTCCAGTTTAATCATCACTGCAGTCGTAAGCATCCAGCGGCTTGTTTTCGTCCGGCAGTCCGGTCAAGTCGGCTAGGCGCATTGCCGGATAGGTACGCTTGTTGAAGTTGTATAAGAGTTGGCCGCCGACCAGGTGAAACGTGCCTACACCGCGCGCAACCGCCTGCTCGACTTGCACGGAAGGAAGCACGAAACGCTCCCCGGCAACCTCGACGATCAGCGATTGTATGGTCGAAAGCGAGGCGGCGAAACGCAGTTCGAACGTGCAGCCGTATCCCGGTTTGGAGGCGATCTGGATTGAGCCGTTCATCGCGGTGACCCAGCCGCGCACCACGTCCAGCCCGATGCCGCGGCCCGATACTTCGCTGACGGCGTGGCGCGTGGAGAAGCCCGGCAGCAGCACTAGCCGCGAGATTTCCGCGTCACTCAGCGCTTGTTCTTCTGCGAGCAGGCCGTGCTCGATCGCGCGCTGCTGGATTGCGTACAGATCCAGTCCGCGTCCGTCGTCCTGGCAGCGCAGCACGACCTGCTGTCCTTGCCGCGCGAAGCTTAGCAGGATGCGTCCGGTTCGCGGCTTGCCGGCGGCGGCACGCTCGCCCGGTGTCTCCAGGCCATGGTCAACGGCATTGCGCAGCAGGTGCAGCAGCGGCTCGGCAAGCTTGCTGAGCAGATCGCTGTCGATCAGGGTGTCGCCGCCCTCCAGCACCAGCACTGCCTCCTTGCCGGTGATCTGGCAGGTTGAGCGCACGTTGCGCTGCAGCCGCGACTCGAGCACGCCAACCTCCGTCATGCGCGTGCCGATCACCAGATGCTGCAAGTCCTCGCTCAAGCGCCGCTGGCGCGCTTGCTGGCTTGCTATCCGTGCAATGCCTTCTTCCAGCCGCAACGCCATCGTGCGCGCGTCGGCCGCATCTTCGACCAGTGCATGCGAGGTGCTGTGCAGTTCGTTGTACTGATCCATCTCGAGCGGATCGAACTCAGCGCCGCCGTGCTGCAGGCTGCGCGAGCGTGCCATGCGTCAGTGTGCGCATTTCGACCACGGTGTCCAGTTCGAACAGGCGCTTCTGCACCCGCAGGTTTTGCGCCAGCAGCTCGCGGGAGCTTTCAACCAGCGTCTTGATGCCAGCCTCCAGCGCGGAGCTGTTCACCGAGACTTCGCCGGAAACCCGAAACAAGTCGTCAATGCGCTGCAGACTGACGCGTAGCGCCGCCGCCGAAGTGGCGGCTGCCGCCACCGGTGCGCGCGGGCGCTCGGTACAGCGGTAAGCGCGCCGCCGCGGCGGCCGTTGCCGGAATCGCCGAAGCAACTCGCGTTGCAGGCAGGTCGAGCGCTTCGCCGGCATCGATGCGGTTTGCCAGGTCGAGCACGGCTTGCAGCACGCCGTGTGCCTGCTGCGGGTAATCGTCGGTTCCGGTCACAAAACCGATCATCTGCTCGAGGCAGTAGGCCGCGTCGAGCAGGGCGTTGGCGACTTGCCCGGTTACCTGCGCCTCCTCGCGTTCGAAGTAATCGAGGACGTCCTCCAGGTGATGGCCTAGCGATGCAATTCCGCGTAGTCCTATGATCGCGCCCGATCCCTTGAGCGTGTGCGCCACGCGCTTCGCGGCGATGACATCCGAGCTGTCGCCTTCTCCCGCGGCCATGGTGCGTGCGAGGTTGACCAAGTAGCGCGCCTGGTCAGGCGCTTCCTGAAAGAAGCCTTCCAGAAACTTGCGGTCCACGTCGTCCGGCATGACCAGTGCGACATCCTCAGGTGTCGCCAGTTCTTGACGACACGGCTCTGCGTCGCCTTCACCGGAGAGCCCAACTTGCAGCGGCATCGCGCCCAGCATGTGCATCACCTTCAGGGCTTCCTCCTCGTCCATGGGCATGGGCGCGCCGCGCAGGTGATCTACCAGCCCGGCTGCGGTTGACGGGTCGCTCAGGTTGCGCAGATGCAGCACGATCAACGGCGGCCAGGCGCGCAGGAAAGCAAGCAGAGCGACGCGTCCCCCCGGTGGCTGCGTAGCCAGCATCAGGCTGTTTTCCACCACATGGGTGCACACCGCTTGCAGCCCTGGGAAGCCGGCCATTTCGGCGGCTTCCCCCATGCGCTGTGCCTGGCCGCTGTACTGGTCAAGCGCATCCATGAAGGCCGGGCTTTCGATGTCCAGCGTGGCTAGCTGTTCCAGATTGTGGTCCAGCCGCGTCATGGCCAATTCGATCTCGCTGGCGAATGCTTCGATCAGGTCGTTGAGTTTCATGTGGGCTTCAGTTTCTTATCGCAATGCGGCGTCGTTAGGACCAGGTTCTCAGGCAAATTTCGGCAGCTTGAACACGTTTACGGAGTCAACCAGCCGTTTCGCCGAATCCTGCAGCGTTTCGGTTTGCTGGTTCTGCGTGGAAATCTGCTGCGCCGTGTGTTCGGTGCTCTTGCCGAGGCGTTGCACCGAGTCCAGCAACTGGGCCGACATTTGCTTCTGCTGCTCTGACGCCTCGGTGATGCGGCGCACCTGTGCCACCAGCTCGCCGGTGATTTCCTGCGTCAGACGCATCTGTTCACCGGCTTGCTGCGCCTGCTCGGAGCCCTGCACCACCTGGCCGATGGTGCGGTTCACGGTCGAGATCGTCTCATTCGTTTCGAGCTGGATGTTGTTCACCAACGTGCCGATCTGCTGCGTCGCGTTCCGCGAGCTTTCGGCGAGGCGCTGCACTTCTTCGGCCACCACCGCGAAACCGCGTCCGGCTTCGCCCGCGACCGCTGCCTGCATGGATGCGTTCAGTGCCAGCACGTGGGTGCGTTCCGCAATGGTGTTGATCAGATTCACGATGCCCGAAATTTCCTGCGAACGCTCGCCCAGGCGCTTGATGCGTTTTTCGGTTTCGGCGATGGTCTCGCGGATCGAGTCCATGCCCTTCACCGTATCGTTCACCGTCGTCGAGCGCGGTTTCCGTGGCCTGGGTCGCGCGCTCGGCGGAACGGTTTGACTGGTCGGCAAGTTCCGCCACCTGGTTCATGCTTTTCGTTGCCTCGCCGAGCGACAGGATCATGTCGTTCACGTTCTGGCGTTCATCCGCGGCCGTCTTGGACACCAGATCGCCCTGCGACCGCACTTTACCCGACACTTCCGCCACTTGACCGGCAATTTGGGTCACGCCGTGCAGAACCCTTGAGGTTTCCTCGGTCAATTGGTTGATTGAGTCGGATACCGTGCCGATGATGTTTGTCGAAACCGGCGCGCGTGCGGTCAGGTCCCTCTGCGACAACTGGTTCACGGCTTGCAGAATCGAGATCACCGAGTTGTTCAGGGCTTCGTTTTCGGCTTCGGCTTTCTGCCGTTCCTGATCGGCATTCTGCCTGTCCTGTTCGGCCTTTTCGCGCGCCGACACCTGGTCTTGCAGCACTTGGTTAACCGCGAAGCCCATGTCGGCCATTTCATCCTTGGAGTCGATCTGCGCCAGGGCGCCAAGCTTGCCGCCTTTCCGCACGTCATTGATCGCCTTCTGAAAGGCGTTGAGGGGAGTCGTGATGCTTCGCGTGATTACGAGGGCTGAGAAGCCGCCCAGAAGCAAGACTAGAACAGAAACCGTTATCGAGATAACAATCGCATTGGCGAATTTCCTGGCGGACTCGGCTTCAGCTTCCTTGGACTGTTCATTCAGATATCTCTTGTAATTATCAAGCGTCACTTGCCGGGCATTCAGTTGTGCAACACCCTCGTTAAGGAGCAAGCTTACCGCTTCATCGCGCTTGCCCTGGTCAGCCAGCAAGTTAACCCGGTCGTTGATCACAACCGCCTTGTCTCGGGCTTCGTTCATTGCTTTCAACAGCGCCTTGCTCTTTTCGTCTGTGGAGAGCGCCTCGGACTTCGCGTATGACGTTTTGTATAGCTCGCGCATATCCTGAATCGTTTTCCGCTCGCGCTCCAAACCATCCGGGTCGTCATGCAGCAGCATGATCGAGCGCATCACGCGTCCCATGGTCTGCATCGAAATAATAATGTTATCCAGGGCGACAGTATTCTCGTAGTTGTTCTGGAATACCTCGGTGGCGTGCTTGTTGGCCTGATACATGGTGTAGGCGGAAAAGACCAGCGTCGCAATCAGCAACGCCAGAATCACGCTGTAGCTCAGCATAAGCCGAGTGCCGATCTTGATGCCGCCCAACCGGCGGGACAGGTTCGATTGCATAATAATTACCTCCAGATAAGGAAAAGAAAATGGGACGCCCCCAAGCGGGGCGGATACGGAGATATCGCGTTCATTGCGGCGCTCCGAGGGAGCGCTCGATTGCATCGAGCAGCGACCGGGTGTCGAGGTCGAGCCACAGCCGTGCGTCAATGTAGCGAGCACCGCGCAAGTGCGGTGCCAGTCGCTTCGGCGCCACATCGGGATCGGCACGCTCGTCTTCGTCTGACAAGCGCAGCCGTTCCGGCAGACCGTCAACCATCACACCGGCCGCATCGGGGCCGTGCGCCAGCACCAGCAGCATGCGCTTCGCCCCACGGTCATGTTCGACGCCGACGTAGCGCGCCAGATCGAACACTGGCGTCAGCTTGCCTTGCAGGTTGGTCATGCCACAGAACCAGTTTGGGGCATTGGATAACCGGTGGATGGGTGACATGTCGGAAAGTTCGCTGCCATCCTCATAGGGAATCATCAGGCACAGCTCGCCAATCCGGAATCCCTGCCGCGAGGCACCGACGACGAGTGTTGACACCTTGCTGGCGTTTCCCGGCTTCGGCACAACCTGCCCGGCATCGTTGCTCGCATCGAATTCGAATTGGGCTGTCAGCGCTTGTGTGGGCAGCATGGGTGATGGAACTGTCGGGCATGCACCTGGCGCTGAGCCAGCGGTGTCGAGAGTCTTCATATTTTCCTGGTCATTGCTTCATACCTCGATCTGCCCAAGAAGCCGCCGTATCGGATGCATGGCGTGCTCCTTGAGTACGTGCGGCTTAGAGTGCGCGTGCCTGCGACAGGATTTGCTCGTCGGTATAGGGCTTGGTGATGTAGGCCTTGGCGCCGAGCATCTGGCCCCAGGCTATGTCGGCCTTCTGGTCCTTGGCGGTGACCAGTATCACCGGAATGTTCTTGGTGTCGGGTTCATTGCGCAGGGCGCGCGTGGCGGCGAAGCCATCCATCCCGGGCATGTTCACATCCATGAATATTGCATCAGGCTTGTTGCGCTTCGCAGCGTCAAGAGCCTGGGTTCCACTTTCGGCGGAACTGACCAAAAAGCCGGCGTCGCTCAACAGTTTTTCAAGTCGGCTGCGATCAGCGTGGTTGTCTTCTACAATCAAAATGCTACGTGCCATGGTGTATATCCTTTCAGGTGGTGAATAACAGGTGGTTGAATTAAAGTTGTCAGATGTACTGCGGTCGCGCCATTCCCTGCGGTGCAGCGCTATTCACTGGTTTTGCTGTGTACCGCGAAACCACTTCGTATAAATGTTCGGCATCGATCGGCTTCGTGAGGTATGCGTCGCAGCCGGCCATCTTTCCACTGATGCGGTCGAAGGGCGAACTCTTGCTGGTCAACATGATGACAGTCGGCCTGCCGCCGCCGTACGTGCGCGCCTTGATGTGGCGGCAGGCCTCATAGCCGTTTATACCGGGCATGAGCACGTCCATCAGGATGCAGGCGAAATGCGATGCAGCCGCGGCCTTAATGGCGGCTTCGGCGCTGTCGACATCGGCGACGTTCAGGCCGCGCGCCTCAAGCAGCGCGCGTAGCTGTGCACGCACGGCCAAGCTATCGTCAACGACCAGCACCGAGTTGCTTCTGGGGGTGGCTGCCGACACGCCTGGCACGTTCAACGGAGCCTGTTCCAGAACACGCGCCAGTAATACTGGCAAAGCCGACCATTGTACGGGGCGCTGCACCACGGTGCGCCCCGGTGCACCCGGTGCACCGGGTTCATCCACCCAGATGACCGCCTTACGCTCAAGCCAAGGCTGGCTGCTGGCCCACTTCTTTGCTTGGGCATTTGTGGCATCGATCATCACGACATCCGCACGTGGCCCGTCGGCAACATCGAGCAGTTCAATCCGTGGCTGACGGCGTCGCGACAACTGGACGATGGTGTCCAGCAATTGACGTTCCGACTGTGCGAAGCCCAGCACCAGCAGATTCAGTACTGCCTCGCCGAGTTTTGTTCCTGAAAATTCGACAGCTGATGAGGGCTGCATTTTTGTACCTCTACTTTATTGATGCTATTCTTAAAACAGTGTTATTTGGCACTAGGGGCAAACCTGAACCACCCGGCAGACGGGGAAAACAGAAATGCACCCGCTGGCAGGCTCGCAATGAGCGGCGAAAACTTCGAGTCTTGGGAGATATTAAGGAGAACGTTACAGAAAATCGGTCAATCGCTTGCACGACGCTTCTGGCGATCCCGCTATCGTAGTGTCGATGCACACCTTAGACCGGAAATTTTGCGTCCTAGTCTTTCGACCAGTTTGCCTTTTTCTATTGCTATTTACTTCATTTCTACTCGTACAAATCAAATTTACATTGAATCCAAGTCAATGAGCATAAGATCCAGCGAGGGCGGAGTAAGCTAGGCTCACTCATCCGGCGATACGTTTCCATAGTGCCATAGCCTCTTTGACCGGAAACTTTTCTTCCTAGAGTCTTTATTCAGTGCCTGGTATTTCGGTTTTGTTGCGGACGAGCCTTGGTTTGGCATCGCTGCATTTCACAAAATGCAGACGAATATTACTAGGGGTTTTGATTCGTGCAATCCTGTCAATATTGATAGGTGGCGGCAATTCTTTGGATGTTTTAATCTCAAAAGTTTTGCTGGTTATTGGGCATTCGAGTACGTTTAACCTGAATGTGCATAAATTGTCGGCCGTGAATTTGCACCGCCGCATTGGGGTATTTCGAATTTCTGGTGACAGGCCCCGCTCCCAGTCGGCAGAGGGCGCATGGATTTATTATTATTTTTTCAGAGAGGAAGCTTTCCGCTCCATGAAAGCGGCGGATACCGTAACGCGCCGTGCGAGGAAACCAGAGTTGTCCTGGGGTAGAGTCGGCTCGACGTAGTGAGTACCCGCGGTGTTGTGATATCCGCTCTTTCTTATGCCCCTCAGGTAGATGCTGACAAGTGGTGGCTAACCACGAGCTATAACACCTTCAGCAGCAACTTGGCCGCTAGTGCCAGCAGCACCAGCGCGAACAGTCTGCGCAATAAGTGGATATTCATGCTGTGCGCAGACTTGGCGCCCAATGGCGCGGTCATGACGCTGGTAGACGCTGCCCACAGCAGCGCCGGCAGATAGACATAACCCAGCGTGGATTCTGGTAGCGCGCGGACTCCCCATCCGGTCGCGATATAGCCCAGAGTACCGCCCGCGGCTATCGGAAATCCTATTGCAGCCGAGGTGCCGATGGCCTGCCGCAACGGCGTGTTGCACCAGACGAGGAAGGGCACCACAATGGTGCCGCCGCCTATTGCCACCACGCTGGATAGCCAGCCCGTAAACGCGCCGGCGAGCGTCATTCCTGCCCGGCCGGGCAATGGGCGCGCACCTTTGGGGTTCATGTCAAGCAGGATTTGGGTGACTGCCAACAAGACAAACAGTGCGAAAATGATGCCCAGCGCGCGCGGCGAAATGACAGACGCAAGCAGTGCGCCTATGGCGGTGCCGATCAAGATGCCCGGGGTGATGTCTCGCACCACGCGCCAATTCACGGCTTGATGCTGGTGGTGCTTGTACATGCTGGAGAGTGAAGTGAACACGATGATCGCCATCGCGGTGCCAAGCGCCAGATGCATTTGAGTTTCGTGAGGGAAATGTTGCGCGTCGTACAGCATCAATAAAACTGGCACCAAGATGAAGCCGCCGCCGATGCCAAACAATCCGCCAAGAAATCCGGCGACAGCGCCCAGCGCCATATATGCCACAACCAATTCTACATTAAGCATAAATTTCCTTTTCTTTTAGATCTGAAAACTAATATACACAAGTACGCATGCAGCGAATGATGGCCTGTTGTATGGTGGCGAAGCGGGATTGTCATGTCGGTGGCGCTTGCGAAAAGAGAGCGACCCAACCGTGCTGATTTGAAAAAGGTTCAGCCGCTTATCATTTAGTTCGGGGATGTTCTAGTATTGGTATGGCAATCAGTCTGTTGCAATGTGCAGCAAGCGATTCGATATGGTCAGCCATGTTTCCCCTCATGCCTGCCGGGTGCAGTGCTCCTGTAACAAATTCACTTCGCAGATCGTAATCTGCGGCGGTTACAAAACCGCACTTACCCTCGCGCAGAACTAGCCCTAATCCTTCGCTCACTAACGAAACATCAGACAACCGACAGGCAATAGAGCTCGGCCAATAACTCATATCTCTTGGGGATGTACGCCCCAGTTGCTCATGAGTTGTGAGCAAGCTGATTCACTTCAATGGAGATTTGCCGAAATCCACAGGCAGGCAACCGAAGCCGCTCTTCTAGGTACATCTTGAAGAGTAGGTCACCTTCAGCCTGACCTCAGTCTCCGATATTGCGTTCAATCTCTATCCAGCACGCAACAATTGGGTGCCCGCTGATAATCATCGGTGGACCGGCACGGTGCGAATGGAATCCAGCACGGCGCAGCAGGCGCTCTACTCCGAGCGGCGAAACGGTAATGAGTCGCTTTGCCCCCTGTTTTGCTGCGCATACGATGGAGTGTCGAAGCAGACTCACTGCGATCTCGGAAGAGAATTGCCCTAGCGCGGAAGAAGTCTGGGTATTGAAGTCAACAGCGGCGAACCGAGAGAGCTCCCATACTTCGGGAGAGGCAGGCAATGGCTGTCCGTTCAGCAATTGAGGGAAAACTTCACCTAGCAGGTATGGTCGATCGGTAGGGAGCAATCGGGCACAGCCATTTATCGTTCCCTCATCGTCCTGCGCGATGACATACAGGGTGTCCGGCCGATCGAACTGATCCAGTTCCACACCGTTCTTCGTCTGCAACTCCCAGCCCAGCATTTCGATAAAGACTTTATGCCGGTAACTCGATACTTTATCGAATAAATCCTCGGACAAACCTCCAGATACTCCAGAAATGACCTTCACAAATACTCCCCCGACATCGTTATTTTTGACGGGGGCCATTAAATGGGATTGATCAGCTTCCGGTAACTATTAAAGTTATTAGGATGTATCTGAGACTTTTTGTCGACTATAAAGTCGCGAAGAAATAAAGCAAATTTAACTTAAAGACAATAAGTTATCGATATCGTTTATTGATCTGCTCCATCACAATGGACTGCCAGCCCAGTTCGTCGATACGCAGTTCCTGCAACAACAGCGATTTCTCATGGCCGATATCTCCATGATGGCCAGCCTGAAGCATGATGTTGCTGCGTGGACTGCCTATCTGGCGTAACTGGATACGCCCATCGATAAATTCCATCAGCCAGTCCCAGCCAATGGTGATTGACGGAGTAGTATCGCTCAACCATTCCGTATACCCGGTAATGGCCGCCTGAGTCGCGCCAAGTGAGGCGTGGTTTGTGTTGGTCTCATCCAGCCCAGACATCAAATGATGAAATCGAACTTTCTGCAGTTCCTGAAATGAAAGACGAATGTACCCGTCTTTCGAAATGGTCAGCATGCGCGATTTTGTCATCGATTCAAATGTGGGAGAATGTACGCAGCAAAGATGGTCTGTCATTTAAAATGAGTAATATCGTATACACACTTTGTATCTTAATCATTCTTTCTTCATAGCGTCATTGTGAGAATTATCAGGTAGGGTTTTCCTGTAGGTGGACCATGGATTCTTGGCAAGAACAAAAATTACAGTCCCTGCTATGCGCCCAGACAGAGAGTGACCTGTTTACGGTTTTAGCTCATGCGGCAAGAGAGCTTGGTTTTGAGAAATGCGCCTATGGCATGCGGCTACCGCTCCCGGTTTCTAATCCCAAAGTCATCCTGGTCAACAACTATCCGAGCGGCTGGCAGGAAAGCTATGTCCGCAACAACTATCTGCAGGTCGATCCGACCGTGGCACATGGCGCGCGCTCCATCATGCCTCTGATCTGGTCAGATGATCTTTTTGTTTCTTGCCGCGATTTCTGGGAAGAGGCTCGCGCATTCGATCTGAAAGTGGGATGGGCGCAGTCATGCCATGACCCACGAGGAATTGGTGGGCTACTCACTTTGGCGAGGTCTCATGACAATCTGTCCAAGTCCGAGCTTAGCGCCAATTCGCTGAAAATGTCCTGGCTTGCGCAAGCAGCACACGAAGGCCTATCTCGCCTTCATCTCCACAGATTTCTCCCAGAAGCAGACGTCAATTTGACAGCAAGAGAAATCGAAGTGATGCGCTGGACTGCCGAGGGAAAAACCTCCGGCGAAGTTGGTGAGATCATGAACATCTCTGAAAGCACCGTCAATTTCCATGTGAACAATGCGGTCAGTAAACTGGGCGTCAACAACAAGACTGCCGCCGCCATCAAAGCCGTCATGCTCAGGCTGCTTTAGTCTTACCGGTGATTCAATACGCCCGCATTAATGCATATGCGGACACCTGGAATTGAACGCACTGCTCCGCAGGAAATGGAGCTGATCGACTTGCCGGACTGCAATCTAAATTCTTTTTGGGGCAAATGGAACCGACCTATATAAAGCCGAGTTTATGTCGGCGCTTGGGTTGCAGCTTCCGAATAAAGCTCAGGTAACGAACCCGCTCAAACAGAACAGCGCTTTTAAGCTATCAGACAAACGGTGTCTGTGTGGGATGAACGGTATCGCCGTTTATCTGCATTTTCACAGGATGGCACATGGTTAATTTTTTACAAACGTCGTTCAGATCTGCTCAAAATGCATGAAATATCCTGCAATTCGAGAGAAACGCAACCATAACCTTTTCTTGAGTAGAAATCGTTCCCTATTAGTTTTGATAGGTTGTTCTAGGCCGAGGACGCACATACAGTCTGCGCCGTTTATCCAAGCCGTTCGCACTGTAGGCGGCGCTTGCCAGTGCAGGATAGACGGTGGGGGTCGCCACCACGTGTTTCGGGATAGGTCGAGGTGTTTGGCTTGAAGATATTTTTGCGCCTCACTGCGCCATTCGAAAATGTGGCGCGACAACAAAGCAGTTTTAAAGATGTTTACGCAGAGGAGGCAGGAAAGATGAATCGCAATTTTCTTGATACACCTAAACGAACCGACAAACCAAGAGGACATGGCCTCACCTCGCTGATCGATAACGGTGTGCCAACCCGCTATTTCATCGATGTGATCGAAAGCAAGGCACACCTGATCGATGTCGTGAAATTTGGCTGGTGTACCGCCTTGGTCACCAAGGATCTGGAAAAGAAGATCGAATGCCTGGTTAACAACGATGTGAACTATTACTTTGGCGGCACGCTATTCGAGAAGGCGCTGTCTCAAAAAAAGTTGGATGGATACTACAGGTTCCTGAAGTGTCACAACTGCAAGATGATGGAAGTTTCAGATGGTACGCTGCACATTTCGCGCAAAGACAAGGAGCGGCACATCGCTGATTTTTCCAAAGAGTTTTATGTTTTTAGCGAAGTGGGAAAGAAAGATGTGGAGGAAGCCGACCACATGCCGATTTCGCAGTGGATAGACGAGATACATGCAGACCTGCTTGCCGGCGCCGCAAAGGTTATTCTTGAAGCCCGCGAGTCGGGGAAAAGCGGCATTTGCGATGCCAATGGCAGGCTACGCAAGGACATGGTTGCCAGCATTTCAGAATCAAGCTTTCGCCTTACCGATGCCATATGGGAAGCACCAAACAAGGCACTACAAACAGAACTGATTTCCTCTCTGGGGCCCAACGTCAACCTCGGCAATATCGCATTTGGTGATGTCATTGGCTTGGAAACCTTGCGCCTGGGACTTCGCTCGGATACTTTCTCGTTATTTGACAATGTTGACCGGAGTGTTGTGCCCCTTCGCGACCGACGTCAGGTCAGAGGCACTCCTTCCGACAGGAAGGAAGTCAAGGCTCCCAATGGGAAAGAGCTCGTGCCTGAATCACGCAGCAGATAAATGCAATGATGGCGTAAGTTATTACAATACAATAGTGAGGAGTTATTTTATGCGCGACTTGAACAATGTTTTTCACCTTGCCGTTCCCTGCAAAGATCTGGATGAAGCGCACGAGTTTTACGTGACCAAACTGGGATGCAGACTCGCCAGGCGCTACGATGACCGGATCACCCTGGACTTTTTTGGCGACCAGCTGGTGTGCCACCTGAAGCCCGAAAAGGTTGAAACCAAGCCTGAGCTTTATCCCAGGCACTTCGGTATCACCTTCAAGGATCGTGCCGAGTTCGATAATCTGAAGAAGCTGATGGGCATACGCAATATTCCGATGTTTTATGGCCCCATCCAGCGCTTTGAAGGCACCGTAGAGGAACACACCACCCTGTGCGTACTCGACCCCTCAAACAATGTGCTTGAATTCAAACACTACAATGACCCGCGTATGATGTACTGAGTCAAGACCGACATGAGCGCCATTAGTTTGCGCATTATCCGGGGGACGGAGCAAGCCGTTCCCCCGGCTGACATCAACATCGTCATTGACGTCATCCGTGCATTTACGGTGAGCCATGTTGCTTTCACCAGAGGTGCACTCGCGATCTTCTTGGTCAATACCGTGGCGGAGGCGTTTTCCCTTAAAGCGCTACATCCTGAGTATCTGCTGGCGGGCGAAATTGCCGGGCTACCGATAGCGGATTTTGACCTGGATAACTCCCCTTTTAACATCTTGATGGCGGATGTGAATAACAAAACCCTGGTGCAGAGAACAACGCACGGTGTCACGGCTACACTCGCCGCGCTGAATGCAGCACAGATATTTGTGACCGGGTTTTCCAACGCCCGGCAAACGGCGCAGCATGTGCGGCACCTCATGGAAAGCAAAGGTTACCGCTCGGTCAACGTGATTGCGTCACACCCCCTGGACGATGATGATTTTTCCTGTGCCGAATATATCCGGGACCAGATTCTGGAACTTGGGCAGATCAAACCAGAAGCGATCATTGCGCGGATATGCAATTCGCGATCTGCGAAGAAATTTCTGGCCTCCGAGAAAAACGATTTTGAGCCGAGAGACCTGGATATTTGTATTCTGGAAGTAGAGTCGGATTTTGTGATGGAGGTCGACAAGAGTTTGCCGGATCCGTGCATTATTAAGCAACGCCTGCGGACAAACGCCATGGCAAGCACCGGCGTGGGGGGCAAGGCTAATTGCTCTGTAAGTTGAAAAAAGGAGAAGCCCGCATTTCGCGGGCTTCTTCTTTTGCGACATCGTGAGCTGAACGCTTACGCCTTGCTCACCAACTCCTTCAACACGAACGGCAGAATCCCGCCATTCTTGTAGTAGTCCACCTCGATTGGCGTATCGATACGGAGGAGGAGCGCGACGCTTTGCGAGCTGCCATCCTTGCGCGTGATGGTCAGCGTCACGTCCTGCTGCGGCTTGAGGTTGTCGTTGATGCCGATCAGGTCGAAAGTCTCGTCGCCGGCCAGGTTGAGTGCGGCGAGGTTGTCGCTGCCCTTGAACTGCAGCGGCAGCACGCCCATGCCCACCAGGTTGCTGCGGTGGATGCGCTCGTAGCTCTTGGCGATGACGGCCTTCACGCCCAAGCAGCTGCGTGCCTTTCGCCGCCCAGTCGCGGCTGGAGCCGGTGCCGTATTCTTCACCGGCGAAGATGACGGTCGGGGTGCCGTCGGCGATGTGCTTCATCGCGGCGTCGTAGATCGCCATCTGCTCGCCCTTGTACAGGGTGTAGCCGCCTTCGACGCGTGAGCCGTCTTCTTTCAGCGGCAGCATCAGGTTCTTGATGCGCACGTTGGCGAAGGTGCCGCGCATCATCACCTCGTGGTTGCCGCGGCGCGCGCCGTAACTGTTGAAGTCCTTCACCGCCACGTTCTTGCTCTGCAAATACTTGCCTGCGGGCGTGGTGGGTTTGAAGCTGCCGGCGGGGCTGATGTGGTCGGTGGTGACGGAATCGCCCAACAGCGCCAGCGCCTTCGCGCCCTTGATGTCGCCGACCTTGGGTGTGGCGGCATCGAAGAACGGCGGACGGGCGATGTAAGTAGAGTCATCCCACTGGTAGCGGTCGCCTGTTGGTGCGGCGATGGCGTTCCACAGCGGCAGGTCTTTGGTCAGGTCGCTGTACAGGCGCTGATACACGGCCGGGTCGGCGGCATACTTCATCACGGTCTGCACTTCGGCGCTGTTCGGCCAGATGTCCTTCAGGTAAACCGGCTGGCCATCCTTGCCTGTGCCCAGCGGCTCGGTGTCGAGGTTGATGTTCATCTTGCCCGCGATGGCGTAGGCCACCACCAGCGGCGGACTGGCCAGGAAGTTGGCCTTGATGTTGCCGTGGATGCGCGCTTCGAAGTTGCGGTTGCCGGACAGCACGGCGGCCGCGACCAGGTCGTTCTTGACGATGGCTTCTTCCAGCATCGCATCCAGCGGGCCGGAGTTGCCGATGCAGGTGGTGCAGCCGTAACCGGCGAGGCTGAAGCCCAGTTGTGCCAAGGGTTCTAGCAGGCCAGCATTGGTCAGGTATTCCGTCACCACGCGCGAGCCGGGTGCCAGTGATGTCTTGATGTGCGGCTTCACGCGCAAGCCCTTCGCCACAGCCTTCTTCGCCAGCAGGCCGGCGGCCAGCAGCACGCTCGGGTTGGAGGTGTTGGTGCAGCTGGTGATCGCGGCGATCAGCACATCGCCGTGGCCGATCTCGACCGGCGGCAGCATCTCGGCCTGCGTCTCACCGCGCACCGAGGCCGTGGGGTGTTCATCCGCCATCGCCATTTCGGTGCGGTATTTGGCGTTGTCCATGGAGCCGCCACCGGAGATCGGTACGCACACTCCATTGCTGCGATCGGGCAGGGCCGTGGTGTAGCGCTTGTTCAGTTCGGAAGCCGGCTTGTTGAAGCCGTTCTCTGCGATGGGCTTGCTGAACAGGGTGTTGAACGTCTCTTTCATCTTGGACAGCGCGATGCGGTCTTGCGGGCGCTTCGGTCCTGCCAGCGAAGGCTCGATGCTGGAGAGGTCGAGTTCCACCACCGCGGAGTAGTCGATGCTGCCATCCTTGGGCACGCCATACAGGCCTTGCGCCTTGAAGTAGGACTGGAAGGCATCCACTTCGTCGTCGGTGCGGCCGGTGTAGCGCATGTAGTCCACGGTCACGTCGTCCACCGGGAAGAAGCCCATGGTCGCGCCGTATTCCGGCGCCATGTTGGCGATGGTGGCGCGGTCGGGCAGGGTGAGGGCGGCGGTGCCTTCGCCGAAGAACTCGACGAACTTGCCCACCACCTTCTGCTTGCGCAGCAGTTCGGTCACGGTCAGCACCAGGTCGGTGGCGGTCACGCCTTCGCGCAGCTTGCCCTTGAGGTGCACGCCGACCACGTCGGGGGTCAGGAAATACACGGGCTGGCCCAGCATGCCCGCTTCCGCCTCGATGCCGCCGACGCCCCAGCCGACCACGCCGATGCCGTTGATCATGGTGGTGTGGCGAGTCCGTGCCGACCAGGGTGTCGGGATAAGTCACGCCGTCCTTCTGCAGCACGCCGCGCGCCAGGTATTCCAGGTTCACCTGGTGCACGATGCCGACGCCGGGCGGCACGACCTTGAAGGTGTCGAACGCCTGCATGCCCCATTTCATGAAGCGGTAGCGCTCGTTGTTGCGCTCGAACTCCAGCTCCATGTTGAGCTTCAGCGCGTCGGGACGGTTGTAGTAGTCCACCTGCACCGAGTGGTCCACCACCAGGTTCACCGGCACCAGCGGCTCGATGACCTTGGGGTCGCAGCCCTGTGTGGCCGCGGCATCGCGCATCGCGGCGAGGTCGGCCAGCAGCGGCACGCCGGTGAAGTCCTGCAACACGATGCGCGCCACCACGAACGGGATCTCTTCGGTGCGCGCCGCATTCGGCTGCCAGTTCGCCAGTTCGCGCACATGCTGCTCGGTCACCTTCTTGCCGTCGCAGTTGCGCAGCACCGATTCCAGCACGATGCGGATGGAGACGGGCAGGCGCGAGATCTTGCCGACGCCTGCGGCTTCCAGCGCGGGCAGGGAATACAGCGTGGCTTGTTTGCCGTTGGCGAGTTTGAAGGATTGACGGCTGTTGAACAGATTGTGCGACATGGCAAAGGCTCCGGAGTGCGAAACAAAAATAAGGGCGCGATTATAGCGCGAGCGCCCCGGAGACGCTTAGTCTGCGATGACGGGAGCGGGGGCGGCAGCGGATTTTTTCGGGGTGCGCACCAGCAGCAACAGCGGCAGCATCAGCACGAAGTTGAGGGTGGCGAACCAGAAGCTGTCGATGTAGGCGATGTTCTGCGCTTGATGGAGCACAGCCTTGGCCGCGAGCGCGACGCCCTGCGCATCCTGCGTGCCGAGATGCAGCGGCGCGAGATAGCTGTGCAGGGCATCGTTATACGGCGTGATTTCGCCGCGCAACAGGCCCCAGCTCTGTTGCGTGCTGCGCGAGAAGTAGGTGGCGAGCACCGAGATGCCCAGCGCCTTTCGCGCATGGGGGCGCTTTTGTCGAGCGTTCCGATCAGGGTTTCAGAATGGCGGACACCGCTGTGCTCAGGGTGGTGGCGTCCAGATTTTCGAGATGAAGCACCTGCGCGCTGGCTAACTGCGAGAAGTTGTTGGAGGTGGAGCGGCGATAAGCCGGGTCGTAATGCTGGATCAACAATTTCTCGACCAGTTCGGTCCACGCTCCTCGCTCAGCCAGTTCCTGCCAATGATCCAGTACCTGGCGGCCATGCAGCGGCAGCAGGGGAGTGAGGCGCCGGATGAGCAGTGCCGGATCGCCCAGGAAGTGCTGGTAATCTTCCATGAGCAGTTGCACGCGCGCGGCGACAGGCGCTTCGATCGACAGGCAGGGTGCGCTGCGCATCTTCTGCAGCAACGCTTCCGGGGTGTTGATGAGCCCGATCTTCTTGCTCTCCGCCTCGATGAACACCGGGCGTTGCGGATCGTAGCGGCGCAGTGCATCCCATATCCTGCTTTCGAACATCTTCTGCGAGGGCTGCGGTTCGTCCGGCAAGTTGCCGAGCAGCGAACCGCGATGCTGCGCCAGCGCTTCCAGATCGAGCACCTGCGCGCCTTGTTCATGCAGCACGTGCAGCAAGCGGCTCTTGCCGCTGCCGGTGGTGCCGCACACCACGCGGAACTGCAAGGTGCCGGGCAAGGTCTCCAGATCGGCCAGTACCTGGCGGCGGTAGTTTTTGTATCCCCCCTCCAGCCGGCAGGTCGACCAGCCGACCTGCGCGAGGATATGCGACATCGCGCCGCTGCGCTGTCCGCCGCGCCAGCAATACACCAGCGGCTTCCACTGTTTGGGCTTGTCCTTGAACAGAGTTTCAAGATGCAGGGCGATGTTGCGCGCGATCAGTGCCGCGCCGCGTTTCTTGGCAACGAAGGGGGAGACCTGCACGTAGAGCGTGCCGACTTCGGCGCGTTGTTCGTTGTCCAGCACAGGGGCGCTGATCGCGCCGGGGATATGGTCTTCCGCGTATTCCGCAGGCGAACGCACGTCGATGATTTCGTCGAAGGTGGACAGTTGTGATACGGTGGCGACCCTTGGATTCTGCATTATTGTTTTTGCCACAGAGATCACAGAGTACACAGAGAGAACGGCGAAAATGAAACGGTATGTTTCGCTTATCCGGGGTTCGCTTCTCTGTGTGCTTTGTGTCCTCTGAGGCTAAGTTAGGTTGATTCGAAAATGAAGACGCATAAAACTGACCAGTATTCCCACGGCGGCGGTTGCGGCTGCAAGATCGCACCGTCGGTGCTGGCAGAGATGCTGGCGGCGATGCCGCGGCCGCCATCTTACCCGAACCTGATGGTCGGCACCGAGAGCAGCGACGATGCGGCGGTGTACAAACTCAACGAGTCGCAGGCCATCGTGGTCACCACCGATTTCTTCATGCCCATCGTGGACGATGCGCGCGACTTCGGCCGCATCGCTGCCACCAACGCGCTGTCCGACGTGTATGCCATGGGTGCGACGCCCATCCTCGCGCTGGCCGTAGTTGGCATGCCCATCAACAAACTGCCGCTGGACACCATTCGCGAGATCCTCGCCGGCGGCGCCTCGGTGTGCGAGGCAGCGAACATCCCGCTGGCGGGCGGGCACTCCATCGACACGCCCGAGCCGATCTACGGCCTGGCGGCGGTGGGGGTGGCGCATCCGGATCACATCAAGCGCAACGACCGCGCGCAGGCGGGCGACGTGCTGATCCTCGGCAAGCCGCTTGGGGTGGGCATCCTGAGCGCGGCCCTGAAAAAGGGTGAACTCGAGCGCGGAGGGCTACCGGCAGATGGTGGACACGACCACACAGGTCAACCGCGTCGGCGCGACGCTGGGCGGCATGAGCAGCGTGCACGCGATGACCGACGTCACCGGTTTTGCGCTGCTCGGCCATCTGCTGGAAGTGTGCCGCGGTTCCAAGCTGGGGGCGGAGATCGATTTCAATGCGCTGCCGATCTTGTCGGTCGCATTGCGTTTGGCGGAGCAGGGCTACGCCACTGGAGCCGCAGACCGCAACTGGAGCAGCTTCGGCGCGGAGGTGGATCTGCCGCAAGGCTTCCCGGAATGGCAGCGCAAGCTGCTGTGCGACCCGCAGACCAGCGGCGGTCTGCTGGTGGCATGCGCGGCGAACGAGGCGGACAAGGTGCTGGCGACTTTCCGCGAGCAGGGTTTTGCTGCGGCATGTGTCATCGGCAAGATGGTTGCCGGAAACACACACGTCAAAGTGGCGTGATCCCGGCGGCGTCTGCCACAGTTCGAGGAGTTTGTTGAACACCCGCGGAAAGCGGGTCTCAAGCACGTTGGGATATATCTTCGTTATTGCCTGGCAGACTGAGCAGTCTTGGGTTCATGGGTCTCGGAACTTTTCTGCGATTTGTCGGAATTCATCTTGTATCGCCAAGAAAGCGTCGATCACATCCGGATCGAAATGCTTCCCTTGCTTTTGCAAGATGTATGCCACCGCATTTTCATGTGTGAACGGTTCCTTGTAGATGCGCCTGCTGATCAATGCGTCGTACACATCCGCCACCGCCATCAGCCGTGCCGAGATGGGGATGGCATCGCCCCGCAATCCCGCCGGATAACCGCTGCCGTCCCATTTCTCATGGTGTCCGGTGGCGATCTCGCGGGCGATGTGCAGGAAGCGGTTCGGCGTCGGCAGATTCTTTTCGGCCGCCGCGATGGCTTCTCCCCCAAGCAGCGGATGAGTCTTCATGATCTCGAACTCCTCCGGCGTGAGCGTGCCATGCTTGAGCAGGATGGCATCCGGGATGCCGACCTTGCCGATGTCATGCAGGGGCGCCAGTTTGAACAGAGATTCGATGTTGTCCTCGGTGAGGTAATCCTTGAAGCGCGGGTGGTCGCGCAACTTCATGCCGAGCGCGCGGATGTAGGCCTGAGTGCGCCTCAGGTGGTTGCCGGTCTCCTTGTCGCGCGTCTCGGCGAGCGACGCCATCGCCATGATGGTCACGTCGCGTATCTGCGAAACCTCCTCGGTCTTGTGCTGCAGCTGGGCGGTGCGTTCCTGCACCTTCAGTTCGAGCACATCGTTCATCGCGGCGAGTTGCTGCGCCAGTCTCTGGTTCTCGAAACGCTGCTGCAGCGACAGCAGGATGAATCTGCTCAGGAACACCCCCGAGCCCAGCATCACCACCAGAAACAGCAGCAACATCACGCCCAATGCGATATGTGTCTCATCCTGTTCCACCATCACGCGGAAGATGAGCGGCAGCATCAGGCTGGGGATATAGACGTAGAAGGAGGGCGGATGTGTCGCATCCATGGTGGTGGATGCCGCCGCGACACCCAGCAGCAGACTCACCAGCAGCACCTGGGTGAGCAGGTCCAGGGGGAAGAAGAACAGGGTGGCGAAGCCCCACATCATGCCCGTGACCAGGGAGAAGATGAAGAAGTGACGGCTCCAGCCCCGGCATTGCTGGATGGTCTTGGTATCGTTGCGGTGATTGAGCCAGATGGCGAGCTGCAACAGGTGCATCAGGTTGGCGCCGCCCAGCCATAACAGCAGGTCAAGGTGCGAGTGCGTGTTCCACAGCACCCACACGAAGAACGGCTCGACCAGCATCTGTCCGGTCAGCAGGTAGGGATAGAGCTTCAGCCTTGCACGAAGTTGTTCTGAACGCACCGAGAGACTGCTCTCGTCGATATGGAACCTCAGGTCATCGATGAATGTGCGCAAGGAGATCATTTCCAGTCACAGGATTTGCTCTCTGACAGTGGACAACAAACGCCGGGGAACGTCAATTATTTCGTGGATGTATTCTCGTCGCACGGAGCAGCGAAGAAGGCGACCGCCTCGGACTCGACGCGCGTGCGCCGGAACGGCGGCAGGCTCTGCCAGATGCGCTTGCCGTAATGCTTCGAGATCAGGCGCGGGTCGCAGATCATCAGCACGCCGCGGTCGTTCTCGTCGCGGATCAGGCGTCCCGCGCCCTGCTTGAGGTTGATGATGGTGCGCGGCAGCTGGAACTCCATGAAGGCGTTGCGCCCCTGTTTGTTCAGCTCGGCGATGCGCGCCGCGAGCACCGGATCGTCCGGCGGCGCGAACGGCAGCTTGTCGATGATGACCAGCGACAACGCCTCGCCGCGCACATCCACCCCTTCCCAGAACGACTGGCTGCCCAGCAGCACCGCGTTGCCGTGGTCGCGGAAACGCGACAGCAACTCGTTGCGCGAGCCTTCGCCCTGGATCAGCAGCGGATACTTCAGGTTCTTGCGGTCGAACTCGGCCTGCAAGATCTCGTAAGCGCGCTGCATGGCGCGCAGGCTGGTGAACAGCAGGAAGGCGCGGCCCTTGCTCGCTTCGATCAGCGGCAACGCGGCCTGCACCACCGCATCGGTGTAACCGTCGGTGTTCGGCTCCGGCAGGTTGTTCGGCACATACAGCAGCGCCTGTTCCTGATAGTTGAACGGGCTGTCCCAGCATGCGGTGCGCGCCTCCAGTCAGTCCCATCTCGGCCTGGTAGTGCGAGAAGTTCTGCTTCACCGCCAGCGTGGCCGAAGTGAATATCCAGGCGCGCGGATGGCCGCTGATCTGCTTCTTGAATATCTCGGCGATGGAGAGCGGGGTGGTGTTGAGTTGCAGCGAGTGGTGGAAGACTTCCAGCCAGCGCACGACACCGGACACCCTCTCCCCCAGCCCCTCTCCCGCAGGCGGGAGAGGGGCGCTATTACTCCCTCTCCCACTCGTGGGAGAGGGTTGGGGAGAGGGTGCTTCTGCCTGCCACACCTTCAACATCGCCACCAGCCCCTGCGCCCGCTGCCAGCAATTCTCCAGCCCCTCGCTGCGCTCCGCCTGCTTCTCCAGCAGCCCAGCAAGCTTGCGTCAGCTTCTCGCCCAGCGTCTTCAGCGCAGGTGCGAAGTCTTTGAAATTCTCCGTCGCATCCGCCGCCATGCGGCCTTCCTTCTTGAACACCAGCCGCAGGTCGCGCGCGGCTTTTTCCAGTTCGTCGCAAGCCACCGGCAGCGCCGCGAAATCCTTGGCGTTGCTCAGCGCCTCGATGCGGGAATCCTGCGACAGGTCGAACAACTGCGAAGTGGACAGGCTCTCGCCGAAGAACAGGCTCGCCGTCTCCGGCAACTGGTGCGCCTCGTCGAAGATCACCGTGTTGCAGGCGGGCAGCAGCTCCGCCACGCCTTCGTCGCGCAGCATCACGTCGGCGAAGAACAGGTGATGGTTCACCACCACCACGTCCGCCTCCATCGCCTCCTTGCGCGCCTTGAGCACGAAGCATTCGCCGTGCTGCGGGCATTCCTGCCCCAGGCAGTTGTCGCGCGTCGAGGTCACATGCATCCAGATCGGCGCGTTCTCCGGCACGTCCGCCAGCCCGCTCTTGTCGCCGCTCTGCGTCACCTTGGCGTAGGTCACGATCTTGGCCAGATGCTTCACATCCTCGCGCGTCTTGAACAGCCCGTTCGATTGCGCCAGCGACAGATGGTAGTGGCACACATAGTTCGAGCGCCCCTTGAGCAGCGCCACCGACACCGGCGCCTTCAGCGCATCGCGCACCATCGGCAGGTCCTTCTGGAACAGCTGGTCCTGCAGGTTCTTGGTGCCGGTGGAGATCACCACCTTGCCGCCCGCCAGCAGCGCCGGCACCAGATAGGCAAAGGTCTTGCCCGTGCCCGTGCCCGCCTCGGCCACCAGGATGGCGTTGTCGCGTATCGCCTCCGCCACGGCCAGCGCCATCTCGCGCTGCTGCGCGCGCGGACGGAACGAGGCGACCTCGGTGGCAAGCGGGCTTTGTTCGGAAAAGAAACGTTCTACTTCGATGGTCACGGCTGGGGGTAGATAGGCCAAACGGTATATGGTTATTCGCCGGGGGCGGCGTTATAGTGCGGCAGCGATTTTACGCGATTGCGCAATTTGAGGAGTGAAGTTATGGCGCGGGTTGAAGATTCTACGAACATAGCCCCTTTGATACTTCGTGATCGATTAAAGGAGGCGGCTACGTTAAAGAAAGAGAAAAAATATGTTGAGGCGTGTCAGAAATTACGTGAAGCATACACCGTCGATGGCGCAGGAACTCTGACAATTAACGATAGATTGCGTCTTCCTATGTGTCTTCAGCTCGCTGGTCGAGCCGACGAGGGGTGGGAAGAAATGAATCGGCTAAATGTCACCTATGTTGACTTGCATTCGCAAATTTGTATTGCAGCACATATGGCAAAGTTTCTGCGTAAAGAGCGTAATTACAGGGATGCCGTTATGTTTGCAGTATGGGAACTTTTCAAGAGAAAAGAGCTGGATATGGATACACTCGAATCCATAATACGTATGGCAGACCAGGAATCTGCTCAAGATGCAGAGTGGAAAGCCATTGGGCTTTCACGGTGGTCCGTCGCAATGCCAACAACTGGAACTACTCCAAACGGCAATCCTATTCACGATGTCAGCTATGCTGCTCTACTCAACAGGCTAAACAGTGCGTATGGCGATGAAGCCCTTTTCGCTGTATTGGGGCCGGATCTCGTCAAGATAGGCGCAGAGGAGTGCGTTTCTGCAATTGCAATAGATATGTCCCACTTATTTGCGCAAACACCGCCATACAATCTTGCGTCAGTTCGTAACACTCTTGCGAGACACTTGAAATAGAAGACCATACTTTAATTGGAGACTGCAAATCACATGGTGCTGCGCCTAGATTTCACAAGACTTCCAACAATTACTAGGGGTCGAACAT
>CAVQQO010000004.1:0-16211 GCA_963715005.1 uncultured beta proteobacterium | reverse complement strand
GCACATCGAGTGCTCGACGAAGTGCTGACAACAATGCCGCAGCCATCTACCCGGACCTGACGTTTCGCACCGAGAGCCACGACGATACGGCATGCGGACGACGAGTCGCAGGCCATCGTCGTCACCACCATTTCTTCATGCCCATCGTCGACAATGCGCGCGACTCGGTTCGTCGCTGCCACCGACGCGCTTCTGAGCGTGCTCTACCATCGGTACAACGCCCAAGTCCTTGCGCTCGCCGTCGTTCGCATTGCCCATCAACAACTTGCGCTGGACGCCGTTCGCGGCATCCTCGCCGGCGGCGCCTGGTGGCCGAGGCCGCGAACGCCGCTGGCGCGCATGTATGGATGCGCCGAGCCGTCTACGGCCTGGCGGCGGTCGAAGTGGCGCATGCGGATCACGTCGAGCGTAACGACCGCGCCCAGCGGCGACGTCCTGATCCTCGGCGAGCCGCTCGGTGCCGGTATCCTCGAGCACGGCCCTGAAGAGGCGCTGTTCGGTGGGAAGGCTTGGCAGGAGATGGTGGACACGGCCCGCGCCAGGTCAACCGCGTCGGTTCGACGCTCAGCGGCATTGGCGCGTCAGCACGATGACCAACGTCGCCGGTTTTGCGCTGTTCGGCCATCTGCTGGAAGTGTGCCAGCGACCAGCTTCGAGGCGAGAATCGGTCGATGCGCTGCCGATCTGTCGGTCGCGTTGCATTCGTCGAGCAGGCTGCGCCAGCTCAAGCCGCAACCGCGACTGGAGCAGCTTCGGGCGCAAGATCGATCTGCAAGGCTTCCAGAATGGCAGCGCAAGCTGCTGTGCGACCCGCGGACCAGCGGCGGTCTGCTGGTCGTGCGCGGCGAACAGGGGCCGGACCAGGGTCTGGCGACTTCCCGCGGCAACTGCTGCGGCATCGGCAGCGTCAGAACGCGCGCGTCGAAGTCGCGTAATTACAGCGGCGTCTGCCACGGTTCAAGCTGCTGAACACGGAAGAACAGTCTTGCGGCACGTCGATGTCTTCGTTATTACCTGGCGGCTCAGCAGTCTCGGTTCATGGGTCTCAGAACTTGTAGATTTGTCGAGGATTCGTCTTGTATCGCCGAGAGCGTCGATCACATCGGATCGAAATGCTTCCCTTGCTTTTGCAAGATGCTTGCCACCGCATTTTCATGTGTGGACGGTTCCTCTTCGATGCGCCTGCTCGATCAATGCGTCGTACACATCCGCCACCGCCATCGCCTGCCGAGATCGGGATCAGCATCGCCCCGCAATCCCGCCGGATAACCACTGCCGTCCCATGCTCATGGTGTCCGGTGGCGATCTCGCGGGCGATGTGCAGGAAGCGGTTCGGCGTCGGCAGATTCTCTTTCGGCCGCCGCGATCGGCTTCTCCCCCGAGCAACCGGGTGAGTCTTCATGATCTCGAACTCCTCCGGCGTGAGCGTGCCCTGCTTGAGCAGGATGGCATCCGGGATGCCGACCTTGCCGATGTCATGCAGGGGCGCCAGTTTGAACAAGATTCGATGTTGTCCTCGGTGAGGTAATCCTTGAAGCGCCGGTGGTCGCGCAACTTCATGCCGAGCGCACGGATATAGGCCTGAGTGCGCCGCAGGTGATTGCCGGTCTCCTTGTCGCGTGTTTCGGCGAGCGATGCCATCGCCATGATGGTCACGTCGCGTATCTGTGAAACCTCCTCGGTCTTGTGCTGCAGCTGGGCGGTGCGTTCCTGTACCTTCAGTTCGAGCACATCGTTCATCGCGGCCAGTTGCTGCGCCAGTCTCTGGTTCTCGAAACGCTGCTGCAGCGACAGCAGGATGAACTGCCCAGGAACACCCCCGAGCCGAGCATCACCACCAGAAACAGCAGCAACATCACGCCCAATGCGATATGCGTCTCGTCCTGTTCCACCATCACGCGGAAGATGAGCGGCAGCATCAGGCTGGGGATATAGACGTAGAGGAGGGTCGGTACTGTCGCATCCATGGTCGTGGATACCGCCGCGACGCCCAGCAGCAGGCCCACCAGCAGCACCTGGGTGGGCAGTTCCAGGGGGAAGAAGAACAGGGTGGCGAAGCCCCACATCATGCCCGTGACCAGGGAGAAGATGAAGAAGTGCCGGCTCCAGCCCCGGCATTGCAGGATCGGTCTTGGTTCGTTGCGGTGGTTGAGCCAGATGGCGAGTTGCAACAGGTGCATCAGGTTGGCGCCGCCCAGCCACAACAGCAGGTCGAGGTGCGAGTGCGTGTTCCACAGCACCCACACGAAGAACGGCTCGACCAGCATTGTCCGGTCAGCAGGTAGGGATAGAGTTTCAGCCTTGCGCGCAGTTGTTCTGCACGCACCGAGAGACTGTTCTCGTCGATATGGAACCTCAGGTCATCGATGAATGCGCGCAAGGAGATCATATCCAGTCACGGGATTTGCTCCTGACAGTGGACAACAAACACCGGGGAACGTCAATTATTTCGTGGATGTATTCTCGTCGCGCGGAGCAGCGAAGAAGGCGACCGCCTCGGCCTCGACGCGCGTGCGCTTGATCGGCGGCAGGCTCTGCCAGATGCGCCTGCCGTAGGGCTTGCTGATCAGGCGCGGGTCGCAGATCATCAGCACGCCGCGGTCGGTCTCGTCGCGGATCAGGCGGCCCGCGCCCTGCTTCAGCGTGATGATCGGCTGCGCGGCAGCTGGTACTCCATGAAGCGCGTTGCGTCCCTGCTTGTTGCATCGCTCGATGCGCGCGGCGAGCACCGGGTCGTCCGGCGGCGCGAACGGCAGCTTGTCGATGATGACCAGCGACAGCGCCTCGCCGCGCACGTCCACGCCCTCCCAGAACGACTGGCTGCCGACCAGCACCGCGTTGCCGAGCGTCGCGGAAGCGTCGCAGCAGCTCGGTGCGCGAGCCCTCGCCCTGCAGCAGCAGCGGGATAGTCCAGGTCCGCGCGGGCAAATTCGGTCCTGCAGCAGCTCGTGCGCCCGCGCATGGCGCGCAGGCTGGTGAACAGGAGGAAGGCGCGCCCGCTGGCTGGCCTCGATCACCGGCAGCACGCCGCCTGACCACCGCATCGGTGTAGCCCACGGCTGTTCGGCTCCGGCAGGCCGTTCGGCACGTACAGCAGCCCCTGCTGCTCGTAGTCGAACGGGCTGTCCCAGTCATGGCCGTGCGCGCCTCCAGCAGTCCCATCTCCGCCTGGTAGTGGGTGAAGTCCTGCTTCACCGACAGCGTGGCCGAGGTGAAGATCCAGGCGCGCGGCGTGCCCGCGATCTGGCTTGGAAGATCGTCGGCGATCGACAGCGGCGTCGTGTTGCAGCTGCAGCGAGTGCTGGAACACCTCGACCCAGCGCACGGCCTGGTCGCCCTTCGCGACCTCTGCCTTCGGTCCATCCGGCCTCCCCAGCGCGATCGAGCCGTGCCGGCCAGTTCGAGCCACGCGCACGCCGGCACTTCTCCAGCCCTTCGCTGCGCTCGGCCTGGGTCTTCCAGCAGCTCGATCAGCGCCGCCAGCTTTTCCTTCAGCGTCGTCCAGCGCCGGTGCAGAAGTCGTGCGATTCGCGCGTGACTGCGCCAGCGCCATGCGCACGCTGTCCTGCGGGAACGCCAGGCGCAGGTCGCGCGCGGCCTTCTCAGACCGCCGCAGCGCCGCCTGGCCAGCGCCGCGAAATCCCTGGCGCGTGCGCCAGCGCCTTCGACCGCGTGTCGCGGCACAGCTCGAGCAGCTGCGAGGTCGACACGGCTCTCGCCGAAGAACAGGCTGGCGGTCTCCGGCAGCTGGTGCGCCTCGTCGAAGATCACCGTGTTGCAGGCGGGCAGCAGCTCGGCCACGCCTTCGTCGCGCAGCGCCACGTCGGCGAAGAACAGGTGATGGTTGACCACCACCACGTCGGCCGCCATGCGCCTGCTTGCGCGCCTCCATCACGAAGCAGTCCTTGTAGTGCGGCAGTCTGCGCCCAGGCAGTTGTCGCGCGTCGAGGTCACCAGGCCCAGATCGTCGCGTTCTCCGGGCACCTCCGCCAGCTCGGCTCTTGTCGCCCGTCTGCTCATCTTGGCGAAGCGCGCGATCCGGCGCAGGTGGCCACGTCGTCGCGCGGGTCAGAAGCGCCCGTCCGTGCAGGCTGCGCTCGAGGTGGTAGTGGCAGACGTAGTTGGCGCGGCCCTTGAGCAGCGCCACCGTGACCGGCGCGCGCAAGGCGTCGCGCACCGTCGGGATGTCGCGTCTGGAACAGCTGGTCCTGCAGGTTCTTGGTGCCGGTCGAGACGATCACCTTGCCGCCCGCACAGCAGCGCCGGCACCAGGTAGGCGAAGGTCTTGCCGGTGCCGGTGCCGGCCTCGGCGATCAGGACGCCGCGTTGCCTCGATCGCCTCGGCCACGGCCTGCGCCATCTCGCGCTGTTGTGAGCGTGGACGGAACGAGGCGACTTCGGTGGCAAGCGGGCTTTGTTCGGAAAAGAAACGTTCTACTTCGGTGGTCACGGCAGGGATGGGTAGATAGGCAAAGCGGTATATGGTTATTCGCCGGGGGCGGCGTTATAGTGCGGTGGGGATTTTACGCGAGTAGGGAAATTGTTTCTGAAAAAATGGGATGGGTGATTGGTATGAATCAAATGAAAGCAAATTCTTTTTCCGAGTTCGTTCATTTTACTGATTTGCTAGATTTGGTTTATGGGCTTTATATTTTTCGAGGCCAAGCGTATCAAGGGAATTTGATTCCGGGCATTGCTCGTAAGAATCCTAGGATTGATACCACAGAGTTGGAAAGGGAAGTAATTGAGCAGCTTAGTCTCATGGGCGCATCTCTACTGCCACCAGAAGCAAGCGCAAATAAATTAGAGTTACTCGTGACCGCTCAGCATTTTGGTCTTAAGACGCGGCTGCTTGACTGGACCAGTAATCCGCTTGCGGCGCTATGGTTCGCATGCGCTGATAAAAGAGAGGGAGATGCATTTGTTTATGCACTTGGGGCTGACAATCTTCGCGTTAAAGATGTATACGAAAAAGATCCTTTTGAGATATCGAACACACGTGTATTTCAGCCCCGCTTGAATAATCCTAGAATCATTGCGCAACATGGCTGGTTTACTTTGCATCGCTACTCAACGAACGACAGGAAATTTGTATCTTTGGAAAAAAATCCAGCTACAAATAAGCATCTCACCGAAATACGTATTCCTGAAAAGAAGCGGAATGATGTATTGCGTTCATTAGAAATGCATGGGATTAGTAGTCGGACGCTTTTTCCTGATTTGGATGGTTTATGCCGAAATTTGAATTCTAAACATAGCTTGGAGTAGTAACTTAAGTGCTTAGTTTTGAACTTCCTTTAACGAAAGGAGTATTGAAATGGCCAAGAAAACCTTTCCGTTATCCAAAGTCTATTGCCTGCTGGAACCGGGGCCGGTGGTGATGGTGGCGACCAAGGAATGCGTGCTCAGCATCCCGCCAGTGGAACTGGCCAAGCTGGTTAACGTCGGCAACTGTCGATCTCCACATTGACGGGGAAAGCAATGGACGAATTACAGACAATAGGCGCTTGGTGGATGTGGCTTGGGTTCGGTGTATTCGTGATCTCCATGCTGGCGGTGGATATGCTCCTGCTGGGGCGGCACGGTGCGCACAAGGTGACGTTGCGCGAAGCGCTGGCCTGGTCGCTGGTGTGGTTCGCGCTGGCGATGCTGTTCGGTGGCGCGTTGTGGGGCTGGCTGGATCACAGCGTCGGGCGCGAAGTGGCGGACACCAAGGTGATGGAATATCTCACCGGCTATCTGCTGGAGAAGACCCTGGCGATGGACAACATCTTCATCTTCGTCATGCTGTTTTCCTATTTCGCCGTGCCGCCCGAATACCAGAAGCGCGTGCTGGTCTATGGCGTTCTCGGAGCCATCGTCATGCGTGCCGTACTGATCCTGCTTGGCGCCTGGCTGATCGCCCACTTCCACTGGGTGCTGTATATCTTCGGCGCCTTTCTGCTGATCACCGGCGTCAAGATGTTCCTGTTTGCCGAGCGCGAACCCGATTTGTCCCGCAATCCGCTGTTGAAATGGCTGCGCCAGCATGTGCGCATCACCGAGGGCTATCACAGCGACAGATTCTGGATATACGAAAATGGCTTGCGCTGGTTCACCCCGATGTTTCTGGTGCTGGTGCTGATCGAAGCGTCTGATCTGATATTCGCGGTGGATAGCATCCCGGCCATCTTTGCCGTGACGCAGGACCCGTTCATCGTGTTCACTTCCAACGTGTTTGCGATTCTGGGGCTGCGGGCATTGTATTTTCTGCTGGCCGATATGACCGAGCGTTTTCACCTGCTCAAGTACGGGTTGGCGCTGGTGCTGGCGTTCGTCGGCACGAAGATGCTGATCGTGGACTGGTTCAAAATTCCGGCGGCTGTGTCATTGGGCGTGATCGTTGCCGTGCTGGGCACCAGCATGCTGTTGAGCTTGCTGGACACACGTGGCAAACCTCCCGCGAATTAGCCCGGGTGAACTTCGTGCAATGATGGCAAAAGGTGATCCCATGTCGAAGAAAAAATCCTTTCCGTTGTCCAAAGTCTATCGTCTGCTGGAGCCGGGGCCCGTGGTGATGGTGACGACCTCGCACAAGGGCAAGTCAAACATCATGACCCAGTCCTGGCACACCATGATGGAATTCGTGCCGCCGCTGATTGGGTGCGTGATCAGCGGACGCAACCACAGTTTCGATGCGCTGGTGAAGACCAAGGAATGCGTACTCAGCATCCCCTCCGTGGAGCTGGCGAAGCAGGTGGTGGGCGTCGGCAACTGCTCGGGCAGCAAGGTGGACAAGTTCAAGAAGTTCAAGCTGACGCCGCTGCCCGCCTCGCTAGTGGAGGCACCGCTGATCGCCGAGTGTTTCGCCAATCTCGAATGCAAGGTGGTGGATAGCCGGATGGTGAACAAGTACAACTTCTTCGTGCTGGAGGTGGTGAAGGCGTGGATCGATCCCGCCCAGAAGAAGCCGCGCACGCTGCACCATCAGGGCAAGGGAGTGTTCATGGTGGGCGGCGACACGATCAAATTACCTTCGAAGATGGCGTGATGAAATTACGCTATTTGGTTGCCTGGTTTGTGATGCTGGCGGTCGCCATGGTCAATGGCGCTTTGCGCGAATATACCTACGGCAGGTATGTCTCCGAATTGTCAGCGGATCAACTTTCCTGCGTGACCGGCATCCTCTTGTTCGCCGTGGTGATTCATCAGTATGTGAAGAGCTGGCCGCCGGCTTCGGCGCGGGAGGCTTGGTACATCGGGCTGTTCTGGATGGCGCTGACAGTGGCGTTCGAGTTCCTGTTCTTCCATTACGTCGGCGGCGAACCGTGGGAAGTATTGCTGGCGAACTACGATATGTCCGAAGGCCGCCTGTGGCCTTTGATCCTGCTGTGGGTGGCGGTCGCGCCTTTTCTTTTTTATCGGCTGCGCAACAAACGCGCGTAGTTGTAATCCGTTCATGGTTCGACAGGCTCACCACGAACGGAATAATCCAACATTGCCAGATGGTGAACCATGCCCAAGACCGCTAAAGACGCATTGACCAGGATACCCAACGGCGTATGGGTGCTGGGCTTTGTCAGTCTGCTGATGGATGTCTCGTCGGAAATGATCCATAGCTTGTTGCCGTCTGTTCATGGTGACGGTGCTGGGCGCCAGTGCGTTGACGGTCGGAGTGATCGAGGGCATCGCCGAATCCACAGCCTTGCTGGTGAAGGTGTTCTCCGGTGTGTTGAGCGATTACCTGGGCAAGCGCAAAGGGCTGGCGGTGTTCGGCTATGCCTTGGGTGCACTGAGCAAGCCGATGTTCGCGCTGGCGTCGGGTGTGGGTATGGTGCTCGCCGCGCGTTTCATTGATCGGGTAGGCAAAGGTGTACGCGGCGCACCGCGCGATGCCCTGGTTGCCGACATCACGCCTGCCGAGATACGCGGTGCGGCATTCGGCCTGCGCCAGTCGCTGGATACGGTAGGAGCTTTCCTCGGGCCGTTGATTGGTGTGGGTCTGATGCTGCTGTGGGCCAACGATTTCCGTGCGGTGTTCTGGGTGGCGGTCATACCGGGTGTGCTGGCGGTGGCGCTGCTGCTGTTCGGGGTGCACGAGCCGGAAAGATCGGAAGTACACCAGCCGATCAATCCGATCAGCCGCTCGAATCTGCAACGTCTTGAAGCTGCCTATTGGTGGGTGGTCGGCATCGGTGCGGTGTTCACGCTGGCGCGTTTCAGCGAGGCGTTTCTTGTGCTGCGCGCCGCGCAGGGCGGCATTCCCGTGGCGCTGGTGCCGCTGGTGATGGTGGCGATGAATGTGATCTATGCCGCCTCGGCATACCCTTTCGGCAAGCTCTCCGACAGCATGAGCCACACCAAACTGCTGGCGCTGGGATTGGCGGTGTTGATCGCGGCCGATCTGGTGCTGGCGACCGACGACCATTGGACGACGGTGCTGCTCGGTGTCGGCCTCTGGGGTGTGCATATGGGCATCACGCAGGGCTTGCTGGCACGCATGGTGGCCGATGTGACCCCCGCCGACCTGCGCGGCACGGCTTACGGTTTCTTCAATCTGGTGAGCGGGCTGGCGATGCTGGTTGCCAGCGTATTGGCCGGGTTGCTATGGGATCGGAGTGGCGCGTCGTTCACTTTCTATGCAGGTGCGGTGTTCTGCGTGATCGCCGCCTTCGGCTTGATTTGGCGGCCTGCTGACGCAGAGAGGTGATTCTGTCCGGCTCAGGGTTTTTTTTCTTGAGGCGGCTGATCCAAGGCTTCACTGCGCTGTTTCCATATCGAGTAGCATTCCAACCCGCAGAAATGCGCCACATAGTCCTGTGCTTCAAAGCGATTGGCTTCGGAGAGCGGGATCTCCTTATGGCAGACATCGCAGGGGACTTGTTCGGCTACGGTTTCGGGACGGGGATGGGTAGTCATGGCACACCTCCTTTTAGGGTGTTGACGTCGAACTAGACTAATCCTGTTCGGTGCTTGCGGCAAGCATTCTGAATTGCTTCGTTTTTCACGCTTTTTTGACATTGAAAATGGGGTTTTTCGGGTAGAATTCGTACCTGCTTTGCGCAGGTCTTGTAAGAAATCTGCTTAACCAATCGAACTAAATAATTTTGCCGCAGTCGGATGGCGCGCTGTGCTGAAGCCGAGCACCGGCGGTATGTGAGCGTGTGCGTGTTTTGGGTGTTCTGTTTGGTCTGACTCTATATTTAAGGATCGCATGCAGCAAGAAAACGACGATATCGTGAAAAGCGCGGACCACGTGAAGGTCTGGGACCGCTTCATCCGCGTATTCCATTGGACATTGGCGCTGGGTTTTGCGACGGCATTCGTTTCCGGCGAGCTGCATGCCTCCACCCTCCATGTATGGATCGGATACCTGCTTTGCGTGATGCTGGCGTTGCGGCTGTATTGGGGTTTACGGGGCAGCGAATACGCACGCTTCCGGTCTTTCTTCTTTTCTCCCGGCGAGACGCTCGCCTATTTCCGCTCCATGTTCACGGGGCATCCAAAACATTATTACGGGCATAACCCGGCAGGCGCGCTCATGGTGTTCGCGCTGCTCGGTTTGCTGGCATTGATCTTTGTGTCGGGCTTGCTGACGCTGTCGGCGATCGACTTCGAGGGACCTCTGTTGTTCCTGGCGAACCGCGTGAGCGATGAGGCCAGCTATGCGTTCCGCGACATCCATGAATTTCTTCCTATCGTTGGTCTGGTGCTGGTCTCGCTACACATCCTGGGTGTGATCGCGGGCAGTATCCAGCACAAAGAAAACCTTGTGAGGGCGATGCTCACCGGGAAGAAACAATCACAATCGCAATCCAATTCAAGTAATCGAAACGATCAATGAGGAGTGTTAAATGAAAGGCATTAAGTTCATGAGTGCCGCCCTGCTGTATCTGGCGGCACTATCCGGAACAGCGTTCGCGCAGGATGCGGCATTCGATCTGCCGCTGGCATCCAGTGCTTACGTCAAAGACTACGAGTCGTTCAAGCTGGCTGCGAACGAAAGCACGGATGTGCAGGCCAAGAAGCCAAACAGTGTTGCCCCCGAAGTCAAAAAGTCCGACTTCGAGCCGTCTTTCTTTAGCGGCAGCAACGCGCACAAATATCTGGGCCTGGGCACTATCGTGGCTGCGGCTTTGACGGCAGTGACCGCACCTGAAGACGGATGCGAGAACAACTGTACTGCACAAACCCAGCAACCGCGCCAACGGAATGGCACGCATGCCAAACTGGCTCGGGCAACAGTGGCCATGGCGACGGCCACCGTCATCACGGGGGTCTTGGCACACTGGGATGACATCAGCCTGACAGACGGTTTCACCGATCCGGATAATTTGCATGCACTGCTCGGTATCGCCGGTGCTCTGGTCATGGCCAAGGCGGTCAACAAGTCGGCCGGATCTACCACGCCGGTCAGCCATGCCGCGATGGCTGAGCTGGGCGCCTTGAGCATGGTGGCCGCAATCAAGATAACCTGGTAATGGAGAAAATGAAGATGAAGAACCTGTACACATTGATGGTTTTGATCGGTGCGCTGTTCATGGCTTCCGTTGCTTCGGCGACTCCGGCTACCGATGAATTGTTCGCGCGTTATAAATCCGAAGGCGCGACCGGCTTTGATGCCGAGCGGGGCGGCAAAGCATGGGTGAAAGAAGTCAAGGGCGAGGACGGCGAGATGATGGCCTGCACCTCTTGCCATGGCAAAGACCTGAGCAAGGCGGGTGCGCATCACCGGACCAAGAAAGTGATCGAGCCGATGGCGCCCAGTGCCAATGCCGAGCGCTTCACCGATGTGAAGAAGATCGAAAAATGGTTCAAGCGTAATTGCAACGACGCTTGGGGACGCGAATGCACAGCGCAGGAAAAGGGCGATTTCCTTAAGTTCCTGCTGAGCAAATAAGGATCGGAGAGATGATGATGCATACTAAATTCAAAGCGGCTCTGTTGGCGCTGGCGTTGCTGACGAGCAGCGGTGTGGCAATGGCGGAAGATAACTTCTGGCTGTGGCTGGTCACGTTCTCGCGCCAGAAAGAAGTGCGTGCGGTCGATAACAAGACTTACGCGGACGAATGCGGTTCCTGCCACTTCGCCTATCCGCCCGGCCTGTTGCCGAGCAAGTCGTGGGAGAAGCTGCTGAACGAAAAGGCCTTGAAAGACCACTTCGGCGAGAACGCGGAACTGGACAAGGACACGCTGAAGACCGTCTATGACTACGCGATGGACAATGCGGCGGACAAGTCCTGGTACAAGCGCTCGCGCAAGATCGCCCTCGCCACGGAAGATGTAAGACAAAGTGCCACACAAATCATTAAGTCATCAGATACCTATTCAGGCTCGGTAGGCGTGGAAGGGTTACCCGCGCAGCGGACAATCGAAATTGAGATTTCTGGTCTTACTGGAACCGGCAACAAAGTAACCTTGCAGAAGTCTTTGGATGCTCCAGGTGCGTGGACGGATGTTGCTACGTACACCGATGATCAATCGATTTCATACAACGACTCGATTAAAAATCAGGTTATTTTCTATCGGCTGGGTATCAAAGCTGGTAGTTATGCCGCAGGATCAACTAAAGTCGAGCTTAGCTCTGCTGGAGTAACGCCGCTGCGCATCACCGAAGTGCGTTACATCAAGCGCAAGCACCACGACATCCCCGCGAAGATGATCAAGGGCAACAAGGATGTGAAGTCGCTGAGCTACTGCGATGCCTGCCACACCAAAGCGAAGGACGGTATCTTTGACGAAGACACCGTGGATATCCCGAACTATCCGGACAGGGATGCCGACTGATCGTCTGGTGGCGTGACGAAGTGACCAAAAGGGCAGCTCAGGCTGCCCTTTTTTATTGCTGCATGCTCATGCGGCTGCTACAGTTCGACCACTCTGGGAGGAGTGGTATGGATGCCCACATCAATTGATCTAAGGAATGAACATGCAAGAGCAGTTCGGGCAACAGAACCAGCGTTTCGAATTCACGGGTAAAGGCTGGGAGTATTTCAGGATATGGATCGTCAATCTGTTGCTGACCATTCTGACCTTGGGTATCTACAGTGCGTGGGCCAAGGTCAGACGCCTGCAGTATTTCTATCGCAACACGCGTCTGGCCGACGCGAGCTTTGACTATCACGGCACGCCCAAGGCGATTTTGAAGGGGCGCATCATCGCCTTCGGGCTGGCGGTGCTGTACAACGTCACGCTTCAATTCAATCCCATTCTCGGGCTGGTGATCGGCCTGTTGCTCGTGTTGGCGATGCCTTGGCTGCTGATGCGTTCGTTGCGTTTCAAGCTCTTCAACAGCAGCTATCGCGGCCTGCGCTTCGGTTTTGCCGGAAGCACAGGCGGTGCCTACCGCGCTTTTCTGCTCTATCCGTTATTGGCCATGTTCACGCTTTATCTGCTGGCCCCGCTGGCGCACCAGCGCTTCAAGCATTACCAGTTCGATAACAGCCGGTTCGGAAGCTCTGCACTCAGGTTCGGTGCAACGGTGAAAGGCTTTCTATCTCCTGTACCTGTCGGCGCTGGCGGTGCTGGTCGGCACGCTATTGTCGCTTCCTGCATTGGTGATGATGTCCGGTACGGGGAAGGGGCTGCAAAGTCTTATCACCGGTTTCCAGTCTATCGGGCCGTTCGTCCTGCTGATCCTGGTGGCTTCGGTCCTGCTCGTGAGCAGCCTGTTCAGCGCCTATATGCAGAATCTGGTGTGGGGCAATACGGAGTTGGGTGCGCACCGTTTCTTTAGCCAGGTTTCCGCACGCCGTCTGCTGTGGATACGCGTGAGCAATTTCCTCGGTATCGTGCTGACGTTCGGATTGTTCATGCCCTTTGCGACCATACGCATGCTGCGCTTCAAATTGGAGTCGATGGGGGTGGCCGTCAACGGGGATATGTCCGGCTTCATCGCGGACCAACAACAGCAGGCGACGGCCGCAGGCGAAGAAACTGCCGAGATGTTCGATGTCGATATCTCCTTCTGACGATCAAATAACTGCCGCCTATTACGACGGACGGACTGCCGCCAGCACGGCGGTGCTGCTGTCCATCGAAGGTGGCGACCTGCTGTTGCATACCGATGCTGGCGTATTGAACTGGCCGTTGCGCGAAGTGCATGTCTCCGAGCGTCTGGGCAACACGCCGCGTTTGCTCACCTATGCCGGAGGCGGGCATTGCGAAGTGAACGACCAGTCCGGGTTGGACAGGTTGCTGGCACAGGCCGGTATCGGCAGGAACTGGCTGGATGGCATGCAGCACAGCCTGCCATGGGCACTGGCGGCGGTGGTGTTGATCGTTGCCACCTTTGTCGGCGCTTACCGCTATCTGTTGCCGTGGGGCGCGGAGGTCCTCGCCATGCGCGTGCCGGATGCGGTGCTGCAGAAGATGGGCGATTCCACGCTGGAGACGCTGGATCACTTTGCCTTGAAGCCGAGCAAGCTGGATGCGGCGCGGCAGCAGGAACTGAGCGACGCGTTTGCACGGCTTAACCCCTTGCCCGATGCGCGATTGAAGTATCACATCGTGTTCCGCAGTTCTCCGGCCATGGGCGCGAATGCTTTCGCCCTGCCCGATGGCAGCATCGTGATGCTGGACGAACTGGTTGCGCTGACCCGCGACGACAACGAGATCATCGCCGTGCTGGCGCATGAGCGCGGCCACGTCGAGCGCCGCCATGCCATGCGCATGGTGCTGCAAAGCTCGGTCGTGGGTTTGGCATTGGCCTGGTATGTGGGCGATGTCAGTTCGCTGCTGGCCGTCGCTCCGACGATCATCATGCAGGCCAAGTATTCGCGCGACATGGAACGCGAGGCGGATGAATACGCCGAGCAGACCCTGCGGCTCAATGCCTTGTCGCCCTGCCTGTTGGCGACCATATTGGACAAGCTGGAAGCGTCGCATCTTGCTGCAATGCAGGAGAAAGGCAAGCAACCTGCGGCCGATGCGGGTAAGTACGACGAGGCGCTGGACTATCTTTCCAGCCACCCCGCGACCAAGGAACGCGCGGCGATGTTGTGCCCCGCCAAGTGAACGCGCTAAGGGCGCGTGATATCATCGCGCGCCATGAAAAACTCATCTGATTCCCTGCGTCGTTTCCTGTTTGAACATGCCCCGCTGCGCGGCGAGATCGTGCGTCTCGACAGCGTCTGGCAGTCCGTGATCGAGCGTCACAACTATCCTCCTGTATTGCGCGACCTGATGGGCGAGCTGTGTGCCGCTGCCGTGCTGCTGGCCGCGACATTGAAGCTGCAAGGTGCGATGGTGCTGCAGATACACGGCAAGGGCGCGGTCAAGCTGCTGGTAGTGGAATGCTCCGGCGACCTGGAGTTGCGCGCCACCGCGAAGTGGGAGGGTGATTTGTCGCACGGCACGCTGCAGGACCTGGTCGGCGACGGGCGCTTCGTCATCACCCTCGATCCCAAGGATGGCAATCAGGCGTATCAGGGCATCGTCGCTTTGGAAGGCGATACCATCGCCGAGATATTGCAGAACTACATGACGCGCTCGGAACAGCTGGAAACGCGCCTGTGGCTGGCGGCGGACGGCAAGAGTGCCGCCGGGATGTTGCTGCAAAAACTGCCCGAACGCGGCGAATCGCCGGATGAGGATGCCTGGGGCCGTGCGACGCAGATTGCGGATACCCTCAAGCCGGAAGAGTTGCTGACCTTGCCCGCAGGCGAGCTGGTGCATCGCCTGTACCATGAAGAAGACATCCGCCTGTTCGACGCGCAAACCGTGGTGTTCCGCTGCACTTGCTCGCGTGACAACGTGGCGCGCATGTTGCGCATGCTCGGGCGTTCAGAAGTGGATTCCATCCTCGCCGAGCGCGGGGAGATCGAAGTGCACTGCGAATTCTGCAACCAGCGCTATGTCTTCGACCGGGTGGATGCGGATGCGGTGTTTGCCGATGTCATGGCGATGTCGGCCAGCAAGACGCTGCATTAACTTCAGTAGTCCAGATTCATCTGGCAGATATTCGGCCAAAGCGCCCGATCACCGAAAATTCCTGGCTCTTGTCAGCGTCCGCTTCCAAAAATATAGGCAAATGCCGTAGCTGGATGGTCCAGAGTTGGCTGGGACGAGTATCATTTTCAACTATTGTCATGAACTAACACTTATCTGGATCAGGGGAGTGAATGCCCCCAACAGGAGTCAATAGATGAGCATCGCAGGCATACGCTCCAACCGAGGTGACATCTACCAGACATTGGTGGCGTTTGATTGGGCATTGACAGTCCTGTCCGACCCCGACTATCTATGGCTTGAAATAGATTCGATAACGTATTCGGTGGACGATGTGGTAGTCGGCAAAGCCGACGGCGCACAGATTGCTTGTCAGTGCAAAAAGAATCAAATTGATTTCAAAGCATGGACGATAGCTGACCTCGCGGATGAACTGGACAAAGCATCCAGTTTGTTGACCAATAACCAGAATGCGGAAGTTCGCTTCTATTCACGCAACAACTTTGGCGCTCTTGCAAAATTGAGAGAGCACAGCTCGACTCAGCATGATGAAACTAGCTACCGAACGAGTTTAGCCAAGGAGCACCAAATAACCGATGCGGCTTTGACGGCACGGCTTGCCGTTTCCGCCCCCAATCTTTCTGCCTACGAATTCCTGTGCCGCACAAAATTTGTGACCAGCGATGAACTGGATCGTATGGTGGAGCTGTTACGCGAACGTTTGCGTAACATAGCGAGTAATCCAGGTGCCGCATTCAATGCACTCTGGGCACGACTCGATCAACTCGGGGCGCGTATAGGCGGCAATAGCGCATCCGCTGCCACTCAGCACCGATTAACCAAAGACGATCTCAAGGCAATTCTCCATAAGGCTGGAGCAATGCTGGTTCCCCCCATGAATCTTGCTGAGGTACGTTTATCGTTTTCCGGCACCTCAGCCATCGGCAGATCGTGGCAGCGAGACATTGCGGGACAGCGCATTTCCAGCCCGACAGTAAACGATCTACTCGCAGCCATCGACGCCAAGAAGCGCGCCATCTTGCTCACGGGTCTGCCGGGCTCTGGGAAAACTTGTGTGATGCTTGCGTTGCAAGAAGCATTGGAACAACGCGTGCAAACCCGCTCTGACATCGTGCCGCTCTTCATCCAGTCACGCGAGTTTGCCGACTTGGCTACGGTACAGGACCGACAAGCCCAAGGCTTGTCTGAACAGTGGGTGGAAGAATCTGCCCGTATGGCTGAAGACGCGCATGTGGTTGTGGTCATGGACTCCCTGGATGTGC
>CAVQQO010000003.1:0-315404 GCA_963715005.1 uncultured beta proteobacterium | reverse complement strand
GATGTATTGCTGTCGGCCGCTTCCTTGGCGACATCGGTGCCGGAGATGCCCATCGCGATGCCCACATCGGCGCACCGCAACGCCGGCGCATCGTTCACGCCGTCGCCGGTCACCGCGACGATCTCGCCCTTGCGCTGCAGGGCCTGCACGATGCGCATCTTCTGGTCAGCGCTGGTGCGCGCGAAGATCAGCTCGGGTTCGTCGAGCAGCAGTTGCAGATCGGCATCCGACATGGTGCGCAGCGTGTCGCCGGTGACCGCCTGCGGGTTCTGCGCCAGCCCGATCTCGCGCGCCAGCGCGCTGGCGGTGTGCGGGTGATCGCCGGTGATCATGATCACGCGGATGCCGGCGACATGGCAGGTGGCGACTGCCTCGCTCACGCCGGGGCGCGGCGGATCGACCAGCCCGACCAGCCCGGCGAACACCAGCTCGCTCTCGGAGTGCGCGCCGTGATGTTGCACGGCGCGGTAAGCGAGCGCGATCACGCGCAGCCCCCGCTCCGTCATCTCCTCCTGCACCGTTAGCAACCTGGTGCGGCCTGCCGCATCGAGCGGGACGGCTTCGCCCTGCAGCAACATTTTGCTGCACAGCGGCAGCACGCTCTCCGGCGCCCCCTTGCAATACAGCATGTGGCCTTGCGGTGTGTCGCAGATGACCGACATGCGCTTGCGCTCGGTGTCGAACGGGATCTCGTCCACACGCGGAAACACTGCGCCAGCCGGCAGCACCCTGCAGCAGCGCCACTTCCATCGGGTCGCCCTGCCACACGCTTTGCCCGTTCTGCTCGACGCGGCGCAGGTCGTGGCAGTGGCGCATGATGGCGAAGAGCGGCTCGGCAGGACGAATCTCGAAGGTCCGTTCGCCCTGACGTCCTTCGCTCGAAGGGTGAATGTCTTCAGACCTGAGCGCCGTTCGTTCCTTCGACATAACCAGCGACTTGCCCGCTTGCGGGCTTAGTCGAATGGCTAGTGGTTCCTTCAGCTCAGGACGAACGGAACTTCAGTCGCTGCACTTCCTGCCCCACTCTGCCAGCTCCTCCCAGCGTCCTGCAACTCCCCGGAAAAATACACCTGCCGGATGCTCATGCGGTTCTGCGTCAGCGTGCCGGTCTTGTCGCTGCAGATCACGCTGGCCGCACCCAGCGTCTCCACGGCGGGCAGGTGGCGCACCAGCGCGTTCTTCTTCGCCATGCGCTGCGTCGCCATCGCCAGCGACAGCGTGACGGTGGGCAGCAGTCCTTCCGGCACGTTGGCGACGATGATGCCGATGGCGAACACCAGGTTCTCCCAGAACGACAGGCCCGACCAGCATGCCCGATCAGGAAGAACACGACGCCGAGCAGCGATGGCGAACAGCGCGACCAGCCGCGACAGACGCGCGATCTCTTTTTGCAGCGGCGACAGCGGTTCACTGCGCGGTTTGCGTGAGGCGCGCGATGTTGCCGAACTCGGTGTGCATGCCGGTGGCGTACACCATGGCGTTCGCCTCGCCCGAGATCAGCGAGGTGCCGGCATGCAGCATGTTGCGCCGCAGCGCGGCCTGCTCTTCGCTGGTCGTGCTGGTGTCGCGCGCCATCGGCTTCGATTCGCCGGTGAGGTTGGCAGTGTTGACGCGCACGCCGAACGCCTCGATCAAACGGCAATCGGCGGGCACATCATCGCCCGCCGACAGCAGCACCACGTCGCCCGGCACCAGCTCCGCCACCGGCAGCTCGCACGGCCTTGCCGTCGCGCAGCGCGGTGGTGTGGCGCGGCAGCAGATCGCGCAGTGCGGCCAGCGCTTTTTCCGCGCGGTATTCCTGCCAGAACGAGAACAGGCCGTTGACCAGGATCACACCGAGCACGGCGTAGCCCAGCGTCGCCATGCCCTGCCCCGGTTCGCGCCACTCGGCGAAGAACGCCAGCCCCGCAGCCAGCCACAGGATCAGCGCGAAGAAGTGGGTGAATTCCTTGAGCAGCTTGCCGATCAGGGACTGGTCGGCGATCTTCTCGATGCGGTTGGCGCCGTACCTCGCCAGACGCTGTGCCGCCTCGGCCTGCGACAATCCCTGCGCGCCGCTGTGCAGATGCGCGTAGAGTCTTTCGATGTCGTGGCGGTGCGGGTGCATGATCTGTGTTCAGTTGCGGATGAACACCGCTTGGCCGATGTGCTCGGGCAGCAGTGTCTCTGCCAGCAGGAACTCGGTCAGATCGTCGCGCGTGATCGACGAAAGCAGGCCGACGCGGATATCCGGGCCCGCCGACCATCCCCCCTTTGCCCTGTCATCGCTGAGTCTGGGCGGTTTCACGATGGTCCAGTCAAGTCCGCTGTGCAAGACGACGTTCTCCTGCCCTTCCCGGTCGCTGGCCACTTGAGGCGAACGCCGCTTGAACATGTCCGCCATGAACTGGAAGAGCAGCGAACGGTTGGAAGGATACGTGCCTATCATCGCGCCGGTCTGGCATACCAGGCGCTGCATGCCAAGTTCGTGCATGGCGGCGATGATGGTCGCCGTGGCATCCTCGCAGAAGACATCGACATAAGGTGGATGCGGCCCGAACACGCAGATGGCGGCACGACAACCGCTGAGGGTGGCCCGCACATCGTCGGCGCTCGTCAACTCTCCTTGCACCACCTCGATGCCGAGCCGCCCGGGATCGATACTGCCCGACCTTCGCGCCATGGCCCGCACTCGCAGCCCTTTGCTCAAGGCATGGGATATCAGCACCTTTCCGGTCGCGCCGCTGCCGCCGAAGATGGCGATAGCGCCAGAGCCTGTCGCAGAAACGGTATCCATCTTTACCTCCTTTGCACTGCGCGGCGCAGTTTCATGTCTTCAATACACGAGCAGATATACGCCCAGCCCGACCATGACCAGTCCGCTGAGCAACTTGAGCCAGCGCCCTTCTTTTTCCTGCAAGCGATGCTGGCTGAGCGTAACGATGCCGATGGCCAGCACGATCATGTCGTCCAGCATGTAGGCCAGGTCGTACAGCAGCAGGTAGGCGTAGTAGCCCAGCTTATCCGGTTGCTGCAGCGTCAGGATGCGCGTGAACAGCGCTGGGAAACCGGAGGTGCACATGAGTTCGACGATCTGCACGAGGATGCCGAGCACGATGGTGCCGAGCAGCGCGGCTGCCATGTTCTCCGCCTGCAGGATGCGCCGCATGCGCGCGTAGATGCCGGGCTTGGCAGCGGCCGGGATTGACAGCGAAACGCCCCAGCCGAAGCGCCAATAGTCCTTGAGGTTGAGCGCACCTGCCAGCAACGCAAGGACAGCGATGATGATCTCAGAGGCGCGCGAGAGGCCGATCAGCTGGAACAGGTTGAGCCATGCCGCCATGAACAAGAAATAGGCGATGCCTTGCACCGCGACGAAAGTGCCGGCGATGGCAAGCATCCGGGGCCGGCTGTTCAAGGGAGCCAGCAGCGAGACCATCAGGATCAGCACCCACATCGAGCAGGGATTGAAGCCGTCCAGAAGACCCAGCACCAGTGTGAACAGCGGCAAGCCGACCTGATCGAGCGACACGGTGTGTCCCAGGAAATCGACTGCGAAGGTTTCCGGTTTGGGCGACGCCGCGTCCGGTCCGCAAGCCAGGCTTTCTGCAGCTGTGCACCCCGGTGCCGCATTGGCTTGCCGACTTGGCGACTGCCCGTGCGCCAGACTGTCGCGGATTAGCCGCCCGGTAGCGCTCTCTTCGGAATAGCCGATGATCAGCTGTCCGTCCACCAGAAACGCAGGCACTCGCGGTGTCACACCATGTTGCGCTGCAATACGCTGCAAGCGCTCCATGGCCGCCGCTTCCTTTCCCACATCAAGCAGGGCGATGCGCAATCCCGGGCGCTCTTGTTGCAATCCGGCCAGGAATTCCTTGGCCTTGGCACAGTGCGGACAACCTTCGCGCACGAAGACTTCGATGTCGGCGGGTCGTGCGGAATCTGCCGCTGCGCTTGCCCCGGCCCACCACCCCAAGGTGAGCACCGTTAACAACACCAGCAAATATTTCACGATCAACCGCATGGCAACACGATCTCCTGACATCGGGCGGCAAGTAAACATCCGCGCTTCACGGAACACAAGTAGCGCCCGTCGCTTCGCAGGATATATGAGATCCCCGCGCCACCACGTCCTCATCTTCATTCAGTTCAACCCTGCTTGCCGCCGATGGCGCGCAACCGCTCATACAGTTCCCGTTCTTCGCGTGTAAGCTGCTCCGGCACATGCACCGCGATGCGCAGATACATTTCGCCATGGCGCCCGTTGCCGAATTCCGGCAAGCCTTTTCCTTTGAGGCGCAGCACCGCGTCCGGCTGCGTGCCGGGCGGAATGGTCACGCTGGCCGTACCGTCCAGCGTCGGCACTTCGAGCTTGGCGCCGAGCACGGCTTCTGTCAGGCCGATGGTCTCCTGACGCACCAGGTCGGCCCCGGCACGTTCGAAGCGCGGGTCTGGCTTCGAGCGCACCACCACAAACATATCCCCGCTCGCGCCGCCCGCTTCGGAACTCGGCATGCCCTTGCCGGGGATGCGCAACACCATGCCCTCCTCCACCCCCTGCGGAATCTTCACGCTCAGCGATTCTTCCCGTTCTTCTTCGCCGCTGCCCTGGCACACGGGACACGCGTGTTCGATGATGCTGCCGCGTCCGTGGCAAACAGGGCAGATGCTGACCTGCTGGATTAGCACATGTTCCTTTTCCTGACGGCTGCTGCGGGTGATGCGCCCGGTGCCTTTGCAGGTCGCGCATGTCTTCGGTGCGGCACCGCCCTCGCTACCGGTGCCGTTGCAGGATCGACATGGAGCTGGACGACGCAAGCGCATTTTTTCCTCGCCCCCATTCGCCACCCGTTCCAATGAAACGTGCAGTTCCACCTCGACGTTCGCGCCGCGCGCAGGCCCGGCTTGACGGCGGCGGCGAAAAAATCCCTCGAATGGATTGCCACCGCCAAAATCGAAATTGAGTCCGCCGAAGATATCCTCGAAATTGATGTCGTTGAACAGATCTTCCTGGCTGAAACCTTGCACACCGGCAAATCCGCGCGCATCGTATTCGGCGCGTTTCTTCGGGTCGGACAGGATGGCATAGGCCGCAGCGATCTCCTTGAAGCGCTCTTCCGCGCTTGCCTCCTTGTTGCGGTCTGGATGATATTTCATGGCGAGGTTGCGGAAGGCGTCCTTGATCGCCTTCTGGTCGGCATCTTTAGCGACGCCGAGCACTTCGTAGTAATCGCGTTGGTCAGAAATGGTCATTCACCTTGAATTTTATGGTTCTCGTCCATTTGACCGTTCGTGGTGTACCCGCAAGGGGTAGGCCGTGGCTGTAAGGGGCATTCGCCCCGACAACACACGCTCAGCCTGTCGAACCACTCTCTCTGTAGAGCTAAGCCCTTCGACATAACCAACCACTTGGCAACCGTCTTTTGGTTGCTTAGTGGGATGGCTAGTCGTTCCACCAAGCTCAGGGCGAACGGAGGATGGGAAATTACGTCTTGCGAAAACGGATCAATCCGTTTTCTTCTTCACACCTGTTTTCTTCGGAGGCGGTCGCGCGAACGATTTCCTGATCTCGGTCAGCTCGGCCAGTCGCGCCGCAACTTTGCGATTGACGCTGCCTTCCGGATATATCGCCTTTGGCATCGGCTTCGCCGGCGGGCAATCCGGTGAGCAATGCGATGGCCTGATCGACATTCTCCACGGCGTATATCTGAAACTTTCCGGCTTCGGCAGCGGCCACCACATCGTGGCGCAGCATCAGGTGCTTGACGTTGGCGGCGGGGATCAACACGCCCTGCTCCCCGCTCAAGCCGCGTGCCGCGCAGATGTCGAAGAAGCCCTCGATCTTTTCGTTGACCGCGCCGATCGCCTGCGACTGGCCGTGCTGGTTCACCGAGCCGGTGATCGCCAGCGATTGCTTGATCGGCACATCCGCCAGATTGGAAAGCAGCACGCACAACTCGGCCAGCGAGGCGCTGTCGCCATCGACCATGCCATAGGACTGTTCGAACACCAGGCTGGCGGAGACCGCCAGCGGCTGGTTCTTCGCATAGCGCGCGGCGAGGAAGGAGGAAAGGATCAGCACGCCCTTGGAATGGATGGCGCCGGAGAGTTTCACTTCGCGCTCGATGTTGATCATCTCGCCATCGCCCAGGCGGGTGGTCGCGGTGATCCGGGTCGGCTGCGCGAAGGCGAATTCGCCGAGCTGAGATCACCGAAAGCCCGTTGATCTGTCCCGTCACCGCCCCTTGCGTGTCGATCACCAGCGTGTCGCGCAGGATGGCTTCGTGCAGCCGGTCACGCAGCCGGTCCAGCCTATGGATCTGGGAATCGATGGCACACTGCACATCGGCAGCTTCAACCACGCTTCGGCCTGCCTCGCGTGAACAGAAATCGGCCTCTCGCAACAGGTCCACGATGCTGCGCATGTGGGTGGATAGTCTTTCCGCGTCTTCGACCAGGCGCGCGCTGTGCTCGATCACCCTTGCTACCGCGCCGCGGTCGAACGGCAATAACTTCTCCTTGCGCGTCTGCGTGGCGATCAGCCGCGCATACAGCTGGTGGCGTATCGGCATTGCGCTCGATGCGTTCCTCGAAATCCGCCGCCACCTTGAACAGCTCGCCGAAATCGGGGTCGTATTCCTGCAGCAGGTAATAGAACAGGCGATCGCCGAACAGGATCACCTTGGTGTCCAGCGGGATGGGTTCCGGCTCCAGCGAAACGGTGCTGACCAGGCTGTACATCTGCCCCAGCGATTCGATGCAGATCTCGCGCGACTGCAGCGCGCGTTTCAGTCCTTCCCATGCGAACGGCTGCACCAGCACTTTGCGGATATCCAGCAGCAGATAACCGCCGTTCGCCTTGTGCAGCGCACCCGGCTTGATCAGGGTGAAATCGGTCACCAGCGCGCCGAACTGTGCGATATGTTCGACCCGTCCGATCAGATTGCTGTAGGTCGGGCTGTCTTCGCTGACGATGGGCGCGCCCGGTTTCTTGCCGTTGCTCACCAGTGCGTTCACCTGATAACGGTGGAAGCTATGGTGCGCGACCATGGTCATGCCGCCGAAGGTGGCTGACTCGTCCTGTTTGCGGAACTCATCTGCGTTGTCGACCATGTCCTGCTGTACCTGGTCGAGGTATTTCAGCACCTCGGGCAGATCGGCATAAGCGGACTTCAGTTCGTCCAGCAGATGGGCCACCACCGACAGCGTGGTTTCGCGGTCCAGATTTTTGATCCGTTCGTGCCGTTCCTTTCGCCATTGCGGCATCTGCCGCATGATCTTTTCCAGGCGCTCCTGCAGCTGGGCGATCGCTGTCTCTATGCGCTGCCTTTCGTCTTCCGGCAACTTCTCGTATTCGTCGGGCGGTATCACTTCATGTTCGCGCAGCGGCGCAAAGGCGAACCCTTCGGGTGTGCGCAGCAGAGTGATCTGCTGCTTCGCGGCATCGTCTCCCAGTTCCTTTAGCGCCTGCTCCTGCCGCTTGCTGAATTCTTCCTGGATGGCACTTGCCTTGGCGCGATATTCGTCGCCCTCGAACAGTGCGGGGATCGCGCTGCGCAGATAGTCCACCAACTGCTCCATGCGCTGGCGCAGTTCCTCTCCTCTTCCGGAGGGCAGCCTGAGCACATGCGGTTTATGCGGCTGCGCAAAGTTGTTGACGTAGCACCAGTCATCCGGCTTGTGTTCGTCGCTCGCCTTCTCCTCAAGGAACTGCCGCACTACGCTGTTCTTGCCGATGCCCGATGGCCCCAGCACGAACAGGTTGTAGCCATCGTGCCGGATGCCGGTGCCGAAGCGGATCGCATCCATGGCTCGCATCTGGCCGATGACCTCGGTCATATCCTCCAGATCGGCAGTGGTCTGGAATCCGAATTGATCGAGATCGCAGGGATGGTGCAGTTGTTGCGATTGCAGCGGGAGCGGGATGTTCATTTTTTTCTGCATGGCTGTTGTCCACTTGTTTTTATTTCAGGTGTCATCAACTGCTTTGCACTCGACATTCAAGCGCGACTTCGTAAAGAGTTCGATGCGATCGCTTCGGGCGGACGCTAAGGATCCGCCCTGAAGTCACTTGTTTTCCTTGTACTCGGCGTCCACCACCTTGCCGCGCGGACCTGCTCCGCTAGCACGCGGTTCACCCGTTGCCGCTCCCACATTGGGGGGCGGCTCCGGTCCTTCCCACCGCGTCTCCGCGTAGGGAGCGCCTTTCGGTGCCTGCCCCGACTGTGCATACAGCACTGCCCCGGCTTCCTGCACCACTTTCTTCAGCGCTTCCGCCCGGGTTGTGGCGAGCGGTGCATCTTTCTTGAGCAGCGCTTCCTTGGTCTCGCGCAGCGCCGTCTCGATGCGTTTCTTCAATTCATCGGTGAGTTTGTCAGCGTAGTTGGCGAGCATCTTCTCTGCCTCATAACAGCCGGCATCGGCGGCATTGAGCTTCTCCGCATCCTCACGCCGTTTCTTGTCGGCATCGGCGTACTTCGCAGCATCTTCCACCATGCGTTTCTTGTCGTCTTCCGAAAGGCGCGTGGACCCGCTGATGCTGATGGACTGCGTCTTGCCGCTGGCCGTGTCCTTGGCCGATACGCTGAGGATGCCGTTGGAGTCGATGTCGAATGTCACCTCGATCTTCGGGATGCCGCGTGGCGCGGGCGGCAATCCGTCGAGGTTGAATTCGCCCAGGCTGGTGTTGTCCCCCGACATCGGCCGCTCGCCCTGGAACACATGGATGGTGACGCTGGTCTGCATGTCGGCTGCGGTGGTGAACGTCTCGCTGCGCTTCACCGGGATCGGCGTGTTGCGCGCGATCAGCGCCGTGGCGATGCCGCCCAGCGTCTCCACGCCGAGCGTGAGCGGCGTCACATCCACCAGCACGATGCCGCCCACCTCTCCCGCCAGCACGCCGGCCTGGATCGCCGCACCGGCGGCCACGCATTCCATCGGGTCCACGCCCATCTCGGCCTTGCGCCCGAACAGTTCCTCGAAATAGCTGCGCACGATCGGCATGCGCGTCGGGCCGCCGACGAACACCACGCGATCCACATCCTTTGGCGTGATGCCGGCATCGTGCAGCGCCTGCTCCACCGGACCGCTTGCAGCGCTCGATCACCGGGCGCACCAGACGTTCCAGTTCGGTGCGGTTGAGGTCGAGCTCGAGGTGGCGCGGCTCGCCGTTGACGGCGGCGAGATAAGGCAGGCTGAGATGGGTGGTGATGCTGGCGGTGAGTTCGATCTTGGCGTTCTCGGCCGCTTCCATCAGCCGCGCGGCGGCCTTGGCGTCGTTGCGCACATCCACGCCGGTGGACATCTGGAAGCGCTCGGCCAGATGCTCGTAGATGCGCTGGTTCATGTCGGTGCCGCCGAGCTGCGTGTCGCCGCTGGTGGCCTTGACCTCGAACACGCCCTTGCCGAACTCCATGATGGTCACGTCGAGCGTGCCGCCGCCGAGGTCGATCACCACGATGCGCAGTTCCTGCCCCAGCCGGTCGAGGCCGTAGGCCAGCGAGGCGGCGGTGGGTTCGTTGACCAGGCGCACCACTTCGAGACCGGCGATGCGGCAGGCATCCTTGGTGGCCGCGCGCTGGTTGTCGTCGAAATAGGCCGGCACCGTCACCACGGCTTTTTCCACCGGCTCGCCGAGAAAGGCTTCGGCATCGCGCTTGATCTTCTGCAGCAGGAAAGCGGAAAGTTGCTCGGGAGAATAATCCTTGTCGTGCAGGCGGTAGTTCTCGCGCTTGCCCATCTTGCGCTTGAAGGCACTGGCCGTACCCTCGGGATTGGAGGTTGCCTGACGCCGTGCCGGTTCGCCCACCAGCACCTGGCCGTCGGCGGTGAGTGCAACGTAACTGGGGAAAGCCTTGCCGCCGATGCTGATGCCTTCGGCGCTGGGAATGATGACAGGACGACCGCCGCGCAGCACGGCGGCAGCAGAATTGGAAGTGCCTAGATCAATACCGATGATGGCCATAAGTCCTCCGATCCGTATTTCACATGGATGGGCGTATGCGCCCCAATCACACTGCGATTATTCTACTGCCATCTGCAACTATGTCATCGTTATTCAGGCAATTAGGTTTCAGATTCTGAAAATATACACTGTTCACCGCAGTTTTATCTCGGTCCAGATGCGCGACAACACGCGGCGCTGATGGCGATCCAGGTCGCGCAGCATCTCCAGCCCAGCCTGTTGCTGGCGGTCGGGAAATACCGCAGGACTTTGCGCGATCTCGGGCAGGATGTATTGGCGTGCGGCGAGATTGGGATTGCCGGAGCCGATCAGATTGGTGAGTTCGGACGAGTTGCGCCCGTCCAGCATGAACTCGATAAAGCGGTGCGCAAGGTCGGGACGCGGACCGCTCTTGTGCAGCACCATCGAATCGAGCGCCAGCACCGCCCCTTCCTTGGGGATGCTGGCGAGGATGCGGAAGCCGCGTTTTGCCTTCTGCGCGTCGAGGTCTGCCTGGAAGATGTCGTTGGAATAACCGTGCACCAGCCAGATGTTGCCGACGGTGAGTTCCTTGATGTAACTGGAGGCATTGAACGCTGCCCAGTAGGGCTTGGCGCGGATGATGAGGTCGCGCGCCTGCTTCCAGTGTGTCTCGTCGGTGTCGTTGACCGAGTAGCCGAGATATTTCAGCGCTGCCGCCAGCAACTCGCGCTGGCTGTCGAGCACGGTGACGCGCCCTTTCAGCTTTTCCAGATAGCGCGGCTCGAAGATCACCGCCCAGCTGTCGACAGGCAGGTTCAGCTCGCGCAACTTCTCGCTGTTGTAGCCGATCAGGGTGAGCGTGTAGGCATACGGCACCGAGTAACGGTTGCCGGGATCGAATGCGGTATTCAGGTACGCCGGGTCGATGTTCTTCAGGTTCGGCAGCAGATTCTTGTCGAGCGGGCGCAGGGCACGCTGGCGGATCAATGCTTCCACCGCGTTGCCGGTCGGTACGATAAGGTCGTACCCGCTGGCCCCGGCAGCCAGTTTGGCCAGCATCTCCTCGTTGTCCGAGTAGTAGTCCTGCACCACGTGGCAGGCACACTGCTCTTCAAAACGTGCGATGGTCGCGTCCGAAATGTAATTGTTCCAGTTGTACAGGTGCAGTACGTCGGCGGCTTGGGCGCTGCCGATGCACAACAGGAACAACAGGCCGCACAGCAGTCCCATGATCCGTTTGTGGTGAGCTTGTCGAACCATGAACGGCTTATAGCTCCAAGATTTTTTCCATTCACCCTTCGACATAACCAGCGACTTGCCCGCTTGCGGGCTTAGTCGAATGGCTAGTAGTTCCATCAAGCTCAGGGCGAACGGAAAAAATCTTAAAACAGCTACATAGAACATCACGTCTTCCCCTTCAGCACGTCCGGTGCGAAGCGCGATGCGAGCACGATCATGGTCAGCGTGAGAAGCATCAGCAGCGTGGACACCGCGTTCACTTCCGGCGTCACCGCGATCTTGATCATCGAGTAGATGCGCAGCGGCAGCGTCTGCACGCCGACCCCGGCGGTGAAGAAGGTGATGACGAAGTCATCGATGGACAAGGTGAACGCCATCAGCCCGCCCGCGATCACTGCCGGCAGGATCAACGGGAAGGTGATATAGCGAAAAGTCTCCCACGGCGAGGCACCGAGATCGCGTGCGGCCTCGAACAGGCTGTCGTCCATGCCGGCCAGCCGTGCGCGCACGATGACCGCGACGAAGCCGATGGAGAAAGTGATGTGCGCAAGCACGATGGACAGCAAGCCGAGCGTGAGATTAAGCACCTGAATGAAGAACAGCAGCAGGGACACACCGAGCAGTATCTCCGGCATCGCCACCGGCGTCAGCGCCATGAAGGTGAGCAGCTTCAGGTCGTAGCGGTGGATGGCGATGCCTGCCATGGTGCCGAGCAGCGTAGCCATCAGGCTGGACACCAGCGCAATGAACAGCGAATTGCCTGCGGCGAGCAGCATGTCCTCGTCGTGCAGCAACACGTCGTACCAGTGCCAGGTGAAACCTACCCATTCCGCATTCAGGCGCGAATCGTTGAATGAATACACAACGACGATGACTAGCGGCAGATACAGAAAAGCGTACACCGCAAGCGCCGCCATCCATAAGCTCCAGCTCCTACGCATAATGCCTCCCTCGCCCCGCCACTCTGGTGGTGATCCAGACGATCAGCAACACCGTGAGGGTCAGCATGATGGACAGCGTGGAGCCGAACGGCCAGTCACGCGTGCCGAGGAACTGCTCCTTGATCAGGTTGCCGATCAGCATGTCGCCGGTGCCGCCGAGAATATCGGGAATGGCGAACATGCCCAGTACCGGGATGAACACCAGTGCCGATCCGGAGAAGATGCCCGGCAACGACAGCGGGAAGGTCACGCGCCAGAAACGGTGCCACGCGCTCGCCCCCAGGTCCTGCGCGGCGTACAGCAGCGCGGGGTCGTGCTTCTCCAGGTTGGTGTAGAGCGGCAGCACCATGAACGGAAGGTGCACGTACACCATGCCGACCAGCACCGCGAACGGCGAGAACAGCAGGTGTACCGGCGCGAAACCAAGTGCAGCCAGCAGACTGTTGACCAGTCTGGCTGAACGCGGTCTGCGGTCCGAGGATGATCATCCAGGCATACACGCGCACCAGAAAATTGCTAGCGAACGGCAGCACCACCAGCAGCACCATCAGGTCGCGGCTCTTCTTCGGGCTGCGCGCGATGAGCAGCGCCAGCGGATAGGCCATGAGCAGACAGATCAGCGTGGTGGCAAGCGCGACCAGAAAGGACTTGAGAAAGACATAGCTGTAGATGATGTCGCTGAAGAAGAACTGGTATGTCTCCAGCGTCAGCCCCTGCAACGTGTTCGGATCGCTTGCCACGAGCGGCGCCAGCCCGCCGAATTCGCCCGGGTAGCGGAACGAGGCGAGCACCATGATGATGCTGGGGGCGACAAAGAACAGCAACAGATAGATAAAAGGCGGACCGCTCACCAGCCACCGGCCAAGGCGTGCCTCACGCGACGATTTGCGCTGGTCACTCATGCAGGAACATCCCGGCATCGTGGCGCCAACCCAGCCGGACCGGATCGCCCGCTTCGAACAGTTCCGCGCGTCCCGGCGCCGAGTTCGGCAACAGCGCTTCGAGCATCGCACCGTTCGCGAGCCCGACCTTGTACACGGTGACATCGCCCTGATACAGCAGGCTGTGCACTTCGCCCGCGAAGTGGTTCTTCAACTCGCTCACCTCATCGTGCACGCCGATGCGCACCTGTTCCGGCCTGATCGCAAAGATGCCTTGCATGCCGACCGCAACGTCCTTGACCGGCGGCGCGATGATCTCGCCCAGCCCGGCCACCGCCAGGTGCAGATGGCTATGCGCGGCTTCCACCACCTGCGCATTCAGCTGATTGATATTCCCGATGAAATCGGCAACGAAACGGTTCTTCGGCGCACTGTACAGCTTGGCCGGTTCATCCACCTGCATGATCCGGCCTTCATTCATTACCGCGATGCGATGCGACAGCGCCAGCGCTTCCACCTGTGCGTGCGTGACGAACACGAAGGTGATCCCGACGTCGCGCTGCAGATTGATCAGGTCGACCTGCATCTCCTCGCGCAGCTTGGCATCCAGCGACCCCAGCGGCTCATCCAGCAGCAACAGGTGCGGACGATTGACCAGTCCTCGCGCCAATGCCACACGCTGCTTCTGCCCACCGGAAAGCTCATGCGGATAGGCGTTCGCCTTGTCGGCGAGATGCACCTGCTCCAGCGCATCGTGCAGCATGCCGCGCATCTCCGTTTCCGGACGGTGCGCCATCTTGAGCGGGAAAGCGATGTTCTGCGCCACGGTCATGTGCGGGAACAAGGCGAAATTCTGGAACACGGTATGGATGGAACGTTTTTCCGGCGGCGTATCGGCCAAATCCCGGCCGTCGAGCAGAACCTGGCCGCTGTCAGGCAGATCGAAACCAGCGATCATGCGCAGGATGGTGGTCTTGCCGCAGCCGGATGGCCCCAGCAGGGTGAAGAACTCGCCAGACTCGATGGTCAGGCTGACATCGTCCACGGCAGTGAAATCGCCGAAGCGGCGCGTGACGTTCCTGAGTTCGAGTCGAGCCATGCTTAACCCCCCGTGATTGCCGTGCCGATATTTGGGGCTAGCTTACCGCAAAGCGGTAGCGGTGCGAACTCTATGCGATGCGTTCACCCAGCTGAGCCACCGCATACCATGCGTTCAATTCGGCAGCAGTGCGGCCTTTGCTCCAAGGGGCAACATCGGCATCGGCGATAGGCGCATAAGGGCCGTGCTTCACTTCGAAGATGACCGCGCCGACATCGCGCGACAGCACGGCATGCCAGCCGCCTGCGGGAATCTCCAGCACGCTGGTATCTTCGCCCAACTCGGCACGTTCGATCACCTTGCCCGCATCGTCGAACATCAGCACGGTGAAACGCCCGCGCAATGCGGTGAGCACTTCCCAGGTATGCGGGTGGCGATGCGGCAAGATCAGGGTATCCGGCTCCATGGCGATGGCGAGGCGCTGGATGGGATCGCTCAGCTCCTGGTGCAGATTGGAGTTGGCACGCAGGCGCGGCGATTGTCGGGCTTGTTGTCCAAGCGTGGTCAGATTGGCAGCTGTCAGTTTTTTCAAAATAGTCTCCTGTAAGGGCGCGCATTTTACAGAAACTCGCTGCATTCGTTCTCCCATGCTTTTGACTATGCACGACAGCGTATAGAATGCAGCCCCATGCCCTCCTGCTCGAACCACCTTCGTCTCATTTGCGTCGCCGCCGCGTTCTGCGCGTACACCCTGGCCTGCTCAGCCGAAGAGGTACACACCGAGGAAACGCACTCCGAGGAGACGCTGGCCGGCAACGTGAACAAATCCGAACTGGTGTTCGAAGCCGACCCCTACTACACCGACATCGGCTACAACGTCCCGCTCACCGACAAGCCGATCCCCACGATCACCTCGGACAACGAGGCGATCATCTACCGCGATCTCGTCGAGGGCTCGCTCATCCCGCGCTATATGGTGCTGGAAGCCAGCGTGTATCCCTTGCCCTCGCTGGGCACCTATATCAAATCGCACTCGCCGCATTTCTACCGGCAGGGCGAGATCGGCCACAGCGGCATCAACCTGTTCGAGTCCGCCACAGTCGGCTTCCAGGAGCCGTGGGCGCTCTCCGCCTTTTTCGGCAACGTGGCGAAACTCAAGCGCCCGCAGGAAAAACGCGAGGGCAACAACTACGGCTACACCGGCTATCTGTTCAGCATCGGCAACAAGCACATCAAGAACAACACGCTGGTCTCGGACAACTGGGTCGAGATCGAGTGGAAGATCAAGGGCAAGCTCGACTATCCGGACGAGCGGCTGTCGTGGAGCTTCCGCATCGGCGGACGCTACAACGAGAACAAGAACGTGAATGACGTGACCTATGTCAGTCTGCAACGCAGCAACCTCGACTTCCGCTATTCCCTGCTCGAATGGCTGGAGAACACCAATTACGCTCTGCGCATGCATTTCTTGCAGCGAGGCGCGCAGATGGTGCGGCTGGAACTGATCGCGGGCAAGAAGATCCCGAATGAGGGCTGGAGTTTCACGCCGACGCTGGACATCGGTTTCGTCTGGAGCAGCCCGAACGAATATTCCGGCACCTTGAAGGACATGCGCCGGAACACCACGACACTGGTGTTCCGTCCCTCCTTCGAATTTTAAGCAGCGCCCTATCCCGCCGTTCATCGGCGTGCGACGATCACGAAAAGCACCTGCAACCCGGATCGTTAAGAGATAAACTGAAACAATATCTCGGGACAGCCTGACACACTGAACAAACAGGAGTGGGAAAGTGAAAGTCCGCAGTATTTTTCATGTTGTTCGACCATTCATCTCGGCCATCGCTGTCATCGCTACCGCTGCGGCACTCGTTTTTGCGATCTACTTTACCGGGATCTCCCCGCAGTGGACTACGTTCCTGGGCGGGATACTTGTGGCGGCGATACTGGCGGAAGCCACCCGTATGTCGCATTCGGAATGGATCGTTATGCGCCGCACGGCACAGTTGTCCGCAGCCAAGAACAAGCTCGACCGCGAGACACAGCTGCGCAAAAGAGCCGAAGAGGCGCTTGCCGCCGGCAAGCCGAGGTTGCAGTTGATCGATGACGTATTGCCGACCATGATTGCCCTCTTCGATGCCGAGGGGCGCTGCCAGTATCACAACCGGGCATTCAGGAACTGGCTGCATCTGCGCCCGGACGAGATCCATTTGCAGCACATACGCAAAGTACTGGGAACCAGGGTCTATCAGGAAACGGCGACTGCAGTCCATCAGGCGCTGGAAGGGCATCCCATGCGCTATGAACAGACGCAGCTGATGCCGGATGGCGCGATATACAAGTTGCTGGTCGAGCACATACCCCAGTTTGCCGAGAATGGCAAAGTCACCGGGTTCTTCATGCTGATCAATGACATCACCTCACTCGGCGATGTGCACCCGTCAAACGGGCTTGGATCCGCCGCTCCGGCTGTAGCCAACCACAATACCGATATACCGGTTTACGTACCGGAAGGGGTCGTTAATCAAAACACGTTTGTTGAATCATTCTCCGAACAAATTGCCGGGCAGAAAGATGCGAACCATATCAAGGCCGCCATCGAGAAAGGCGATTTCCGTTTGTTCTGCCAACTCATCACCCCCATGGCCGCCGATTCAGATGAAGCCGAACACTTTGAAATCCTGGTGCGCCTGCTGGAAGAAGAGGAAGACATGATGCCGCCCGGGGCGTTTTTCCCGCTGGCCGAAAAATACGGCCTCATGCCGCATCTGGACCGCTGGGTGGTGCAACACGTCACGGAGCGGGCCTCCCACCGCAACACACCGGATGAAAAAAAGAAGAACTCGATGTTCTTCATCAACATATCGAACGCGACGATCAACGACCCCAGCTTCCCGGAATTCCTGCAAATGACCCTGTTGGAATACGGCGTGCCGGGTGCCGCGCTGTGCTTTGAAATACCGGACAGCGAACTCGCCATGAACCCCCCGGTTGTTGCCGAATTTGCGCAGCGGATCAGGCTATGCGGCTGTCGCGTTGCGATCAGCGGCTTCGGCAAAGACCGGATCTCGTTCGACCTGATTCGCGGCTTCCAGGTGGAGTTTTTGAAAATAGACGGCAGCATCATTTTCGAGATCCTGCGCGACCCTGTGGCACTGGCCAAGATAACGGCCATCAACCGGGTATCCAAATCGGTTGGCGTAAAAACCGTCGCTGAGCTGGTAGAGAGCGAAGAAACCATCGCCAAACTCAGAGAAGTCGGTATCGATTTTGCGCAGGGTTTTGGCATCTCGCGCCCGGCCCCTTTGGCAGAATAAACTTGGCATCGAAAACGAAAAGGCCCCGCGAAAACGCGGGGCCTTTTTTTGTTTGGTGTCGTGATGTGCGCTCTGGCTAGCGCCAAACAACACTACATAGTTTGACTCGAGTCGCATCAAGCGATCATTCGTCATTCCCAAAACCCTACCTCCCCCCAAGCCGGGCTAGGGTGAAGCACCATTTCAAATGCTGTTGATTGCCCAATGACGATAAGCCTCCTCGTCAGTATAAAAACACCCCCACGCCGCGCATTAAGTCATGGAATGGGAGCAACTCCCGTAGCAACAGAGGAGCATCCAATTATTTTCAATCGCAGTACAAACCACGGAGGCAGAGATGAAAACACTACATGTTGGGAAGGCAATTCATACGCCGCTGTTTCGAGAGAAGGTGTTAAGCACAGCCATCTGCAGCATATTGTCGACAGGAGCTTGGGGAGCGCAGGCAGCAGCACCGATCGACCCGGTCATGGACAACGTGCCAAAGTATGTGATCCCGCTGGTCATTCCGCCGGAGATGCCCCGGGACATTCACGCCACCGAAGTATGCCCGGCCAAAGCCAGTTGTCCCGAAACGATCTACAACATCGCGAACCGCCAGTTCAAGCAGCAGATCCTGCCGGGCGGCATCTGGAATGCACTCAACGGGCGTGCCGATGCCTTCGCCGCAACGCCGGTGTGGAGCTACGGTGCTGCCAGGGATCCGATCCCGATGGGCCTGACGCTGAACGGCGCGCAGGTGCAGCCCGCCGGCGTAGCGCCGGTCCCCGCCTCACAATCCTCGTTCAACTACCCGGCCTTCACGATCGAGAACAGGTCGCAGGAGATCAACACGGTCCGCTGGATCAACGAACTCGTTTCGCTGGATCCGGCAACCGGCAAGCCCTACCGCATCAACGACCCGCGCCGCACCGCGCTGACGCACCTGACGGCCATCGACCGGACGCTGCATTTCGCCAATCCCGAGCGGCTGCCCTGCGCCGACCCCTCCACCGGCAACAAGTTGCCGGGCGCAACGGACTGCCGTCCTTACATCGACCCGGTGACGCCGGATCCGCGCCTCAGCCAGCCCTACGATGGCCCGATCCCGATGGTGGTCCACGTCCATGGCGCCGAGGTCAGCCCCTACAGTGACGGCTTCCCAGAGGCCTGGTGGACGCCAGCCGGCTATGACCCCAAGACCGGCGCTCCGTTGAGTGCCAGCTATGCGGCCAAGGGAAGCCACTACGACCAGGAGCCGAGCTTCCGCAAGAACAACTATCCGGGTTCCGCGGCGTTCGCCTACAGCAACAGGCAGCCGGCCACGACCCTGTGGTTCCACGACCACACCCTGGGCATGACTGCGAACAACGTGTACGCCGGGCCGGCGGGGTTCTGGCTGATCCGCGGCGATTACACGGCGCCCAACGGCTCGCAGATCAAGTATTCGCCGAAAAAAGGCAATCTGCCCGGCAGCGCATCGCCGCTCGGCCGCCCGACCAACCCGAAGATGATCTATGGAGGCGTGTCCGGTTGCGACCCGAACTTCGATGCGGTGTGCCGCACCAAGATCCGCGAAATCCCGATCGCGCTGCAGGACCGCTCTTTCAACGCCGACGGCTCGCTGTTCTATCCGGATACGCGCGCCTACTTCGACGGGGGGAACGTGGTGCCCTACCTGCCGCTCTCGAATTCCGACGTATCGCCGATCCACAACCCGGAATTCTTCGGCAACATGATCGTGGTCAACGGCACGGTGTGGCCGACGCTCAGCGTCGTGCCCCAGCGCTACCGCCTGCGTCTGTTGGCGGGTGCCGATTCGCGCACGTTCAACCTGTCGATGTGGGCCATTCCGCCCGGTGCGACGCCACCCAACCAGAACTCGCCGAGCTACACGACAGACCTGAAGGCGATCCCCGGCGCCAAGGAGATCCCGTTCTACCAGATCGGCGCCGAGCAGGGGTACTTGCCCAAGGTGGTGAAGGTAACGACCGGCACTGCAGTCCCGTTGCCGGGCAACGGCACCGAACCCGCCGCGGTTTGCACGCCTGCGAACCTGGCCACCGGTGTGCTGCCGAGCAATCCCGCCGACCCCAGTTGCGCCCGGGCGCTGCTGATGGCTCCCGCCGAGCGTGCCGACGTCATCGTGGACTTCACCGGACTGCAACCCGGCACCACAGTGCGCATGATCAACACCGGGCCAGATGTTCCCTTCAACGACACGTTCTTCCCGGCTGACATCGCCAACCCTGCCAGCACCGGCCAGGTCATGGAGTTCGTGGTCGTCGCACCCGATGCCAACACCCCGCCGGAAACCAGCACGCCGCCGGCAAACCTGGTGATGAACAGCGAGCCGGCAAACACCCTGCCGGTGAAGGCAACGCGTCGGGCAGCCCTGATCGAGAACGACTCGAAGAAGCTCTGCGTGACTGTGGATGCGATCGGTGCGATAACCGTGGTCGGAAGCTTCCCCACGCCGCAAGCCGACCTCGCCACTGCCTGCAAGGGAATCAATCCCGCTTCGATCCCCTTTGGCCCGACGGAAGTCTTTGTCGGCACCATGGTGGGCGGCGTCCCTCAGCAGCAAGCGTGGGCTGATCCAGTCACCGAGGCTCCGACCAAGGGCGATACCGATATCTTCGAGATGTACAACTACTCGGTGGATGCCCATCCGATGCACCTCCACGGCGCACGGGTACAGGTGGTCAATCGCGAACCGCTGGTGCTTGACCCGCTCTCCGGCGTACCGGTGATCCCGGCGCAGACCACGGGCGTGGTGCAAGCTCCAGCGCCAACGGAAGCCGGTTACAAGGACATCGTCCTCGCTGAACCCGGCATGGTCACCCGCATCAAGGCGACTTTCGAGACCGACGGGCTCTATGTGTGGCACTGCCATATCGTCGAGCACGAGGATAACGAAATGATGGTACCGGTCTGCGTCAAGGGTGCCTCGACCGACACCGCATGCAACAAGACGCCAGGTGGTACGCCCTGGCCGATTGTGAATGCCGGTGCAGGCTTGGCATACTGATAGTCAAAACTGGAAGAACGGCCGCCGGTGTTTTGCCGGCGGCCATTTTAATGATCGAAGCACACGATCGCATGCCCTGGGCCAAGTCCGGGCAATGGGATCCCAGACAGGAGAAAAGCATGAGAACCAATTATCTGAAGCAGTCGTTCACGCTGGCAGTTGCTGCATGTGTATCAGCAACGGTGTGGGCAGCCGGAAACGAGATGGAGTTGAAGTCGGAAACAGACAAGGCGAGCTACGCCCTGGGATACCAGATCGGCGGCGATTTCAGGCGCCAGAAGATGGACCTGAACGAAGCCGCAGTGGTGCGCGGCATCGCCGATGCGCGGGCCGGTTCGCCTTCCATGAGCGAAGAGTCCATGCGCGCCACGCTGATCGAACTGAAGCGCAAGGTCGTGGCACAGGAGCGTGCGGCCATGCCGGAGATCGTCAAGAGTTCCGCCAAGGATGCAGCCGTGCCGCAAGCACAGGAAGCTGTCGTCACCAACGTAGCGGCACTGCCCCATGCACGGCGCGCGGCGGCCAAAACGACCGAAGGCGCCAGGGAGTTCATGGAAAAGAACGCGCAACAGAAGGGGGTGGTGATGCTGCCGAGCGGACTGCAGTACCGGGTGCTCAAGGACGGGGCCGGCAAGCAGCCGGGTGAGACTGACAAGGTGTCATTGATCTATCGCGGCACACTGGTCAACGGCAACGAATTCGGCAACACCGACCAGGCAGGCAAGCCGGCGCCGAAGATATTTCCGCTCACTTCACTGGTGCCCGGCATGCGCGAAGCGATCTCGCACATGAAGGAAGGTTCCAAGTGGCAGGTGTTCGTTCCACCCCAGCTCGGCTTCAATGCCAGCACGCCGCTCTACCGCAAGGTCACCGTATTCGACGTCGAACTGGTAGCCGTCAATCCCTGATGCAGCAACCGCTCACGGCACGATGCGTGCCGTGAGCGGCATCCACTCCTCGCTGTCCGAACCGGTGTAGCCCAACAGCATCCCTCCCTTGACCAGCGTGCGTTGCGACGGTCCCAGACTCAACTGCCAGTAATAGGGTGCATTGTCATCGCGGTAGATCGTCAGATTCGATTCGAGCGTCTCGAACAGGCGCTCTCGGGTCAACGGCCCGCGGACCCCGTGCGCCGTCTGCAACTGCATCGCCGAAATGGCGCTGCTGAAGAAATTGCATGCGGCAAAAACGTCTGCACGCAGGCGCAATTCGTTTGCGGCGATCCCTTGACGCACCAGCCAGGGAACGAGCGTAGTCTGCGTCCGGCGCGATGCAAGCGGGTCGAACATGGAAACGTAATGCACGGACTGCTTCCATCCCACCGGCATCGCCAGCGTTTCCGGCGGCGCCAACAGCGCAGACAGGTAGAGCGCTGCCGGTGGCGTTTCGTGAATTGAGGCAGCGAGCCGCGCTACCCTGTCGGGCCGCAACCACCAAGCCACAGCATCTTGCGCCGCGAGCGGTTGCATGGACGCATATTCCTCGGGACTCGCCTGCTGCACGGTAATGGAGCTGCCGGCATCCTGCAGCGCCCGTTGCACCACCATCGCGGCGCGTTTGCCGGCGGCGTCCGCGACGACCTGGATCAAGCGCTCGGGAGGACTTGGGTTCGATGCCAGTTGCTGCACCAGCAGCCGCGCCTCGAGCGCAAGACCGGGAGAGAAGTAGAACGAGTAGTGGCCGGGAACGCTCTCGGGAGGCAACTCCAGAGAGGGCAGGATGCAGGCGACAGCACGCCGCTCGCAAAAACGATGGGCCGGTTGCCATTCGACCTTGCCTGCTCCCGACAGCAGCGCAAACACCGGCTGCTGCCGGTAGAACGCTTCAAGCTGGGCTTCCCATTCCTGCGGCGCACCGGTCAGTTGCCATACGTGCAGTTGCCAGTGCATGTCCCAGTCCTTGCGCGTGGCCGCGTAGCCGCGCAGTACCTCCAGCAATGCGTCGCGCTCTGCGGGAGGCACATCCGGAGTGATTACCGTGCCCAGGTGCAACGTATCGCCGGCGATGCCGGGATCGGGGCCGTCCGACAGTTTGCGAAGGTAGGCAGCCAATGCCTTGGTCGCCCCTGCATCGAGCCGGTAGCGCGCCATCGGCGGCCGCAGGGGGATGCCATCGGGATCGGTGCCGTTGCGGAGCGTGCGCCCCAGCGCGGCTTCGTCATAAGCCGAGCGTGTGCGGAACCGTTCGGCCGCGGACACGACGGCATGTGTGCCGCGCTGGCGAGCGCCCGGCGCGGCAGAATGGAAAACGCCCGGCGAAAAAAGCACTGCGCCGGCGATGGGCGGAACAAGAATTCTGCCTTCGACCGATCCGTAGCCGCTGTTGCGGTGGCAGGTGACGCAGGCGGCCTCGCCACCGCTGACCGCAGAGGCTCCTGCGAAGCGGATCGCCGTCAGCGGGGAGCCGTCGGGCAGGATACCGTCGACATAGATGCGGCGCCCTGCCTCGGCCAATTGCTCGTTACCTGCCGCTGCCGTCGCTGCATTCGAAATCAGCAGCGCGGCTATGCAGAGCAACGTGCTACGCAGGATGCCGGCCTGCTCGCTGGGGCGTGGGGCCGGCATTGGCGGAATCAACGGTTATCGTTGCCGACAGCCTGATTGCGCCTGGCTTCCCTCATTTGTTGCTGCATGGCGCGCTGCGAGGGAGCTGGCGCAGCGATCGATTGCGTCTGGACCGGCTCTTCTGCATTGGGCTGGTCTTCATTGGTTTGATCTTCCTCGTCGGGGTCGCTCTGCTGTTGCTCGGTATTGGATTGCTGCGTACGGTGCATCTCCCGCTGCGAGGGTTGCGGCGTTACCGCTGCAGGTGCAGTGGCCGCCTCCGGAGCTGAGGGTTCCGCCGCAAAGCACAAACCGCCTCCCACCAGAAAAGAAGTGGCCGAAAGAAGAATGAGCACTAGGGATTTCCGCATGTTTTGAACTCCTGTAAAGATTACGTGGCGATGGCGCACGAACAAATGCGCGGGTTGTGTCACGGCGTCTTTATATCGGCAAAGGCATGGCGGAGGGAATAAGGGATTTCTGGTAATTTGGACTACCGGTTGTTGCGCACCAGCGATGCCAGCAGATGTACAGATCGATCGCGCCGAACTACCCAAGTCTTCCTGAGCGGCAGGCTAAAACCGGACTTTCACGACTCTCTGCCAAAAGACGGCCTCAGTTAGATTGCATTGCTGATTTAACGAGTATCAGGCCCTGATCAGATCTTTCCAATTGCCCCGAGCACCGCGCCATCTACCTATTCCCGCGTATTCCCGATATTCATGGTGCGGAATAGCATTCTCCCGGGGCAGCACTATGGACAATTGCGTGGAGGTAGTGAAACGTATTCAGTGAGGTGAGAACATGGAACGATTGGGCCGGATATTAGCCTGCATGGCTGCCGTAACATTGGCCGCATCCTCATTTCATGCGGAGGCCCGAACCAAATCATTTCAAGCGCCGGCCCATATGAACTTCACCGGCCGCAATTTCGATCATACAACCACCGGCTTTCCGCTTAACGGCGGGCACGCCACCGCGGCATGCGCGAATTGCCACAGTGACAGCTTGTTCAAAGGCACGCCCAGAGTTTGTGATGGTTGTCATGCGCTGGGCAGACGCGTGACGGCAACACCCAAGCCTATCACCCACATCGTCACCGGTGCGCCATGCGAGACATGCCACTTCAATACTTCCACATTCCTTGGTGCGCGCTTCAACCACGGGACGGCGGTGCCAGAACAGTGCGCGAATTGCCATAACGGCAGGATAACCACAGGCAGGCCGGCGAGCCACCACATCGGTCTGAAAGCGACCGACTCCTGCGACCACTGTCATCGATGCTTTACATGGCTTCCGGCAAGCTGGAACCACATCGGGGTAGTGCCTCATAGCTGCGGAAACATGGGCTGCCATGTGGCGGGTTCCAACCAATATTACAGACCGGCAAATCATCAAACGGCCCCGTATCTGGACAGGAGTGCATTCTATTGCGATGAGTGCCACAACTATTATTCGTGGCTTTCCGCTCGCTTCATTCACGACCGACCTTCACCCGCAGGGATTTGTATGGGATGCCACGATGGGCTCAATGCGCCGGGGAAAAGTGCGGGCCATGTCGCGACGACAGACGACTGCATCTCTTGCCACACATCGACGATCAGTTGGTCAGGTGCGCTGGGGGGCAAGCCGGCGGGACACGTTGCATATACTGCTGGCGTGCCGTGCAGTGCATGCCATATCGGGGCCGCTGTCGTGAGCGGAGCAACCTTGCACACTTATCTTTCTACTGCCTGCAACAGTTGTCACTACAAAGGGATTTTTGTCTATTCCCCAAACAACCCCATTCAGCAAAGCTCTCATCAGGGGAACACGAACTGTTCGAGCGGCTCCTGCCACGCTCCACTCGGCAGGCAGGGCACGGCTTACACAAGATGGTGAGGTTGATGCAGCCCGCCCGTGCAAAACAAAAAGGCCTGCATCGCTGCAGGCCTTTGGATTCTTTGGTGGGTCGTGCGGGGATCGAACCTGCGACAAACGGATTAAGAGTCCGCTGCTCTACCAGCTGAGCTAACGACCCGGAAGAGGCGCGCATTTTAGGGGAGCGGCCAAAATTGTCAAGGAATTTATGCCTTGCGATGCTGCTGCAGAGCCCATTCGACGTGCTCGCGCACCAAGGCTGACGGGTGTTGCAAGCGTGCCTGCAATGCCGTCACTACCTGCTGTGTCGTGGAAGCATTGCCCAAAGCCACGGCGATATTGCGCAGCCATTGTTCGTGACCGATGCGGTAGATTGGGCTGCCGGCCAGTTTGTATTGGAAGGTCGCTTCGTCCCAAGCGAACAATTCGATGAGTGACACATCATCCAGGCCGTTACGCACCGCAAAATCCGGCTCGACGGTCTTGTGCGAGAAACGGTTCCACGGGCAGATCAGTTGGCAATCGTCGCAGCCGTAGATGCGGTTGCCGATGAGCGGGCGCAGCTCGATGGGGATGCTGGTTTTGAGCTCAATGGTGAGGTAGGAGATGCAGCGCCGCGCGTCCACCTGATACGGCGCGATGATGGCCTGTGTGGGGCAGATATCGATGCAGGCGTGGCAGGTGCCGCAGTGGTCCGCTTCAGGCGCGTCCACGGGCAGCGGCAGGTCGATGTATATCTCGCCCAAGAAGAACCACGAGCCCTGCTCGCGCGACAGCAGCAGCGTGTGCTTGCCGCGCCAGCCCAGATGCGCCTTCTGCGCCAGTTCCACTTCCAGCACAGGGGCAGAGTCGGTGAACACGCGGCACTGGCATGCGACTTCGTCGCGTATCTGCTGCGCCAGTTTTTCCAGACGGTTGCGCAATACCTTGTGGTAGTCGCGGCCCAAGGCATAGCGCGAGACGAAGGCGCGGCTGCCGTCCGCCAGCACCTCGCGTGTGTCTTTGGCATGCTCCGGGTAGTAGTTCATGCGCACCGAGATGACGCGCAGCGTGCCCGGCACCAGTTCCGCCGGACGCGCGCGTTTGGTGCCATGTTTTGCCATATAATCCATCGCGCCGTGATGGCCATCCGCCAGCCATTGCAGCAGATGCGCTTCGGCGGCATCAAGGTGCGTGTCGCTGATGCCCAGCGCCTGAAATCCGAGCGCACTGCCCCACGCCTTGATGCGCGCGGCGAGTGCGTCGTAATCCACTTGAGGTATCCCGTTTTGCATGAACCGAATCATAGCCGAATAAGTCTGCCCGATGAGGCCGCCACGACGGCCTTTGCGGCACGTCTCGCGCGCACTTTGCTGCCGGGGCTGGTGGTCTATCTGCGCGGCGACCTGGGAGCGGGCAAGACGACGCTGGTGCGGGCGCTGTTGCAGACCTTGGGTTACACGGGGCGCGTAAAAAGCCCGACTTACACCCTGATTGAGCGCTATGAAGTTGCTGGGTTACACTTGCGCCACTTCGACCTGTATCGCTTCCGCGATGCCGAAGAATGGGAGAGTTCCGGATTTCGTGATGAATTCGACGGGCAGAACATATGTCTGGTGGAGTGGCCGGAACAGGCCACAGGACTACTGCCCCCTGCGGATATCAGCCTCACTTTCGAAATACTGCAGGATGGACGCGAGATCTTGCTCCACGCCTACACCGATGCAGGGCAGAAATGTTTGAACGCGCTTTAAGACTCGCCGCCCTGTTGTTCCTGCTGTGGATCCCAGCCGCCTTTGCGGAGACCGCCATCAGCTCGGCGCGTATCTGGCCGGCACAGGATTACACGCGCCTCACGCTTGAATCGCAAAAACCCATCCGCTACAACCTGTTCACCATCAAGAACCCGGAACGTCTGGTGGTCGATCTCGAAGAAGTCGCGATCAATTCATCCTTGAATGAGCTGCCCGGCAAGATCGGCGGCGACGATCCCTACATCAAGAGCGTGCGCATCGGCCGCTTCAAACCCGGCGTGGTACGACTGGTGCTCGACCTCAAAGCCCAGGTCAAACCGCAGTTATTCAACCTCAAACCGATCGGCGAATACGGGCACCGCCTGGTGCTTGACGTGTACCCGCTGGTCGCCGTCGATCCGCTGATGGCGCTCGCACAACAAAGCGAAAACCTGCTCGCCGCGAGCGAGCCTGTCGATACCAGCATCGCAGTTGAAATGCCTGCCGTTGAACCCAAACCGAGCGTAGCCGAAGCAGCCCCGATCAGACCTGCGCCGCTGGCGCGCACCGAACTCAGCAACCGCGTGATCGTTGTGGCGGTGGATGCCGGACACGGCGGCGAAGACCCCGGCGCACACGGGCGTCACGGCACGCATGAGAAGGACGTAACACTGGCAATCGCGCGCAGGCTGAAGACACAGATAGACGATATTCCGGGCATGCGCGCCATCCTCATCCGCGACGGCGACTACTTCATCCCGCTGGGCGGACGTGTGGAAAAAGCGCGCAAGGCACACGCCGACCTGTTCGTCTCCATCCACGCCGACGCCTTCGTCAAATCGCATGCACGCGGTTCCTCGGTGTTCGCCCTGTCCGAGCACGGCGCCACCAGTGCCAGCGCGCGCTGGCTGGCGAAAAAAGAAAACGAGGCCGACCTCATCGGCGGCGTGAACCTCGCGGTGAAAGACCCCTACCTCGCGCGCACCCTGCTCGACCTGTCGCAGACCGCCACCATCAACGACAGCCTGAAGCTGGCCAAACATGTGCTCAAGGAACTGGGCGGCATCAACACCCTGCATCGCGGCCATGTCGAGCAAGCGGGCTTCGCCGTATTGAAGTCACCGGACACCCCGTCGATCCTGGTAGAAACCGCCTTCATCAGCAACCCGACCGAAGAACAACGCCTGAAAGACGATGCCTATCAAGAGAAAATGGCGCGCGCCATACTGGGCGGCATCAAACGCTACTTCGCGCAGAACCCCGCGCTGTCCAAGCCGAGGCTGGCGCAGAACGAGTGATTCATGTGCGAAGCGTAGGCTCTTGCTTGCGCTTGCTTGATACCGCTGCTTACCCAAGAAAAAAGGAGCCTGGCGGCTCCTCTTTTCTTGTTTAGTTCGCAGTCTCATGAAACAACTGGAGGGGGCCTGCTTCACCCCCCTCCTGCTCGACTAGTGGGGAACATTCACATTCTCTATCACTTCCACCTCGGCACTCGCAACGCGCGAGTCAGCGGTCAACGAGGCGGCGGCGGCCACCACATCTTGGCCTGGCTTCACCCGGTAGAACGCAACTTGCAAGTGATTGAATGCGCGCACGAGGTCAAGCCCGTGGTCGGTAGCGATGGCTGCTGCACTCCCCATGTTCTTCAGCTTCACGCTCAGGGTACCGGGCAGTATGCCGATCCCGCCGGTGCGCGGGTTAAGCGCCGTCGGATAGGATGTCGTGCCGCCCACTTGCATAACGCTTGGCCCCTGCTGCGCGGCGGTAAACACCACAAAATTACCTTTGGTTTCTATCAGCTTGCCGCCACCAACCCGTGCGAGTGTTTGTTGCGGCTGCTCTTTCGACTGGCTTTGTGCCGCACGCGCCCCCGGCAGTATCTGGTATTGCTGCTTGTTGCTGGTCACGGTCGCACCACGACCCAGTGTTTGCAGGAGCGAGGCGCGCTGCGCAGCAGCAGCGGTCACAGCTTTACCCGCGGCCTGCGCCAGCGTTGGCAGCGCGGTGAATGCGATCAGCAATGCAATAAGACGAATATTCATTTTCTATATCTCCTGATTAAGGCGGCCGCTGGCCGCCACGCGATCAATGTCCGTAAACACGGATCTTCGCATTGGTAAGTGTTTGGTTTCCAGCACCAGCCCAGCCATCGACCATCTTAATGGTCCAGCTGCCCGTGCTGGTCTCACCGTAGAACGCATTGCTTGCGAGCACCATCCCGCTGAAGCTGTTGCCACCAAAGCCGTCTTGAGTGTTTTTCAGTATGCTCTTGGTCCCTCCTGGCGAGGTCAATTCGATGGCTATATCTCCGGTATAACCGGCCGTGGCCGTTGTCGACACCTGAATCTGCACAGTCTCGACAATACCGCTTGTGCCCACGACACCCACCGTTACCGGCACACTCACCCCTGCCGTACTATCGTCGGGTACAACGTTGTTCGGGGCTGCGGGTACGCTACCAGCAATCCAGCCGGTGTTGGCAAAGGTTCCCAATCCGCATCCAGCGGCACAAGCGCCGGTAGCCATGGCGACAGCGGCGCTGGCATTCGCCGCCCCGAAACCGTACCAGTTATGGAACTTATACAGGGCCTTATTGGTGACCCAGCCTTGTTCTACGGTGTAAGCCCCGCCGGTAGTCAGCGTGATAGTCACGGGTGCGATAGCAGAGTCGACCTGGACGGCTGTCGCAGCAAGGATATGCTTCACATCACGCCAGGTGAGTGCAGGATTGGCTTCGAGCATCAGCGCGATCACACCGGACATCATCGGCGCCGCCGAAGAAGTCCCGTTCATGATGTTGGTGTAGTTGCAGTTGCTGTTGATGCTGCCAAGCGCTGTTCCGCCCTGGTTGAACAGGCTGGTATTAGCTCCAGTGACGGCATCGCCTATCGCGCAACCAGACTGGTCTACGGTCACCATGGCCGGATCGTAGGCGTTTGCAAGATACCCCGGTACCACAGCCGCATTCAAACCGTACTCCCCGCCTGGGGTACTCACCCAGACCGCCGAGCCTGCGGTGGAATAACTGCTCTTTATCCCCTTCGCATTCAACGCGGCCATCACGATGTTGTAGGGCAGTGTGTTGCTGGGATCGAAGTTCGCGTTCTGGCAGGAAACGCCGATGATAGTGGCACCACCACCAGCCGGGTTAAGCGGATCGCCGCAAAAAGCAGCAGCGCTTAAATAATCGAAACCATTGCCCGCAGATTTCACATACAGAGCACCTTTGCCGCCCCGCAGCGTACTGGTGCCGCTGGCGTACTGTGCTTCCACGGTAGTGTCCATCGGAAAGTCCACAGAGTTCGAGAAACCGAAGCTCTGGTTGAAGATCGCCACGTCACTGCTGTTGGGACTGGCGGTCGAACCACCGAGAGCGATCACTTCATTGGGAGAATTCCCCGCCTGCAAGAAGTTGAACCCTTTGAGCTGGGCTGCATGTGCGACCCCGACCCCGCCCTTGCCATTCTTGGCCATGGCGATCAGTCCGGCGACCATGGTGCCATGGTCGCCAGTGGTGGCAGTACTGGTGGGGTTCGTGGTGCCGTTTACAAAATTCCAGGATCCGCCCGGTACCACGTTTACGCTGAGATCTTCGTGCGCGATCTCAAGACCCGTATCGACCACCGCCACGGTGACGCCATAACCGGTATAGCCGTTGGTTGCGTAAACGTTGTTGACGTTGATGTCGGTTCCGTTCGTGCCCGTACTGGCCACACCATTGTTATCCGCAAAACCGTTCTGCGCGGTGTTGCGCAAGCCCCATTGCTGGAAGGCAAGCGGCTCGCAGCCTGCGGAGTTTGCGGCGGTGCAGCCTGCGAGCGAGAACGTCGGGATCGCTGTCACCGTAATCGTGGTCGTAGCAGTCAGCGTGCCGCTGGTGGCGGTAATGACTACAGTTCCGGGCGCAGCCCCTATCACTGGCGCGACCAGACCGTTATTCGCGCCCACCGTTGCCAGCGCGGTATTCGCGCTGCTCCAGGTGACCGAGGAAGTGACGTCCCGAGTGGAGTTGTCCGAATAGGTGCCTGTAGCGGTGAGTTGCAGCCTGGCATTCAGCGCGGTCGACGGGTTCTGCTGAGCCACGGCAATCGAACTCAAGGTCGGTGCCGGTGCTGAGCCTGGAGGGGGGGGCGCACTGCCACCACCACCACCTCCGCCGCAGGCGGAAAGAAACAGCGCGGAAAGTGAGACCAGGATCAAACGGTATGTACTTAGCTTCATGAGATTTTCCCTTTGCGATTTCAATAATAAATATTTCGAATCCCATCACGCATCGCGAAACCGGCAATGCTGGTTTCTTTACTGCAGCAGCTTAGGAGTTCACACGGCGATTAACGCAGAGCGGCACACCGGCGGCATTGGCGCTGATAGTGCAGCCCGGAACACTTTCCCGAGTCCTGCCAATCGCCTTATTCCCTTTACGCATTCTTCACATTGGAAATATGGTCGCGATAGTAGTGCGAAAAGCAATGCGATGAAAAGGGCTTTGATGGCCTATATACTCATTACTGTTTTTTTATCGGGCAAGGTGTGGTAGCCGCGCACCCCGCGACAATTTGTCGCACCCCTGCCTCTCGCCTGCACACTACAATCCTGCCACCACTTAAAGGGGGGATAAAAATAATGAATCACCATCGCCTGCACGTCACTGCAATCTTCCTCGGCATTCTGTCCGCATCCGGCGCCTACGCCAGCTGCGGCAGCACGGCCTGCTCTATCAACACCAACTGGGACGAACACAGCGCCAGCAAACCGGGCTTCAGTATCGATCTGCGTCACCACTATAGCCGCGCCGACCAACTGCGTTCGGGTAGCTCGAAGATCGCCGCCGACACCACCTTTGCCGGTGAAGTCGAGAATCTGCGCACCATCACCAAGGTCACCACACTCAGCGCGGACTACACGGCGGACGAGCATTGGGGTATCGTCACCAACATCCCTTATGTCACCCGGGACCACAACCACAACATCGGTCCCTATTCTGGCAGCGTAGCGGCAGGCTATGAAAGTTTCTATGCGCAATCGCTGGGCGACATCAAGATCGTCGGACGCTATCGCTGGACGCTGAATGAAGAGGAACATTCCAGTGCGGGCATCAAACTGGGTTTGAAACTGAACACCGGACGCCGCGACTTCACCCTGAACACCGGCGTCAAACCCAACGAGGTCACGTTACAACCCGGCAACGGCAGCACCGACCTCATTCTCGGCGCATTCTGGAACCAGTCCGCACCGGGCGAGGCTTGGAGCTGGTTCGCGCAAGGCACGCTGCAAAGCTCGATCAGGAACGATGTTTCATATCGTCCCGGCAACCAGATCAATCTGGACGGCGGGACGCGCTACGCCTTCGGCAGCAGCTTGAGCGGCTTGCTGCAATTGAACGCGCAATGGAACGCGACCGACTCCGGCGTGAACGCTGCACTCTCCCCGGTCACCGGCGGCCCGAGCAGCGGTGGCAGATCCGTTTCGCTCACGCCGGGTTTGAGTTATGCGATGACGAGGGGCACCAACTTGTATGGTCTGCTGCAACTGCCGCTGTACCAGTACGTGAACGGCGAACAGCTGACCGCGAGCAAGTCGGTGACGGTCGGCATCAATCACCGCTTCTGATCTGTCATCTAAAAGTAAAACGGCACTCTTTCGAGTGCCGTTTTTTATTGGGATCGTTTTGATTCCTCGAACAGCATCTCCAACCGCATACTAAACAGAGAGCTGGGACGATAATCCCGATCGCGCGGGAAGTGCAGCTGCGGGCTCAGTTCGAAGAACACCCACTCCCGGTGCAAACGATAACGGTATACCGCCAGAAGCGCGTAGTCCGTCACATGGGTGTTCGGCCGGCTCACACCGATCACGCTCGCCTGATACAGCAAGGCGGTGCGCTCATCCAAGGTGTGGAAGTACGAGAAATCCTGCCGCAGATTGAAGCTTTGTGCGTCATGCAGCCAGGTCGCATTGCTGGACGCACGGAACATCAGCGAATCGCTGATGGGTCGATCAAAATCGAGCTGCGTCGTTGCGCCCGCGCCGATGGTGTTGAACCAGAACAACGTCTCCGCCGGCTTCACCAGCCAATCACCCAGCGGGGCGATCAGGCTGGCCCGCGTGCGCGCAAAGGGTGTCGAATTCAGACCTGCGAATTTTATCCCGCCATCCGCACTGAAGTGCCAACGCTGCTCGCGCGCCCTCTCGAAACGCAACGCTGCGGCATAACTCTCGGGCTTGGCAGGCTGCTTGAGCGGGGTCATTTGTTTCTGTGTCGAATCGACGGAGACGTTCTTGTCCGGGTCGGTCTCGAACAGCAGGTGCAACCTCTTCTCCGCGATGGGCAAGTGCACTTTGGCCCTGCCCGACAACACGAACCGATGCTCCCCGCCGTATCCAAATACCCGGAAGAAATCCAGCTGGAACATGCTGTCGTTCGTCTCCTGGTAATTTCGATCATCGCCAAAGAAGCGGTCGATGCCCCCTATCAATCCGGCGAACTTTCCAGCCAGATAATCATGCGGCGCATCGGCCACGCCGATGATGGATGCCAAAGGCTCTTCTGCCGGCGGCGGAAGCGGCGGCGCGAGTAGAGGAGCTGGCGGTTTTTCCGGCACCTTTTTCCGTTTTGCCTTTTTCGCTACCGGCTTTTTTGCCGCCGGTCCCTTGGTTGTCGCCTGGTTCTCTGCCGATGGCTGTAACACTGTGCCGACTTCAACCCCTGGCGACACCATGGGAAGCATGAGCAGCGCTCCCAATGAGCAAGTTGCCACACCACTCCAGAACGAAGCGGATCGGAGCGCCATGTCGCTCAAGCGGGGAACACCCCGGTGGAAAGATAGCGATCGCCGCGGTCGCACACGATGAACACGATGGTCGCATTCTGGACTTGCTGTGAGATGCGCATTGCCACGCTCAACGCGCCGCCGGAAGAAATACCGCAGAAGATGCCTTCTTCGCGCGCCAGGCGGCGCGTCATCTCTTCGGCGTCCTGCTGCCCGACGTTCTCCAGCCGGTCGACGTTCTTCGGGTTGTATATCTTGGGCAGATAAGCCTCAGGCCATTTGCGGATACCGGGGATCTGCGCGCCCTCTTCCGGCTGTGCGCCGATGATCTGGATAGCGGGATTCTTTTCCTTGAAGAAACGCGAGCAGCCCATGATGGTGCCGGTGGTACCCATGCTGCTGACGAAGTGCGTGACCTTGCCCTGCGTATCGCGCCAGATTTCCGGAGCCGTGCCTTCGTAATGCGCCAGCGGATTATCGGGATTGGCGAACTGGTCGAGGATGATGCCGCGCCCTGCGTCGCGCAGCTTCTCCGCCGTGTCGCGCGCCAGCTCCATGCTGCCTTCTTTCGGCGTAAGCACCAATTCCGCGCCGAAGGCATGCATGGTCTGGCGGCGCTCCACGCTCTGGTTCTCCGGCATCACCAGGATCATCTGGTAGCCGCGCATCGCCGCCGCCATCGCCAGTGCGATGCCGGTGTTGCCGCTGGTCGCCTCGATCAGGGTGTCGCCGGGTTTGATCGTGCCGCGCGCTTCGGCATGGGTGATCATCGACAGCGCCGGACGGTCTTTCACCGAACCGGCAGGGTTGTTCCCTTCCAGCTTCGCCAGAATGACATTGGAGGTGTTGCCGGGGATGCGTTTGAGTCTGACCAGCGGCGTGTTGCCGACATAGTCGTCCAGCGTCTTGTACATGCTCAGTCCTGCCAAAAAGAAAACGCCAGCATGATAAATGCTGGCGTTCGCTTTTGCACTGCTAAAACTACTTCAGGCCACAAACCCATATGCCGTTCGGGCTGAGCTTGTCGAAGCCTGTCCTGAGCGCCGTTCGTTCCTTCGACAAGCTCAGGACGAACGGAACAGAGGTACTCGACACGAATGGATATCGAATTCTCAGACTGCGATGCCGGAAGCGTCGAACAGCCCTTCGAACAAAATGGAGCTGAGGTAACGCTCGCCCGAATCAGGCAGTACCACGACGATGGTCTTGCCCGCGTTCTCCGGCTTCTGCGCCAGACGCACGGCGACCGCTACTGCCGCACCGCTGGAGATACCGGAGATGATGCCCTCCTCGCTCGCCAGACGACGCGCATACGACACCGCGTCTTCGTTGCTCACTTGCTCGATGTCGTCCACCAGCGACAGATCCAGCACCGCTGGCACGAAGCCTGCGCCGATGCCCTGTATCTTGTGCGGCCCGGGCTTGAGCTCCTGCCCCGCGCGTTTCTGCGTCAACACCGGGCTGGCGGACGGTTCCACCGCGACCGCGCGGATCGCTTTGCCTTTGGTCTTCTTGATGTAGCGCGACACGCCGGTGATGGTGCCGCCCGTGCCCACGCCGGACACGAAGATGTCCACCTTGCCGTCGGTGTCGTTCCAGATCTCCGGCCCGGTGGTCGCTTCGTGGATGGCCGGATTGGCCGGGTTCTCGAACTGTTGCAGCAACACATATTTCGGGTCGGATGTCGCGATCTCCTCGGCCTTGGCGATGGCGCCGTTCATGCCCTTGGCGCCTTCGGTCAGCACCAGCTTGGCACCGTAGGCGACCAGCAGCTTGCGGCGCTCGATGCTCATGGTCTCGGGCATGGTCAGCGTCAGCGGGATGCCGCGCGCCGCCGCAACGAAGGCCAGCGCGATGCCGGTGTTGCCGCTGGTGGGCTCGACGATCTCCTTGCCCGGCCCCAACAGACCGCGCTTCTGCGCGTCGTCGATCATGGCCACGCCGATGCGGTCTTTCACCGAATACGCCGGATTGCGGCCTTCGATCTTGGCCAGGATGGTCGCCTTCGCACCGTCGCCGATGCGGTTCAGCTTGATGAGCGGCGTGTTACCGATGGACAGCGAGTTATCTGCAAATTTGTTCGGCATTTTTCTCTCCTTGAATGGATTCACAATGGGGGCAGTCTATCCAACCTCCCCGGATTTATGAACTGCTCTATTGTTATAAGCTTAGAGGCATCCTTACTGTTGATCGGGAACCAAGCCGGCGCGTATCGTCGCCTCATCCAGTTTAGGCGAACACAGCTCGATGAACCTATAAGCAAAACTGCGCAGGTAATGCCCGCGTCGCAAGGCGATATAAGTCGTGTTCGCGCTGAACAGGTGGTCGGAGTTCAACAAGCGCAGGTCGCTATCCTTGGCCGGATTGAACGCCATCGAGGCGATGATACCGATACCCAGGCCAAGTTCGACGTAGGTCTTGATCACGTCGGTATCCAATGCCGACATCACGATATCCGGCGTGATGCCCGCATCGGCGAACGACCGGTCGATCTTGGCGCGTCCGGTCAAACCTTCGTGGTAGGTCACGATGGGATGTTCGGCCAGCGCCTGCAAGGTCAGTGGTTGCACCTTCTCCAGCGGATGACCTGCCGGCACGATCACCGCATGGTGCCAGGAGTAGAACGGGAAAGTGTCCAGCTTGGTGACATCGTGCAAGGCTTCCGTCGCCACGCCGATATCCGCCTCGCCGCTCAGTAACATCGAAACGATCTCGCCGGGCCCGGCCTGATGCAGCTTGAGATGCACCTTGGGAAAGGCCTTCTTGAAATCGGTGACCACCTTCGGCAGCGCGTAGCGCGCCTGCGTGTGGGTGGTAACCACCGTGAGCTGGCCTTCGTCGCGTTTGCTGTATTGCTCGACCAGGTTCTTGATGTTGTTCGCGTCGAGCAAAATCCGTTCGACGATCTCCAGCAACTCGTTGCCCGGATCGGTCAGGCCCAGCAGGCGCTTACCTTTGCGCACGAACAACTCCACACCCAGTTCGTCCTCGAGATCCTTGATGTGCTTGGACACGCCGGACTGCGAAGTGAACAGCGCATTGCCCACCTCGGTGAGGTTGAAGTTGCAGCGCGCTGCTTCGCGGATGATCCTAAGCTGCTGGAAGTTCATTCTGTCCTCCTGTATCGAACACCCTGAACTGGCGCGGGCGGATGAACATCTTGTCGCCGCTTGCCAGCGGCGCGGCATCGAAGCGTTCGCGGCTCAATTCGATCTCGATGAACTCGCTGCTGCCGTCCGCCGCCACTTCCACGCGCACGATCGAACCGATGGCACGTACCAGTTTAACCTCTACCGGCAGCGCGGTGTTGTCTTGCGGCGTGCGGCTGATGTCGATGTCGTGCGGACGCACATAGGCCACCGCATCGCCATGCTCGTTCGTCCACGGCGCATGATCGCGGCTGTGGAACAGGTTCACGTTGCCGATGAACTGGTACACGAACGGCGTAGCGGGTGCGGCATACACCTCGTCCGGCGTGCCGACCTGCTCGATCCTGCCCTTGTTCATCACCACCACTCGGTCGGCCACTTCCAGCGCCTCTTCCTGGTCGTGCGTGACGAAGATGCTGGTGATGTGCAGCTCGTCGTGCAGACGGCGCAGCCAGCGGCGCAGTTCCTTGCGCACCTGTGCATCGAGCGCGCCGAACGGTTCGTCCAGCAGCAATATCTTCGGCTCCACCGCGAGGGCGCGCGCCAATGCGATACGCTGCCGCTGGCCGCCGGAAAGCTGCGCCGGATAGCGGTCATGCAGGAAATCCAGTTGCACCAGACTCAGCAGCTCATGCACACGGCGTTTGATCTCCGCTTCGTTCGGGCGTTCTTTCTTCGGCTTCACGCGCAGGCCGAACGCCACGTTCTCGAACACGGTCATGTGGCGAAACAACGCGTAGTGCTGGAACACGAAGCCGACGTTGCGCTCGCGCGCATCGCGCTGCTGCACATCCTCGCCGTGGAACAGCAGCTTGCCCGAATCGGCCAGCTCCATGCCGCCGATGATGCGCAGCAGCGAAGTCTTGCCGCAGCCGGACGGGCCGAGCAGTGCCAGCAGCTCGCCGCTGTTCACTTCGAGGTTGATGTTGTCCAGCGCCTTGTATGCGCCGAAATGTTTGTTCAGGTTCTCGATGGTGATGCTCATTTATGTGCTCCTAAAATTCCGTTCGCCCTGAGCCTGTCGAAGGGCGTTCTTGGAATTGATCCGATCATGGTTCGACAAGCTCACCACGAACGAATCAATGCGCTCCATGCAAAGGTTCGCCGCTGCGTTTCGCCTGCCACTCGACCAGCGACTTGATCACCAGCGTGACCAGCGCCAGCAAGGCCAGCAGCGATGCCACGGCGAAGGCCGCGACGAAGTTGTATTCGTTGTAAAGGATCTCGACATGCAGCGGCATGGTGTTGGTCTGGCCGCGAATGTGGCCGGACACCACCGACACCGCGCCGAACTCGCCCATCGCACGGGCGTTGCACAGGATCACGCCGTACAGCAGGCCCCACTTGATGTTGGGCAGGGTCACGCGCCAGAAGGTCTGCCAGCCGGAGGCACCGAGCGACACCGCAGCCTCCTCCTCTTCCTTGCCCTGTGCCTGCATCAGCGGAATGAGTTCGCGCGCGATGAACGGGAAGGTGACGAAGATAGTGGCCAGCACGATGCCGGGCACGGCGAAGATGAGCTTGATGTCGTGCGCCTGCAACCACGGGCCGAACCAGCCCTGCGCGCCGAACAACAGCACATACACCAGACCCGACACCACCGGGCTCACCGCGAACGGCAAGTCGATCAAGCGTGATGAGCAGGCTCTTGCCCTTGAATTCGAACTTGGCGATGGCCCAGGCTGCAGCAATGCCGAACACCAGATTGGCAGGCACGGCAATGGCAGCTGCGATGAACGTCAGCTTGATCGCAGACCAGGCATCCGGCTCTTTCAAGGCGGACAGGTACAACTCCCAGCCTTTGCTGAACGCCTCGATGAACACCGTGAGCAACGGCAGGCCGAGGAACAGCAGCAGATAGGTCAGCGCCACGCCGATGAGCAGTAGCGTCACGCCAAGCGATTCGCGCGTGGATATCTTTCTTGTTGCGGATGAACTGGACATTAGCGAACTCCTCTTCTACTGGTCCACCATTGCAGCGCATTGATGGATAACAACAGCGCGAACGAGATCAGCAGCATCGCCACCGCGATCGCCGTCGCCCCCGCATAGTCGTATTGCTCCAGTTTGGCCACGATGAGCAGCGGCGCGATCTCGGAGATGTAAGGCATGTTGCCCGCGATGAAGATGACCGAGCCGTATTCGCCGATGGCGCGGGCAAAGGCCAGCGCAAAGCCGGTGAGCAAGGCCGGATAGATAGCGGGAAAGATCACGCGGCGGAACACGTCCCAGCGCCCGGCGCCCAGACTCGCGGCGACCTCCTCCACCTCGGCCTCGATATCCGCCAGCACCGGCTGCACCGTGCGCACCACGAACGGCAGGCCGATGAAGGTGAGCGCGACCACGATGCCCAGCGGGGTGTAGGCCACCTTGATGCCGTACTCCGCAAAATACTGGCCGAGCCAGCCGTTAGGCGCATACAAGGTCGCCAGCGTGATGCCGGCCACGGCGGTGGGCAATGCGAACGGCAGATCGACCAGGGCATCGACGATGCGCTTGCCGGGGAAGCTATAGCGCACCAGCACCCAAGCCACGACCAGACCGAAGAAGGCATTGATGGTTGCGGCGGCGAAAGAAGTCACGAAGGTCACGCGCAGCGAAGCCAGTACACGCTCGCCGGTGACCACGTCCCAGAAGCCGCCCCAGCCCAGTGTCGCCGTCTTGAAGAACAGCGCCGACAGCGGGATCAGCACGATCAGGGAGAGGTAGAGCAGCGTGAAACCCAGCGCCAGATTGAATCCGGGCAGCACGCTGTGCGCTTTGAACTGAGACATCGCTTATTCCTGTTATTGGATAAGGATGCAGTCTATGCGCGATTACTTAGCTATAAAAATGAATAATTCTTATTTCTATAGCAGAAAAAAAGAATAAGCGAAATCCCCGACGATCAGGGAAAAATCTAACCGCATGAGCCTTCGGAAGGGCTTTCATGGACAGGCGGTTCTTGCGTCGTTTTTGCGAGTTGCAAATCGGCTTTTGCCTGCGACCGCAATTCAAAATATTTCTCGGCGACCGCGCCCAATATCGCCGCCGGCAGGAACGCCAGCAACTCCCAGTTGGGAGAGGCGAGCAAGGCGACGGCCGGCCCCGGGCAATAACCGCTGATCCCCCAGCCGATGCCGAACAGAACCGCCCCCACGATCAACGGACGGTCGAGATGCGTTTCCTTGGTGATAAAAAAACGCTCCGCCAACAGCGGCTTCTTTATGCGCAAAATATAACGGAAGGTCAGCACCGTGACGCATACCGCCCCACCCAGTACGAACAGCAAGCTGGCATCCCACGCCCCTGCCACATCCAGGAAGTCCAGCACCTTTTCCGGATGGGTCATGCCGGACAGCGCCAGACCGAAACCGAACACCAGCCCTGCCAGCCAGCTCGCCAGATTGCGTTTCATCAGATCACCCCCAAGCAGTGGCGCACCACGAAGGTGGTGAGGATCGCCGTGAGCAGGAAAATCACTGTGGCAACCAGCGAACGCAGCGACAATCTGCCCAAACCGCACACGCCATGGCCGCTGGTGCATCCGTTGCCCAGAGATGTGCCGTAACCGACCAGGAATCCGCCAACCACCAGCAGCCATACGGGGAACGTTGCGCGCGCCACCGGTGCGCCGCCGAACACCGCGTAATACAGTCCGGCACCGCCCACCACCCCGACAAGGAACAGCACGCGCCACAGCGCATCGCCCGATTTGGCGAAGAACAAGCGCCACAAGATGCCGCTGATGCCGGCCAGCCTGCCGTTCAACCACAGCAACAGGGCGGCCGCGAGGCCGATGAAGGCACCGCCGAGCAGCGATGGCAAAAATGCATTGATGCCAATAGTCATATCAAACATCCTCAAAGAAGGCGCGCATGGTAGTAGCGATGGGGACGACTATCAAGCCTGATGCGTCAGTCAGACGACGGCACGCACCGCCTGCAGGACATCCCATTCATGCGCAGGCGCCGGACGTCCGAGCAGGTAACCCTGTACCAGATCCGCTCCGGCATGCCTTGCCAGCTCAAGCTGGCTTGCCGTCTCGATGCCCTCCACCACCTCCGCGCCCAGCTTGATGCCGCCGTCCAGCTTCACGTATTCCGGCGACAGCGTCCACAGCTGCCTGCGCCTCTTTCAGACTGCGTTACGGAATTGCGCGTACCACGAGTTCATCCTTTGATGCTTTGATAAAGCCAAACTGGGCATATGCTTTCTGCCCTTCTGCTGTTCCCAGAAATTTAAGATACTTCTCCGCTGCCTTGGAATGCGGCGCCCCAGAGACACTGCCCGCCAAATAATTGACTTCATTCTTCAAGCTGTCTTTTTCAGCGAGATTCACGCTGCCCACTGGCAATTGGTGCGCAACGGCATTCTGATATTCGGTTGCCCAGACGATACCCACATCCACTTTACCGGCTTTGATGCCGTCCGGGATTTCCCGGTGATGAACCACAGTAAAGTGCACATTAGGCGCGCCGTCGCAATCCTGGCATTCTTTGCCAGCGGAAAGTTTGTCCCACAGCCCATTATCTTGCAGAACTTTTTTCGCATAAGTTTTCATTATCCCCTCGTTGATGGGGTTGGGGAGCATGACTTCCAGTTCAGAGCGTCCCAGATCGGCGATACCTTTGATATTTTTGGGGTTATCTTTGGCCACCATCAGTACTAACTGGTTATGCATATAGATCACATAATCCTTGCCTTTGCTGGCTTCTTTGAGTTTTTGCACAGATCCCATATCGAGCATGCCGAATACGTCAGGTGTCATGACATATTCTTTGTCCTTATAAATCCAGCCGCCGCCCAGGATTGCATTCATTACTTTTCCTGCCGGCATCGTGATGACACCGACCACATCTTTATAGTGTTTTTGAAAAGCATGTGCGACCGTTTCCATGGCAAAAAACTGGTTTCCGGCCAGCCAGATATTGAATTTCGTTTTTCCGGCTTGCATTAATTTCAATGCCTCTTCACCTTTGACGATTTTGCCGTTGGGATAGAACACACGGAGATCCTCGTCCTTGTCGGCAGGAATGAGTTCAAGTTTCTGCACGGAGGGGTTTGCCTGAACGGTGGTCTCGGCATTCAGCGCAGCGAAGGCAGTTGGCGCGCCCAAGTAAAATATAGCCATCACAAATGTAATAAGTAATTTATTCAGTTTCATGTTTTACCCCTTCTTAAGTGAGCTTCGTCGGTTGATTCCAATGAATAACTAACGAATAAGAATATGAACTACGCCGCTTCCGCCACCCATTGCTGCGCAGCAGCAGGACGACCGAGCAGGTAGCCTTGCACCAGGTGTACCCCGGCATGCCTCGCCAGTTCGAGTTGGCTCTGGGTCTCGATGCCTTCCACCACCACCTCCGCGCCCAGTTCGCGAATGATCTCCACCAGCTTGGGCAGGATGCGTTGCAACCGCGGATTGACCTCAGCCTGCTGGATGATGCCGCCGTCCAGCTTCACGTATTCCGGCGACAGCGTCCACAGCCGTTCCAGATTGGAATGCTCCTTGCCGAAATCGTCGATGGCGATCTTGTAGCCGCGCTCGCGATAGTTCGCGATGGCTGCCGCCAGCTGCTTCTCCTCACTCACCGCGCTCTCGTTGATCTCGATCACCACGTCGCTGGTCGCCACGTCATGCTGATGCAGTACCTGCTCGAACACCTTGCCGTGCGCGTTAACGGCGACCAGCAGCTCCGGATGCACGTTGAGGAACAGCAGGCCGCTACCCTTGCCCATGTTCAGGTAATTGAGCGTATGCAACGTGCGGCACAGGCGGTCGAACTTGACCAGGCGCCCCACGGCTTCCGCCTGGCGAAACGCTGCAGGCGGCGCGATGGCATTACCCTTCTGATCGGATGCTCGCAGCAATGCCTCGTAGCCTAATGCAACGTTCTGCCGTACATCGACCATGGGCTGGAACACGCTGTGCAACTGCATACCGAGGAAAGTGGCGCGCACCTCATCGCCCTTTACTTCAAGCCGATAGTCGTCGTTCAGACTCAGCGCATCGCGCAACTCGTTCTGCAGCGCATTCAAACGGTGAAGCGCAGACATGGGACTTACTTCTTGCTGTAGAACTGGTCGAACACTCCGCCGTCCTTGAAGTGCTCAGCCTGTGCCTGCTTCAGGCTGCCGAACACTTCGTCCACGGTGAACAGTTTCAAGGGCGGCAAGGTCTTTGCATACTTCCTGGCGACTTTCGCGTCGCGCGGACGCAGTTCGAACTGCGCTGCGAGGTCCTGCGCTTCCGGCGAATACAGGTTCTGCAGGTAAGCCTCGGCCACCTTGCGCGTGCCGCGCTTGTCCACCACCTTGTCCACCACGCTCACCGGCAGGTCGGCCACGATACTGATCGGCGGATACACCAGGTCGAACTTGTCCGCACCGTATTCCTGCTTGATCAGTCCCACCTCGTTCTCGAAGGTCACCAGCACATCGCCGATCTCGCGCTGCACGAAGGTCGTGGTCGCTCCGCGCCCGCCGGTCTCCAGCACGGGCACATTGGCGAATATCTTCGCGACCAGGTCCTTGGCCTGTGCCGGCTTGCCGCCCTGCTTGATGACCGAGCCCCATGCGGCGAGGTAGGCATAACGGCCGTTACCGGAGGTCTTGGGGTTAGCGATGACCACCGACACTCCGGGCTTCGCCAGATCGTTCCAGGTCTTGATGCCTTTGGGGTTGCCCTTGCGCACCAGGAACACCGAAGTGGAGCTGAACGGTGCGCTGCCATGCGGCAGACGTTTCGCCCAATCGGCGGGGATCAATTGCTTCTCGGCGAGAATGTCCACGTCGATGGACTGGTTCATGGTCACCACATCGGCCTCCAGTCCGTCCACCACCGCACGCGCCTGCTTGCTGGAGCCGCCGTGCGACTGGTTGACGATCAGGTCGTCGCCGGTCTTCTGCTTCCACTGTTTGATGAACAACGGGTTGTAGTTCTTGTAGAACTCGCGCGACACGTCATAGGACGCATTCAGGATCTGCACCTCGGCAGCGAATGCCGATGCGGAGAAAGCGGCTGCGGCAGCCAGCAAGGAAACGGATTTCAACAGAGACACTTTCATTCTTCCCTCCAAATATTGATTGACGAAGCGCGCAACGCGCTTGTGTGGCTTGCACTCTAGCCAAACTCACTTGGAATACAAAAGAATATTAAGCGTTTTGTTTATCGTTATTTCTTATATGGAACCGCAACCACGATCGCGCCCGAACTACGACTGCGGCGGCTCAAGGAATCCGCCCGCGCGGAACGTCAGCACCAGCGTGTCGCGATGCCCGCCCTCTGCCGTCGGCTGGATGGGCGTGGATTCGTGGATGACGCGTTGGTCGTCGAGCAGCAGCAAGGTCCACGGCTCGCTCAAGGTGAAGCGTTGTCCGTGGCGTCCGTTGAATTCGAAGATGCGGCTCTCGCCGCCCCGGATGTTCTCGCGACCGGCGAACAGGATAGCGACAAAGTCCACACCGTCTCGATGCGCCCCTTCCGGCGTCGGCCGCCCGATGCCGTTGCTGGTGTCGATGCGAAACTGATGCGCTTCCACGTACCAGGGTTGCACACCCTTGATGTCAGAACACACTTGCGCGATAGACAGCAACAGCTTCGACCATACCGGTTGTGCGACGGTACGCGCCGCGAGCGGCTCGAACAGGCGCAGCATGCCGCCGTGCAGCGCGTTGTATTGCAGCGGCTGGTAGTGCGCGCGATGCGGCACTTGCGTGACAGCGGACTGCTCGACGATGAAACAGGAATGCCGGCGGCGGCGATAGCGTCCGCCGTCCTTGAGGAAAGCGTCCAGCGGCAGATCGTCCCAATCCGCCCTCAGTGCATCCAGCGCCGACAGCGGACATTCCAGAAAGGCCGAGAGCCCGTCCGGACTCAGCACCCCGAAACCGTGACTCTGCACCGCCTCGGCCAGATGCGGGGAAGCGACGTAGGTGGGGGCGATGGTGGCGATAGTCATGGCAAATCGATTGCGTCTTGAACTATCGCGATTCTACGTCAATGCAGCACGTCTCCAGTAGTGAAACTGTGGCGCGAATTCCTGCTATAGATCACCGGCAGCTTGAGGCGCTTCGCCTCCTTCTTCACCTTGGAGGACAAACTGTGATTCACGAAGTTGACCAATACCACAATCAGCTTCACGTTGCGCGGGATCACATGGTGCTTGTCGCCATGCTTGCGCCCCGTCCAATGCGTGATCTGCCCGATGCCCTGCGCCTGCAATTCATCCCGCAGAGATTCGATATTGTCACCGCCGACGACCAAAGCTACCATGATGCTCTTCTTCCGCAATGTGGGTGTGCAGCGGATGTTAGGCGGGCAAGGCGGGCAGGTGAACAAAGTTTTTTCGCATTGCTTATGCGCACAGGGTATATCCTGTCGGGTATTACTGTCGGGTATCGACTGAAATCATCAAGTATTGGAAATATCTTGAAAGCCATTCTGCAATATCTGAAAACGCATGGAGAGTGCCTCGACACCGAGATCGCCGAAGCCGTAGGTCTCTCACTCGCAAAAACGCGCGCGCAACTCGCCGATCTCGCCGCCCAACGCGAGATCATGGTGTGCCATTCGATTCGCTACGAAAAAGGCAAGCAGATCGAGGGCATGAAATGCCGCTTGTCCGGATTCATCCCGCCGGCGGCGCCGGGAAGAAAATCAAAATCGCAGTTGAAAATATCGTAGGCCCCCTGCCACATGCACTCGCCGAAACAACCATGGCACGCCGCAAGCACTATCACGTCTATGTGATCGAACTGTCGAAAGACGTCCTGTACGAAGGCCGCTTCAAACGCTGCAACCCCAATTACATCCCCGGCAAACCCTGCGTCTATGTCGGCATGACCGGACTAGACCCCGATCTGCGCTTTGACAAACACAAGGCTGGCATCCAGTCCAATCGCTATGTCCAGGAATACGGATTGAGGTTGCTGCCTGACCTCTATGAAGCATTTAACCCGATGTCCTATGACGAAGCGTGTGACAAGGAAGTGGAAGTGGGGATCGATCTGCGCGAGGCGGGGTTTGGAGTGTGGCAGGCGTGAGTGACGCAGAGTGGCTATGAAATAGAATTTTCATGTGCTCGTGTTAGCCGAAAGCGGCTGGCTAATGTCGGACTTGAGAAATACGTTGTTTGCCTACTATCCGCCATCGAGCGATATCAGGAATATCTTGCTGATGGCAGCCGTCCATAAAATTCCTTGGTCGTTGCGTCTGCCTATGCCTTTCCTTATCATAAGGATGCGCGTTTCCCCCAATTACGGTTATGTTCTTCTTGGAGCTTCGCATGAGGTTACTTGGAACAAGCAAAGTCGAAACCATGTTGGCACAGCGGATTCGAACTCACTTGGCCGATAAGGTCTTTGCACCTTTCAATGTCCGGTTGCCGAACGATGATGTATACAGGTTCGGGGACGGCGATCCGACATTTACCCTTTCATTGAAAGACCAAAATGCCTTATCGGCTATCGCACGGTTTGACGAGTTGCGTTTTACCGAAGCGTACATCAATGGCAGTCTGGATATTGAAGGAAGCATGTGGGACGTCGTGAGCTGCCGCGATGTCTTGCGCGATATACATCCGCTTCATTACTTGTGGTGGCGAATGGCACCGTTGCTTGCGGGGCAGTTGCGCACCAACCAGCGCGCGATCGCCGACCACTATGAATACGATAACGAGTTCTACCTCAAGTTCATGGATCCGACCCGGTGTTACTCGCAAGCCGTGTTTGAACGTGATGATGAGCCACTGGAGACGGCGCAACGGCGCAAGCTGGATTTTGTGGTGGACAGCTGCGAGTTAAAACCGGGCGACCGGGTGCTGGATGTGGGCGGCGGCTGGGGGACGTTTGTCGAGCATGCCGGCAAACAAGGGATTCAAGTCACCGCGCTCACGCTTGCACGCAAGTCGGAAGAATTTATCGGCAACTTGATCCGGCGCCTGCAACTGCCGTGCAAAGTCATATACGGCGATTTTTATGAGCACACATCGCCGGAACCCTATGATGCAATCGTCATCCTCGGTGTCATGGAGCACCTTCCCGATTATCCCGCCGTCGTGCGCCAGTTCCAGCGCTTGCTGAAACCAGGCGGCAAGATATATCTGGACGCCAGCTCGTTCCGGGAAAAGTATTCCAAACCCTCCTTCATTTCGCATTACGTCTACCCCGGGAACCACCGCTTTTTTTGCCTGCATGATTTCCTGACTCAAGTCGCCAAAACAAACCTTGAAGTAAAGAGCATCTATAACGACCGCCATAGTTACTACCTGACTTGCCGGGAGTGGGCGAAGAACCTGGATGCGGAACGCAAAGAAATCGTCGAACGCTGGGGAGAAAGGGTTTACAGGATTTTTCGACTCTATCTGTGGGGTTCCTCCCACTCGTTCTTTACCCGGGGCATGGATGCGTTCCGGGTTGTATTGGAACGCCCCGAGGATATGAGGCGCAATAGCACTCGGCTCCCTAATTCAAGCGTTCGCTGAATCGGGAAGCTTGCCATGTTTCTAACCGGGTCGCCGACTGATCTGACACAACGGAAGTAACCTGCAGCCGGCCGTCGCCAAGCCGTCAGGCCTCCGTCCTGTTCAAGCGAGGATCGAAGGCATCGCGCACCGCGTCGGCGAATAGATTAGCCGCCAGCACCAGCACCAGCATGAAGCAGAAGGCCGACGCCAGCGCCCACCACACCATCGGCTCGCGCCCCATCTCCAGCCGCGCGGCATTGATCATGGTGCCGAAGCTGATCATCGTGGGATCGACACCGACGCCAACATAGGACAGCACCGCCTCGGCCAGCACCAGTGCGGAGAAATCCATCACCAGAGAGATCAGCACGATGTGCATCACATTGGGCATGATGTGACGCGTCAGGATGCGCATGGAGGAAACGCCGAACGATTGCGCCGCCTGGATGTATTCCATCTCGCGCAGCTTCAGCGTCTCGCCGCGCAACAGGCGGCACAAGCCGGTCCAGCTGGTCACGCCGAGGATCAGGCACAGGAACACCAGCCGCAAGTCGGCGCGCGCGGCGGTGGTGTCGAACCATTCCGGATGAGTATCGATGGTCACCTGCATCATCAGCACCGCCGCCGCGATCAGCAGCACGCTGGGGATGGAACTCAGCACGGTGTAGAGGTACTGGATGACATCGTCCACCCAGCCGCGGAAATAGCCGGCCGCCACGCCGAGGAACAGGGCCAGCGGCAGCGTCACCAAGGTCGTCACCGTGCCGATGATGAGGCCGGTGCGTATGCTCTTCAGCGACAGGTACAGCACGTCCTGCCCCACCTTGTCGGTACCGAGCACGTGGTAGACGGTAGCGAGATTGGAAATTGCACCGATCAAGATAGTGATGATGAGAACGGTAAAGAATGCGGCGCGCCGCGCCAGCCAGCGTTTGCCGAGCAACACCAACAGTGCCCCGACCAGCAGCCCCACCAACCCACCTGTCAAACCACGCTTCACCACATCCGCATCGCGCCGTGACTCATCGCTGAGATGGGATCCGCCGTACTGCAGACGCGGATAATCGCGCACGATATGGCCCTGCGCATCCGTCATGCTCTCCTTGGCATACAACGTGAGCGCGAACGGCGCGGAATAGGTCTTCTCGTTATGGACGCGCAGCGGTTCAACCAGCTTGTCGAACACGCTCAGCACTTCCGGCGAATACACTTTCGCGCCGCCGTTCGCTTGCGGCAGCGCCATGCGGAAGTGCAGCGTATCCAGCAGGCCGATCACAAGGAATAGCGACAGCACCAGCAGCGACACCAGCGCCACACTGCTTCTTGCCACTCGCCGCCACGGCAGCAGCAGATGTTCGTGCTGCCGGATGTACCAAGCGCTGGCGATGCCTGCCGCCAGCAACAGGAACACCAGCCTGTCGCTCCACAGAAATTCAATCATGAAACTCATTGCAGCCGCACCCGCGGGTCAACGACGGTATAGGAGATGTCCGTCAGGATCAGCCCGGCGATGTATAGCACCGAGCCGAGGAACACCATCGCACGCACCACGCTGAAATCCTGCGCATTGATGGCATCTATGGTGTAGCTGCCGAGGCCGGGGATGCCGAAGAACGACTCGGTGAGCAGGCTGCCCAGGAACAGCAGCGGGATGACCACTACCACGCCGGTGAGGATGGGGATCATCGCGTTCTTCAATACATGCGTGAACAGCACGCGCAGCTCGGACAGGCCCTTGGCGCGCGCCGTGCGCACGTAGTCCTTGCCGATCTCCTCCAGAAAGATGGTGCGATACCAGCGGCTGCTGGAACCTATGCCGCCGGCCACACCGATGACGATGGGCAGCACCACGAACTTGAAGCTGTCCACGCCGCCAGCGTAACCCGAGATAGGGACCAGATGCCACAGCTTGCTCACCAAAAACTGCCCAGCGACGATATAAAACAACAGGGAGATGGACATCAGCAGCACGCACAAGGCGACGCCCGCCATATCCAGGGCAGTGGCACGGAACAGGGTCATCAGCAGCGCGAAGCTGATAGACACGACGAGACCGATGATAAAAGATGGCAGGGCGATGGCAAAGCTGGGACCCATACGCGCCGCGATCTCGCGGCTGATGCTGCGCCCGTCGTCAGCGAAACCGAAATCGAACACGAACATGCTGACGGACTTCTGCCAGAAGATGGTGTCGGTCACTTTCTCGGTGCCAGTTGCTGCGCTGTTGATGAACAGGGGTTTGTCGTAGCCGCGCTGCTGCTTCCATTTTTCGATGGCTTCCGGCGTCACGCGCTTGATGCCGAGCTGCATGCGCGCCATGTCGTCCGGCGTGTTCACCACGAAGAACAGCGCGAAGGTGAGCAGGTTCACCCCGATGAGGATGGGCACAGCGTAGAGGATGCGGCGGATGAGGTAGGCGATCATGGCGACGCTATTGTACGGTAAACACTGCATTGCCAAACACCGTGCCACCACAGAGAATGACCCCGTGCACTACGGCATATGCGGTACCGGGTATGCCCTCTGCCATTCAAAACGCTTTGAATAAGGAGAACACCATGAAGATCGGAATCCTTGGATCGGGCGATGTAGCCAAGGCATTGGCTGGCGGCTTCCTCAAGCACGGCCACGACGTGACACTGGGCACACGCACACCAGACAAGCTTGCGGAATGGGCTGCAAAGAATCCCAAAGGGCGCATCGCCAGTTTTGCCGATGCGGCAAAATTCGGCGAACTGGTCGTGCTTGCGGTCAAAGGCTCGGCAGGGGCTGAAGTGCTGCGTCTCGCGGGTGACGCGAATTTCGCCAACAAACTCGTCATCGATGTCACCAACCCGATCGCCGATGCGCCCCCGGTCAACGGTGTACTGAAGTACTACACCAGTCTCGATGAGTCCCAGATGGAACGCCTGCAGCGCGAGTTCGCCAGCGCACGCTTCGTCAAAGCCTTCAATTCCGTGGGCAACGCGTTCATGGTGAATCCGCAGTTCAAGGGCGGCAAACCGACCATGTTCATCTGCGGCAACGACGAAGCGGCAAAACAGATCGTGGCCGGAATCCTCGACCAGTTCGGCTGGGAGGTTGCCGACATGGGCAAGGCCGAGGCGGCACGCGCCATCGAGCCGCTGTGCATACTCTGGTGCATCCCCGGCTTCCTGCGCAACGACTGGGCGCACGCCTTCAAACTGCTGACCTAGACAGACTTCCATCCGATACAGTCAGTTTCTGCCCAACCACGGAGAATACGCAATGCAAGTTGAAATCTGGTCGGATGTGATCTGCCCGTGGTGCTACATCGGCAAGCGACGCTTTGAAAAGGCACTCGCCGGATTCGCACAGCGGGACAGAGTGCAAGTGATCTGGCACAGCTTCGAACTCGACCCCAACGCCCCGCGCCAACGGCCGGGTACGCTGAACGAAATGCTGGTACACAAATACGGCGTCAGCCTGCAACAGGCAGAGACGATGCACGCGCGTGTCGCCGCTCTCGCCAAGGAAGTCGGGCTGGACTATCACTTTGCCAACGCCCGCCCCGGTAATACTTTCGACGCCCACCGCCTGCTGCACTTCGCCGACTCGCGGCAACTGGGCGACCGTGCCACGGAACGCATCATGCACGGCTATTTTTCAGAAGGATTGGCGGTAGGCGAGCGTACCGAACTGGCACGCCTCGCGCCTGAGTTCGGCATCCCCGAAAACGATGCGCTGACGATGCTGGAAGGCGATGCCTATTCCGACGCAGTGCGCGCCGACGAAGCACGCGCCGCCGCACTCGGCGTCACCGGCGTGCCGTTCTTCCTGTTTGACGGGAAGATCGCCATCACCGGGGCGCAAGCGGTCGAAGAGTTTGCCGAGGCACTGCAACAGGCGTCGGCAGAGTCATAGCCATTTGGGCGGATACGTTCAATAATGAGGGGACAACGACGGAGGCAGCGACATGAGTACGAACGATAGCGAAGAATGTTGTCCACGGTTCAATCCCGAGCCTTGGGACGAAAAGACAGTCACCTGGCAGAACAAGCGCTTCGTTCAGGATCATGTGGTAAGTCTCTTTCACATGCCGCTCAACTATGGCGCCGTCATGGCACGAAACGACAAGGCGATCCGTGCGGCGGGCACCCGCACCGAGACCAGGATCATCCTGACGGATGAGAATTCACTGTGGGGAGCGGATGTGTATTTCGAGATCGGCAAGGACGTTCCGGACAAAAAGATAGTTGCTCTATCCGGGACTTTCTTGTCGAAAGTATTCGAAGGGCCCTATCGAAACATCCCTCGCTGGATCGATGAAATGAAAGCTTATGTTGCCACGAAGGGTAAGCCCCTGCGCAAGATGTATTTCTACTACACGACCTGCCCCGCCTGTGCCAAGAAATACGGGAAGAACTATGTCGTCATCCTGGCTGAAGTCGATGCCGGGTGAACCGGAGCTTTGACGATCTCACTTGGCTTCGTCGCGCTTCTGCAACACCCGCCACATCCACACGCCGAACGTCGCCAGCAGTAACGCGCCCAGCCACAGCGGCCAGCGCGCAGGCTGGTTCCACTCGCGGCGCAGTGCATCGCGCTGCTTCGCATCCACGCGCCAGTATTTGAGTTTGTTGTTGGCCATGACGCTGGCTTTGATGTTGTGCAGCCAGCCGTGTTGCAGCACATAGTTCTTGGGGTGATAGCCCCATAGCCAGGGAGAGTCGCGGCGCAGGATCTCCAGCATCTCATCGATGATCGCCTGCCGCGCCGGGCTGTTGTCCATGTTCTTCATCCGCTCGAACAGGCGGTCGAATTCCGGGTTGCTGTAGTTGGAGGCGTTCTCGCCGCCCTTAAGCACCTTGCCTTGCGGGCCATGCAGCAGGAACAGGAAATTCTCCGGGTCGGGATAGTCGGCGTTCCAGCCGAAGAAATACAACTGCGTATCGCCGCGCCGTATCTTGTCCTGGAAGCGGTTGTAGTCGGTGCTGCGCACATCGAGCTGCACGCCGATCTTGTCGAACTGTTTGCGCATCCAGTCGAGACGGGACTTGACCCCCATGCCGCCGGGCGTGGTGTCGAGGTGGATCACCAGCGGCTGCTTGGTTTGGGCATCCACACCGTCGGGATAACCTGCTTCGGCCAGCAGGCGTTTCGCTTCTTCGATGGATTTGCGTTTGGGCGCTCCATCCACCCAGTCGTACACATAACGGTTGATGCCTTCCTTGCCTTCGCGGTAGCCGAAGATGCCGGGCGGAATGGGCGACTGTGCAGAGATGCCGCGCCCGTTGGCGAAGATGGAGACGAACTCTTCGAAGTCCACCGCAATGGCGATGGCACGGCGCAGCTTCCTCGCGCGCTCACTCGATCCGCCGACGGTTGGATCGAGCCAGTTGAAGCCGGTGTACAGGGTGGAGGTGGCGACGGAAGTGGAGAGGGTGATGCCCTGCGCTTTCATGTCGTCGCTGACATTGGTTTCGCCGCTCACGCTGACCTGCACCGCCTGGTCGAAGCTTTCTGAACCGATGCCGGAGGCGTCGTAATAGCCTTGCAGGAATTTGTTCCAGTACGGGATGGTTTCTTTTTCCAGCGAGAACACGATCCGGTCGATCAGCGGCAGCTGCTTGCCCGCGTCACGCAGCAGCCCCGCTTGGGCATCGCCCGCCTCGCCCTCTGCGGGATAAGTCTCGCTGTCGTAATAAGGGTTGCGCGTCATCACCATGCGCCGGTTAGGCTCGTTCTCCGACAGGTAATACGGCCCGCTGCCCACCGGCCACCAGTCCAGCGACAGGTTGCGTTCGCGCATGCCGGGCTGCGCATAGAAGCGTTCCGCTTCCTGCGGCATCGGCGAGAAGAACGGCATCGCCAGCCAGTAGGCGAACTGCGGATATTTGCCGTGGATGGTGATGCGATAGGTGGTGGCATCCACCACCTCGACGCCGGGCAGCGGATACCGGTTCAGGTCGAGGTAATCGTCCGGACGCTCCTTGGCGGCCGCTTGCAGCATGGCAGCATAGTCCTTGAGGCCGACGATGTATTCGCTCATCACGGCGGCGATGGGCGTATGCAACTGCGGATGGACAAGGCGCTTGATCTGGTAAGCATAATCCCCCGCCGTCACTACACGCGTTCCCGTATGGACAAAGTCGCCCAGCGAGTGAATGCTGTCCATGTCGCCGGCCTTGAGCAGGTGGTTCTCCGGCGCAAAGGCCGGGTGCGGCTGGTAGCGCATGCCCGGCTTGATGCGGATCTCGTACACGCTGTAGGCGATGCGTTCCGCCGCAGCCGCGGCCGGCAAGGGACGGTGATTCTTGTCCAGGTACGTGACCCGCGGCATCGCACTGGCCGCCAGTGGCACCAGTTGATAAGGGCGTTTCAGGTAGTGGTACTGCAATGGCGGCGTATAGATGTGCGCAAGGAACTCGTATTCGTTCTCGCTGTATGCCTGTGCCGGATCGAGATGCTTGGGGCGTTCGATGAACGCGGTGTAAAGGATGGACTTGCCTTCGTCCGCCGCCGGATAGGGATCGTTCCACAAGCCGCCATCGCAGGCTGCAAGCGGCACGAGCAGTAGTATCAACAGCATTCTCATGGCGCAAGAGTTTATCCGAAACATTAGGCTTCGCGGTAAGATTGCGCGACGACGACCACGAACGGAAAAAAGCGATGAATCAGGATTGGAAGAATTTTCTCACGGCACAAGGCGCGCAACTTCAGGATGGCGTCGTGCAACATTTCGGCGATGCCGCCGCCGAGCGTGTCGCCACGCGCGGTGGCACGGTGTTGTGCGATCTGTCGCAATTCGGCGTGCTCAAGGTCTCCGGCGAGGAGGCGCAGAATTTCCTGCACAACCTGTTCAGCAGCGATGTGAAGGCGCTCACTCCAGAGGTCGCACAGTACAGCAGCTTCAACACAGCGAAAGGCCGCGCGCTGGCGACCTTCCTTATCTGGCGTACAGGTGCAGATTATTTCCTGCAGCTTCCATTGGCACTGACCGCAACTATCCAGAAGAAGTTGTCGATGTATGTGCTGCGCGCCAAAGTGAAGATCGAGAATGCGAGCGACGATATCGTATGCATCGGCCTCTCTGGTCCGAATGCCGAGACGCTGATTAAGGAACATGTCACGTCGACCACTCCGCACGACCTGATGTCCGTTGAACGAGCTGTGCATAACAATCAGGAGCATTTCACTGTTATCCGTCTTGGCACACAACGTTTTCAAATTGCAGCGGCGGCGCAGCATGCGTCTGACCTGTGGAAAAAATTCAACTCTGAAGCGCGCCCGGCCGGTTCGCCCTGCTGGGACTGGCTCGACATCCGCGCCGGCATCCCCTATATCCTGCCGCAGACACAGGAGGCCTTCGTACCGCAGATGGCGAACCTCGATCTCATCGGCGCAGTGAATTTCAAGAAAGGCTGCTACCCGGGACAGGAGATCGTGGCGCGCATGCAGTATCTGGGCAAAACGAAACGCCGCATGTACCTCGCGCATGTGGATACCGACGCCGCCCCACAACCGGGCGCAGAGCTGTTCAGCATGGAGATGGAAGGACAGGCGTGCGGCCTGGTCGCCAACGCCGCAGCCGCACCGGGCGGCGGCTATGACCTGCTGGCCGTGGTGCAGATCGCCAGCCATGATACTTATCCGGTACACCTCGGTGCGCTCACGGGTGCCCGTTTGAATTTCCAACCACTGCCCTACCCGCTGCCGTGAACCTGCCAGCCCAACTGTTCACGAGTGACTGGTTGTGGCTGACAAATTTTATCTTTGCTGTTTTTCTGTTCCGCGCGGTTTCCCATGCCCCCTGGCGCACCGTCCTGAACAACGGCGCCATGGTGAACGCACTGGTAGGACTGCTTGTCGGCACCTTCGTCTTCTGGCAATTCAACGCAGGAGTCCGTCCCGGCTTCAACTTCCACATCCTGGGTTCAACGCTGTTCATGCTGATGTTCGGCTGGCAGATCGCCACCACCTGCCTTACGCTGGTGATGCTCGCCACCTGGGTGCGTATGGATGTGGGATTGGTCACGCTGGGCGTCAACGGTCTGCTGATGATCGCCATCCCTGTGTTGTTCAGCGAATGGCTGTTGCGCTTCAGCAAGAAATACCTGCCGAAGAACCTGTTTCTGTTCGTGCTCTGGAACGGATTCGTGTGCGGCGCGCTCGCCATCCTGTTGAACGTACTGGCGACCACCCTGCTGCTGTTACTATTGAGTCGCTACACCTGGGGAGAGATACAACACCATTACCTGATCGCAGCTCCCATTCTCATGCTCACCGAAGCCTTCGTCACGGGCATGTTGATCACGGCATTCACCGTATTCCAGCCACAGGCGGTGATGAATTTCAGCGATGAGGAATACATCAACGGCAAATAGTTTTCAGTCCGGATTGAGTTCCAGCTTCATCTTCTTGTGCGGCATTCCGGCATCCATGAATTCCTCGCCGTACTCGACGAATCCAAACAGGTGATAGAACGGGATGGCATAGGTCTGCGCATCCACATCCACCTCCTTGAAACCGCGAGCCCGCGCTTCGTCCAGCAGTATCTCCATGATCGCCGTGCCCACCCGCTTGTTGCGCCATTGCGGCAACACCGCAATGCGCCCGATGTGCCCGTTCGACAGGATGCGGCCGCAACCGATGGCATCGCCATTCAGGCTCAGCGCCAAGGCATGGCGGCAACCGTCATCCATTCCGTCCCACTCCAGCTCTTCGAGAACATGCTGCTCGCGGACGAACACTTCTTCGCGTATGGCTCGCAGCAAAGGCTCGCCGTCGTGCCAGCTGACCAGACTGACTGTGAAAGGATTGCTCATGCTGCCTCCCGGTTCAAGCGATGATTTCTACTTGCACTCCCACCCTGACCAAATCGAACAACTCCACCAAATCCGAATTGCGCATACGCACGCAGCCGCGCGACCCCGGCTTGCCCAGTTCAACGCTGTCCGGCGTGCCGTGGATGTAAATGTAGCGGCGCATGGTATCGCAAGTGCGAGAGCGGTTGTAACCACTCTCGCAACCGGACAACCAGAGAATCCGCGTCAATATCCAGTCGCGTCCGGGATATCGCGCCCCCAGCTCGGGCGTATAGAGCTCGCCCGTCGGACGGCGTTTCACGAACACCGCATTCTCCGGCTGTCCTGCGCCAATCATGGCACGAATGACATGTTTGCCGCGCGGCGTGCAGAAGCTGCCGTTCTCCTCGCCTGCGCCGTTTGCGCCGGTAGAAACTCGATAGCGTCGCAATAATTTCCCGTTGTCGTCGAACAGCTCCAGTGTCTGCGACAGAATGTATATCGTAATTTTCATTGTGCTTTCTGTTGCGCGCGGCGCATCGCAAAAAAATCGCTCAATACCTTGCCGCACTCCTCAGCCAGCACGCCGCCGTGGATGCGCGCGTGATGATTCAGGCGGGTCTCATTGAACAGGTTGAACACGCTGCCAGCCGCCCCTGTCTTCGGGTCTTGCGCCCCGAACACCACGCGGGCGATGCGGGCATGGAACATCGCGCCGACGCACATCACGCAGGGTTCGAGCGTGACGAACAGTTCGCAATCGACTAAACGGTAGTTGCCGAGATGTAGCGCGGCATCTCGCAACGCCGCGATCTCCGCATGCGCGGAAGGGTCATGCCGCGAAATGGGCGCATTGCTGCCGCGCCCGATGATCTGTCCATTCTTCACTACCACGGCACCGACCGGCACTTCGCCAGCCTGCGCCGCTTGCCGCGCCAAATCAAGCGCGGCGCGCATGAACGATTCATCTGCCTCATTTGCAGGGACGTTGGATGACATCTGGTTCGATAAAGTCATGCCGTCATTGTACGGGCAAAAATTGGATTGCCAAACGATATGACGAAGCACAGAATGTGTTCGCTCCAACTGCACACATCGCCATGCCAACACAAGCCCTCCCAAGAGAACCCCGAGTCAAATACGGCCGCGAGCAAACGCGCGGGGAAGAGATAGCCAACAGTGTCAGCCACGGCGCCGGATTGGTGGCTTCTATCGTGGCGACGCCATTCATCGTCCTGCATGCAATAGAGCGCGGAGAAATCCGATATCTGGTCGGCGTGAGCATCTTCGCCGCCACCATGGTGATGCTCTATCTTGGCTCCACCCTCTATCACGCCCTCTATCCGGGCAGACTCAAACACATCTTCCGCATCATCGAACACTCGGCGATCTACCTGCTCATCGCGGGTACCTACACCCCCTTCACGCTCGGCATTCTGTTCGGCCCCTGGGGCTGGACGATGTTAGTGCTGATCTGGAGCCTGGCCGCGATCGGGGTAGCACTGAAAGTGTTTAACCGCATGTCGCACCCGGTCGTCTCCACGATACTTTATCTGCTCATGGGATGGCTCATCGTGATCGCGGCCGATCCGCTCTTTACCCGCTTGCCCGCAGCCGGTATCGCCTGGCTGGTGGCAGGCGGACTGGCTTATACGGCTGGCACCGTCTTCTTCGTCGCCGATGCGCGCCTGCGCTACGGACACTTCATCTGGCACTGGTTCGTGATAGCCGGCACCACCTGCCATTATTTCGCGGTGTATTGGTACGCCGCCTGAACATCGAGGGCGGCACTCCTTCCGCAATAATCACATCACGGCATCCGCGGCCTGGCGGTGCCGCTCTGCCGAACCGAAGAGCGCAACGCACGCAGCACGTTCTCGACTGTGCGCAACTGCATCTTCCGCACCGGAGATGGCGGGCTCTTTTCATCCGGGATCTCGGTGCCGTAACCTGGCTTGTCGATGACCACGCTGCCGAACTCGTTGGAGACGACGATAGAAGTCTGCTTGCCCTCCTCTTCCGGCTCCATCAGCACGATCTTGGCGGAGGCATCGACCGTCACACCGTCTTTTTCCTGGCGGTCGGTCACTTCACCTTCCACCTGCGTACCGCGTATGCCGATGGTGGCGACGCGTGCACGAACCTGCATGTCGCGCCCCTTGGTGTGGGCGATCAGGCCGGATACGAAGCGGAACACACCTTTGACGATACGCGAGTGGAACGCATCGTCCTCTGCGCCATGCTTGTATTTGAACTTGTCGATCACGAACTCCGTATTCGGCCCCAGCGCAAAGCGCGATTCGTCCGCGAACTGGATATGTACGCTGGTACCCTTGTCGGTCTTGATGCTCTCGCCAGAATAGACCGCATCGCCGACCGCCAGCTTGCGTGCGCTGCCGTCTGCCTGCCGCGCTTCGGCCACATTGTCGCCCGTGATCTTGGACACCGTGCCTGCAGAAGGTATCGCGTCGGCAGCATTCGCCGAGAACGGTGAGAACACCGCAGCCAACAGAACCAAACTCGTCATCCAATTTCTGTATGTCATTTCAGTCTCCTTGGAAAATCATCGATTGCCACGAACTACTGGGGCGGTTGGAGCCAACTCACGCGTCAACTTCCTGCTGATGCCGGGCAAGAACACATTCGCCTTATCCCTGGCGGGCTGGTATTGCGCAGTAATGGCCAGCTTGCCGGTATTGAAGCGCTCAAGATTCTGGCGCGTCACCACCAGCTTCGCCTGCCCCTTCGCATCCAGCTTGACCGGCTTGCCCAGCGGCTTGTCGCCGAGCATGAACTGAACCATACCGGCAGGCACTGCGCGAACACCTTTCACTTTCGGCACCACCGTCGCATGACGCACCACCGTTGCCGCCACCACCATCTCGCCGCGGGCATTCGGTTTTCCCACAGGACGCACGACGACATTGACCGCGCCCAAGCGGATCTTCTGGTTCAGCAGGTGCCCTTTGGCGATGTTCTTGTTCCCCATCACCATCACATCGAACACACAGTCTGCCTTCTCATTCTTGCCCGCCACGTCGCGGCAAGCTTGCATCGCAACGTTGCGGCCCAGCGGCTGGGCTACCGGGCCGGTTCCCGCCACATACGGTCCGCTCTCGGTTGGCCATGCCTTGTTGGTAAAGGTCGCTGTCGAAGTTCCTTCAGCGTAATCGAACAGGCTGGTTTTGTCGGTTACCCGCCAGGAATCGGCGAACTTTCCATAAAGCTGGACATAGCGATCATGCAACGAGGTGGGCATGTTCCCGAACGCCGTACCATCCGGCAGTCTGGGCAGCCAGCTCCCTTTGATGCGCGCCCCCATGATGCCTTCGTAGGCCGAGGTGTGATAAACAGAAAGATGCATCCACCACACGTTATTGATCCACTGGCCGGACGACACGATCAGCGTGGTCTGGTCGGGGAAATCGATCTGGATGCCGCTGGCCTGCGGAGTCACCCTACCGCCATCTTCAAAATCGATACCGCCAGCCTGCAAAGATGTCACCACGCCGTCCACGCGCAGCACAGGCGCACCGCTGGCTGTATTGTTGTTGGGGTCAGCTTGGTAAGTCACGCGATGCTTGCCGACGCGAGCCGCCACAGCGGAATTGACGCTCACCCCGCTAGTCAGTCCGCTGTAAGCATCGGTAAGCGGCGTCGCAGTCGAAACCGGGGTCTGGCGCACCTGTATCTCCATCCCGCTGGAATTGCGCAAAGAGACAAATTCGCCAGCACTCTGGAAATCATAGTGCAGCCCGTCCACGGTGGAGATGTGCGGATCGCCGACCGCGACAGTATCCGTACCGCTGCAAATCTCGGTGCTTACAGGATCGGTATAGGTCGCACAGACACTCATGTACTCGCCTACATCAGCCTGCACCAATTGATAATCGACATTCGTTGCCCCTGCTATGGACACAGGAGTATCCCCCGGAGGCGGTGCAACACTCTTTCGCCACTGATAGTGGCTGATACTCCAGTTGTCCGGATTGTTCACGCCGCTGGCATCCGCATGAAGAGACGGCTGAGGCGCGCTAATCTGTCTGATGCCATTGATGCCGACAACTCCGCTCGGAGGAACCGGCACGTGGGTCACATTGATCGTAAATGTCTGCGGAGCACTCATATCCACGCCGCCGTTCGCCGTGCCGCCGTCGTCATGCAACTGGACTGTGATCGTCGCGCTACCGCTGGTGTTCATGGCTGGCGTATAGATCAAATCACCTGCCGGAGTGATTGCTGGCGGCACGCTGAATAAACCCGGATTGGAGGGGACTGAAATGATGAAGTTTAGTGCCTGACCTGCTTCGTCCGCGGGGCCAGCACTGATCGCACTCGCCCAGCCCGTCACGGTCTGCAATCCTGCATTTTCCGGCACCGTCTGATCCGCACCCGGCACAAAGCTTGGCACATCGTTCACCGGCGTCACCGCGAACGACACACTACCCACACCGGGTTTGAAATCATTGACGCCATTTGTCTGTCCGTTGTCTTGCACTGTGTAATCGAACGATGCTGTTCCGTTGAAATTCGTATTCGGCGTAAATTCAACATTCGTGCCGTTGATCATTGCCATGCCGCCTACCGCGTTGCCCACAGCTATGATGGTAAGCGTCTGCACCACCTCCGGATCGCCGTCATCGTCGTTGCCAGTCAGCGCCGCAAATGGAATCGTCCGAGTCCCGCTGTCCTCTGCTACGTTCGACAGGGTGTCGTTCGCTGCCACTGGCGCGTCATTCACCGGTGCCACATTGATTGTCAGTGTTTTGGGGGTCGGATCAGTATTTACACCGCTGTTGGCTATTCCGCCATCATCCACCACCTGGAATGTAAAACTGGTGTACGGCGTACCGTTTGCGTTGGCAGCAGGCAAGAAGGTCAGGTTGCCAAGACTGGCGACCGGTACGGGTTGCGTCACAGAGGCGCCACTGAGAGATAGCGTTCCCAAAGCCGGCGACGTTATCACAATGATCTCACTCAGATTATTCGATGGTGTATCCAGAGGATCGCTGAAACCAAAATCGGCTGCGCTGAAGGTATATGTTGTATCCTCGCTGGTTGTCACCAATCCATTACTTCCTGATGGTGCATCATTCACATTAAGTACGTTTACAGTAAACGGTTGCTCAATCCACAATCCCCCAAAGTCGGTCGCACGTACTTGGATGTTGTATAGCGATTGATTTGCATAATTTGCCGCGTTGTTAATCGAGAGTGTATTCCCAGTAATTGAGAAGGTTCCGGCACCATTAACCAATGTATATGTAAATACATCGCAAGAGTCTGGATCAGTTGCAGACAACAACCCTATTGTTGTGCCAGGGGCATTCTTCTCGTAGATAGTAGTGTTCGTGAGCGCAATTCCTGTGGGTGGGCGATATGACAGAGCGCGATGTATATCCAGCCTTGGTGTCGTGCCCGCCGGATTTGCACCAAATGACGGGTACGGCACAGTCACATTTGCACTCGCCGTAAGTGTCGCCCTGATCTGCTCAGGAACAATTGGTGTGTTACATGACCTCAGAATCGCAGCAGCTCCCGAAACCAAAGGCGCGGAGAAAGAATTCCCCGTTTGGCTTATGTAAGCACCGCCTGTCGTTGTCGTACGGATCATTGACCCAGGTGCGGCAACATCCACCCACGCGCCGAAATTACTGGAGTTGCATCGCTGATCCACCGGAACGGACCCACAAGATGCATCCACGACTGATGTGCTATTAGATACTGTAATCAATAGATCTTTATGAACAAGTTCCGGGTTCAGATCCTTACAGCGTGCAGGATAAATCGTTGCATTCAGATTGTTGTTGCCAACAGCATTAACAATGACTGCGCGAGCTACACCATTGAATCCCACCTGTTCGATTGCCGTACATACTGCCGCCCAGTCAGCCGGTGTGGCAGAACCGCCAGCGGCATAAAAGCTTGCATTGACTACGGAGGCTTCCGGATGAAGGGCCACGTAATCCCTGGCAGCTTGAAATCCCGAGATCATCTGCGATGCAAGCACGTTCGTATTCGTGCTTACCTGTATAGAGTGAATCTTGCTATTAAAAGCTACGCCAGCTATCCCTTGTCCGTTATCGGTTTTGGCAGCAACCACCCCTGCAACTTCGGTACCGTGCCCGACAGGATCGGCACAAGGCACCAGCACTGGGCCTGCGGACGATTGGCATGTCCAAGTCGGGTCTAAATCAGGGTGGGTAAGGTCAAGACCTGAATCCATCACCACTACCGTCACACCGCTGCCTCGGGCATTGGCATCCCAAGCATTCCCTGTAGCTTGGTTATGTGCCAACACCAGTTTTAAACCGTGTTGACTATTTACATCTGAGGGAGGGAGATTGAATGCATTATCGTTTGGTGTATAGGCATAACTGCCAATCGCATTAATCGAAGCATTCACTACCCCTGGGCGTGTTTTTAATGAAGAGACAACCTCACGCAATTGATTCGCCTTAAGTGGCGATGAAAGTTTTAACTGATACAAGTTCATCGACTTGAGACTTCCCACAACGTCAGCATTTATACTGCGAGCCAGTTGACGGATTGCGGTGGCAGATATCGAAGGTGTTGCGGTCAACAGAATTTCATCAGCAACTGCCTTAGAGCCATCCGAAAATACAACTGGGTTAACGATATTCGATTCCGCAAATTTCACCGGAAAGCTCGTCACACATAAAGACGATGCGGGTGACACCAACCCACCCCGTCCATGCTTGATAAATGCCTCATATCGCAAGCATGAATCCGGATTCACTTTATTTGTATCAACCTGCACATCCGCTACCCATATGTGCATTTCTCTATCACCTGCCCCGCGCTTGCCTGTTTCCTTCATCGCGACGCTTCGCTTGTCCCCTTGTCGTCTTAGATAGACAGTCGTTGTCGAAGACGCTTTGCCTAATAACGGCACGCTAAAACGTACGGTCTGTTTCCCGCTGCCCGCATGTACATCGGATGGGCTTACATTGGGTTTCAGCAGTACTGCCGCGCCGTCTAATTTGGCATTCAACCTGGAATTTGCACCAGAGACCTTGGCCGATTTATCGTTATTACTAACGAGAAGCGGTTTTGCAGGCACAGTGGCATTCCAGCAAAGGGATAAGGCGAATACCACTAACAGGTATCGAATTACCATGGCCATCACTGATACTCGTGTGCACATCTCCGTTCCTCCCAATGAAATTTTCCAATCACTATCGAAACTAATTTGCCTTCAATGAACCGAGCACCTCCGGCCATACTTCGCGCCAACAACAGCTGTGATCCTGTTTCGGGAACACCTTGAATGTCGCCCCCGGCTGTTGTGCTACCGCATCGCGCACCAGTTGCGGCGGCACGTTGTCATCCTCTGCGCCCGCATAATGCATCTGCCGGATACTCGGCCTCAGTGGTGGCCTGGTTGCGGGATTGAGCGATCCGCCCAATCCCTGCTGCTTGTGCAGCGATGCCCAATTATCTGTATCGAGGTTGGCCGCCACTGTCACGACTGACCGCACCTTCGGCTGACGTTCAGCCAACAGCATTGCCAAAGTGCCCCCGCCGCTATGCCCCAGCAGTACCAGTGATTGATATCCCGCCGATACACCAACCAATGCTGCGGACATGCTTGCCACGACCACTTCCGAATATCGCTTGTCCGTCCACATATCCGGTGTGCATGCGATGCTACGCACTCCGTGATAACAAGGCCGCCCCAGATACACACTGGGCGCAGCATCAAGCGACATCAGTTCAAGCATTAGAGGATTATGCGGTGTCGGATCTGATGCCGGCACCCGCCTTCGTATCCAGGGCGTGCCGTCGCCTTCCAGATACACATGCAATGCCTTGTTCGCCGCCCCGCGCCCATCCTTGAAATACGCTACATGACTAAAGCCATCACCCTGCAACACCACCCTGCGATAACCCAACTCGGTTGCACGCGCATCCAAGCGCTGCGCGGGATTGGCGCAGCCGGAAAATTGCGTGGAAAGGATTAATAGGATGAGCAGGCATAAAGCACGCACTGCATTCATCGGATGGCAGAATACGACTAGAACTCGAACAACCCGCCGAGGCTCACTGCCCAGCTACTCAGCAACTTGTCTTGAGTGCGTTTTTCGTAATCAAGGAACAGTTGAGCGCCACCATTCAGGGCTGCCACTACACCTAGGCCAATATTCAGATAGTCCCGGTCTGGTGAATCGGTCTCGACCAAAAAGCCAGCCCCAGGAGTAATAACCAACTCATTTCTAATTTGCTGGCTCTTGTTTTGGAATTCATGCACTGCCGCCAAACGTGCCGTCGGAAGCAGACTTCCCCATCCGTATGAGTATGAGCTCCCCAACCGAAAACCAAGGTTGCTAGTCAAAGAGGTAACGCTCCGATCCCCATAGCGCATCTCAAGGGTAGTTGTACCGGTCTCGCTGTAGCCCTTAATGCTAGTCTTAATTTGGTCGAAGTTAAGGAAAGGAGTAAGACTCACTCTGCCAATATCCTTTTGATAATTGACCGAAATGCCCGCCATGGATTGATTGCCAGTGGTATTACCTAAGGTCGTGCCAGAAAGAGTCGTACCAAAAACAACCTGACGCGTACTGTCAAGACTGAGTTTCCCATAACCCAGATAACCATCAACAGCGACACCATCATCCGAGAGCCATGTGCCATAAAGAGTAAAAACATTACTACCGGTTTTCAATGAGCCCGCATTATTGAGGAATTTCGCATCATCTTTGGTTTGACCTACGGTTGCGCCAATCACCAAGGCATCTGAAAATCGGTAGTCCAGCCCGACAAGCAAACCCGATAGTGTTGACTGATAACCATTCTCCAGATTTGTTTCCACACGACTGCTTTTGCCGTACTGAGGTGTCAGCAATAAACCCCATCCTCCTACATCAGCACTCGCCCCTTTTGCAGGTTTTTCATCTTGATCGTCCAAAGGTATACGAAACCCCTTCTTTTTGCGTGAGGAGGAAGTAGTACTGCCCGCATTCGCCGTACCAAGATTTACCGAAGGTGTCGGCCCACCTGCCCCCGCCCAGCCAGTTGATGTCAGCGAACACATCGTGACAGTGTTCCAATTTACGCCTGGTGGCGGTGCGATTACACCAAAACAAATGTCTGTTATGTATTGCTGGAACTGTTGGTTCGTCGTTACCGCTTTCGCCCCCTGCGGCAGCACCCCCGCCCCCAGCACCGCCACCGCAACAAAAAACTTCCCCATCAAAGCAAGCCCGCTTGCTTTGGATTTAACGACTCCTGTGTTCATTTCTCCCCCCGCGATTCATTGCCAAGACCAACAAAAACGTGACGCCTAAAGACCTCGCTCATTCCAGGGTGACTTTGAAGCGAATCCACTTTTTAGTCAATATGACCGTATATCTAGATACTTGATTAGTCCTGTATGACTTCACGGCGGTGGCCAGCGTCATTCTTCAACCCTTGAGGTGCCGGCAACTGCCTTTACAAAACAATCCTCTCCAGCAAATGATCATTTATTCCTACCACAAGTCGCTCGGAAACAACATAGGCCAGAATATCTAGGCCATCAAAACCCTTTCTGGTGTGCGGCTTTTCGCCCTACCATCACGCTCGCCATTTCAGGCCAACGAGGGGACGCGTATGGATCGGAAAAATCTGGGCATCATCGCTTCGGCATTGGTGCTGATCATATTAATGTTGTGGCTCACGCAAGGTGATGATGAAGGCGCTCAGGCAGCAGCAGCAGCCAAAGGCACTATTTCCGCCCCAGGCAGCCGGACTGTTTCAGCCGCCCCCTCCACCACGCCAAGCCAAAACCCAAACAGTTTCGCTAGCACACAACAGAACGATAGAAATGCGGCATATGTCACGCAGGCCAATCAGCCCAAGTCCTCCGCAACAGCCACAAACTCCAAACTCAAAGCCTCCCCGTTGGAACCCCGCGCCGAGCCATATGCTTTGATGGCCAACAGCGGCCGCGTGAATGTGCGCTTCAGTGTCCGACTGATTGGCGATGCCGATCCATCGTCAACGGTCTATCTGCGCCAGAGCGGTTCGGAAAGCGGCATCGCCATGAACGACCAAGGCACAGGAGGGGATGTCATTGCCGGTGACCGTATCCATGGTGTGACTGTGCCGATCAATACCTCTGCGCTAAAACCCGACATATGCCTGAGCTACGAAGCCGTGCTCGGTGAGATCGTTTCATCTCCGCTGCTCTTGTGCGTCAGTAACTTGCCGGTGCGCACGGCGGCATCGAACACGGACAAACCCGTTGTGTTCTCCGACGGCTCCAAAGCCGTTGCCGACGAGATACTCATCACCGCCCAGCCCGGTACAAAGATCGCTGCAATGCAAGCCATCGCCACCAGCATCAACGCCACCATCGTCGGTAGCATCCCGCCGCTGAACCTGTATCAACTCAAACTCCCCGCCCCGGCCAGCGAGGCGCAACTGAATGCACTGGTTGCGCAACTGAATGCGCGGCCCGAAGTCAAGGCGGCATCGGTGAATGCAATAGGCCAGCCCGCTGCTTTACCGAACGATCCTGAATATGTGAACCAGCATGGACTGCAGCTAGTTCGTGCGCAGGATGTTTGGGATATTGGAGCGAGTGGAAGTGGGGTTGTCGTCGCCGTGCTGGATACGGGATTAGATCGCACACATCCGGATTTCGGCACGGTTGGAAATTGCCAATTGGCAGAAAACGATTGTGGCGGGGCAATCACAGATACCCTCGGTCACGGCACTGAGGTCGCCGGGGTAATAGCCGCAAAGACAAACAATGGAGTGGGAGTAGCTGGAATCGCACCCGGCAGCAAGGTCCATTCGATACAGGTAAGTACGACCTGGGGCATGACGGCCGCGCAAATGACTCAAAGCTTCACCAATGCAGCCTCTTATGGACTCGCGTCAGTCATAAATGCTAGTTTCGGTGGACAGTGGCCGCCAATAAGTGCTGGGTTTGGATCAATGGCCCCCTTATGCGATGCGGTCAATGCTGCCGTCGTAAATAGCGGTGTTCCTGTATCCATAGTCGTCGCTGCCGCTGGCAACAATAACAATACCAATGTCGTCGGCAGTTATACCGAGGACTATTATCCTGCAAGATGCAATGACTCGACCAATGCGATGCATGCGGGCCTTACCCGTAAGGACTTGTTCATTACAGTAGCCGCCACCGCATCAAAAGTAGAGCCAACATGTGGCTCGGTTGCCGTGGACCAACGATGCACTTTCAGCAATTACGGGGCCTGGGTGGATATGGCTGCACCTGGCGCCGATGTTCGCTTGGTCGCGCTGGGAGGTGGCTACACCAGCGCGTGGGGTACCTCCTTCTCCACCCCCATGGTCGCAGGCGCTGCCGCCATCCTTAAATCCTGCGGGGTACCACTCGACCAGATCGAATCCACCTTGCGCAACAGCGCGAACGTGACCGTCTCCTTCCCCAATGGCAACAGCTCGCCGCGCCTGGATATCTACCGCGCCCTGCTTTCGCGCAACCGCGCCCCGAGCAGTCTATCCATTTCGAATAACGGCCTGAACGATTTCACCGACACCTCGGCCGGAATCGAAGTCGGAACTTTGACCACAGCCGACGCGGACACTTGCGACAAACACACCTACAGCATCATCGGTGGTGCCGATGCAGCCATGTTCAGCATCAGCGGTGCAGCCAGTGACAGGCTCATCCTTACTGCTGGGATGTTGAACTATGCAAGCAAACCCAGCTATGCAGTAACGCTTCGCGTGACGGATTATTTCGGGGTTTCTCCCGCAACCGATCTACCTGTTACGGTGAATGTGATTCCCGCCAACAACGCGCCCACCATTGCCGCCCAGTCTTTCACCGTCAACGAGAACAGCGCCAGTGGAACGAATGTCGGAACGGTAGTCGCCAGCGATCCGGACAGTGGCAACACGCTTAGCTACAGCATCACTTCGGGCAATACGAGCAATGCCTTCAGCATCGCCAACACAGGGGTGCTCAGTGTCAGCAACACGGCATCGGGTTCGACATACAGCTTGGTGGTAACGGTAACGGATAATTTCGGCGCGTCCGCCAGCGCCACAGTGACAGTGAACATAAACAATGCGCCGACCATTTCCCACCAGACCTTCAGCATCAATGAGGGCAGCAGCAACGGCGCGCCGGTAGGCAATGTTGCAGCCAGCGATCCGAATGGCAATACTGTGAGTTACAGCATTCTCGCTGGCAATATAAACAATGCCTTCCTGCTCGATGCCACCACGGGCGATCTCAGCGTCAACAACAGTGCCGCGCTGGTCTTTGCCTCCACGCCGTCGTTCAACTTGACGGTGCGAGTTTCGGATGGCGGCGGGTTGACTGCATCTGCCAATGTCATCGTCAACCTGAGCCAAGTGGTTACGCCCACACCGCCTCCGGCTGCGCCCCCTACCTCCGGTGGTGGTGGCGGTTGCTCTGTGATGCCCGCGAATGCCGCGTCGGATTCTTCGCTGCCGTTGGTGGTTCTGGTGGTGTTGGGTTATTGGGTGCTGCGGCGCAAGATACACTTGCATGCCCAAGCCTGACTACAAGCTGATTGCAGCGATCACCGCGCCGCTGCTGGTCTGGCCTTTCGTCCCGCATTGGGATGCCGGATATCTCAGACAGGGGGATATTCGGGTACTTGCATTGTTCCTGCTGCTGCCCGTGGCCGAAGAAGTGGTATTCCGTGGCTTTCTGCAAGGCTGGCTGTTGCGACGAGCAGTATTCAAGCGGGCACGGTACGAAATCAGCGGGGCAAATCTGGCGACCAGCTTCGCTTTCGCCTTGGCCCATCTGTGGCAACACCCCGCCTGGCTTTTTCTCGGCTATTTCGCTGTATCGCTGGTGTTGGGGTACTTTCGCGAGCGGTATGGCAGTTTGCTGGTGCCGGTGTTGCTGCATAGTTATTACAACCTGGGGCTGTTGGCATTTGCCGGGTGATTCATCCTAATTGCGGTAAACCCAAACCCCTTCCAGCCTCCCCTATCCCTCACCCTAACCCTCTGGTAAAACAACTAGCCATTCGACCAGGCTGCAAAATACCGCAGCCAAGTCGCTGGTTATCCCGCCTGCGAGAGAGGGAGTTGCTATTTAATAGCAATACCTAAAACCAGCAATCCCGCTTGCTTAACCGCCCGATTTTGACAACAATGGCAGCAAGTCACCGGAGCCTTTAATGTCAACACAAGCTGTAGCCGATTTCACCCTGCCCGCCACCGGCGGTGTCGATTTCACGCTCTACCCCATCCGCAGCAAATCGTTGGTGATCTACTTCTACCCCAAGGACAACACGCCGGGCTGTACCACGGAGGCGCAGCAGTTCCGCGATCTGTACGCCGAATACCAAAAGGCAGGCAGCGAGATCGTCGGCATTTCGCGCGACAGCATCAAGTCGCACGAGAACTTCAAAGCAAAATTCACCTTGCCGTTCGCACTGCTCTCGGATGCGGATGAGACGGTGTGTACCCTGTTCGGCGTGATGAAACAGAAAATGATGTACGGCAAACAAGTACGCGGCATCGAGCGCAGCACCTTCGTACTCGACCACAAAGGCATCATCCGCAAGGAATGGCGCGGCCTCAAGGCGGATGGCCACGCAGAAGAAGTACTCGCCTTTGTTCAAACCCTGTAAGGAACGACATGAACGCAAACACAGCCACAACGAACAAAGACAGCAAACTCTTCGTGCTGGACACCAACGTGCTGATGCACGATCCGACCAGCCTGTTCCGCTTCGAGGAACACGATGTCTATCTGCCGATGTTCGTGCTGGAAGAGCTGGACAACAACAAGAAGGGCATGTCCGAAGTCGCCCGCAACGCGCGCCAGGCCACCCGCTTCATCGACAACCTGATCAGCGAGAGCGAAGCGCATATCGCTGAAGGCGTGCTGCTGGATGCTCTGGGCAACAAGAACGCGACCGGCCGCCTGTTCCTGCAGACCGAGTTCATCAACAGCCAGTTGCCGCAGAACCTGGCCAGCGGCAAGGCCGACAACGCCATCCTCGGCGTGGTCGCCTATCTGCACAAGCTGTTCCCCAACCGTCAGGTCGCGCTGGTCAGTAAAGACATCAACATGCGCATCAAGGCGCGTGCTTTGGGCCTGTCGGCGCAGGACTACTTCAACGACAAGGTGCTGGAAGACACCGACCTGCTCTACACCGGCATGCGCGAACTGTCCGCCGACTTCTGGGACAAGAACGGCAAGGACATGGTGTCGGGCACCCAGGGCGCGCACACCTTCTACAACATCAAGGGGCCGCAGTGCCGCGATATGCTGGTGAACGAATTCGTGTTCCAGGAAGACGCGACCAATCCGTTCTATGCCGTGATCACCGCCCAGGATGACAACACAGCCACCCTGCGTACGCTGACCGACTACACGCACAGCAAGAACGCCATCTGGGGCATCACCGCACGCAACCGCGAGCAGAACTTCGTGCTCAACCTGCTGATGAATCCGGAGATCGATTTCGTCACCCTGCTGGGCCAGGCCGGCACCGGCAAGACCCTGCTCACGCTGGCGGCCGGGCTGATGCAGGTGCTGGAGCACAAGATCTATTCCGAGATCATCATGACCCGCGTCACCGTGCCGGTGGGCGAAGACATCGGCTTCCTGCCGGGAACGGAAGAAGAGAAGATGTCGCCGTGGATGGGCGCACTGGACGACAACCTCGACGTGCTGAACAAGTCCGACGATGAAGGCGGCGAATGGGGACGCGCCGCGACGCGCGACCTGATCCGCTCGCGCATCAAAATCAAGTCGCTCAACTTCATGCGCGGCCGCACCTTCCTCAACAAGTACCTCATCATCGACGAGGCGCAGAACCTGACGCCAAAGCAGATGAAGACGCTGATCACCCGCGCCGGCCCCGGCACCAAGGTGGTGTGCATGGGCAACATCGCGCAGATCGACACGCCTTACCTCACCGAGGGCAGTTCCGGCCTGACTTACGTGGTGGACCGGTTCAAGGGATGGGATCATAGCGGCCACGTCACGCTGCAACGCGGCGAACGCTCGCGTCTGGCCGACCACGCTGCGGAAGTATTGTGAAGCTGATCGGTTCCAACACCAGCCCTTACGTGCGCAAGGCACGTCTGGTGCTGTTGGAAAAGAACATCCCGCACACTTATCTGGTCGATCCTCCGAGCGATCCGAACAGCGAGGTCTACCGCGTCAATCCACTGGGACGCATCCCCGCGCTCATTCTCGATAACGGCGACTGCGTGTTCGATTCGCCGGTGATCGCCGAATACGCCGACACGCTGAACGACACCCCCATCCTCATCCCGCGCCACGATGCGCTGGCGAGGATGCGCGTCAAACGCTGGGAAGCGCTGGCCGACGGCATCATGGATTCGGCCATCGTGGTGCGCAATGAGCAGTTGCGTCCGCAGGCGATGCAACTCGCTGCCACACTCGATCTGCACAACAGCGCCATCAGCCGCACGCTGGAACATATCACCACACAACTTGGTCAGCGCGAATGGTGCGAAGGTGGCAGCATCACACTGGGCGATCTGGCATTGGCGAGCGCACTGGTCTATCTCGACCTGCGCCAAGCGGAACGCGACTGGCGCGGCGCCCACCCGAATCTGGCGGCGTGGTTCAAGCGCATCAGCGCACGCTCCAGCGTAAGAACATCTTTGGAAGAACAAGCATGAGCGACATCGAAAAAACAGAAGAAGAATGGCGTGAAGAACTGACGCCGGAACAGTACGAGATCTGCCGCGAATGCGGCACCGAGCCGGCCTTCAGCGGCGAATACTGGGATTGCCATGACATCGGCATCTACCGCTGTGTATGCTGCGGCGCTCCGCTGTTCGACTCCGAAACCAAGTACGAATCCGGCACCGGCTGGCCGAGCTTCTGGCAACCGATCAGCGAAGATGCCGTTGCCTATCGCGAGGACGATCCAACCGGCATGGACCGCATCGAAGTCTGCTGCGCCAATTGTGATGCCCATCTCGGCCACGTGTTCGAGGACGGCCCCGAGCCCACCGGACTGCGTTTCTGCATCAACTCCGCTTCACTTGCACTGGATAGAAAATAACAATGAAACTGCTGTTCGACCTGTTCCCCGTCATCCTGTTCTTTGCCGTCTTCAAATTCTTCGGCGTGTTTGCCGCAACCGCTACCGCCATCGCCGCCACTTTCGTGCAGGTGGGCTGGGTGAAATATCGCCATGGCAAGGTCGACACCATGCTGTGGGTGAGTCTGGGTATCATCACCGTGTTCGGCGGCGCGACGCTGCTGCTGCACGACGAAACCTTCATCAAATGGAAACCGTCTGTCCTGTATTGGTTCTTCTCAGCCTCCTTGTTGCTCGCCCCCATCTTGTTCAAGAAAAACCTGATGCGCGCCCTGCTGCAAGAAAAGCTCACTTTGCCCGATCCGGTGTGGGGTAACCTCAATCTCGCCTGGAGCGCTTTCTTTGCCGTACTGGGCGTGGTCAACCTGTATGTCGCGTTCAACTACAGCACCGACACCTGGGTCAACTTCAAATTGTTCGGCGCCACCGGCATGATGCTGGCATTCGTGCTGCTGCAAAGCCTGTGGTTGTCAAAGTATGTCGAGGAAGACAAGAAGGAAGATCAATGATGCTCTACGCCATCTTCGGCCAGGACGCGGCCGACAGCCTGGAAAAACGCAAAGCCGCACGCCCAGCGCACCTGGCGCGTTTGCAGGCATTGCAGGATGAAGGCCGCCTGCTGCTGGCCGGCCCCTTCCCCGCCGTGGATGCCGCCGACCCCGGACTTGCTGGTTTCACCGGCAGCCTCATCGTCGCCGAGTTCGCCTCGTTCGAAACGGCGCAGGAATGGGCCGCCGCCGACCCTTACATCGCCGCAGGCGTCTATAGCCAAGTCGCTGTCAGGCCTTTCAAAAAGGTCTTTCCGGCCTAGACGCAAGGCGTGCTATATTCCGCGTCGGGTAATTTTTCAACCACCCCAACTTCAACTTTCAAAGGAAAGAGACATGCTGAAATTTTCCAAACTCGCCCTGCTGTCGGCACTGTTGGCTTTCACCGCAGGCGCACAGGCTGCCGATGACAAGAATTCGGACAAACCCGAAGCGCTGGTGAACGGCGTATCCATCCCGAAAGCGCGCGTGGACCTGCGCGTCAAGATCGCTGCACAACAAGGCCAGCCGGACAGCCCGGAAATGCGCAAGGCGATCCGTGAAGACATCATCAATCTGGAAGTGGTCTCGCAAGCCGCGGTCAAGGCAGGCTTGGACAAACAGCCCGAAACTGCCCAGCAAGCCGAACTGGCACGCCAATCGGTACTGGCCAGCGCCTTCGTGCAAGACTACGCCAAGAACCATCCCATCAGTGAAGCCGCACTGAAACAGGAATATGAAGCAACCAAGGCACGTGTGGGCAAGAAAGAATACAAACTCTCGCACATCCTGGTTGAGACCGAAGAAGAAGCCAAGAAGGCTGCAGCAGAATTGAAGAAAGGCGCCAAGTTCTCCAAGGTCGCCAAGACTAAGAGCAAAGATCCCGGCTCCAAGGACAATGGTGGCGAACTGGGCTGGGCCGTTCCTTCCAATTTTGTGCAACCCTTTGGCGAAGCTGTGCTCACGCTGAACAAAGGCCAAGTCAGCGCTCCGGTGCAAACCCAGTTCGGCTGGCATCTCATCAAACTGGAAGACACGCGTGAGCTGAAAGTGCCGACCTTTGAAGAAATGAAGCCGGGCCTGGAAAAGCGCAAGCAGCAGGAGGCGATCCAGAAACTTCTCGAAGAACTGCGCGGCAAAGCGAAGATCGAATAAGCAGTCTCAGTCTCAACAAAAAGGCGACCCGATGCGGTCGCCTTTTTCATGCCTGAAAACACGGTGTGTCAACAATAGGTGTTGGCACCGCTGCGCTTGGCTTGGTACATGGCCGTATCGGCTTTGCTCAGGATCGCTTCCATATTGCCGCCATCGTCCGGATAAATGGCGATCCCCAGACTGCCTGAAACGCAGACCTTGTGGGGACCGAGCTCGAAGGGGGTGCTCAATGCAGCCAGTATCTTGTCGGCCAGGGTGGTGACATCGCTTCGCGTGACGACTTCGGAGATCAGGATCGCAAATTCGTCGCCGCCGAACCTGGAAACCGTGTCGATCTCCCGCACCTGCGATTTCAGCCGATCCGCAACGGCCACCAGCAACTGGTCGCCCACCTGATGCCCCAGCTCATCGTTCACCGGTTTGAAATGATCGAGATCGATATATATCACCGCAAACTTCTTGGCATAGCGTCTGGCCATCGCCAACTGCTGGTTGAAACGATCATGGAACAGCAAGCGGTTGGGCAGGTTGGTCAGGAAGTCATGTTGCGCCTGATGCGAAACGGTTTCCTGCTCGGCCTTGCTCTGTGTGATATCGGAAAAGATACCGATACGGTTAACCACACTGTTGTGCGAATCCGTGAGCGTGTGGATGGCGAGTTTTTCGAGATACGCCACACCATCTTTGCGCCGGCTCCATAACTCCCCTTCCCAATGCCCCAGCTTGGCCAAGGTTTTCCACATGTCGTCATAGAACTCGCGACTTTGATTGCCGGAATCCAATATTCGCGGGTTTTTACCGATCACTTCATCGCGGTCATATCCGGTCAGCACGGTAAAGGCCGGATTGACCTCGACGATGTTGTTATATGCATCCGTGATGATGATGCCGTCGGTGCTCACGGCAAACACCTTGGCATTCAACTCGATCAATTGCATGGCCTTGCGCTGTGCCGTGGACAGGATCGCAAGCCCCATCCCCGCAATGGCCAGCAGCATCGCAAACATCCAGAAATTGGCCAACCCATAGCGGACAAAATCATCGGCAAAGTAGCCGACCTCATAATAAGCGCTGGCCAGCACCTGAATCATGAACATCAACTGGATCAGCGCGGTGTTCCTTCTTCCGGTACGCAGACCCGCCCAGATCAGCAGCGGGAAGACCCAGATAAAGGCAATCTGTTGATTGAGCTTGATACCCAGATCCCAGCCGAGGAAGATGTTCTGCCCGAGGAAAAACGAAGCGGTCCACAACGCGATCATCTCCCATGCCCTGGAAAGCTTGAAGAACCTGGATTGTTTCTTGATGAATAGCAGAATGAACGGGGTGAAGAACGCAATGCCCAACACGTCCGCACGCCACCACTGCCACATGACATCGGGCAGGATATTCCGGGTGATCATGTCTGATGCCAGCAGCCCCAGGGAACACAGAGTGGCACTGGCAATGGCGGGTAGCACCCCGCCCAACACAATGACCAGAAAGAAATCTCGCAGGCGACTCAGCGACAGATCGACATGGTCGTAGCGCCTGAGCAGGGAATAACCGATGAATGTTTCCAGCGTATTTCCAACCGAGAATCCCAGCGCAAAGATCGCCGGCGCGCCCACCATCAATGCAGTGAGACTCGCACCCAAGAACACAGCGGGAAGATAGCGGATGCCCCCCAACAGCAAGGCGGCCAGCGCAATGCCGCCGGGGGGCCAGAATATCGAGGCACTGCTGCTTACCGTGCCAAATATCAAACCGATCTTGGCTACGGCAAGATACGCAATGACCAGAACCACAGACTTTAGGATGAAGAGCATTCGTCTCTCACGTTAACGTGCAAGCACTAGTAACTCTCCTCAGGGATTATTGTTCTTTGTCCGTGTTATATGCGCGTGGATTTGATAAGTCAATCCGCTTAACGCCCACTTTCAGGCAACGATAGAGCTAATGCAAAAGCCCTCTTGCCCATCCGGCCGACACGCGCACAACATCATTGACAGCGCCCGAACTACTCCCCTAAAGTCCCGAGCATTGCCCGCATCCGGTTGATTTTTACCCAACGATTCCATGAAGAAACTTCTGAACATCATGAAGTGGACTGCCATCATAGTGATTGGCACTCCCGTTCTCATTTATCTGCTCTGGGCCGCCGCCAACCTCAACAAAGATGAGCTGGATCCCGAGTTGGAAAAGCTCCTGGCGCAGCGCCCTGCCCAACTGAACGAAAAGGACAATGCCTACTTCGACACGATAGGCTTGGCCGCCCCGGCCGACATGGAACCGCATGCCTGGGGGGTGAGCTGGTTCACCCAGGCGAACGCGAACGACCGGGCCTCCAACGCCGGGGAAGTGCCGCCCCCGATCAAGCTTGCCGGATACCCGAGCAAGTTCGCTCAAAACGACCTGCCTTGCGCCAAAAATGATTCCCGACTGACTTGCCTGGAAGAAGTCGCGGCGAACCCATCCCTTGCGCAACAACACTTGGCCGCCGAAGCGCTGCTGTTGCAACGCTTCGATGCCGTCCTCGACCGCGACTATCAGGAGCCGCATCGGGAAACGAGCTACCTGTCCGAGTTTGCACCCATCGGCTCCGAGTTCAGAGCGATCAAGCTGGCCTTGATACGGATCTCGCTGGAAATCGCCAAAGGCCGCGACGATGCGGCATTGGACAGATGGCAAAAAGAAACCGCCTTCATTCTGCGTCAGGCAGCCAACTCGCACAGTCTGGTCGACAAGATGGTGCAGACCGCCGCATTGCAGCGCTACCAAAAACTACTGGCCGCCTATCTTTCCACACACCCGCGTGCCGCCCGTGGCAGGTCAAAACAGATCCTGGCTTTGCTGGCCCCCTACAACAAAGCGGCTGTCACCCTGCAGGCCGCGTTCGAGAATGAAGCCGCGGCTTCGACCCGGTTCGTGCTCTCCCCGCAAATGGCGAATAGCCGCGAGGAAGGCGCAATGCTGAGCGAGCTAGTAGTGGGAAAACTCTCCTTGCCGCTACTGGATCGCCCGGCCACGGCCAATGAGTTTGCCAAGCACCATCTGGAAGAGAGTCGCATCGCGACATTGGAGGGGGAGGTCTATCGAACCGCCCTTGCCGGACAAACGGTGAAACTGCAACAGTCCCACGGCGATATCAACGTACTCAGCCTTCACAACCCCGTCGGCAAATTCATCCTGACCTCTGCCGACATCCCCGACTGCGCTCCCTATTTCTTCAAGAGCGACGATATCCTCGCGAATAAACAACTGCTGGTCTTCGCCATCGGCCTGATCTCGCGCAACGCCACCTCTTCTGCGCAAATCGCGCGCGAGATCGAAGCCAACCGTGCCGCGCTGGAACATCCCTTCACCGGAGAGCTTCCGGTATGGGATGCGCAGAAACGGACATTGGGCTATGCCATTCCGGAACAGATCAAAAGATCGAATTACGTGCCGTTAGTAATCAAATTCTAGATCGGCGCCCCGCCTGGATTCACCGGCACTGAGTCCAGGCAGGCGCATTCTTGCAGGTGATGACGAAATGATGAAAAGAACACGTTGTGCGCTTTTATTGCTTCCGCTTTTCCTGGCCGGCATCGCCCATGCGGCCGGCGAGAATGAACTGAAGACTTGCCTGGATATGCAAGACAAAGTGCCTGCAGCGCAGACGCTCGAATGTTACAACCAGGCCACGCAAACGTATCTGGCAAAGGAAGAGCCCGCCAAGAGCCCACAACCTATTGTCACTGCGCGCAAGAGGTCGCTGGCCGAGGAATGGACGCCATCCGGTGAATTGCTGCATGTGTACAAGCAGAACTACTTTCTTTTCTATTCGCACTCCTCCCAGCCCAACAACGCCCCCACCAGCCCCAATCCCAACAACCAGGTCCCCGCCTCATATCCGCTGGATAACAAGGAAATGAAATTCCAGCTCAGCGTGAAAGGCCATTTCCTGGGGGAGAACAGACACACCATGTGGTTCGGCTACACGCAGTTGTCGTTCTGGCAGATCTACGATTCCGCGCATTCCACTCCCTTCCGCGAAAGCAACTACGAACCCGAACTCATCTACTCGTACCGACCGGAGAACCATATCCGCGGCGGCATGAACACCGGCTTCCTGAATGTCGGGATCGTGCACCAATCAAACGGGCAGACGCTGCCGCGTTCGCGCGCCTGGAACAGGATCTATTTTCAAGCCGGACTGGAACGCGATTTCGGCGACAACGGCAAGCTTGCACTGCTGCCGCGCTGGTGGAAAAGGATAGGAGGAGGAACGATCGACGACGACAATCCGGACATCGCGCGCTATCTGGGACACGGCGACCTCGAACTGCGCTATTACTATGACGCGGCCGTGCTATCTGCACTCATCAAACGTCATTCGCTGCAGCTGGATGTGGCGATCCCGCCGCCAAAATTGTTCGGCATCGAGCTCCTGAACTCGAACCTGCACCTGCAGTACTTCGACGGCTACGGCGAAAGCCTGATCGACTACAACCAGCGGCATCGTACTTTCGGCGTCGGCATCTCGATGCCGTTCGAATAGGTCACACGGCAGACCAGAGCAGTTCCACCACCTCGCAGTTGGCGAGCTTCTGGTGCACCACCCGCTCCGGCTCATCCAACAGGGCCAGCGCTGCCACGATGGGGTTCTCGTGCGATACCGCGAGCACGGTGCCATGCGGGTGACGTGCGGCGGTCTCATCCAGAAAGCTGCGCAGCCGCTCCATCTGCTCCAGAAACGATTCGCCATGCTCGGGCTTGATGTGCAGCGGATCGGGACGTACCAAGTCGTTGAAAGTAGCCACCGGCAGACCGTCCATGCCGGAGCGGCGTTCGTTCAGGCGTGCATCGATGCGCAACCTCACAGCATGCTGGCGCAGCAGGATGGCCGCGGTCTGTTGCGCGCGCGGGAACTCGGAAGCATAGGCATGGGTGAACGGCACGCTACGCAAGCGTTCCGCCGCCGCTTCCGCCTGTTCCCTGCCCCGAGCGGTCAGATTGACGATGCGCCGCGGATCGTCGTTGATCTCATGGATGACATTGCCTTCGCTCTCGCCGTGGCGTACCAGAACGATCTTCATGCGTTCAAAGGTTGCGGCTCTTCTTGATCAGGTCGTAAGCGAGCTGGATGTCTTTCGCCTGCTCGGTCGCCATCTTGATCATGTCTTCCGGCATCCCCTGCCCGATCAGCTTGTCCGGATGGTATTGGCTCATCAGCTTGCGGTACGCGCGCTTGATCTCCGCGTCGGTGCTGTCCTTGCTCACGCCCAACGCCTTATACGCATCGTCCAGCGCGGCTGCAGTGGTGACCTGTCCGCCGCCGAAGTGAGTCTGGTTCAGCACCATGTCCATCAAGTGCTTGAACGTCTCCCGGCCGTAACCGAGACGGCCCGCGATGTCGGTCAGCAACTCCTCCTCCGCCGGATGGAGTTGGCCGTCGGCGAACGCCATCACGATCAGATAGATCAGCAACATCTCTTTCAGGTTGCGCGTGTGCCCGCACACCGCCATGAACTTCTGGTAGGTCGGCTCGATGTCGAACGCCGGATCGGCACCCTTCTTGAACAAGGCGATGGCCTGCTTGCGATGCTCCTCCGTCATGCCCAGCTTCTGCATTAACTGCTCGACATGCGCGATCTCTTCCTCCGAGACGCGCCCGTCCGCCTTGGCCAGCTTGCCCATCGAGACGAACAGCGTCTCCAGGAACACCGCCTGCCGCACCGCATTGCGCAACGGGTTCATCGCCCCCTGGCCGAACGCGCGGATGCGGTCGATGACCGAGCCCAGGATCAGGCCGAACAAGACACCCCACCATCCGAAAAAGTAATAACCCGCAGCGACACCGATGAGCTTGAACAAGACGACTCCAGATAAATAAATGAAGGCGCGCATTATACCTTCGCCTATCCGTTGACACTCCGCGACCAACTCACCTACAGTTCAAGGCACCCGTACAACAAGCGCATCCCCAACCAAGGAGTCTCCAGGGTGAGTGTGAACCGGCCCGGCAGATCGCTATTCGCCATCTGCATCCTGACTGTCCTGCCACTTTTCAGCACGCAGGCTTCCGTCTTCGACAGCTCTTTCGAGACAACGACCCCGTACATTCCGACATACAAAGAGGATGGCTTTCATTTTCTGGTGCGCGAGGGCATCACCGGCGGCGGCGACAGCATCTCCAACTTCACCTTTCCGGATGGGGGCAAGCGGGAGATCCGTGCAGGCGGCATCAACCAGATCGGCATGGGGACGCGTTACAAAATGAGCAGCATCCCGCTCGCGATCGCACTCAGCATCAACTACCACTACGATTACGACCGCAACACCAACGATGACGCCTCTTTCCGCCGCGTCCCGCTCGAAGCGCTGGCCTACCTCAGCTTGCCGGGCAACGTGCGCATCGGCGGCGGCATGCGCTACAGCTATTCGGCACGGGCGACCTCCACCATCAACGGCGTGACCGAGAGGATCAACTTCCACAACACCCGCGGCAGCGTCGTCGAGATCGGCTATCACGTCCTGCCCTACGGCTGGGTCGACCTGCGCTATGTGCGAGAGACCTACCGGGTCGAGTCCTTCATCAGCTCGGGAACGGCCACCCAAACCGCCACCGGCAATGCCCCCTACAACGGCTCGCACGTCGGCGTGTTCGTCACCTTCGAAAATTGATCCTCATCACAAAGTAAAAAGCGACCATCCGGTCGCCTGTTACTTGCCACTTGGAACATGCGCAAAGCAGGCGCGTTATCTTGCTGCCGACTGTTGTTCGTGCAGGGTCGCTTCTTCGATGAGCACCTTATAGGAATAACCCGATCCAAAATCCTCGTCGGTACGGACAACTCCCTTTGCCGTCACGACATCCCCGATCCGCGCTTCATCCGTGGTCGTCACGAGAAGGTCGTTCGTGTTATCCACGGTGGAACCCGTGCCATCGCGCAGATGGGCCCAATTCTTCCCCATGATCTCCGAGTTGTACTTCACGACCTTGCCGCGAACCACGACAGTCTGGTCTTTGAGTTCGGCACTCCTGGTGATGATTTCCGCAACGGTCAGCGCATTCGTGCCGCTGGCCTTGGGGATACGGATATCGCCGGTGACTGTCATCTTTACGGGAATGGGGTGAGCCATACCCATGAGTTGAGCCCCCGTTGCGCTTGCTGCTGAGCCGCCCGGAGTGCCAAACGTCCTGACGATCGCGTTTTTGATAGTGACAGTGGCGCCTTTTTTGACCTGTGCCTTGATGACCTCGCTCCTGACTACGGCGGCCGCATGCGGGTTGAGGACAGGGTTTGCCCAAACGAATATCGCCGTGACAATCATGCAGAAGGCAAACAACGCTCTCATGGACCGGTCCTCCTTTTGGGCTGCGTAGAAAAAGTGTATCAGCACGGAATCAGAAAATATCTACCCCCTTTTATGTATTCCAGAACAGGCCCCGGTGGGCGGCATCATCAGTTTTCTCCGTGAATATCGCCTTGAGAATGATAGAGACATGCCCCACACGTCATCATTGACACCACCCGCCCCGCTCCCCTAAAGTTCGCCTCACTTGCAAATCCGCTACACGCACATCGCACCGCATGCACGGCGCGAGGCTCATGGCGGAATCCCCAGAACAGGACGGCTGGCGCAAGATCCCGCACATACGGGAAGCATTGTCAGCAGCACCATTTGTTCAGCAAAGGGGATTCACTTGAATGCAGTTCTCTCCGCAGCAACCTCCCTCAGACCCGCTCTGTCGCGCTCTGCGCTTGATCATTCTTTTCACTAACACCGAGAGGCGCTATATGAAAATCTCTTTCGCATCTTTCTTTGCCGCATTGGCTTTTTGCTGCTCCGCTCACGCCGCGACTGGCGATCCAATTGAACTGCAAACCCGCTTCGGCTACTACCACGCAACCTACCTCATCCATGAAGACGGCACGGCAGTCGAATCGCACGAATGGTCGAAAACCGTGCTGAAAGAAACCGCGCTGGAGCGGGCCAAGAGCGCTTCCGTCAGTTACAGCACCAGCGCGCAGAAGGCCGAAGTCGTTGCCGCCTATACGTTGAAGGCAGACGGACGCCGCCTGGACGTGCCGAAGGACAACTACCAGGTCGAGGTCAACAGCGGCAAGGGCAAGGATTCACCCGTCTATTCCGACTGGACGACGCTGACCGTCGTGTTTCCCGATGTCGCGGTCGGCGACAAGGTCGTGTTCTCCTACAAGCTCGTGCAGACCGAACCGATGTTCCCCGGACAATATTCGGCTGCGCAATACTTTTACGATCAGGTCGCCTATGACGATGTCCGCGTGCGATTCGACTACCCAAGCTCGATGTGGGTGCAATACGAAGCGCGCGGCATGAAACAAACGGCAAACGAGACCAAAGATAGCCGCAAGATCGTCGAATGGTCTTATGCCAACCCGCAACCGATCAAGACCGAACGCCGCGATTATTCTGTATTCGATGCTGACAAGGTGGTCGGCCTGTCCTTCTCCACCTTCAAGACCTACGCCGCCATCGCCGCGGCCTATGGCGAGCGTGCATTGCCCAAAGCAGCCGTATCGGAAAGGGTAAGCAAACTCGCCGCAGAGATCGTCAAGAACAAAACCGCCCCGAAAGAACAGGCGCGCGCCCTGTACGAATGGGTCGCCACCAACATCACCTATGCCGGCAATTGCATCGGCATCGGCGCCGTGGTGCCGCGCGATGTGGATTTCATCCTCGACAACAAGATGGGCGACTGCAAAGACCACGCCACCCTGCTGCAGGCGCTGCTCGCCGCACGCGGCATCAAGAGCACCCAGGCGCTGGTGAATGCGGGCTCGGCCTATCAGTTGCCCAGGATCCCGGTCGTCTCCACCGTCAACCACGTGATCAATTACCTTCCCGCGTTCGACCTGTATGTGGACTCCACCTCGGACTCCACACCGTTCGGGATGCTGCCCTACGGCGACGAGGACAAACCCGTGCTGCTGGTCGAAGGATACAAAGACGGCAGCAAGACCCCCGTGCCCCCCATCGGCAGCAACAGGCAAGTCACCAAGAGCGTAATCAAGGTCGCCGCGGATGGTTCTGTCACCGGCAGCATGGAAATCTTCCAGCACGGATCTAGCGCCGTGCAGACACGGTCATGGATGCGCGAGCTCCCCAAGGATACGGAAGACGACATGGTCAAGAACATGTACCGCCGGCAGGGCCTGATCGGCAGCGGCAAGCTGGTGAAAGACGATCCCAAGGAACTGCTGGACAACTACCACTACAAAGTAAGCTTCAATGCCGAAAAGTTCATCAAACTGCCCGGCGCCGGCGCCTTCTACATCCATCATCCGCTCAACCTCGCCGCGCCCATCTATAGCCATCTCCAGTCCGCGATGGAGCCGGAGGAAGTCGATGTCGCCTGCTCCAACATCAATGCCACGGAAGAGTTCGTCATCGAACTGCCCAAGAAAGTAAAAGTGCTATCGATCCCGGACAACCTGAAAGTCGCCAACGACTTCGTGTCATACACGGCGACTTACAAACTCAAAGGCAATGTCCTCACCGTAAAACGCACGCTCGACGACCGCACCAAGGGCAACGTCTGCAAACCGCAGGTGTTCGTCGAATACAAAAAGATCGCCGAGAAAGCGATCGATAACTTGAAGGAACAGGTGCTGTACAAATAAACACCAAAGGGGCCGGAATGGAAATAACAATTTCAAGCCCGGCCCCTGGATCCTTCCAATCTTTTGCAGGTATGTAATAGCGCCGGAGAAAATTGTTGATGACTAACCGCACATCGCCCTACCGATACCTCTTCATTCTGATTTCGACGATGGCGTTCCTTCTCGCGCTGCAACAGCAAGCGCTTGCCGGACCGACCGCCCAGAGCCCCGAAGACGATGTTTTTTATCAGAAGACATACCTGATGCTCTCTACCCGGGAGTATGCAGAGCTCAATCAAAGATTCCAACAATATCTCGATCTATATGCCCGCAATGAAATAACGGCAGAAGAGTTGGCGGGCAAATTCGAAAACTTCTCAAAAACCCCCGGACTCGAGTCCCGGTACGATGAATGGGTGAAGGCCTTTCCGCAGTCCTATTCGGCGAGGTTGGCTCGCGGCATATACCGCACAACGACGGCATGGGAAAGAAGGGGCAACGACCTAGCCCGCAATACGACTGACTCGCAATTCCGGGGATTTGGAGAAACTCTCAAGGAAGCCCGGTCCGATCTGCTGTTGTCCCTCAAGCTTTATGCCCGCCCGGTAAACAGCTACCGGTATCTGATCCGGGTCTCAAAGGGGCTAAGTCTGGACGATGAGCGCGACTGGCTCGATGCGGCGCTCCAGCTCGACCTCAAAGCAATGGATCCGCGATTCGAATATCTTGACTCCATTACTCCCAAGTGGGGCGGCAGCAAAAGACTGATGGCCCAGTTCTTTGAAGAGAGCAATAAATCGCCGATGAGCGACAAGCACAAGAAAATCATCGAAGGTAAGTATTATTACTCCCTGGGAGAACAGGCGAAGTTCCAGAAAGACTGGCGAACCGCCGCCGACAACTTCTATAAGTACTATCTCACCAACAAAAACCCGGCCAACCTTCAAATGTCCGGACAGGCTTTGCTTGATGGAGATTTCAAGGAACTGGCTTTTGAGCGCTTCGACCAACTTGCAAAAGAACATCCTCAATATGCATACGGATTCGAGCTGCGCGGCTACCTGTATGAACTCCATTTCAAAAACATTGAAAAAGCGATTGAAGATTACCTAGCCGCGTCGGAGCGTGGCGCCAACTGGTCGCAGAACCGCATGGGCTGGTTCTACATGATGGGAATCAATGTCCCGGTCGATTACATCAAGGCCAAGCATCATCTCGATCTGGCCGCCGCACAGGGGAATAACACAGCGAAGGAGAATCTGGTGATTCTGGAACGCTTGCTTGGTCAGTCTGCAACTGCTGAAGCAGCGCAGCCACACTGATCACCAGCAATAGCGCCTGCGCCTGATAACCCTTAACCCAATCCAATCATCCACCATTTTCAAAAGGAAATCTCATCATGCACTATGGTTCACCATCAACGCATCTAATGGAGGCAACATGGGAATAGCACGTCTGCTGATTCTTGTAGGAATCATCGGTTTTGCCGCTCACTGGTGGAATAACCGCGAGGTAAAGGCGTTTCTTGATCAATCACCAAGCCCCAATGGGTTCGTCTCGGCTGCCATGCCGGATGGCGCCAGGTCCAATACCATCCTGATCTTGGCTCCACTCAATTGTCCGTCCGCTGCAGCCCAACGTGCCGATGCCCTCTCGAATGAACTTGGCCGTCGCGGCATCCCCAACGTTAGAAGCTCATCGTACAACATCAATATTCCTAGTCCGACCGCAGAACAGAGGGCCGCCGTTGAACGTGCTGTTGCCGTGCTGAAGGGCGAGGTTCCCGCGGTGTTCGTCAACGGCATGGCAAAAGCCAACCCGTCCCTTGAAGAAGTCGTGTCTGAATACGAAAGAACGAAATAACCCGAGCTCAAAAGGAGAAAAAATGACGCCACCTGACAATGAACAGACAAACAAGAAATCGAACTCGAAGGACGATAAAACAGTCGTTCTTCAGCGTTGCCCCAAGCACGCTACTCTCTATATGCCGAATGAAGGATGTCCTGAATGCGCGAAGGAAAAAAGCGCGTCAGGCGGTTGAGTGCCATAGCGCGCACACAAACATGGCACGGGTCTTCTGCACTAACGGCAACGAAGTCGATGCGCGGAAACACCTCGGTTCATTGCAAATAACCGTGATGCCGACCCGTTTAATGCCCCGCAAAATAGGGATTCCCCCTCATTGTGAAATGGTCAGAATCACTGATAGCATTTAACAGTCATTTAACAAGTTTGTCATGAAACTATGGCATGCTGTACGTTGCAATGAATCATGGTCACTTCACTTGAACTACTTATTCGGGAGCACATATGTCGAACGATGAGTCTTTATTCAAATGGTCCCCAAAATATAGCGTCAACATCCAGGCCATAGACGATCAGCATCGCGAGCTGGTCAACATTCTCAATCGTCTGAGCAAAGCAGTTATCAAACGCGAAGGCAACCAGGCTATCGCCGAAATACTGGACGCGCTGATGGGGTACACGCAGACACACTTCGTGCTGGAAGAAAGCCTGATGCAACATGCGAAATTCGAGGACTACGAAGCACATAAGCTGGAGCACAAGGAACTGTTGGAGCAACTCCATCAGCTTGGCACCAGACATTTGTTCGAGGAGTCGCCGATCTATTATGAAATGTTGAGCTTCTTGAAAACATGGATCAAAGAACACCTTGTGGGCGAGGTCAGGAAATACAGCACAGCCCTGCAACAAAACGGATTCTCTGTTTCCGCATGGGAGAAAGAGATCTCGTTGGAGTTTGCATACATGTTGACTGCGAAAAGACAATGGTGGCAGTTCTGGAAGCTAGCCTGACCTGATAGCGACCCGCAATGTAAAGGCGACCATCCGGTCGCCTTTTTCTTTCCCACAACTCGCAGGAGTTCCGCTCGCCCCGACAGGGCTATGTGTGCAATCTGAAAGGCTCTGCGCTAAACTGGACCCGTCTATTGGCTGTTGCGCTTCAGAATCGAATCCGCGAACTTGTTTCGGAGGACCATGATGAACGATCAGGACAGCACCACGCCCCCTGCCGCATCCAACAAACGCCGCAACATCCTGCTGCTCATCGGCGGCTCCGTGCTGGCGGTTCTGCTTGCCGTTTTCATCTGGTGGTTCTTTATCGGGCAATGGCGCACCAGCACCGATGACGCTTATGTGGGCGGCAACATCGTCTCCGTAATGCCGCAGACCGGCGGCACGGTGATCACCATCTATGGCGACACCACCCAGGCCGTGACCGAAGGCCAGCTGCTGGTGCAACTGGATGACAGCGATGCGCACCTGCAACTGGATGCTGCCGAAGCTGCACTGGCGGCTGCGGTGCGCGAAGTGCGCGGCCTGTATGCGACCAGCCACGGCAACCTGCCGCTGCTCGCGCAACGGCGAGCCGACTTGGCACGGGCACAGGCCGAGCTGGCCAGCAGCGATGCGGCATTGGCGCAAGCCGAATCCGAATACAACCGCCGCGTCGAACTCTCCAGGCAGAATTTCGTTTCGCCCGAAAACGTGCAGATCGCACTCACTGCGCGCAACGCATCCCGGGCACAACACGATGCAGCCGCCAATGCGGTAAAAGCCAGCAGCGCCGCCATCGCCCAGACCATGGATCAGGCCAGTGTTTCCCGTGCACGCGTGGACAACACTTCGCTGGAGAACCACCCCAACGTGCGCAGCGCCGCAGTCCATGTGCGCGAAGCCGCGCTCGCGCTGGCGCGCACCCGAGTGCTGGCGCCGGTCAGCGGACAGGTGGCGCGGCGCTCGGTGCAGATTGGCGAACGGGTCGCCTCCGGCGCCGCGCTGATGGCCATCGTGCCGCTGGACAAGGTCTGGCTGGATGCCAATTTCAAGGAGACGGAGTTGCGCGATGTGCGCATCGGACAACCTGCCGAACTCACTTCCGACTTTTACGGTAGCCCGGTCGTGTTTCACGGCAAGGTGCTGGGCCTGGTGCCGGGCACCGGCTCCGCCTTCTCCCTGTTGCCCGCGCAGAATGCCACCGGCAACTGGGTAAAGATCGTGCAGCGCCTGCCGGTACGCATCGCACTGGATGCCAAGGAGTTGCAGGCGCACCCTTTGCGCATCGGACTCTCCATGAATGCCACCATCGACACGCATGACCGCAGCGGCGCCGCACTGACCACCTTGCCCGACGCCAATGCGATCGCTGCAACGGCGATCTATGCACAGAACATCAAGGCAGCCGATGCAAGGGTGGCGCAGATCATCGCCAACAATCTGGAACGCAAGTAGCGTCATATCGAAGCGTCAGGGCAACTGTTTCCGCGGGGTATGTAAAAAATGGATCCAGCTCAACCGGGTGTGTTGAAAGGCATCAAGCTGGTGGCCGCGACCGTGGCGCTCGGCCTGGGCTCGTTCATGAACATCCTGGACCTGACCATCGTCAACGTGGCCGTGCCCACCATGGCCGGCGATTTTGCGGTCACGCCGACACAAGGCACCTGGATCATCACTTCCTATTCGGTGGCCGAGGCCATCATGCTGCCGCTGGCAGGCTTCCTCGCGGGACGTTTTGGCGAAGTGCGCAGCTTCGTTGCCGCCACCCTGCTGTTCACTTTGGCATCGCTGTTGTGCGCGCTGTCCGTCAGCTTTCCGATACTGCTCTCCTCCCGTGTACTGCAAGGCGTGTTCGGCGCCTCCATGATCCCGCTGTCGCAAACGCTGCTCACCACCATCTACCCGCCTCACCAGCGCGGGCTGGCGCTGGGCATCTGGGCCATGACCACGGTGATCGCGCCGATCGCCGGCCCGCTGTCGGGCGGCTGGCTGATCGATCACGCCACCTGGCACTGGATATTCCTGTTCAACCTGCCGGTCGGTGTGCTGGTCGGCGTTTCCGTAGCCCTGCTGCTGGCGGGACGCGATGTGATCCAGCCCGGAAAACGCGAACAGAAGATGGATTGGGGCGGATTGTTCTTGCTGATCGTCGGCATCGGCTCGCTGCAGATCCTGCTCGACAAAGGCAACGAACTGGACTGGTTCAGTTCCGACATCATCGTGACGCTGTCGGTCTCGGCCACGGTGGGACTGATCACGTTCGTGGTCTGGGAACGCTACGAACCGGCACCGCTGGTCGACCTGCGCCTGTTCACACAGCGCAATTTTCTGGTGGGAGCGATCTGCCTGCTGCTCGGCTCGATGGCCTTCTTCGGCGTGGTCGTGATCATCCCCTTGTGGCTGCAAACCTTTCAGGAATACACCGCGCTGTGGGCGGGCAAAGCCGTGGCTTTCGGCGGCGTGCTGGCGTTCGTGCTCGGGCCCATCATCGGTGCCAACATCAACCGCGTCGATGCCCGCGCCATCACCACCTTCGGCTTCATCGTATTTGCGCTGGTGGGTTACTGGAGCGCCAACTTTACTCCGGACATCGACTATTGGTCGGTAGCACTGAGCCGCCTGTTCATGGGCATCGGCATCAGCTGTTTCTTCCTGCCGCTGGTCACCATCAGCCTCTCCGGCTTGCCTGCAGAAAAGATCGCAGCCGCCTCCGGACTCACCAACTTCATGCGCAACCTGGGCGCCAGCTTCGGCACCGCCATCACCGTTTGGCTTTGGAACAGCCAGGCTGCCGCATACCACGCCCGACTGATGGAGAACATCCAGACCTACAATCCGCAGGCGACCGATTACCTGAACCGCCTGCACCAGCTCGGCCTGCCGGACGATGTCGCCTATGCCTATCTGGAGCGCATGATCAACACCCAGTCCTACACGCTCGCCACCGACCGCATCCTGACCATATCCGCCACGCTGATGCTGTCGCTGATCACACTGATCTGGTGGGCAAGACCGCCGTTCGTCGCCAGCCGCGGCGGACATTGAATCAAAGCACGCCCCCTGCTCTGCTGCCTTGCTTAGCGCTTGCGGATATGGAGCTCGGGATTCCTGATGAGAGCGTATTCGAGCGCATTGGCCAGGCTGTCGATCAAGGCCGCTTGCCTCGTGGGCGTGAGATCGTCTGCAGCGGGAACCGAGGCATGGTACTCGGCCAGCGAGGCCTGATGTTTATCGGGGTCGAATGCAGCAACGTGGACTGTCGTTGCGTCAGTCCAATACTCGATATTCACCATAGCTCCATTCGCAAGGCGAAATTCATTCCTGTTCAGTTTATGCCGGGTCATTTGAATCTCCTTTCTTCTTCGATTGCGAGCATGGGGTCATTCCTTGAGGCGGAGTACAAGGAAGATGCTTCCGCTCTTGCGCCTGACCAATAGCAGGATCTGCTCCTTATCCTTGCCAAGGATGGATTGAAGCTCCTCGACATTGGAGACCCGTTGGCGGTCCGCTTCAAGAACGACATCTCCTGCCTCCAGCTCGGCCATGGCTGCGAGGCTTCCTTCCTCGACGTGAGTGATGAGCACGCCCTCTTCTTCCACACCCAATTGCCTGGCCATATCCGCGGTCAAGGTCTGCACCGTCAAACCGAGGCTGGCCAATTGGCTTTCCGCCTTGCGGCTGGGCTTTGTGGACGCAATGGTTTCTGCGCTCATTTTCCCGATTGTCACTTTCAGGGTTTTCTCGTTGCCGTTTCGTACCACAACGATATTCGCGTCGGAGCCCGGTGTTGTTGCAGCAACGAGATTGCGCAATTGCGCTGCAGCAGTCACGGCCCGGCCATTAAAGCGCACGACGACGTCTCCCGCTTTCATTCCGGCCTTTTCTGCAGGAGACCCCTTGTTGACTTGCGAGATGATCGCCCCGCGGTTGCCGGGAAGATGAAATTGTTCGGCCAGCTCCCTGGTGACATCCTGGATGGAGACACCGAGCATGCCGCGAGTTATCTGTTCGCCTTTGAGCAAGGTGGGCAGCATGCTCTTGATCATGTTCACGGGAATGGCGAAACCCACTCCCGAGTATTGCCCGATGCTTGTGGCGATGGCACTGTTCATGCCGATGACCTCGCCGCGCATATTGATCAACGGCCCGCCGGAGTTGCCCGGGTTGATCGGCGCATCGGTCTGCAGGAAATCCTCATAGTCGGCGATCCCGACATCCGAACGTCCCTCGGCACTGATGATGCCGGTGGTCACCGTTTGCGTCAGCCCGAACGGGGCTCCGATCGCCATCACCAGATTCCCATCCTCCAGAATATCGGAATCCCCCAGTTGGACTGTCGGCAGATTGCCGGGAAAGGTTCCTTTCATTTCAAGGACCGCCACATCCGTCTTCCGGTCCGCGCCCACGACCTTCGCCTTGAACGTGCGCTTGTCGGCCAGTTGCACCTTGATCTCATCCACATCCTGCACCACGTGGTAGTTCGTCAGAATATGCCCCTGCTTGTCGAGCAGCATGCCGGTGCCCATACCACGCTGCGGCACCCTGAATTCTTTCGGATGCCCCGGTGTCCTGGGAAACTCGAATTGCCGCCCGAAGAACTGATTGAAAAAATCATCGCCGAACGGAGAGTCAAAGTCCGGAGATTGAAGGCGTACTGTCTTTTCGGAATAAACGCTGACGACTGCCGGTTTGACATGGGCTGCCACTGCCGCAAAGGCCCTGCCCAATTGCTCCGCCGGAGCAGTGACGGATTCCGGAATATCGTCAACAGAAGGCGTGCTGGCCGGTAGAGGCTTGTTGGCTGCGATGGTGATGAACAAGCCAGTTGCAAAGAAAATACCGAGCCCGAGTGCGAGGCCAGTCATCTGAAGTACTCTGGATATCTTCATCATAGTTATCCTCCCTCACTCGTCCGGCATCGGGCTGAAACGGAAAGCATGATCAATTCCATTTGGCAAAACTATAGTTCAAAGCAGCACGCCAACGCACTACCAACAAACCCTACTCCGGCCATAGGCCAAAAGGGGCATGTCACCCGGCTTTCTCTCAAAGAGGAGCTTCGCAATATCGTCGTGTGCAGCATCGCACGGCGGTTCAAGGTTGAAATGCAAAGCAGCTTTCTATTCCTTGACTACCCATACCGGATTCCAGGCGGTCTCCCAGTAATGGCCGTCCAGATCCTGGAAATATCCGGAGTATCCGCCCCAGAAACGGTCATGCGCCGGATCGATGATGCGGGCTCCCGCGTTTTCTGCCTGCTGCATGACGGCATCGACTTCCTGCCTGGAATTGACGTTGTGACGAATCGAAAATCCTGCCGGGCTCGAGGTGCTCACCGGAATCTTTGCATCCTTGTCCAATGCGGCATTCGGGTATACAGCCAAGATCAGATCGTCGTTCATGTTGAAGAAGACGACCGCGCCATCCTCGCTCTCGGTGCCGCTGACGACTTCCGTGGTCAGCCCCAGGCCGTCACGGTAAAAGGCCAGAGACCTCTGCAAATCACTCACCCCCAAAGTAACAACTTTGATCCGTGGCATCTCGACACCCCTCTTTAGCGATTGGAAGCAGACCTGCCAACGTATAAGCCAAGCACTCGCGTATCCCACCAGCATACTGAGCCTGAGCCGCCGCATAAGAAATACGCTGAATTGCTGAAAATAATCGCAAGCGCACGGCAGTCATCTGAACAAAGCTACCCATGAAAAAAGGCGACCAACCGGTCGCCTTTTTTCCATCTCGCTACCCCACCCAACACCCTCTGGAATATGCGCAGTTCTCCTGTCCTTGATTATTTCTGCAGCGTCGCCTTTTCGATGAGCACCTTATAGGCATAGCCTGCGCCAAAATCCTGGTCTGCATTGACGATGCCCTTGACCGTCACGATATCCCCCTCGCTCGCCTTGCTCGTGGTCGTCACCAGAATGTCGTTGGTGTTGTCCGCTTCGGAACCCGATCCATCGCGCAGATGGATCCAGTTCTTGCCCATGATCTCCGCGTTGTATTTCACCACCTTGCCGCGAACGACGACTGGCTTGCCTTTGAGCTCGGCGACCTTGGTCACGATCTCGGCAACCGTCATCGCGTTCGTGCCGCTGGCTTTGGGAATGGAAATGGGCACTTCGTTGATCTTGTCCAGCTTCTTGGGGTTGATGGCGAAAGAAGCGCCCAAAGCAGGCGAACTCACCGCAGCTTTGCTTGCGCCGCCTAAATTGCCGAACAGTATCGTCTTGAAAGTCCGCTTCAACGATTTGCTCTTGAAGTTTTGCATCTCTACCGCATTTTCGATCGTGACGGTGTCGCCCTTCTTGACCTGCGCATTGATGACCGCAGCCCAGGTTTCGCCGGTATTGGTCATCAGACGAATGTAGGTGAAATTATCGACATTCTTAACTTCCAGGACTTTACCCTCGACAGCGTTACCGGCAGACGGGGGCGGTGCATTGCCTTCAGCAGCCCAGGTCAATGAAGAGACAACGATCATGCAGATAGCCAACAAGAACTTCATGGTTTGGATACTCCCTCCGTAATAAGGTGCGCAGTTTAACAGGATAAAAAACCACTCGCTCCCACCCCAAGCGCAAGCATCAAATGCGCATTGACAGCCCTTCGATTTATCCCCTAGAGTTCACCCCACTTGCAGATCCACTACATGCACATCGCACCGCACGCACGGCGTGAGGCACACAGCGGAACCCCCAGAACAGGATGGCTGGCGCAAGGCAAGAACCCGCGTTATCGCGAAAGCTCGCCCGTAGCGAGAGTGAACGGGCAGCATCGCCAGCAGCACACTTGTTTCAACTAAGGGGAAACACTTGATCGCAAGTCTCACCGAACACGCTTTTCGCAGACCGGAAAAATCGCGGTCTATTCCCGCTTCACCACGCAGAAGATTCATGCTTCGATGTTTGCTGGCTGCCTTATTCATGGCAAGCAGCGTTGCTGCACACGCCGGCGAATCCGCCTTCGTTCAACAATCCAATTTCAAATTGGATGGCCGCTCAGCTGCCGACCTGTCTGCCGAGTGGTGGAAGTGGGCGATGTCCAGCCCGGACGAGGAGAGTCCGCTGCGCGACACTTCCGGAGCGCATTGCGATGCGGGACAACAAGGCAAGGTATGGTTCCTCGCCGGCGGCTTTGGCTCGTCCCTGGTCAGACGCCGCTGCACGATCCCGGCCGGAAAATACATCTTCTTCCCGGTCATCAGCATGGCTTACTGGCCACAAGAAGAGGACAGCGGTGACACCTGCAGCGATGCCATAAAGAATGCAGCCGTGAACAACGACACCGCCATCGACCTGTTCGTGGAGCTGGATGGAAAGCGCATAAAGAACCCAAAGCGCTTCCGGGCAAAAACCAAAAAGTGCTTCGATATCTTCGAGTGGGTACCAGAAGAAAGAAAACCCTATAGCGCGTTCCCATCCGCATCGGATGGCTACTGGATCCTGCTGAAACCCCTGAAGCCCGGAAAGCACAAGATCAGGTTCGGCGGGCATTACAACCACACCACCTCCGCCCATGGGAACAACTTGCAGGATATCGAATACGACATCCGCGTTGAAAATAAAACCGGCGCAAAGCCGGCAGATTGAATCCGATGGAAATGAAGAAGATCAACTCCGGCAAACTGCGCGCCATCGGCTACGACGCACGTGCGCGCATCCTGCAGGTCCAGCTCGACAACGGCGACACGCTGCAATACAGCGGCGTCGGCGAAGACCTCTGGCGCAGGCTCAGCAGCTCCGGGTGCAGCGTGGAGCTTCTATCGCGACAACATCGAAGAGGAATTCACGGTGAAGAAGGTTTCAGCAAGTGCGCCTGCGGGGAAGAATCCGCTGGATGATTTGTTCACTCAGAAATAAGCGTAATGCAGTGTAGCTTTAATTCAGAGGTGAGCCAGATAAAGGTAGGTGCGGTTAGGGAAATCGTTGCTGCGTGGATATTGTTTAGGAGTGAATGTTGAATATTTTTCGTGTATTGATTGCTGTGCTAATTTTGGCCAGTGCAGGAGTTGGCGGGTATTTTTTTTACCAGACGCATGAGGAAGAAAGACTAAGACAAGAGTTCGCGGCGCGAATCCAGGCGCAACACCGGGCTGCAGTGTTGGCGGCGACCGTACGCCCCCTAGCTGACAAAAGCATGGATAAGGCACTTCCCAAGGCTTACCCCCGCTCAGTATCGGACTGGAAGTCCACAGAAAAAAAGGTGTACCAAAAGCTGTTGGCGGCGGAGAAATTCGATGTCCTCGTCGTCCCGTTTCAGGTTCAGGAGTATGCACTGGACCGCGCCACCCGCTCGCTGATGACCGCCCAACTTGCTTTGGCGATAGCAGCAGGGCAAAAGCGCACGCCGAATCCTTACCTAGTGGCGCGCGCCCTGGGTGACGGAGACCGCCGGCTTGATCCCAAGGAGGTATATGCCTTCGCCGACAAGATCGGCGTGAAAAAAATTATCTGGGGTTATGTCGGCCATGATCGAAGTCACACGATGGCAGTCTCCATCCAATCGCAAGAACGCAACGCCAATGGCGTGTTCAACGTGCAGGCGATTTCAGCCCCAAAGAATTTTGAGCGCATCGCCTTCACGGATGAAAAACCTCCGATTGAAGCGTACCAGACGGTACTGCCGGACATGTTGACTGCGATTGGGATTGATGGATCGGTCTTAGCGCTGATCAAACCGGACAGCAGCGCGGCCAGCATAGAGTTGCCCGACGTACCCCTGGGAATGGTATCGGACAAGCAGGCGCCGGCGCGCGATGCGCTGTTCTTCCAGCTGCTGGCGTCGCTGACGCCGCACGCAGCTGAACGAGTCAAGGAGCGCTTTACTGAAAAATCTTTGCTGGCGATATACAGCATGTCGCCTGATGCTGCGGATTATCGAGTCCTGAAAGCCAGGGCATACATGCTGCTGGGCCTAAGGCCGGCTGCCCTTCAATTGCTGGCCGAGCCCAAGACACCTGAAGAGAATGAGTTGGTTGCGGCGCTGAATGGCAACCAGCCGGACGTCGAGCGCTTTGGCTCCCAGATCAAGCCTTTGGCAAAACGGACCATGGCCATGCTGGACGCCAATTATCTTGGTCAAGCATACGCGAGAATAGACAAGAGCCAATCACTTGCAACGGCTGCATCTCTGAAATTACCAGGGAAAATATGGCCCTTCTTCGCTGCGCGCGCATTTGCCGACAGTGACCTCTGGGCACAGTTTGACAATGTTTACCTCAAGCAGCTGCTTGACCATGAATTTCCCATCAAGGATTACACCGTGGAAGGGATGATCCGTGGCGTCGCTTCGCTGGGCGATGCGGAAAAATTGCAGACCATGACTGATCTCTCCGTGATCAACCACATCCACAAGCTGCTGGAAACCGATGCCGCGAAATGGTGTTGCCAGTCAAGCCCGGCCCGTCTTTCTGCAGTGGATTACCTTGATCTCATCGAGGCGATTGGCAATGACGACCTGATGCGGCGCGCGGACTTCCTGACGGACATCCAGGGAGCGCCGGAGCGCACGCTCGATTTTTTGAACCGGATTGAAAGCGTGTACAAAGGCCATCCGGAATTCACCCTGGCCCGCGCCCAGGCGCAAATCAGGATGGCTAATACAGTAGAGGGGGCTGAGAAAGAGGGCTTGCTGAAGTCTGCTTACGTGAACCTGTTTGACGTGATGTATTGGGAACAAGGGCAATCGTATTTGTCCGCAGGCGCCTTTAATCAAATAGGCGTTACTGGCCGGCAGGATTATGGCTACTTTGACAATTGTTATGCGGCAGACTACCCGTTCCGCCCCTATTACCCTAACTGGGAGAATTACGGTCGACCGGAATATCTGATTTCAAATGCGGAAGCAGCATTGCGTAACGCCACTTCAGATGTTACAGCACTCAATTATCTTGATTGGCATTTTAAGAAGGTTGCGAAACAGCCGGATAAGCGTGACGCCTTATTCAAATCTATCGAAGGACGATTTGCGGGGAATCCAGCGATATATCAACTATGGGCCCAGAAAAGCCTCGACAATGGAGACGCAGAGTCGGCGAACAAGTATTTCCGCGAAAGCATCAAGGCTCAGCCCACGGTCTGGCAGCCTTATATGGCGTTAGGCAATCTCCTCATCGAACAAGGCCAATTACAAGCCGCAAACCAGTTATTTATGAGTTACCCAGCCTTTAAGAATGGCTCCAGTGAAAATCCTGTGGGCACTTCAAACTCGGCATATGAAGCTGGCACGACGTTCTATTGGCTTGGAGAATTCTCCTTGGCAACGCCTCTTTACAGGCTCGCGTCCAGACAGGAAACAGGGTCGTCTGCTGATATCTCCAGCCGCCTGAGGCTAAAACTGCTCGAAGGGGACTTACGCGGCGCTTTATCAGGTTCTCTAGAAAGAGCCAGACGCTACAACAACTCTTATGCATATCGTGACTACCTCGGGATGCTCCATGCGATGGGCGCATCAAAGGACGCATGGGCGGCATTCAACGTGTTGGCAAGCCAGACAGACAATTCCAGTGTCTGGGAGAGCGTTCTTGTCGGCCACCGGATAGAAGGCAAATCCGAGACAGAGATCGCAGCATGGGCAAAACAGATGGCGGAGCAGAACATCGGCAAGAAATCCGACCTTGCGGCCAATCATCTATTGCGCGCCGGAGTGATGGATCGCATCCCCAGCAAGGAACTCGCGGCATCGCTGGATGCCATCGCGCTCCCGGTGTGGAAAAACAACACCTCCTCCAACCAGTGGACAATTCGGCCATCGCTGGAAGGGACCGAGTTCATCGTAGGGCCGCGCATGACGGCAACCAATAAAAACGCCACACACTTTGACGAAAATATCCCGCAAAAGAACCGCGTCAAGTCCGACACCGTCTATTTTGCCGAAGCATACCGTGCAATCCGCACGGGTGAGTTTGCCGCGGCGCGCACTTCGCTGGAGGAAGCTGCAATCCTCTATGATTTGTCCAATCAAGACGATCTAAGTTACCTGCTTCCCTATTATGCATTTGCCGCAGCGAAGGCGGGCGATGTTTCCAAGGTTGAAAAATACATGGCGGATTTCAGCGTAAGTGAAAAGGGGTTTGACTATCTCCTTGCGCATGCGGTGATTGCCGGCATCGGCGGCAAGATAGAAGAGTCCGTGCAGCTACTCAAGAGCGCGCTGTATAAACGACCGTTTACCGACAAACGCCCCTTGCCTACGGAATATCAGTATGCTGAAGTTTGCAAGTGGCTGTACGAGGCAACGGGGAATCGCAAGTACATGGAAATCACCCTGGACTGGGCAAAAAAGAACCAGAAATTTCAACCCTGGTTTGCCTGGGCTTATGCGATGGAGGCCGTCCTTTCAGGTAACAAGACAGATCGCCGGCGGGCTATCGCCATGGCGGTTTACCTTGACCCGCAGTCAGAGATGTTAGGCAGAATTTCGAAAACAGAGCGCGAGAAAGCCATTTGGGAATTCAAGAAAGAAAATCCATTTCTGAAGGAAGCCAATACCGCGATGGAGTCGCAAATATAGATTTCTTGATCGAGGACGTATCTCAATCCGGGCAATTTTGCCCACCCACAAATGCAAAGGCGACCTTCCGGTCGCCTTTGCATTCCACTTTCAGTCTCTTACTACCCCACCCACTTCCGCGCATTCTGGAACATGCGCAGCCATGCGCCATTCTCTTGCCACTCCTTCGGATACCAGGAGTTCTCGAATTAAAGGGGCGTGCTCGAATTTGTTTTTCGAACTGCTTTACTTGGGTATTAGTGCGGTGGCATCCGCTGAAAAGCTTTGGTGTAGAATCCTTGTCACGTACCCTCCACTGTACCGGATATGCCTACCGTTCTACGTCTGCTGAATTGGCGCTTCCATTTTTATTCCGATGAAGGAATGGAGCCGCCGCACATTCATGTGGACACGGGAGATGGAGAGTGCAAGTATTGGCTGGAGCCGATACGATTAGCACGAAGCCGCAATATCAGCCCAACCGAGCTGCGGCGCATCGAAGCAGCCGTGTTTGAGCATCACGATCTGTTCAAGGAGAAATGGCATGAGTTCTTCCATCACTGAATTGGAGCATTGCGCTACCCGTGTATGGGTGTCTGGTCGCATTGTTTTCGTCGAGCTCACGGATGGCCGCCAGATCGGGTTCCCCGCCGCCCGCTTCATGTTACTAAGCAAAGCAAGCGACGAACAACTCAAGCGAGTTACGCTGCGGGCAAATGGCACTGCGTTGCGCTGGGAAGAGCTGGACGAAGATATTTCGGTGAGCGGCATCGTCGAGGGACATTTCCAGCTTCCACTTCCGATGGCGGCTTGAACATATAATTCGATACAACACGAAAAAGGCGACCATCCGGTCGCCTTTTTTATTGGGGAGTAGCCTCACGCTTCTACCCTGTGGTAACTACTAGCCATTCGACTAAGGCAGCAAGCTGCCAAGTCGCTGATTATCTCCCTGCATGGGAGAGGGAATCTTTACCCCACCCACTTCCGCGCATTCTGGAACATGCGCAGCCATGCGCCGTTCTCCTGCCACTCGCTTGGATACCAGGAGTTCTGCACGGCACGGAACACGCGCTCGGGGTGCGGCATCATGATGCTGAAGCGGCCGTCCGGCGTGGTGAGGCCGGTGATGCCTTGCGGCGAGCCGTTGGGGTTGAGCGGATAGGTCTCGGTGGCTTTGCCGTTGTGGTCGACATAGCGCAACGTGACCAGCGGTTGTGCGGCTTTGAGTTTCTTGCTGCCGCCGAAATCGGCATAGCCTTCGCCGTGCGCCACGACGATGGGCATGCGGGAGCCTTCCATGCCGTCGAACAGGATGGAGGGCGACTGCTGCACTTCCACCATGACGAAGCGTGCTTCGAACTGTTCCGACTGGTTGCGCGCGAAGTGCGCCCAGTTGTCCGCGCCGGGGATGATCTCGTGCAGGTTGCTCATCATCTGGCAGCCGTTGCACACGCCGAGCGCGAAGGTGTCGTCGCGTTTGAAGAAGGCTTCGAACTCGTCGCGCGCGCGCGGGTTGAACAGGATGGATTTCGCCCAACCCTCGCCCGCGCCCAGCACGTCGCCGTAAGAGAATCCGCCGCAAGCAGCCACGCCCTTGAAATCGGAGAGCTTCACGCGGCCGCTGATGATGTCGCTCATGTGCACGTCCACGGCGGCGAAGCCGGCGCGGTCGAACGCGGCGGCCATCTCCACCTGGCCGTTCACGCCCTGCTCGCGCAGGATAGCCATCTTGGGGCGGGAGGTCAGCACTGCCGCTGCCGTTCGTCCTGAGCCTGTCGAAGGATGGGCGGTGGCGGCAGACCCTTCGACAAGCTCAGGGCGAACGGGAAATGGGGATTCGTTTGGATCGTAAGTGAGCTTCACGTGCAGACCCGCATCCTTCGCATCCAGCGTGCGGTCGAACTCTTGTTGCGCGCAGGCCGGATTGTCGCGCAGCTTCTGCATCTGGTAAGTGGTCTCGGACCAGATGCGGCGCAATGCGATGGCGTTCTCGCTATACAGCTGTGTCTTGCCGCGCGAGATGTTGATGGTGCCGCTGGTGTTGAGGCGCGCCACTTCGTGCACGCAGGTCAGGCCAGCCTCGTCGCACTGCACGAAGATGTCGGCCAGATCGGCGCGGCGCACTTGCACCAGCGCGCCGAGTTCTTCGTTGAACAGGATGCCGAGGTCGTCGCCCTTGCATTCGTCCAGGCGGATATCCAGGCCGATGTGCGAAGCGAAGGTCATCTCGCACAATGCCGCCAGCATGCCGCCGTCGGAACGGTCGTGATAGGCCAGCAGCTTGCCCTCGCGGTTGAAGCGCTGCACGAGGTCGAAGAAGGCCTTGAGCTTCTTGGCATCATCCACGTCCGGCGCCACATCGCCGATCTGTTTATAGACCTGCGCCAGTGCCGAGCCGCCCATGCGGTTCTGGCCACAGCCCAGATCGAACAGCAGCACCACGGTATCGGTGTCGGCCGCGAGTTGCGGGGTGAGTGTCTTGCGCGCATCGCTGCACGGTGCGAAGGCGGTGACGATGAGCGACAGCGGCGCGGTGACGGCCTTGTTCTGCTCGCCATCCTTCCATGTGGTCTTCATCGACATCGAGTCCTTGCCCACCGGGATGCTGATGCCGAGCTCGGGGCACAGTTCCATGCCCACGGCCTTGACGGTATCGAACAGCGCGGCGTCTTCGCCGTGGTGTCCGGCGGCAGCCATCCAGTTGGCGGAAAGTTTGATGTCGCCGATCTTGTCGATCTGCGCGGCGGCGATGTTGGTGATGGACTCGCCGATCGCCATGCGGCCGGATGCGGGCGCGTTGAGCACGGCGATGGGCGTGCGTTCGCCGAGGGCGAAGGCTTCGCCCAGGTAGGTGTTGTAACCCATCAGCGTGACGGCCACATCCGCCACCGGCACCTGCCACGGGCCGACCATCTGGTCGCGCGCGGTCATGCCGCCCACGGTGCGGTCGCCGATGGCGATGAGGAAGGTCTTGTCCGCCACGGAAGGCAGGCGCAGCACGCGCTCGATGGCTTCTTTCAGCACGACGTTGCCGGTGTCGAACGCGGGCAACTTCACCTGCTCGCGCGTCACCTTGCGCGTCATCTTGGGCGGCTTGCCGAGCAGCACGGACAGCGGCATGTCCACCGCGTTGTTGCTGAACTCTTCGTCATGCACCACCAGTTGGTCTTCGCTGATGGCACGGCCCACCACGGCGAACGGGCAACGCTCGCGCTCGCACAGTTCCTTGAATTCCAGGACACGTTCCGCCGGGATCGCCAGCACATAGCGCTCCTGCGCCTCGTTGCTCCAGATCTGCATCGGCGACATGCCGCGCTCTTCGATGGGCACCGCGCGCAGCTCGAAGTGCGCGCCCTTGCCGCCGCCGTGCACCAGTTCCGGCAAGGCGTTGGAGATGCCGCCCGCGCCGACGTCGTGGATGGACAGGATGGGATTGTTGTCGCCCATCTGCCAGCAGCGGTCGATGACTTCCTGCGCGCGGCGTTGCATCTCGGGGTTGCCGCGCTGCACCGAATCGAAGTCGAGGTTCTCGGCGTTGGCACCGGTATCCATGCTGGATGCCGCGCCGCCGCCCAGGCCGATCAGCATGCCGGGGCCGCCCAGCTGGATCAGCAGCGCGCCTTCCGGCAGGTCGTGCTTGTGTGTGTGTTCAGCGCGAATGTTGCCCACGCCGCCCGCCAGCATGATGGGCTTGTGGTAGCCGCGCACTTCGCCGTTGACGCTCTCTTCGAAGGTGCGGAAGTAGCCCGCCAGGTTGGGACGGCCGAATTCGTTGTTGAACGCGGCGCCGCCGAGCGGGCCGTCGATCATGATCTGCAGAGGCGGAGGCGATGCGCTTCCCGGCTTGCCCGATGGGAGCGGCCTTCCCAAGGCTGGTCGAAGCCGGGAATGTTGCAGGTTGGACACGGAGAAGCCGACCAGACCCGCCTTGGGCTTGGAGCCGGAGCCGGTCGCGCCTTCGTCGCGGATCTCGCCGCCGCGAGCCGGTCGCCGCACCGGCGAACGGTGCGATGGCGGTCGGGTGGTTGTGCGTCTCCACCTTCATCAGGGTGTGCGTGAGTTCCTTGCTGAAGGCATAGCACCGCCTTGCGCGCGGGTAGAAGCGATCGATCTCCGCACCCTCGATCACGGAGGAGTTGTCGGAATACGCCACCACCGTGCCTTCCGGGTGCAGCTTGTGCGTGTTGCGTATCATGCCGAACAGCGAGATGGCCTGCTGCTCGTCGTCGATGATCCAGTCGGCGTTGAATATCTTGTGGCGGCAGTGCTCGGAGTTGGCCTGCGCGAACATCATCAGTTCGACGTCGGTGGGGTTGCGTCCCAGCTTGGTGAAGTTCGCCACCAGGTAGTCGATCTCGTCGGCGGAAAGCGCCAGGCCCAGTTCGCGGTTGGCGGCTTCCAGCGCGGCGTTGCCGCCCTTGAGGATGTCCACGCTGGACAGCGGCTGCGGCGTGCCGTGCTTGAATATCCTGCTTTCGATGCCGGTGATATCGCTGATGACGGATTCGGTCATGCGGTCGTGCAGCAGCGGCAGCACGGCCTGTTTTTCCGCGTCGGTCAGCGGCTTGCCGCTCTTGCTCTTGAGGTAATACAGCACGCCGCGCTCGATGCGCGTGACTTGCGGCAGCGCGCAATGGCGCGCGATGTCGGTGGCCTTGGACGACCACGGCGAGATGGTGCCGAGACGCGGCACGACCAGCAGGCTTTGTACCTTGCCCGCGAACTCCGGCTCTCCCGCATCCTTGTCCAGCCCGAGCAAGCGATTCAGCAGGATGACTTCGGCCGCAGACAGGTCGGACGACAGTTCGGTGAAATAGCAGTGGCGGGTATCTTCGAGGGTGACGCCTGATTTGGTGGCGTGCAGCGCGGTGCGCAGTTTGTCGAGACGGAAGGAAGAAAGGGCGGCTTTACCTATCGAGGTACGGAACATGACTCGGTCACTTTAAGGCGTTGAGAACGGGTTGCAATTATAATGCAGCCGCCTCTACAAACTCACGGAAAAGAACATGGCCAACGCCCGCCCTACCCCCATCACCCAGCAAGCAAGTCGCCGCCTACCTCAAGCCGCGCCCCCAGGACAGCCACAAGGGCCTGTTCGGCACGGTGACCGTCATCGGCGGCGCCAACGGCATGGTGGGTGCGGCCCTGCTGGCCGGACGCGCTGCGCTCAAGCTGGGCGCGGGCTGCGTGCATGTCGGCCTGCTGGCGGACAACGCTCCCGCTGTGGACCTGATGCAGCCGGAGCTGATGCTGCATTCTGCCGCCGACGCCTTGAAACGAATCCCTCTCCCCAACCCTCTCCCGCGAGCGGGCGAGGGGGCGAACGTGAAAGGCATGTTCAACCCTAGCGTGCTGGTGATCGGCTGCGGCCTCGGGCAAAGCCCCGCCGCACAAAAGCTGCTGTATGACGCGCTGCTGCTCGACGTGGCCCTGGTGCTGGATGCCGATGCTCTGAACATCATCGCCCTGCGCCCCGACCTGCGCGGCATGCTGCACTCGCGCAAAGCCCCGTCCGTATGTACCCCGCACCCCGGCGAAGCCGCACGCTTGCTGGGCTGCAGCACGGAAGACATCCAGAAGGACCGCGCCGCTGCCGCCCTCGATCTCGCCAAACGCCTGCACGGCAGCGTGGTGCTGAAAGGCGCAGGCAGCCTGTGCGCCACCAGCGACGGCAAGCTGCACCTCAACCAGACCGGCAACCCCGGCATGAGCGCTGCCGGCATGGGCGATGTATTGAGCGGCATGATCGCCGCCTTCATCGCACAGGGCCTCAGTGCCGACGAAGCCCTGCTGCTGGCGGTGCATCTGCACGGCGCGGCAGGCGACGAGCTGGCGAAACAACAGGCCACCCTCGGCATGAGTGCGACCGAAGTGATCGAGTGGGCGCGCTGGCTGCTGAACCGCATCGCACCGCGCTAAGAAAATGAGCGACATCCTCTACCGCTATCTGTTCGTTGTCGTGGCCTGCATCTCGCTGTTGATCGGGCTGCAGATCCCCAACTTCGTCGATCAGTACGAGAAGCGGGTGGATGCGCACCTGCGCGAGGTGACGATCAACCTGCAGCCGTTCCAGGACATCGCCGCCAAGTTCTTCGGCGGCGACCTCAACCAGCTGATCGAGCTGCACCGCAAGAGCGACGCCAAACCGTTCCAGGAAGAAGGCGCGGCCATCGAGAAGATGGTGCAGCGCAAGCTGCGCTTCGAGGCCGACCTCGCCGCGCTGCAGACCAACCTGCCCATGAAGGCGCTGCATGTGCTGCTGCACGGCGACCGGGAGATGATCGACGAAGCGCTTGGGCAATACAGCTATGCCGTGCCGCTGAACCAGGATGCGCTCATCTTCGGCGCAGGTGTCGCGCTGGTCATCCTGCTGCTGCTGGAACTGTTGCTCGCACTGGCCCGCTTCGCTTCCGCCAAGTTATTCCGCTCAACCCCTACCTCGAAAGCATAATGAGTTTTTCCATCGACATCAGCGAAGAAGCGGGCGTCCGCTATCTGCATTTCGGCTCCCTCTGGATACAAGGCGCGATGCGCATCGCGCGCCCCTGGCATCTGGAGCTCGACTACACCAAGGAGATGATGGCGAGCCTGCTCATGCGCGAAGACTCGCACTTCCCGCGCAGGGTGCTGCTCATCGGGCTGGGCGCGGCATCGCTCACCAAATACCTGTACCGCAACTTTCCGCTGGCGAAGCTGACCGTGGTGGAGATCGAGCCGCGCGTGGTGGCGGCGGCCAAGCAGTTCTTCAAGCTGCCGGAAGACACGAAGCGCCTGAACATCGTGATCGCCGACGGCGCGCAGTTCATCGCCGAGAACGACAAGACGTACGATCTGATCCTGGTGGACGGCTTCGATGAAGACGCGCGCCCGGGCGAGCTGGACACGCTGCGTTTCTACCAGATGTGCCGCGCACGGTTGAACACCAACGGCATCATGGCGGTGAACCTGCTGGGCCACAGCCGCGGCTACAAGGTCAGCATGGAGCGCATCCAGGAGGCGTTCGAGGGACGCGCGCTGGCCTTCCCGTCCTGCGACAGCGGCAATGTGATCGCGCTGGCGGCAACGGGCGATGCGATCCGCATTCCGCTGGACGATCTCAAAGACCAGGCGGAAGCGTTGAAGGAAAAGACCGGATTGAACTTGATCCCGACGTTGACGCGGCTGGAACAGTCACAGACTTGCACGGGCGGCGAGTTTTATCTCTGACACAAAATGATCGCAGCCGGCGGCATTTTGTGTTTAGAATCATGCAAGAGGGGGATGTATCAACCTACAAGCTGGATGCCCTGAATCACAAGTTTCATTTTGCAAGTCGATGAGCTTCACTTTTATGAAAGGGAGTAATCATGGCTACATCCAAATCCACCGCAAAAAAACCGGCGGCCACCAAACCCGCAACCAAGAAGACCTCCACTACCGCCAAAGCAAAGGCTAAAACGGCAACCACCAAGACCACCAAGACTGCGGTAGCCAAGAAACCGGCAACCACGCGCAGCAAGGCGGCTGCACCTGCCGCAGCCAAGAAACCCGCAGCACCCGCCAAAGCCGCTCCAGCCAAAACTTCTGCCAAGCCCACACCGGAACAACGTTACAAGATGGTACAGGACGCAGCCTATTACATCGCCGAGAAGAACGGCTTTCGGGCCGGTTCGATGGACTACTGGATAGCAGCGGAGCTCGAGATCGAAGCGCAGCTCTCGGGCAAGCGCCCCAAGTAACTAGATCCCGGTCGTGCCCGCTTCCACTGCATAGCGCACGTAACGCAGGTTGAGTTTTTCTGCAGTGACAGCGGCGATCAGCCGTTCGGCTGCTTGCGCGTCCAGGATGAATTCGACCGCGACGGCAAGCTCGCCAGCCAGTTCGAAGAAGGTCTCTTCGTGCAACTTGCCGTGCTTGCCGAATCCCGCGATGGCGCGAAAGGCCGAGCCGCCCGAAAGTTCCAGCTGCTGTGCCAGGCGTAGCAGCCACTCGTGCATCAACTCGCCTTGATGATGCTGTTTTTCGCTAACGTAGAACCTGAGCACGACAGCTTGCATAGTCATCTCCCTATCCATTTGATCGTCTGCATTCCCAACACCGTCATCAGCAGCGAACCGCCCAAGTGAGCGGCGATGATCGCCGTGCCCCACGCATATTGCCCGCGCAGCAGCAGCGTGACCGTCTCGGCCGAGAACGTGGAAAAAGTGGTGAGCCCGCCGAGGAAGCCGGTGATGATGAGCAAGCGCCATTCCGGCGACAGGCTTGATTGCATGAAGAAGGCGACCGCGAAGCCGACCAGATAACCGCCGATGAGGTTGGCGGAGAGCGTGCCCAGCGGCAGCTCTGGCGTGATCGGGTTGAGCCACAGCCCCAAGCCCCAGCGCAGCCATGCGCCGATGGCGGCACCGAATCCCACTGCGAGGAAGGCATAGAGCGTCATGGTTCAGATTGTAGCAGGTGGGGTGATGCCGCGCAGTTTGAAGCAACGCATGTTGGGCGAGCCGTCCAGCTCATATTCGTTGAACTCGCGGCACGGCGATGGACGGTTCTCGTAGATGGCGCAGGAGACCTGCTTGCCCACCTCGCCGCGCAAGGCGGCACAGCGCGGCGGGTAGCTGTTGGTGCCTTTCATGCACACCATGTGCTCATGCACCTTCTCGGTGAACTCGATGGGAACGAAGCCGCCCGACGCCTCGCTCGATTCACCCCAGTAGAACGAGATGCGGTAATAGGCGCAGCAGGCGCCGCAAGTCAGACAAGGATTACCCTCGCTCATTTCTTGACGACTTCTCCCCACAGGTCATGTTCGTCGGAATCGGTGATCTTCACGGTAACGAACTCGCCCACTTCCAGGTCTTCGCCGTTGATGTACACCAGGCCGTCGATCTCCGGCGCATCGGCAGCGCTGCGCGCGACCGAACCTTCGTCATCCACATCGTCCACCAGCACGGTCATGGTCTGGCCGACCTTCTTGGCCAGCTTCGCGGCGCTGATCTCTTCCTGCAGATACATCAGGCGCGCGAGGCGGTCTTCCTGCACGTCGGGATCGACATGGTCCGGCAGTTCGTTCGCCGCCGCGCCTTCCACCGGCGAATACTTGAACGCGCCGACACGGTCCAGTTGCGCCGCTTCGATGAAATCGAGCAGCTCTTCGAACTCTTCTTCGGTCTCGCCGGGGAAGCCGACGATGAAGGTGCTGCGCAACGCGATATCCGGGCAGATGGAACGCCATTGCTGGATGCGCTGCAGCACGTTCTCGCTGCTGGCCGGACGTTTCATCAGTTTCAGGATGCGCTCGTTGGCGTGCTGGAACGGGATGTCGAGATACGGCAGGATCTTGCCCTCCGCCATCAGCGGGATGACTTCGTCCACGCTGCGGATAGGGATACACGTAATGCAGGCGCACCCATGCGCCGAGGCTGCCCAGCGCGCCGGCCAGTTCGGTCATGCGCGTCTTGATCGGCTTGCCGTTCCAGAAGCCGGTGCGGTATTTCAGGTCCACGCCGTAGGCCGAGGTGTCCTGCGAGATGACCAGCAATTCCTTCACGCCGGACTCGACCAGTTTCTCCGCTTCGCTCATGACCTCGTGGATCGGGCGGCTGACCAGGTCGCCGCGCAGTGCGGGGATGATGCAGAAGGTGCAGCGATGGTTGCAGCCCTCGGATATCTTCAGATAGGCGAAATGCTGCGGCGTGAGGCGCACGCCTTGCGGCGGCACCAGGTCGGTATAGGGATCGTGCAGTTTGGGCAGGTACTGGTGCACCGCGTTCATCACGGCATCGGTCTCGTGCGGCCCGGTGACGGAAAGCACCTTGGGATGCGTCTTCTGCACGATGTCGCCCTTGGCGCCCAGGCAGCCGGTGACGATGACCTTGCCGTTCTCCTGCGATCGCTTCGCCGATGGCTTCCAGCGATTCCGCCACCGCGCTGTCGATGAAGCCGCAGGTGTTGACCACCACCAGGTCGGCCTCCTGATAGCTCGGTGTGATCTCGTAGCCTTCAGCGCGCATGCGCGTGAGGATGTGTTCCGAATCCACCGTCGCCTTGGGACAACCCAGCGAGACGAAACCGATCTTGGGTGATGCTTTACTCATGATTCTTTCCTTTGTTCATTCTGTTCATCGCTCCGCTCCAGCACCTGGTCGGAAAGCGATAGTGGGTCCTCGATCGGCTCCAGGTGGGTGGTCAGGTGACTGAACGGCACCGCGGCCCGGATATCGGCCTCGATCTGTTCCACCAGGTCGTGGCCGCGCTGTACTGTCCAGTCGCCGGGCACCAGCACGTGCATGGAAATGAAGGCCTGCCGACCCGCCTGCCGTGTGCGCAGCGCATGGAAACCCAGACCCTGCTTGCGATAGTTTTCCAGCACGGATTCGATCGCTACGATCTGCTCTTTGGGTATCGCGGCGTCCATCAGGCCGGATGCGGAACGGTGCAACAATTGCCAGCCTGTCCACACGATGTTCGCCGCCACCAGCAAGGCGAGCAGCGGGTCCAGCCACAGCCAGCCGCTGAGCCACACCAGCCCCACGCCGATGATGACGCCGACCGAAGTCCACACATCGGTCATCAGATGCTTGGCGTCAGCTTCCAGCGTGATCGAGTTGTAGGCAAGGCCCGCCTTGAGAAGTTCACGCGCGGCCAGCAAATTGATGACAGAGGCGATGACCGACACGATCAGGCCGACGCCGACGTCCTGCAGCGCTTGCGGATGCAGCAAGCGCTCGATGGCGGTGTAGGCGATGCTGACTGCAGCCAGCAGGATGAGGAAACCTTCGAAAGCGCTGGAGAAATATTCCGCCTTGCCGTGGCCGTAGGCATGCTTGTCGTCCGCCGGAACTGCCGCCAGGGTCAGCATGGCCAGCGCCATCAAGGCGCCCGCCAGATTGACGAACGATTCCAACGCATCGGACAGCAAGCCGACCGAACCGGTGAGCCACCATGCGATGCCCTTGAGCAGGATGGTGGCGACGGCGGCCGCGATGGAGAGCCAGGCGTAGCGTTTCAGATTCCCGGTCGTCATTTGGAGAGCCGCATTCAGGCGTGGGCGATGAAGCTGACCAATGCGACCGTACCCGTTCCCAAAACGATCAGCACCACTTGCTGCACGGTGTCGCGCAACTGGGTGCGTTTATGCAGACCGGGGATGAGGTCGGCCACCGCGACGTAGATCATGCTGGACGCGGCCAACGCCAACAGGTACGGCACCAGCGCCTGCATGTCCTGCAACGCGACATAGCCCAGCACGCCGCCGACCAGCGTGGCAAAGCTGGAGATGAGATTCATCTGGAATGCGCGCAACTTGCTGTAGCCGGAATTGAGCAACACGGCGAAGTCGCCGACCTCTTGCGGGATCTCGTGCGCGATGATGGCCACCGCGGTGACCACGCCGAGATGCACATCGACCAGGAAGGCCGCCGCGATGATGATGCCGTCGATGAAGTTGTGGAAGGTGTCGCCCACGATGACCATCATGCCGCTGCGTCCGTGGTCATGCTCGCCGTGTTCGTGCGGCTCGTGCACTTCGCAATGGTCATGGTGGCAGTGGCGCCAGATCAGCACCTTCTCCAGCGTGAAGAAGATCAGGATGCCCAGCAGCACCGTGCCGCTCACTGCGACCACGTTGGGTGTCAGGTGGATCGCTTCCGGCAGGATGTCGAGGAACACCGCGCCGAGCAAGGCGCCGATGGCGTAGCTCACCAGCCCGCCCAAGTATTGCGCGCGTGCATTGAGCGCGAATAGCGCGGCGGCTATCACGCTCAAGATGCCGCCCAACAGGCTGGCAAGAATGATCCAGGTGAGAATAGTCATAGTGAAACGAAGTCTTTCAAGGCGCGTATTGTAACTTATGCGTCCAGTGCAACGTCTTTTGTCTCAGGCAGGAACAGCAGGCCGACGATGCTTGCCACGATCAGCATGCCCACCGGATACCACAAGCCCGCCAGCGCATCACCCGCCTGTACCGACAGCAGCGTGACCATGAACGGCGACAGGCCGCCGATCCAGCCTGCGCTCAGGTTGTGCGGCAGCGCCGCAGCGGTATAGCGCGTGCGTGCCGTGAACAGTTCCGCCAGCACCGCCGTCTGCGGCCCGGTGATGAGCGCCACGGCGACGACCGGCACGATGAGCAGCAGGAACAGCATGAAACTGTTCGCCTGTGCGCTGTCCGCTTTTTCTGCCCAACCTTTTTTCTGCAATGCATCCGTCAGCTCGACCGGATGGAAGCCAGACACCTCGGTGCTGCCGCCGATGTTCACCGCGACATGCGGCCTGTTGCCCTGCGGCATGAGTTCATACGACACGCCGTGCTTGGTGAGAAAGTCCTGATTGAGCTCGCAGTCGTTGGCCGCCTTGCGGAACGGGCTGTAATCGCAGTCGTTCCCATACAGCGTCACCGTCACTTCGCGGTTGAAGCGCTCCAGCTGCGGATTGCCGTAATGCTGCAAACCCTTGAACACGGGCAGGATGGCAACCGCGCCGAGCAACAGGCCCGCCAGCAAGATAGGCCGGCGCCCTACCCGGTCCGACAGCCAGCCACAGAAGATGGTGAGAGGGAACAGCAGCAAGGTGCTGGTCATCACCAGCATGTTTGCGGTCTGCGAATCGAGCCGCACTACGCTTTTCAGGAACACATTGGCATACACCTGCGATGAGAAGAACAGCAGCGAACCGCCCGCCGAGATGCAGAAGAACAGCAGCGCCATGCGCCCCAAGGTGCGGCGGTCGCTCAGGCATTCGCGCAGCGGCGCCTTGGACAGCGTCCCCTCTGCCTCCATCTGGCGGAACACGGGCGATTCTTCCAGGCTCATGCGCGTCTTGATGGAGATGACCAGCAACAAGGCGGAGAACAGGAACGGCACGCGCCAGCCCCACGCGCTGAATTCGGCAGGGTCGAGATACGACTGCAACAGCACGATCTGCAAGGTGGAAACCAGAATGCCCAGCGGCCCCATCAGTTGCAGCACGCTGGTGTAGAAGCCGCGACGGCCATGCGGCGCATGTTCGGTGAGATACACTGCCACCCCGCCGATCTCGCCGCCCACGGCGAAGCCCTGCAGCAGACGCAACACCAGCAGCAGCACAGGCGCCACGATGCCGATCTGCGCATAGGTCGGCAGCAGGCCAACCATAAAAGTGGTCACGCCCATCAGCGAGATGGTGGCGATGAAGATGGGACGGCGCCCGTATTTATCCGCCAGCGATCCGAACAAGGCCGAGCCCAATGGCCGCACCACCATGCCAACGCCGAAGGTGGCAAGACTCATCAGCAGCGCCGCCGTCGTGTTTTCCGGCGGATAGAACAGCACGCTGAAATACGTCGCCAGCGAGGCGAAGGTAAGGAAGTCGTACCACTCGAGGAAGGTGCCGAAACAGGCGGCGAGAATGACTTTGCGCTGGGTGCGGGTGATGTCTTGCATGAAGAGAATATTTTTTAGTCGAGCCAGATGAAAGTACCCATGCGGCCGGTCACGCCATCGCGCCGATAAGAGAAGAATTTATCCTTCTGATGATAGGTGCAGTAGTTGCCGCCGTGGATGCGGGTGATGCCAAGTGCGTTGAGGCGCTGACGCGCCAGCAGGTAGATGTCGGCGTGATATTTACCTTGGTCGCCGTGCGCGATGAATGCCTCGGCTGCCTGCGCCTGCTGCGCAACGAACGCCGCACGGACTTCCGCCCCCACCTCGAAGGCTTCCGGCCCGATCGCCGGCCCGAACCAGGCCATCAATTTCTGCGGCTCGACGTTCATCGCTTTGACCGTCGCTTCGATCACGCCTGCCGCCAAGCCTTTCCAGCCTGCATGCACGGCACCGACCACCATCCCGGCGTCATCGCACAGCAACACCGGCAGGCAATCGGCCGTCATGACCACGCACACCGAACCGCGATGGCGCGCGACACAGGCGTCGGCTTGCACGCGGCATTCCGCCGCATCGGCATTGGCGACAGCGGTACCATGCGTCTGTTCCAGCCACACCGGCTCGCTCGGCATGAGCGGCGCCAGCAACTGGCGATTGTGTGCCACGGCGTGCGGCGTCATCGCCGACATGCATGCCGAGGTTGAGTGTGTCGTAAGGCGCAGCGCTGATGCCGCCGTGGCGTGTGGTCTGCAACGTCTTGACGTTCGCAGGTGCCGGCCAGTCGGGAACGATGCAATGCTCAAACAACTTCATCGCTCGCTTCGTCGATCTGATCCAGCAACTCTTCCATGTCCTCCGGCAAGGGGGCATGGAATTCCATCCGCTCGCCAGTGACAGGATGTTCCAGCGCCAGTTGCGTGGCGTGCAGCGCCTGACGCGGAAAGCTGTTCAGCAGTTCGCGCAGTTGCGGCACGCATTTCTGTCCGCCTTTTTGATACACGCTGTCGCCGATGAGCGGATGACCGATATGGGTCAGATGCACGCGGATCTGGTGCGTGCGCCCGGTCTCCAGACGACAACGCACGAGCGTGCAGCTGGGGAAGTTGGCTTCGATGCTGTAATGCGTGATGGCTTCCTTGCCGTTCTCGACCACGGCCATCTTCACGCGTTGCGAGGGGTGGCGGCCGATGGGTGCATCGACGAGACCGCCGTAGTCCAGCTCGCCCCACACCAGCGCGAGGTATTCGCGCTTCACGCTGCGCGCCTGCATCTGGCGCACCAGCGCGGTCTGCGCCACGAGCGTCTTGGCCACCACCATCAGGCCGCTGGTGTCCTTGTCGAGGCGGTGCACGATGCCGGCGCGCGGCACGTTGGCCAGTTGCGGCGCATGGTGCAGCAAGGCATTGAGCAAGGTACCTTCCCAGTTGCCGCTGCCCGGATGCACCACCAGCCCCACGTGCTTGTTGATGACCAGGATGGCATCGTCCTCGTACACGATGTCGAGCGGAATGTCCTCGGCCTGGTAGGGTTGTTCGGAAGGATGGATCTGCGGCGAGACGCAGACGGTCTCGCCGCCCCACACCTTCTGCTTGACGGTGGCCGGCTTGCCATTGAGCGTGACCAGCCCCTGCTCTATCCAGTCCTGCAGGCGGCTGCGCGAGTATTCGGGAAACAGCTTGACCAGAGCCTGGTCGAGGCGCAGGCCGCCATGCTCCATCGGCACCTTCATCTCAAGCAGGTCGGCTGACTCGTCGTCTTTGCTATAATCGGGGAAATCTTCTTCGGGTTCTGTCATGCGTCATAGTTTAGCCGTTTTCCTCCTGCTCACGTTAGCTGCTTGCGGTTCCGACCCTGCAAAAGAGCAGAATCTCACTGCCGACGAGCTGTATGCGAAGGCACAGGAGTCGATGCAGGACCACAACTACGAGAAGGCCGTGAAGCAGTTCGAGAACGCTGCAGTCGCGCTACCCGTATGGCCGCTACGCACAGCAGGCGCAAATGGAGATCGCCTACGCCTACTACAAACACAGCGAACCGGAACCGGCACTCGCCGCGCTGGACCGTTTCGTCAAACAGTATCCGAACAGCACGCATCTGGATTACGTGTTCTACCTGAAGGGACTCATCCGCTTCAACGAGAACATCAACAGCATGCTCGGCAACACTGTTCAAGCAGGACCCGGCGGACCGCGACCCAGCGGCCCTGCGCGAATCGTTCGAATCGTTCAAGGAACTGGTCACACGCTTCCCGGCCAGCAAGTACACGCCGGACGCCAAGCTGCGCATGCAATACCTGCTCAACACGCTGGCCAGCTCCGAGATCCATGTTCCAACTACTACCTGCGGCGCGGCGCGTATGTCGCCGCCGCGAACCGCGCCAAAGGCGTTTTGATCAACTATCCGCAGACACCGCAGACGCGCGATGCCCTGCAGATAATGGTGCAAGCCTATGATGCGATGGGCATGAAGGATCTGCGCGACGACACGCAGCGCATCCTCGACCTCAACGTCGCCAAGGATGGCATCAAGCCGAAGCATCAAAGAAGAGCCGAACACCTCGCCCTGGTGGCAAGTTCTGGAGTTGATGAAGTGAAATACTGCGCAGACATGCGGAGCACCCGTCGAACTGCGCATGCCGCAGGACGACCACCGCGAGCGCCACATCTGCACCGTCTGCAACACCATCCACTACATGAATCCCAAGCTCATCGTCGGCGCCATCCCGGAATGGGAAGACGGCCGCATCCTGCTCTGCCGCCGCGCCATCGAACCGCGCCTCGGCTTGTGGACGTTACCTGCCGGATTCATGGAGAACGGCGAGACCACCACCCAGGCCGCCGCGCGCGAGACGTTGGAAGAAGCCAATGCGCGTATCGAAGTGCAGGACCTGTATGCGATGTACAACCTGCCCTACATCGACCAGGTACAACTGCTGTTCCGTGCCAAATTGCTCGACCTGGATTTTTCGCCGGGCGTGGAAAGCCTGGAAGTGCAACTCTTCGCCGAAGAAGAGATACCCTGGGACACGCTGGCCTTCCGCGCGATACGCCACTCGCTGCAACATTACTTCGCCGACCGCAAACGCGGCGAATTCGTCTTCCGCAATACTGATCTCACACCACCTACGCGCTGAATCCGCCGAGGTATGGCTGGTGCCTTGGTCGCGATTCAAATAGCAGACACGCAAGTTCTCCGGTGGCCATATGAAGCGTTGGCGTCCGAGCGCAATGGCAGATAGCCGAGCTTGATGTTGGTGAAGCTAGAGGCCTAATGTAAAGGTAAGGCGCTATTGAATTTGGGAAGACACGCAAACGATCCCGGCTGTCTTATCCGCCAACATCCGCCCTTCTTCCGGAAACTGCTGTTGAATGCCGTGCGGCCAGGAAAAAAAGCGGCGAGTTCGGAATTACCTCACTCGCCGCAGCAGAGATATCAGAACGTCGGGACGCCCCACGCCTGCAGTGCTGCATTCATCGCAGTCTGGTTTAAGAAATATAGAGGATATGTTGAAGTACCCGGTAACACGATATACCCGGGGTATGCCACGCCAAGTGACGGCACGAAGCCGACGAAACGATTTGTCAGATAACTGTACAATGTGCCCGCATACATCCCAGTCCGGTTCGAGATGGTAACGATTGGCACGCCGTTCACTGTCGAGAACGTCAGATCAATCGATCCAAGTGGAGTTGCCCCAGCGGCAATGTGCGAGTTCTGGCATGTCATCATGGCGCCGGGCGGAACACCGGCATTGGGTGTCGGTGGATAACTGTCGTAGGTCACGCCACCTTTGTACGCCAGCATAAACCCATCAAAGCAGATCGGATCTGTTGTCGAATGTGCCGCGAAGCCTGCGGCATTGAAATTTGCCGCATTGACCGGCGTCGGTGAAGATGCAGCCGTAGTGACGGCGTTAGATGGGGCCGCGTGCAGTTCATATCCAGTCGTTGTAGTGACTAACGTCTCTGACCAAACATATTCATAAGAACCTGCCGGATAGGTTGCAGGAGTTGGCGATACAGCGCTGGCAGCCCCCGATGAGGTAACCGCAGGAACCGCAGAACTCGCCACAACGGTCTGCCCGGACAGGTCAATGGTGGAAACCGTAATTGTCCCCGCCCCCCAAACAGGATCCGTGACAGTAAAGGTGCTGGCATTGGTCGCGGAAAGATGAAATGAATTGGGGATGATCGTCCACCCTGTAGCTGCAAGATAATAATAGGGATCTGCAGGCTGGACCCCCCAAACGCCACTGGCCAATGACATGCTTATACTTGAGGTGCTGTAGCTGCCACCGGAAAAAACCGCCGAATCCACATCTCCGGTCGCCGGGCTTCCCGGGAAGCCCGGTAAGAACATTCTGATTCCTGCCCCCGTAAGATCCGTCCAGAACTGCCCCGACATCATGCCAGTCGTGGAGGCGCCTGCACTCGATGATCCTCCACCACCGCCACAACCCAATAGCACAAGAGGCAGTGTAATCATCAACAGACCCAATTCAGCCACCAAGCCCAACTTTCTTTTCAGTTCCATCACGCTCCCTTTCACATCAATTTGATCAAGATAACCTTGTTGTCACTGCACGGATGACATGCTGATAGAACCCATACGAGCATCATTGGCAACACGCGAAAAATACACGATACTGATCGTTCAGTCCATGTGAATTCTCGTGGTTTTCACAACAAATCATTTGGTTAACTTTGGCCGTCAGGGTTGTTGGAACACGTGAATTAACCAATGAAGGCCAGAAGCCGTGGTTATGCAATCACTGATTGAGACTGACCTGATACCTGGACATTCTGGGGAGCCGCCATCCAAGAATGACCAGTTGCGTTTCATATGGTCAGTCGTTATGCGTATTCAGATACCAGGCCAAATGAATTCGACTCGGATACCACTTGGCTCATAACACATCATATGTTTCGTAGGCCCCTTACCCAATAGCTCGGGTGCGAACTCAATTTGCACGCCGCTCTTGAGCAGCTTCATATAAACGTTGTTCAAGTCTGCTTCGTCTCCAACCTGAAATGCGACATGGTGCAGCCCGACATTTTTGTTCTTATTGAACGGGTTTGACGGTTGTTCCTTGATCGCCCAAAGAGTGACCATGATGCAGCCGTCGCTCACATAGATGGCAGGATATTCCTCATTCCTGCGTACCTCTTTCCAACCCAGCAAGGAAACAAAGAAGTCCGCGCTTTCCTCCAACCGGGAAACGGTAAAGCCTATGTGATGCGTACCTTTTGTGATTGGCGTAATCATGGATTTCCTTTAAATATGACGTAGAGTTAATGGGCTCTGTCTGGATTGAGGTGATTCATGAATGTATTGCCGAACCACGAGCACGGCGCGCGCGACGTGGTTGTGACATGACATCCTCCTTGTTGTTTCGTTAAAACAGCAAGGCGAATTATTTGTGTTGTCAGCTTTTACCAATAGTGGCCTTAATGACACATTTGGATACAATCGGGCCATTCTCTGGAGAAATGAAATGCGCCCCAATTCTTATGCGGTCCTCGCTTTCGAGGGCATCAATCCATTCCATTTGTCCGTGCCGTGCATCATTTTTCGCCCTGATGCCCATAACAGTCGGGTGCCAGACTTCAAGGTCAAGGTGTGCGCAGTGGATTCTGCGCCGATACAAACCAATGTCGGCTTTTCGATTCATGCCACGCACACTCTTGCGGGCCTCCGGGACGTAGAAACGGTCATCGTGCCCAGCTGGCGCGATACCTCAGAGCTGCCGCCTAAAGCCTTGCTTGATGCATTGCGCAAAGCGCACCAGCGTGGCGCAAGAATCGTCAGCTTTTGTCTCGGGGCATTTGTGTTGGCTGCGGCTGGATTGCTGGATGGCCGCCGGGCAACCACCCATTGGAAATGGGCTGATGAGTTGGCAGAGCGCTATCCGCGAATCAATGTAGAACCGGATGTTCTGTATGTGGACGAGGGGGACATCGTTACTGCGGCCGGATGTGCCGCGGCCATAGACTGCTGCCTGCACTTGGTTCGTACGCAGCATGGCACTGAAGTCGCCAATCACATTGCACGACGCTTGGTCGTTTCACCCTTTCGGCAAGGAGGGCAGGCTCAGTTCATCGAGCAACCCGTATTCAGTTCTGTCGAGCCTGATCGACTTTCTCTGGTCATGGATTGGATGACGCAGAATCTGGGCACCGCGCACACCCTGGACGAACTGGCAGGACGCGCCTTGATGAGCCGACGAACCTTTACCCGGCGGTTTCGCCAGATGACCGGCACAACCGCCGGGCAATGGTTACTCAACCAGCGTTTGGCATTAGCGCAACGCGTGCTGGAAACGACGGACAAGCCCATTGAGATAGTTGCCGAAACAGCAGGGTTTGCTTCGCCCGCTATATTCCGCCGTTGTTTCGGGCAAGCATTCGGCATCAAACCTTCCGTCTATCGACGGGAATTTCGCGGCGAGTAAATTTGCACTCTGGATGTGGGAGCGGATCTATCGCTGCCGACGCTTTCTGGCACGCCACTCCATAATCACCGCCACCCGCCACGCCACGCGCACCACGACATAGCCGGCAAGCGCAACGGTCACCGCAAGCAAGGGCAGGCCGATGAGGAACGGCTTGCCGAGCGTGGCCAGCCAGCCCCACAACTCGCTCGTCCAGTTATGCCAGTGCATCTCGGGGAAATTCAATTGGCTCTGTGCGGCACCGTGTGCGCCGCTGACCCATGCACCCAGACTGTAAGCCAGTGCGTAGAGCGGCACGATGGTGAGCGGATTGCTATACAACGTGGTGATCAGTGCCACCGGCAGGTTCACGCGCAACAATGCGGCAAGCAGCACAGCCGCGATCATTTGCAACGGGAAGGGGATAAAGCCGCAAAACAACCCGACCGCCACGCCTCCCGCCGCCGAGCGGCGGTGCAAATGCCACAAGTTGTGATGATGCAGCCAGCGGCCATACGGCCTGAGCCAGCGGTTTTGAACGACCGCGGCATGGCTGGGCAGATGCTGGCGAAGTAATTTGCGCATACGGCATTCTAGCCGCACTCATAATCTATGCGCGGGGTTCTCGACACAGCGTTCCTATGGATTCCGGATACGCTATTTTTTACCGGCACCCAATGCCTGGAAGAAACGCGGCGCAAGGTCGGGCTGGTTCTCCAGATTGGCGAACTGGCCGGACATCTCTTTGTCCAGCAGATCCAGGCGATCCGCCACGGCCGGGTGGGTCTTGAACATCAGCGCCAGGCTCGAATCGCCGGGGTTGAGCGATTGCAGCGTCTGCAGCACCGCAGGCAGTCCATAAGGATCGTAGCCACCGCGCGCGGCGATCACCACGCCCATGCGGTCCGCCTCGAACTCGTCATTCTTATCCAGGCCGCGCGCATACACTTCCGTCCCCGCGCTGACCAACTTGGAGAATCTGGGATCGCTGCCGCTGCTCCTGATCGCATCGTTCGCCAGGTCGGACAACAGTTCGGCGCGCGCGCCTTTCTTGATCGCCTGCAGATGATGCTTGCGCAGTACATGCGATATCTCGTGCGCCAACACACCCGCCAGTTCCGCCTCGCTGTTCATCTTTGCCAGCAGGCCTTTGGTGATGAACACGTAGCCGCCGGGTGCGGCGAAAGCGTTCACGTCGTTGTCGTCCAGCACGCCGAACTGCCAGGGCAGATCGGGACGTTCCGTCTGCAGTGTGAGCCAGCGGCCGACGCGGTTCACGTATTGCTGCACCGCCGGGTTATCCAGCAGCGGCGCGGCCCCCAGCAGGTTGCTGGCGACCCCCTCCCCCAGCGATATCTCCTGCGGTTCATTGATCTCCGCGTTGGCCTTCTGCACTTTCTTCACGGTCTCCGCTGCTTTCTTCCAATCGATGTCGCCCAGATCGAAAGCGGCGGCAGGAAGCGCCGTGCCCAGCAGACACAACATGACTATCGTCCGATTCGTTCTCATCACTGACCTCCGTCCAGATAGTCGACTCTCTGCGCTTTCAGCTTGCCTTCAGCGGCATAGCGCTGCGCCTCCTGGCGGCTCACCGCGTAGCGCTTCGCAGCTTGCAGTTCCTGCGGGTTGGGCTTGGTGTTTTTCAGTTGCTCTTCCGACAGTCCGCGGATGCCGGTGGTCACCGTGCTGCCGCTCCGCCCGGTGGAGGCGACGTTGAACAAGGCGCTCAGCCCGCTATCGCCGCGCCTGCTCTGCCCGCTCTCCATGCGCAGACTCAACATCTTCACCCAGCCGCTGAAAGAGGCCGATTTGACCTGGGTCCAGCTCGCTTGCCGCGCCAGCACTTCGACCCGTGCACGCGGAGGCAGCGTGGCCAACGTCTGCGCGTCGCTGTAGGGTTTGGCTTTCAGTTCGGTCGGACGTATGGTGTAAGCGAGCTCCCCCGCCCAAGCTGTCGACACGCTGCCAAGCAGCAGACACAGTGCAATGATGTTCTTCATTCCCGTTTTCCTCCTTTTTCGACTGGCGCGAACAGTTCGACTTCCTGTTCGCGCCCTTTTACTTTGAACGAACCGAACGATTTGAATTCGAATGCGTCGCCGCAGGCTTCCATCGTCTCGCGCGAGACCAGGATGCGCGACACGCCTTTGGTCAGGCCCTCGATGCGGCTGCCGAGGTTGACGGTGTCGCCGATGGCGGTGTATTCGCGCCGCTGTTCGGAGCCGATCAGGCCCGACCACCGCCGGACCGGAATGGATGCCGATGCCGACATCGAAGCTCGCATCTTCCTCGCCGAGTTCCTTCTTGAAACGCTGCAGCACCTCGCCCATCTCCAATGCTGCTTCCACCGCGTGGCGCGCATGCTCCGGATCGTCCAGCGGCGCGCCCCAGAATGCCATGATGCAATCGCCGATGAACTTGTCCAGCGAACCACCGTGACGGAAGACCACCTCGACCTGCAACGTGAAATAGCGGTTGAGCAGATGCACCACCTCCTGCGGCGTGCGCTTCTCCGACAGCGTGGTGAAGCCGCGGATGTCGGAGAACAGGATGGTGATCTGGCGGCTCTCGCCGGCACGGCTCAGGCCACCGTGCGCCACCAGTTCCTGCACCACATGCGGATTGACGAAGCGGCTGAACAATTGCACCGCTTGCTGGCGCGACTGGCGTTCGCGCAGATATTCGCGCAGGGCGAAGGTGAAATAGCAGGCCCATGCGAGCAGCAGCGGCGACAGCACAGGCAGCAGCAACAGCTGTGCGACGGCGAGATAGGAAGCCAGCAGCAAAGACAGCGTGACCGCCAACAAGCCCAGTCCGACTTTGAGTGCGTTCATCCCGCGCAAGAACAGGATGCTCAACAGCGCCAGCAGCAGCAACGCTATCCCGGTGGCGAAGCCCTCATCGGCCTGGCGCATCGCGCGGCCATTCTTCAGGTTATCGATGGCGGTCGCCAGTATCTCCATTCCCGGGTACAGGCTTGCCATCGGCGTTACGCGCACATCGTGCAGCCCGGTGGCCGCCGTGCCGATGATGACGATCTTGCCTTTCAGCTCGTCAGCGGCGCGTTGCGGATGCTCGCGGCTGAAATCCTCGTACAGGTCGACATAGGGAACGTGTTTAAACGCGCCGGGGCGGCCGCGCCAGGCCAGCATCATGTCCGGCTGTTGCGGTACGGCATAGCCCAGGTCTTGCGCCACGCGGGCAGGGAGAGAAGGGATGAGCCAGCCGTATGCATCGGTATACAGCTGGTAGCGCCGCCCCACTCCATCGGCATCTTCCAGAAAGTTGATCGTGCCCGCGCGCCAGTGCGCCGCATCGATCGCCAGCGGCGGCAACACCGCGATGCGCGCCTGGTCGTCGGCATGCTCCGTGCGCTGCAAACCCAGCATGGCCGCCACTTGCGCGGCGAGCGCACCTTGATTGTCCATTTCGGCAGCGCGCCGCACCAGCGGGAAATACACGTTGTTCAGGCCGCGTAGCGCGCGATTGAATTCGAGGTCGCTCTCGGGGCGATACTGGTCGAGTTCGCTGAACAGGATGTCGAACACGATGGCCTTGGGCTGTTGCCGGGCGATGCCGCGCACCAGTTCGCCATGAACCGCACGCGGCCACGGCCAGCTTCCCGCCGTATCCTGCATGCGCGCGAGGCTGGCGTCGTCGATATCGACGATGACGATGTCCGCATCCGGCTGCAGTGCCTGCGCCTGCTGGCGCACGAACCAGTCGGACAGCCTGTTCTCCAGCGGGGCGAGCGCATGCAGCCAGGTCAGTTCGAGAACCGCCAGCAGCAGGAACAGTGCGCCGATACGCAACGACGCCTGCCTGGTGATCGAAACCGGTGATGTATCCATGCCGTGCATACTAATCGCTTTGCGCTATATGCAACAAGACGGGATGCAATGGGTACGGGTTTCCCCCTATAATCCAAGCAATTCTTTCGTTTCGACCGCCGTACATGCCCCTGATGCGCATATCCCTGCTGTTTGCTAGTTTGTTGCTGACAGGTTGCGGCTCCATCAATCCCAGCGCTTACACCAATCAGAAAGACCCGTTCGAGTCGCTCAATCGCGGTGTGTACAAATTCAACGACACGCTGGACAGGGCAGTGGTCAAACCGGTCGCCCGCGGCTATGTAGCCGCGGTGCCCGATCCGGCCAGAACCATGGTAAGCAACTTCTTCTCCAATCTGGACGATGTCGTGGTCACGGCCAACGACCTGCTGCAACTCAAATTCCGCCAGGCCGCGAGCGACGGCTGCCGCGTGATCTTCAACTCCACCTTCGGTCTGTTCGGGCTGATCGACATCGCCTATCGCCTGCCGAAACACAACGAGGATTTCGGGCAGACGCTGGGCTATTGGGGCGTCCCGAGCGGGCCGTATCTGGTCCTGCCCGTGCTGGGACCCAGTTCGATACGCGACGGGACGGGACTCTATGCGGACAGCTTTGTCAGCGTGATCAGCAACACCAAGCATGTGCCCACGCGCAATAGCGCCTGGGCTGTGAAAGGACTGAACACGCGCGCCAACCTGCTGGATGCAGAAAAGGTGATGGATGAAGCGATCATCGACCGCTACAGCTTCCTGCGCGACGCTTACCTGATGCGCCGCCAGAGCCTGGTGTATGACGGTAGTCCGCCGCGCCAGAAATACGAGGAAGATGAAGAATAAAAAACGGCGGGTCACCCCCGCCGTTTTTGTTACTGCCTGTTACCGATAACTCACTGCCCCGAGCGCAATGCCTCGATGCGCTCTTCCAGCGGCGGGTGCGTCATGAACAGACGGGAGAAACCGCCGCCGCTGGAGATCGCCATCGCCGACATGTTCTGCGGCATGGCAGCCGCCTGCTCGTGGTTCGCCTTCAGGCGCTCCAGCGCGGCGATCATCTTCTGACGTCCGGCCAGGTTCGCTCCGCCCGCGTCGGCACGGAACTCGCGCTGGCGCGAGAACCACATGACGATCATGCTGGCCAGGATGCCCAACACGATCTGGGCGACGATCTCGGCGACGAACGCGCCGATGCCGGGACCTTCGCGCGGATCGTTCTTCAACACCACGCGGTCCACGAAATAGCCGAACAGCTTGGAGAAGAACACCACGAAGGTGTTGACCACGCCCTGGATCAGCGCCAGCGTAACCATGTCGCCGTTCGCCACGTGGCTCACTTCGTGCGCCAGCACGGCTTCAGCCTCGTCGCGGCTCATGCTGTGCAGCAGGCCGGTGCTCACCGCCACCAGCGCGTTGTTGCGGTTCCAGCCGGTGGCGAAGGCGTTCACGTCCGGCGCGTCATAGATCGCCACTTCCGGCATGCCGATGCCGGCCGCCTGTGCCTGACGGCTTACGGTCTCCACCAGCCAGCGCTCGGTCGGATCCTGCGGATTCTCGATGACCTGCGCGCCGACCGACATCTTGGCCATCCACTTGGACATCAGCAGCGAGATGAAGGAACCGGCAAAACCGATCACCGCCGACATCACCAGCAAGGCGTTGAAGTTGATGGCGCCGCTCGCATCCAGCCAACGGTCCACGCCGAGGATGCGCAACGTGATGCTGATGACGGCCAGCACCGCGACGTTGGTCAGGATGAACAAAAAGATACGTTTCATTGCTTAACTCTCCAAAGGTACGATATTGTGCGGCGCGCAGTGTATCACCCTCGCCACGGCTGGTTAGATGCGGGCGGAGCACGGATTTTTCAAGTCCCGCCCTACCTGACCGACTGGCATATGAAGTCAGTCACGAGAAAAAGTTGCATCTCCACACTTGATGACGGGGTATCGTCCTGTTGCCTATATTGAACCGGAATGCCAATGAACTTGATTGCCGTTCGTGCTGAGTCTGTCGCGAAGCACAAGAATCCATCCACATTTCGACAAGCTCAATGCGAACGGATTCTTGGACAAAGCGTGCCGGATCAATGGGACCGCTGGTTGACCATAGCCGACTATCCCACTAGGATAAGCAAAACATATCGAGGTGGCCGAGATGACCGACCGTTACACCCGAACTGCCATCACCCTGCACTGGCTGATCGCCCTGCTGATTCTTGCCGCTTTCCCGCTGGGCGTGTATGTGCACGATCTCCCGCTCTCCCCGCACAAACTGCGCCTGTTCAGCTACCACAAGTGGATCGGTGTCACGGTATTCATGCTCGCCGTGATCCGCGTGTCCTGGCGCGTCACCCACCGCCCGCCCCCCATGCCGGAGCACATGCCGAACTGGGAAAAGTTCGCCGCCGAAAGCGTGCATTACCTGCTGTATGTGCTGATCTTCGCCATCCCCATCAGCGGCTGGCTGATGAGTTCGGCCAAAGGCTTCCAGACCGTGTGGTTCGGCGTGCTGCCGCTGCCCGACCTGGTGGGCAAGAACAAGGAGCTGGGCGACCAGCTGCTGGAGCTGCACAGGGTGCTCAACTACCTGCTGCTCGGGCTGCTGCTCGCACACGTCGGCGCCGCGCTCAAGCATCACTTCATCGAACGCGACGACATCCTGGTGCGCATGATTCCATTTCTGCGGAGGCGCGCATGACACGGCTTTCGCTATTCCTGCTGGCTCTCGCACTCAGTTCGGCGCATGCAGCCGAATTCAGCGTGTTGCGTCCGCAGCAAAGCAGCGTAACGTTCGTTTCCAAACAAATGGGGGTCCCGATCGAGGGCAGTTTCAAGAAGTTCAGCGCCAGCATCGCGGTGGATCCGGCCAAACCCGAACAGGGCAAGGCACGCATCGATATCGACATTGCCAGCATCGATGTCGGCAGCACGGAAGCCTATGAGGAAGTGATCGGGCCATCCTGGTTCGACACTGCCAAATATCCGAATGCCAGTTTCATTTCCAGCAAGGTGACTCGCACCGCGGCGGGACGTTATGAGGTCGCCGGCAAGATGACCATCCGCAACGTGACGCGCGAAGTCAAGGCGCCGTTCACGCTGGAACAGCAGGGCGACGCGCTCGTCATCGACGGCACGTTCCAGCTCAAGCGGCTCGATTACGGCATCGGCTCGGGCATGTGGAGCGACACCGACACTGTTGCCGATGAGGTGCAGATCCATTTCCGTTTCAGCCTCACCAACAAGAAGTAACAACACCAAAGGAGAACCACCATGAACGCACGATTTATTGTCCTCGTCCTGTCCGGTCTGCTTGCGGCGCCTGTGTATGCGGATGACCACTACACCATCGACCCCACTCACACTTGGCCGATGTTCGAAGTGAATCACCTTGGCTTTTCGACCCAGCGCGGACGTTTCGACAAATCCAGCGGCAAGGTCACGCTGGATATCGCCGCCAAGAAAGGCAGTGTCGAACTCAACATCGAAACCGGTTCGATCGACATGGGCTTCGACAAATGGAATGAACATATGAAGGGAGGCGATTTCTTCAACGCGGTGATATTCCCGACCATGCGCTTCTCATCCGACAAGATCGTCTTCAATGGCGACAAACCGGTCGCGGCCGAAGGCATGCTCACCCTGCTCGGCATCTCCAAACCGGTTACGCTCACCATTACCGACTTCACTTGCGGAAGCCACCCGATGACGCGCAAGGCCATGTGCGGCGCGAACATCTCCACCACCATCAAACGCTCCGACTTCGGCATGATCAGGTTCATTCCCGCGGTCAGCGATGAAGTGAAGATCTACTCGCCAGTGGAAGCATACAAAGACTAATCCCTGCATCCCGTACAGCAGCGGTTGAAGCAAGGCCGCTGCTGCAACCATTCAGTTCATTCGGCAGCACCACTTTCATGGACATCAAATCGTTCCTGTTTTCGTTCAAACCCCATGTCACGCGAACCTCGGTCGCTGAAAAATTGTATGGCAGTTTGGCCGGCGGCATCGCCATCCTGATCCTGACGCTGGCACTGCATCATCTGCCGCAAGCAGGATTCCCTCTGCTCCTCGTCGCTTCGATGGCCGCCTCGGCGACACTGCTGTATGTCACCCCGCACAGCCCGCTGGCACACCCTTGGAATCTGGTTGGCGGTCACATCTTCTCGGCTATCGCCGGCTGGATCTGCAGCCTGCTCATCCCGGATCAGACACTCGCCGCCGGTGCTGCTGTCGCCGCAGCGATCCTGTTGATGCAATTCCTGAACTGCCTGCACCCGCCAAGCGCCGCCACGGCACTCATGATGGTGCTCGGCAGCACGCAATTCCATGAGATGGGCTGGCTGTACACGCTGTACATCGTTGCCGCCAATGCCGGGATCTCTCTGCTGCTGGCACTGGCCATCAACAACCTGCTGCCGGGCAGGCACTACCCGATGGGTGCCTCGCCAGAACAAGCACCGCCGAAACCCGCGCCATTCATCTCGCTGGAACAGGCAGACCTGGCATGGGCGTTGCAGCAGATGGACAGCGTGATCGACGTCAGCGAGGAAGACCTCGCGGAGATTTACAAGCTTGCACTGGTTCGTGCCCAATCCCGGGCAGAAAGCGCCTAGCACCCTCTCACGTTCGCACGCATAAAAACGAAGAGGGCAGGCCGATGGCCTGCCCTCTTCGTTTTTCTCTGCATCGTAACTACCAGCCCGATTCGCGCTCCGGAGTGGCGGTGATCTTGTGGATACTCAAGTCGGCACCGTTGAACTCTTCTTCTGCATCAAGGCGGATGCCGAGCAGCCGTCTCAGCATGCCATACACGGCGAGGCCGCCGATGAAGGCGATGGCGACCCCCAGCGCAGTGCCGATGAGTTGCGACATGAAGCTGACGCCACCGATGCCGCCGAGCGCCTTTGCTCCGAAGATGCCCGCCGCGAGGCCGCCCCAGACGCCGCACAGCCCGTGCAGCGGCCACACACCGAGCACGTCGTCGATCTTCCAGCGGTTCTGCGTGAGCGTGAACATGACCACGAACAGCGCGCCGGCCACGCCGCCGACGATCAACGCGCCGATGGGATGCATCACATCGGATCCTGCGCACACGGCGACCAGCCCCGCGAGGGGGCCGTTATGTACGAAACCGGGGTCGTTCTTGCCCAGCCACAGCGCCGTGAGCGTGCCTCCGACCATGGCCATCAGCGAGTTCACCGCGACGAGACCGCTGATGCCGGTGATGGTCTGCGCCGACATGACGTTGAAGCCGAACCAGCCGACGGTGAGTATCCATGCACCCAAGGCGAGGAACGGGATGCTGGAAGGCGGGTGCGCGGAGATGCGCCCTTCCTTGTTGTAACGGCCGCGGCGTGCGCCGAGCAGCAGCACGGCAGCCAAGCCGATCCAGCCGCCCACGGCATGCACCACCACGGAACCGGCGAAGTCGTGGAAGCCCGCACCGAAGCTGGTCTTCAGCCATTCCTGGATGCCGAAGTGGCTGTTCCACGCGATGCCCTCGAAGAAGGGATAGACGAAACCGACCAGCAGGAAAGTGGCGGCGAGCTGCGGATTGAAGCGCGCGCGCTCGGCGATGCCGCCGGAGACGATAGCGGGAATGGCGGCGGCGAAAGTCATCAGGAAGAAGAACTTCACCAGGTCGTAGCCATTCTTTTGCGCGAGCTGCTCGGCACCGGTGAAGAAGTTCACGCCATAGGCGATGCTGTAACCGATGAAGAAGTACGCGATGGTCGAGATGGCCAAGTCGCTGAGTATCTTCACCAGCGCATTGACCTGGTTCTTCTTGCGTACGGTGCCGAGTTCGAGGAACGCGAAGCCTGCATGCATCGCCAGCACCATGATGGCGCCGAGCAGGATGAAGAGCGCATCGCTACTGACTTTTAATTCTTCCATGACATCTCCAGAAAAGTGCAAATGGGAGAACAGTATGCAAGCCCTGTGCCAGCAGATGCTCGTATTGATTTATCGGAATATTTTCAGATTCCCCGATGAATCAGACGCGGCGGATTCACCAACATGGTGCCATAAATATTATGGCGCACCAAAAGTATGCCTTATCGCGGTGCGCTCCAGCCCCCGTTTAGCACCTTGTCCAGCCAGAACAATCCGACGATGGTCTTGCTGTCGCTGATCTTGCCTGCCCTCACCCACTCCAGTGCATCGGCCAGCGAGAGTTCGAACACTTCGAGGAATTCGCCGTCGTCCAATTGGCGGCCTTCATGTGTCAGGCCGCGCGCCAGGAAATATTCCATGCACTCATCGGCATAGCCGATGCATGGCCAAGCCGTGGTGAGATGTATCCACTCGCGCGCCACGTAGCCGGTCTCTTCCAGCAGCTCGCGCTGGGCGGTAATGAGGATGTTTTCGCCGTCATCGATCTTGCCGGCAGGCAGCTCGATAAACTCGCGGTGCAGGGGATAGCGGTATTGCCGCTCCATCACCAGCTTGCCGTTATCCAGCAGCGCGAGCACCGCGACCGCACCGGGATGGGTGATGTATTCGCGCGTGCTGGTGCTGCCGTCCGGCAGCAGCACGTTGTCCTTGCACACCGTGATGAAATTGCCGTCGTACATCACTTTGCCGTCGATCTTTTTCTCAGTCAGATCCATATTCAACCTCTATAAATGAACACTCCCGCCGCAGCGGGAGTGTCTGTTCGATACTTCGTTACGCTCAATGCAGCAAAGACTGCTGCACCGAGACGGCACATATCGACATCAGCGTGCCGGGCAAGATGCCGAGTGCCAGCACGGCAAGGCCGTTGATGGAGATCAGCAGCGTACTGTCCGGCTGGATGTAGAGTTTCTCGTGGCTTTCCGGCGCATCGAAGTACATCAGCTTGACGATACGCAGGTAGTAGAAGGCACCGATCAGCGAGAACAGCACCGCCATCACCACCAGCGGGAGATGTCCGGCCTGCACGGCCGCGTTCAACACCGAGAACTTGGCGTAGAAGCCCACGGTGGGCGGCACGCCAGCCATGGAGAACATCAGCAGCAGCATCATGAACGCCAGCCACGGGCTGCGCTGGTTGAGTCCCTTGAAGTCGTTGAGCGTGTCCGCCTCGAAGCCCTCGCGCGACAGCAGCATGATCATGCCGAAGCCGCCCAGGCTCATCAGCACGTAGACCACGGCATAGAACATGGCCGAGCCGTAGCCTTCGATGGTGCCGCTCAGCACGCCGATCAGCAGGAAGCCCATATGGGCGATGGTCGAATAGGCGAACATGCGTTTGATGTTGGTCTGCGCGATGGCGGTGATGTTACCCACTGCCATGGACAGCACGGCGAGGATCACCAGCATGCCGGACCAGTGGATCATCAGCGGCTGCATCGCTTCCACCAGGATGCGCATGACGAAGGCGAACGCCGCCAGCTTGGGCGCGGAGCCGATGAACATGGTCATCGCGGTCGGTGCGCCGTGGTACACGTCCGGCACCCACATGTGGAACGGCACCGCACCCAGCTTGAATGCCAAGCCGGCCACGATGAAGGCCAGACCGAACACCAGCAACGATTTGCTGGGCGTGCCGTGCTGGATGACTTCGGAGATGCGATTGATGTCCAGCGAGCCGGTCGCACCGTACAGCATGGACATGCCGTACAGCAGGAAGCCGGAAGCCATCGCGCCGAGGATGAAGTATTTCATCGCCGATTCGGTGGCGATGGCGGAATCGCGCTGCAGCGCGACCATCGCATACAGGCTCAGCGCGAGCAGTTCCAGACCGAGATACAGCGTGAGGAAGTTGCTGGCCGAGATCATCACCATCATGCCCAGCGTGGAGAACAGCACCAGCGCCAGAAATTCTCCGGTGAACAGCCCGCGCGCCAGCAGGTAGCTGCGTGAATACACCAGCATCATCGATACCGACAGATAGGTCAGCAGCTTGAGCACGTCCGACATCAGGTCGTCCACGAACATGTGGTGGAACAGGTGCGTGATGCCGTCCTGGTGCGTCGCCACGGTGATCAGCGAACAGCACAGCAAGGTGACTTGCACCAGCAGATAGGTCAGTGTCTTGGTGCGATTGACGACGAACAGATCCGCGATGAGGATCACGCTCACCATCACGAGCAGGAATATCTCTGCGTAGATCGGGGACAGGGAAGCGAGAAGATTCATGTTTTCCTCAATTCAGAACTTTGGGTGTAGCCAGATGCACCAGCAGATCGTTCACCGATGCATGCATGATTTCGCTGAACGGCAAGGGATACAGCCCCATGCCCAGCACAGTGATCGCCAGAACGACGAAGATGAGTTTTTCGCGTGCCCCGATGTCGCGCAGATGGGCGACGTGGTCGTTGGCGACCGCACCGAAGATCACGCGTTTGTACATCCACAGCGTATAGGCCGCACCGAAGATCAGGGTGCTGGCCGCCGCAAAGGCGTACCAGAAGTTGGCCTTCACCGCGCCCAGGATGACCATGAACTCGCCGACGAAACCGCTGGTGCCGGGCAAGCCGCTGTTGGCCATGGCGAACAGCATGAAGAACGCCGCGAACACCGGCATCTTGTTGGCCACGCCGCCGTAATCGACGATCTGGCGCGAGTGCACGCGGTCATACAGCACGCCGATACACAGGAACAAAGCGCCGGAGACAAAACCGTGCGAGATCATCTGCAGCAACGCGCCTTCCATGCCGTAGGCATTGAAGATGAAGAAGCCGAGCGTGACGAAGCCCATGTGCGAAATGGAGGAATAGGCGATCAGTTTCTTCATGTCGGACTGGGTCAGCGCGACCAGGCCGATGTACACCACCGCGATCAGCGACAGCGCGATCATCACCGGCGCCAGATAATGGCTGGCATCCGGCGTGATGGGCATGGAGAAGCGGATGAAACCGTAGGCGCCGACCTTCAGCATGATCGCCGCCAGGATCACCGAGCCGCCGGTGGGCGCTTCGACGTGGGCATCCGGCAACCAGGTGTGCACCGGGAACATCGGCACCTTCACCGAGAACGCCATGAAGAAGGCGATGAACACCAGCACCTGCGCGGTCAGCGACGGCATCGCCAGGCGGTGGTAGTCGAGGATCTCGAAACTGCCGGACTGGCTGTACAGATAGAGCAAGGCCACCAGCATCAGCAGCGAGCCGAGCAAGGTGTACAGGAAGAACTTGAGCGCCGCGTACACGCGGTTGGGGCCGCCCCACACGCCGATGATGATGAACATCGGGATCAGCATCGCTTCCCAGTACACGTAGAACAGCACCGCATCGAGCGAGGCGAACACGCCGTTGACCAGGCCGGACATGATGAGGAAAGCCGCCATGTATTGCGCCACGCGCTTCTCGATCACCTGCCAGCCGGCGATGACCACCAGCGGGGTAAAGAAACTGTTGAGCAGAACGAACAGCACCGAGATGCCGTCCACGCCGAGGTGATAGTGGATGTTGAAGCGGGTGATCCAGTCCTTCATCTCGACGAACTGCATGTCGCTGGTCATGCGGTCGAAGCCGGTGTACAGCGGGATCGTCACCAGGAAGCTCAGGATCGCGCCGACCAGGGCGATGATGCGCGCCAGTCGCGCATTGCGGTCGTTGCCGGTCGCCAGCACCAGCAGACCGAAGATGATAGGCAGCCAGATGGCGATGCTTAACAGGGGGTATCCGAAAATCATGCTTGTTCCTTCAGCTCTTCTCTAGTACTGCCTTATTCGAACCATGTGCGCACTGTCAGCAGTGCAGACACGCCGATGATCATCCAAAACGCGTAGTGATAGACGTAGCCGGTCTGAAAGCCGCGCAGCACGCCCGAGCACATGCCGACCACTTTCGCCGAACCGTTCACGATAAGTCCGTCGATCAGCTTCACGTCGCCGAACTTCCACAGTAAGCGGCTGGTGCCGCGCGCACCGCCCGCGAAGAACCAGTCGTTGAAACGGTCGAAGTAATACTTCTGGTCGAGTACGGTGTAGATCACCGAGAACTTCTGCTTGATCACAACCGGCCATGCCGGACGTTTCATGTACAGGAACCATGCACTGCCCGCCCCTGCCAGCGCCAGAAGGAAAGGCTTGGAAATGAACGAGTGCAATGCCATCTCCACTGCGCCGTGGAACTCGGCGCGCATTTCCTCGAAGCCTGCAGCGTGTTCCGGGCTGAGGAAGATCGCCTCGCGGAAGTAATCGCCGAACAGCATCGGCTCGATGGTGAAGAAACCGATCAGCATCGACGGGATGGCCAGCAGGATCAGCGGCAACGTCACCACCCACGGAGTCTCGTGCGGCTTCTGTCCCGGCGCCAGGCCGTGATGGTGGTCGGCGGAGACCTCCTCATCGGCATGGTCGCCGTGATGGTCGTGATGATGAGCCTTGCCGAAACGCTCTTCACCGTGGAACACCAGGAAATACATGCGGAAGGAGTAGAAAGCGGTGACGAACACTCCGGCCAACACGGCGTAATAGGCAAAGCTGGAACCCCACAGGTGCGAATACTCCACCGCCTCGATGATGCTGTCCTTGGAATAGAAGCCGGAGAAGAACGGCGTACCGATCAGCGCCAAGGTACCGATCAGCGAGGTGATCCAGGTGATCGGCATATATTTGCGCAGGCCGCCCATGTTGCGGATGTCCTGGTCGTGGTGCATGGCGATGATCACGGAACCCGCGGCAAGGAACAGCAGCGCCTTGAAGAAGGCGTGCGTCATCAGATGGAACACCGCCACCGAGTAAGCCGAGGCGCCCAGCGCCACGGTCATGTAGCCGAGCTGCGACAAAGTGGAATAGGCGATCACGCGCTTGATGTCGTTCTGGATGATGCCGAGGAAACCCATGAACAGCGCGGTGATCGCGCCGATGATCATGACGAAGGACAGCGCGGTCTCGGACAGTTCGAACAGCGGCGACATGCGCGCCACCATGAAGATACCGGCGGTCACCATGGTCGCGGCGTGGATCAGCGCGGAGATCGGGGTCGGGCCTTCCATCGAATCCGGCAGCCACACGTGCAGCGGGAACTGGGCCGATTTACCCATCGCACCGATGAACAGCAGGATGCAGATCGCGGTCAGCAGGCCCACCGACATACCGGGGATGGGCGCTATATCGTTCACATAACGGTGCGCGTTGGCGAACACCGACTGGTAGTCCAGCGTGCCGAACACCATCAGCACCAGGCCGATGCCGAGCAGGAAGCCGAAGTCGCCCACGCGGTTGACCAGGAACGCCTTGAGGTTGGCGTAGATCGCCGTGGGGCGCGTGTACCAGAAACCGATCAGCAGGTAAGACACCAGGCCCACCGCTTCCCAGCCGAAGAACAGCTGCATGAAGTTGTTGGCCATCACCAGCATCAGCATGGAGAAGGTGAACAGCGAGATGTAGCTGAAGAAGCGCTGGTAGCCGGGATCTTCCTGCATGTAGCCGATGGTGTAGATGTGCACCATGAGCGAAACGAAAGTCACCACCAGCATCATCATCACGGTCAGGCGGTCGATCAGGAAACCCACTTCCAGACTGGTGTCACCGGAAGAAAGCCACTTGTACACGGTGCCGTTGAACACATGGCCCGCCATCACGTCCTGAAAGATCACCACGGAAGCGCCGAAGGACACCGCCACCAGCGCAATGGTGATGCGGTGCGACCATACACGCCCCAACACCTTGCCGAACAAGCCGGCGGCGATGGCGCCCACCAGCGGAGCCAGGGGAACCAGCAGATACAGAGTTTGCATATTTTCCATGCGCATCAACCTTTCAAGCTGCCGAGATCATCGACGTTGATGGTGCGCAGATTGCGGAACAGCACCACCAGGATCGCCAGACCGATCGCCGCTTCCGCAGCTGCCACGGTGAGGATGAAGAACACGAAGACCTGCCCCGCCACATCGTTCAGATAATGGGAGAACGCGACGAAGTTGGTATTCACCGCCAGCAGCATCAGCTCGATCGCCATCAGCAGCACGATCAGGTTCTTGCGGTTCAGGAAGATGCCGACCACGCTGATGGCGAACAGCAGCGCGCTCAGCACCAGATAATGCGATAGACCCAGATTCAACATGCTCTCCCCTTTGCCTTAATCTGCGGTGTGATTGTTCGATACGACAGTCTCTTGCGCCGCACCCGTCTTGTTCGCGGACGGAACGGACACGATGCGCACGCGATCCTGTTTCCGGACCTTGACCTGCTTGCTGATGTCCTGCCGCTTGGAATCGCGCCGGCGACGCAGGGTCAGTGCGATCGCGGCCACCATCGCCAACAGCAACAGCACCGCTGCCAGTTCGAACGGATAGACGTAATCGGTGTAGATCAAGCGCCCCAGTTCCTTGGTGTTGCTGTAATCGGCGGCATGCTTGATCGCGGTCTTGCCTGCCGATATCTCATCGGCGCCCAGCACCCACACCATCTGCACCACGATCAACCCCGCCAGCAGCAGACCGACCGGCAACCAGCGCAGAAATCCCATGCGCAGGCGCTCGAGATTGATGTCCAGCATCATCACCACGAACAGGAACAGCACCATCACCGCGCCGACATACACCAGCACCAGCGCGATGGCGAGGAACTCGGCTTCCAGCAGCAGCCAGATACCCGCACTGCTGACGAAAGCCAGCACCAGGAACAGCACGGCATGCAGCGGGTTGCGCGCAGTGATCACGCGCAGCGCCGCGAACACGGTCACCACGGCGAACAGGTAGAACATTATCGGTTTCAATAGTTCATGAGGCATCCTCTTCTTACCGATACTTGGCATCGGCAGCCCGATCGCGTGCGATCTGCGCTTCATGTTTGTCGCCCACCGCCAGCAGCATGGGCTTGGTGTAATACAGGTCGCCGCGATTCTCGCCGTGGTACTCGTACACGCGCGTCTCGACGATGGCGTCCACCGGGCAGGATTCCTCGCAGAAACCGCAGAAGATGCACTTGGTCAGGTCGATGTCGTATTGCGTGGTGCGGCGCGAACCGTCGTCGCGCTCCGCAACTTCGATCTTGATCGCCAGTGCCGGGCACACCGCTTCGCACAGCTTGCAGGCGATGCAGCGCTCTTCGCCGTTCGGGTAGCGGCGCTGCGCATGCAGGCCGCGGAAGCGGAAACTCTGCGGCGTCTTTTCGTCCGGATACTGGACGGTGATGTGGCGCGCGAAGAAATACTTGCCGGTCACCGCCATGCCCTTGAGCAATTCGATGAGCAGGAAACTCTTGAAGAAATGTATGAGGTTTTTCATTGTCTATCCTCGACCGCTTACCACAGCCAATATGGGGTCTGCATCCACGCAGCGACCACCACCACCCACACCAGCGTGAGCGGGATGAACACCTTCCAGCCCAAGCGCATCAACTGGTCGTAGCGATAGCGCGGGAAGGTCGCGCGGAACCACAGGAAGATGAACAGGAGCGCGGACATCTTGCCCAACATCCAGAACAAGCCCGGAATATGGTCGGTCCATTCTCCCAATACCGACCAACCGTGGAACGGATTGAGCCAGCCGCCGAGGAACATGACCGAGGTCAACGCGGCGATCAGCATCATGTTGGCGTATTCCGCCAGGAAGAACAGCGCGAAGCCCATGCCGGAATATTCGGTGTGGAAGCCCGCCACGATCGCGGATTCATCTTCCGCCAGGTCGAACGGCGCACGGTTGGTCTCGGCCACCCCGGCGAGGAAATACACCACGAACATCGGGAACAGAGGGATGAAATACCAGCCGAGCAGGCCTGTAGCCACTCTGCTGTCCGCGCACGATGTCGCCCAGATTCATGCTCTGCGCCGCCAGCAGCACGCACACCAGTGCAAAGCCCATGGCCAGTTCATACGACACGATCTGCGCGGCGGAACGCAAGGCACCGAGGAACGCGTATTTCGAGTTGGACGCCCAGCCGGCGATGATGATGCCGTACACGCCGAGCGAGGTCATTGCCAAGATATAGAGCAGACCCGCGTTCACGTTGGCCAGGATCATGCCGTCGCCGAACGGGATCACCGCCCACGCCGCCAGCGCCGGTGCCAGCGCCAGTACCGGAGCGGCAAGGAACAGGAACTTGTTGGAATTGGTCGGGATGATGACTTCTTTCATCAGCAGCTTGATACCGTCTGCCACTGGCTGCAGCAAGCCCCAATAACCCACGCGGTTGGGACCCGGACGCACCTGCATGAAGCCCAGTATCTTGCGCTCGGCCAAGGTCAGGTAGGCCACGCCGCCCATGATAGGCAGCACGATGGCGAATATCTTCAATGCCGTCCAGATCACATGCCATGCCGGCTCGATGAATCCGCGCAGCAGTTCCCAGAGTCCGAGGAAACTCAAGAGCGACTGTACCAATTGCAGGGCTTGAGCTTCCATCATGCACGCTCCACTGAGATCGTTCCAAACATCCCACCCAGTGCGGCAGTTGCCGCGTGGCCTGCCGCCACACGCACCACACCCCTGGGCAATTTATCGTCTGCCGCAGCAACCAGCTGCACGCTGCCCTGCCCCTGGCTGACCTTGACCGGCACCCCTGCCTGCACGCCCAGCTTCTTCAGCTCGTCGCTGTGCAGCCATGCCTGCGGCAGCGCAGCATCGGCCGTCGCCTGCAACGGCGCGGAACGGCGCACCACGGCGTCCGTCGCATAGATCGGCACATCGCTCACGCGCTGCAGGCCGCTCGCAGCAGGCACGGCTTTCGCCTCCACACCGCCGATGGCGTTGTTCAATCTGGCGGCGACGTCCACACCTTGCAGCGCCTCGTCGCGCACGGCTTCGGAAGTATCTTGCTCGAAACCATCCACCTTGAGCAGATTACCCAGCACGCGCAACACCTTCCACGCCGGACGCGCTTCGCCCAAAGGCTTGACCGCACCCTTGAAGCTTTGCACACGGCCTTCGCTGCTGATGAAAGTGCCGGAAGTCTCGGTGAACGGCGCGATGGGCAACAGCACATCGGCGTATTCCGTGGCATGGTGTTTGTAAGCCGACATCGCGACCACCATGTCGGCAGCCTGCAGTGCGGCGATAGCCTGTTGCGGATCGGCGCAATCCAGTTCCGCTTCGACGTTCAGCAACACATAAGCCTTGCGCGGTGTCGCCAGCATGGATGCGGCGTTCAGTCCTTTCGCACCCGGTGTGGCTTGTGCCAGATAACCACCGACGCTGTTCGCTGCTTCGCCGAGGAAACCGAATTTGCCGTTGCTCAACGCGGCGATCTGTTGCGCCAGCGCTTGCAGCTGTGCGGCCTGCGGATGCTGCTGCGCGAAATTGCCGAGCAACACGGCAACGCGCTCGCCGCCAGCCAGACTCCTGGCGATAGCAACTGCGTCGCCGCTCGCGCTTTGCCCCTGTTTTTCAGCCGTCAGTGCCTTCGACACCTGCGTCAACAATTCAACCAGAGCATCCGGTGCGACGATGGCCTTGTTCGCCACCTTCATCAGCAGATCGTCATCGGCGGAATGGATGATGTTGGCTTGCGCGCCGTGCTTCACCGCCTGGCGGATACGCGCCGCCAGCAACGGGTGATCCTTGCGCAGGAAGCTGCCGACGATGAGGATGCGGTCCGCTTTGCTGATGTCGGCAATGGACATACCCAGCCACGGTGCGCCCTGTTGCTTGCCGTCGGCGCTGAAATCGGACTGGCGCAGACGGAAGTCCACGTTCTGGCTGCCGATGCCGCGCATGAGTTTTTGCAACAGGTAGAGTTCTTCCAGTGTGGAGTTCGCCGTCGCCAGCGCACCGATCTGCTCGGCTCCGGCACCGTTGGCGATGTGGCGCAGGCCGTTCGCCGCATATTCCAGCGCGACTTGCCATTCCACCTCCTGCCACTTGCCGTCCTGCTTGATCATCGGCTTGGTCAGGCGGTCGGCTGCATTCAGCCCTTCATACGCGAAGCGATCCTTGTCGGACAGCCAGCATTCGTTGATGTCTTCGTTCTCGATGGGCAGCACGCGCAGCACGCGGTTGTTCTTGGTCTGCACGGCCAGGTTGGAACCCAGGCTGTCGTGTGCGCTCACCGAGCGGCGACGCGACAACTCCCAGCTGCGCGCCTTGTAGCGGAACGGCTTGCTGGTCAGCGCGCCGACCGGACACAGATCGATCATGTTGCCGGACAGCTCCGAATCCACCGTACCGGCGACAAAAGACATGATCTCGGCATGCTCGCCGCGGAAGGCTTGGCCCAGTTCCATCTGCCCGGCGATCTCTGCGCCGAAGCGCACGCAGCGGGTACAGTTGATGCAGCGGCTCATCTCTTCCGCCGATACCAGCGGGCCGATGTCCTTGCCCAGCACCACGCGCTTCTCTTCCTGATAGCGCGAATGTCCGCCGCCGTAGCCGACCGATACGTCCTGCAGCATGCACTCGCCGCCCTGGTCGCAGATCGGGCAATCCAGCGGGTGGTTCACCAGCAGGAATTCCATCACGCCCTGTTGCGCTTTCACCGCCTGTTCGGAATGGGTGAACACCTTCATGCCTTCGGCTACCGGCGTGGCGCAGGCAGGCAGCGGCTTGGGTGCTTTCTCCACTTGCACCAGACACATGCGGCAGTTTGCCGCGATGGAGAGTTTCTTGTGATAGCAGAAATGCGGGATGGCGATGCCGGCCCGATGCGCGGCCTCGATCACGGTCGCACCGTTTTCCGTTTGTATCTGCTTGCCGTCAATTTCGATATTGATCATTGCTCACCTGTCCGTCAGCCTTACACCAAGCAGCGTTTGTGCTCGATGTGATATTCGAATTCCTTGCGGTAATGCTTCAACATGCCTTGTACCGGCCACGCTGCCGCATCCCCCAAGGCACAGATGGTGCGCCCCGCGATATTGCCGCACAGGTCGAGCAGCAGATCGAGGTCTTCCGGCTTGCCCTCGCCGTGTTCGATGCGGTGCACGATGCGATACAGCCAGCCGGTGCCTTCGCGGCAGGGCGTACACTGACCGCAGGATTCTTCAAAGTAGAAATAGGACAGACGCTCCAGCGCGCGCACCATGCAGGTGGTATCGTCCATCACGATGACCGCGCCGGAGCCGAGATAGGAACCCGCCTTCTGGATGGAATCGAAGTCCATATTGAGGTCCATCATGATCTCGCCCGGCAACACCGGCATCGACGAACCGCCGGGAATCACCGCTTTCAGCTTGTGGCCGTGACGCACGCCGCCGGCCATCTCCAGCAGTGTCTTGAACGGCGTGCCCATCGGCACTTCGAAGTTGCCGGGCTTGTTCACATGGCCCGAGACCGAGAACAGCTTGACGCCGCCGCTGTTGGGCACCCCCAGGTCGGCGAACTTCTGGCCGCCTTCGCGGAGGATGTAGGGGATGCTGGCGAACGTCTCGGTGTTGTTGATGGTGGTCGGTTTGCCGTACAAGCCGAAGCTGGCGGGGAACGGCGGCTTGAAGCGCGGCTGGCCTTTCTTGCCCTCGATGGATTCGAGCAGCGCAGTCTCTTCGCCGCACACATAGGCGCCATAGCCCATATGGTTGTGCAGGTCGAACTCGAAATCGAACCCCAGAATGTTCTTGCCCAGATACCCCGCCTTGCGCGCTTCTTCGCACGCCGCTTCCATGCGCTCGTAACTTCGAATACTTCGCCGTGCACGTAGTTATATCCGGTCTTCACGCCCATAGCATAAGCGGCGATCGCCATGCCCTCGATCAGCATGTGCGGGTTGTAGCGCAGGATGTCTCTATCCTTGCAGGTGCCCGGCTCGCCTTCGTCCGAATTGCATACCAGGTATTTCTCGCCCTGATATTGGCGCGGCATGAAACTCCACTTCAAGCCGGTGGGGAAGCCCGCGCCGCCGCGACCGCGCAGCCCGGATGCTTTTACCTCGGCGATGATGGCGTCTGGCGTCATCTTCTCGGCCAGCACTTTGCGCAGCGCCTGATAGCCGCCGACCTTGAGGTAATTCTCCAGCGTCCACGGCTGGTCAAAATGCAGAGTATTGAGAATGATGGGGGCGTTCATTGCTTATCCAGTTCTGCCAGGATCTGGTCAATTTTTTGGTTGCTCAAACGGCCACACATTTTCTTGTTATTCACGGTGAGCAGCGGCGCATCCACGCAAGCCCCCATGCACTCGCCCTCGCGCAGCCCGAACTTGCCGTCGGCAGTGACTCCGCCCATCTGGATACCCAGCTTGCTTTCCAGGTAGCCCACGGTATCGCCAGCACCGCACAGGGTGCAGGACAGGTTGGTGCAAACCGTAAGCGTGTATTTGCCCATCGGTTTCAGGTTGTACATGTGATAGAAGGTCGCCACTTCGTACACGGCCATCTGCTGCATCCCCAGATAGACGGCGATGTCCGCCATATCTTCGGGGGCGATCCAGCCCTTCTCGTCCTGCACGAAACGCAACGCGGCCATCACGGCGGACTGGCGCTGGTCGGCGGGGTATTTTTTCAGCTCTTTGTCGATGAGCGTGGTGACTTGTTGGGATAACATCAGCGGTCTATCTCCCCGAAAACGATGTCCTGCGTACCGATGATCGCCACCACATCGGCGATCATGTGCCCGCGCGTCATCTCGTCCAGACTGGACAGATGCGGAAAGCCCGGTGCGCGTATCTTCATGCGGTAAGGCTTGTTCGCGCCGTCCGACACCAGATAGATGCCGAACTCGCCCTTCGGATGCTCCACGGCCGAATACGCTTCACCCGCGGGCACATGGAAACCTTCGCTAAACAGCTTGAAATGGTGGATCAGCTCTTCCATGTTCTGCTTCATGGCTTCGCGCTTGGGCGATGCGTACTTCAGGTTGTCCGTCATCACCGGCCCCGGATTCTTGCGCAACCAGTCGATACATTGCTTGATGATGCGGTTGGACTGACGCATCTCTTCCACGCGCACCAGATAACGGTCGTAGCAATCGCCCTCGACGCCGACCGGGATGTCGAAGTCCAGGCGGTCATACACCTCGTACGGCTGCTTCTTGCGCAGGTCCCACACCACGCCCGAGCCGCGCAACATCGGGCCGGTGAAGCCCAGCGCCATGGCGCGTTCCGGCGACACCACGCCAATGCCCACCGTACGCTGTTTCCAGATACGGTTGTCGGTCAGCAGCGTCTCGTATTCGTCCACGTACTTGGGGAAACGGTTGGTGAAGTCTTCCAGGAAATCGAGCAACGAACCCTGGCGGGCCTCGTTCATCTTCTTCACGGCAGCCGCATTGTGGATCTTGCTCGGCTGGTATTGCGGCATCGAGTCCGGCAGGTCGCGGTAGACGCCGCCCGGACGGTAGTAGGCAGCGTGCATGCGCGCACCGGATACCGCCTCGTACGCATCCAGCAGGTCTTCACGCTCGCGGAAGGTGTAGAAGAACATGGTCATCGCACCGAGGTCGATGCCGGAAGCGCCGAGCCACAGCAGATGATTCAGAATGCGGGTGATCTCGTCGTACATCACGCGGATGTATTGCGCACGTAGCGGCACTTCGATCCCGGCCAGCTTCTCGATCGCCATCACGTAAGCGTGCTCGTTAACCATCATGGACACGTAGTCCAAACGGTCCATGTAGGGAACCGATTGCAGGAAGGTCTTGTGCTCTGCAAGCTTCTCGGTCGCCCGGTGCAGCAAACCAATGTGCGGGTCGGCACGCTCGATCACTTCGCCGTCCAGCTCCAGCACCAAGCGCAACACGCCGTGCGCAGCGGGATGCTGCGGGCCGAAGTTCATGGTGTAATTTTTTATTTCCGCCATAACGTTGCCTTCTTTAATTCGGTTAGTGACGACCGTAATTCTCTTCGCGCATCGTACGCGGCGTGATCTCGCGCGGTTCCACCGTCACCGGCTCATAGATCACACGCTTCTGCGCAGCGTCATAGCGCATCTCGACCGTGCCGGACAAGGGGAAGTCCTTGCGGAACGGATTGCCGACGAAACCGTAATCGGTGAGGATGCGGCGCAAGTCGGGATGGCCGACGAAGATGATGCCGTACAGGTCGAACGCCTCGCGTTCATACCAGTTGGCGGAAGGCCATACGCCGGCGATCGAATCCAGAACCGGCATCGAATCGTCTTCAGCGAAGACGCGCACGCGCAGACGCACGTTGTGCGTCACCGACAGCAGGTGATAGACGGCAGCGAAGCGTGCGCCTTCGCGCGGCGCATCGGGCAGATAGCGCCCGTCTTCCGACAGTTCGCTGCCGTAGGTGGAGTAGTCGATACCGCAGACATCGATGAGCTCTTCAAAACGCATGTCGGCATCGTCGCGCAGGCGGGTGAACACAGCGAGCATATCGCTCGCCTTCACCACCAGCGTCAGTTCACCCAAGCGCTCTTCCAGACTTACTACTTTGCCCGAGAATGCCTCGTGCAGATTAGCGGACAGTATGTTCAGGTCGGTAGCCATGATTATCCTAGCGTGCAATGGTGTTGGTGCGCTTGATCTTGTTCTGCAACTGGATCACACCGTAGAGCAGCGCTTCGGCAGTCGGCGGGCAACCAGGAACGTAGATATCCACCGGCACGATGCGGTCGCAACCGCGCACAACGGAATAGGAATAATGGTAATAACCGCCACCGTTGGCACAGGACCCCATGGAGATCACCCAACGCGGCTCGGCCATCTGGTCATACACTTTGCGCAAGGCGGGGGCCATCTTGTTGCACAGCGTTCCCGCCACGATCATCACATCGGATTGACGCGGACTGGGACGGAATGCACCCGCACCGAAACGGTCCAAGTCGTAACGCGGCAGCGCCGCATGCATCATTTCCACCGCACAGCAGGCCAGACCGAAGGTCATCGGCCACAGCGAACCGGTGCGCGCATAGTTGATCACCACGTCCGCGGAGGTGGTGACGAAGCCCTTATTCAGAACGCCTTCTATTCCCATTCCAAGGCCCCTTTCATCCATTCGTAGACAAAGCCAACCACCAGGATGGCCAAAAAGATCATCATGGAAACAAAACCGAAGGTGCCGATCTCCTTGAGCACGATAGCCCAGGGGAACAGGAAAGCGATCTCAAGATCGAACAGAATGAAGAGGATGGCCACGAGATAGAAACGCACGTCGAATTTCATGCGCGCGTCTTCGAAGGCCTCGAAACCGCACTCGTAGGGTGATAGTTTTTTCTCGTCGGGACGGTTGGGGGCAGCCAGTCTACCCAATAGCAGAGGCAGTACGCCCATCACGACAGCGATGCCGATAAATAGCAGTACCGGAAAATAATTTTCCAACATATGAGCTCCCCCTCCTCCGTAGGCTCCCAAATATTGGGAGCGCAGAACGTTACTCTATTTTCTTCGACCTTCGGCTTGCAGGCCTTGGTTCAATCAATTTGGTGCGGAGCAAGGGACTCGAACCCTCACGTCTTTCGACACAGCCACCTCAAGGCTGCGCGTCTACCAATTCCGCCAACTCCGCAGTTTATTATTATTTTGGTATTTGTTGCGACTTGGAATCGCTTGTATCCACACCCGCCGGAGCAGGTACTGCTTGCTGCGTTTGCACTTCCACCTTATCCATCACCCCCAGCTCATTGACCGGGCGGGAATACAGATAAGTCAAAACCAGGCTGGTAATAAAGAAGATCGTCGCCGCCACTGCCGTGCTACGGCTCAAAAAGTTGGCAGAACCACTGGATCCGAACAGGCTACCGGCAGAACCGGAACCGAACGCCGCGCCCATATCTGCACCCTTACCGTGCTGGATCAACACCAGGCCGATCAGCACTACCGCAGTTATCACATGCACTACCCAGACTAAAGTTTCCACACACCACTCCGCAACGAATCCAACATTATTCTTCTGTTACTGACCTGCGCGACAGATTGCCAAAAACTCATCGGCAACCAAAGCCGCGCCACCGATCAACCCGCCATCGATATCCGCCTTGGCAAACAGCTCCGGCGCATTCGCCGCCTTCACGCTGCCGCCGTACAGCACCACCAATCCTTGCGCCACCTGCGCATCATGCCCAGCCACGCGCTGGCGGATGAAAGCATGTACCGCCTGCGCCTGTTCCGGCGACGCCGTTTTACCGGTACCGATCGCCCACACCGGCTCGTATGCCACCACCGCCTTACGCAGCGCCTGCACGCCAACCAAAGCAAGCACCGCATCCAACTGTTCTGCCACCACCGCTTCTGTCGCACCGCTTTCACGCTGCTCCAGCGTTTCACCCACACACAAGATGGGAATCAATCCCGCCTGCTGCGCTGCGGCAAACTTTTCCGCCACCAGACGGCTGCTCTCGCCGTAGATACTGCGCCGCTCGGAATGTCCGACGAGCACGTAAGTGCAGGAAAAATCCGCCAACATGGCAGCGGACACTTCGCCGGTGAATGCACCTTTTTCAAGCTGGTGAACATCCTGCGCACCCCATTTCACCACCGAAGCAGACAATTCCTGCTTGAGTTGCGCCAAGTATGGAAAGGGAGCACAAACAGCGACATCCACATGAGATAGTTGCGCCGCACCATTCTTCACAGCCGCCAGCAAAGACTCATTCTGAGCCAATGAGCCGTGCATTTTCCAATTCCCCACCACCAACTTGCGACGCATCAGGATCAACTTCCGACGTTTCAGAAGGCGGCGATACTACCGATGAAAACTTAAATGGTCAATCCGGGCTCGGCACAGGCTCAAAACACTTACCTACGCGTCTCCTGCAACCTCCCTCCTCCTTTGTTACATTGTGTAATAATTGTGTAACAAGCGCGCACTAAGATGCTCCTCGCTGGCAAACGGCAAGCAAACGAATAATCCTTTTGGGAGAAACTTGAAATGAGCAAACTGAATCGTCTTCTTAGCAGCATCGGCCTGTCCGCTGCCCTGCTGTCTGCCGGCGCTGCATACGCCGCCGACATCACTGGCGCAGGCGCAACCTTCCCCTATCCGATCTACGCCAAGTGGGCAGAAGCCTACAAAGCTCAGACCGGCGTGGGCATGAACTACCAGTCCATCGGTTCCGGCGGCGGCATCAAGCAGATCCAGGCCAAGACCGTGGACTTCGGCGCGACCGATGCCCCGTTGAACCCGAACGAACTGGCGCTTGCCGGCCTGACCCAATTCCCAACCGTGATCGGCGGCGTAGTACCCGTCATCAACCTCGCCGGCGTCGCTCCCGGCCAGTTGAAGCTGGACAGCAAAGTGCTGGCCGACATCTTCCTGGGCAAGATCACCAAGTGGAACGATCCGCGCATCGCCGCAGACAATGCTGGCGTCGCTTTGCCGGACGAAACCATCACCGTAGTGCACCGTGCTGACGGTTCGGGCACCACCTTCATCTTCACGACCTATCTGTCGCAAGTCAGCCTGGACTGGAAACGCAGCGTCGGTGGTGATAAAGCTGTGTCCTGGCCCGTAGGTACTGGCGGCAAAGGCAACGAAGGTGTCGCTTCCTATGTGCAACGCATCAAGAACTCCATCGGTTATGTGGAATACGCTTACGCGCTGCAAAACAAGATGAACTACACCCAGCTGAAGAACCGCGACGGCCAGTTCGTTGCGCCTAACGACACCAGCTTCAAGGCTGCTGCTGCCAATGCGAAATGGGATGCCGACAAGGGCTTCTACGAAATCCTGACCAACGAACCCGGCAAGGATAGCTGGCCTATCACCGGCGCGACCTTCATCCTGGTCTACAAATCCGCCGAAAAAGTCGAGAATGCAGTGGAAGTATTGAAGTTCTTCGACTGGGCTTACAACAACGGCGACAAACTGGCTTCCGATCTGGACTATGTGCCGTTGCCAGCTAACCTGAAGACCATGATACGCGGCGCTTGGAAAGCTCAAGTAAAGGACGCATCCGGCAAAGCACTGTGGAAGTAATTCACACGTTCTAAGCTATAATTGCGGGGGCTCTGAATGCCCCCGCAATTTTTCTAAACCCCATAAATTGAACTATGCCGACGTTCCTACGCGAAGCACGCCTTAAACGACAAACTGTGCTTGACCTGTTGTTCCGCAATCTGACACGTCTTGCGGCATTCGCCGTACTGGCTTTGCTCGCGGCGATCATCGGCTCACTAATCGTGGGCAGCATGCCCGCGATACATGCATTTGGTTTCGGCTTCATCACAAGTCCGGAATGGGATCCAGTCAACGACCGGTACGGCGCATTGATTCCCATCATCGGCACCCTGATCACTTCGGGCATCGCGCTGTTGATCGCGATCCCGGTCAGCTTCGGCATCGCCATCTTTTTGACCGAATTGTCGCCGCGCTGGCTGCGTCGCCCATTGGGCATCGCGGTCGAATTGCTGGCGGGCATTCCCAGCATCATCTATGGCATGTGGGGTCTGTTCATCTTCGCCCCGCTGTTCGCCGACCATGTCGAGCCCTGGCTCAACGACCACATCGGCCCCCTTCCATTCATCGGTGCGTTCTTCTCCGGCCCACCGATGGGTATCGGCATGCTTACCGCCGGCATTATCCTGGCGATCATGGTCATCCCCTTCATCGCGTCGGTGATGCGCGACGTATTCGACGTCGTCCCCACCATGCTCAAAGAATCCGCTTACGGCCTGGGTTCAACGACTTGGGAAGTGATGTGGAAAGTCGTGCTGCCCTACACCAAGATCGGCGTGGTCGGCGGCATCATGCTCGGCCTCGGTCGCGCGCTGGGCGAAACCATGGCGGTCACTTTCGTCATCGGCAATGCGCATGAATTCAACAAATCGCTGCTCATGCCCGGCAACAGCATCTCCTCGGCACTGGCCAACGAGTTCGCCGAAGCGGTAGGCGAGCTATACACCTCTTCGCTCATCGAACTCGGCCTGATCCTGTTCTTCATCACATTCGTCGTCCTCTCGCTCGCCCGCCTCATGTTGTACAAGCTGGCGCAACGCGAAGGGCATGGAGCCTGATATGTCGTATCTCTACGCTCGACGCCGCGTCGTCAACACGGTCAGCCTGGGCATCTCGGTGCTCGCCATGCTGTTTGGCCTGTTCTGGCTCGGCTGGATCTTGTGGACGCTGCTGGAAAACGGTCTGCCCGGTCTCGGCGCGCATGTGTTCACCCAGACCACCCCGCCGCCCGGCAGTGCGGGCGGACTGATCAACGCCATTTTCGGCAGCTTGATGATGGTCGCCATCGCGGTCCTCATCGGCACGCCTATCGGCATCCTCGCCGGAACATATCTGGCCGAATTCGGCCAGCGCGGCTGGCTGGCACCGATTACCCGCTTCATCAACGACATCCTTTTGTCCGCGCCCTCCATCGTGATCGGTTTGTTCGTGTATGAGATCTACGTGGTCAAGGTCGGTCACTTCGCCGGATGGGGTGGAGCGTTCGCACTCTCCATCCTGGTCATCCCCGTGGTCATCCGCACCACCGAGAATATGTTGCGCCTGGTCCCTCACAGCCTGCGCGAAGCGGCTGCCGCATTGGGTGCGCCGCAATGGAAAGTCATCAGCTTCGTCACCCTGCGCGCCGCGCGCGCCGGCATATTGACAGGCATCCTGCTGGCCGTCGCCCGCATCAGTGGCGAGACGGCGCCGTTGCTGTTCACCGCGCTGAACAACCAGTTCTGGAGCAGCAACATGAACCAGCCGATGGCCAACCTGCCGGTGGTCATCTTCCAGTTCGCCATGAGCCCCTATGAAGACTGGCATAACCTCGCCTGGGCAGGCGCACTGCTCATCACGCTGAGCGTACTCACCCTGAACATCGTGGCGCGCGTCATGTTCCGCCAGAAATCGACCAATCAATAAGGACGACAAGTAATGACTGCAGAACCAATCATCTCCGCCCCGAAATTGATCGTCCGCGATCTGAATTTCTATTACGGTGCGGATCGTGCGCTGAAAGACATCAACCTGGTCATTCCGGAAAAGATGGTCACCGCCTTCATCGGTCCGTCCGGCTGCGGCAAGTCCACCCTGCTGCGCACCTTCAACCGCATGTACCAGCTTTACCCCAAGCAACGCGCCACCGGCGAGATCCTGCTGGACGGACAGAACCTGCTGGACAAGAAACAAGACCTCAACACCCTGCGCGCCAAGATCGGCATGGTGTTCCAGAAGCCAACCCCGTTCCCGATGTCCATCTACGACAACATCGCTTTTGGCGTGAAGCTGTATGAGAACCTCAGCCGTCACGACATGGACGAACGCGTGGAATGGGCGCTGAAGAAAGCCGCTCTGTGGAACGAAGTGAAGGACAAACTGAAGCAGAGCGGCACCGGTCTCTCCGGCGGCCAGCAGCAACGCCTGTGCATCGCCCGCGCCATCGCCGTCAAACCGCAAGTGTTGCTGCTGGACGAACCGACCTCGGCGCTCGATCCGATCTCCACTGCGCACATCGAGAAGCTGATCGACGAACTGAAGAAAGACTTCACCATCGTCATCGTCACCCACAACATGCAACAGGCCGCGCGCGTCTCCGACTTCACCGCCTACATGTATCTGGGCGACCTCATCGAGTTTGGCGACACCAGCACGGTGTTCACCAATCCCAAGCGGAAAGAGACCGAGGACTACATCACCGGACGTTTCGGCTAATCGAATTCCTGAGCGGAATTCGGTTCACTGCACAGGACACTCTCCGGCAACAACTTTTGCTGTCAGATCAAGATCTGATCTTTTCCTACCCGACCACAGGACAAAAAAATGCCCCACGAGAGCTTTGTGGGGCTAAACCTTTGCAATAAGTTAAGGGAGACCTATGCAAAGGGGAGGAGAGGGTTAGTCAGGCTCGGCCGGCGTGCAATGCGTCGAATTCGCCCGAGAACATACTGCTGAGGGGATACATCGAAGCCGCAGCCTTGCTGTGACTCCAGAGTGGCGGACGAACAGAGGCTGTATGGCGTGCAGACAACGCAGGCAATATTGGCCAGTGCGGATTGTGTAAATTGAAGCGTGGCGCGCTACCGGCGACATCATCGTGCGCACTTAGATAAGCCTCCAACGTTCCCACGTCGCGCCAGTACGCCAGTTCCTCATGCGGCTGGGTGCCCGGCACGCTATTGTTGGAAAAGTCGTAGGCATGCACCTGGTGACTGCGTATCAGGCGCGGCAATATGTGCCCGCCGAAATCCGTTTCTCCGAGACGCAAGGCATGCTCCAGCGCCTCGACCAATACTTCGGTGTTGAACAAGTAATTGCCCATGGAGGCATAAGCACGATCAGGGCAGGAAGGAATGGCAATGGGTGCATCCGGCTTCTCCTGGAAATCCAGGACTTCCCCGTTGTGCCCCGCCGCGATGACGCCGAACGATGGTGCCAAGCCTATCGGCACCTGCGTCGCTGCGATAGTGGCGTCTGCATCGCAGTCGCGGTGGAACTTCACCATCTGATTCACATCCATGCGATAGACGTGGTCGGCAGCAAACACGGCCACGATGTCCGGTGCATGCCGTTCGATCAGAGCAAGATTTTGATAGACAGCGTCGGCTGTGCCGCGGAAACCACCATGTTCCTGTTGCGGCAGCACCACACGGACAAAACGCTCATGACCGTTGGGCGCCAGCTTCCAGTTGGCGTCGACATGCTTGATCAGGGAGTCCGGTTTGTATTGGGCCAGCAGGTAGATGGAATCGATGCCGGAATTGACCAGATTGCTCAGCACGAAGTCCACCAAACGGAAACGGCCACCAAAAGGAAGAGCGGGCTTTGCATGGGCGAGCGTCAGCGGGCGCAGGCGAGTACCTTGTCCTCCAGCCAGAACGATTGCCAGGATATTTTTCGGCGCCGCCTTCATTGTTTCGGATTTCATAGATTCTCCTAAAAACGTAGAGTTAATTAGCGAATTTTCCGGCTGGTCGGCTGGAAGCCCAGCCACCACGCGTCCTCAGAGCGAGCATCACATAATGTAAATCTGCCGGATCTTTGGAATTAATTTCACAAAACCGTTGGACCGATCACTGAAACGCACGCTGATTGCATGGAGTGCATCTTAGTGTCGCGGGTAAAAACTGCCTGTGGGTGGGGTACTGTATTCGGCAGTACGGACAGCACTGTATTTATTGGTAGGGGAAATGAGTAGGGATACTTGCCTGATTGGATTTGGCAATTCGAATTCCGGGGTGGATCTCTGCAAACCAGAAACGATTTCGCCGGGGGTAGCCCGGCAGCTAGTCACTTTCTTTTGCTTCGCCAAAAAGAAAGTAACCAAAGAAAAGGCGCCCCCGGTTTGCCGCCCCTGCGGGGTTCCCTGCGTTGCTCGACTGGTCAGGCGGCTGCGGAACTCGCGCTACGCGCTCAGACAGTCCTCGCCGACATCCCCTGACCAGCCTGCGCTACTCGGCGGCGCACAGGGGAAGGTAAAGCGAAAAACTAAAATCAAGATCAAAACCAAACCCGTAGTTGGGCGCAAAGCGCCCAACTACCAAAAGACAGCGTGGGGAGGTTTAGGCGAGCACTGTTTGAGCTCCGCGGCAGGGCACGTTTTGTGTGCCCTGCTAGGGCGAGTTGCGCAGCCCCGCTTGTTGGCGAAATATCGAGGGAACCCCGCAGGGGCGGCGCACCGGGGTGCGACTTCTTTTGGTTACTTTTCTTGGCAAGACAAGAAAAGTGACTAGCTGTCGGGCTACCCCCGACGGTATTGGCTCTGCAGGATGCAGACTAACAGAACCTTACCCCGCCACTTCCCTCACCGCCCCCGCAATCTTCTCCGCACACAACTTCACATCCACCCCATTCTCGCCCTCCACCATCACCCGCAATAGCGGCTCGGTGCCGGATGGCCGCAGCAATACGCGCCCCTTGCCATTCAGCAGGGTTTCTGCGGTCGAGACAGCCAGTTTTACTTTGGGATGGTTGGCGTAGTCGTCCTTCTTGGCGACTTTCACATTGATGAGGATTTGCGGATACATGTGCAGGTCGCCCGCCGCTTCGGCCAGCGATTGCTTCTTCATGCGCAACGCATGCAGCACCTGCAGCGCGGAGACGATGCCGTCGCCGGTGCTGTGCTTGTCCAAACAGATGATGTGGCCGGAGTTCTCGCCGCCGAGCTGCCAGCCCTTCTGTTGCAGCAACTCCATTACGTAACGGTCACCGACCTTGGCGCGTGCGAACGGAATGCCCAAGTGTTGCATGGCATGTTCGAACGCGAGATTGGTCATGAGTGTTCCGACCACGCCGCCTTTCATGGTGCCTTCGGCATGGTGATGCTTGGCAATAACATAGAGCAACTGGTCGCCGTCATAGAGCTTGCCTGCGGCATCGACCATGACCAGGCGGTCGCCGTCGCCATCCAGCGCAACGCCGAGATCGGCATGGTGCTCGACCACGGCCTTCTGCAGATTGCCCGGTTTGGTCGCGCCGTAACCGTCGTTGATGTTCTTGCCGTTCGGCTCGGCGCCGATGGCGACCACGTCCGCGCCGAGTTCATGGAACACGTGCCGGGCGATGTGATAGGTCGCGCCGTGCGCGCTATCCACCACGATCTTGAGGCCGCGCAGATTCATGTCCGCAGGGAAGGTGCTCTTGCAGAATTCGATGTAGCGCCCAACCGCGTCGTCGATGCGCTTGGCCTTGCCCAGCGCATCCGAGGCATTGGTCAGCATCGGCTCATCCAGTGCCGCTTCGATGGCATGTTCGACTTCATCCGGCAATTTGGTGCCGCTGCCGGAGAAGAACTTGATGCCGTTGTCTTCGAACGGGTTGTGCGAGGCGGAGATGACCACACCAGCCTGCAAGCGCAAGGCCCGCGTCAGGTAAGCCACCGCGGGGGTCGGGATCGGCCCGGCCAGATACACGTCGATGCCCGCCGCGATGAGCCCGGCTTCCAGCGCCGATTCCAGCATGTAGCCGGAGATGCGGGTGTCCTTGCCGATCAGCACCGCGGGGCGTTCGCCCTGGGTATGCTCGGCGGTCGCCAGCACCTTGCCTGCAGCGTAGCCCAAGTGCATCACGAATTGCGGAGTGATGGGATGCTCACCCACACGTCCGCGCACACCGTCAGTACCGAAATATTTTCTGCTCATCATTTGCTCCCGTTCACTGCATTCAATATCTTTAACGCATCAACTGTTTCTCGCACATCATGCACACGCACGATGGACGCACCGCGCTGCACTGCCAGCAAAGCCGATGCCACACTGGCCGCCACACGGTCGCCCACTTCGCGCCCGGTGATCGCGCCCAGCATGGACTTGCGCGACAGGCCCGCCAGCAGCGGCACACCCAAGGCACTGAATGCGTCCAAGCCGCGCAGCAAGTCGAGATTATGCGCCAGCGTCTTGCCAAATCCAAAGCCGGGATCGACCACGATGCGCTCGCGCGCGATGCCTGCCGCTTCGGCAGCCGCCACGCGTTCGCGCAGGAACGCACTTACCTCGGCCACAGCATCCCGATACTGCGGCTGCTGCTGCATGTTTTGCGGCGTACCCTGTTTGTGCATGAGGCAGACCGCCGCATCGCTGCCGGCAACCACGGTCAGCGCCTCCGGCTCCTGCAGCGCGTTTATATCGTTGACCATGCTGGCTCCTGCAGCCAAAGCGGCACGCATCACTTCCGGCTTATAGGTATCGATGGAGATCGGGACCGAAATACCGCGCAGTCCTTCGATCACCGGCAGCACGCGATCCAGCTCTTCCTGTTCACTCACGGCTGGCGCGCCGGGACGCGTGGATTCACCACCGATGTCAAGGATGTCGGCGCCTTCCTGGATGAGTTGCCGGGCATGCGCGATGGCAGCAGCGGTCGAGGCATGATGCCCGCCGTCCGAGAACGAGTCTGGCGTGACGTTGACGATGCCCATCACCAGAGGGCGCGCAAGATCAAAATTGAATTTACCGCAATGCCACATATGAAAACGGGGGCGAATGCCCCCGTGAAAAGTTTTGGTTATACGCCTTCAGCTGGCTTGTTGGTCGCAGTTGCGGTTGGCGTCTCGTCCTTCGGCGGCTCTGGCGTCTTGCTGCTCAGGCTGGGTTTGGGCGGACGCGGCGGATTGCCCGCCATGATGTCGTCGATCTGCTCGGTGTCGATGGTCTCCCACTCCAGCAGCGCCTTGGCCATAGCTTCGATCTTGTCGCGGTTCGCTTCGATCAGACGGCGTGCCAGCCCGTATTGCTCATCCACGATGCGGCGAATCTCGGCATCCACCTTCTGCATGGTCGCTTCGGAGATGTTCTTGTGCGTGGTCACCGAGCGGCCAAGGAACACTTCGCCCTCGTTCTCGGCATAGACCATGGTGCCCAGCGCCTCGGACATGCCCCATTGGGTGACCATCTTGCGCGCCATGTCGGTAGCGCGCTCGAAGTCATTGGAGGCACCGGTGGTCATCTGGTTCATGAATATCTCTTCGGCGATGCGGCCGCCGAACAGCACGGCGATGGTCGAGAGGATGCGTTCCTTATCCATGCTGTAGCGGTCTTCCGACGGCAACTGCATGGTCAGACCCAGTGCGCGGCCGCGCGGAATGATGGTGACCTTGTGCACCGGATCGGTCTTGGGCATCAATCTCGCCACCAGCGCATGGCCGGACTCATGATATGCCGTGTTGCGGCGCTCCTCTTCCGGCATGATCATGGACTTGCGCTCGGTGCCCATCATGATCTTGTCCTTGGCCGACTCGAAATCGTCCATCTCGACGAAACGCTTGTTGCGGCGAGCCGCGAACAGCGCCGCCTCGTTCACCAGGTTGGCCAGGTCGGCGCCGGACATGCCGGGGGTTCCACGCGCCAGGATATCGGCTTTGACATCAGGCGCCACCGGCACCTTGCGCATGTGCACCATCAGGATCTGCTCGCGGCCGCGAATGTCGGGTAGCGGCACGACCACCTGGCGGTCGAAACGGCCGGGGCGCAGCAATGCAGGGTCGAGTACGTCGGGACGGTTAGTCGCGGCGATAACGATGACGCCGGAAGTGCCCTCGAAACCATCCATTTCCACCAGCAAGGCATTCAGTGTCTGCTCGCGTTCATCGTTACCGCCGCCCAATCCTGCGCCGCGTTGACGACCGACCGCGTCGATCTCGTCGATGAAAATAATGCAGGGAGCGTTTTTCTTGGCCTGCTCGAACATGTCGCGCACGCGCGCAGCACCCACACCGACAAACATCTCGACGAAGTCGGAACCGGAGATGGAGAAGAACGGCACCTTGGCTTCGCCTGCGATGGCCTTGGCCAGCAGGGTTTTACCGGTGCCGGGGCTGCCCACCATCAGTACGCCGCGCGGGATGCGCCCGCCGAGGTTCTGGAATTTGGAAGGATCGCGCAGGAAATCGACCAGCTCGGAAACTTCTTCCTTGGCTTCGTCGCAACCGGCCACATCGGCGAAAGTCACGCGTTCCTTGGCGTCATCCAACAGACGCGCCTTGCTCTTGCCGAACGAGAACGCGCCGCCGCCCTTGCCGCCCTGCATCTGGCGCATGAAGAAGATCCACACGCCGATCAGCAACAGCATCGGGAACCATGACACGAAGATGCTCATCAGGAAGGATTGTTCTTCTTCCGGCTTGGCTTCAACCTTGACGCCGTTCTTGAGCAAATCGGAAACCAGCCAGATGTCGCTGGGCGCATAGGTAGTGATGCGTTTTCCGTCGGTGGTGGTCGCCTTCAGCGTACGGCCTTCGATGACCACTTTCTCGATATGACCGGTTTTTACTTCGTCCAGGAATTGCGAATAATCCAGTTGCGCTTGCGCCGTCGATTGCTGACGCGCATTGAATTGGTTGAACACGGTCATCAGCACCAACGCCACGACCAGCCAGATTCCGACACTCTTAAATAGATTATTCACACTTGCTCCTTACATTGAGCCATATATACGTCTCGGCATTAGACACCGTCCGGGGCTATTACTCAAGCTTGCCGAGCCCCACCAGATATTGTTCGCTACTGCGGTCGCGCGAGGCTTTCGGCTTGCGTGCAACCACTTTGGCGAAATGGCTACGCATCAGCTTCAGATAATCCTCAAAACCCACACCCTGGAACACCTTCACCGCGAACGAACCGCCGGGGGCAAGGTGCTTGACCGCAAAATCCAGAGCCAGTTCCGCCAGATACATGGCACGTGCCTGATCCGCCGAACTCACACCGCTTATGTTGGGTGCCATGTCCGAAATTACAAGACCGATCTGGCGACCATCCAGCTTTTCTTCAAGTTGCGCCAGCACGCTGTCTTCGCGAAAGTCGCCCTGAATGAACTCCACACGCGGCAAGGGGTTCAGCGGCAGCAAGTCCAGCGCGATGATGCGACCTTTCTCCCCCAGCTTCTGCGCCACCACCTGACACCAGCCGCCCGGGGTCGCGCCCAAGTCCACCACCACCATGCCGGGCTTGATGAGATGGTCGCGCTCGTCCAGCTCCAACAGCTTGTACGCGGCGCGCGAGCGATAACCGTCCTTCTGTGCCATTTGCACATAAGGGTCATTGACATGCTCGCGCATCCATTGTTTGCTGGTCTTAGAAGCCTTCATCGTATTCAGGTTATTGCAAAAGTCGTTGAGCGAGATGATATGCAAGGCGCATGGCGCACAGCGACCGAGACATACCTCATAGGTAGGCGAGGAAGCGAGCACCATGCAACGCCGCAGATCGCTCGCTCAGCGATTTTGGCGGTAACCTGATAGAATTCGCGCCTTAATTGAAGGACTACCATGTTATCTCTCTCCGTTTCACAGCGCCGCGACCTCAAGGCGCGCGCCCATGCACTCCATCCTGTCGTCATCATCGGTAATGCCGGGCTGACCCCTGCCGTTCTGGACGAGATCGAACGCAGCCTGAAAAGCCACGACCTGATGAAGATCCGCGTGATGAATGACGACCGCGAGGTGCGCGAAACCATGCTGCAGGAAATTTGCGAACAATTGAAGGCGGGTCCCGTGCAGCACATCGGCAAGATGCTGGTAGTGTATCGTCCGCTGGCGGTTCCTATCGCCAAGCCGCCCAAGCGCCGCCAGGGGAAAAATGTCCTGAGCAAAAAACAGCTCGGCAGCCGAACCTAAACACCATCCCCTGCAACGGGGAAGGCGTTTCTCTCTAGATATACTGAACGTCCACCACTTCGTACTCGCGAACACCGCCGGGAGCCTGCACTTCCGCGATGTCGCCGCTCGATTTGCCGATCAGCGCACGCGCGATCGGCGAGCTGATGGATATCTTGCGCGACTTGATATCGGCCTCGTCTTCACCGACGATCTGATAAGTCACCACATCACCGTTGCTGGTGTCTTCCAGAATCACGGTCGAACCGAACACGCAGCGTCCATCGGCATTCAGCGTCTTCGGATCGATGATCTGCGCGCTACCCAGCTTGAATTCCAGTTCGACGATACGTCCTTCGACAAAGGACTGGCGCTCCTTGGCCGCTTCGTATTCGGCATTCTCCGACAAGTCGCCCTGCGCACGCGCTTCCGAAATGGCGTTGATGACCGAAGGCCGGTCCACCGTCTTCAGGCGGTGCAATTCGCTGCGCAATAACTCGGCGCCGTTCACAGTCAATGGAACCTTACTCATACCGCTTCCCTTCTTCCTATTTCTTTAAGCGACGGTGCAGAGACTGCACGTCATAGACTTGCAACTCGGCCAAGTGCTGCATGCCCAGACAGGCTGCACGCGCACCGGCGAGCGTGGTGTAGTAGGTCACACGGCCCTGCAGCGCCGCATGGCGGATCGAATACGAATCGCGCATCACGGACGGCTTGCTGTCCACCGTGTTGACGATGAGATTGACCTCGCCGTTTTTGATCATGTCCACGATATGCGGGCGCCCCTCGGCCACCTTGTTCACCACGGTTACTTCCACGCCAGTCGCCGAGATGACGGAGGCTGTGCCGCGTGTCGCCAGGATGGTGAAACCGAGCTGTTTCAGGGTGCGCGCCACTTCTGCCGCACCAGTCTTGTCTGCCTCGCGCACGCTGATGAACACCTTGCCGCTCTTCGGCAACTTCACGCTGGCGGCCAGCTGCGATTTGACGAAAGCTTCGGCGAAAGTATCGCCCACGCCCATCACTTCGCCGGTGGATTTCATCTCGGGGCCGAGGATGGTATCGACGCCGGGGAACTTGATGAACGGGAACACCGCTTCCTTCACCGAATAATACGGCGGGATGATCTCTTTGGTCACGCCCTGTGAGGCCAAGGTCTGCCCGGCCATGCAGCGTGCGGCGATCTTCGCCAGCGGCACGCCGGTCGCCTTGGACACATAGGGCACGGTGCGCGAAGCGCGCGGGTTCACTTCCAGCACGTACACCGTCTCGCCCTGGATCGCGAACTGCACGTTCATCAGACCAACCACGTTGAGCGCTTTCGCCATCGCGATGGTCTGGCGGCGCAACTCGTCCTGCAGCTTGGCGGACAAGCGAATACGGCGGCAGCGAGCAGGCCGAGTCGCCGGAGTGCACGCCAGCCTGTTCGATGTGCTCCATGATGCCGCCGATGATGACCTGCTTGCCGTCGGACACCGCGTCCACATCCACCTCGATCGCGTCGTTGAGGAAGCGGTCGAGCAGGATGGGCATGCGCTCCGGATAGGTCTTGGACATCTCCTCGGCATCGCGCATGTAGCGTTCAAGGTCGGGCTGCGCATGGATGATCTCCATGGCACGGCCACCCAGCACGTTGGATGGACGCATCACCAGCGGATAACCGATCTCGGCCGCACCCGCGACCGCATCGGCCACGTTGCTGGCGGTGCGATTGGGCGGTTGCTTCAAATTCAATTCGCGCAGCATCGCCTGGAAGCGTGCGCGGTCTTCGGCCATGTCGATCATGTCCGGCGTGGTGCCGATGATGGGCACGCCGTTCTTGGCCAGGCCGTGCGCCAGCTTCAACGGCGTCTGCCCGCCGTACTGCACGATCACGCCGGCTGGCTTCTCCACTGCCACCACTTCCAGCACGTCTTCCAGCGTCAGCGGCTCGAAGTACAGGCGGTCGGAAGTATCGTAGTCGGTGGAAACGGTCTCCGGATTGCAGTTGACCATGATGGTCTCGTAACCGTCTTCGCGCATCGCCAGCGCGGCGTGCACGCAGCAATAGTCGAACTCGATGCCCTGCCCGATGCGGTTCGGTCCGCCTCCCAGCACCATGATCTTCTTCTTGTCGGTCGGCTGCGATTCGCACTCTTCCTCGTAGGTCGAGTACATGTAAGCGGTGTTGGTCGAAAACTCGGCCGCGCAGGTATCCACGCGTTTGAACACCGGACGTATGCCCATTCGCATGGCGATAGGCACGCAATGCAGAATCATCCGTACCCAGCAACCTGGCCAAACGCGCATCGGCAAAGCCGCTGCGTTTCAAGGTGCGCAATTCATCGGCACTCAGGCTTTCCAGCGTGCGCCCGTCCAATGCTTTTTCCTGACGGATGATGTCTTCGATCTGCACAAGGAACCACGGATCGATCTTGCTGATGTCGAATACTTCCTTGACGCTCATGCCGAGACGGAACGCATCGCCCACGGCCCAGATGCGATCCGGTCCGGGCGTGCCCATCTCGGAAACGATCGCTTCGCGGTCGGTATATTTGGTGTCCAGCCCGTTCACGCCGACTTCCAAACCGCGCAAGGCTTTCTGGAACGACTCCTGGAAGGTGCGGCCGATGGCCATCACCTCGCCCACCGACTTCATCTGCGTGGTCAGGCGGTCGTTGGCTTGCGGGAATTTTTCGAACGCGAAACGCGGAATCTTGGTCACCACGTAGTCGATGGTCGGCTCGAACGAGGCCGGGGTCGCGCCGCCGGTGATGTCGTTCTTCAGCTCGTCCAGCGTGTAGCCCACGGCCAGCTTGGCCGCCACTTTTGCAATCGGGAAGCCGGTGGCCTTGGACGCCAGCGCCGAGGAACGCGACACGCGCGGATTCATCTCGATCACCACCATGCGCCCGTCGTCCGGATTGATGGAGAACTGCACGTTGGAGCCGCCGGTCTCCACGCCGATCTCGCGCAGCACCGCCAGCGAGGCGTCGCGCAGGATCTGGTATTCCTTGTCGGTCAGCGTCTGCGCCGGCGCGACGGTGATCGAGTCGCCGGTGTGCACGCCCATCGGGTCGAAGTTCTCGATGGAGCAGATGATGATGCAGTTGTCGTTGCGGTCGCGCACGACTTCCATCTCGTATTCTTTCCAGCCGAGCAGCGATTCTTCGATCAGCAACTCCTTGGTCGGCGACGCCTCCAGGCCGCGCTCGCAGATCTCGACGAACTCTTCGCGGTTGTAAGCGATGCCGCCGCCGGAGCCGCCCATGGTGAACGAAGGACGGATGATGGTCGGGAAGCCCATCACCTGCTGCACCTGCAGCGCCTCTTCCATGCTGTGCGCGATGGCCGAACGCGCCGAGGCCAGCCCGATGCGGGTCATCGCCTGCTTGAACTTCTCGCGGTCTTCCGCCATGTCGATGGCGTCGCGCGACGCGCCGATCATCTCGACGCTTGTATTTCTCCAGCACGCCGTGCTTGGCCAGGTCCAGCGCGCAGTTCAGCGCGGTCTGCCCGCCCATGGTCGGCAGGATCGCATCGGGGCGCTCCTTGGCGATGATCTTCTCCACCATCTTCCAGGTGATCGGCTCGATGTAGGTCGCGTCGGCCATGTTCGGGTCGGTCATGATGGTGGCCGGATTCGAGTTCACCAGGATGACGCGATAGCCCTCCTCGCGCAGCGCCTTGCACGCCTGTGCGCCGGAATAGTCGAACTCGCACGCCTGCCCGATGACGATAGGGCCGGCGCCGATGATGAGGATTGATTTGATATCTGTACGCTTCGGCATTTACTTCTTCTCCATCATCGCCACGAAGCGATCAAACAAGGGGGACACATCGTGCGGGCCGGGACTCGCCTCAGGGTGCCCCTGGAAACAGAACGCGGGCTTGTCGGTCAGCTCGAAGCCTTGCAGCGTGCCGTCGAACAGAGAGATATGCGTGACGCGCGCATTCTTCGGCAGCGTCGCCGCATCCACCGCGAAACCGTGGTTCTGGCTGGTGATCATCACGCGCTTGGTCTGCGTATCCTGCACCGGGTGGTTCGCGCCGCGATGGCCGAACTTCATCTTCACGGTCTTGGCGCCCACAGCCAGGCCCATGATCTGGTGACCCAGACAGATGCCATACAAGGGGATGCCGACCTCGATGAATTTCTTCGTCGCCTCGATCGCGTAATCGCAGGGCTCGGGATCGCCGGGGCCGTTGGACAGGAACACGCCGTCCGGCTTCAGCGCCAGCACCTCGGCAGCAGGGGTCTTCGCCGGAACCACGGTGATGCGGCAGCCGCGCTCGGCCAGCATGCGCAGGATGTTGCGCTTCACGCCGAAGTCGTAGGCCACCACATGGAACTTGGCGTCGGAGATGTCGCGGTAGCCCATACCCAACTCCCACTCGCGCTGCTTCCACTCGTAGGGCTTGTCGCAGGTGACCACCTGCGCGAGATCCATCCCCGCCATGCTGGGGAATCCACGTGCGGCGGCCAGCGCCGCTTCGACATCGGTGCCGGTGGCGATGCAGCCGTTCTGCGCGCCCTTACTGCGCAGGATACGCGTCAGCTTGCGCGTGTCGATGCCGGCGATGGCGACCACGTTGTTGGCCTTGAGATATTCGGGTAGAGACTGAGTGCTGCGGAAATTGCTTACCGTCTGCGACAGATCGCGGATGATGAGGCCGCTGGCAAACACCTGGCGCGACTCCACATCTTCCGGGTTGCAGCCGACGTTCCCGATATGCGGGTAGGTCAGCGTGACGATCTGCTTGCAATAGGACGGGTCGGTGAGGATCTCCTGGTAGCCGGTGATGGAGGTGTTGAACACCACCTCGCCGACGCTGCTACCGGAGGCGCCGATGGCTGTTCCGCGAAACACTGTCCCATCGGCTAAAACTAAAATGGCAGGACTTGTTTGCGACACCGGATGCTCCCTTGAACTGGACATAAAGAAGCGGGACGAACCTTGTGTTCATCCCGCTTTTGAATTGGCGTGCATTATAGCCGAAGCGGGGGGTGGCATCAAACGCAAGCTCAGCCCTTGTGGCGACTGATGGTCGGCTCCATGCGTATAATGCCGCGCCCCCCCCGCTAAAAGGCCGCGCTTGACCAACAACAGGATCCCAACATGTTCGAAGTGATTATTTTGGCAGTAGCTCTTAGCATGGACGCCTTTGCCGTTTCCATTGGCTTGGGTTCCAAAGGGGACACCCGCGGGCTGGGATTGAAGGCCGGCCTGTTCTTCGGCAGCTTCCAGGCGTTGATGCCCTTTATCGGGTATCTGGGTGGCGAGAGCGTATTAGGCTGGGTCCATGACTACGCGCACTGGATCGCCTTCGGATTGCTGGTGCTGATCGGAGGGAAAATGCTCTACGAAGGTCTGCAGGAAGGCATAGAAGAAGACATCGCAACCATCACCAACAAAGTGATGCTGATGCTGTCCATCGCGACCAGCATCGACGCCATGGCCGCCGGCTTCAGCCTGACCCTGCTGGATATCAACGCCTACCTGGCCTGCCTCATCATCGGCGTGACGACTTTCGCGTTCAGCTGGGCCGGTGTCGAGATCGGCAGACGCAGCGGCACCTGGCTGGAGAACAAGGCAGAGATATTCGGCGGGGTAGTGCTGATCCTGATCGGGATCAAGATCCTCGTCTATTGATCATCGAGGCTTTGGACGCCCCTCTTGATACGGGAGCAGCGCCTACTTGATCCTCGGCGTGGGCACGCCGAGGTGGAAACCCTGCGCATAGTTCACGCCCATCTCTTTCAGGGCATCCATGATTTCCTGCGACTCGACGAATTCGGCCACCATCAACATACCCAGGTCGCGGCACATGCGGCTTAGATTCCTGACCAAAGCGCGATCGACTTTGGAAACGAGAATGTTGCGCACGAAATCGCCATCCAGCTTGACGTACTCGAAATGCAGTTCGCGTAGGTAATGGAAGGAGTTGTAGCCGCTGCCAAAATCGTCCAGCGCGAAGGAAAATCCGCTACGCCGCAGCTCGGCAAGGAATTTGCGCATACTCGCCATGTCGCCGATGGCATCGCGCTCCAGCAGCTCGAACACCACATTCTGCGGCGGCACTTCCAATTCGCGGCACATCTGCTCGGCAAAACCCAGCACGCCCCGCCCCTGTATCTCCTGCGATGAAAGGTTGATGAACAATTTGCACGGTGGGCCGTTCTGGGCGATGTGCGCTTTCAGCGCTTCCAGCGATTTCCGGATCATCACCCGATCCAATTCCCTGCCCATGCCGTATTTCTCGATGGTCTCGATGAATGCCCCGGCGACAAGCGTTTCCCCATTCGGCTCGACCAGACGCGCCAGCGCCTCGTAAGCGAACACTTCGCCGTTCTGACAATCGAAGATGGGCTGAAAGAACGGCTGGATATGTTCATTGCGCAAAGCGTCGCGCAAATGTTCGGCATGGTCGCGCACGACGCGGCCGACCTGAATCTTGTCTTCCACCTCTTCGACCGAACACACACTGTCTTTGCCTATGGTCTTGGCGCGATACAGGCCGATATCCACGCCCGCCATCAGGTCGGTGATGTTTTGGGCATCCTGCGGATATGCAATCAGACCGATGGAGGTAGTGACGTGAAAGCTTTTCTCGCTGGGCGCGTCGAATTTATGTTCGCGCAATGCCAAGCGCAGCTTCTCTGCCACCTCATGCGCCCCTTGCCGTGCTGTCTCGGTCAGGATGATGGCAAACTCGTCGCCGCCAATACGCGTCGTCAGATCGCCTTTGCGCGTGTTGTGGCGCAATATCTCGGACACACTGCGCAGCGTGGTATCGCCACAAGGATGCCCGTAGGTATCGTTGATGTCCTTGAAGTCGTCCAGATCCAGCATCAGGATGGAGAACTCATGCCCGTGGCGTTCCGAACGGTCGATCTCGTATTCCAGCATCTCATTGAAGTGGCGCCGGTTGTGCAATCCGGTCAACGGGTCATGCGAAGAGTAATACTCCAGCTCGGACAGCGATTTGCTGAGCGCCTTGCTGGAACCGACCACCATCACCATCACCGCAAGAATGGAGCGAATAACGCTGGTTTCCTGCACAGTCAGTTTTTGCAGCGAACCGAAGGCCACACCCAACACGCCAGCCAGATTGAGTGCATCCAGTTCCGGCACGCGCACGGTGATGAGGTCGATATCACTCAACTTATCCACCTTGGCCTGGGCCGCAATCTCGAACTCTTCGATATCGGTCAGCGTATCCTGCGGCAAGCCGAGCTTGTCCAGCATCTCGCGCGTTAGCTTGCCGCGCACCGAGGCTTTCACCTCGTCCGAATAGTCTCCGAGGAAATACAGATAGAGCGACAGCCCGCGCTCTTCGGCAAAGGCAATGAAGAAAAAATTAAAGGGGAAGATGGAGTGGAAATTGGCCAGGATCTCCTGCACGAACACACGCCACTGTGACACCTTCTCATGCGAGATGATGATGTTCTCCAGCACGTGGCTCTGGCGTTCGAGCAGATCTTTCTCGATCAGCGTACCCGCCAGACTCTCGGCCGTGCGGTTGAAATCGAGCATGGAGCGCCTCAGATGCTCGCCATTCACTCCCCATTGCCGCTCGCGTTCGGCCAGCAGCAGCTCCAGCGTCTTGTCCAGACGCACTCCCAAGGCCATATCCTCGCGCAGGCGTGACTGGATCTGATCGCGATCCGTTTGACTGATGTCGATATTGTCCAGCAGCTGGATGTTCTGCTCGTGCCCGGCACTGATCTCTGCGTTGATCTCATGCACCAAGGCGCCGATGTTCTCGGCGAACAACTGGGTCCGTGTCTGGCTTTCGATCAGTGCGGCGAAGCGCTCCAGCACATGCTGGCGCATCTCCTCCAGATTCTGCGGGGCGATAGCGAAGATGGACGGCACGCTCAGCCCCGCCCGCTCTCGACCATCAGATCGACGCCGCATTGCAGCTCTTTGAACCAGGCCAGGAATTCCGGCACCGCTTTGCCGCGATAGATAGGCCCGTGCTGTGGCGCGATCATGTCCAGATCCAGCTTGGACACGCGATCGACCCAGATGCGGGCAGCGCGGTTGGAGCACATATAGCGGCGATGGAAGCCTTCGATATAAGGCAGATGCGCGGCGAAATCGTCCACGAACACGTAGTTCTTGTCCGTCGGCAACATGGCCGCGCCGATATCGCCGCTGAACAATATCTTCGAGACGGGATCGTAAACGTTGATATGACCTTCGGAATGCAGAAAATGCGCGGGAACCAGTTGCAGATCGAATCCCGGTGCCACCTGCCAGTCCATACCCGCGTCCGGCACACCGACAAAACGGCTCATACCCTTGATGCCGTAATGCGGCAGAAAGCGCAGCCATATCTCGGAAACATACACCGGTGCACCGGTCAGCTCCAGCCAGGTCGACAGCCCGCCGACGATATCCGGATCCTGGTGCGACAGCACGATACCCTTCAATTGCTGCGGGCCGAGATAACGCAGCAACTCGGCCAGCACACGCGGCATCACGCCGAAACCGCCCGGATCAAGCAGCACCCCGGCATCTTCATGGCAGATGAGATATTGATTGGAACGAACGCCGTCTTCTTCACCCGGCTCGCTCTCATTCAACAGGATGAACTTATGATTCTCCCCACCGAACAACACGATGTTGCGCATATCGCCCCCCCGATCTGGTGCCGCAAATGTTAGCTGCTTATTTCAACTTATAGACGCCCTGCATATTGCACAACCCGGCTCTGTGAATGTTTTTTTGCCGGGTTCAGATTCTGCTCTTCCCCGTGGACTAAGCCTTGTCTTCAAGCGCCTTGCCGCATTGCTTGCAGAACCGATCCGTCGCCTTGCAGCTCGCCCCACAAGCAGCACAGAGGCGCCCCTGCCCCGCCAACTTGCGCTCCGTGAACAATGCGGTCAGCGAAGCCGACTGGTTCAGCACGGCCATGACCAACCAACCGGCACAGGCCAGGATGCCCACAATGAATATCCAGTTGTAGATGTTCTGCAGTGTAGCTCCCATTACAGACTTGAGCAGCAAAAGCAAAACCGAGTAAGCCAGCGAAACAACGATCAAACTCACAACCGGCAGAATCAAGTGCTGCAGGAACGACCATTTCCCCTCATGCTGTTGCACAGCAATGGTGGCGCGCTGACCGAGCACCCAGAACGCAACCAGTGACGCTCCATAGCCAAGGAACTGCACGATATGCGAAGCATTGAGCTTGCCGCCTATCGTGGTTTTTACGAACAATTCCATATTTCCGATAACGGTCGCCAGAATGAGCGAAAGCAGGATGACTGCCACATAACGCCCTACCCACTCCCAGCCGGTGTTTGCCTGAATGTTTTTCTCCATTGCCGCTCCTTTTACTTTAAATCCAGCACGTCCTGCATGTCGTACAGCCCTGCCTTGTTCGCCTGCAGAAAGCGCGCCGCACGCAACGCGCCCAGTGCAAAGGTGGCGCGGCTGCTGGCCTTGTGAGTGATCTCGATGCGTTCCCCGATACCCGCGTAGAGCACGGTATGGTCACCCACGATGTCACCGCCGCGCACCGTGGCAAATCCTATCGAGGAAGGGTCGCGCTCGCCGGTGACGCCTTCGCGGCCATACACCGCGCACTGGGACAGGTCGCGTCCCAGGGTCCTGGCGACCACTTCGCCCATGCCCAGCGCGGTGCCGGAAGGTGCATCCACTTTGTGCCGGTGGTGCGCCTCGATGATCTCGATATCGTAGCCGTTGGCCAGCACGCGCGATGCGGTCTCCAGCAGCTTGAACACCAGATTGACGCCGACGCTCATGTTGGGGGCGAACACGATGCCGACGTCCTGCGCGGCCGCGCCGAGCTGCGCCTTTTGCTGCGCATTGAAGCCGGTGGTGCCGATCACCATGTTCACACCGTGTTTGCGGCAGATCTCCAGATGATGCAGCGTGCCTTCGGGGCGGGTGAAATCGATCAGCACATCCGCATTTTGCAGCGCATGCTCGGCATCGTCGGTGATGCTGATGCCCCGCGTTCCGCCGAGCACGCTGGCATCCTGCTTCAGCAGTGCACTGCCGCCATGCCCCAGCGCCGCATGCAATACCAGATCATCCGCCTGTGCCACGCATTCCAGCAGCACCTTGCCCATGCGTCCGCCGCTACCGGCGATGGCGACTCTAATTTTTCCCATTGTTCGGCTCCTGTTTGGCGGGTTCCGTGGCTTTCAGCGGCGTGGCATCGTCGATGCGCGCCAGCATGCCCTTGTCGAAATACAAAGTCAGGCGCTGGTTCTCGACCAGTTCACTCTTCTGCTCCAGACGATAGAGATAATCCCAGCGGTTGGCATGGTAAGGATCATTGATGAGCGGCGCGCCCAGCAGCGCCTTCACCTGCGCTTGCGACATACCCAGCCTGAGCTTGCCACGCATCTCCTGCGAAATGAGATTGCCCTGCCGGATCTCGACCTTGTACGGCGTAAAAGTCGGCAGATAGTTGGATAGATTGCTGCACGAGGCGAGCAATACGGAAACGAAGACGATCAGGATGCGCATTTGGATTTATTCGGTCTGGCTTTTACAAAACAAGCGGCATGATACCTCAAGCAGGGACGCCCAGAAGCTCGGCGGCATGCTTGCGCGTGGTCTCGGTGATCTTCACACCGCCCAGCATGCGCGCGATCTCTTCGATGCGCTCGGCATCATTCAGCACCTGGATACTGCTCAGGGTCTTACCCGCATGCGCGGCCTTGCTCACCTGCCACTGTGCATCGGCCTGTGCGGCGACCTGCGGCAGGTGGGTGACGCACATCACCTGATGGCGCTTGCCCAACTGCTTGAGCAGGTTGCCAACGATCTCCGCCACGCGCCCGCCGATACCGCTGTCCACTTCGTCGAAGATCAGCGTCGGCACGGTGGCAGCACGGCTGGCAGCGACCTGGATCGCCAGACTGATACGCGACAATTCGCCGCCGGATGCGACCTTGGCCAGGTTGCGCAAGGGCGTGCCCTGGTTGGCCGCCACCTGGAACTCCACCATCTCCAGTCCGTGCACGTTGCCTTCGTTCAACGGCAGCAAGGCCACGGAAAACTGCCCGCCCTGCATCGCCAGCGTCTGCATGGCGGCAGTGATCTCCGTGGACAGGGTCTGCGCGGCCGCGATGCGCGCCTCGCTCAATTTCGTTGCCGCAGCCAGATAGGCGCCACGCGCTGCCTCGTCCTGCCTGGCCAGTTCGGCCAGGTCGGCGCTGCCACCCAGTTCGTCCAACCGCGCCACGATCCTCGCGAGCGCCTCCGGCAATTGCTCCGGCGGCACGCGATATTTGCGCGCGGCCTCCACCACGTCGGCCATGCGCTGTTCCTGCTGCCGCAAGCGCTGCGGGTCGGCATCGAGCTTTTGCTGGTAATGGCGCAGCGCATACACCGCTTCCTGCAATTCGTTCTGCGCGCTCTCCAGCATGGTCAGCGTGTCCTGCAAGCCGGCATCGAATTCCAGCCCACCGCGCAGACGCGTGGTCAGCGCATTGAGTTGGGCGAGGCAGGCCGTGTCGGATTCCGACAGCACCTCGACGCCGAACTGCGCCGTCTCCAGCAGGCTGGCCGCATGCGACAGACGTGCATGGTCGGCCTGCGATGCCTCCCACTCGGCAACGGAGAAGTTCAGCGTCTCCAGTTCGCGGCGCTGGAACGACAGCAGCTCGCGTTCGGCGGCCACCTCCCCGGCGTTCTGCTCCAGCTGCAGACGGCGGTGATGCAGCAACTGCCATACCTTGAAGCTGGCAGCGACCTCCTCCGCCTGTTTGCCCAGACCGGCATGGCTGTCAAGCAGGTCGCGCTGCGCATCGGCACGCAGCAGGGATTGATGCGCGTGTTGGCCGTGGATGTCGAGCAGCATTTCGCCCGCCTCGCGCATCTGTTGCAGCGTCGCGCTGCGTCCGTTGATGAAGCCGCGCGAACGACCGGCAGCATCCAGCGTGCGGCGCAACAAACACCCCCCCTCGTCGCCGGCCAGCTCCTGTTCACGCAACCAGGTTTGCAGCTGCGGCAGGCCGGAGACGTCGAACTCCGCGTCGATTTCGGCGCGTTCGCAGCCGGCACGCACCATGCCCGCATCGGCGCGCTCGCCAAGAGCCAGGGATAAAGCGTCGATCAGTATGGACTTGCCTGCGCCGGTCTCGCCGGTCAGTGCAGTGAAGCCGGATGAGAAATCAAGTTCGAGTTTGTCGACGATGACGAAGTCGCGAATGATGAGGTACTTGAGCATGGGTTCTCTATTCAAGCGCCGTTAAAGCGTCTGGTTCCAAAGCAGCTTTTCGCGCAGGGTATGGTAGTAGCTGTGTCCCGCCGGGTGCAGCAGGCGAACCGGCTCGATAAAACGGGTGACCGTCACCTTGTCGTTGTGATTCAGATCGAAATGGGTGTGCCCGTCGAAGCGCACGCGTGCCTCCTCCGAACGGTGCATCAGTATCTCCAGCGTCGACTCGCTTTTCACCACGATGGGGCGATTGCTCAAGTTGTGCGGTGCAACCGGCACCAGCGCCATGACCTCGAGCGCCGGGTGCAGAATGGGACCGCCCGCCGACAACGCGTAGGCGGTCGAACCCGTGGGGGTGGAAACGATCAAACCGTCGGCCCGCTGGTTGTAGAGATACTCGCCGTCGATACGCACTTCGAACTCAAGCATGCTGCTGTTGTTGCCGCGGTGCATGACCACGTCGTTGAACGCCAGCGAATCGAACAGATGCTTGCCGTCACGCGATATCGACGCGCTCAGCAACATGCGCTTCTCGGTCACATACTCGCCGCGCAAAATGGCGGAGATGGTGCGCTGCATGGTTTCGATGGAGATATCGGTCAGGAAGCCCAGCCGCCCCTGATTGACCCCGATCAACGGGATGCCGAACGGCGCCAAGGTGCGCGCCACATTCAGCAGCGTGCCGTCGCCGCCGAGCACAATGGCGAGATCGACTTTGCCGGCCATCTGTTCCAGCGGTATCTCGCCATACGGATGGCGGGTGATGTGTTCGGCGGTGAAATTGTCCACCACCACGGCCAGCCCCGCGTTCGCCAGAAAATCGGCCAGCTTGAGCAACGGCTCGGCGATCTCCAAGGATTTGTATTTGCCGATGAGGGCGATGGTCTGGAAGGCGGATTTCATAGCGGCGGATTAAACCATAGGCGCGATTTAATGACAAAGCGGCAATGGTAGAATGCTCCGCATGTTGAACGACCGCGCACAGATCCTGTTAAAGACCCTGGTGGAACGCTACATCAGCGACGGCCAGCCGGTGGGCTCGCGCGCCTTGCAGCAGTACTCCGGCCTGGAAGTCAGCCCGGCCACCATCCGCAACGTGATGGCCGATCTGGAAGCGATGGGGCTGGTCGCCAGCCCGCACACTTCCGCCGGGCGCGTGCCCACGGCTTTGGGCTACCGTTTGTTCATCGACACGCTGATGGTGGTGCAGCCGCTGTCCGAGGCGCGCGTGCAACAACTGGAAAGCCAGTTGCAACCGAACAATCCGACCCGCTTGCTGACGCAAGCCTCCAATGTCCTGTCCGAACTCACCCAGTTCGCCGGCGTGGTCGCCACACCCAAGCGCGCCACCATCACCGTGCACCAGATCGAGTTCCTGCGCCTGTCCGAAAAGCGTGTGCTGCTCATCATCGTGATGCCGGACGGCGAAGTGGAGAACCGTGTGCTGGTGACGCACAAGGATTACAGCCAGTCACAACTCACCGAAGCGGGAAACTTCCTGAGCCAGCATTATGCCAACCTGGCCTTCGGCGACATCCATCAACGCATGCAGAATGAACTGCGCCAGTTGCAGCACGATATGACCGCGCTGATGAGCGCAGCGATGGCTGCCAGCGACGAAGCCATCGCGCGCAAGAGCGAGGATTACGTCATCAGCGGCGAACGCAACCTGCTGCACATCAACGACCTCTCCGCCAACATGAACCAGTTGCGCAACCTGTTCAACGTGTTCGAGCAGAAGACCGAGCTGCTGCAGCTGCTGGATGCCGGTCGCCATGCACCCGGCGTGCACATCTTCGTCGGCAACGAATCCGGCCTGGTCGGACTGGACGAATGCAGCGTAGTCAGCGCGCCATACACGGCCAATGGCCAGATCATCGGCACGCTCGCCGTGGTCGGCCCCAAACGCATGAACTACGAGCGCGTGGTGCCCATCGTGGATATCACCGCCAAACTATTGAGCAATGCGCTCTCACAACCTTGAGCCGACATGCGTTATCTGACTGAACCAACCTACACCCACGGCACACCGCAAAAGACCGGCATTCTGCTGGTCAATCTGGGAACGCCGGATGCACCCACACCGCAAGCCGTGCGCGCTTACCTGAAAGAATTCCTCAGCGACCCGCGCGTGGTTGAGATACCACGCGCCATCTGGTGGCTCATCCTCAACGGCATCATCCTCAATACACGCCCGAAGAAATCCGCCGCCAAATACGCCAGCATCTGGCTGAAAGAAGGTTCGCCGCTGCGCGTCCATACCGAGAAACAGACTGCACTGCTGCAAGGCTATCTCGGCCAGCGCACCCAAGCACCGTTCGTGGTCGAGCACGCCATGCGTTACGGCAACCCGTCGATTCCCGCGGTGCTGCACAAACTGAAGGAACAGAACTGCCAGCGCATCCTCGTGGTGCCGATGTACCCGCAATATGCGGCGAGTACAACGGCCACAGTAAACGACATCGTGTTCGGCGAACTGCAACAGATGCGCAACACGCCCGCCCTGCGCACCATCAAGAACTTCCACGACCACCCCGGCTACATCAAGGCATTGACTGCCAACATCAACGATTACTGGATGAAGAATGGCCGTCCGGAGAAGCTGCTGATGAGCTTCCACGGCCTGCCGCGCTACACGCTGGACAAAGGCGACCCCTACCACTGTGAATGCCAGAAGACGGGCCGCCTGCTGGCACAGGAACTGGGGCTAAAACCCGCGCAATATGCGGTGAGTTTCCAATCGCGTTTCGGCAAGGCAGCGTGGCTACAGCCCTACACCACCGCCACGCTCAAACAATGGGGCGCACAAAAAACCAGGCGCGTGGACGTGGTCTGTCCAGGCTTCGTGGCCGACTGCCTGGAGACGCTGGAAGAGATCGCGCAAGAAGGCCAAGAAGATTTCCAGCACGCGGGCGGTGGTGAATATCACTACATCCCCTGCCTCAATGAGCACAACGACTGGATGCACGCACTGACCAACCTGGTGCTGGACAATCTGCACGGCTGGCTGATCGGGCCAAATTCAGCCGAACTGGAACGCAGCCGCCAGCTGGCATGGGCAGCCGGTTCAGAGGACTAGGCAAAGAACTTGTAGTTGTTCCTGCCGCGCTCCTTGGCGATGTACATGGCATCGTCGGCGTGTTTGATCAGCATCTCATCGTCCGTCGCATCGTCCGGGCTGATGCTGATGCCGATACTGAACGTAATGACCAATTCCTTATCTCCGATCCGATGCGGCTCCGCCATGGCACTGATGATCTTGCGCGCGACCGTCTCGGCATCTGCCGCCCCGCCCACCTCGGCCAGCAGGATCATGAACTCATCACCGCCTTGACGGCAGATCGTGTCGGATTCGCGCACACAGGATTTCAGTCTGGCCGCAACCGATTGCAGCAACATGTCTCCGGCCAGATGCCCCATCGTGTCGTTGACGGACTTGAACTTGTCCAGATCAAGGAATAACAAGGCGGTTTTTTTGTGGTTGCGTATTCCGGCCAGCAGCGCGTGTTTCAACATGTCCGAGAACAACGCCCGATTCGGCAGGTGCGTCAGCGAATCATAGTGCGCCAGATGCTCGATGCGTGCCTCGGCTTCTTTGCGTCGGGTGATATCCGAGAATACTGCGATGTAATTGATGATCTCGTTTTGCGGATTTTTCACTGTACTGATAGACAGCCACTCCGGATATACCTCGCCGCTCCTGCGCCGGTTCCATATCTCCCCTTGCCACATGCCGGTCTCGTCGATGGAGCGCCACATCGCCTGATAGAACTTCGCATCCTGCCGCCCCGAACTCAGCAGCCTGGGGTCGTTGCCGATCACCTCTTCCTCGTTGTACTCGGTGATCTTGTAGAAGGCAGGATTCACCGCAATGATCCTGCGTTGCGCATCCGTGATGACAATAGCCTCACCACTGTTATCGAACATCTTGACGAACAACTGCAAACGTTCGTTGGCATGCTGCAAGCGGTCAACCAGTGCATTGAAGCTCTGCGCCATCTCGCCGATATCCGGATTCCCCGCATCGACATCCGCGCGCTTTGACAGATCCATGTCGTGCTGTATCCCGAGCATGGTGTCGTGCAGCTTCTTCACCGGGCGGCTGATATTGCGCACGATGACGATACGCACGAAGAGGGAGATGAGCACCAGCAGCAAGATCTGCATCACCACATGCCCGACCCACAGCCAATCCTTGATCTCGGCGAGCTGCACTTCTTCTTCGCTCAGGTCGATAATCACGCTGGCCGCGCCGTTGACGCTGCCCGCCTGGGTGACATGACACAAGAGACAGTTCGTTCCGCGGAAATTCTGTTTGGCGATGAAGGGGACCACCACGCGCAAAGCCGGGCGTCCATCCTTGGACGTAACCTTGCGGAACACGGTCTTGCCGCTACTCAGCACCTCCCGGTCCAGATCGTCTGTCGCCGCCTCTTCCGGCAGGCCCGGGCCGAACTGCTCGACTACCGCACGACCGCGGATGATGCGCAGCTCGATGACGCCCTGCGATTGCGACATCTTGCTCAACAACAGTTTTCGATTCTCGGGGTCGGTGATCTGGCCGGTGAGCATCAGCATGTTCATGCCGTTGATCAGGCCGTCGGCGGTCTCTTCCGCGCGCGATTCGGCAGCACGCTGGATCTGCATCTCAAAACGGTCGATTATCCATTCCATCAGGATAAAGAACAGGATGATGAGGGCACCCTGAATCAGGATGTGCAGCTTCTCCTGCACGCCGATAGCGCGCCATGCTTTTCTGAAGACGTTCACGCTCCCCCCCTTGCCCGTGCAGGTGGTGCCTGCCGGGTCGTTATAGCTTGATGAAATGCTCGCGGTAATGCTTCATCTCGGCGATGGACTCATAGATGTCCGCCAGCGCCTCATGCTTGCCATGCTTCTTCAAACCTTGCGCCACTTCCGGCTTCCAGCGTTTCGCCAGCTCCTTCAGCGTGCTCACATCCAGGTTGCGGTAGTGGAAATATTCCTCCAGCTTCGGCATCCAGCGCGCAAGGAAACGGCGGTCCTGGCAGATGGAATTGCCGCACATCGGCGACGTGCGTATCGGCACATACTCCTGCAGGAATTCCAGCATCTGCGCTTCCACCGTGGCTTCATCCAGTATGGAGGCTTTGACTTTGTCGATGAGGCCGGATTTGCCATGCGTGGATTTGTTCCAGTTGTCCATCCCATCGAGCACGCTGTCGGGTTGGTGCACCACCAGCACAGGGGCTTCGGCCACCGTGTTCAGGTCGCCGTCGGTGACCACCAGCGCGATCTCGATGACTCGATCCGTGTCGGGGAGAAGCCCTGTCATCTCCATGTCTATCCAGACGAGGTTGTTTTGGTTTTGTGCCATAATCCACCGCAGTTATTTTTAGAATGTGGCGCATTGTCGCACAGCCACGCTGCCCAATCCAACGACCATGACCCCCACCCAATTCTCCGCCCTGTTCGTCTCCGCCCTGCTCTCGAACATGGTCATCAAACTGTGGCTGGCTTACCGCCAACTCGACCATGTCGCGACCCATCGCAGCGAAGTGCCTGCGGCCTTCCGCGAGAAGATAGAGCTCGCCGCGCACCAGAAGGCGGCCGACTACACCCGCGCACTGGTGCGTCTCGGCACCATCACGGTCCTGTTCGACACTATCCTGTTGCTGGGCTTCACCCTCGGCGGCGGTATCCAGTGGTTGAGCAGCTGGTCGTCTGCCACCTTCAACGGTACGCTGCTGCAAGGCACAGCCATGATTGTTTCGGTGCTAATGCTGCATTCGGTGCTGGAATCGCCGTTCGACCTGTATCGCACCTTCAACATCGAGGCGCGCTTCGGCTTCAATAAGATGACGCTCAAGCTCTACCTGCTTGACGCAGCCAAAGGCCTGCTGCTCGGCGCGGTGCTTGGCCTGCCGCTGCTGCTCGGCGTGCTGTGGCTGATGTCCGCGATGGGCGACCTGTGGTGGTTGTATGTCTGGGGCGTATGGGTGACGTTCAATCTGCTGCTGCTGTTCATCTACCCCACTTACATCGCGCCGCTGTTCAATAAATTCGAACCGATGCAAGACGAAGCGAAGAAAGCGCGCATCGAAGCGCTGCTCAAGAAATGTGGCTTCGCCGCCAGCGGCCTGTTCGTGATGGACGGCAGCAAACGCAGCACGCACGGCAACGCCTACTTCACCGGTTTCGGCAAGACCAAGCGCATCGTGTTCTTCGACACGCTGCTGGAACGCCTCACCCCGAATGAGATCGATGCCGTACTGGCGCACGAGCTGGGACACTTCAAACATCGCCATGTGCTGAAACGCATCGCTTACACCTTCGCCATCAGTCTGGGATTCCTGTGGCTGCTGGCGCAACTGCTGCATGCCGAGTGGTTCTATCTGGGGCTGGGCGTGACGACCCAATCAACGGCAGTGGCACTGCTGCTGTTCTTCATGGCGCTGCCGGTATTCACCTTTTTGCTGCACCCGCTCGCCTCCGCCTATTCACGCAAACACGAGTTCGAAGCGGATGCTTACGCCGCACAGCAAACCGATGCACGGGAACTGGTGAACGCACTGGTCAAGTTGTATCAGGACAATGCCAAGACACTGACGCCAGATCCGCTGTACGCTACCTTCTACGAATCGCATCCGCCCGCACCGATCCGCATCGCGCATCTGCAAAAGCTGGGAGCACAAAAATGAAAAAGACGCTTTTTCTTTTAGCCCTCGTCACCGGAGCTGCCCAGGCCGCTCCGTTCGCCAGCGGCAACGCTGAGAACGGCAAGCAGCTGTTCGCCCGCTACGAATGCAGCAGTTGCCATCAGGCCAAGATGGGCGGCGATGGCAGCGCCATCTTCACCCGCCCGGATCACCTGGTACGCACTGCTGCAGATCTCATCCCGCGTATCAAGTTCTGCTCCGGCAACATCGGAGCGCAGCTGACTGCCAAGGAAGAACAAGACCTGGCGGCCTATCTCAACCAGCGTTACTACCAATTCAAGTGAGGTGAATCATGGATACCGTCTGCGATTTGACCAACAAACACTGCAAACCCTGTGAAGGCGGCACGCCGCCGCTGACCGAAAAAGAAGCGCGCGAACTGCTCAAGCAACTCGATGGCTGGGAGCTGAACGACAACCGCATCAGCAAGACCTTCGCGTTCAAGAACTATTACCAGACGATCGCTTTCGTCAACGCCGTGGCCTGGATGACGCACCGCGAAGACCACCACCCCGACATGACGGTCGGCTACAGCAAGTGCCGCGTGGAATATTCCACGCATGCCGTCGGCGGTCTGTCCGATAACGATTTCATCTGCGCCGCGAAAGTGGATGCGCTGTTCAAGATTTGAAGTTGCAGGGACAGATCATCGCCGCCTTCGGGCGGCACTATTTGGCAGAACTGCCCGGTGGCGAGATTCTGGAATGCGTGCCGCGCGGGAAAAAAAGCGATGTGGCTTGCGGTGACCAGGTCGAGATAGAACGCACCAGCACCGACCAGGGTGTCATCGACAGCATCGCGCCGCGCTCCACCCTGCTCTATCGCTCCGATGCCTTCAAACAAAAGATCATCGCGGCCAACGTCACCCAGCTCATCGTTGTCGTCGCCACCGAGCCCTCGTTCAATGACGAACTGCTGGCGCGCTGCCTGCTCGCCGGACACGACCAGAATCTGGACATCCTCATCGTGCTGAACAAATGCGACCTGCCGCAGGTTGCGGCGGCACGCGCGCAGCTCGCACCTTACGTGAAGATCGGCTACCGCGTGCTCGAACTCTCCGCCAAACAGGATGCGGCACCGCTGCTGCCTTACCTGCAGGGCCACACCAGCGTGCTGGTCGGCCAATCCGGCATGGGCAAATCCACGCTCATCAACGCCGTGATCCCCGAAGCGCAAGCCGCCACACGCGAGATATCCACCGTGCTCGATTCCGGCAAACACACCACCACCCACGCCAAGCTGTATCACCTCAACGCTGCCAGCCATCTCATCGACTGCCCCGGCGTGCAGTTATTCGGCCTGCATCATCTGGACTTTGCCGCGATCGAAAGAAGCTTCCCGGAGTTCCTGCCTTACCTCGGCCAGTGCCGCTTCGCCAATTGCAGCCACTCGCACGAACCGGACTGTGCGATACGCAAGGCGACTGCGGAAGGAAAGATCGACGAGCGGAGATTGAAGTTGTTTCAGCAGATCACGGCACACTAGCCTATTCATCAAGAATAATTCGACTCCGGACGGCCGAACCTTCCACAATCCAACGACCCGGTCGACTTCCTTCCGGGTATTAGCGCTGAAGTTCTTCCGACTCGATGATGCGCTCCCCATTTGTATTGAGCAGGACGCCTTCCAGTAAAGCACGCGCAATGTTCTCCGGCTTGACTGACCTGTAACGTTTCGGAATCAGCGGACGAAAAACTCGTGCGACAACCCTTCCTATTAGTTCGGCAGGACGGGGTTCAGTTCTATCGGTGTCGATCAGCGAGGGGCGCACTATCGTGTAGTTCGGAAAAGCGATCCCGCGAATCCCGGCTTCCGCTTCTGCCTTGGTGCGCATGTAGAAATTCCCACTGAGGTTTGCACCAAGCGCGGAGTTCAGTGCATATCGTGTCGCCCCTGCTTTTCGCGCCAGTCTGGCCACCTGGATAGGCAGATCACGATCAACAGCAGCAAAAGCCGATTGCGAACCTGCAACCTTGATTGTGGTACCCAGCGTGCAGATGACTGCATCAACCTGCCACCAAGGTGCCTCTGGAGGCAAGTTGGAAAAATCCACTACATGGTTCTCAAGTTTGGCCTGCGGAGGTAGCTGTCGGCGAGTCAATGCAACCACTTGCCCTATTCGAGAGTCGGCCAATGCCTGGTCCAATACCTGCTGGCCGACGGCACCAGTTGCGCCGACCAGCAACAGTCGCAATGGAATACCTGCTTCAGCGTTTGTCATGTCGGTAATGAAGCCTCTTGTTGGCCGGGCAATGTGCCATCAAGGCGACAGCTGGCTTAACTTTACCTCCGGCTTAACTTCAAGCTGCTCTAGCTTCCGCTGAATGTTTTTACCGATATGAATCTGCGGACCGGAGCTTTCTTTGCCTTCACTCTTTTCGCGCGTTTCGATCAGGCGGCGTGCATCGTCGAAGGCAGTGATGAAGGAGTCGTGATGCAAAAGCGATTTCACGAAGTAGGCTTCGCCAAAATAGGTGTATTGCGTAGCATCGCCGCAGCCGTAGGATACATGGTCACGGCTGGAGGCAGTGATCACCAGCGTATCGTCGTCTTTCAACACATCGAGGAAGCCGCCGGAGTAGCAGGCGGAAACGACGATTACGCGGTTGCGGATGCCGCTCTTGTCCAGCATGGTTTTCAATTTTTCCGCTTTGAGGTCGTTGAGCTCCATCGGCCAGAACGAGACTGAGAGGCTGTGATTCTTTGCGCCATGCGAACTAAGATACAGGAACAGCACGTCTTCATCCCGGTTCATACGCTTGGCCACGCCCTGCAACACAGCCTCCAGATTATGCGAGTTGGCCAACGGTGTGGCCGCGACAGTATCAACTCCGTTCACAAGTGCAAGAGAACGCCCTTCAGTACCAAAACGGCGGTCTAGCAGTCCCCACGCAAAATGCACTTCGTTGCCGAACACTTTCTCTTCCGCCTGTCCGGCAAAGCCGACGAAGTACAGATCAGTCTTGCCCGGACGTTGTGCACGAATATCCGCAAGGGCTGCCCCCACCAGTTCTGGCTGGCGATACATCACGTCTTCCACGTCCAGTTTGCGAGCGCGGCTATAAGCTGAAGATTCATCCTCCGGCTCATGGTTGTAATACATCCGATTGTTGGGCGGCAGCTGCCCGCCCACAGCCAGCGTCAATAAAGCGTACAAGGTGACAAGGTACATGGCAGATGGAGCGGGCTGACGATAAAGCTGGCCTACGATTCTGAACACAGCCGCGAATATCCACAGCGTTGCGAAGACATACAGTCCCCATAACCATCCGCTATGGTCAAATGCTGCCCGGCTCATGCCCGAGTAGAACGGCAAATAGAACAGATCAACGATCAGCCCGGACGCTACGATCATCACCAGCAACCTCAGCATGCTGGCGCGGTTCACCAGCGCGCTGCTGATGAGCATTGCCGCGAGCAGCGTCAGCAAAAACGATAGGCCGTACATGCTGAAGCCATAGAGGTTGAACTCCGGCTTCGGCAGTGCATCGACATAGTCCACCGTACCCAGCAACAGCAGCCACAGCACCAGCAACCAAAGCAGTTGCCCATACGACACGCGGAAGGCATGCGGGTTGAAGCGGCGAAAGAACACCACGCGCGTCGCTTCGCGCAGATTTGCCCATATCTTTGCCAATGGAAAGAAACGTACCGGTTGTGGTATGGCTGGCAGGCTGCCTCCTGCGTTATCGGGATGGGCGCACCACAAGCGTCTGATCTCATCGGACAAGACATCGTTCGCTTCCAGCCCGTTGCGAGGAATCATGATAACGACATCGCGGCGCAGATAGACAAACAGGTAATCGTTACGCACCTCAAAGGCCACGATCTCAGGCCATGCATGGAAAGCAACCGAGCGGCTCGGCCCGCACACAGATATTCCCGCTGGCGACAGAACAAGTTCGTAATCCCCGGTGAATTGCTCCATCCATTGCAGCGCCTTCTTGGAACGCCACCACTTGCCCACCCAAAAGATCGAAGCGAGATAAGCAAGCACTACCAGCCACCACGTGGCTTGGCCATAAGGATTTTCGGAGGTGTGAAACACCTTGGGCAAGAATGAAACGAGCAACCCGGCGATGAATGACCAACCCCAGATGCGTAGCCGCTGCATGGAAGTCTGCACCTTGATGCTCTCTTGCACGTGCTGGCGCAGTGTTGCGAGATCGTTTGCACTTAACTGGTAATGGATTTCCATATGGTTATTCTTTGCACTTTTGCGGCATTGTCCAGTTTCGGCTGTGGTGACTTAACCCAGCAGGTTCGCGCCCGTCAGTAGCAACAGCATGATCAACTGAAACACCAGAGCGCGCCACACCAGGCCGATGGCGCTTTGCATATAGTCGGCATCGGCTTCATCGTCCAGGCCGATCTCGGGGCGGAACATCGGGTGTTCGTCGAGCATGATGTTCTGCCCCAGCTTCACGCCGAGTGCGCCTGCGCCGCTGGCGAGGATGATGCCGGCTTCAGGGTCGGGCCAGGTTGCGGCCTGGTTGCGCCAGCAGTAGGCGGTGTCTTCGAAGTTGCCGACGATGGCGAAGGTGCTGGCGGTGAGGCGCAGCGGCAGCCATTCCATGAGGTGATATGCCTGCCGCGCGAACACGCCGAAGTTGCCGAACTCGGCTTCGTCCTGCGTGCCCCAACGGTTGTTCAGGAACAGGGCGAGGCGGTACAGGATGGCGCCGATCGGCCCCAGTCCCAGCATCATGAAGATGACGAACCAGACGATCACGCCGAACACGTTGCGGTGCGATGCAAGCAGGGCTTGTTCGATGGTGACGCGCGCCACTTCTTCATGGCTCAACTCGCGGCAGGACTTACCCAGCCATTCGCCAAGCAATTCGCGCGCTTTGTCCAATTGATTGTCGCGCAGCGCCTGGTGGATGTCGGTGTAGTAGTGGCTGAACTGGCGGAAGCCCATGGTGAGGTAGAGCACCAGCACGCTGAACGCCCAAGCAAAGATGGGATGTGCGCTCAGCAGGGTGTAATGCAGGCCGCCGACGACCAGAAGCGGAACGAGTATGGCGAGCAGCCAGGCAATGCGGCCATGCCTGCTCTCGCCCGCATTGAAGTTGCGCTGGAAGAATTCCACATAGCCGGAAAGCCAGGTGTACAGGTACTTGCGGGAGGATAGCGGGTGCAGTTGCTCCAGCAACAAGGCGGCGATCAAAGAGAGCAGGCTCATGGCTTCAACGTGGCATCGAACTCGAATGGGGAGAAAGATACCACAAGCACAACCACTCACTCCAATGGAAGCCCAGATAACCGTCGCGAGTGGTCTTGCTCGCGACAGTTGATACGGTTGCCTACGCGATCATGCCCGCAGCCACGGTGTTATTGGTCGCCTCGTCGATGACGATGAAGCTGCCCGTCGCCCGATCCGTGGTGTAGCTGTCGAACACCAGCGGTTGCTGGATCTTGAGCGCAACGCGGGCGATGTCGTTCATGTTCAGCTTGTCCGCCGCGTGCTGCTCCAGCGTGTTCACATCCACGCGGTAGTCGAGGCGCGAGAACAGGCACTTGGCCGTGCGCGTGGTGTGCTTGACCAGGTACTTGCGGTTCTTATCCAGCGGCGACTCCGACAGCCAGCACAGCATGGCCTCGAGCTCCTTCTCCACCTTGGGCGGATGCACGCTGCTCTTCACCAGCATGTCGCCGCGCGAGATGTCGATCTCATCGGCCAGGGTGATGGTCACCGATTGCGGCGCGATGGCGGTCTGCAGGTTGCCGTCATAGGTGACGATCTCCTTGACCGTTGTGGTGCGGCCGGACGGCAGCACGGTGACCTCGTCGCCCACCGACACCTCGCCCGCCTCGATGCGCCCGGCAAAACCACGGAAGTCGTGGTGCTCCTCGGTCTGCGGGCGGCATACCCACTGCACCGGGAAACGGAAGTCGCTGGTGTTCACGTCGTGACTGATCGAAACCGTCTCCAACAGCTCCAGCAGAGTCGGGCCTATGTACCAGTCCAGGCTTTCGCCGCGCTCCACCACCATGTCGCCGTTCAGCGCGGACAGCGGGATGCAATGCACGTCGTGCAGGTTCAGCTGCGCGGCGAACTTCTTGTACTCGCCGACGATCTCTTCGAAGCGCTGCTTCGAGTAATCGACCATGTCCATCTTGTTGACCGCGAGCACCACATGCGGCACGCCGAGCAGGCTGGCCAGGTAGGAATGGCGCTTGGTCTGCGTCAACACGCCCTTGCGCGCATCAACCAGGATCACCGTGAGGTTCGCAGTCGAGGCCGCCGTCACCATGTTGCGGGTGTACTGCTCGTGCCCCGGCGTGTCGCCGATGATGAATTTTCGCTTCGGTGTGGCGAAGTAGCGGTAGGCCACGTCGATGGTGATGCCCTGCTCGCGCTCGGCCTGCAGGCCGTCAGTGAGCAGAGACAGGTCGACCGCGGCCATGCCGCGCTTCTCGCTGGTCTTCGAGATTGCCGAGAACTGGTCCTCGAAGATGGACTTCGAGTCGTGCAGCAGGCGGCCGATCAGCGTGCTTTTGCCGTCGTCCACCGAGCCTGCGGTGATGAAACGTAACAGTTGTGTGTTGTTGCTCATAATTAGAAATACCCTTCTTTCTTGCGCAGTTCCATGGATGCCTCGGAGGTCTGGTCGTCCATGCGTGTCGCGCCGCGTTCGGTGATGCGTGTAGTGGCGGTCTCTTCGATGATCTGGTCCACCGTGAGTGCGGTCGATTCCACGGGTGCGGTGCAGGTCATGTCGCCCACGGTGCGGAAGCGCACAGACACCACTTCCACCTTCTCGCCCGGCTTGGGCTGCACCAGGTGCGACACCGGGATGACGTTGCCGCCGCGCCGGATCACCTCGCGCTCATGCGCGTAGTAGATGCTCGGGATGTGCAGCTTCTCGCGGCCGATGTATTGCCAGATGTCCATCTCGGTCCAGTTGGAAATCGGGAACACGCGGATGTTCTCGCCGGCATGCACGCGGGTGTTGTAGGTATCCCACAGCTCCGGGCGCTGGTTCTTGGGGTCCCATTGGCCAAACTCGTCGCGGAACGAGAAGATGCGTTCCTTGGCACGCGCCTTTTCTTCGTCGCGGCGTGCGCCGCCCATGCAGGCGTCGAAACCGAACTCGGCGATGGTCTCCAGCAGCGTCACCGACTGGAACGGATTGCGCGGCTTCTCCGGATCCTTGATGACGATGGTGCCGCGCTTGATCGAATCCTCCAGCGAACGCACGATGAGCCGCTCGCCTAGGTCTGCAGCCAGCTTGTCGCGGCACTCGATCACTTCCGGGAAGTTGTGCTCGGTGTCGATGTGCACCAGCGGGAACGGGAACTTCGCCGGACGGAACGCCTTCTCTGCCAGACGCAGCATGACGATGGAATCCTTGCCGCCCGAGAACAGCAGCGCCGGATTCTTACATTCCGCCGCGACCTCGCGCATGATGTGGATGGATTCGCTTTCCAGCGCGTCCAGATGGGTGAAGGTATGACTGCTCATATTTCTCTCTCTATTCTCAAACTTATTTGGCTGCGGGGAATTTCAGCGATGAAGACTTGCCGACGTGCAGGCCACACTCCTTGTTCTGCGGGTCTTCCCACCACCATCTGCCGGCACGGATGTCCTCGCCCGGGGTGATGGCGCGCGTACAAGGCGCACAGCCGATACTGGGGTAGAACTGGTCGTGCAGCGCATTATACGGAACGTCATTCGCCTTGATGTATTCCCACACCTCGGCATTCGTCCACTCCAGCAGCGGGTTGAACTTCTGCAAGCCGTGATCGGCGTCGAACGACGACACTTCCAGGCTGCCGCGCGTCACGGCCTGTTCGCGGCGCATGCCGGTGATCCATGCCTTTTTGCCGGCCAGCGCACGTTTCAATGGCTCGACCTTGCGCACATGGCAGCAGGCTTTGCGGTTCTCCACGCTGTCGTAGAAACCGTTCACGCCGATGCGCGCGACCAGCGCTTCCACCTGCGACGCATCGGGGAAGTATATTTTCAGCGGCACGCTGTAGCGCACACGCACGGCCTGCATCAGGTCGTAGGTCTCTTGCGGCAAACGTCCGGTGTCGAGGCTGAACATCTCGATGTCCGGCTGATGTTTGGCAATGAGGTCGGTCAGCACCATGTCTTCCGCGCCCAGGCTGTTGGCGAACGTCACCGGTGCGAACTCGCGCGCGGCTTGTTGCAACACGTCCACGGCCTGATCGATCTTTTGCTGCAAGGTACTCATCGTGTCACTCCTCTCTCCGCGCGCCGATACAGCGGCAACGCATTGTCAGTCGATGCCTGATAACTGAGCGAAAAATCACCCAAGCCATTCAATGCATCATAAATATCCTTATCCGCCCTGACCGCAAACGCATCGAAGCCGACGCGTTGCATGTAGAACAACTGGTCGCGCAACACATCGCCGATGGCTCGCAATTCGCCGCGATAGCCCAGGCGGTTACGCAAATTAAAAGCGATGGAATAGCCGCGTCCGTCCGCGAACTTGGGGAAGTCCACCGCGATCACGGGGAACTTTGCCAAGTCATCCTCCAGGTCTTCCCCCGCACGCTCGTCACTGGCGAACCACACGCCGATGTCCGCACGTTTTTGCAGCACATCGCGTTGTGCCAACCATACTTTGAGCGGCACGATGAACTTGCCGGATGGCACGGCTACGCTTTGTAGTGTGTCGCCTTCGCTCAAACGCAGTACGCTCCAGCTATCCTCGACGACGGTTTTATTTTTGATAATCTTCATCAGAACCTCGGCGAATAATAGGGCGTGTCATACGGCGTGCCCACCTTGAGCAGGTCGTAATCGGGGATGAGCAGCTTCTCATCTTCCGCGACCTGAGTCGCATACACATACTCGCTGAACGGCTCGATGCCAGTGCGACGCACCGTGTCGATGAAACGCTCTCCGTCATGGCGCTCGCGCACGTACACCTGCAACAGGCGCGCGACCACTTCCGGGATCTGAGCGAACGAGAACGAGCGCCCGATGATCTTGCCGACACTGGCCGGACTCCCCTTGGAGCCGCCGATGGACACCTGATACCACTCCTCGCCCGACTTATCCACGCCAAGGATGCCGATGTGACCGACGTGATGATGGGCGCAGGCATTCACGCAGCCCGATATGTTCAGGTCGATCTCGCCGATGTCCTGCAAGTAATCGATGTCGTCGAAACGCTCGTCCACCGCCTTGGCCAGCGTGATGGAACGCGCATTGGCCAAGGTGCAGAAATCGCCGCCGGGGCAGCAGATGATGTCGGTCAGCAGCCCGATGTTGGGCGTCGCCAAGCCCTGCGCTTTTGCGGCTTCCCACAGTGCGACGAGGTCGGACTGTTTGACGTCGGCCAGCACCAGATTCTGCATGTGCGTGACGCGCAATTCGCCGAAACTGTATTTCTCGGCCAGCTCCGCAGCGGCATCCATCTGCTCCGCCGTCGCATCGCCCGGCGCACGCCCGGTCTGTTTCAGCGACAATTCCACCGCGGCATAGCCCGGCACTTTATGCGGCTTGACGTTGCGCTTGAGCCAGTTGGCGAAGGCTTTGGTGCTTTGCTGCAAGGCTGCGACTGCCGCATCGCCCTCTGGCAACTTTTCATAGGCCGGTGCGGTGAAGCATGCCGACACGCGATCCAGTTCCGCCTGCGTGATGGTGCAGGGGCCGTCCTTGGTGAATTTCCAGTCCGCTTCCACCTGGCGGCGGAACTCGGCTATGCCGATGGCCTTCACCAGTATCTTGATACGCGCCTTGTACAGGTTGTCGCGGCGACCGTGTTCGTTGAACACGCGCACGATGGATTCGACATAGGTGAGGATATGCTGCCACGGAATGAATGCCGCAATCTCGGTGCCGATGACCGGCGTGCGCCCGAGGCCGCCGCCGACCAGCACACGAAAGCCGACCTCGCCCTGCGCATTCTTCACCGCCTGCAGGCCGATGTCGTTGATCTCGATGGCGGCACGGTCCTGCACTGCCCCCGTGATCGAGAACTTGAACTTGCGCGGCAGGAAAGCGAACTCAGGATGGAAAGTGCTCCACTGGCGCAGCAACTCGGCATAAGGACGCGGATCGACGATCTCGTCGCGCGCCACCCCGGCGAACTCGTCGCTGGTGGTGTTGCGAATGCAGTTGCCCGAAGTCTGGTTGGCGTGCATCTCCACCGTCGCCAGATCGGCCAGGATGTCCGGCGCGTCCTGCAGCTTGAGCCAGTTGAACTGGACGTTCTGGCGCGTGGTGAAGTGGCCGTAACCGCGGTCGTACTTGCGCGCGATATGTCCAAACATGCGCAACTGCTTTGCACTCAACATGCCGTAAGGCACGGCGATGCGCATCATGTAGGCATGGATCTGCATGTACAGGCCGTTCTGCAGACGCAGCACGCGGAACTCGTCTTCCTTCAGCTCACCCGATAGTCGACGGCGCACCTGATCGCGAAACTGCGCGACGCGTTCCGCCGTGATCTGGTGATCGAATTGATCGTAGCGATACATCGTTATTCCTCGGCTGGATAGCTCTTGGACACGGGCAGCAGCAGCGCTGCGTCCAATGGGAACTTCGCCCCATAAGCCAGGATATGCGCCACATCCGCGTCTTCGTCATGGCGCAACGCTGCGCCGATATAGGCATGTTCGCCGGTCTGTCCGACCACCACGCCGATGCGCCCGCCGCAGCCGTTGAACCAGCTCACCTGTTTGGGTTTATTGGGTTTGTTCGCACTCATCTCTCACCTCATTTATAGAACACCATCTTGAGACCGATGATCAACAGCATGGTCGCCAAGATCGGACGCAACACTTTCTCCGGCACTTTCGCGCTCAGGTGGCTGCCGATGTAGATACCGGGCAACGAGCCCAGCAACAAACTACTCAGCAGCACGAAATCCACCGTACCCAGCGCCATGTGCCCCATGCCGGCCACCGCGGTCAGCGGCACGGCATGCACGATGTCCGTGCCCACCACCTTCACCGGCGACATGCGCGGATACAGGAACAGCAGTGCCACCGTGCCCAGCACGCCGGCACCGATGGAAGAGATGGTCACCAGCGCCCCGACCACCACACCTGTCACTATCGTGGCTGCAGGCAGATAGCGATGGTGCAACTCATACACCGTGCCGTCTTTGCGCCGCGCCAGTTTCTTGATCCAGTCCTTCAACAACAAGGCCGTCGCGGTCGCCAACAGCGCCACACTCAACACACCGGTCACCAGGCCGCGCAATGTCTTCTCGTCCAGCGCCAGGAATTTCAACAGCGCGATAGTCACCAGTGCCGCAGGGAAGCTGCCCAGGCTCAGCAGCCCGACCACTTTCCAGTCCACCGAGCCGTTGCGGCTGTGCACCCAGCCGCCCAGCGATTTGGTCAGCGAGGCATACAGCAGGTCGGTACCCACCGCGGTCGCCGGCGAGACGCCGAACAGCAACACCAGCAGCGGCGTCATCAACGAACCGCCGCCCACGCCGGTCACCCCGACGATCAGCCCCACTGCAAAACCGGATACCGTATACAGCCAATCCATATGTGCGCCACTCCCTGAATTCAGGCACGCATTCTAGTCGAGCTCGAATATACTATTTAATACTTTTTTGTTAGAGTTTTATAACCAACAGACATATAAGAGGCGAACATGAACCTGCAGCAATTGCGCTACCTGAACGAGATCGTGCGCCGCGGCCTGAACATTTCCGACGCCGCCGCTGCGTTGTATACCTCGCAGCCCGGCATCAGCAAACAGGTCAAGCTGCTGGAAGAAGAACTGGGCATCGAGATCTTCGTGCGCAACGGCAAGCGCATCGTCGCACTCACCGAGCCCGGCAAGACCATCCTCGATATCGCGCAGCGCATCCTGCACGAATCGGACAATCTGAAACAGGTGGGGCAGGAATACCAGGAACAGGATAGCGGACAACTGATCCTCGCCACCACCCATACGCAGGCGCGCTACATGCTGCCGCCCGTGGTGAAACAGTTCATCAAACGCTACCCCAAAGTGAAGCTCGGCCTGCACCAGGGAAACCCGACCCAGATCGCCGAACAAGTCCTCAACCGGGAGGCTGATGTCGCCATCGCATCGGAAAGCATCATGCTGTTCGAGGGATTGGTCTCCCTGCCCTGCTACGACTGGCACCATTGCGTGGTGGTACCGCCCAAGCATCCGCTGCTCGATGTCAAAAAACTCACGCTCGCCAAGCTGGCCGAATATCCCATCATCACCTATGACTTTGCCTTCAGCGGCCGCAGCAAGATCGACGAGGCATTCGCCGCCGCCAACATCGAACCGAACATCGCCCTCACCGCCATTGATGCCGACGTGATCAAGACCTATGTGGAACTGGGGCTGGGTGTCGGCATCCTTGCCGAGCTGGCCTTCGTCCCGGAACGCGACCGTCATTTGCGCAAAATCGATGCGTCGCACCTGTTCAAACCGACCACCACGCATATCGCCGTCCGCAAGAACGAATATCTGCGCGGATATACTTACGATTTCATCGAGCTGTTCGCCCCGCACCTGACGCGCGACGTGGTGGCGAAGGCCATGCACATCAATCCTTGAGGACTGAAATGAACGAGACACTACGCACCCAGCACCGCCACTGCAGCATCCGCAGCTATACCGACGAAGCGGTGAGCGACGAGATGCTGAATGCCATCATCGAAGCCGCGCATTGCGCACCGACCTCAATGAACGCACAGGAGATATCGCTGGTAGTGGTGCGCGACGCCGAGCGCCGCGCCAGGATCGCCGAACTCGCAGGTGGACAGGCGTGGATCGCGCAAGCGCCGGTATTCATCTCCATAATCATCGACTTCCACAAGACCAACCTCGGCGTGCGCAAGGCAGGCAAGACGCAGATCATCCACGAGAGCATGGAAGGCTTCGGCGTTGCCGCGGTGGACGCTGGCATCATGCTGGGCACCATGATCACCGCTGCCGAATCGCTGGGCCTGGGCATCGTGCCCATCGGCGGCATCCGCCGTAATCCGCAAGGCATGATCGAGTTGCTGCAATTGCCGCCGCTCACCTTCCCGCTGGTCGGCCTGTGCATCGGCCATATCGCCAAGGATGCACCACAGAAACCACGCATGGACATCAACACCTTCCGCCACGACGAGTGTTACGAGGCATCAGGCTACGCCGCTGTGATCGACGCCTACGATGAAACACTCATGCACTTCTGGAAAGATGTCGCGCACAGCGAGGGTATGCCGTGGTCGGAAGCCTTGGCCAGCCGCCTGCACACCGTCTATTTCCCGCAGGTCAAACCGGTGGCTGCAATGCAGGGCTTGCTGAACGACAAGTAGTGAACGTAATTTATTGTTTTTGTTTTGATTATCTACAGTAAAGGATATAGGCCGTTATCTAGGCCTTTTGGCATATAGACGCCCGCCGGCAATCTTGACAAGATTACTCAACCTAATGGATTTTCTATTGGGTTGCCCGTTACGGGAGGTGAACATGTCTACTGCCAAGCCATTCTGGCTCCAGGACCCTGATCCCGACCAGACCAGTGTGCGGTTTTGTTGCCCGTTTTGTTTTAGCTGGATACGCAATCGGGAATTTGAAGAGCACATCAGGCTCGCCCATCCCGACGATCAATCCGTGAATAATGAAGACCAATCCGTAGATAGCCACGGGAAGGTCATACATTAAGGCACGGACTCAGGCTCCGCATTTGGAGAAATCCCTGAGCCTGAATCCCAGCGCGAACAGCAGGGCGAATTGCACGCCACGCCCTGCCCCCGAAGCCGGAAAATCCCAATCCTTGGAGCAGCCCAAGCAGTGCCGCTCTGTCAGGCCGCGTCCGTCGTTGCCGCCTTTTGCTGCTAAAAGCCGCCGCCGTATTCAGGTGACGCCCCCGCACATGAAAAAAAGCGATCCGCAACACAGGAAGCGTGATAACAGAGAATCCGTCAAAAGAGATATAGGAAATCACCCTAAAATTTACTCAGGCTATAATCCTATCAACATTGCAGAATTTGATGGGCAGTCTTCATCGGCATAAAAGATAGATAGAACAAAACCACACCCCAAGGTATCAATGGCCTCTCAAAGCACAGCAGCCCCATTTGTAGAAAGGCGCAAGCCCAGACAAAAGAACCAGCCCAAAGATTATGGCTGGACGTTGTATTTGATCATTGTTACTTTACTGATGGTCGCCGGATTCTTTATTTCACACGACCAACTGTATAAACCCGGCGATAAGGTAGGTTACAACTTGGGGTTGGCTGGCGGACTTATGATGCTGACCCTGCTGATTTACCCGATACGCAAGCGGATCGGCTTCATGAGAAATTGGGGCATCCTGCCCACATGGTTCAAATGGCACATGGTGTTCGGCATATTCGGACCTGCGCTCATCATGTTCCATTCCACCTTTTATATCGGATCGATCAATGCTGGAGTGGCGTTAATCTGCATGTTGCTTGTATCGGGGAGCGGGATATTTGGTCGCTTTTTCTATACCAAGATCCATTTTGGCCTTTACGGAAGGCAAGCATCGCATCAGCAGTTACAAGCAGACCTCGATGGTTCCGGGGATATCAAATCCATTTTCAGCTTCGCACCCCACATTCAACAGAAACTACTTGAATTTCGGAATTCAGCGCTGAACTCTTCCAAAACTGGTGCAGGGAAAATCAAGGTGTGGAATCTTCTGTGGCTCAGCTTTCGCGCAAACTTGTTGTCCAGGAAGTTAATAAGAGAACTGGAAGATGCCATGTACGCGGATGTGCATGAAAAGCAATGGAACGATGCGCAAATGAAACGACTGGATCAGCTTTATTACCATAACGAAGAATTTATCCGGTCGTATATTGGGGGCGTTCGCGATATCGCCCAATTTGGGACTTACGAAAAGCTGTTCTCCCTCTGGCATATCTTCCATGTGCCACTAGTCTACATGCTGGCGTTCAGTGCGATATGGCACGTAATCTCGGTTCATATGTTTTGATGACATCTCATAGCGTTCTCTTCATGCGTACATTTGCCAAGGTATTTGGATTTGCAGTACTTGTTCTTGCATGCACGATGCATGCGCATGCCGATTCGGTAAATAATTTGTTGTTACCGGGAAAGGTAATCCAGGGACACTTCCTATATGAAAGTGAATGTGCCAAATGCCACAAGCAGTTCGACAAGCCAGCTCAATCCGGGCTGTGCAAAGATTGTCACAAAGAAATCGCGAAGGATATAGCCGACCAGCACGGATACCACGGCCTGATGAAGGAAGAGAAGGCATGCAAGGAGTGTCACACCGAACACAAGGGGCGGGAAGCGCGCATTGCAATACTTAACAAGATTAACTTCGACCACTCTGTTACCGGCTTTATCCTGAAGGGCGGGCACCTGGATGGCAAGGTCCGTTGCACAGACTGTCACCCCCCGCTGAAGAAATACCGGCAAACGCCGACCAAATGTTTTGCCTGCCATGAAAGAAAAGACAAGCATAAAGGCAACCTGGGCACTGAGTGTCAAAACTGTCACGAAGAAAAAGACTGGAAAACGACCCACTTCGATCACAGCAAAACGCATTTTGCGCTACTAGGCAAGCATGCCGACGTAAAGTGCAAGAGTTGCCACCCCAATGAAAAATATAAAGACACTCCGCAACAATGTAACGAGTGTCATAAAAAGGATGACAAGCACAAAGGTAACTTTGGTCCCAAGTGCGAAGCCTGTCACACCGATCGGGGATGGAAAGAGATTCTGTTCGATCATGACAAGAAGACCAAATATCCGCTGCTCGGAAAACACCATGAAGTGAAATGTGTCAGTTGTCACAAGGGCGATATATACAAGGACAAGCTGCAAACCAATTGCATCTCGTGCCATAGGAAGGATGACAAGCATAAAGGGCGTTTTGGACCCAAGTGTGAAAGCTGCCATACCGAGCGGGATTGGAAAGACATCTTGTTCGATCATGACAAAAAAACCAAATTCCCATTGCTTGGAAAGCACCATGGAATTAAATGCGGCAGTTGCCATAAAGGAGACTTGCACAAGGACAAGCTGAAGACCGACTGCAATTCATGCCACCAGAAGGATGACAAACACAAAGGGAGCTTTGGCCCCAAGTGTGAAAGCTGTCACACCGATCGGGATTGGAAAGAGATTCTGTTCGATCACGACAAGAAGACCAAATACCCGTTGCTCGGAAAACACCATGACGTGAAATGCGTCAGTTGTCACAAGGGCGATATATACAAAGACAAGCTGCAAACCAATTGCATTTCATGTCATAAAAAAGATGACAAGCACGAAGGGCAAGAGGGTAATAAATGCGAAACTTGCCATCATGAGCAATCCTGGAAGAAAACTGAATTCAACCATTTGCTGTCTCGTTTCCCGCTGACCGGAAAGCACCTGTTGGTCGAATGCAAAAAGTGCCACTTAACCGCCAAGTTTAAGGATGCCAAGTCGGAATGCTGGTTATGTCATGAAAAACAAGACATCCATAAGCGCACACTGGGAACTGGTTGCGAGTCTTGTCACAACACGCGCAATTGGAAAGACTGGGACTTCGATCACGACAAGACCAGATTCAAGCTGCAAGGAAAACACAAAGATATTCGCTGTGCAGAATGCCACAAAACACCGGTTGTCAAAAAAATAGTCCTGGCCGCCAGCTGTATCAGGTGCCATGACAAAGATGATAAACATGATGGCGCATTTGGAACTCAGTGCGAACATTGCCATGTCGGGTCATCCTGGAAAGCGATTGATGGATCGGCCTGGAAAGAGATCAAGGTGGGCAGCGAGAAATGGATAAAGAAGTGACTAAACCCCAAAGCCGGACTGGTAAACGGGATTTCTCTACTGCTGCGGCATCCCTTCTTCCAGCGGGATAGCAAACCGGCTTATCGACATCGTCCATTTCTCGCGATCCTGATGTTCAGCGCCAAGTAAGACAGCAACGGCTCTCGTCGCCGGGGAAAGCCCTCCAGCTCCGGGGATTCCTTCACCCCTGGCACCCAAGCGGAAAAAGCAGCAGACCTCCTGTCCAAACAACCGTTTACGCAAAACCTCACAGCCCACCCATCTAGCTGTATACAAATAATATTATTTGTCGCCGTTCGTCTTGACGCCATAACCGACCAGCGGCGCTTCCCGCTGTTTACTATTGACATAGAATTCGCGCGATTTGGAAAAGCCAATTTTTAGGGTTGCTCCCCATATATGGAACGGGGCCAATGAAAACCGGGAGAAAAATAAGATGAGTCTTGTTGATATCAAATTTAGCGAAATAAAAATGGCGATGCTGGCATGCCTTCTGTTTTTCTGTGCTCCCTTCGCCCAGGCCGAACAACAAGCATCGGCTTCTCAAACCCAACAAGGCACTAGCACCCAGGCTCAAAAGAATGCTGCAGTTAAATCCCAACCGGCGCCTGGTGCCAAGTCATTCGATCACACAAAAACGGGATTCATACTGAAAGATGTGCACACCACATTAAGGTGCGAACAATGCCACGTGGATGCCATTTTCAAGAACACACCAAAAGATTGCGCTGGATGCCACTCACTCGGCAATCGCATCGGAGCCACCCCGAAACCGGTCAATCACGTCCAGACCACACTTCCATGCGACACCTGCCACACCAGCCCAACCAGTTTCTTGGTCAGGAACTTCAAACACCCGGGCATCATTAACGGCTGCTCAACCTGCCATAACAACCAATCTGCGGGGGTTGTGAGCAGGCCTGCGAACCACTTCCCTACAGCGTTGCCTTGTGAGTCTTGCCATACCAACACCAATACTTTCGCGAGTTGGAGAATGGATCACACCGGCATATTCTCCAATTGCGCGTCGTGTCACGGCGCAGCATCGCCCTATCCCGGAATTGTGAAAATCCCCCCCATGCCGACGCAGCATATTCAAACGACAGCTGATTGCGGGACTTGCCACAACACCAGTACATTCCTTGGCGCGACATTCAACCATGCAGGAGTTGCTGCAGGATCTTGCGACTCCTGCCATATGGGACAACAGCCTGGAGTGGTGTCTAAACCGGCAATTCACATCCAGACTTTGGGGGCGACATGTGACGTTTGCCATACCACGGGCGTAGCCACGATGTCGTTCCTGGGCGCGACCTTCCACAGAACCGCTCTTGTGCCCACGAACATCTGTTCGAACTGCCACACCGGACAGTTTGCGGGTGCACAGGGCAAGCCGGCGACGCACTTTATTACTTCAGCGCAATGCGACACGTGCCACACCAACACCGCGAATTACACAACCTGGCTGGGAGCCACCTTTACTCACGCCAACCCGCCGGGCGTTTGTGCGGCTTGCCATAACGGAGTCAGTGCAAGGGGCAAGCCCGTTTATCATGTGCCGACTACATTAGGCTGCGACTCGGCCGGCTGTCACACTGCCACCAACACTTCCAATTACACGACGTTCCTGGGGGCCATCTATACCCACCCCACCCCCATTACCCAACGTTGTGATTATTGCCATAACGGGACGACTGCGAAGGGCAAGATGCCGAGTCATATCGCGACTTCAGCGGATTGCAACGTTTGCCACGTCAACACCGCCAATTACACGACATTCCTCGGGGCCACTTATGTGCACAGCCCCGTCCCGGCGGCGGGTTCTTGCGGCACTTGCCATAACAACGTGACTGCTCTGGGCAAGCCATCGTGGCATATGGTCACTAGCGGGACTTGTGACTCGTGTCACCCAGGCGCTCTTGCCGCCATGTCATTCGTAGGCGGAATGGGAGCACCGGATCACACTGGATTTGCAGTGACCTCGTGCGCGACTGGTGCTTGCCACAACGGCACTAATGCAAAAGGCCTGTCAGCAGGACACATTCCGACAGGCTCTATTTCATGCGGTTACTGCCATGCGGCATTTGGAGGGGCTGTCACCACTTTCAATCCCGGGACGATGGGAACCACAGGGCATGCAGCGGTCACATCACTGCGCTGCTATTCTTGCCATAACGGTGCGTACGTCTCACAGGGATTGCAGCATGGCGGAGCGCTAGCGATGCCAGGCAACCACATTCCGTTAACCATCACCGGTGGCGTTGGAGGACTGGAGTGCACGACTTGCCATATCAGCCCGGGATATAACACTGCCGGCGTGGCTGGTTGGTTGCCGGAGAAGATGAACCACAATGGCGCATCGGGCATGGGGACACCGATATATTGCGTGACTTGCCACCTGTCTGGCACTGCCTACCTGGCACCGGGGATCCAGAAGAAGAGCCACAACGGTTCCAGCACCGCCAAGGATTGTTCAAGTGCAAGCTGCCACAAACCTTTAGGTAGAACGGGAACTGCCTATTCAACCTGGAAATGAGGCATTAGAACAAGTCGACCTCATGGAGGCCGACTTGGATATGTCTAATTCGAGCATCAATATAGAGATCTAATAAAGTGCAACGATTATTGGTACTGCTTTTTTCGCTTACGCTATTTTGTACCTTGTCTGGCAACGCTTCTGCCGAGATCATTGACGATATCAGCCTGAAGACGGATGCAAATGGCGAGGTTGATGCCACAATCAGGTTCATTGTCCCGATCCACTATCTAAGACACTTCCCACAGCAAAAGTCGCCTTTCGCAGCAATCTATTTCACTATTCTGAATAGCGTCCCACCCGACCAGTGGCAAAACTACGAATCGCACAGATCCCCGCCCTCTGATTCCATTCTTGGTTTTCTGGTAACGACACGTGATCTAAATACCGGCCCCAGGATTGAGATCCAATTTGTTCGCCCCGTGGAATACAAGGTGTACATAGGTAAGGATGGCCGGAGTCTTTTGATCCATATCAAGCCAGACAAACCGCAACAGCAAAAGAGCGAAGGCAAACCCGAGGCAATACTGCCAATCGGAGCCGCACCAACTACCGCCCCCATTGCCATTGCGACAACGGCGGTTGCTAAGGAAGCATTAGCTCCAAAACCCGGCGGAATAACAATTTCGGTGCCTGCAACAACTTCTGCACCTGTGACTGCAATTCCAACCCAACCAGTGACCGCACCGGCGCAACCGCCTGCAACATCCCCTCTGCCTCAATCAATGCCAAGCACGGCCCCGGCGCCTGGCATAGCCAAAACTGGCTTAGCGCAAATCGGGGGAAAGACGGGTTGCCTGCCTTCCCTGTAATTGAACAAGTCCCGCAGGGCGCTGCAACTACCCAGCCAGCCGGGAATCTTTCCCTGCCCGAACTGATCAAGAAAACAAATAACCAAGCTGCCGTTTGGATGGCAAAAGGTCGCGATGCAGTATCAGCAGGTGAAATGTTTGTGGCAATTGAGGCGTTCAACGAAGTCCTTAAGCTTCCCCCCAACAATTATTCACAGGCTGCGCAAGTGTGGATTGGGATAGCCAGAGAGAAAACAGGCCAGCCAGCCAAAGCGATAATCGAGTACCAAACGTATTTGAAACTCTATCCGGATGGATCTTCGGCGGCGTGGGTCAATGATCGCCTCGCAAAATTGAAAGCCGTTCAGCCTGCACTCTTCGCTACTGCGGCAACCCCTGCACCAGCGCCAGTCAGACCGCAAAGCACGGAGTTCCAAACCACGGAATATGGCAGCCTCTCCATGTACTACTATCATGGGGCAAGCCATACCGATACCATCGTAACTGCTGACAACAATGTTGCGACGCCAAAATCGCTGACACGCACGGACCAGTCATCGATAATCAGCAATGTGAGTATGACTGCACGCTCTTACAACAACCAATTCGACAATCGCCTGGTATTTCAAGACTTCTATGCCGCAAATTTTTTGCCGGGGCAAACAAACAAGAATCGATTGAATGCCGCCTATTTTGATGTGAAAAATCGGATCGATGATTACTCGATACGCATTGGACGTCAGTCCGCAATGGGCGGTGGTGTGCTGGGACGCTTTGACGGCATTGCGGCGGGATATGGCTTTATTCCCAATTGGCGCGCAAACGTCGTCTCAGGGAAATTGTCCGATGCGACGAACGGCCCCAAACCTATTTTTTTCGGTGCCAGCCTGGACGTTGGTGTGAATAGTCCACTGGGCGGTTCGCTCTATGCCATCAACCAAACTGTCAGTGGCATTGTGGATAGGAGAGCGGTCGGCGGCAACATGAGATATTTCAGCCAACAAGGGATGCTCATGACGACGCTGGATTACGATGTGCAGTTCAGGGAGCTGAACATGGTAACCGTGCAAGGAACACTGAATGCCGATTCCGGTACGAATTACAACTTCCTTCTGGATCGCCGAAAAGCTCCCTCGCTGAGCGTTAGAAACGCGGTAAATGGCACTGCTGTTTCAATCGACAGCTTGCTTCAAATAGGATGGACCAAGGATGATCTGATCTTGTTGGCAAAGCAGCGCACCGCCATTTCCAACATGGCGCAATTCGGGCTTACCAACCGGCTTGATGAAAATTGGCAGATGGGCACCGATATCGTGGTTTCCAACACGACAGGTATGCAGCAAAGCGGGACGCAATCCACTGACCTTGTAACCGGAATAGTCACCACCGGACCCGATGGTTTCGTACCGGGAGCTCCTGCCAGCGGCAACACGTGGACACTTTCCGAGAGACTGACAGGCAATAACGTCATCTCCAGGAACGGCATATCGATGTGCAGCCTGAGTTACACCAAGAGCCACCTTTCAACGAGCAAGTCGTTACTATTGAACAACCGGGAGTATATTCAAGAGCAATGGACACTTGATGGCACATTGCGTTTGATTTGGGCTGACAATTTGGGTAGCAAGCAAAATACCATTTCACCGGTCTTCAAATTGGGGTACCGACTGAAAACCAGCCTTACCTTGGAAACTGAATTCGGTCTTGACTGGACTAAAGCTACGCCAACAGGCTCATTAGAATCCTCGAAATCAACCCGCAATTATTTTTCATTCGGTTTCCGCTGGGATTATTGAGCTTTTCAGGTATGGCACGTTGCGAAGTTATTCGCGCATGCTTTCTGCACTGCTCTGCTCTGCAGACACCCAAATTAGCTCGCCCCGCGCTTTGAGAAATCTTTGAGCCTGAATCCCAACGCGAACAGCACAACGAAATACACCGCCACGCCCAGCACCACCAGCCAGGAGAGATGGATGATGCGCGTCCAGCCGTGGCTGGCGAGCCAGTGCTGCTCGCTCCCCATGCCGAACCACAGCGTCAAACCCAGCGCCAGCAAGGCAACGCACAGCTTGAGGAAGAACTTGCCCCAACCTGGTTCTGGTTGGTAGATACCGCGTGCACGCAGCAAGTAGAACAGGATAGCGGAGTTGAAACAGGCACCGAGGCCGATGGCCAGCGCCAGACCTGCGTGCGCCATGTGCATGCCAAAAACAAATAACACGTTCATCAGTTGCGTAGTGAGCAGCGTGACGATGCCGATCTTGACTGGAGTCTTGATGTCTTGCCGCGCATAGAAACCTGGGGCAAGCACTTTCACTGCTATAAGACCGATGAGGCCGACGCTGTAGCCTGCTAATGCATTGCGTGTCATCAGCACATCGTTGGCGACGAATGCGCCATGCTGGAAAAATGTGGACACCAGGGGCACCGCGATCATGCCCAGCGCCAGCGCGGCGGGGAGCGTAAGCATGAAAACAAGGCGCAATCCCCAATCAAGCAGTTTGGAATATTCCTCGGTACTGTTATCAGCATGGTGTTTGGAAAGGGATGGCAGCAGAATGGTACCGAGCGCCGCCCCCAACAGGCCCGAAGGAAATTCCATCAGACGGTCTGCGTAAGACAGCCAAGACACGCTGCCTACCACGAGGAACGAGGCAAAGATGGTGTTGATGATGAGGCTGATCTGCGCAATGGAAACGCCGAACATGGCAGGCCCCATTTTCTTGATGATGCGCCATACCCCCGCGTCCTTGAGGTTCAGACTCCATTTCGGCAGCATCCCGATCTTCTTCAGGAACGGTATCTGGAATGCGAGTTGTGCCGCACCGCCGACGAACGCAGCCCAGCCCATCGCCAGGATGGGCGGATCGCAATACGGCGCCAGCCACAGCGCCGCGCCGATGAAGCACAGATTGAGCAGGATGGGCGCAAAGGCCGGAACCCAGAACTTGTTGTAAGTATTGAGGATGGCCGCCGCCACCGCCACCAGCGAGATAAAGAAGATATAGGGAGAAGTGATGCGCAACAGTTGCACGGTAAGTGCAAACTTGTCCGCGTCCTTCACGAAGCCGGGCGCGCTGATATAGATCAGGATCGGCGCTGCGATGATGCCGATCAGGGTGACGATGAACAGGATGATCGCCAACAGCGTGGTCACATGATCCACCAGCAGCTTGGTCTCGTCGTGCCCCTTGCGGTTCTTGTATTCGCCGAAGATCGGCACGAAGGCTTGCGAAAATGCGCCTTCCGCGAACATCCGGCGTAACAGGTTGGGCAATCTGAAAGCGACGAAGAAAGCATCGGTCGCCATGCCGGCACCGAAGATGCGTGCCATCAAAACATCGCGCACAAAGCCGAGGATGCGCGAAACCAGGGTCAGGCTGCTGATTGCAGCAAGAGCTTTAAGCAGATTCATTGAGTCTGGAAGATGATAGGGACACTACCAACTGTTGTTTTTGGGAGCGCGGCGTTCCATGCTGATCGTCGGGAATAACCCAGTCGCCCCGACATCCGCCCGTTTGCGGCCTGACCGCACGGTAAGATGATTGGCAAGCACGAATTGCCTGACCAGTTCGAAAGCGTGCGGATCAGCCTTTTCCAGAGAGAAGCGCACCACAACGGAAGGAACACCCTGAATCATCATCGGCCTCACGTAGGAAGAATAGATGACCCGCCCGTCCCCGCCAGTCGTCGACAACATATCGCTGAGACGCTCTCCCCAGTTGGAGGGACGGAACACTTCGCCATCCTTGGTAAGGCCTTGAATGACGAACTCGGCAAGCTCAGGGGTACGCTTTATCTTGTCTAGCAATTTATTGATTTCCAAGAACGCAAACGGCGCGCATTATAGCATCGCCACTCTGGTCGGGACTGCTCCTGCAGAACAGGGGCCAAACTGCCGTTTTGCGGACACATCCCCATGTCCGGCCGAAGCTCACGGAGCTACCCCCTAATTTAGCTACAAGACGGCTATCTTCCTGCCCCCACCAAAAAAGAGTTTGCCAAACCTTGAATCAGCCTCTAGAATGCGCCCCTTTCTGAAAAGCCGAATTCTCAAGGAGTAGTACTCATGGCAAATAGCGCACAAGCTAGAAAACGTGCAAGACAAGCAGTCAAGCAAGGCCAGCACAACGCCAGCCTGCGTTCCGAGCTGCGTACCGCGATCAAGAAGGTCACCAAGGCGATCGAAGCCGGCGACAAGGCTGCTGCACAAGCCGTGTTCCAGGAATCGACCAGTGTGGTAGATTCCATCGCCGACAAGAAGATCGTGCACAAGAACAAGGCTGCTCGTCATAAGAGCCGATTGTCCGCTGCGATCAAGGCGATGGCCTGATTTTATTGCAGACGATTCAGTCTGCGACAAAAGGCCGACGAAGCAGTCGGCCTTTTTTGTTTATAGTTCCAACATCAGAGAAACAACAAGACCGGAAAGCTTGCTATGTCACATTTGATGAACACCTATGCTCGGCAACCCGTCACCTTCACCCATGGTGAAGGTGCTTGGCTTTGGGATGTTAATGGCAAGCGTTATCTCGACGCCCTCTCCGGCATCGCGGTCAACACCCTGGGGCATGCGCATCCGCGTTTCACCGCCGCGCTCACCCAGCAGATCGGCAAGCTGATCCATACTTCCAACATCTACCAGGTACGCGAACAGGAACTGGTAGCCGACAAGCTGTGCGAGCTTTCAGGCATGCAGGAAGTGTTCCTCTGCAACTCCGGCTGCGAGGCGAACGAGGCGGCGATCAAGCTGGCGCGCATGTACGGCAACCAGCGCGGCATCGACACACCGACCATCATCGTGATGGAAAAAGCCTTCCACGGCCGCACGCTGGCCACTCTCTCCGCCACCGGCAACCGCAAGGTGCAGGCCGGCTTCGAGCCGCTGGTCAAAGGTTTCGTGCGCGTGCCATACGACGACCTCGAAGCCATTCGGCAAGTCGCCGCACACACACCCAACATCGTCGCCGTGCTGGTCGAGCCGATCCAGGGCGAAGGCGGCATCCGCACGCCGGACATCAGCTACCTGCAGGGCTTGCGCAAGATCTGCGACGAACACGAGTGGCTGCTGATGCTGGACGAGGTGCAGTGCGGCATGGGCAGCACCGGCAAGTGGTTCGCGTTCCAGCACACCGGCATCATGCCGGACGTGATGACGCTGGCCAAGGGCCTGGGCTCCGGCGTGCCGGTCGGCGCCTGTCTGGCTGCGGGCAAGGCGGCTGGCACGTTCAAGCCCGGCAACCACGGCTCCACCTTCGGCGGCAATCCGCTGGCCTCTACCGCTGCGCTGACCACGCTGAACATCATGGAGCAGGACAAGCTGCTCGCTCACGCAGACAAGCTGGGCACATGGCTCAAGCAGCAGTTCGCAGACGCGTCTCGGCAGCACGAAAGGCGTCGTCACAGTGCGCGGCAAGGGCTGATGATCGGCATCGAACTCGACAAGCCGTGCGGCGAGCTGGTCGGCAAGGCGCTTGGAGCAGGGCCTGCTCATCAATGTCACCGCCGACAGCGTGATCCGCTTGTTGCCGCCGCTCATTTTCGCGGAAGCAGAAGCACAGCAGTTGCTGGACATCCTGTGCCCGCTGGTCACGGAATTTCTGGCGCAGGAGTGAGTCATGAGCAGCAAACCCATCAAACATTTTCTGCAATTCAAGGATCTTTCCCGCGACGAACTCGAGTACCTGTTCGAGCGCACGCGCTCGATCAAGGAACGGTTCAAGCGCTACGAGCAATACTGGCCGCTGGACGACCGCACGCTGGTGATGATCTTCGAGAAGAGCTCGACGCGCACCCGCCTCTCGTTCGAGGCCGGCATGCACCAGCTCGGCGGCTCGGCGATCTACCTCAACACGCGCGACTCCCAGCTCGGCCGCGGCGAGCCGGTCGAAGACGCCGGCGCAGGTCATCTCGCGCATGAGCGACATCGTGATGATCCGCACCTTCGAGCAGGACATCATCGAGCGCTTCGCCGCGCAACTCGCGCGTGCCGGTGATCAACGGCCTGACCAACGAATACCACCCCTGCCAGATCCTGGCCGACATCTACACCTACATCGAGCATCGCGGCTGCATCAGCGGCAAGACGGTGGCGTGGATCGGCGACTCCAACAACGTGCTGCAACACCTGGCTGCAGGCGGCGGAGGTGCTCGGACTTCAACGTGCACGTCTCGACCCCGCCCGGCTACGAAGTCGAGCCGGAGCGCGCCGGCCTGTACGGCGACGACCACTACGAGGAATTCGCCGACCCGATGGAAGCCGCGCGCGGCGCCGACCTGGTCACCACCGACGTGTGGACCAGCATGGGCTTCGAAGCCGAAAACGAAGAGCGCATGCACGACTTCGCCGACTGGCAGGTCGACGCCGACATGATGCGCGTCGCCGAGCCCGGATGCGCTGTTCATGCACTGCCTGCCCGCGCACCGCGGCGAGGAAGTCGCGGCCGAGGTCATCGACGGGCCGCAATCGCGTGGTGTGGGACGAGGCCGAGAACCGGCTGCACGTACAGAAGGCGCTGATGGAATACCTGCTGCTGGGCAAGATCGAACAACTGAGAATCGCTGAACGAGAGAAGCACATGAGCGAAATCAAAAAAGTCGTGCTCGCCTACTCCGGCGGACTCGATACCTCGGTCATCCTGAAATGGCTGCAGGACACCTACCAGCTGCGAAGTCGTGACCTTCACCGCCGACATCGGCCAGGGCGAAGAGCTCGAGCCGGCGCGCGCCAGAAGGCGCTGAAGTTCGGCGTCAAGCCGAGAACATCTTCATCGACGACCTGCGCGAAGAGTTCGTGCGCGACTTCGTGTTCCCGATGTTCCGCGCCAACACCATCTACGAAGGCGAATACCTGCTCGGCACCTCGATCGCGCGCCCGCTGATCGCCAAGCGCCTGATCGAGATCGCAAGCAAGACCGGCGCCGACGCCATCTCGCACGGCGCGACCGGCAAGGGCAACGACCAGGTGCGCTTCGAGCTCGGCGCCTACGCGCTGAAGCCCGGACATCAAGATCATCGCGCCGTGGCGCGAGTGGGATCTGCTGTCGCGCGAGAAGCTGCTGGCCTACGCCGAGAAGCACGGCATCCCCGTCGACATGAAGCACAAGAACGGCGGCTCGCCCTACTCGATGGACGCCAACCTGCTGCACATCTCGCTACGAAGGCCGGCATCCTGGAAGACCCGGCTGCCGAAGCCGAAGAATCGCATGTGGCGCTGGACCGTGTCGCCGGAAAAGGCGCCGGACCAGGCCGAATACCTCGACCTCGAATACGAGCAACGGCGACATCGTCGCGCTCAACGGCAAGAAGATGATCGCCGGCGCAGGTGCTGACCGAGCTCAACCGAACTGGGCGGCAAGCACGGCATCGGCCGCCTCGACCTGGTCGAGAACCGCTACGTCGGCATGAAGTCGCGCGGCTGCTACGAAACCCCGGGCGGCACCATCATGCTGCAAGGCGCACCGCGCCATCGAATCGATCACGCTCGACCGCGAAGTCGCGCACCTGAAGGACGACCTGATGCCGCGCTACGCCGCCTGATCTACAACGGCTACTGGTGGAGCCCGGAGCGCAGGCGCTGCAGACGCTGATCGACCATACGCAGCAGCACGTCAACGGCTGGGTGCGCGTCAAGCTGTACAAGGGCAACGTGATCGTCGTCGGCCGCGATTCCAAGACCGACTCGCTGTTCGACCCGACCATCGCCACCTTCGAGGACGACGAGGGCGCCTACAACCAGAAGGATGCGGGCGGCTTCATCAAGCTGAACGCCCTGCGCATGCGCATCGCGGCGAACCTGAAGAATCGCAAGTAGGTAAAGCGTTAAGGGGGCATCATGCTGCACGAGCTGAGCGGTGACATCCTGTTGAGCGGTGCGAAAGCCATAGTCCAGGGCGTCGCGCCGAACGATGACTTCCTGCACGGTCTTGCATTGCAGCTGCGCGAGCGTATGCCGGCCATGTACAAGGACTTCCGCCACTACTGCCAGACGCAGCATCCCAAGTCTGGCGAGCTGTGGACCTGGATGAGCGCCGATGGCCGCTACCTCGTCAACCTGTTCACCCAGGAAGGTGCCTACGCTCACGGCAGCAAGCCCGGGCATGCCTCGCTCAGCCATGTGAACCATACGTTGCATGCCCTGCGCAATTTCGCACAAAAAGAGAAAGTTGCCAGCCTCGCCCTGCCGCGTCTGGCCTGCGGCATCAACGGCCTTGACTGGAACGAGGTGAAACCGCTGATCGAGAAACATCTCGGCGATCTGCACATCCCGGTCTACATTTACGCCACCTACCAAAAAGGCGTCAAAGCCGACGAACCCAAATAACAACCAAGCTATCGCAAAGGAAATCAGCATGTCAGACAGAATCGATAACGTCAGCATCGGTAAAAAATCCAACGTGTTCTTCGACGGCAAGTGCGTGTCGCACTCGGTGTTCTTCCCCGATGGCTCGCGCAAGACCGTGGGCGTAGTCCTACCCAACAGCAAGCTGACCTTCAACGTCGGCGCACCGGAACTGATGGAAATCACTGCAGGCACATGTTCGGTGAAGATCGCAGGCGAATCGGCATTCAAGACCTACGCCGCAGGCAGCAGTTTCAAAGTAGCAGAGAACAGCAGCTTCGACATCCACACCGGCGCAGACGCTGTCGATTACGTTTGCAGCTTTGGCTCCTGATTCAAACTTGAAGGAATAACCATGCCCTCTTTCGACATCGTTTCCGAAGTAGAAAAGACCGAAGTCAAGAACGCGGTCGAGCAGACCAACAAGGAAGTCAGCACGCGCTTCGACTTCAAAGGCTCCGATGCCCGCGTCGAGCAGGCCGAGCTGGTGCTCACCGTGTCATGCCGACAACGAGTTCCAGATGAATCAGGTGCAGGAGATCCTCAACGGCAAGCTGACCAAGCGCGGTGTGGATATCAAATGCCTGGAGATCAGCGACAAGATCGAAAAGGTCAGCGGCAACAAGGTCAAGCGCAATTGCACCGTCAAGGTCGGCGTGGAGATCGAACTGGCGAAGAAGATCGTCAAGCACATCAAGGACAGCAAGTTGAAGGTGCAGGCCAGTATCCAGGGCGACACCGTGCGCGTCACCGGCAAGAACCGCGACGACCTGCAGGACGCCATCGCCTTCGTCAAGAAGACGATCACCGACTTCCCGCTGCAGTACCAGAACTTCCGCGATTAACCCCAATCCATGAAACGATCCATCCTGGCCTCAACAGCCGCTCTCGTTCTCTCGCTATCAGGCAACGCTCATGCATCCGAACCGATCTCATATCCAGCCATGGTATGGGATGATGTCACGTATGTACTCTCGGCACCGTCACGCTGGGGACAGGACGAATGGCAGACCGCCGGTTGGACAAGTCTGGCGGTAATTGGCACGGTCGCGTTCATCGACAAGCCCGTGCGCGATTACATGGTCAAGCAAGACCAATCCAGCAAATTCTGGCTGAATGCCGATAAATTCGGCAGAGAGTATGCCTTTGGCACAGTCGGCGTATTTTTTGTTGCAGGCCTGCTTGGCAATGAAACGTCGATGCATGTCACTCAGGATGTCATCGCCGCCAGCATCATCTCCAGCGGTATTACCGGTGTCAGCGTAAAAACCATTGCTGGCCGCAGTCGGCCCCTCGCCAATCAAGGCACTACCCATTTCGTCCCGTTTAGCGACAGCAATAGCTCTTTCTTTTCCGGACACTCCACTCAGGCATTCACCCTGGCTGCAGTGATCTCAGAGAATTACAACGAAACCTGGATCGATGTAGCCGCCTATGGCATGGCAACCTTGGTTGCCATTGGACGCACTTACCATGACAAACACTTCACCTCGGATGTGATAACAGGCGCAGTGATCGGCACACTAGTCGGCAAAAGCGTGGTCGCGCATAACAAGGACCTGCGCGGCAATAACAATAACTTGTCAGTCACACCAGCCATATCTCAAGGCTCGGTCGGCATCCAGATTGCGGGCAAGTTCTGATGACATCAAGGACAGCAAGTTGAAGGTGCAGGCCAGCATCCAGGGCGACACCGTGCGCGTCAGCGACAAGAACCGTGACGACCTGCAGGATGCCATCGCCTTCGTCAAGAAGACGATCACCGATTTTCCCTTGCAGTACCAGAACTTCCGCGATTGAAGCACGTATCCAAGCCATTCCTCGCTTTATGCCTGGCCTTGTGTGCGTTACACGGGGCCAGTGCAGCCGAGCTCACTTACCCTGAAGTCGTCCTGGATGATGTGAAACACGTCGTCACCTCGCCTGCACGCTGGGAAGAGCAGGAGTGGCGCACGGCCGGCTGGTCCACGCTGGCCGTGGTCGGCACAGCGCTGGCCATCGACCGACCGCTGCGCGACGAGATGCGCCGCCATACGCGGTGACCACACCTTCATCACCCAGGTGGAACGACTCGGCGCGCAGTATGCGGCAGGCGTAGTCGGCGGCTTCTATTTATTTGGCGCGCTCGCCGATGACGAGACTTCGATGCAGGTCGCTCAGGACGGGATCGCCGCCAGCCTGATCGCGAGCGGCATCGTCACGCCAGCCATCAAGCTGGTCGCCGGACGCAGCCGCCCGCGCGACGATGAAGGCGTTTACCACTTCAAACCGTTCAGCAAGGCCAACGCCTCTTTTCCTTCAGGCCACACTACCGAGGCGTTCGCACTGGCTTCTGTCATCGCCAACCATTACGACGAGACCTGGGTGAGCTACACCTCGTATTCTATCGCCAGCCTGGTCGGCCTTGCCCGCACCTACCATGACGCGCATTTCGCCTCTGACGTCCTGGCGGGTGCGATCATCGGCACGCTGGTCGGCAAGAGCGTTGTCGCGCACAACGGTGCCTTGCATACCGGCAAGGTGGTATTGCTTCCCGAACTCGCTCCGGGTCTAATCGGTGTCCGCATTGCAGGGAGATTCTGATATGAAATCCGTACTTGTACCTCTGGCCAATGGCAGCGAAGAACTGGAAGCTGTCACCGTCCTCAACATCCTGCGCCGCGCCGGTATCGAAGCCGTGAGCGCCAGCCTGGATGGACAGCCGATACGCGGCAGCCGCGGCACCATGCTGATCCCCGATACCTCGCTGGATGAAGCGCTCAAGCGCGACTTCGACATGGTGGTACTGCCCGGCGGCCAACCGGGCACCAACAACCTCAAGGCCGACGCGCGCATCATCAAGCTGGTACAACGCATGGCAGCGGCTGATCGCTATGTAGCCGCCGTCTGCGCCGCGCCTTCGGTGCTGGCGACGGCCGGCTTGCTTGACGGCAAGCGTGCCACCAGCTTCCCCGGCTCGCTGGACGCCTTCCCCAAGGTATCGCGCCAGCCGCAGGCGGTAGTGGAGGACGGCAAGCTCATCACTTCGCGCGGCCCCGGCACAGCAATGGATTTTGCGCTGACCCTGGTAGAACGCCTGGCGGGCAAAGCCAAGCGCAGCGAAGTCGAAGCCGGTCTGGTGCGTTGATAATGCGGGGATTGTGGCGGCGCTACCTCGACGGCAACCCGGAATACCTCGTACGCAATTACTGGTGGGCTTACCTGTCCCCCGCCGGGGTCTGGTTCTTCAGCCATCACAACATCATCAACCTGATCCTGTTCGGGCAATACCGCACACTCCTCTCCGCGCTCACTGCGCGCCTCGGCCACGCTCCCTGCAAGCGGATGCTGCAACTGACCTGCGCCTATGGTGAACTGACCCCGACCTTGGCAAAGCATACCGAGGAACTGCACCTGAACGATGTCGCGACCATTCAGTTGCAGCTCGCCAGCCGTGCCTTATCCAGACACGGCCGCACCGCACAGATGGCACGCATGAACGCTGAAGCATTGGCTTACGCGAGCAACAGTTTCGATACCCTGATCATCTTCTTTCTATTGCACGAGCTTCCCCCCGCAGCACGGCAGCATGCGCTAGAGGAAGCCTTGCGCGTGTTGAAACCGAATGGAAGATTGCTGCTGGCCGAATACGGCACGAATCGTGGCTCCCACCCGCTGCACCGCTTGCTACCTTTTCGCTGGACGCTGGAAAGGCTGGAGCCCTTCTTGTGCGACTTCTGGCACAGCGACCTGCACGCCCAACTGCAGGAATGTGCCGCTCGGCAAAGTAAATCGCTGCGATTAGTCGGCGAAACAGCCGTGTTCGGTGGTTTTTACCGAGTGATGGAATACCACGCCTGACCCGCGCCGAACGTGTTCACTGGCGCCATTCGCATTCCTCTGCGGCCTAACCGCGTGAAGCCATCCAGTTCTTTTTCGTTCCGGCATTGATGGCGACCTTGTCGCTGTCGCCCACTTTTCCTCATCGCCTTCCTCTTCATGCAGTGGCAGACTGGGAACGCCTTCGCCGTACCGGAACAATCGCCGCAAGAACAATCAACGTCGAAAATTTGCATCGCTCAACGCTTTCCCATATAGCTTATGCAAGGTTTTAGCACCTGCCATATCAATGAGTTAGAACGCATCCGCCGAAACACTTCCCAACCCGGATTTTTTTGGTTAGGATGCCGTCCAGTCCAGTTGCACTTCCAAGCGGCATTAGACCGCACCTAAACAAAAATACTTAAACCCAAGCGAGAATCCAACATGAGCGAACATATCCGTTATGTCACCGATGCCACTTTTACTGCCGAGGTACTGCAATCGCCGTTGCCCGTGCTGGTGGACTACTGGGCAGAATGGTGCGGTCCCTGCCGCATGATCGCCCCGATCCTGGATGAAGTCTCCAAGGAATATGCCGGTCGTCTGAACGTGGCCAAGCTGAACGTGGACGAGAACCAGCAGACTCCGCAAAAATACGGCGTGCGCGGCATCCCGACCTTGATGCTGTTCAAGAACGGCAACATCGAAGCAACCAAAGTCGGGGCATTGTCCAAGTCGCAACTTACCGCTTTCATTGACAGCCACATCTGAACCCATTAGTCTGCCGCCCGCTGCTGCCCTGTTTCGTCCTGAAACCTACTAAAAAATAAACAAAGACAATCACGGCAGTTCGGCGCGGAATTTTCCGCAAACCTCGTAACGCTTCCCCAGTAACTCATCACAACCCAGCGCCAGCGCGCCCCATCCTGACTATGCATCTATCCGACCTCAAGACCAAACACATCACCGAATTGGTGGAAATGGCAACCGCCAACCAGATCGACAACGCCAACCGCATGCGCAAGCAGGATCTGATCTTCGCACTGCTGAAGAATCAGGCGAAAAAAGGCGAGAGCATCTTCGGAGAAGGCACGCTGGAAGTGCTGCCGGATGGTTTCGGCTTCCTGCGCTCGCCTGATACCTCGTATCTGGCCGGTCCGGACGACATCTACGTCAGCCCCAGCCAAGTGCGCCGTTTCAATCTGCATACGGGCGATTCGATTGAGGGCGAGATCCGCACCCCCAAGGAAGGCGAGCGTTATGTGGCCTTGGTCAAGGTGGACAAGGTCAACGGCGAACCGCCCGAGAACGCCAAGAACAAGATCCTGTTCGAGAACCTGACGCCGCTGTTCCCGACACAGCAGATCTGCCTGGAGCGCGATATCCGCGCCGAAGAGAACATCACCGGCCGTATCATCGACATCGTCGCCCCCATCGGCAAAGGCCAACGCGGCCTGCTGGTCGCTTCGCCCAAGTCCGGCAAGACGGTGATGCTGCAACATATCGCGCACTCCATCGCCTCCAATAATCCGGATGCCGTGCTGATCGTGCTGCTGATCGACGAACGTCCCGAGGAAGTGACCGAGATGAGCCGCACCGTGCGCGGCGAAGTGGTCGCCTCCACCTTCGACGAACCGGCGACCCGCCACGTGCAGGTCGCCGAGATGGTGCTGGAAAAAGCCAAGCGCTTGGTCGAGCACAAGAAAGATGTGGTCATCCTGCTCGACTCCATCACCCGTCTGGCACGCGCCTACAACACGGTGATCCCCTCTTCCGGCAAGGTATTGACCGGCGGCGTGGACGCCAACGCCCTGCAACGCCCCAAGCGCTTCTTCGGCGCCGCGCGTAACATTGAGGAAGGCGGCTCGCTGACCATCATCGCCACCGCGCTGGTGGACACCGGCAGCCGCATGGACGACGTGATCTATGAAGAATTCAAGGGTACCGGCAACATGGAGATCCACCTGGATCGCCGTATGGCCGAGAAGCGCATCTACCCGGCGATCAACGTCAACCGTTCCGGCACGCGCAAGGAAGAGCTGCTGATCAAGGCCGACCTGTTGCAGCGTATCTGGGTGCTGCGCAAGCTGTTGTATCCGATGGACGAGCTGGAAGCGATGGAATTTTTGCTGGACAAGGTCAAGGCGACCAAGAACAACGCCGAGTTTTTTGATTCGATGAAGCGTTAGGCCCTGAAAAAAGGATTTTGACGGTTAGGTTGGTTTATGTATAATGCGCGGCTCTGAAAAACCGCATCAAGCGAGGTCGTTATGTACGCAGTAATCAAAACCGGTGGCAAGCAATATCGCGTTGTCCAAGGTGAAACTCTGAAGATTGAATCCGTTGCCGGCGATGTTGGCGGCGCGATCGTGCTGGACAAAGTGCTGATGGTTGGCAATGGCGACAAGGTCTCCGTTGGCAAGCCTCTGCTGAGCGGTGCGACCGTAAAGGCGACCATCGTCTCCAACGGCCGCCACGACAAAGTGACCATCTTCAAGATGCGTCGCCGTAAGCACTACCAGAAACATCAAGGTCATCGTCAAAACTACACTGAGATCCGCATCGACGGCATCTCGGCTTAATTCTGAAGGAGCTGCAACATGGCATCGAAAAAAGGCGGGGGTAGTACCAGTAACGGCCGCGACTCACACTCAAAACGACTGGGTGTTAAGAGTTACGGCGGCGAACTGATCAGCGCAGGCAGCATCATCGTGCGTCAGCGCGGTACGCAGGTTCACGCTGGCGACAACGTCGGCATGGGCAAGGATCACACCCTGTTCGCCAAGATCACCGGCAAGGTGGTGTTTGCGATCAAGGGCGCTGCGAAGCGCAAGACAGTCAGCATCGTCGCTGCTTAAGCGCGCAAGCAGTTAGAATGAGCCCTATCGCAAGGTAGGGCTTTTTTATTTCCGGTGTCCCCATCATGAAATTCATCGACGAATCAAAAATTGAAGTCATCGCAGGCAACGGCGGTAACGGCGCGGCCAGCTTTCGTCACGAAAAATATATCGAAAAAGGCGGACCGGACGGCGGCGACGGCGGGCGCGGCGGCAGTGTGATCGCCGTCGCCGACCGCAACATCAACACGCTGGTGGATTACCGCTTCGCGCGCATGCACCGCGCCAAGAACGGCGAATCCGGACGCGGCGCGGACTGTTACGGCAAGGGCGCGGACGATGTCATCCTGCGTATGCCGGTGGGCACGGTCATCACCGACATCAACAGCGGACAGGTCATCGCCGACCTCACCCATGATGGCGAAAGAATCATGCTCGCCAAGGGCGGCGCAGGCGGCTTGGGCAACCTGCATTTCAAATCCAGCACCAACCGCACGCCGCGCCAATGTACACCAGGCGAAGAGGGCGAGCGCCGCGAACTGCAACTGGAGCTGAAAGTGCTGGCCGACGTCGGCCTGCTGGGCATGCCCAATGCGGGCAAGTCCACCTTCATTCGCGCGGTATCTGCTGCACGTCCCAAGGTGGCCGACTACCCCTTCACCACCCTGCATCCCAACCTCGGCGTGGTTCGCGTCTCGGAAGAAAAGAGCTTCGTCATCGCCGACATCCCGGGATTGATCGAAGGTGCGGCTGAAGGCGCCGGATTGGGGCACCAGTTCTTGCGCCATCTGGCGCGCACCCGCCTGTTGCTGCATCTGGTGGACCTCGCACCGCTATACGAAGGTGTCGATCCGGTGCATGAGGCACATGCCATCCTGAATGAACTGAAGAAATACGACGAGGACTTGTACAACAAGCCGCGCTGGCTGGTACTGAACAAGCTGGACCTGCTGCAAGACCGCGAAGAAAAGGTCGCCGCGTTCCTCAAAGCGTTTGGCGACAACACGCGTTATTTCACCATCTCCGCCATCAACGGCGAGGGCTGCAAGGAATTGACTTACGCTATCATGGAACACATCAACCAGATAGCAGCGCAAGAGCAGGATGCCGTCGCCGACAGCGCACAAGAGACTGAGATCGATATTCACGACCCGTTAGCATGAAAACCGTACTGACCCAATCCAAACGCATCGTCGTCAAAGTCGGCAGCAGCCTCGTCACTAATCAGGGCACCGGTTTGGATATGGACGCCCTCGGCAATTGGGCAAAGCAGATCGCCACCTTGCGCACGCAAGGCTGCGAAGTGGTATTGGTCTCCTCCGGCGCCATCGCCGAGGGCATGAAGCGCCTAGGCTGGAAACAGCGCCCCAGCGCCGTGCACGAATTGCAGGCAGCGGCAGCGGTCGGACAAATGGGATTGGTGCAAGCCTATGAAAAAATCTTCCGAGAATTTGGCCTGCATGCGGCACAGGTGCTGCTGACCCATGCCGACCTCGCCGACCGCGAACGTTATCTCAATGCGCGCTCTACCCTGCGCACCCTGCTCAGCCTCGGTGTCATCCCCATCATCAACGAGAACGACACCGTGGTCACCGACGAGATCAAGGTCGGCGACAACGACACGCTGGGGGCGCTGGTCGCCAACCTGATCGAGGCCGATGCGCTGATCATCCTCACCGACCAAGTCGGCCTGTTCACCGCCGACCCGCGCAAGGATGCCAGCGCCTCGCTCATCAGCGTGGCACTGGCCGGCGATGCAAAACTGGAATTGATGGCAGGCGGCGCAGGCAGCCACATCGGACGCGGCGGCATGATCACCAAGGTACTAGCCGCCAAACGCGCGGCACGCAGCGGCGCGCATACCGTTATCGCCTCCGGTCACGAGCGCGACGTGCTACCGCGTCTGCTGCAAGGCGAATCTATCGGCACACTATTGACTGCCACCTCGCTCTCGCTTGACGCGCGCAAGCAATGGCTGGCAGACCATCTGCAAGTAAGTGGCAAAGTCATGCTGGATGCAGGCGCAGTACGCGTCCTGCGCAACGAAGGGAAAAGCCTGCTGCCCATCGGCGTGACCCAAGTCAGTGGCGAGTTTCAGCGCGGCGCAGTCGTTGCCGTGCTTGACACCGAAGGGCACGACATCGCGCGCGGCCTCATCAACTACAGTGCTGCAGAAGCACGCCGTATCGCGGGCAAAGCCAGCGGCGAAATCGAAGGCATCCTCGGTTATATCGATGAGCCGGAGTTGATACATAGAGATAATTTAGTTCTACTGTGAAACAGAATTAAATTGCAGTGGCGCTACCCTTAAACGAAACCGCAGCCTAAAACTGCTACAACGCCAGAAAATTCGAAACGGCTGCCGCATCAAACGGCCAGCCCAACTCTGCCCCGGTATCCAGGCGCTGCAACACCGGGATTCGCGTTCCGTACCTCTCCAACAGCGCGTCATCCTCGATGATGTCTATGTGATCTGCTTCAACCCCGATCTCGCGCAGCAAGGCTTCCGCCTCCTCGCACAAATGACAGAACGTCGTACCGTATAGTTTGATCTCCATGGCTCATTCTAAATGAGTTTGCTCCCGGCAAACACCTCAAGCAAAGCTGCGCACCAATGCCGCCAGCTTCGCCAAACCCGATTCGGCCTGCGCTTCGCTGGCATGGCTGAAATTGAGCCGCAGTTGCCCGCAGCTCTCCACCGCCATTGGCAAAAACGGTTCGCCGGGCATGAAGGCAACACCCGCCTCGATCGCCTTGGGCAAAAGCAAACGCGTATCGATGCGGCGATTGAGCGTGAGCCAGAAGAACAGCCCGCCGGGCGGCTTTTGCCAGCTGGCGAGGTCGCCGAAGTGGCGGCGTAGCGCGACCTCGAACGCATCGCGGCGCACGCGGTAGCGCTCAGCCAGTTCCACCAGACGCTGTTCGCGTGCAGGATCGTTCAGCTGTTGCAGTACCAGCCACTGGCTGACACGGTTGCTGTGCAAATCCGCAGCCTGCTTGAGGCGGGTCAGGAAAGGCAGCAACTCCGGCGAGGCAACGAGATAGCCCAGGCGCAGTCCCGGCGCCAGATTCTTCGAGAACGATCCCTGATAGATCCACGGAGCACGCTGCAGTCGGGCACATACCGGCGTGCGTTCGCACGCGTCATACACCAGGTCGCGGTAAGGATCGTCCTCGAACAAAGGCACATTCGCCGCATCGCAGGCAGCAGCCAAGGCATCGCGCTGAGGAGCATCGAGACAGCGACCGCTGGGATTCTGGAAAGTGGGGATGGCGTAGGCAAAAGCCGGTTGCTCGCGTTGCAACGTTGGCACATCCAGGGCATCCGCATCGTAAGCAACGAAGCGCGCGCCGAAGAAACGGAACACCTGCAAAGCGGCCAGATAGGTCGGCGACTCCACCGCCACTGCCGTGCCGGGATCGATGAACAGCTTGGCGACAAGGTCGATGCCTTGCTGCGAGCCGGACAAAATCAGCACTTGCTCGGCTGTGCATTTCAAACCACGTGCATGCAGGTCTTCGGCAACACGCTGACGCAGCTCCCACTCGCCTTCGCTGGGACCGTATTGCAGAACGTCCTGCGGCATCTCGTCCAGACTGAATTGCGGGAAGCTGTCGGCCGCTGGCAGTCCTCCCGCAAAGGAGATCATGCCCGGACGATTGACGACGGCCAGGATCTCGCGGATCGGGGACGCGTGCAGATCGTCTGTACGCGAAGAAAAGCGGGGTGTTGGGTACGGCGATAAGGCGTTCATAGCGAGTCATCCATATATGTCAACAGAGTTGACCTATGGACAGTCTAGCGGCGCTCCACCTATCATGTCAACATGATTGACCTAAATCCCAATGACGACACATCAGCCGCCACGTCGCGTGAAGACGCATTGCGCCTGGCCATTGAGCAGTTCTATTTCGGTTATCGCGCCTTCACCGCCCCGCCCGACCGCATCCTCGACCAGCGCGGCTTGGGACGAGTACATCACCGCATCCTCTACTTCCTCGGGCGCAACCCGCATATCTCGGTGAACACCCTGCTCACGCTGCTCAGCGTGAGCAAGCAGGCACTCAACGCGCCTTTGCGCCAGTTGATCGAGATGAAACTGGTGGCGATGGACACCGCCGAGCATGACCGCCGGGTGCGCCAGCTGTCGCTCACCGCCAGCGGCAGCAAGCTGGAAGCGCAGCTCACCGGCACGCAGATGAAGCAACTGCAGGCGGTATTTGAGCAGGTAGGCGCCGACGCCGAAACCGGCTGGCACCAGGTGATGTGTTGCCTGGCCGAGAAGGCCTAGCGCCCCGCTCCGGCCTGATACCACCCTGCGCTGCGCTTCACCAGGTACACCACGCTCAACATCACCGGCACTTCGATCAGCACGCCGACCACCGTGGCCAGCGCTGCACCGGACTCGAAGCCGAACAGGCTGATGGCCGCAGCCACTGCCAACTCGAAGAAATTGCTGGCACCGATCAAGGCCGACGGACCCGCCACGCAATGCGCTTCGCCAAAGCGGCGGTTCAGCCAATAGGCGAGGCCAGAGACGAAGTACACCTGGATGGTGATCGGCACGGCAAGCATGAGGATGATGAGCGGCTGCGCGACGATGGCCTTGCCCTGGAAGGCGAACAGCAGCACCAGTGTCAGCAGCAGTGCCAGGATGGAGATCGGGTTCAGCACCTCCAGCACCTTGTGCAGTGCTGCCTGTCCGCCACGCATCAGCAGGTATTTACGCCACAGCTGCGCCAGCAGCACGGGAACGATGATGTAGAGCACCACCGACACGATCAGCGTGTCCCACGGCACGATGATGGACGAAATGCCCAGCAACAGCGCCACCAATGGTGCAAAGGCGAACACCATGATGGTGTCGTTGAGTGCGACCTGGCTCAGGGTGAACAAGGGTTCGCCGTTCACCAGACGGCTCCACACGAACACCATCGCGGTGCAGGGTGCGGCGGCCAGCAGGATGAGCCCCGCGATGTAGCTGTCTATCTGTTCTGCCGGAAGATACTGCGCGAATAGATGGCGGATGAACAGCCAGCCCAGCAAGGCCATGGTGAACGGTTTGACCGCCCAGTTGATGAACAGCGTGACCCCGAAGCCGCGCCAATGTTTGCGCACTTCGCGCAAGGCATAGAAATCGATGCGCAGCAGCATGGGGATGATCATCACCCAGATCAGCAGGCCGACCGGAATGTTGACCTTGGCGATCTCCAGGCTGCCCAGCCAGTAGAACGGTGCGGGGATGAACTCGCCCAGCACCACGCCGACCACGATGCACAGGAAGACCCACAGTGTCAGGTAACGCTCGAAAAGATTCATTTTCAACTCCGTAGATTCTTATTTGGAAGTTTCAGGGATGGGGCACACAGCAGGAACTGGCCGCCGCCTTCGTGTCCGGCGTCGCAGGGCCAAGATAACGCTCGGCGAGATTCAGCATGGCCCGGGCTGGCGTGTCTTTGACCTTCTGTGCCAGATCGACGGCGTAGCGCATATCCAGCTCGCTCACACCCAGTTTACGCGCCTGATCGTAATGGTATTTGAAGCAAGGTTCACAATTGCTGGCGATGGCGGCACCGATGGCAACCAGTTCCGCGACTTGCTCGGTGAAGATCGAAGGTACAGTTGCATTGGACCCTTGCTGTTGGCTCATCACATACTCCTCAATCCTGAATGCGCCCGATCTCGGCGAGCTTTTCTTTCAGCACAAGCTTGTCCAGCTTCTCGATAGGCAAGCTCAGGAACAACTGGATGCGCCGCGCCAATTGCTCGGCGGCATGCTTGAAGGCCGCACGCCGCTCCTCATCGCCCTCGACATGAGCAGGGTCGGGGATACCCCAGTGTGCTGTGGCGGGATGCCCCAGCCACAACGGGCAGGTTTCGCCCGCTGCGTTATCGCACACCGTGAAGATGAAGTCGAATTCCGGTGCCCCCGATGCGGCGAATTCGTCCCAGCTTTTGCTGCGCAACCCTTCGATGCTGTAGCCCTGCCCTTGCAGCCATTCCAGTGCACCCGGGTTCACCTTGCCCGCGGGCTTGCTGCCTGCGCTCCAGGCCTTGAACTTGCCTTTGCCCAGCTTATTGAACAGGACTTCCCCCAAGATGCTGCGTGCGGAATTTCCGGTGCACAAGATTAGGACGTTGTATTGCTTTTCACTCATTTCGCTTTTCCCTATTTAAGGTTTCAACATTTCCTGATTGGGGCGCACTGTGCCGCATCGCCCGCACAACAATGCTCGGTGAGATAGGCGATGAGCTTGTCCATCTCGGCAAAGTTGGCGCTATAGATCACAAAGCGCCCCTCGGTGCGCGACTTGATGAGCTTGGCGTGCGTCAGTGTCTTCAGGTGAAACGACAGCGTAGCGGGTGGAATCCCCAACTTTTCACCCAACCCTCCGGCTGCGACCCCCTCTTTTCCTGCCTGCACCAGCAAACGAAAGACAGACAAACGCGACTCCTGCGCCAACGCCGCCAATGCTTCTACCGCCAGATCTATCTTCATCATCCACCCCGCCAACGATTCTACATTTCCAATATTATAGAAATGTTAAAACCTCGGCAAGCCCGGTCAGCCGATACGGGCAAGAACGGCATTCATGCTAGCATAGCGCCCGATTTCAACTCGCCAGTTCCGCCGCCATGACGATACAACCGACCTCACTGCTGGGATTTGCCGTGCTGTTCATATTCAGCCTTGGCATGCTGCTCATCATCCTCGAAGCAAAACTGCACATCGACAAATTCAAGCCGGCCCTTTTCATGCTGATGGCTTTTCTGTTGATCGGGCTCTATTACTGGATGTCCGGCGACGATCCGCAACGCTTCGAGCATTTCGTCGGGATGCAGAAGGAGAACAAGGTCGAGCTGTTCTCGCTGATCGCCTTCATGGCCTTCATGTGGATGATCGTGGAGATATTGGCAGAGCGCGGCGTGTTCAGCACATTGAACAGCTACCTCATCGGCAAGGGACTGGGCGCAACGCAGATGTTCTGGGCCACCGGTGCGCTAGCCGCACTGCTGTCGCCGTTCATCAACAACATCACGACGGCGATGATCTTCGGCAAATCGATCAAGGAGATCTCGCGCAACCAGCAATACTCCCACATCGCGCTGTGCAACCTGATCATCGCCTCCAATTCGGGCGTCTGGTTCCTCGGCACCGCCACCAGCCTGATGGTGGTGCTGGCCGGCAAGATCAGCATCCTCGGCCTGCTCGCCCTGCTGCCTGCCTCCATCATCGGCTGGGCGGCCAGCGCAGCCGTATTGCAGGCCTTCTATCTGAGAAGACTGAGCGGTGAACTGATCGACACCACGCCGAGCGATGTGCGCATCAAGCACGGCGGCTGGGGCATGGTGTTCTTCGGCGTCCTCGCCGTCGCAGCGGCCGTGATCATGAACATCGTGCTGCATGTCGACATCGAATACGCGATCGGCATGGGGCTGGGCATCCTCGCGCTGTATGCCTGGCATCTGAAACGCCGCGGCAGCGATGTCATGCTGCTGGCCCAGCTGCAAAAGGTGGAATGGAACACACTGCTGTTCTTCATCGGCATCATCAGCGGCGTGGCTGCGCTGAATCACGTGGGCTGGCTGAGCTATATCTCGCGCCTGTTCGAAGTGCTGTCGCCGACGACGGTGAACGTCGCTTTGGGCGTGATCTCCGGCATCCTGGACAACGTACCGGTGGAAGCCGCAGCATTGATGTCCAACCCGGCACTGAGCGACTCGCAGTGGGCGCTCAACGCCATGATGGTCGGCATCGGCGGCAGCCTGACGGTGATCGGCTCCGCCGCGGGCGTGATGGTGATGTCCATCGACAAGAGCTACAGCTTCGGCACGCACCTGAAGTTCCTGCCCGCCATCCTGGTCAACTTCTTCGTCTCGCTGGGCGTGTGGTACATCCAGTTCGAGATGCTGGGCTGGCATGCCTGACCGGTCAGCCGCATGTTCATCGAACTGATCATTCTGCTCGTGCTGGTCGCCGTGGTCGTGATCGCGCTACGGCCACCGCGCCGCTGATGCAGGCAAAATAAAAAGGGGGCTTGCGCCCCCTTTATGTTTATTCCGAACTGAGCGAGTTAGCTGCGATGGCTGGCGCGTCGCACCGACTTCGAGACTGCGCCCTCCATCCAGTTCTTGATGCGGACGGCATCACCGACACGGGTGCGCTTACCCCAGGAATCCAGCAGCACGATCACCACCGGACGTTGCAGTATCTTCGCCTGCATCACCAGGCAACGGCCTGCTTCGCTGATATAACCGGTCTTGCTGAGGCCGATGTCCCAGGAAGCGTTGCGCACCAATGGATTGGTATTGTTGAAACGCAGTGTGCGACGGCCATCCAAATTCACAACGTGCGAGTGTGAAGTGGTGTACTGATGGATGAGCTCGTAGTTCTGCGCCGCCATCACCATCTTCACCAGATCCTGCGCCGTCGACACATTGTCGCTGTGCAATCCGGTGGGGTCGAAGAAGCGGGTGGAATCCATGCCCAGTTCGCGCGCCTTGGCGTTCATCATCGCCAATACGACCTGGGTGCCGCCGGGATAGGTGCGCGCCAATGCGGCCGCAGCGCGATTCTCGGAAGCCATCAAAGCCAGCTTGAGCAACTCGCCGCGCGTCAGCGTCATGCCGTTGCGCATGCGGGAACGCGTCCCTTTCAAGCGGTCGCGGTCTTCGGCCTCGATGCTGATCGGCTCGTCCAGCGGCAACTTCGCATCCAGGATCACCATCGCGGTCATCAGCTTGGTGATGGACGCGATAGGCACGACGTTATCCGCGTTCTTGGTGTAGAGCGGGCGCTGCCCCTGTTCGTCATAGATCACGGCGATAGCAGACCCCAGCTTGGGCATGGATGTCTTTTGCAGGATTGCATTGACGAATTCGTCGTCCCGCATGGGAGCTGACGAGCTTTCGTCAGCCGCTGCATGCGCCAGCAACACCTGGCTCAGCAACGACAGCATTACGATTTTCTTACGCATGATTCCCCTCTGAATCATCGATACGGCGCGCAGGATACCCTAAAAAACCAATAAAATTCAATGGATGTTGCAAAATAGCTAACGTTCTTCCTGCTGCTGCAACGCCCACATCTGGGCATATACCCCCTGCTTTTCCAGCAATTCACGGTGTGTGCCGCGCTCGATGATGCGTCCCTTGTCCATCACCAGGATCTGCTGGGCATCCACGACCGTGGACAGGCGGTGCGCGATGACCAGCGTGGTGCGGTTCCGCGCGATGTTGCGCAACTCGTCCTGGATGGTCTTTTCCGACTTGGAGTCCAGCGCGGAAGTGGCCTCGTCGAAGATCAAGTATCTCCGGGTTCTTCAGGATGGCGCGCGCGATGGCGACGCGCTGCTTCTCGCCGCCGGAAAGCTTCAGCCCGCGCTCGCCCACCATCGTCTCGTAGCCCTGCGGCAAGCGATTCGATGAAGTGATGGATATGCGCCGATTGTGCGGCGCGCAATCACCTCCTCGCGTGTCGCCCCAGGACGGCCATAGGCGATGTTGTAGTAGATCGTGTCGTTGAACAGCACCGTGTCCTGCGGCACGATGCCGATGGCCGCGCGCAGGCTGGCCTGCGTCACGCTGCGGATATCCTGCCCGTCGATGGAGATGCCGCCCTCATTCACATCGTAGAAACGGAACAGCAGTCGCGACAGGGTCGATTTGCCCGCACCGCTCGCTCCCACCACCGCCACGGTATGCCCGGACGGGATGTCGAAGCTGACGTCGGACAAGATCTGCCGTTCCGGATCGTAATGGAACCCGACGTGGTCGAAGCGCACCGCGCCGCCGCCCAGCTTGAGCCGCGGCGCATTCGGCGCATCCTGTACCTCGCGGTTCTCGTCCAGCAGACGGAACATCTTCTCCATGTCGGCCAGGGCGTTCTTGATCTCGCGATAGACGAAACCCAAAAAATGCAGCGGCATGTAGAGCTGCAACATGAACACGTTGACCAGCACCAGGTCGCCGATGGTCATTTTGCCCTGCGCCACCTCGTCCGCCGCCAGCAACATGAGCAGGGTGACGCCGACCGCGATGATGGCGCTCTGCCCGGCGTTGAGCGCCGCCAGCGAGGTCTGGTTGCGCACCGCCGACACTTCCCAGCGCTGCATCTGCTCGTCGTAACGATGCACCTCGTAACGCTCGTTGCCGAAATACTTCACCGTCTCGTAATTGAGCAGGCTGTCGATGGCGCGCGTGTTGGCCTTGGAGTCCATATCGTTCATGGTGCGGCGGAACACCATGCGCCACTCGGTGATGACCAGCGTGAACGCGATGTACAGCAGCAGCGTGGCAAAAGTGATGATGGCGAACCACGGGTTGTACTTGACGAACAGGATAGCCGCCACCAGCCCGATCTCCAGCAGGGTCGGCAGGATATTGAACAGCAGGAAGGTGAGCAGGAAACTGATGCCGCGCGTGCCGCGCTCGATATCGCGCGACACGCCGCCGGTCTGGCGCTCCAGATGGAAGCGCAGGCTCAGGCTATGCAGGTGCTCGAACACCTGCAGCGCCACGCGCCGGATGGCGCGCTGCGTCACCTTGGCGAACAGGGCATCGCGCAGCTCGCCGAACAGGGTGCTGAACAGACGCAGCAGGCCGTAGCTGACGACCAGGAATACCGGCACGGCGAGCAGCGCCTGCGGCTTGCTCATCGCATCCACGATGTCCTTCAACACCAGCGGCACGACCACGTTGGCCAGCTTCGCCAGCACCAGCAGCACGATCACCGCGACCAGACGGCCTTTGAACTCCAGCAGATAGGGCAGCAGACTGCGGATGACATGCCAATCGGTACGCGTCTTGGCGGAAGGTGTGGGCGAATATGGATTCATCTGGGCATCACGGTAAATGGCTTTGGACATTATAGCCTGCTGCGCCAGTCCAAAAAAAAGCGGGCATCCGCAAGGATGCCCGCAACAGGAGGAGAAACATGAAAGCGGCGGGTAGGGAGACCCGGAGCCGCTCTCACCCAGCAATGAGCAAACGCCATGCCAACATGGCTCGATGTTGATTCAACAAGGATTGTGCCGCTGCCGCCCCCGGCTCTGCGCAATGCGGTGCCCCCGGATGTCGCACAGCGCACAGCGGATGTGCATCATTCCGGACGGGCGGGATGCCCATAGTAATAACCCTGCGCATAGTCCACACCGATCTCGGCGAGCATCTTCGCCGTCATCTCGTCCTCGACGAACTCGGCCACGGTTTTCAGTCCGAACTCATGCGCCATGCTGTTGATGTGCGCGACCATGATACGGTCGCGCTCGTCGGCAACGATCTGGCGCACGAAGCTGCCCTCGATCTTCACGTAGTCGATCTCCAGATATTTCAGGTAAAGGAAAGAAGAGAAGCCGCTACCGAAGTCATCCAGCGCCACTGCGATCTTACTGGCACGCAGTTCTTCGATCACCGCACGAACCTGAGTCAGGTTAGGCAATGCTTCGCGTTCGGTGATTTCCAGCACGATGCTCTCACAGGGAACACCCGCGTTGCGCACCAGTTCCGGGATGCCGCGCACCCAGGCGATATCGCTGAAGCTGCGCGGAAACAGATTGAAGAACATCTTGGCTTGCGCCTGCTTTTTGGAGATCGCCGCATAATGCGCCAGACCTTTGCGGAACACTTCGCGGTCGAGTTCTTGCGCCAGACCCAACTCTTCTGCCACTTCGACGAACTCGCTCGCAGGAATGATCGTTTCGCCGTCGCGTATCCGCACCAGTACCTCATAGGCCATCACCGCACCGCTCTTCACCTCGACGATGGGCTGCAGGAACGCCTCGATACGGTCTTCACGCAAGGCCTGGCGCAAAAAATCCCCCTGCTTGAAGATGGTCATCATGCTGCGGTCCGCTTCGGTGTCGGCAGTCATCACCTGGTTCTTGCCCAGCATCTTGGCCTTGTACAGCACCACGTCCATCGCCGAGTACAACTCGTCCTCGGTCTTGCCATCTTCCGGGTAGCTGACCATGCTGAAGCTGGCAGTGGTGCGGATCTTGCCGACCGGTAACTCGAATTCACGCCCCAGCAATGTCTGGTGCAGCTTGTTGGCTACCTGCAGACCGTTTTGCGCCGGCGTCTCCGGCAGGATCAATGCGAACTCGTCGCCGCCCAGGCGTGCCAGCACATCGCCACGGCGCAACTCCTCGGCCAGCATCGAGGTCAGTTCTTTCAGCACCATGTCGCCGATGGGATGCCCAAAGGTGTCGTTGATGTACTTGAAATTATCCAGATCGATCATGATCACCGAGAAACCATGCTGGTGGCGCTCGGCGCGGATGATCTCGTATTGCAGGAACTCATGGAACTTGCGCCGGTTGTACAACCCCGTCAACGGATCGCGTACCGACAACTCCTCCAGCTTGGCGTTGTATTCCTGTACGGTTTTAAGGAGGTGGTTGAAATAATCCGCCAGATGCTTGATCTCCACCAGCCTGGAAGAGCCGGTCACACGGCGACTCATATCCATATCCAGCGTCACACTGCGCATCACTCCCACCAGATTAGCAATGGGCATCGCCACCAGATAACGCAGTTTCAGATAAAGGATGATGAATACCGCCGCGATCACCAACAGTGTGTAGCCGACGATGGTGTTGATCACCACACTGAAGGAGACTTTCAGGTCGCGGATCGGGTAGGTGACGTCGATCACCCCATGTACCGCTCCGACATGCGATTGCGTGTGGCACCCCAGACATTCATCCTGCGCGATAACCGGGTAGAGGTAACGTATGGATTCTTCGTTGGGGAAGGTCATCGCATCCTCGCCGCGCTGCAGCGCCGTCGCCAATTCCGTGTCATTCCGGATCTGTTCGCTCTCCCCTGCCATGGCACCGAACTGTTTGGCGACGATCTCGCCCCGGTAGACCCGTATCTTCAAATCGGGGAAGGTCGCATTCAGTCTCCGGATGGAGTCGTTGATCTCCGCTTTGTTCCAACCCTTGCGCATCGCCGAATACAGGCTTTGGAACACCATCTTCGATGTCTGTTGCGCATCCTCGCGCGCCAGCTCGTGGATGGCGCGATCACGTATCGCTTCAGACAGCGAATAGATCAGCAGCGATGCGAGCAATGCCGCCATGAATGACAGCAAGATCAGTAGCCTGCCCAGCGTCAGCTGACCAAAGAGACCGAAGAAACTTTTCATTGTCACCTCAAGTTATCATCTCGGCACGCGCTCAACATGATGCCGCCCTGCATATAACGCGGATCCATATAGTGCCGCTCGTTCGTTCAGAATGACATGCACCGGCATCGCTTCCAATACATGGCGCATCCGTCCTTTTTTCAAGAAGGCTTGCATGAAGATGTCGCGCTGCAGCAACGGCAATATCTTCGGCGCAATACCGCCGCCCACATACACGCCACCGCGGCTCATCGTCTTCAATGCCAGATTGCCTGCCTCCGCACCATACAACTGCACGAAGCGGTCCAGCGTCTCGACACAGACATCGTCGCTGCCGGTCAATGCCGCACGCGAGATCGCCGCTGCCGCGTCCCCTGTCCGCATCTCCTCCGCCAGCCACTGCGGCACAACAGATTTGTAGTAGCCGCGCAGGAAATCGTGCAGATCCAGCAAACCCATGCCGGAAACCACTCGCTCCCAACTGACATGCTCATGGCGCCGTTGCAGATAGCGCAAAAAATCCATCTCCAACTCACTCAGCGGACTGAAGCTGGCGTGTCCGCCTTCGGTGGCATAGGGATGGTGCCGTTGCCCGTCCCAGTACAGCCCTGCCTCGCCCAATCCCGTCCCCGCAGCGATGACGGCGACATTGCCGCAAGCGTCCAACGCGCCCGACTGCAACACCAGCCGATCCTCGGCTCCCAGTGCAGGCAGGCCGTAGGCTGTCGCTTCCAGGTCGTTGAGCAAGTCACACGCTTTGAGGCCGAAGCGTTCCTGCAAGGCAGTTGCTTCGATATACCACGGCAGATTGGTGGTATGCACCTTTCCGCCCAGCACCGGTCCGGCGATACCGAAAGCCGCCTGTTCGGGCACTGGCGAGCCCTCCAGAAAATGCATCAGCAAAGCCTCAAAGCTGGTGAAATCGCGACTCCGATAGTCGGCCTCACTCTCGATACGCACCCGTGTGCCGGTGACCTCGACGATCGCCAGCCGCGTCTTGGTTCCACCGATATCGCCCGCCAGTACCCTGCTCATATCGAAGAATTATCCGTTCTTATTGTCGCGTTCAGGCTGCAGTTCTGTCATCGGTGCAATCTGCCAGACGCGCTCGGCATATTCGTGAATGGTGCGGTCACTGGAGAACTTACCCATGCCGGCAACGTTGAGGATGGCACACTTCGTCCACTTCTGCGGATCGCGGTACAGCTCACCCACCTTGTCCTGGCAGGCGACATACGCAGCATAGTCTGCCAACAACAAGAAACCATCGCCATGTTTGAGCAGGGAGTCGGCGACTTCCTGGTAGCGCTCCGGCTCGTCGGGACAGAAATACCCGGTCGCGATCATATCCAGCACCTGTTTCAACTCGGCGTTGCCATGGTAATAGGACAACGGATCATAGCCCTGACGCCGCACAGCATCGACTTCCTCGGAGGTCAGGCCGAACAGGAAGAAATTCTCGGCGCCCACCTCTTCGCGTATCTCGATGTTCGCGCCGTCCAGCGTGCCGATAGTCAGCGCACCGTTCAGCGCCAGCTTCATATTGCCGGTGCCGGACGCTTCCGTACCGGCGGTGGATATCTGCTCGGACAGATCGGCCGCAGGCACGATGCGCTCGGCGTTGGATACATCGTAGTTGGGGATGAACACCAGCTTCAACTTGCCGCCGATCTGCTGGTCGTTATTGACGATAGCGGCAACGTCGTTGATGAGCCGGATGATGTGCTTGGCCATCACATAACCGGGCGCCGCCTTGCCCGCGATGATCACGGTACGCGGCACGAGGTCGGGATACGTGCCGGAGCGGATGCGGTTGTACAACGTAATGACATGCAGCACATTGAGCAACTGCCGCTTGTATTCGTGGATGCGTTTGATCTGGATGTCGAACAGCGAGGCAGGGTCGACCTCGACCCCAAGCTGATCGAGTATCAAGCCGGCCAGCCGTTTCTTGTTGGCCTGTTTGACGGCGCTGAACTGCTGCTGGAAACCGGCATCGTCGGCGTACTCGCGCAGCTTCCGCAACTGGTCGAGATCAGTCAGCCAGCCCTTGCCGATATGCGCATTGATCAGTCCGGCCAATCCTGGATTGGCTTGATTCAGCCAGCGCCGCGGCGTAATACCGTTGGTCATATTGATGATCTTGCCGGGAACGATACGCTCGAAGTCGGCAAAGATGGTGCGTTTCATCAGCTCTGTATGCAGAACAGCGACACCGTTCACCGTGTGGCTGCCGATGATGGCGAGATGGGACATGCGCACGCGGCGATCGCCGCGTTCATCGATGATGGACAGGCGCTGCAGCAATTCGCCGTCGCCGGGAAACTGGTGCATCACCTGCTGCAAAAAGTGATGGTTGATCTCATAGATGATCTGCAGGTGACGCGGCAGCAGTTCCTCGAACATCGCCACCGGCCAGGTCTCCAGCGCCTCCGGCATCAAAGTGTGGTTGGTGTAAGAGAAGATGCGCGTACTCAACTCCCACGCCTCCTCCCATGTCAGCTTATGCACGTCCACCAGCAGGCGCATCATCTCCGGGATGGCAATGGACGGATGGGTGTCGTTCAGCTGAACCGCGATCTTCTCCGGCAGTTGCGCCCAGCTCGCACGGTTCTTCTTGTAGCGATACAACATGTCCTGCAGCGACGCACTGACGAAAAAATACTGCTGTTTCAGGCGCAACTCGCGCCCCATCTCGGTGGAATCGTCCGGATACAACACCTTGGACAGGTTCTCCGATTCGTTCTTGTCGGCCACTGCCTGGATGTAATTCCCCTGATTGAAATACCTCAGCTCGAAATCGCGCGAGGATTTCGCCGCCCACAGCCGCATGTTGTTGACCGTCTTGCCGCCATAACCGGGAACCGGCGTATCGTAGGCCATCGCCATCACATCGTCGGTATCCACCCAGTGGTGGCGCAATACGCCATCTTCGTGCTTGTATTCCACCACCCGGCCGCCGAAATGCACCGGATACAACAGCTCGGGACGCGGGAACTCCCATGGATTGCCGTAACGCAACCAGTTGTCCGGGTGCTCCATCTGCGCGCCATTTTCGATGCTCTGGCGGAACATGCCGTATTCGTAACGGATGCCGTAACCATAGCAAGGCAGATCCAGCGTCGCCATGGAATCGAGGAAACAGGCAGCCAACCTGCCCAGCCCGCCGTTACCCAATGCCGCATCCGCCTCGATCTCGGCCACGGCCTCGAACTCCTGCCCCAGCTCGTAGAGCGCCGCCTTGCACGCCTCATCCATCTCCAGATTGAGCATGGCGTTGCTTAAAGTACGCCCCATCAGAAATTCCAGCGACAGGTAATAGGTGCGCTTGGCATCGTGCTCGTAGTAACGCTGCATGGTCTCCATCCAGCGCTCGACCAGGCGGTCGCGGACGGTATAGGCGGCGGTCTGGAACCAGTCGCGCGTGGTCGCGTTGATGGGATATTTGCTGTTGGAATAGATCAGATGATCGGCAAGCGAGACCTGGATCGCCTCCTTGCTCATGCCCGCATTTCGATGCTGCGGTGTCGCTTTGCTGCTCATCACCACCTCCGATATGCAAGACTCTTGCTTTGGATTCTCCGCGCGGGGCGGGGCAGTGTCAATTCAAGCAAACACTGTAGCAAGCAGTTTCATCAGTGCGTCCTGGAGGCCCCCACCATACCGATGCCAAAACGGATCACCACATAACTCAAGCGCGCCAGCAAGCGCGTAAAAATCCCGCGCCTTGCCAGCTCCACACGCCGCCCGTCGCTCTCAATGGCACGCCACAGATTGCCGCGCAAAGCGCCCGCAAAATCCGTATCGGACACCACCAGATTCGCCTCGCGTGCCAGGAACAGGCTGAAGGGGTCGATATTGAATGACCCTATCGTTGCCCAGGCGCCATCGACCACCGCGACCTTGGCATGCAGATAACTGGGCTGGTACTCGTATATCTCCACGCCCGCACCGAGCAGGCGCTCGTACAGCGCCAGTGTGGCGTAATGCTGCAAGCGGTATTCCACCTTGCCCTGCAACAGCAACACCACACGCACCCCGCGCCGCGCCGCGCGCACCAAGGCGCGGCGGAACAAACGCCCGGGCAGGAAGTAGGCATTCGCGACGATGATCTCGCGTTGCGCACCCGCGATGGCTTTGAGATAGGCACGCTCGATGTCGCGACGATGGCGCACGTTGTCGCGCAACACCAATTGCACACTGGAATCGGGGGAACGTTTGATCCGATACGAGCGCCAGCCCTTCTCCTTGACGCGCTTGCGGAACGCCGCCCAGGAAACCATCTCCCACAGGCGCTGCATCACCGCTTGCACCTCGCCGGTCAGCTCGCCCTGTATCCGCACGGTGTAATCCAGGCGCGGCGCATCGAAATCCAACTCCGCTGGAATATCGTTGATGATATTGATGCCGCCGACGAAAGCCACCGCACCATCCATCACCACCAGCTTGCGGTGCATGCGGCGCAGGCGACGCATGCGGTCGCGGCGCAGGGTGAAGGGCGATATCTCGCGCCGGAACCATTGCACCTCGACTCCCGCCTCGCGCAGCTCCTCCACGAACGCTTCCGGAAGTTCCGCCGAACCGAAACCATCCAGCAACAGCCGCACCGCCACTCCGCGCGCCGCCGCGCGCTGCAAGGCTTGCGCGACCAGATGCCCGGTCTCGTCGGCTGCAAAGATATACGTCTCCAGATAGACCGTATGTTTTGCCGCGTCGATGTCGGCGCACAGTTGCGGAAAGAATGCCGTGCCGTTCTGCAACAGCATCAGTTCGTTCCCTGCGATCCGGTGGATTCGATTCATGTTCTTTTCAACTGCGCCGACAGCGCGGCGTGATCGGACAGCCGCCGCCATTTCTCACCCATATGCACATCGCAATGCTGCACGCTGAAGCCGCGCACATAGATGCGGTCCAGCCGGAACAGCGGCAAGCCGGAAGGATAGCTGCGCGCGGGCTGCCCCTTATGCAGATGGAACACGTCATGCACGTTCAGATCGTTCGCCAGCGTGCGGCTCAACTGGTTGCGCCAGTCGTTGAAATCGCCGGCGATGAGCAGAGGCGCATCGACCGGGATCTCGCTCAACACATGCTCGACCAGCGCGCTCGTCTGCATGCGCCGCCCTTTGGCGAACAGGCCGAAGTGCGCGCACAGACAGTGCACAAGCTGTCCTCCGATCTGCACCTCGCAGTGCAACAAACCGCGACTCTCGAAGCGGTGCGCGGACACATCCTTGTTGGACATCTGCACGATGGGAAAACGGCTGAGGATGGCGTTGCCGTGATGACCGTCGCCATACACCGCATTCATGCCGTAAGCATGGTGCGCCCAGAATTCATCGGCCAGGAACTCGTGCTGCGGACCAACCGGGTAATCGGCATGGCGCTGCACATGGCCCGCATGCTCCCCCTGCACCTCCTGCAGGAACACGATGTCCGCATCCAGCTCGCGCAGCCGCTCGCGCAGTTCGTGCAGCACCACGCGGCGGTTGAACTGCGAGAAGCCCTTGTGGATGTTGTAGGTGGCGATCTTGAGGGTAGTCATCTGTCTCGCGAACGTAAATCAATAGGTTGCCCAGGATGAGAATATTACCTTACCATCATCCAATCGCTGCAACGGACGAACATAAAGGGGATTTGTATGTGGTTCATCGGACTAGTGATCGGTTTGGTGCTGGGCGGCATCAGTGGCTCGGCCAGTTGGGCCGTGGTCGGCGGCATGCTGGGATTGGCCAGCGGCTTGATGTTCAGCGAGCACTCTCGCAATCGCGACAACCCACTCGAACAACGCGTGGACGCGCTGGAGAAACTGGTCCGGCAACTTTCCGCGCAAGTTGCCGCACTCAAAGCAACCCAGAATACTGCCACAGCAGCCGCCCCCGAGACCAAGCCTGCAGCGAACACAGCACGGCCCGCAGCTCCCGCCGCTGCGCAAACTGTCGCGACACCCAGCACGCGACCTGCCCCCCAACCTGAACCATCCCACCCCTTTGAAGCGCCCGCATTCAGCCGCCCTATTCTGCCTGTCGATCCGACAACGAGATTGCAGGATTACCCAGATAGCCAATCGGCTGGAAATGCTCTCGCCGAGTATGAGTGGTTATCCAGACTCTTCACGGGCAACATCCTCGCCAAGATCGGCGTGGTCATCTTGTTCTTCGGCGTTGCCTCCGGCCTGAAACTCGCAGTCGATATGGGGCTGTTCCCGATCTCCGTGCGCCTGATGCTCGGCGCGCTCGCCGCCATCGCCATGAGCATCTTCGGTTTCCACCGCGCACAGCAGCCTGAGCATCGCATGTTCGGCCTGGCATTGCAGGGAGGCGGCTTGGGCATCCTGTATCTGCTGGTGTACTTCATGCTGGCGCGCTACCAGATCATCAATGAAGCGCTGGCCTTCATGCTATTCACTTTGATCGGTGTCATCTGTGTCCTGCTGGCGGCACGCCAGGACGGGCGTTCGCTTGCCATGCTGGGTATTTCCGGCGCGTTCCTGTCGCCGGTCATGGCGGCCAGTTCCGGCGGCAGCCAGATCACGCTGTTCAGTTATTTCCTGCTGCTGAACGCCTTCATCATCAGCGTGAACTGGTTCAAAGGTTGGCGCGAACTCAACATGTCAGGCTTCATCTTTACTCTGGTGATCGGCATGAATTGGGCGTTCCGTTCGTATCAGCCGAGCGACTTCCCGGTTTCCGAAACCTTTCTGATCCTGTTTTTCCTGCTCTACTCGGCCACGCCCGTGCTGTTCAATCTGTTCAAAGCACCGGGCCGTCTCAGCTGGGGCGATGGCATGTTGCTGTATGGCACGCCGCTCGCCGCTGCCGCCTTGCAGAATCATCTGCTGCCGGGTCAGGACATGACCTTGGCATGGAACGCCTGCGCTGCGGGAACTTACTATCTTCTGTTGTGGTGGGCGATCTATCGCAGACCGAATGAGGAGACCGTGTGGCTGGAAAAAAGCCTGCTCGGCGTCGCCGTCGGCTTTTTCACACTGGCTATCCCCCTGGCGTTCGACGCGCAACTCACCTCAGCCTTCTGGACCCTGGAAGGATACGGTGTGCTCTATCTCGGTGTGAAACAGGATCGACTGCTGGCACGTCTGTTCGGAACCGCCATGCAACTGTTGGCCGGTTTGTATTTCTTCGTCCACAGCCATGAATTGCAGCGTGCACTGCCGGTATTCAACGATTGGTACGTTGGCTGCCTGATCGTGGTGATCGCGGCGATCTCCAGCGCTTTGCTGTTGCTGCAGTCCGATAATAAGCAAACCGCAGAAGCCAATTCTTTGGCCATATTCTTCAACACTGCGGATTTTGCCCAGCCGTTCCTGTATTGGGGACTGCTCTGGTGGTTCGCCGCCGGCATCGCCGAGATCAACCACTTCGCTCCGGATGCATACAAGATGGCTGAGTGGCTAAGCCTGTTCGTATTCAGCTTCGCGCTTCTGGAATGGCTCGGGAGCAGAAAAGTGTGGCACGCGATGCGCCAACCTTCTGCCTTGCTCTTGTTCGCCATTCTGGTCGCCGCGTTCGACACTTATCTGCGCAAGGGACATGCCCTGTCCGGCATCATGTCCATGCTGATTCCACTGGCACTGCTCGCACAGTACTGGTTGCTGTATCGCCACGACCGGGACGGCGTTCCAGCCGCCTGCCAACTCCGTCACGCTTTTGGCTATTGGTCATTGATCGTCCTAGTGGGCAGCGAACTGGCTTGGACATCGGAGCAGCTCACCATCGATCACGCCCTCTGGTCTTGGCTGGCATGGGGACTGGCTGGCGCAGCTGGCATACTCGGATCTCTGCTCGGTTTGCAAGGAAAACGCTGGCCATTCGCACCACACCGCCAGCTCTATCTCGATAGCTTGCAGGCACCTGTCGTTGTGTTGCTGTGTACATGGCTGATCTTTGGCAATCTCACGCATTCCGGCGGTGGTAGTGGTCTGCCCTACCTGCCCGTGCTCAACCCGTTCGATCTGATCCAGCTACTGGCGATGTTTGCCGTCTGGAAATGGATGCGCGCCACCCAGAACAGCATGCTGCCGATTCTGTATGGGATTGCGTTCCTGTGGATCAGCACCGAAGCGGCGCGCCTCACCCATCATTGGGGTGGCGTTCCTTTTGAAGGGCACGCCTTGCTTGCCTCATCCATGCTGCAAGCGGGACTCTCCCTGCTGTGGACGGGCATCGCCATGAGCGTGATGGTGTATGCCTCGCATAGCAACCAGCGCTCATTGTGGTTCAACGGTTTTGGTCTGCTGGCGATAGTCGGGATAAAACTGATGATGGTCGACCTGTCCAACAAGGGAACGGCTCTCTGGACGATATCCCTGATTGGCATCGCCCTGTTGATCATCGCGGCCAGCTACTTCTCCCCTGCGCCCCCGAAAGAAGAGTCAGCAGGCTAAGCCTGGGCGTTGCCGATACCGCGCGTCGCGCAAGTTAACAAGTGCGCAAACCAGATACAAAAAAGCCCGTCGTATAACGGGCTTATCTTCACATCCGGGACAAAAACTTATTGCGCTGTGAAATTTATCGATGAATTTGCCCCAACACCGAAATTGCTTCCCGGTGCGGCATTCACAATCTGCATTCCTGCCTGGTAGGCCGATAGTGTCATGATGTAGCCTGTGCCTGCCACTGTCGTATTGGCAGGAATGAAGGCGTTCGTTGGCGAAGTCCACGTAGCGCTATAAACCGGGGTAGCGCCTGCAGCATTAGGCTGGATCGCTGGAAGGTACAACATCCCGATGCCAGTCATCCCTCCCGGCGGAGTCCAGGAAATAGTGTTGTCTAACGCCGCATTGAATGGGGCTGGCACAGTAATCACAGGAACGGAGGTTAAAGCATTCGCCGAAGCTGTATAGGTCGAACCGTTTGCTGCCACAGAAAGATTGAATTTCCCCGCGGCGTCCGGTGTAACAGCACTCCCAGATCCTCCATACAGTTGCGTAACCGAGTTGTATGCCAATGTCTGTCCGTTCACTGTAACCACCGCATTGGAAAGCGGAACCGCGTCCCAAACTCACCATAACGAAGGGAGTGTATGTCGAGGGGGAAGACAAGACCATTCGCTCCTCTAACTACGGTCGTCCCGCCACTCGCCGTCACGCCAGGCGTTGTCGACTGGTCCTGAGTCAACTCCGCAGCCAGCCAAGACAAAAACCAACGCAACAACCAGCATCCCATTGAACAGACACTTCATCGAATTCTCCTAAACGAATACTGCATTACCCGATCTACTCCGATAATTCAGTGAGGAAACAGCGACAACCTGAAACGGAAACTCACCTAGAGTTGGACTATACAGTGCCCGGTGAAAATCTCCGAGTATCTGTCAAATGAAGAAGTGAACTCGCCGATCAGCCTTGTACATACGAGGTAAGATCGTAACGCGAAGAAAGGACAGGACGGCGAAGTTGCGCAATCCCAAATTGAAGCATTCAACAATGCGCTCAATCAATATCGAATCAAACGTTGCCGATACCTTTTGACGGCAGGTTGATCTGCTTCGCAAAATCCAGCATGCGCTGGATAGGTTGCACCGCGCGCGGGATGATGGCGGGATCGACGTGGATCTCGTTCTTGCCCGTTTCCAGCACTTCCGCCAGATTGAGCAATCCGTTCATCGCCATCCACGGGCAGTGGCTGCAGCTGGTGCAGTTCGCGCCGACGCCGGCAGTGGGCGCTTCGAGGAATATCTTCTCCGGGACACAACGTGCGCATCTTGTGCAGGATGCCGTTGTCGGTGGCGACGATGAATTCCTTGTTGGATGCGTTTTGCGCGGCCTTGATTAGTTGGGTGGTGGAACCGACCACGTCCGCCAGCTTGACCACGGCGCGCGGCGATTCGGGATGTACCAGCACCAATGCGCCCGGATGCTGCGCTTTCATCTCTTGCAATTCCTTGGCCTTGTATTCGTCGTGCACGATGCAGGAGCCTTGCCACAGCAGCATGTCCGCGCCGGTCTGTTCCTGGATGTAACTGCCGAGATGCCGATCCGGCGCCCACAGTATCTTTTCGCCGCGCTCTTTAAGATGTTTGACGATAGGCAGCGCAATGGAACTGGTCACCATCCAGTCGGCGCGCGCCTTCACGGCCGCGCTGGTGTTGGCATACACCACCACGGTGCGGTCGGGGTGCGCATCGCAGAAGGCGGCGAACTCGTCTATCGGGCAGCCGAGATCGAGTGAACACTCCGCCTCGAGGTCGGGCATCAGCACGCGCTTTTCGGGATTCAATATCTTGGCTGTCTCGCCCATGAAGCGCACGCCCGCCACCACGATGGTTTTGGCCGGATGCTGGTGACCGAAGTTGGCCATGTCCAGCGAATCGGAGACGATGCCGCCGGTCTGCTCGGCCAGGTCCTGCAGGTCGGGATGGACGTAGTAGTGCGACACCAGCACCGCGTCCTGCTCTTTCAGCATGCGCTTGATGCGCGCGATCAGTTCCGCCTTCTGCTCCGGTGCCGGTTCCTGCGGACGCTTGGCCCAGGCGTGTGCCGTACTGCAAGTTGCGTGCGCAGCATCGGGATGGTCGTAAGCGATGGAGATGATGTTCTCAGCCATGTTGTATGCGTTCCGGTAATTGCAATATCGCCGCCCGGTTGCTGGGCGAAAAGACTTTGTCAGCCGCCTCTTTCCAGGGCAGCCACTGGTAGCCCAAGTGCTCGCGCGGCGAGACTTGGACGGCGACTTGTTGCGGAAGTTGCAGGCCGAACACGTGCTCGGTGTTGTGGATGGTGCCGGGCGGGTAACGGTGCATCCACTTGGGATAGATGTCGTACACGTTCTGCAGCTGCCAGTCGGTCAGCACATAACGCGTCGCATCCAGTCCGGTCTCCTCGGCCACTTCGCGGATGGCGGTCTCGCGCAGGTTTTCCTCGCCATCGCGGCTGCCGGTCACCGACTGCCAATAGCCGGGAAAATCCGCGCGTTCCAGCAGCAGCACATCGAGTGCATTGGTGTAGATGACGATGAGCGCGGAGATCGGCTGCTTATAGGTCTGCATCAGGCGAAAAATACCCAGAACGGTTTGCCCTGCATTTTCCAGAACATCACTGTCGCCTTGAAAATGTTGTTCAGCGTTTCATAATCGTCGGGAGCAAACGGCGCGCCCTTCAGCAGCAATACATAACCCGGCGCCGGGTTCCAGGAGAGATCGCCCAGCGCATCCGCCAGCGCGTCCCAGTTGTGCCCGAACCACTCCGGCGCTTCGATCGTCCGCGCCAGTTCCGCCAACATCTCGCCCTTGCTTTGCACATCGGTGATATCCGCGTCGAACAGGACGAAACCGGCATTGCATACGGCATCGTGCAAGTCTTCCACCGGGCAATTGAGGCGATACACGCCGCACTCGCCCACGTTCAACAAACGCTGGCACAGGTCTCTCATCGGTTTCCCTCCTGAATGCGCTTAAAGGTTCGATAATGATCGTCGCTGTAATAGCACTCGGGCAGTGCGAATGGGTCGCTGCGCAGCAGCGGGGAACCCATCGGCCTACCCCTTGCGGGTACGATGCCGCACACGATGCGCCGCGCGCCGCGATTGTGTGCACCCGGCGTCTTCACTGTGTACTCGCGGTAATAACCGCGCGCTTGTTGCGGCAAAATGTGTTCGTAATTGCCGAACACGACACCGTCGCGCGGATAAGGGAAAGGACCGCCTTGTTTGATGAGCTGCAAAGTCTCGCGCGCTTCCGCTGGCAGCTCGGTGACAACGATGGTCGAGATGGCGACAGCATCATGCGGGTGATGATGGCTGCGTGCCTGTGCGAACGGCAAACACAGCAGCAGGCCGAGCAGCAGCCACCACCGTGCTTGTACAACGCGCCGCATGTTATTCCTTGGTCACTTCCACCGTGGTCTGCGTCTGTTGGCGCAGGCGGATGTGCAGTTCGCGCAACTGCTTCTCGTCCACCGCGGACGGCGCCTGCGTCAGCAGACATTGCGCGCGCTGGGTCTTGGGGAAGGCGATCACGTCGCGGATGGATTCAGCTCCGGTCATCATGGTGACGATGCGATCCAGGCCGAAGGCCAGGCCGCCGTGCGGCGGCGCGCCGTATTGCAGCGCGTCGAGCAGGAAGCCGAACTTGAGTTGCGCTTCTTCCGCACCGATGTTGAGCGCGCGGAACACCTTGCTCTGTACTTCCTCCTTGTGGATACGCACCGAGCCGCCGCCGATCTCCCAGCCGTTCAGCGCCAGGTCGTAGGCCTTGGCCAGACACTTGCCGGGATCGGTCTCGAGAAACTCCAGGTGCTCGTCTTTGGGTGCGGTAAACGGGTGATGGCAGGCGGTCCAGCGTTTGTCTTCCTCGTCGTACTCGAACATCGGGAAATCCACCACCCACAACGGTTCCCATGCCTTGCCGTTGGTGTAGCCCTTCTCGTGGCCGATCTTGCTGCGCAATGCGCCCAACGCGTCGTTGACGATCTTGGCCTTGTCCGCACCGAAGAAGATGATGTCGCCGTTTTGCGCACCGGTGCGCTCGATGATGGTCTTCAACGCGGCTTCATTCAGGTTCTTCACGATGGGCGATTGCAGGCCGGTCTCGTTCAGTTGCGTGATGTCGTTGACCTTGATGTAGGCCAGCCCCTTCGCGCCGTAGATGCCGACGAACTTGGTGTACTCGTCGATCTCGCCGCGAGTGAACGCGCCGCCGTTCGGCACGCGCAATGCCGCCACGCGGCCGTTCTCCGAATTCGCAACGCCGGCGAACACCTTGAACGCGACATCCTTCACCGCATCGGTGACCTCAGTGATCTCCAGCGTCACGCGCAGGTCCGGCTTGTCCGAACCGAAACGTGCCATCGCTTCCGCATGGGTCATGCGCGGGAACGGATTGGGCAGCGCCACGTTCAGCACTTCCTTGAACACGGTGCGGATCATGTCTTCCGTCAACTGCATGATCTGCTCTTCGCTGAGGAAGGAGGTCTCGATATCCACTTGGGTGAATTCGGGTTGGCGGTCGGCACGCAGATCTTCGTCGCGGAAGCACTTGGTGATCTGGTAGTAACGGTCGAAGCCGGCCACCATCAGCATCTGTTTGAACAGCTGCGGTGATTGCGGCAGCGCGAAGAACTCGCCGGCATGCACACGCGACGGTACCAGGTAGTCGCGTGCGCCTTCCGGCGTGGACTTGGTCAGCATCGGCGTCTCGATGTCGATGAAGCCCTTGTCGTCGAGGAAGCGGCGGAAGGCGCGCGCGGTCTTGTAGCGCAACATCATGTTGTGCTGCATCTGCGGACGGCGCAGGTCGATCACGCGATGGGTCAGGCGCACGTTCTCGGACAGGTTTTCGTCGTCCAGTTGGAACGGCGGCGTGACGGAAACGTTCAGCACTTCGATCTCAAGACACAGCAGCTCGATCTCGCCGCTGGGAATGTTCTTGTTCTCGGTGCCTTCGGGACGGCGGCGCACGCGCCCGGTGACCTTGAGCACGAACTCGTTGCGCACCGATTCGGCGATCTTGAACATGTCGGCGCGATCCGGATCGCACACGATTTGCGCCAGGCCTTCGCGGTCGCGCAGGTCGATGAAGATCACCCCGCCGTGGTCGCGGCGACGATGTGCCCAGCCGCACAGGGTGACGGTCTGGCCGAGATTGGAAACGTTGAGTTGCCCGCAGTAATGAGTACGCATAAATTGTTCAGTTCAGATGGATCGGAAAACTTGGGGAAATTACTTGTTCGATTCGGCCAGTTGGATAGCTGCTTCCGGCGTGGTCACCACGCCCATCGAGATGATGGCCTTGAACGCCGCATCCACACTGATGTCCAGCTCGAAAGTTTCGGATTTTTTAACGTAAAAATAAAAACCGTTCACCGGGCTGGGCGTGGTCGGTACGAACACGCCGACGTATTCGTCGCCGTTCAGCACGCGCGTCACTTCGCCCGGCACGCTGGTCTGGAATGCCAGCGACCATGCATTGGCATGCGGATAGCGTACCAGCAGCACTTTGCCGAAAGCGTTGCCGCTTTCCGACAACAGCGTATCGCTGACTTGTTTGACGCTGTTGTAGATGGCGTTGACGAAGGGAATACGGCGCAACAGGCCATCCCAATAGGCCAGCAGGCGCTGTCCGAACACGTTGCGCACCAGCAAGCCGGTACCCAGCACCACCAATACCGTCAGGATCACGCCCAGTCCGGGAATGTGCATCCCGAGGAGATTGTCCGGATGCCATGCCTGCGGCAGCAGCAACAAGCTCTGGTCCAGCGTTCCGATGATGAGATTCAGCACCCACAGGGTGATCGCCAGCGGAACCAGGACCAGCAAGCCGGTCAGCAGGTATTTCTTCACGAGTGGGTACCCGCGGCAGGGCAAGTCGCGCAGGTCGATGGCTCACACTGACTCGGTTTATTCTTGAAATCAGTCACATAATAACCATTACCCTTGAGCTGGAAGCCTGCCGCACTGAGCTGCTTGGCGAAGGTTTCTTTGCCGCACTCCGGGCACTGGGTCAGCGGCGCATCGCTGAATTTCTGCATCACGTCTTTTTGCGCACCACAACTGCTGCAACGATATTCGTAGATAGGCATGTTCCGCTCCTACATTGAAAGGCGCGCATTATACCCTGCACCCCCACATTGGATGAAGCTGGTTTATCGCAGCATCGCATCCACGATACGCTGGCTGGCCTGACCGTCGCTGTAAGGGGTGCGCTGGCTGGAGCGGGCGCGGCAAAAGGCGGGATCGTCTAAAAACATGTTGCATTCAAGCAGGATGCGCTCGGCGTCCGTCCCCACCAGCTTGATGGCCGCGGCATCGACCGCTTCCGGGCACTCGGCCACATCGCGTGTCACCAGCAGCGGCTTGCCCAGCGACCGCGCTTCCTCCTGGATATTTTCGGAGTCGGTGATGATGAGATAGGAGGACAGCATCAGGTAGACGAAATGCAGGTAATCCTGAGGCTCGATCAATACCGTATTGGGATGATCGTCGAACACTTCATCCACGACACTGCGCACTCTGGGGTCGGGCGGCACCGGATAGACCACCTGCACATCCGGACGCATCGCGAGACGCTTCAAAGCGCGGCACACGCTTTCCAGTCCGCCACCCTGTTGCTGCCGCCGATGTCCGGCGACCAGAATCAGGCGTTTATTCGGGTCGAGGAACGGAAATGCCGCTTTCAGCTCCGCCTCCAAACCGGGGTTGCTGCGGATGCGCTCGACCACCATCAGCAATGCATCGATTGCCGTGCTGTCGGTGAGGAATATATTCTCGGCAGCCACCCCCTCCTGCAGCAGGTTTTTGCGCGAGATCTCCGAAGAAACAAAATAATGCGTTGCGACCAGTTCGGCCGCCTGCCGGGCCGTGTCACCGGCAACCGGATGGCGCAACTCGTACATGCGCAGTCCTGCCCCCGCAAAACCCACGGGGACTCGCCAATGGAATGACGACAGCACCATGGTCGCCTCGTCATGCACGAGCACGCAATCCGGCTGATGTTTTTCTATTACCTGGTCGATCCACGACACCACGTTCGCATCCGTTTCGCCAGCCACCTGCCCGCGCTGTGCCCGACTCAAGTCCTCGTCAACCTGTACGCCAAAGATAGCCAACTCCTGGCCTAACGATTGAGGGGATTGCGCCGCGAGGCAAACTATCGTCTGCAAAGTGGGCACTGACTGCAAACGACGCACCAAGGGCGCCATTTTGATGGCTTCGGTGCGGGTACTAATCACAACCAGAATTTTATTCACTATGATTTCCTACAGGGGTTATGGCTCGGCGCAGTTAGCAAAACGCGTCAACCATCGTCTTAGCAGGGCTACAGCACACTGGGACACAGGCGCTGGGCAACCTGGCCCTCCCTTTCCCCACTCCAGTTAAAGATGGCCGATCCCGTTCGTTGCGCCCCCTCTCCGCCATGAGAGTGGAGCGCACGAATATGCCCGTGCTCAATCACAATCATTTGCGATTTTTGCCAGCGCTCAAGATCGCTACTGGCGACATTGCTCGTTCTCGCCTGCTCCTCCAGCGTAACCACTGGCTTGACGCTTCGCCGATTCTCGCCTCCGTAGCGCCGGATGTTGTAGCCTGCCCAGGCGAGCAGACTCCCGCCCAGCAGGAACACGACGATTGCATACACCCCTAGCAGATCGAACAAACCTTGATAACCCTTCAATTCGATCATGTGGCGCTCAAACACCTGGAATCCGAAAACCCATGCCAGCAAGCTCAGAAGGGGTATCCACAAGTAGATCCACACCATCCAGAATCCCAGCGTGACCATTCCGATGACATACCTTTGTTTGGGCGTCTGCCATTCCGGGTGATCGATAATCAATTCATTCATACTCACTTCTGCCTCCGGCTCAATCCAAGCCACGGGAGGACTATCGCAACAACCGTGCCATGCATACGGACGGCCTGAAACACCCATAAATACGGGGTTTCAGGCAGCGTGGGGGATTTATCAAGAGTTGCGGGCGTCGACACCCGGACAGCACCTGACGGCAGTCAGGCACCACCGGCAACAGCAACAGGGGCAATGCTTACTCGTTTACCCCCGTTTTATTCCCCTATCCGGACTCACCCAGGTGGCATGCTGTTTGTTGTTGCGCAGCAAAATCTTCGGAACGGCGACGACAATGGTGAGCACATTGACGATCCAATATGCGAGCGGATACCAGACCATCCAGAAATACACTTTCCACAGTCCTGTGTCGTACTTTGAATCAAGGAACATGCTGACCGCGATCTGCAGCATGCAGGTCACGCCGAGCACCACCCCGTTCCAGCCCGGCGCAATAGGCGCCATATAGAGGAAATCCGGCATGGGGAAGAGCATGCTCAGCAACGGCAAGATGATGGCGAGGCCGATGAAGTAGGCCCAGACCAGACTCACGATGAATTCAAAATAGATCAGCCACATACGGCGTTTGCGCCACTCGAACAAGGTGGGGAAGTATTTGATCGCGGCCTGCACGCCGCCCATCGCCCAGCGCAATCTCTGCTTCCATAACCCGACGAACGTTTCCGGCATCAGGATCCAGCACAATGCCTTGGGCTCGAACCGGATATCCCAATGTGCGAACTGCAGCTTCCAGCTGACGTCGATGTCCTCGGTCAGCATTTCGGTGCTCCAGTAGCCCACATCGTGCAATGCGGTTTTACGGAAACCCGAGATCACGCCCGAGACGGTAAAGATGCGCCCGTACACCCGTTGCGCGCGCTTGATCAGGCCGATTATCGAAGAGAACTCCCCGACCTGGATCTTCCCCAGCAGGGTCGAACGATTGCGTATCCGCGGATTTCCGGTCACAGCACCCACGCGCGGGCTGTTGATGAAGTGCTGCATCATCCAGGTGACGGCATGCTCGTCCAGTAAACAATCCCCGTCGATGCATACAAGGAACTCCTTGCCGGTCAGCAATGCGGCCATATTCAAGCCGGCGGCCTTGCCCTGGTTCTTGACCTGGTGAATGACGCGCAGGCGCGGTTCCTGCGCCGCCATTTCGCTCAGTATCTCCTGGGTGCGGTCGGTGCTGCCGTCGTTGATGGCAATGACTTCAAAGTCGGGATATTTCTGCTTGAACAATTGCAGAATGGTCTCGCGCACATTCTCTTCCTCGTTGTGGCATGGAACGACCAGTGCAACGCCGGGGTACTCTTTCAGCTTGGGCGGTTCCTTCTGTTTGACGTAGCGCCGCTCGAAACGGAAATAGTAAAAGATCGCCCCGGTCATCCACAGGTAAGCCATAAACAGCGGGTAATAGAAGGCGAAATCCAGGAGGACACTCTTGAATGACCAAGGGCCCAAGGCCTCTAAGAACGTGTTCCACAGATTCACTTGGTTTGCCCTGTAAACGGAAAGTCCTGCAGGGAGAATGCCGGCTTGATCACTTCCAGGTCGGGGGAGTTATTCAAGAAATCATCCGGGTAATAGCCAAAATTGCGGGCGCCTTGCGTTTGCAACAAGCGCATTTGCGCCAGCAACACGCGGCTATCGACGGGCGTTGAGTTTCTCCAATCCATGGCTTGCAGTTCGAACACGGCCTTTTGCAAGCCTTGCGGTTGCTTAGCGATCTCTTGCACCAAACCAGCCAGCCAAGGCAGCGGCTGCTTGGCATTTTCCATGAACGGCATCGCCATCACCGCCGTGTAGTCGTAGCTCCGCAAAAAATCCGGCAACGACTGCGCGAACCATTCCTGCGCATTCGGATTCAAGACGACCTCGGCATAGATATTCCTCGCCGTTTTGGCCTGCGGTTGGTAGCGGCGTATGACCTGGGCCAGTTCCAGTGAAAAATCGGTGAGGAAACGGGTCTTGTTGGCTGTCCATTTCGCCATCGACTCCGGATTGCTCCTGATCTGGGAGATCGAAGCCGACAATCCCCATTCCCTGCTGTAGTAATCCAGCGCCCACGGGCTGGCATCTTCGTAATCCGTCAGCACCGCATCGTCATGGAACAGGATGCCTTCAAATATCGCATGCTTGGCCAGGTCTTCATACAGTCCGGCGATCAAGCGACGAGCCTGCGCATCGAACGGCGTCAATCTGGGATAGCCCGAGTTGGGCTTACCTTGCGCATCGCTAGCCACCCGATGCTTGGCCAACGGATGATCGGCAGGCAGTTCGAAGGCCAGCAGCGGCATCCAGGCAAACACTTTGGCGCCCGCCCGCGTCCTGAGTTGCCAGGCGACGCGATTGAACAGATCCGCACGCATCGGCAGAACCCGGTTCGGAAAATAGACGCTGTCGGCTGCGCCGTTGCCATCCGGATCGGCATACGCCTGCAGGTAGACCGTGCTGGCCTTCATGGCTTTCACCCGATCCAGCAGCTTGCCCAGATTGACTTCCTGACGCGCCGGATCAGGGTCGTACACGTAGTCGAGGTCCACATGCATCACCCGTTCCACACGAGGGCTAGTCACGGGGGACAGCTCTGCGGACAGATCGGCTACCGTCGTGTTGAAAGCGATCAGCACCCGGCTGGTTTGCCACGCCGGATTCTCCAGCGAGTTCATACCTTCGTCCAACGTCAGCATCACGGGCATGCCCAACGATTGGGCGATTTCTACGGTGACGAGGTTATACCTGCCGTACGGCCACACCATCACACGCGGCCGCTTGCCGGTGATCTTGTGGATGAAGGCGCTGTTTTGCGCCAGATCGGTTCTGATCCTGGCGAGGTAGGCATCATCCCCTTCATAGCTCTTCTGTTGCGCGTCATAGGTGCGGGCTATCGCCGCGGGCAGCAGGTTGCCCTGCGGGTTGCCCAACACGCCGTGATGCAAGTCATAGCTGTGCGACGCGATCTCCACCAGACCCGACATGGACATCTCGCGGATCTCATCGGCAGAAAGGAAGTTCTGGCGCGTGTAGTGATGCCCTTCATAGGGCACTTGGTCCTCCGGCTTCAGTTGCAACCAGGAACCGACCAGCGCCAGCACGGCGGGATAATGGAATTCCTTCAGCAGCGGGTACACGCGGGTATAGAAACTGCGATAGCCATCATCGAAGGTCAGCATGACCGCCTTCGGCGGCAAGGGCTGCTTGCCGGCCTTGGCCTGCAGCAGATCATCGACACTGATGACCGTGTATCCGTTTTCTTTCAGCCAGGAGAAATGCTGCACCAGGTCGGCGGTGCTTACCGTGAATTTTTCGGGATCGGCCAGCGGCTCATCCAGCACGTTGTGGTAACACAACACGCTGTAGGTATGCGTACCGCCCGTGTCGGCCTGCGCCGGAACGGACGCACTCGCCAGCAACAAAAACAGGGAATAAATAACGTGTCGCATCAGAACATCCAGTCAGACGATAAATTAACGAAATTCGACGTGACGCGAAGGCCGTCGTAGGGGTGCTCCGTATGTCCGAAACCATAGCGCCATTGCATCCGGTCATTCGTTTGCAGCACTTGCTCATACTGCAGAGTCAACACCTCGCCTGCAGCATAATTCTGTTGTGCGTAATTGCCCACACCCAATCGCACGACATGTTTGAGCGACCGTTCGTAGCGATGGAATTGCACCCATTCCGTCCGGAATGACAGGCCGAGATACGTATCACTCACCGGATTGAAGTAATTGATCGTGGTGCTGCGGGAAGAATTGTGCGACGTGTAATACTCCACGGTACTGTCCAGCTTGTAGGTCGCCCCCATCAGCCAACGCTCCGACCATGACACATCCAGCGCGCGCCGCTGATTGCCGTCCGAGAAACCCATCTGGTCGCCCACGAGCGCCACGGATCGCGATTCATGCCAGCGATATGATGCGCCCAGTTGCATGTTGTTCGCCTTGACGTGATCGGCATAGGCCCTGATCGGGGCAGACAAACTGTTGCTCTCCGCCATGCCGTTAATGCTCCAATGGTCGTCCAGCCGGTAATCGCCCGCAACCGCGAGCCCCGCCCCCAGATGCCCGATATTCAGCAGCTCTCCCGTAAGCGTGAGATCACGCACGCGATACTCGGCACCACCCCCAGCCGTGGTTTTGGATACGGACATCTCGGGAAATGAGGTCTGCGCCCGTTGCGAGTGCGCGAAGAAACGCCAGTCGTATCGATAAGGCGCCGAATACAGCCGCGCGTCAATGACGCTTTCGCGGTTGCCGTTGGGCATCGCTCCGGCAACGCCACCCACACTTTTCCCATATCTCGCATCCACGCTCAACTCGTGCAACTTATGTGTCGCCCATTCGCGCTGCGCTTTTTGCACGGCCTGCTCCTCGGGCATCAACTGCGCTGCAGCGTTGAGCGCAAGCTCGGCTCCCCGGAGATCACCCAGCGCCTTGCGGTTTTCAAACAACCTGAGTTTGGTCGAAACACTTGACGGCTCCACAGCAGCCAGCCACTCAAGATCGCTCTCCGCCCGATGGTGCCAGCCGCGCATGCCATAGGTCATGGCCAGCGCCTGCCTGATTTCGGTGTTGTGCGGTGCACGTTGCGCCAGGAGCTCCAGTTGTTCCTGGCTTTCTGCGAAACGATCCGTATATCCCAGGATCAGCGCATTCGTTAGTTGCGCACGGATGTAGGCCGAGTTGGGTTGGCGAATCTCCGGTGACCGGGGATTGATCCACTCGGGCGTCTCGGCAGTCAGCCGCTCTGCCTCGCGGTAAGCATCGTCATATTGCTCGCACTCCAGCAGCGAGTAGATATAGCCGACGCGCCCATCCTGACTGTTCGGGTTCTGCACCAAAGTGTCGGCATAGATATCTCGGGCTTTTTCCGGCTGCCGTTCATGCAAATAGCTGGCCGCTGCATATAGCCGCACATAAGCAGGGATGGTCCATTTTTTATCCAGCATCTTTTCGTAGAGCGCGATCGCTTCCGCCATGCGTTGCCGGTCCGACAGCGCCACCACCAGATCGCCGCACAGCCCCTGGACCGACAAGAGCGCACTCCCGTCAAGTTCGGTTATCTTGCACTGCGACTGCAGCTCAACGATGACGGCATCCATTTTTTGCCAACGGTTTGGCAGCGCCAGATCGTCGGCGCTGACACGGGCCCAACGGAGATTTATGGCCAATTGATCGCGTCTGGCAACGCTGAGTTCCGCCGGATTGAGGATGGAAGCCGGCGTCAACTGCAATGCCAGATGAGCCGCCCCTGCCTTTTTCAACGCGAAGAAACGCATGCGCAAAGCGAAGGTGTTGTCCGGATTGGTTTTCAGGATCCGCTCCGCCTCCTCCAGCATCTTTAGCGGTTCCGTTTGTGCGTCGCTTAGCCGAACCGATGCCTCCCTCAATTCTGGCCGCCCCGGATATTTGGCGAGCAAGGGCCGCAATTCAGTCTCGGCCTCTGCCAGGCGTTGCGCATCGATCAATATATTGATCCGCCCCGCCAGTGATTCCACGCGCTTGGGATAACGCTTGATCACGAGAGCATAGGTCGCCAGCGCTATGTCGTGGTTTTTCTGCTGGCGATAAGTCTGCGCCAGCGTCTCATACACATAGGCGGGCGCTATTTTTGGATTGAGCTCTTTGGAAAGGGCGATCGCCAATTCATGCTTCCCGCTCCAACTGGCAATGGCCAGATAATCGTAAAGATAGTACAACTCCTGCGGAGCGCGGCGATGCAAATCAGCCAAAATAGACAAGGCAGCATCCGCTTCATTTTGGCGATACAGCTTGAGCGCTTTTTCATAGCGCACTTTCAATTCGGCTCGTTGCGTTTTGGACAAGGCTGCCGTTTTGCCATAAGCAGCTTGCATACCAAAAAGCGCCAGCGCAACGCTGCAGGCAATTGCCGTTTTCCAGGCTGACTTCAACTTTGCATCTCCCGAATCGGATGTCTCAGCATGTTTCCACGAGCAACACCGAACGCTCAGCGACCGGAAAAACTTCTGCAGCATGTGATTTCATGGAAAACAAACCGTAAATAATAAAAAAAATGACCCAAGGCCAAACCGCTTTCATATCACCTCCTAATTTCCGCCCCCGTGTCACCCAAGGGCGTTAGGATTACTATCGCAACAACCATGCCACGCACTGCAGCCCAGCTGGAACGCCCATAAATCAGGCATTCCAGGTTATAGCTAGCATTCACGCAGGGAGCAGGTGCGACGATGCGCTGACAGGCGCTGACGACGGACAGACAGCTTCATGTCCGCAAAATGAATAAGGTTTATACGTTTAATTGCGAGAATTCGCCGGGAGCGATCCCGTCCAGCGTCCAATCGCCGATCTCATACCGGATCAGACGCAGCGTCGGGAATCCGACTGCCGCCGTCATGCGCCGCACCTGGCGGTTCCTGCCTTCGCGTATGGTGAGCTGCAACCAGCTTGTAGGGATCTCTTTGCGGAAGCGGACCGGCGGATCGCGCAGCCATAGATCGGCAGGCTCTTCCATCAGCCGAGCTTCGGCGGGCAGGGTCATCCCATCCTTGAGTTGCACGCCGCGCCGCAATTTCTGCAGTGCACCCTCATCCGGGACGCCTTCCACCTGCACCCAGTAGGTCTTGGCCAGTTTGTGCTTTGGATCGGTGATGCGATGCTGCAGCTTGCCGTCGTCAGTAAGCAACAGCAGCCCTTCGCTGTCGGTATCCAGCCTTCCCGCGGGATAAACATCGGGAACGGCGATATAATCGGCTAGCGTCGGATGCATCCCGTCACGGCTGAACTGGCAGATCACCCCATAGGGTTTGTTGAACAGCAGGATGCGACTCATCTCATTTTTTCCATTAACAAAATCTTCACTCCGCGAACAGACATGACGACCCAAAAAATTGTTTACACCTTGACCGATGAAGCGCCGAGACTGGCAACTTACTCTTTGCTTCCGATTGTTCAAGCCTTTACCAAGGCTGCCGGCATCGCCGTTGAGACAAGAGACATCTCGCTTGCAGGACGCATACTCGCGAACTTCCCGGAAAATCTGACTGCGGCCCAGAAGATCGCGGATCAACTGACCGAACTGGGCGAACTGACGCTGAAACCGGAAGCGAACATCATCAAGCTGCCTAATGTTAGCGCATCGATCCCGCAGTTGAAGGCCGCGATCAAGGAATTGCAGTCTCAGGGCTACAAGATCCCGGACTATCCGGAAGATCCGAAGACGGATGCCGAGAAGGAAATCAAGGCCCGTTACGGCAAGGTGCTCGGCAGCGCCGTGAATCCCGTGCTGCGCGAAGGCAACTCCGACCGCCGCGCTGCGGCTTCGGTCAAGCAATACGCACGCAAGAATCCGCACAAGATGGGCGCCTGGAGCGCCGATTCCAAGACGCATGTGGCGCACATGAACGACGGGATTTCTATGGCAGCGAAAGATCCGTCACAGTTGCCGAGGCTGGCAGTTTCAGGATCGAATTCGTCGGCAGCGGACGGCAATGTGACCGTGCTCAAGGACAAGACACCTCTCAAGGCGGGCGAGATCATCGACGCCTGCCGTCATGAGCCGCCGCGCCCTGCGCGAGTTCTACGAGTCGCAGATGCAGGACGCGAAGAAGCAAGGCGTGCTGCTGTCCCTGCACCTGAAAGCCACCATGATGAAGATTTCCGACCCCATCATGTTCGGTCACGCCGTCACCGTGTTTTTCAAGGACGTATTCGACGAAACACGCAACGACCATCAAGGAACTAGGCGTCAACGTCAACAACGGTTTTGGTGACCTGCTAGCGAAGATCGCCACCTTGCCGGAAGCCAAGCGCGCCGAGATCGAAGCCGACATCCAGGCCTGTTACAAGTCCAGGCCGGAACTGGCGATGGTCAACTCGGATAAGGGCATCACCAATCTGCACGTACCGAGCGACGTCATCGTCGACGCTTCCATGCCTGCGATGATCCGCGAATCCGGCAAGATGTGGGGCGCGGACGGCAAGCTGCACGACACCAAAGCGATGATCCCTGACCGCTGCTACGCGCGCATCTACCAGGTGGTCATCGACGACTGCAAGAAGCACGGCGCCTTCGATCCCAAGACCATGGGCTCGTGTGCCCAACGTCGGCCTGATGGCACAGAAAGCGGAAGAGTACGGCTCTCACGACAAGACCTTCGAAGTTCCGGCCAACGGCAAGGTGCGCGCAGTGGACGCGTCCGGCAAGACCTTGCTGGAACAGGATGTGGAACAGGGCGACATCTTCCGCATGTGCCAGGCGAAAGATGCGCCGATCCAGGACTGGGTCAAGCTGGCTGTTACACGTGCCCGACTGAGCAACACGCCTGCCGTGTTCTGGCTGGACAAGAACCGCGCGCACGATGCGCAGATCATCCAGAAAGTGGAACGCTACCTGAAGGATCACGACACCAGCGGTCTGGACATCCGCGTCATGACGCCGGAAGACGCCATCCAGTTCTCGCTCGATCGCATCCGCGCCGGCAAGGACACCATCTCCGTGACCGGCAACGTGCTGCGCGACTATCTGACCGACCTGTTCCCGATCCTCGAACTGGGCACCAGCGCGAAGATGCTGTCGATCGTGCCGTTGATGAACGGCGGTGGCACTGTTCGAGACCGGCGCGGGCGGTTCCGCACCCAAGCATGTGCAGCAGTTCCAGCAGGAAGGCTATCTGCGCTGGGATTCGCTGGGCGAGTTCCTGGCGCTGGGCGTGTCGCTGGAACATCTGGCACAGACCTTCAAGAACGACAAGGCGCAGGTGCTGGCGGATACGCTGGATCAAGCCAACGGCAAGATACTGGACAACAACAAATCGCCCGCCCGCAAGGTCGGCGAGTTCGACAACCGCGGCAGCCACTTCTACCTCGCTTTGTACTGGGCAGAGGCTCTGGCCGCACAGACCAAGGACAAGGAGTTACAGGCGCGTTTTGCCCCGCTTGGCGAAGGCACTGACGGACAACGAAGCGAAGATCAATGAGGAATTGATCGCGGCACAGGGCAAGCCGGTCGATATGGGCGGCTATTACCACCCGGATTTCGACAAGACATCGAAAGCCATGCGGCCAAGCGCAACGTTCAATGCTGCTTTGAACGCCATCTGAGTACTCCAGGTGCGCCCTGATGGGCGCACAAACAAAAAGCCCGCCACTTTCGTGGCGGGCTTTTTGTTACACCTCAAACAGGGATTAGCCCGCTTGGATGTTGGAGGCTTGCTTGCCCTTAGGACCTTGAACAACTTCGAAGGTCACTTTCTGGCCTTCTTTGAGCGACTTGAAACCGCTCATGTTGATCGCGGAGAAGTGCGCGAACAGATCTTCGCTGCCATCATCGGGAGTAATGAAACCGAAACCCTTTGCGTCGTTGAACCACTTTACAGTACCGTTTGCCATGCTTAACTTCCTTACAAAAAACAACGGGTGGATGCCCGTCAAATTGTTTGAATTCCAAGATCGCAAATGGGACCGCACATGGCAAAACCAGCACTGCAGATACTCTGATTCAAACACCCGAACGCTTTTTACCCTAGGTAAAGTTGCACCGTCAAGCACTAAATACAATTTGTTGGCGAATTGACTTGAAAAAGCCATGCTAATCGTCAAATATGCGTTAAAACATGGTGAGAGAATGGCATACGATGGCAACCAAGCAAGAAAACGTAAACCTGTTGGAGCGCAGCAAAACCAAGCCTCCCAAGCTGTACAAGGTGATTCTGTTGAACGATGATTTCACCACCATGGAGTTCGTCATCGAAGTGTTGAAAACGTTTTTTTCGATGGGCATGGAACGCGCGACGCAAGTCATGCTCCAAATACATAATGAAGGATCTGCCGTATGTGGCGTGTATCCTAGAGACATCGCCGAAACCAAGGTATCGCAGGTATCGGCGTTTGCAACGCAGCACGGGCATCCGCTACGATGCCGCACGGAGGAAGATTAAATGATCGCGCAAGAACTGGAAGTCAGCCTGCATCTGGCATTCGTCGAGGCCCGCCAGAAACGGCACGAGTTCATCACCGTCGAGCACCTGTTGCTCGCGATGCTGGACAATCCGTCTGCCGCTCATGTGTTGCGTGCCTGCGGCGCGGACATCGAGGAACTGCGCGCCGTGCTGATGCAGCATATCGAAACCCATACCCCGGTCGTCCCCGGTACAGGGGAAGTGGATACCCAGCCCACGGTCGGATTCCAACGCGTGATCCAGCGCGCCATCCTGCATGTGCAATCCACCAACAAGAAAGAAGTAAACGGCGCCAACATCCTCGTCGCGTTGTTTGGCGAGAAAGAATCGCACGCCGTATATTTCCTCAACCAGCGCGCCATCACGCGCCTTGATGTGGTGAATTACATCGCACACGGCATCAACAAGGCAGCAGAGGCGCAGCCCGCCATGCAAAAGACGGCAAACGAAGCGGATACCGAACAAGAAAGCTCCAGCGACAGTTCGCTCAAGAGCTACACACTGGATCTCAACGTCGCATGCCTGGCCGGCAAGGTCGATCCGCTGATCGGGCGTGACACGGAGTTGGAGCGCGTGATCCAGACCCTGTGCCGCCGCCGCAAGAACAATCCGCTGCTGGTGGGCGAAGCGGGCGTGGGCAAGACCGCCATCGCCGAAGGCCTGGCGCGCCGCATCGTGGAAGGCGACGTGCCGGAAATCCTGAAAGAAGCGCACGTCTACGCGCTGGACATGGGTTCCTTGCTGGCAGGCACCAAATATCGCGGCGATTTCGAGCAACGCCTGAAAGCAGTGCTAAAAGAGTTGCAGGAAAATCCCAACGCAGTGTTGTTCATCGACGAGATACACACCCTGATCGGCGCGGGTGCGGCTTCGGGCGGCACCATGGATGCTTCCAACCTGCTCAAGCCAGCGCTGTCGAGCGGCCAGTTGAAATGCATCGGCGCGACCACCTATCAGGAATATCGCGGCATCTTTGAGAAGGATTCCGCGCTATCGCGTCGCTTCCAGAAGATCGACGTGTCAGAGCCGTCCGTGGAACAGACCATCGAGATATTGAAGGGATTGAAGTCGCGCTTCGAGGACCACCACAGCATCAAATTCAGCGCCGCAGCCATCACCAGCGCCGCCGAACTCTCTGCACGCTTCATCAACGACCGCCACCTGCCGGACAAAGCCATCGACGTGCTGGACGAAGCCGGTGCGGCACAGCGCATCCTGCCGAAATCCAAGCAGAAGAAGATCGTGGGTAAGCACGAGATCGAGGAGATCATCGCCAAGATTGCGCGCATCCCGACCCGCACCGTGTCGCACGACGACCGCAACGCGCTAAAGAACCTGGACCGTGACCTGAAGGCCACCGTGTTCGGCCAGGACAAGGCCATCGACGCCTTGGCGCGCGCCATCAAGATGTCGCGCAGCGGCCTCGGCAACCCGCAGAAACCCATCGGCAGCTTCCTGTTCTCCGGCCCCACCGGTGTGGGCAAGACCGAAGTCGCGCGCCAGCTGGCCTACAGCATGGGCATGCCCATCCACCGCTTCGACATGTCCGAATACATGGAACGCCATGCCGTGAGCCGCCTGATCGGTGCGCCGCCCGGCTATGTCGGTTTCGACCAGGGCGGCCTGCTCACCGAAGCCATCAGCAAGCAGCCGCATTGCGTGCTGCTGCTGGACGAGATCGAGAAGGCACATCCGGACATTTTCAACATCCTGCTGCAGGTGATGGACCACGGCACGCTCACCGACAACAACGGACGCAAGGCCGACTTCCGCAACGTCGTCATCATCATGACCACCAACGCGGGGGCGGAAGCCCTGAACAAGACGCAGATGGGCTTCACCAAGGCGACGGCAGTCGGTGACGAGATGGCCGACATCAAAAAGATGTTCACCCCCGAGTTCCGCAACCGTCTGGATGCCATCGTCTCCTTCGCGCCGCTGTCCAAGGAAGTCATCCTGCGCGTGGTGGACAAATTCCTGATGCAGCTCGAAGAACAACTGCACGAGAAGAAAGTGGACGCGATCTTCACCGACGCGCTCAAGGACCACCTCGCCGAAAACGGCTTCGACCCGCTGATGGGCGCCCGCCCGATGGCGCGCCTGATCCAGGACACCATCCGCTCTGCGCTGGCCGACGAACTGCTGTTCGGCAAGCTGGCGAATGGCGGCAAGGTCACCGTGGATGTGAAGGACGGCAAGGTGGTGCTGGAGTTCGAAGAAGAAGCTCTAGCCGTCTAATCCGTTAAGTCTTGCAGGTGAACTCGAAACCTACTTTAGCCGAGTTAGCGAAAGCCCAACTGCAGGAGTACGCATTTGGAATTGGCGTCTTGACGGTGGCCCGGTTGATTGGAACCAAGAAATTGGATCCAGAGTTGATTAAAGATGAAAAAACTTTATTTCGACTTCTCCAAAAGCTGGGAAAATCTTCCGAAACAGCATTTGAAGTACACACTGATCGTGTTCCCGGAAAAATAAATGGTATCAAAGCTTGCATTGAGTGTGATGAGCATGAGTCTGCCGTAGTATTGCTTTTTACCCTGATTGAAGGCGAAGTAAATACGGCCTTACAAATACTTCTGCGCATTCGAGGTTTTTCAAACTCCGCGATTTCTGGGGTTCTTCGTGGCGCAGACCTCTCATCAAAATTGAACGTGCTACTGCCCTTGTTAGGCGTTGATCCAGGGGCACGGATTCGTCAACTAGCTAGTGAGTCTCAATCAATCCGAAATGCTTGTGTTCACTATAAGGCAAAACCAGCGATTTGGTGGGACTCGGAAGCAAGCGAGGGTGATGATGAAACCATCAAAAAAAAGGCGCTCGAATTCATTGGGCGAAACCCTTTGAAGGAAATTCAACTAGCGCTGATATCGTTTGTTGATTTGTGTGTGGCGCAGTGTCCAGAATATCGAACTGCGCATGAACTATTGCACAAATTCAAGCAAGTGTAGGGTGGGCATTCTTGAGCCTTACCTTACAAAAGACCACTCCACTTGGCTATCGCGGGCGCTTCGCCCCCTCCCCCACCGGCCCCCTGCACTTCGGCTCACTCGTCGCCGCAGTCGGCAGTTACCTCGACGCGAAACATCATCACGGCACCTGGCTGGTGCGCATGGAAGACCTCGATACGCCGCGCTGCGTGCCGGGAGCGGCGGACGACATCCTGCGCACGCTGGAGGCATTCGGTCTGCATAGCGATGAGCCCGTCATCTACCAGAGCCGGCGCACGGCGGCTTATGACGAGACATTGCACCAGCTGCAAGCCAGCGGCGCGGTTTATCCCTGCTGTTGTACGCGCAAGGAGATTGCGGATTCCGCGTTGAACGGCATCGAGGGCCCGGTCTATCCCGGCACTTGCCGCCACGGCATCCCGGCTGGGCGCGAAGGACGGGCGTGGCGGGTGCGCACTGACATCCCGTCCCGTCATTCCGGCGCGGGCCGGAATCCAGCAATTCAAAATGCCTTTGATTTAAACCCACTGGATTCCGGCCTGCGCCGGAATGACGATCTTCTAAGTATGGGTGGAGAAATTGAGTTCGACGATGCGCTGCAGGGTCGCATCGCCCAGCACCTGGAAAGCGAGATCGGCGATTTCGTGGTGAAGCGCGCCGACGGACTGTTCGCCTACCAGCTCGCGGTGGTGGTGGACGATGCGTTCCAGGGCATCACGCATATCGTGCGCGGTGCCGACCTGCTGGCTTCCACGCCGCGCCAGATACATCTGCAACGGCTGCTAGGCTTCCCCTCTCCGCATTACATGCACTTGCCTGTCGCGGTGAACGAGGCGGGAGAGAAGCTGAGCAAGCAGACACTGGCAGCGCCGGTGGATGGCTCACAAGCTGTGGCGACTTTGCTGCGCGTGCTGGAATTCCTGCGGCAGCGACCACCCGCCAACCTGGCTGGCAGCGATGTGAGAACGGTACTGGACTGGGCAATTCAGAATTGGGATGCGACGAAATTGCGGGGAGTCCAGACGCTCCCAGCATCCGCCATTCCGGCGCAGGCCGGAATCCAGCGGATTTGAAAAGCATTTTGAATTACTGGATTCCGGCCCGCGCCGAAATGACGAATCACTTCTGGTCTTCTTTGCTCTTGCTGTCGTTTTGCTTCTTGTTCCTGCGATGCTTAATAAACTCGCGGATTGCCGGGATGAACGAGATGAAGATGATGACGAGAATCATCAAGGTCAGGTTGTTCTTGATGATGGGAATGTTGCCGAAGAAGTAACCCGCCAGCGTCAAGCTGCCTATCCACGCCACGCTGCCCAGTGCGCTGAACATCACGAACAGGCGATAGCTCATCGTGCCGATGCCAGCGACGAACGGGGCAAAGGTGCGGATGATGGGCAGGAAGCGCGCGAAGATGATGGTCTTGCCGCCGTGCTTGGCGTAGAACTGCCGCGTCTTTTCCAGGTGCTCGTGCTTGATGAAACGCGGACTGGCTTTATTGAGCAGGCGCAGCCCGAGCAGGCGGCCGATCCAGTAGTTGGTGTTGTCGCCGCTGAAAGCGGCGAATATCAGCAAGGGCATCAGGATATGCAGTTCCAGCGAGCCCATGCCGCACAGCGCCCCCGTCACGAACAGCAGCGAATCGCCCGGCAGGAAGGGAGCAACGACCAGACCCGTTTCGGCAAAGATGATGGCGAACAGGATGGCGTAGATCCACAGGCCATATTCCTGCACCAGCACCAGCAGGTGCGCATCCAGGTGCAGAACGATATCGATGAAACTGGCGAGAATTTCCATAGTGAATTATCCGAGAACCTCTCTCTCCCCTGCCTCTCCCGCAAATCCCCTCTCCTCGATCCTCTCCCGCAGGCGGGGGCGGAGGCAAACGAGAAGGGAAATCTTTATTTCATGCGGGCGAGGGAGTGAGTTCGGAGGATGTTAAGGAAGGACCTCTTCAGCTTCGGTCTTTTCCGGCTTGATGAAGTCTTCGCGCGACACGCCGAACATCATCAGCAAGGGGCTGGCGACCAGCACCGAGGAATAGATACTGAACAGGATGCCGATGGTCAGCGCCAGCGCGAAGTAATGCAGCGTCTCGCCGCCCAGGAACAGCATGGAGGTGACCATCATCTGGGTACAGCCGTGGGTGATGATGGTGCGCGACATGGTGCGCGTGATGGCGTTGTCGATGATCTCGGCGACTTCGGTCTTGCGCATCTTGCGGAAGTTCTCGCGGATCCGGTCGAACACCACCACCGATTCGTTCACCGAGTAACCCAGCACCGCCAGCACCGCCGCCAGCACCGACAGCGAGAACTCCCACTGGAAGAAGGCGAAGAAGCCCAGGATGATCACCACGTCATGCAGGTTGGCGATGATCGCCGCCACACCGAACTTCCATTCGAAGCGCAGCCACAGATAACCGACGATGCCCAGCGACACCAGCAACAGCGCCATCGCGCCGTTCTCCACCAGGTCCTTGCCGACCTGCGGGCCGACGAACTCGACGCGGCGCAATTCGACGCTGGCATCCTGTGCCTTCAGCGTCTCCAGCACTTGTTCGGAGAGCTTGGCGCCGAGCTTGTTCTGTTTGAGCGGAACCTGGATCAGCACGTCCTTGCTGGAACCGAAGTTCTGCACCAGCGCATCGTGCAGGCCGATGTTAGTCAGTTGTCCGCGTACCTTGTCCAGATCGGCCGACTGCGCGTAGTGCACTTCCATCACCGTACCGCCGGTAAAGTCCACGCCGAAGTTCAACCCCTTGGTGGCGAGGAAGAACACCGACAGCAGGAAGGTCACCAGCGAGATGGCCGTGGTGTATCGGCCATAGCTCATGAAGGGGATGTCTTTTTTGATCTTGAAAAATTCCATGTCGTTTCCCCTTAACCGATGGCGACTTTGTTCAGACGCGCCTTGCGGCCGTAGATCAGATTGACCAGTGCACGCGATACCAGCACCGCGCTGAAGATCGAAGTCAGGATGCCCAGACACAGCACCACGGCAAATCCCTTCACCGGCCCGGAGCCGAACATGAACAAGGCGATACCCACGATCAGCGCGGTGATGTTGGAGTCGAGAATGGTGGCGAAGGCGTTGTCATAGCCGGCATGGATCGCCGTCTGCGGCGGCACGCCGTTGCGCAACTCCTCGCGGATACGCTCGTTGATCAGCACGTTGGAGTCGATCGCCATACCCAGCGTCAACGCGATACCTGCCATGCCCGGCAGGGTCAGCGTAGCCTGCAGCATGGACAGCAAAGCGACCAGCAACAGCAGGTTCGCGCCCAGCGCCAGCACGGATACGCCGCCGAACATCAGGTAATAGGCGATCATGAATACCGCGATGGCGATGTAGCCGATCTTGGTGGAATCGAAGCCGCGCTTGATGTTGTCGGCACCCAGGCTGGGGCCGACCGTGCGTTCCTCGATGATCTCCATCGGCGCAGCCAGGGCGCCGGCGCGCAACAGCAGCGCGGTGTCGTTGGCTTCTTCCGTATTCATCTTGCCGCTGATCTGCACGCGTCCGCCGCCGATCTCTTCGCGGATCACCGGTGCGGTGACCACCTCGCCCCTGCCCTTTTCGAACAGGATGATGGCCATGCGCTTGTTCACGTTCTCGCGCGTCGCTTCCTTGAACTTGCGTGCACCCACCGCGTCCAGATTGATATGCACGGCCGGCTCGTTGTTGCGGCTGTCGAAGCCGGGCTGCGCATCGTTGATGCGCTCGCCGGTCAGGATCACGCTCTTCTTCACCAGCAACGGTGTGCCGTCGCGGTCCTTGAACATCTCGGTGCCGAACGGGGCGACTGCACCTGCGCCCAACTGATGTTCGTCATCCACCAGGCGCACTTCCAGGGTGGCAGTACGTCCGAGGATGTCCTTGGCGCGCGCGGTGTCCTGCACGCCCGGCAATTGCACCACGATACGGTCCACACCCTGCTGCTGGATCACCGGCTCGGCCACGCCCAACTCGTTCACACGGTTGCGCAAGGTGATGAGGTTCTGTTGCACCGCCGATTCCTGGATGCGGATTTGCTCTTGCTGCTTGAGCTGGGCGAGCAGCAGATGTTCGCCGCCTTCTTCGCGCGTGTTGAATTCCAGCCCGCCGAAACGCTGCTTGAGCTCCGCCTCGCCTTTGCTGCGCGCTTCGGCATCGCGGAACTTGGTGGTGATCACGTTGCCGTCGCGGCTCACGCCGGAGTAGGCGATGTTCGGCCTCACGCAGGGTGCTGCGAATGTCGCCGGAAGAAGATTCCAGCGCCTTGTCCAGCGCGCCTTTCATGTCGATCTGCATCAGGAAATGCACGCCGCCGCGCAAGTCGAGACCGAGATACATCGGCAACGCGCCGAAATCGGACAGCCATTGCGGCGAACGCGACAGCAGGTTCAGTGCCACCACGTAGTCCTCGCCCAGTTGCGCGTGCAGCACGTCCTTGGCCTTGAGCTGCGTATCCGTATCGGCGAAGCGCGCCTTGATGCTGGTCGCATCCTGCGACAGCACCTCGGGAGCCAGTTGCGCGGTCTTCAGCACATCGTCAACGCGTGCCAGCAGCGCCGCATCCGCCTTGAGGCTGGAACGCAGCGGCAATACCTGCACGGCAGGCGATTCGCCGTAGAAATTGGGCAGTGCATAGATAAAGCCCAACACCAGCGTGCTCAGGATCAGCAGGTATTTCCACAGCGGATAACGGTTCATTGCGGCACCTTAAACAGCGTGAATTTGAGGGATACTTGACTTAGATCGACTTGATCGTGCCTTTGGGCAGGACGTTCTGGATCGCAGCTTTTTGTACCTGGATGACGACGTTGTCGGCGATCTCGATCGCTGCGCTGTCTTCGCTCACCTTGGTCACCTTGCCCATCACGCCGCCGATGGTGACGACTTCATCGCCTTTTTGCAGCGCTTCCATCAGGGCCTTGTGTTCCTTGGCGCGCTTTTGTTGCGGGCGCAAGACGAGGAAGTAGAACACCGCCAGCAAGGCGATCAAAGGCAGGAATTCCATGAAACCGCCGCCCTGCGGTGCTGCTGCGCCTTCGGCGTGGGCATTGCTGATGAACAATTCGCTGATAGAAACCATGACTACTCCTCTCAAAACAGGGTTCAAAAAATCAAAGGCGCGCATTCTAACATGGATGGGATGACTGTCTTGCTACGCGCCCAACTCAGTACATGCGCTCACAAACCTGCACGCGCATGGCGGAAAGCGGCCTGGAATTCGGCAAAGCGGCCGGCTTCGATGGCCTTGCGGATGTCGCTCATCAGTTCCTGGTAATAATGCAAGTTGTGGATGGAATTGAGACGCGCACCGAGGATCTCGTTCAGGCGGTGCAGGTGATGCAGATAGGCGCGGGTGAAGTGGCGGCAGGTGTAGCAGGTGCACTGCTCGTCCAGCGGACGCGTGTCCAGCCGGTATTGCGCGTTCTTGATGCGCACGTCGCCGAAGCGGGTGAACAGATGGCCGTTGCGCGCGTTGCGCGTCGGCATCACGCAGTCGAACATATCGATTCCCTCGGCGACCGCATCCACCAGATCCTCCGGCGTACCCACACCCATCAGGTAGCGCGGCTTGTCCTGCGGCAGTTGCGGCGCGGTGTGCTTGAGGATGCGCAGCATGTCCTCTTTCGGCTCACCCACCGACAAACCGCCGATGGCAAAACCGTCGAAACCGATGTCCTTCAAGCCTGCCAGCGATTCGTCTCGCAGATGCTCGTGCATACCGCCCTGCACGATACCGAACAGCGCGTTGGGGTTGCCGTCATGCGCCTTCTTGCTGCGCTCCGCCCAGCTCAGGCTAAGGCGCATGGAGACACCCGCCGTCTGCTCGTCAGCCGGATACGGCGTGCATTCGTCGAAGATCATCACGATGTCGGAATTCAGCACCTTCTGGATGCGCATGGATTCTTCCGGCGACAGGAAGCATTTGTCGCCGTTCACCGGAGACCGAAACTCCACCCCGCCGCCGGTGATCTTGCGCAGTTCGCCGAGACTGAACACCTGGAAGCCGCCGGAATCGGTGAGGATGGGACCGTCCCAGCCCATGAAGCGATGCAGACCGCCGTGCGCCGCGATCACTTCCAGTCCCGGGCGCAGCCACAGATGGAACGTGTTGCCGAGCACGATCTGCGCACCGATGTCTTTCAGCTCCAGCGGCGACATCGCCTTGACCGTGCCGTAAGTGCCGACCGGCATGAAGGCCGGTGTCTCCAGCTTGCCGTGCGCCAGGTCCAGCGTGCCGCGACGGGCAGCGCCTGAGGTTTTGTGTAAAGTAAATTTCATTGCTCTCTTTCGATCAACATCGCATCGCCGTAACTGAAGAAGCGATATTCCTGTTCCACCGCATGACGATACGCAGCCAGCATCTTATCCATTCCACCGAAGGCGCACACCAGCATCAGCAAGGTGGAGCGCGGCAGGTGGAAGTTGGTCAGCAGCATGTCCACCACTTTGAAGCGGTAGCCGGGGGTGATGAAGATGCGCGTCTCGCCTGAACCTGCGGCCAACTCTCCGTTCGCCGTCGCACTTTCCAATGCGCGCAGACTGGTGGTGCCTACTGCGATCACACGCCCGCCTTTGGCCTTGGCCGCGCGGATGGCGTCCACCGTGGCTTGGGGAATGCTGTAGCGTTCGCTGTGCATGACATGCTCTTCGATGTTTTCGGCCCGTACGGGCTTGAAGGTGCCAGCGCCGACATGCAGGGTCACATAGGCGATATCCACCTTCTTGTCGCGCAGCGCCTGCAGCATGGCCTCGCCGAAATGCAGCCCGGCCGTGGGTGCGGCCACCGCACCCGGCTCGCGGGCAAACACGGTCTGGTAACGCGCTTCATCCTCGGCACCGGCGGCATGAGTGATGTAGGGCGGCAACGGCAAATGCCCGTGCCGTTCCAGCAAAGTCGTCACCGCTTCCGCATCCTCAAAGCGCAAACGGAAGAACTCCCCCTCGCGTCCCAGCACACGCACCCACAGCTCCCCCGCCAGCAACAGCCGGCTTTCGGGTCTCGGTGTCTTGCTGACACGAACCTGCGCCAACACATCATGTTCGTCCAACACGCGCTCGACCAGCACTTCGACCTTGCCGCCGCTTTCTTTTTCGCCGAACAGCCGTGCTTTCAGCACACGTGTGTCGTTCAATACCAGCAGATCATGCTCACGCACCAGCCCATGCAGGTCGGCAAACTGGCTGTCTTTCAGCCCCGCCTCGCCCACCTGCAACAAACGGCTCGCCCCGCGCTGCGCAGGCGGATGCTGCGCAATCAAGCGCTCGGGCAAAATGAAGTCAAAATCGTCGGTACGCATGGAAACCAGTGGGATGCCGGAAGAAAAACGCGCATTGTAGTTGATGAGGGCTGGCGTTTCATGGATAATTCGCGCCCTTCCCTTGCCGGGGTGATGGGACTGGTAGACGTTGTACCGGGCTCACCATGTCTCTCTTAGAGACATGGCGGCGTAGGCTAACTTGAGAAGCAAGTTAAACCGCAAAGCGGTGGCCGTAGCCAAAATCCGGTGCTGCATGGGAAATACACTCTTGCCGGGGTGATGGAACTGGTAGACGTGCCGGACTCAAAATCCGGTGCCCGAGAGGGCGTGGGGGTTCGATTCCCCCCCCCGGCACCAAATTCGATGTTTGTGTCAACGCGATCATCTCGCACCGCGTTATAGGCTCCGACACTGGTAGTGTCATAAACGTTTATCAACTACTAAATGGAGCCTCACATGAAACTGCTGTCCACTCTGATCGCTGCTGTGTTCGCCGTTGTTTCTTTCTCCGCTGTTGCCGCTGACGCTGCTGCTCCTGCAGCTGCTGCTCCTGCAGCCGCCGCCGCCGCTCCTGCAGCCAAGGCAGAAGCTAAGCCAGCAAAGAAGGCCAAGAAAGCAAAGAAGGCCAAGAAAGCAAAGAAGGCTAAGGCAGCTGACGCAGCTCCCGCCAAGTAATTTAAGCGGAAATAAAAAAGGCAGGGGCGACCCTGCTTTTTTTATTTGTAATACAATGGCGCGCCCCGTCAACTTGGGGCTGGGTTATGCGTTATAGCCCATGACACTTGTTGTGTCATAAACGTTTATCAATCCACTTAGGAGTCTTAAATGAAATTGCTGTCTACTCTGATCGCTGCTGTATTCGCTGCCGTTTCTTTCTCCGCTGTTGCCGCTGACGCTGCTGCTCCTGCAGCCGCTGCTCCTGCAGCCGCCGCTGCTCCTGCAGCTGCTGCTCCTGCAGCCGCCGCTGCTGCTCCTGCTGCTCCTGCCAAGAAGGCAGAAGCCAAGCCTGCTGCCAAGCACGAAGGCAAGCACGCAGCTGCTGCTAAGTAATATTGCTGTATTCAAAAAAGGCAGGGGCGACCCTGCCTTTTTTATTTCGTTTAAAATCGCACCATGATCTGGAAACCGCACGCCACCGTCGCCGCCGTCCTCGAACAGGACGGCAAGTTCTTACTGGTGGAAGAACATACCCCGCAGGGCCTGCTGTTCAACCAGCCCGCCGGCCACTGGGAACCCAACGAGACCTTGCCCGCTGGGGCCGTGCGCGAAGCACTGGAAGAGTCGGCCTATGAGTTCGAGCCGGAATTCCTGATCGGCGTCTATCGCTGGCACTCGGCCGCTTCCGACACCACCTACCTGCGTTTCGCCTTCGGCGGGCGCATCCTCGCCCATCACCCGGAACGCGCTCTGGACAAAGGCATCGTGCGTGCAGTGTGGATGACTCCGGACGAGATCCGCGCCACGCAATCGCGCCACCGCAGCCCGCTGATCCTGCGCTGCGTGGAAGATTACCTCGCGGGCAAGCGCTATCCGCTGGACTTGATCACCCATTATGAGTAAGCGCTGTGTCGTCGTCGGCATGTCCGGCGGCGTCGACTCTTCCGTCACCGCCCTGCTATTGAAGCAACAGGGCTACGAGGTCATCGGCCTGTTCATGAAGAACTGGGAAGACGATGATGACAGCGAATACTGCTCTTCGCGCCAGGATCTGATCGATGCGGTGTCGGTGGCCGATACTATCGGCATCCCCATTGAGGCGGTGAATTTCGCCGCGGAATACAAGGACCGCGTGTTCAGTTACTTCCTGCGCGAATACGAGGCCGGGCGCACGCCCAACCCGGACATCCTGTGCAACTCCGAGATCAAGTTCAAAGCCTTTCTGGATCACGCCATCCGCTTGGGCGCGGATGCCATCGCCACCGGACATTACGCTGACGTGCGCGAAGTTGACGGCTCGTTCCAGCTGCTCAAAGCCAGGGACGACAGCAAGGATCAGAGCTATTTCTTGCACCGACTGAACCAGCAGCAACTGAGCAAGGCGATGTTTCCACTGGGACAACTACTCAAATCGCAAGTGCGCGACATCGCGCGCGAACATAACCTATCCAACTACGCAAAGAAGGACAGCACCGGCATCTGTTTCATCGGCGAGCGCCCGTTCCGCGAGTTCCTTAACCGCTACTTGCCCACCAAGCCGGGCGACATGGTCACGCCGGAGGGTAAAGTGGTGGGGCGACACATGGGTTTGTCGTTCTACACCTATGGACAACGCCAAGGCTTGGGCATCGGCGGTTCGCGCGATACGACAGGTGAGCCCTGGTTCGTCGCGGGCAAGGACATGCAGCACAACCGCCTGATCGTAGTGCAAGGCCACGGCCACCCCCTGCTGCTCAACCCGCAACTGGATGCACTGGACATGCACTGGATCAGCGGCCACGTCCCCGATGCCGCACGTGGCTATGCCGCGAAAACCCGCTATCGCCAGCAGGATGCGTCTTGCCGCATCGCGCTGACTGCGAACGATACTGCGCATTTCACCTTCGACGAGGAGCAATGGGCGGTCACGCCAGGCCAGTCCGTCGTGGTGTACGACGGCGAAATCTGCCTGGGCGGCGGGATCATCAAATAATTCAAGAGGAGGCACCATGCCCATCCACCTGAGTCCCGAGGTCATCCGCCTGTTGCTGGTGCTCGCGGCCACCAGCGCAGCCCACTTTCTCGCGCGGCGCCTGCTGCAGCATGCCGAAAGCGTCGCCGCTCGCACCAACAATATCTGGGATGACGCGCTGATCGAAGCCGCTCGCAGACCGTTACCCGTAGTGATCTGGCTGGCGGGTCTCTCCTTTGCACTGCACCTGATCCATCGCCAGACCGGCGAGCAATTGCTCGAATACCTCGCTCCTGCCCGCAGCATCGGAGTCGTGATCTGCATCGCCTGGTTCCTGTTCAAACTGATCCGCGAACTCGCGAACAACGTGGTGGCAGCACGTACCCAGGCTGGAGAAGAAGTGGATCGCACCACGGTGGATGGCCTGAGCAAGGTGTCGCGCATCGTGGTGATCGTCGTTGCCGCCTTGGCAGTGATGCAGACGTTGGGATTCAGCATCTCCGGCGTATTGGCGTTCGGCGGCATGGGCGGCATTGCAGTCGGTTTCGCTGCAAAAGATCTGCTGGCGAATTTTTTCGGCGGCTTGATGATCCATCTGGATCGCCCGTTCAACGTGGGTGAGACGATACGTTCGCCGGATAAGCAGATCGAAGGCAAAGTGGAACACATCGGCTGGCGACAGACCCGTATCCGCGCCGCAGACATGGCACTGATCTACGTGCCCAACTCATTGTTCACCTCCATCGTGGTGGAGAACCCGTCGCGTATGTCGCATCGCCGCATCCGCGAGATTATCGGCCTGCGTTACGACGACCTCGACAAGATCGGCGTCATCGTCGAAGAAGTGAAGACCATGCTGAGATCGCATCCGGAGATCGACGGTGAACAGCCGGTAATCGTCGCCTTCGACCAGTTCGCCGACTCATCGCTCAACCTGCTGGTCCAAGCGCTCACCAAGACCACTGTGGCGGAGGAGTTCCAGAAGGTAAAGCAGGATATCCTGCTGAAGGTGGCGAAAATCGTCGCTCGGCATGGTGCCGACTTTGCCTTCCCTACGCGCACGCTGCACCTGCATCAAGCCTGACCTGCGAGAAGGCGCGCTTTCACGTAAAATGCGCGCCTTGAACTTTTCCTGCACTAAGACATCATGACGCTCTCGGCACTCACCGCCCTTTCCCCGCTCGACGGCCGCTACTCCGGCAAGGTCGATGCATTGCGCAACCACTTCAGCGAGTTCGGCCTGATCCGCTACCGCACGCTGATCGAGATCGAATGGCTCAAGGCGCTGAGCAACGAAGCCGGCATCAAGGAACTGCCGCCCTTCTCCGCCGCCACCGTCGCGCAACTCGACCAGCTCGCCGCGCAGTTCAGCGAGGCCGATGCCGAGCAGATCAAGACCATCGAGCGCCGCACCAACCACGACGTGAAGGCCATCGAATACTGGCTGCGCGACAAGCTATCCGCCAACCCGGAGACCGCCAAGGCGCTGGAATTCATCCACTTCGCCTGCACCTCGGAAGACATCAACAACCTGAGCCATGCGCTGATGCTCAAGCACGCGCGCGATGCGGTGATGCTGCCCACGCTGAACGTCCTGATCGAACGCTTGCAACATCTCGCGCACCAGCATGCCGACCTGCCCATGCTGTGCCGCACCCACGGCCAGACCGCCACGCCCAGCACCCTGGGCAAGGAGATGGCCAATGTCGTCTATCGCCTGCGCCGCGCGCAGCAGCGCATCGCCGCAGTCGAAGTGCTGGGCAAGATCAACGGCGCGGTGGGCAACTACAACGCACACCTGTCGGCCTACCCCGACGTGGACTGGGAAAGCTTCGCCAAGCGCTTCGTCGAAGCGCGCGGCCTGGTGTTCAACCCCTACACCATCCAGATCGAGCCGCACGACTGCATGGCCGAGCTGTACGACGCCTATGCGCGCGCCAACACCATCCTGATCGACCTCAACCGCGACATCTGGGGCTATATCTCGCTCGGATTACTTCAAGCAGAAGGTCGTGGCAGGCGAAGTCGGCTCCTCCACCATGCCGCACAAGGTCAACCCGATCGACTTCGAGAACTCCGAAGGCAACCTCGGGCTTGGCCAACGCGCTGCTCAAGCACCTCTCGGAAAAGCTGCCGATCTCGCGCTGGCAGCGCGACCTCACCGACTCCACCGTGCTGCGCAACATGGGCGTGGCGCTGGGCTACACCCTGCTCGCCTACGAATCCTGCCTGAAGGGACTGAACAAGCTCGAAGCCAACCCGCAACGCCTGGCGGAAGACCTCGACAACAGCTGGGAAGTGCTGGCCGAGCCGATCCAGACCGTGATGCGCCGCTACGACATCGAGAACGCCTACGACAAGCTGAAGGAACTCACGCGCGGCAAGGGCGGCATCAACCGCGAAAGCCTGGCGGCATTCATCCAGACGCTGGACATCCCCGCAGCCGAGAAACAACGCCTGCAAGCGCTGAGTCCGGAGACCTATACCGGCAAGGCTGCCGAACTGGCAAAGCGCATCTAGCCCTCTGGCAATCGCCCAAACAAAAGCCCCGCCGAAGCGGGGCTTTTTCATTCAGGCTGCTTCAGCCGCCTGGACGGGAATCTTGTCGCGCTTCCCGATGATGCCGTTGTGCTCGTCCACATACACGAGCGTGGGATGGTATTTCTGCAACTCCAACTCGGAATAGCTGGAGAACGCGGCGATGATGAGAATGTCGCCGGGATTGGCCTTGTGCGCTGCCGCGCCGTTGACCGAGATGGTGCGCGAGCCGCGCTCGGCGCGGATGGCATAGGTGCTGAAGCGCTCTCCGTTGGTAACATTGTAAATGTCGATCGCCTGGTATTCCTTGATGCCGGAAGCATCCAGCAGGTCGTCGTCGATAGCGCACGAACCCTCGTAGTGCAACTCGGACTGCGTCACGCGCACACGGTGCAATTTGGCTTGTAGCATGGTTCTTTGCATAGTCACCTCCTCACCCTCCCCTCAATCTTCTCCGCCGGTGGCGAGAAATGAACGAGAAAGCAAATTCTAATCCCCCAACTTCGGGGGCGCGCATTATAAACGTCTGACCGTTAAAGACAAACTTCCATATTGTCGATCAAACGGGTTTTACCTAACCGCGCAGCCGCCAGCACAACCAATCTACTCCCACCTTTCTCGGGAATCCCAAGATCAGCCTGTCTGCGCACCGCAACATACTCCACTTGCCAGCCACGCTTGGCAAGCGCCGCAACCGCATCAGCTTCCAACACTGCATAATCGATTGCACCACTCGCCAGAGCATTACACACCTCTCGTAATATTTGACTCAAAAATACCGCTTCGGTTCGCTCTGCTGCAGACAAATACTGGTTGCGCGAAGAAAGTGCGAGTCCGTCGGCTGCGCGCGAGGTCTCTGCACCGATGATCTCGATAGGCAGGTTGAACTGACGGACCATTTGCCGAATGACGGCCAGTTGCTGGTAATCCTTTTTGCCGAAGATGGCGACTTGCGGCTGCACCAGGTTGAACAGCTTCAGCACCACTGTCGCCACGCCGCGAAAATGACCGGGACGGAATGCACCGCATAGCTCAGCGGCGATGGGCGGCGGCTCGACGAAAAGCGTCTGTTTTTCGGGATACATGCCGGCCACTGCCGGGGCAAACACCACGTCCGCAAGCCCCTGCAGCTTGGCGCAGTCCGCTTCCAGCGTGCGCGGATATTTGTCGAAATCCTCGTTGGGGCCAAACTGTATCGGGTTGACGAAGATACTGACCACGACACAAGCACCGCGCTCCCGTGCGATGCGCACCAGCTCGATGTGACCTTCGTGCAGGTTGCCCATGGTCGGCACAAAGGCGATAGCCTTTTCGTTAGCGAGGCGGGCGCGCAGTTCATCGACGGAATGTATTCTTTGCATTAGAGCCTCTCTTGTTTGGCAACAGTCGTATTCTCGGGGGCATTAGTGCGAGAAACATGACAAGACCAATTGGGGCCTGCGGAATATGACCATGGATTCTCATCGCAAAGATAAGAAGCTGGAATGAACGGCAAACCGATCACAGCACCACATGTGACGGCACTTGCATACGTCATAAACGCCGATGTTTTGATGGCAACCTCAGTCACGGTCTTGGGCATCCATGCAGGTGATCTGACATCAACCGCAACAGCCATCGGTACGCCGCACGCAGCGTTTGCTACTGCTGTTGGGGCTGCTACTATGAAATTCCGCGAATACAAATCTGCAACTTTATTATCCATTGATGGCATGGCTGACCAAGTGCTTTCTCCCCTAACAGCACAGCCAGAAAACAGCCCTGCAAGAAGCAAGAAACGATACATAGGATACCGTCCCCTTAAAAACTGTGCTCCATGCCGGGGAATGAACAGGCCTTCACCTCGGCAACGTAGTTCGCCACCGCTTGTGCGATGGATGAAGCACCCGGCATGAAATCCTTGACGAAACGCGCCTTCTTGCCGGGATAGATACCCAGCATGTCGTGCAGCACCAGCACCTGGCCGGAACAAGCGGCACCTGCTCCGATGCCGATGGTCGGCACCCTGAGTTGCGCGGTGACTTCTGCGGCCAGTGCCGCAGGGACGGCTTCCATCAAGACGATGCCAGCACCGGCCTGTTGCAGGGCCAGCGCATCCTGGATCAACTTCTGCGCGGCGACATCACCTTTGCCCTGCACCTTGTAACCGCCGAGCTGATGCACCGATTGCGGCGTGAGACCGATATGCCCGCACACCGGAATGCCGCGCGAGGTAAGGAAATGCACGGTCTCGGCCATCTCGGCACCGCCCTCGAGTTTGACCATCTGCGCGCCTGCCGCCATCAGTTGCACGGCATAGGCGAAGGTCTCGCGCGGACTGACCTGCGAGGTGCCGAACGGCATGTCGGCCATGATGAAAGCCTGCTGTGCGCCGCTGACTACGCAAGAGGTGTGATAGGCCATCTGCTCGATGGTCACCGGCAAGGTGGTTTCGCGCCCCTGGATCACCATGCCCAGAGAATCGCCGATCAGCAGCACATCCACACCGTTGGTTTCCAGCAGCGTGGCGAAACTGGCGTCGTAGCAGGTCAGCACGGCGATCTTCTCGCCTTTGTCGCGCATGGATTGGAGTTTGCTCAGGGTTGTACGCATCATGCCCCCACGTTGAAATACTCCCTGCGCCCGCGCATCTTGCCTATACGGTCGAGCAGCAGATCGAAGTCGTCCGCATTATCCACAAAATTCAGGTGTTCGCTATTCACCACCAGCAGCGGAGCTTCATCGTACTGGTGGAAGAATTCGCCGTAACTGTCGGACAACCGCTCCAAGTACTCGTCCTGGATCGGGCGCTCATAGCGATTGCCGCGCCGCCGCACGCGCTCCGACAGCGTGTAAGTGGGCGCCTGCAGATAGATCACCAGATCGGGCGCATGCGCTTGCGGGGACAGGCCCTGACAGATCGACTGGTACAGCTTGTACTCATCATCGCTCAGGGTCAGACGCGCGAACAGCGCATCTTTCTCGAACAGATAATCGGAGACTGTGCGGCTGCGGAACATGTCCATCTGTGCCAGATCGCGCGCTTCATTGATGCGCTGGAACAGGAAGAACAACTGCGTGGGCAGCGCATAGCGCGCCGGATCTTGATAGAAGTTCGCCAGGAAGGGATTGTCCTGCGGCTTCTCCAGCAAGGGATAAGCCTCGCCATGATCGGCCAGCCGCTGCGCCAAGCTGGTCTTGCCGACGCCGATGGGACCTTCCACCACGATGTAACGATATTTACTCAGGGGCATCAAGCCGCTCCAATTTTTGTCCCGCGCATTGCCGAGCTGCGTCCGCCGCAGTTCCGATGCCCGGAATCACACAGTCCGGCGCGATCTCCAGCAAGGGCTGCAACACGAAGGCGCGCAGGTGCATCTGCGGATGCGGGATGCTCAGGCCGTGTTCGTGATGCACCAGATCATCGTACAACAACACATCCAAGTCCAAGGTACGCGGTGCATTGCGAAATTCGCGAGTGCGTCCGCATTCCTGTTCCAGCGCCAGCAGCGCATCCAGCAAGGCGCGCGGCGCCAATTCCGTTTCCAGTTGCGCCACCGCGTTGATGAAGTCCGGCTGCGCCAGATAGCCCACCGGGGCGCTACGATACAGCGAGGAACGGCGCAGCACGCGCATCTGCGGCAGACTGCCCAAGGTATCCAACGCATGCGACACCTGTGCCACCGGATCAGCCAGATTGCTGCCCAGACCAATGAACGCGACGTGCTTCATCAATCGATCGGAAATTCGGATTGTGCTGTCGTGCCGGGTTTCTTGCTGCGACGGCGGCGCTTCTTGGGGCCGCCCGTATCCGGCAGCAACATCTCGGCGCGGCGCTCATCGCTGGCATGCTGGAACTCTTCCCACCAGGTACCCAGCTCGGCATCCGTTTCGCCGCTCTGGCAACGCAACAACAGGAAATCGTAGGCCGCGCGGAAACGCGGCAACGCCAGCAAGCGCAGCGGGCGCTGCCCGCCGCGCTGTTCGAAGCGCGGTTGCAGCAGCCACAGTTCTTTCATCACCGTGTCGTAACGGCGCGGGATGGCGAGTTGCGCACGCTGCCTGTCCAGCACTTCGTCCATTGCCGCATGCATCGCGGCGATCGGGCGCTCGCCTGCATCCTGCTTGGCTTTCCATGCGGCCAGCACTTCGTGCCACAACAACGCGGCGAACAGGAAGGCGGGCGAAGTCGGCTTGTCTTCGGCGATGCGCTGGTCGGTATTCTGCAACGACAGCATGATGAACTTCTCGCCCATCGGCTGTTCGAGGATCACATCCAGCATCGGCAACAGGCCGTGATGCAAATCCATGGCGCGCAGCTTCTTGATGCATTCCAGCGCATGGCCGGATAGCAACAGCTTGAGCATCTCGTCGAACAGACGCGCCTCAGGCACGTTGCTCAACAGTTCTTTCATCTTGAAGATCGGGGCGGCAGTGGCTTGATCCAGCTTCATGCCCAGCTTGGCCGAGAGCCGCACCGCACGCAGCATGCGCACCGGGTCTTCGCGGTAACGCACTTCCGGGTCACCGATCATGCGCAAGGTGTTGGCGCGGATATCTGCATAGCCGTTGTGGTAGTCGAAAATCTCTTGCGTGCTCGGGTCGTAGAACAGTGCGTTGGCAGTGAAGTCGCGCCGCGCCGCATCCTGCTCCTGGTCGCCGAATTCGTTGTCGCGCAGGATGCGCCCGTGTTCGTCGGTCTCGGCATCCTCGGCGTCGATGGCACGGCGGAAAGTGGACACCTCCACCGTCTCTTCGCCGAACATCACATGCACCAAACGAAAGCGCCGTCCGATGATGCGCGCGCGGCGGAACACGCGCCTCACTTCTTCCGGGGTTGCGTCGGTCGCCACATCGAAGTCCTTGGGTTCGCGATCCAGCAGCAGGTCGCGCACCGCGCCGCCGACCACGAAGGCCTGAAAACCGGCCGCCTGCAGCCCGTCGGTCACGCGTTTTGCGCCGTAACTGATGCCATCACGGCTTACTTTATGCGCGTCAAAAGGAATGACATGCGCCGCCCCCACCACCCGTACCGGAGCCGCCTTGCCAAATACCCGTTTAATCAGTCTTTTTATCATCGTCAGCAAAAGTTGAAATCGCCGCGAAGGCGGCGATTCTTTGGACATCCACGTGGGGATTATACACTGCCCCCTCTTACCCGCCTTTCAACGCAGCGAGATGACCGTCCAGCCTTGCTTTTCGGCATGGGCGCGCAAGGTCGCGTCTGGATCGACAGCGACCGGCCGTTTCACTTTGGCCAGCAACGGCAGATCGTTCAATGAATCGCTGTAGAACCAAGTCGTTCCGAAGCTTTCCCAATTCCAGCCACGTTCCGCCAACCAACTCTCCATGCGCAGCACCTTGCCCTCGCGAAAACTCGGTACACCGGCGACACGCCCGGTAAATTCGCCGTTCTTCTGTTCCGGATCGGTGGCGATCAGATGCTCCACGCCGAATTCGCGCGCGATAGGGGCAGTCACAAAACTGTTGGTGGCGGTGACGATCACACACACATCGCCCGCCGCCTGATGTTTGGACACCAGATCGCGTGCCTTTGCGCCCATCATCGGCCGCACCTTGCGCCGCATGAACTCCTCATGCCAGTCATCCAACACCTTGCGCGCATGGCGCGACAAGGGCTTGAGCTGGAAGTCCAGAAATTCGCCGATGTTCAGCGTACCCGCCTTGTACTGCTCATAGAATGCGAGGTTCTTCGCCTCGAACAATTCGCGGTCAAGCACGCCCTCCTCGACCAGAAACTGCGACCATTCGAAGTCGCTGTCGCCGCTCAACAGGGTATTGTCCAAATCGAATAAAGCCAGATTCACTACTCTCTCCCAAAACAAGAAGCTAGGCCTGCATCGCTGCAAGACCTAGCTTCCGAACAGCCAATACCTGACAACTTAGAATGCGTAGCCGATGGCGAACGAAATCACCGGATAATTCTTGTAGCTGTTCAGCTTGCTGTTCAAATTCTCTTGCTCAACCGCTACTTGATTGCTGATAGCAGCAGTTTGTGTACCCGTGTAGGTCAACGTTGCCTTGGGTGAACCCTGGAACATGATGCCGAAATCAGACTTGAAAGAAAAACCCTTGTTCTTCGGCTGGCTGTTCCAGCCAAAACCCAAATAAGGCGCTGTTTTGTTAAACGTAACTTCGCCGTTCAACGTACCAACTTGCGCGGCAGAAAAGGCTTGTCCGTTAATCGTATAGCTTCCCGCAGTGGGGGTGGCCGTCATAGTGAACTTGTTACCGTTGGACATAATGCCTGCGGTCAAGTGGGTCGAGCCGCCGAACAAGTGCCAATCCAGCAGTGCGTCGAAACTGGAAAGCTTCAGCTTACCGTCATAGTTCAGACTGCCGGAGGTGGTGCTGAAATTCTTGTCGTATTGGTTGAAACCGACTCGCGCCACGACCGTGTCGGTCGCCTGGAATCCCAGCCCCAAACCATACCCCAAGGTACCCACGTGGATTTCGACGTCAGTCCCCGCAAACGCAGGTGCCGAGATTGCCACCATCACCGCTGCCAACAAAATACGCTTCTTCATGTTTAATCCTCGATTAGAAATCACAATAATTTTTTGTATTTTTTAAGAATCTGACACGCTCTCCGCAATGGATTCTCGCAGATTTAACACGGCGCGCCTACCCTCGATGATCGCCGCGCATCACTTCCTTCAGCAACGGCACTGAAGCCGCGCGCTTCAGGCGCAGGCAGTGCTCGTCCAGCGCATCCAGCGTCGTCAGCAAAGCAGGCAGGTCGCGGCGACCGTGCCGCAACAGATAGGTCGTGACCTCGCCTGACAATTCGAACCCGCGCGCATGCGCATGCTGTTGTAAAGCCTGAGCTTTCTCGGCATCGCTCAAGGCATGCACCTGATAGACCAAGCCCCAGCCCAAGCGGGTGCGCAGATCGTCGCGCAATGTCAGGAACGTAGGAGCTTGCGTGCCGCTCACCAGCAACATGCCGCCGTTTTCGCGTTGACGGTTATACAAGGCGAACAAAGCGATTTGTGCCGCGTCGTCCAGCTTTTCCACATCGTCCACCGCTACCACCTGAGCGGCTTGCGGCACTATGCTGCCGGCATAGACCGCCGACTGTCCCGTCGCCCGTGCCTGCTCGACTGCAGCTTGCAGCAGATGACTCTTGCCGCTACCCGCATCGCCCCACACATACAGGCCGCGCTCGCCATTGGTGGCCGCCAGCGCATGGCGCAATGCGGAAAGCAACTCGACGTTGCGCCCGGCAACGAAGTTATCCAGCGTCGGGATCCACTCCGGGGCGATGCCCAATAACAATTGGGTCATGGCTTGCTATACATCTCGCTTGCCAGATAGCGGTCACGCGCATGGCGCAGCACGACCAGCAGAATGGCGGCCAGCGGCAACGCGAGCAATATGCCGAAAAATCCGAATAGCTGCCCAAAGGCCAGCAAGGCAAAAATCACGGCCAGCGGATGCAGCCCGATGCGCTCGCCCACCAACCAGGGCGTGATCAGCATCCCTTCCAGCAACTGCCCCATACCGAACACCGCCCACACCAGCGCCACGCCCCCAAACGAAGTGAATTGCATCGCCGCAGCCAAGGTCGCCAGCACCAGGCCAATGAGCATGCCCAGGTAAGGCACGAACACCAGCAAGCCTGCCACGATGCCGATGGGCAACGCGAAGTCGAGTCCGACCAGCCACAGCACCAGCACGTAATAGACGCTCATCAGCAGCATTACGGATATCTGTCCGCGCAGGAATTCGGCCAAGACGCGATCCACCTCCACCGCGATCTCGGAGACTTTATCATGCCAGTGCCGCGGGACCAGACGATCCACGCGCGCCAGCAGCACATCCCAATCGCGCAACAGATAGAACATCGCCACCGGCACCAGCAATAATTTTATGAACTGGGTAATGAACGCGCCGCCGCTCTTCAGCCAGGGCAAGAGCTTCGCCGCCGCACCACCATCGGCCTGCCAGCGGCTCAGCAACGCATTCTTCAGCGCTTGGCTGTCCCATTCCAGGCCAACGCCAAACGAGTGCTGCAACCATGGCAACAATTGGGTGCGCGCCGTTTCCAGCCATGCCGGCATGCGCGCCATCAGCAGACCGACCTCTTTCTCCAGCAGCGGCACGATGATCAGCAGCAACATGATGAACGCCAGCACCAGGCCGAGCATCACCAGCACTACCGCCAGCGTGCGCGGCAGGTTCCAAACGCACAGACGATCCACCAACGGGTCGCAGATATAAGCCAGGATCGCCGCCGCAACAAAGGGGGCCAGAATGGGACCAAGCAGATAGAGCAACACGGCCAGAACAACTGCAACGGCCAGCCATTGCACAGCAGCAGAGCGGGATGAGGTCATTTCGGGTAAAATTCGCGACTTAGAAACGTGCTGCACTTTACCTTTAAGAAAGCGAGAACTCAACTTGAGCACCCCTTCCAATAGCCTGTCCTACCGCGACGCCGGAGTTGATATCGACGCAGGCGACCAACTGGTCGAGAACATCAAGCCTTTTGCCAAACGTACCATGCGCCCGGAAGTGCTGAGCGGCATCGGCGGCTTCGGCGGTCTGGTCGAGATTTCCAAGAAGTATAAAGAGCCTGTTCTGGTGTCCGGCACCGACGGCGTGGGCACCAAGCTCAAGCTCGCTTTTGAATTGAACCGCCACGACACCGTCGGCATCGACCTCGTCGCGATGAGCGTGAACGACATCCTGGTGCAGGGCGCGGAACCGCTGTTCTTCCTCGACTACTTCGCCTGCGGCAAGCTGGACGTGCCCGCAGCCACCGAGGTCATCAAGGGCATCGCCAAGGGTTGCGAGGACTCCGGTTGCGCATTGATCGGCGGCGAGACTGCCGAGATGCCCGGCATGTACCCGGTGGGCGAATACGACCTCGCGGGCTTCGCCGTCGGCGTGGTGGAAAAATCCAAGATCATCACCGGCGAAGACATCAAGGCGGGTGACGTAGTGCTGGGACTGGCTTCCAACGGCGCGCACTCCAACGGCTATTCGCTGGTGCGCAAGATCATCGAGCGCAGCAAGCCCGACCTGAACGCCAAATTCGACGGCGAGCGCACACTGGCCGATTGCATCATGGCGCCCACCCGTTTGTATGTGAAGCCCATGCTGAGCCTGATGCAGCAAGTAACAATCAAGGGCATGGCGCACATCACCGGCGGCGGCATCACCGAAAACGTGCCGCGCGTGCTCCCTTCCAACGTTGTGGCCGACATCGACAGCAAGACCTGGCAGATGCCCAAGCTGTTCCACTGGCTGCGCGAAGGCGGCAACGTCGAAGCGCAGGAGATGTTCCGCACCTTCAACTGCGGCATCGGCATGGTCGTCGTCGTCGCAGCACAAGATGCCGACGCGGCGATCAAGCACCTGCAGGCCGCGGGCGAGACCGTGTCGCGCATCGGCGCCATCCGCGCACGCAACGGCGACGAGCACCAGACCCAAGTACGTTAAGCTGTGAAACGCATCGTCATCCTCATCTCCGGCCGCGGCAGCAACATGCAGGCATTGCTGGAGACGAACCTGCCATGCCAGATCGCGGCAGTCATCAGCAATCGTGCCGATGCACAAGGATTGGAGATCGCCCGAGCACACGGCATCGCCACCGCTGTGGTGCCGCACAAGGATTATGCCGACCGCGCTTCCTTCGATGCCGCACTCGCGAAAGAGATCGATCTGTACACGCCGGATGTGGTGGTACTGGCCGGTTTCATGCGCATCCTCACGGCAGGATTCGTCGAACGTTACGCCGGTCGCCTCATCAACGTCCATCCTTCGCTGCTGCCCGCCTACCCCGGCATCGACACACATGAGCGCGCCCTGCAGGACGGCATCAAGATCCACGGTTGCACCGTGCACTTCGTCACGCCCGATCTCGACCACGGCCCCATCATCATCCAGGCAGCGGTACCGGTACTGCGCGACGACACGCCGCAAACACTGGCGGCTCGCGTGTTGCGCGAGGAACATCGCATCTATCCGCAAACCGTACGCTGGTTATGTCGCAACCAGGTGTGGCTGGATAAACAAGGCCGTATCGCCGGCGACCGCCTGGAACAGCCCGGCGCGGCGCTCATTTCTCCGGGATTGGAATAAACATGCGCACGTTACTCGCTCTGCTGTTGTGTTGTGTTTCCCCCGCTTTGTTCGCCGCACCACCTGCGCGCATCGAAGCCAGTTACGACGTGCTGAGCAAAGGCATCAAGTTTGCAGTGACCAAAGAAGTATTCACCCGCAGCGGAAAACATTACCACATTGAAAGCATCACCAAGCCCGTCGGGCTGCTGGCGCTGTTCCAACCGGAGACCATCATCGTCACCAGCGAGGGAGAGGTCACGCAGGAAGGTTTAAAGCCGGTCAAATTCATACACAAACGTTCGCGAGACAGCTCAAAAAACACCACTGCCGAATTCGACTGGGGCACCGCCGAACTGACTTTGAACGACCAGAACGGGATACGCACCATCCCGTTACCATCCGATACCCAGGATCGTTTGAGCGCAATGTACCAGTTCGCCGCCATGCCACCGCGTGGTCGACTGGAGGTCAAGCTCAACATCACCAACGGCAGCAAACTCAATTCCTATTTCTACCAATTGCATCCGGAGCAAACGGTGACCGTTCCCATCGGGACGTTGAGGACGTTCTACCTGTATACACTCCCGCAACACACCCCGTGGAAATCGGAAATATGGCTAGCCGTCGAATATGGCTACATCCCGTGCAAGGTCGTCCTGACTGAGGACAACGGGGAAAAAGTGGTACAAGTTCTCACTGCATTGAGCATGACCCAGTGAATTTCAAGCTGGACACCCCATCGCGTCGCCTCGCTTTCGCCGTCGGCATCTCCGTGCTGCTGCACAGTCTGGTGTTGTGGGGACCGGACATCCGCCTGCCCAGCTTCAAGCCCAGGCTGCCAACACTGACAGCCAAGCTTGAAGCATTGCCTGCCGCAACCGCAAAACGCAAACCGAAGCGCAAAGCCAAGCCCGCACCACCGAAGACTATCGCCGAGCCGCCCCCCTCACCAGAAACGCAGCTTGCCGCCAGTGCTCCTGGCGCAGCCAGCGCCCCGGCCGCAAGCGAAACGCTAGCCTCTGTCGCTGACAAACCGGCCGCCCGCCCGCCTTTACCCAAGCGCGCGCAACTCACCTTTTCGGTCAACAAAGGGACCAGTCATTTCCGCGTCGGCGAAGCGGTGCATACGCTGGAGATCGACGATGGGCATTATGTATTGCAAGCAGTGACCAAGACCGTCGGCTTGGCGAAACTGTTCAAGAACTACGAACTCACCCAGTACAGCAGCGGCAGCTACAGCAAGTACGGCCTGCAACCGGAAGAGTTTTTCGAGGAACGCAAAGACCGGCTCGACAACCAGCGCAACACGGCCGAATTCGATCATGCCGCACAGCGCGTGCATTTCTCGCACGGCGGTGAAGCCGTGTTACCGCCGGACACGCAGGACATCCTGAGCGTCATGTACCAGTTCCCGCCGCTGAGAGGCGTCGAATCGACTTCCGTTTCAATCAGCAACGGCAGGAAGATCGAACATTATGAATTCGAGATCGCCACCAATGAGGAGATCGACACGCCTCTCGGCAGACTGCTCACCGTACACCTGAGCAAACTGCACGCCCCCCACGAAGAAGGGCTGGAGATATGGTTGGCCATGGAATACCGCCTGTTTCCGGTCAAAATACGTTTCATTGAAAAAAATGGTGAAGTCTCTGGTGAGGCTGTCATCACCGACATCCGCGTGTCGGAAGAACAAGGAGTAACAAGCGATGCTACTAACTGAATACCGTCTCGACCTCGTCGTACAAGCCCTGCGCAGCGCCCTGAAAATGGAGCATCCGGCCGATGCCGTGCTGCGCCATTTCTTCCAGGCCGAGCGCATCGGTTCCAACGAACGCGCCCTGGTGGCTGAAACACTGTTCGGCGTGTTGCGCCATCGCCTGTTCCTGGAACACGGCTGCACCATCGACGACAAAGGACAGGCCACGGCACGCCGCATGACCTTGGCCTATTGGGTCAAGTTCGGCGGTTACAACCTGCGCGAACTCGAACCATTGCTCAAGGCAAAAGAAGCCGAGTGGCTGGGCAGGGTCAAAGGGATCACCGCCGGAGAACTACCCTTGTCCATTCAGGCCGAACTGCCGGAATGGATCGTCGAGAAACTGCGCCCGCAACACAGCGATGCGGACATCCTCGCGCTGGGGTTATCCATGCAGCAAGCCGCCCCGCTCGACCTGCGCGTGAACACGCTGCTCGCCGGACGCGACGAAGTGCTGCAGGCCTTGCAGTCCGAAGGACTGGACGCGAAAGCCACGCCCTACTCGCCCATGGGTATCCGCCTCAAGGACAAACCCGCGCTGAACAAACACGCGCTGTTCCTCACCGGCAAGTTCGAGGTACAGGACGAAGGCAGCCAATTGCTGGGTCTGCTGCTCGCACCGAAGCGCAACGACATGGTGGTCGATTTCTGCGCCGGTGCCGGCGGCAAGACGCTGATGCTCGGAGCGATGATGAACTCGCAAGGCCGTTTGTATGCCTGGGACGTTTCCGAGAAGCGCCTCACCAACCTGAAACCGCGCTTGAAGCGTTCCGGCCTGTCCAACGTGCAGCCGCAACTCATCGCGCACGAGAACGACAGCAAAGTGAAGCGTCTGGCTGGCAAGATCGACCGCGTGCTGGTGGACGCGCCGTGCAGCGGACTCGGCACCCTGCGCCGCAACCCCGACCTGAAGTTCCGCCAATCGCAACAAAGCGTGGTTGAACTCAACGTAAAACAAGCGGCGATCCTCGCCTCGGCTGCGCGCCTGCTGAAACAGGGCGGACGCCTGGTCTATGCGACTTGCAGTGTCTTGCACGAAGAGAACCAGGCCATCGTGGAAGCATTTCTCGCAGCACATCCCGATTTCACCCTGTTGCCCGCAGGGGAAGTGTTGCGGCAACAGCACGTCGAGCTGACGATGGGCGACTATCTGCAACTCAGCCCGCAACTGCATAATACCGACGGCTTCTTCGCGGCGGTGCTGGAACGCAAAGCACCCTGACCAAATAACCGGTTGCGATAAGCACACAACGTATAACTTATGAAATAATCTGCCGCTACACTACAAGGGACAGCCAATCGGCCTGCTGCAAAAACACAACAAGCTTCATGGGGGGAGCGGATGAAGAAAGTTTCAGTATATGGCGCCGCGCTGGCCGGCATGCTGGCGGCAACATCTCATGCCAGCACATCGGTCACTGACGAAGAGACTTGGCCGGAACTCAGCTTGGGCGACCTGATGAAAGTCGGCGTCGAATCGGCTTCCCGCAAAAACCAATCCGTTTCCAATACAGCTGCCGCCGTATTCGTCATTTCGGCTGCGGATATCAAGCGCTCCGGCGTCTTGTCGATACCTGAAGCTTTGCGCCTGGCTCCCGGCGTCGAAGTTGCCAACCTGACCAACAACAAATGGGCCGTCTCCATTCGCGGCTTCAACGGCCGCATGGCCAACAAGCTGCTGGTCCTGGTCGATGGCCGTTCGATCTACAACACGCTCTATGGCGGCGTGATCTGGGAAGCGGAGAACATTCCGCTCGAAGAGATCAGCCGCATCGAAGTCATTCGCGGCTCGGCCGGTCTGGCCTGGGGCTCCAATGCCGTCAACGGGGTGATCAACGTCATCACCAAACGCGCACAGGACACCTCCGGCTGGCTGGTCGACAGTCACGCCGGCACTTCGACCGGCAAAGCGGGGATCGCCCTGCGCTACGGAACGAAACAGGAAGACGGATCGGCCTTCCGCGTGACCTTAAACGAACAGCGCCGCGATGGCGGCAAGGAAATCAACGGCAAAGAAGCACAGGATCAATGGAACGATACCTCGCTGTCCTTCCGCTACGACAAACCGGATGGTATCGATACGCGCTGGCTCTTCACCGGACGCATCTATGACACCCAGACGGGCGATCCCTGGCTCGTCCCCACGTTCAATACGGCGGCGGCCTACAATCTCGCCCAGTACGGCACCGCACAACTCGTTCCTTTCGTCTCGAAAACAAGCGGCGGCGACCTGCTCGGGCGTTTCGAGCAAAACACCGATGGCGGCGGCGAGGTGCGCATCCAGACCTATGTGGAAAAGTTTCAGGGCGAGATTCCCGGTGCCAACGACAAGCACACGACGATGGACATCGATGCTCAACACCGCTTCCCGCTGGGTGACGCGCACGACATCGTGTGGGGCGGCAACTACCGCCAGAGCAAGCACAAGGAAACGCTGGGATCGAGCGGTTTCCTGACCTCGTCGCATTCGGAGGCCACCGTCTCGCTGGCAAGCCTCTTCGCGCAGGACGAATGGACATTGGTTCCGCGCAGATTCAATGTTCAGGCCGGCGTGCGCATCGAGCGTCAAACCTATGGTGGAACTGCGCCGCAGCCCTCCGTCCGTGCTCTGTGGACGCCAGACGAAACACATTCAGTCTGGCTGTCCTGGTCGAAGACGGTACGTTCGCCCAGCGTGGTAGATCGTTCAGTTGGCGCCTATCCTGGTGCGATGCCTGCAAGCGGGCCTGGCACGCTACCCGTGCTGCTGTATGCAAGCCCCGGCGAGCAATCCAATTTCGGAAATGAAAAGGTCCGCACTATCGAAGCCGGACACCGTGCGCAATGGACGCCGACTTTCTTTTCCGACCTGACCGCCTATGTAAGCAAATACGACGGCGTCTTTGGCATCTTGAGTCAGACGATGACAGCGAATGCGGCTGCAGGCTTCACCGGCCTGCCCGTTGACCCTGCCTGTACTGCCGCTCTGACCAACTTTGGTCTGGCAACAGGAGCTCCCGGACTGTGCCTGACATTCCAGCGCGGCAATGCGCTGCCGGTACGCACCCGCGGGCTGGAACTCGCAACCGAGTGGAGTCCCTTGGCCGACTGGCGCTTGCAGATCAATGCATCGCGCCTGTGGCTGGACGGCGGCCCCAACAATTCGGGCGTCGTTTACGGCAACAGTCCGAATTACCAAGGCTCGATCCGTTCTTCCTACAACATCACCCCGGATCGGCACTTCGATCTCTGGTGGCGCCGGGTCGGCGGCCTGCCGAACACAGGTTTCTTCTCGGGCACCGCGGGAACGACGCCGATTGCCGCCAGGAATTCCCTGGACCTGCGCTTCGCCGAACAAGTGAACGAATCGCTGGAGCTCTCGCTCACGGTGCAGAATCTGCTGTCCAAAAACCAGCTCCAGTTCTACCCGGACTACATGCCTTCGCTGCCGATCGTGCCACAGCGCACCATCTACCTGAAAGCGCTCTGGCATGGCAGATGAACGAAAGCTAGCCAGACTGCTGCCGGGCACAAATACCTGAGCCGTGCATGAAGAACATGCCGCGATTTCTTTGGGTACTGCTCCTGCTTGTCGCGTCACCTTGCAGTGGCGAGCTTTCGGAAGTACAGGTCAAATCGGCTTATGTCTTCAATTTCATCAAATTCGTGGAGTGGCCTGCCGACACGGTCAAACCCGGCGACAAGATCAGACTGTGCGTGATTGGAAACGAGGGACTGCTTACCTCGCTGTCCGCCCTCAACGGGCGCAAGGTCGGCGAATACGAATTGCATATCACCTCCCACCACAGCGGCAATGATGGACTGAGTGCCTGCCATGTGCTGTACATCGGCGAACAGGAACAACGGCGTTTCATCCAGATCATCAAAGCGCTGGATGACACATCCATCCTGACCATCTCGGACATACCGGACTTCGCCGAACGCGGCGGCAGCATCGGACTGCTGAACCGGGGAAATCGGATGCTGTTCGAGGTCAATCTCGCCACGACCCGCAAAGCTGGACTGAGATTGTCCAGCCAGATGCTGAATCTGGCCACCAATATCTTCGGGAAATGACGGATATGAATATCTTCCCGAATCTCGCCAACTGGTCTTTGCGCAGGAAGCTGGTATTCCTCATCATGCTGAGCAGCGCGATCTGTCTGCTGCTCAGCTTCGCCGTGCTGTTCGGCAGTTCGCTCAGCAACAGCCACAAAGAATCGTTGCAGCAACTTTCCGGCATCTCCGACCTGCTGGCCGAGAACTCGCAAGCCGCGCTGATATTCGCCGACAGCACCGAAGCCAAACGTTTGCTCGAAGCGCTGCGCGAACATCGCGAGATCGATGCAGCCTGGCTGCTGGATGCCGGCGGCAACACACTCGCCGACTGGAATCGCGATGGTCCGGCCCAATCGCCTCCCGCCGATTACCAAGTGGAAGCCAAGCAGATACGCTCCGATTTCTGGGCAAGAAGTACGGATCTGTATCGACCGGTGCTGCGCGGCAAAGAGAAGATCGGTTACCTCCTGTTGCAAGCCGACCACACTGCGCGCTGGGACCGGCATCTGGCAGAACTTGAAAACGGCTTGGCCGTTGCCGCCTTGGCGCTACTGGCGATCTACCTCCTGGCGATCCGCCTGCAAAACGTGATCTCGCGGCCGATCCGGGAGGTGGCGGATACAGCGCGCACCATCGCCCATGACAAGACCTATGATTTGCGCGTCCCGCAACATGTGGACGATGAGATCGGCGATCTGATCAGTGCGTTCAATCATATGCTGAGCGAGATACAGCAACGCGACGAGAGCCTGCTGCGCCATCAGGACCGTCTGGAAAAAGAAGTGGCCAACCGCACGGCAGAACTGGCCAAGTCCAATGACGAACTGGCGCTGGCCGCCAAGATGTCCAATCTGGGCTATTGGGAATATGACGTTGAGCGCAAAGAGTTCACCTTCAACGACCAGTATTATTCCCTGCACTTCGCCACCGCCAAACAGGTCGGCGGCTATTGCATGTCGTACGGGGACTTTACCCGGCGCTTCGTCCATCCGGAGGACGCGCAACGCATCAGCGACCACATCAAGCTGGAACTCGATTCCGGCGAGGCCGATTTCGTGGTGGAAACCGAGATACGCACCCTGTGCACCGACGGCAGCCTGCATTGGATGAGAGTACGCTTCAAATCGCAGAGCGATGCACAGGGACGCAAATACAAACTCACCGGCGTCAGCCAGGACATCACCGAAAAAAAACGCTCGGAAGAAACCATCTGGCAACAAGCCAACTTCGATCCGCTCACCGGCCTGCCGAACCGGCGCATGTTCCAGGACCGGCTGGAGCACGAGATCAAAAAATCGCACCGCGACGGATTTGCGCTGGCACTGATGTTCATCGACCTCGATAAATTCAAAGAGGTCAACGACACCCTGGGACACGACAAAGGCGACACCTTGCTGGTCGAAGCGGCACGGCGCATCGCCGGCTGCGTGCGCGAATCGGATACCGTCGCGCGTCTGGGCGGCGACGAGTTCACCGTGATCCTGTCCGAGCTGGACGACACCGGCAGTGTCGACCGTATCGCCCATGCCATCATCAACGCGCTGGTCGCGCCGTTCCAGCTGGGCGCAGAGACCGCTTTCGTCTCTGCCAGCATCGGCATCACGCTCTTTCCCGATGACGCAAACAATCTGGAGATGCTGATGAGCAATGCGGACCAGGCCATGTATGCCTCCAAGAGTGCGGGCCGCAACCGTTTCAGCTACTTCACCAAAAACCTGCAGGAAGCCGCATTGAACAGAATGCGTCTCATCAACGACCTGCGCAGCGCCTTGTCCGAAGACCAGTTCGACCTGTATTACCATCCTATCGTCGAACTGGGTAGCGGCCACATCCACAAAGCCGAAGCGCTGATACGCTGGCAACATCCCGAGCGCGGTTTGATCAACCCGTCGGAGTTCGTCATGCTGGCGGAAGAGTCAGGGATGATCATCGAGATCGGTGATTGGGTGTTCCGCAAAGCGGCACGACAGGTACAACATCTGCGTGCCACACACCATCCCGAATTCCAGATCAGCATCAACAAATCCCCGATCCAGTTCCACAACGACGATCGTTATTTCCAGACTTGGCTGCCCTATCTGCAGGAACTGGGATTGCCCGGACAATGCATGACGATAGAGATCACCGAGGGGCTGCTGCTGGATGCCACCGGCAACGTCCAGACCAAGCTGCTCAACCTGCGCGATACCGGCTTTCAAGTGGCGCTGGATGATTTCGGCACGGGTTACTCATCGCTGTCCTATCTCAAGAAATTCGACATCGACTACCTCAAGATCGACCGCAGCTTCGTGGGCAACCTGAGCGCAACCTCGGACGACATGGCACTGTGCGAGGCCATCATCGTGATGGCGCACAAGCTCGGTCTGAAGGTGATCGCAGAGGGGATCGAGACTGCAACGCAGCGCCATCTGCTGGCCGCAGCAGGGTGCGATTACGGGCAAGGTCATTTCTTCGCCCCCCCGCTCCCGGCGCATGAATTCTCGGCACTGCTCGCGGCATCACGCTAGTGTGTCACATGGAAACACCAGGGTTTATCGGCAAATGCAGGCCTAATGCAGCGCCCGATTGACCCCACCCAGATCTTCCTCGGCCAACCCGCCCACCGCCGCCTGCAGTCGTAGCTGGCTCAGCAGGTAGTTGTATTGCGCCTGATACAGGTCGCGCCGGGTGGAATACGCTTGCTGTTGCGCGTTGAGCACATCCAGATTGGTGCGCACGCCGACTTCCTGTCCCAGTTTGCTCGCCTCCAGCAGGCTCTCGCTGGATTTCAGCGCCTGTTGCAGCGCCTGTACCTGGGCGATGCCGTTCACGACACCCAGGTAAGCCTGACGGGTCTGTAACTCGACGTTGCGGCGTGCGTTCTCCAGTTCCTGCCTGGCGCGTTCGCGGTTGGCATCGGCTTCGCGCCATCTGGACTGGGTCGCGCCGCCCTCGAACAGCGGCATGTTGAGTTGCACGCCGACGGTTCTGCTGGTGGTGTCCGCAGCGCTACCGGTAAAGCTGTAGTACCCGGTGGTGTTCTTGCTGTAGTTCGCCACCAGGTCGACGGTGGGCAGGTGGCCGCCGCGGTTGCGGTCCACTTCTTTCTCGGCCAGTTCGGCGGCGGCTTGGGCGAGGGCGACTCTGGTGACTGTGCAGTTGGGCGTCTTCCACCCATTTGTCCTGGTTGGCCGGTTGCGGCGGTTCGAGCGGGAAGGCTTTGCCCAGTGGGTTCAGTTCGCCGGGCACGGCATTGATGAGTTGCTGCAGGGTGCGCCGCTTCACTTCCAGGTTGCTCTGGGCGGCGATCTCCTGGGAGACGATGAGGTCGAAGCGGGCCTGGGCTTCATGGGTGTCGGTGATGGTGGCGGTGCCGACTTCGAAGTTGCGTTTGGCCTGTTCGAGCTGCTGGGCGATGGCGGTCTTTTGCGCGGCGGTCAGTTGCACGGTGTCCTGTGCGATCAGTACGTCGAAGTAGGTCTGCGCGACGCGCAGCACCAGGTCTTGTTCGGCGAGTTTGAACTGGGCTTCGGTCTGCGCGACTTGCAGTTCGGATTCGGTGTACAGCGCCCAGTTCTGTTCGCGGAACAGTGGTTGCACCAGAGTCGCGCCATAGCCGTGGCTGTTGTACTGCTTATTGACGTTAAGGAAACGTCGGTGCGCCCTGTACTGGGTGTTGACGTCGTTCCAGGTGGTGTTGGCGTTGAGGTTGACGCTGGGCAGCATGAGGGCGCGGCCCTGCGGCAGCTTCTCCTGGCCGGCATCCCGTGCCGCGCGCGCCGCGCCGAACACGGCATCCTGGCTTTGCGCCGCGTGGTAGATGTCGAGCAGGTCGGCTGCGTGGGAGGCTGGGCTGAGGCCCAGGGCCAGCAGTACGCTCATCGCCACTTTTGAATATTTCATGGTTTGCTCCAAGATTTAAATTTGCTCCGCATCCGCCGGTGTCAGGGGGACTCGCCTGATTTTTCTGGCCAGGCCGCGCATCCACTCGATGAGATCATCCACATAAGTGAACACCACCGGGATCACCAGCAGACTGAGGAAGGTCGAGGTGATCAGGCCGCCGATAACCACGATGGCCATCGGTGCGCGGAAACTGCCGTCGCCCACGCCCATATCCAGCGCCACCGGCATCATGCCCGCGCCCATCGCCATGGTCGTCATCACGATGGGACGCGCGCGTTTCTTGCAGGCATCGAGCAAAGCTTCCGCACGATTCATGCCGCGCTCGCGGCGCGACACGATGGCGTATTCCACCAGCAGGATGGAGTTCTTGGTCGCGATACCCATCAGCATGATGATGCCGATCATCGACGGCATCGAGATCGCGGTATGCGTCAGGAACAGCGCAAGGAACGCACCCGGGATCGACAGGATCAGCGCCCACAGGATCGTGGCCGGCTGCATGAAGTCCTTGAACAGCAACACCAGCACGATGTAGATGCACAGCACGCCGGTGAACATCGCCAGGCCGAAGCTTGCGAACAATTCCTTCATCATCTCGGCGTCGCCGACCGGTGCCACCGCCACGCCCTCCGGCAGGTTCTTGATCGACGGCAATGCAAGCGCTGCGGTCTGCACCTTGCCCAGCGGCTGCCCGGCGAGCTCGACCTCGAACGTGATGTTGCGCTGCCGGTCGAAGCGGTCGATCTGGGCCGGGCCGCTCTCCAGGCTCAGGGTCGCCACGTTGCCCAGCATGACCGGCCCGCGCGCGCCCTGCACCACGAGACGCGACAACAATTCGATGTCCTGCCGCGCATCGTCATGCAGTTTCACGATGATCGGCAACTGCCGGTCCGGCAGATTCAGCTTGGCCAGCGACTGGTCGTAATCGCCGTTGGTCGCCACGCGCAGCGTCTCGGCGATGGCGCTGGAGGTCACGCCGAGATCCGCCGCCTTGGCGAAATCCGGACGCACCACCACCTCCGGACGCAACACGCTGGAGTTGGAAACCACGTTGCCGATGCCCGGGATGGTGCGCAGTTCCTGCCCCACTTTCAACGCATGCTCGGTCAGCAGATTGCCGTTCTCGCTGGTCAGCACCAGCTGGTATTTGTCGGAAGAGGAACCGAGACCGACCTTGACGCGCACGCCGGGCAACGCGGTCATCGCTTCGCGCAACTCGTCCTCGATCTCCTGCTTGCGCATCTTGCGCTCTTCGCGCGACTTCAACTGGATGGACAGCGTGGCCTTGCGCGCTTCCGCTGCGCCGCTCGGCTCGAATGCGTTGCCCCCGGTCGCCCCGCCGCCGATCGCGGTATACACCAGCGTCACGTTCGGATTCTGCATGACGATGTTGCGCGCCTGTTCGGCCAGCGCGTAGGTCTGCTCGAACTTGCTACCCGGCGGCAGGGTCAGGGATATCTGGGTCTGCGACAGGTTGTCCTTGGGCTGGAAAGCCGGTCGGCAACGTCCCGGCCAGCACGAACGAACCGAAGAAGAACACCGCGGTGAAGAGCAGCGTCTTCTTGCGGTTCTCCAGACACCACTGCGCCCACTTGAGATAGATACCGAGCCACTTCGGCGCCGGATGCTCGGCACGCGGGCGTAACAGATAGGCGGACAGCATCGGTGTGAGCAAGCGCGCCACCACCAGCGAAAACAACACCGCGACGGCGGCCGTCCAGCCGAACTGCACGAAGAATTTTCCCGGTATGCCGCCCATGAACGCGGTCGGCAGGAACACCGCCACCAGCGTGAACGTGGTCGCGATCACCGCCATGCCGATCTCGTCGGCAGCCTCCATCGCCGCCTGGTAAGGTGTCTTGCCCATCTCCAGATGGCGCATGATGTTCTCGATCTCGACGATGGCATCGTCCACCAGCACGCCCACCACCAGCGACAAGGCCAGCAGCGTCACCATGTTGATGGTGAAGCCGAACAGATACATCAGCGCGAAAGTGGGAATCACGGCCAACGGCAACGCGGTCGCCGCCACGATGGTGGCGCGCGTGTTGCGCAGGAAGAACATCACCACGATCACCGCCAGCAGCGACCCCTCGAAGATCATCTCCATCGAGCCTTTGTACGTCGTGTACACCTGATCTACCGTGTTGAACACTTTCTCGACGGTGATCTCCGGATGGGTCTGTTTCAAACTCTCCAGAGCTTTGCTCACCCCGTCACCCACTGCGACATCGCCGGCGCCGAGCGAGCGCATAATCTCGAAGCCGACTACCTGCCTGCCGTCATGCAACGCGGCTGTGCGCCGCTCGGCGATGGTGTCGCTCACGTTCGCCACCTGGTCGAGCCGCACGCGCCGGCCGTCGCGCATGCTGATCTCCATCTGCGCCAGTTGTTCGGCGGTCTGCACCGTCCCCACCATGCGCACCGCCTGCTCCATGCCGCCGAGATCGGTGCGTCCGCCCGGCGCTTCCTGCTGGACCTGACGCAACTGGCTGGAGACTTCCGCAGCAGTGAGATTCAGCGCCAGCATCTTGGTCGGATCGAGTTCCACGCGCACCTGCCGCGTCACCCCGCCGACACGGTTGACCGCCCCCACTCCCTTCACACCGAGCAGCAGCTTGGTGATGTTGTTGTCCACGAACCAGGACAACTCCTCCTCGCTCATGTTCGGCGCCGCGATGGTGTAGGTCAGGATCGGCTTGCCGCTCAACTCCACTTTGTTGATGACCGGGTCGAGCATCTCGCGCGGCAAGTCGCCGCGGATACGCGATACGGCTGAACGCACGTCTTCCAGTGCAGCATGCGAATCGCGCTCCAGTCGGAATTCCGCCTGAACGATGGCGTTGCCATCCTTGACCTGGCTGTACAGGTGCTTCAGGCCCTGCGCGCTGGCCAGCGCATTCTCGATCTTGCGCACCACCTCGGCTTCCATCTGGTCGGGCGATGCGCCCGGCATGGACGCCGTCACCGTGATCATCGGCAGATCGATATCCGGAAACAGCTGGATCTTCATGGCCTTGAATGCCATGAAACCGAGGAGTGTGAGCATTGCGAACCCCATCACCGCCGGAATGGGGTTGCGTATGGACCAGGCAGATATGTTCATGGTTAGCCTTTCACCACTTGCACGACATCGCCTTCAGTCAGGAACGGCCCGCCCGTTTCCACGACCGGCTCGTTCGCCTTGAGCCCCTGTTTGATCTCGATGCGATCGCCGCTGCGCTGCCCAATCTTCACCGGGCGCTCATGCACATGGTTGTCCGCTCCCACGACCAGCACGTAGGTCGTACTGCCGCGACGCAGCACCGCGGATTGCGGCAACGACAACAAGTTACGCTTGCCACCGCTGACGTCGAATATGCCGCGCGCATAAGCGCCCGCGATGATCCCGCTGCTATCCGGCAAAGTGATCAAGGCATAACCATAGCGCGTCTGAGCATTCACCGAGGGCGATATTGCGCGCACTACTCCTTTGATGACGCGTTCCTCCCCCACGACCACATCCACGGGCATACCCTTGCGCAGCAGCATCAACTCTTCCGCCGTCAGTTCGGCGCGCCATTCCAGGCGGCCTTTGCGGATCAAACGGAACAGTTCCACGCCGGGCTGCGCCATCGATCCGGCATTGGCATTCGCCGCCGAAATGATGCCGTCATCCGGCGCCACGATGCGCCCTTGGGCGGCGCGCGCGGCTGCTGGATCGTCGCTCAGGCGCGCGAAGTTATCCAGCGTCACCAGCACATCGCCCTGTTTCACCTGATCACCGATGCTGACTTTCACCTCGGCGATGCGCAGCCCCTGCACTTGCGCACTGATGACCGCTTCCTGCCACGGCAGGATGCTGCCGTTCGCCGACAAGGTGCGCGCCCATTTGTCGTCGCGCAAGGTTGCTGTACGCACCGTAAGCGCCGGCCTGCTGACTGTGACCGCAGGAGCAGCTTGCTCTGCCTTGCTGCTGCCAACCAGCCAGGCCGCCCCGCCCGCCAGCGTCAATACCAATGCGGCGATCTTGATTGTGCGGCTGCCGGGTTTGAAGTTCATGTTCATCATCTTGCTTCCTTTCAATGCATGCTTCTATGTTCTTGTGTATTGATTGACTAGGCTGTCTATTTCTTTCTCGCTGCCTCACGACGCTTCCGCTCGCACTCGATCATCGCGACGCCATAACCCACCAGTCTTTCCACCATCGTCTCGCGCGCCTTCTGCCCGTCGACCAGGTGCGGAGCAAAATCGTTGATCGCCGTGCGCCCATGGAAATACACCGTTGCCAAACCAAGCAATGCAAAAGTCAGCCGGTCCACTTCCACATCTGCCTTCTTCATGCCGAATTCGCGGCACAGCAGCTCCTGCATCCGCTCATGATTCGGACGGAACGCCTCCACCATGGCGTCGCCCAGCACGCCGCTAGGTTCGGCCTCCTCGCGTGCATGCAGGCGCAAAAAGAATTGCAGCATCGGGTCTTCGGCAAACGAGGGGAAAAACCACTGGTAGAACGCGTGCAGCCCTTCTTCCAGCGATACCTGCGCGATGTCGATCTTGTTGAACTCGTTGCACTCGTTGAGGAACGGCAAGCGGAACACTTCGCGGTACAGCTCCGCCTTGTCGCCGTAGTAGTAATGGATGGAAGCCAGATTGACCCCGGCGCGCTTGCATATCTCGCGCGTGGTCGCGGCGTGGTAGCCCACCTCGGCAAACACCTCCATCGCAGCCTGCAGCAGGCGCCAGCGCGTTTCTTCCTGCGAAGTCGGCTGGTAGCCGAACAGACGTTGGGCAGTCTGCATCAACAGACAACGGGGCTCTTTCTTTGCGGCCATGCTTCGTCCTGAAATCTTGTAGGGATGCGCACGTTAATTCAGTCATTTGATTAAGTCAATCGACTGAATTAAATCGCGCCCGATTATTTACCCGGTTTTACCCATGTACGTTTACCGCTCGGAGATTGTCGGTGCCTTGCGGAAGGTCGTCTGGTCGCGCAGGCAGTCGATCAGGTAATGCGCCGTATGCAGGCGCGAGATCATCAGTGCCGGCTTCGGCTCGTTGTAACTGCTCACGATCAGCGTCTTGAGTTTCTTGCCGTCATTCAGCAGCGCAGCGCGCACCGCAGTCCAGTCCACGCCGGAACGGCGCAGCTCGGCTTCCTGCGCATCGTGATCCTGAAAGGTGTACTGCAGATTGGTGTTGCGTATCAGCCAGCGCATGAAGAACACGGCGTCATCGAAGGAATCGTTCACACCGACCGAACTCAGCACCACGATGCGGCGCATGCCCCGCTCTTTCATCGCCGCCAGGCAAGTGCGTATCGAATGCGTCATGAACAGCGACGGACTGAGACGCTTCGCCCACGGGTTATCCGAAGTGCGGTTGTTGTTCAGCGCACTGACCACCGCATCGCAACCCGCCATGGCTCGCTTGACATCGTCGGCATTCAGCGGCGAACCCTCGATCACCGTGAGCTTGTCCGACTGCACGGTGATCGCCGCCGGACGGCGCACCAGCGCCGTCACTTCCAACCCTTGCGCCAAGGCGTATTCCAGCGCGAGGCGGCCGGTCCGTCCAGTCGCCCCCAACAACAGGATGCGTTTGGTCATGTCAGTCCTTCGACGCAGTGTCTTCCGGCTTGCCACTACCGCAGCAGCCGCGCATTCCGCTCTGGAATTTCTCCCGATCTTCCGGCGTCATGTTTTCCCATCGGTGCTGATGCCACTTGGCATGCCCGCCGCAATGCCCGCGGAATCCGCCGAACAGTATCTTGCTCAGCAGCAGCACGCCCATCGCCTGCACATAGCCGATCGCTTTGATGCCGAACAAATCAGGCAGCAGCCAGTTCCATAACGCCATCACCACCCAGCCCAGCGCGGCGATGCCGACCACCACCAACACACCTATCTTCCAGCATTTCATTTTGCAGTTCATGTCCACTTCTCCTTTACAGATCGAATTCATCATAGATCGTTTGCAGTCGTGCCCGTAGATGCAGCACCGCATAACGTTTGCGCGCCAGCAGCGTGTTCACACTTGCACCGTTCTCTGCCGCCAACTCCTTGAAGCTGCGCCCATCCAATTCGTGGGCGATGAATACATCGCGCTGCTCCTTAGGCAACTCGGCAAGTGCCGCATGCAGCTCTTCCAGCAGCACCGATCTCGCATAGGCCGCTTCCGGCCCGGCATCCGGCGACGGCAGAACCTCTTCCAGCCAATGATCGTCTTCATCGTCACCCGACACTTCCGGCAGCGCCACCTCCCGTTTCTTGCGGAAGCGGTCGATGATGCGATTGCGCGCCACGCGGAAGAGCCATGCGCCGACCTGCTCGATAGGCTCCGGCAGCCGATAGTTCTCCACGTACTCGAAGAACACATCCTGCAGGATGTCCTCCGCCTCGTTCGCATCCGGCACGCGCCGCCGGATGAAATTCCGCAGCCGCCCGCGCTCGCGCGAGATGGTTTCGGTGATGCGTTTATCCTGTTCGGCCATCAGCACATTGGAGGGTAATGTCGTATCCATGCCTGTGAAGACGGCTCACGGGTGGAAATATTGTGGGGAGTGAATATTAATTCGTAATGGCTAGTCGACTGGAAATCAGGCAAAAATCCAATCAGGAAAAACAGTAGTCACGGATGTTCTGCTTGGCATGCAATGGTCGCTTTAACCCTTAGCGATCATTCACGCTTCCCGTTTGCTGACGGGCAAAAGACACTACCGACTAAGTCTTTTTACTAACCATTCAAGATTTGCCTGCTGATTTAGGCTGGTGCTCAAATGATTTTTAGCAGATTGGTTCTTCTTTAACCTATCCAAACTTTTATTTATAGTCTCTGGGGAAGCATATTTGATTAGGAGTTCAAATACTGGGTAGATATTCTGATGGTCGCCCAAATATACATAAGTCCTAACAATGTCGCCATCATCAACTTTTGCGCCTGACTTAAGTAACTCTTCCATTGCCTCTAGACCATTCCTTTGTTCTGCTTCCTGTCCCTTATCTGAAAGACCTCGAAGCGACATTAGTGCGAAATCTAAATACCTGCCATCTCTTATTGAGTTATTTGGGTTAGCCCCATGCTCAACCGCTTCCTTAATAATGTCTGATTTCTGTAATACCACTCCTGCATACAGCCAATATGAATAATCATTTGGCCATCCACGCATCAACAACTTGTGGAGGGTGTGTGTGGGAAGGAAACCTGTGCAATCAACAAATGTTCTACCCGTTGAGGAAATGATAGCTGGTGATGCACCGCGAGATATAAGAAGATCAACTAATTTATCTGTTTCTTTGTCGAACTCATCAAGTCTATTTTCACTAACCGCTTTGGCTCGTCCTCTAGCCGGATAGCAAAATATTCCAGGTGACGACGGTTCATGGTAATTAATGTCAGCCCCATTTTCCAAGGACTTGGTAATTAGAAAAAAGTCATGTGTCGCCACCCCAAATTTCAGGTCTACCTCGGGACTCCCAACTACTTTCTGGGCATTTGTTGGGAAGGAACCAAATAACTTTTGTTTTGCATTATTCAGATAACCATCGCTGCATGTACCTTGATATTCCAGCCAATGTATTGTGTTATTAGATACAACAATGCTGCCTGAAATGACGGCGCTTCCAGCCGAAACGGTGGCGGCCACAGCCACTATGCCTGCCAGAAAAGCAGCGCAAGACGGCCCTTGGCAACTTCCCATGTTAGAGGGCGTAGCAGTTCCACCAGAAGAGTAAGAGGTAACCTCGAGAGACATGCTATGGGTAACGGTTCTGCACGTAGCCGAATTAGAATCTTTGTTTGAGACTGGTACATAGATACAGGCAGTCAGAACAACGGGGATCAGTGCTGAGATCAAGATTTGTTTCATGCTGCCCCTTTTTTCATTGCGGCAATTCAAAAATTGAAGCCCCTGAGTGTCTATTGGCCGAACTGCATTCGAATCAAACCAGCAATATCGATTACAGCTCGATGCTTTGATATACGACTTCGACCACCACCAGCTCTTCCACCCCATTCGGCAGTTGCAGTAACACGGCATCGTCCGCACGCGCCTTGAGCAGCGTACGAGCCAGCGGCGACACCCAGCTGATGTGACCTTTGCTCGCATTCGCCTCGTCGATGCCGACGATGCTGTAGGTGCGCTCGCTGCCGTCTTCGTGGCACACAGTGACGGTCGCGCCGAAGAACACCTGCTCGCAGCCCTGGCGCTGCGCCGGGTCGACCACTTCGGAGTTCTCCAGGCGCTTGGCGAGGAAGCGCAGGCGGCGGTCGATCTCGCGCAGGCGTTTCTTGCCGTAGATGTAGTCGCCGTTCTCGGAGCGGTCGCCGTTGGAAGCCGCCCAATGCACGGTCTGCACCAGCGCGGGACGTTCCTCGTCCAGCAGGTACATGTATTCTTCTTTCAGACGTCGATAGCCCGCCGGGGTGATGTAGTTCTTGGTACCGGCCGGGATCGCTGGCAACGATATTTCATCGTCGTCATCGTCATCGGTTTCGCGGGTGAAGGCTTTGCTCATCTACAAAAAACAGGGTTGGGATTTCGGGCGGGTATTTTACACCCACAAAAGATCCAGCCCTGCCGCCATGTCTAAATGACCGGACAGCAGGGCTGGGGTAGATCAAGACGGAATCTTCAGCGGGTGCTCAGGATGGACTCCATATTGTTCTCCAGGTCGTTCACCATCACCCAGTCGGTGGCTCCGGCCTTGCGCACACGCTCTTCCCAGCGCGCCAGCCGATCCAGGTAGATCCGCGGGTCGGCGTTGTCGGTGCCCAGCTTGGTCACGTTCAAGGCCACGATGCGGATGCCATCGAGCTTGATCGGGAAGTCGCGCATCGTCCCCTTGCCCAGCTCTTCCTGCATGTCCGAGAAGATGACGATGGTCTTGATGCCGGCCTTGGTCTCGTTCAGGTATTCCGCCCCCTGGATCAAACCGCCGGTGATGTCGGTAAAGGCGCTGCCTTTGATCTCCTTGGCGAACTCCTCGATCTTGGACTTGAACGCGCGCTTTTGGAGGGTGGCCTGCGACGGACGCTTGTCGAAGGTGACCTTGGCGACGATGTCCTTCTCCGTAAAGCTGCGCGTCTCCACTTTGGCCACCGCCAGCGAATCGCCGGAGTTCAGCGTGGCCAGCAGATAATTGATGATCTTGGTGGCCTTGTTCATCTCCTGGGCATAGGTGCCGGAAGTATCCACCAGCATGTACACGGCTTGGCTATGCATCCGGCTGTCGCTGCAACCGCCGACGAACAGCGTACCGAACAAGATGATCCAGACCAGAGAAAGTCTTTTCATGATGCGCTCCCATACTTGGCTTGACCTTTTACGTCCGCATTACCGCGTAACGATACCACCCACTGCTCGATCATGATCGGAATGACGATCGGGATGTCATAGAGCAATTCGAGCACCTTCGCGAAGCGCTTGAACAGCACCCCGACAAAGCGGATCACAAAAGCCAGTCCGCGCATGCTCTGCACGATCAACACCCCGATCACGGTGCGCAGCGAATGCACCACGCTTTCCAGGGGAATCGCCACGAAGGCCAATGCGAACGGCAACACGAAGCCCATGATCATCTGGCCCGCCATCGGAATGCGCGAGAACCAGCCCGTTTCCACCACCGGCGCAGCGGAAGCCAGATCGCGCATCAGCGAAGCCTTGTCCGAGATCAGCATGTCGCGCATCAAAGCCAGCGACGACTCGATACCCGCCAGGATCACCAGGAAGATCAGGGCGGCCAGCATCAAACGGTGACGCATGCGGTCGTCCATGCTGGCGATCTTGGGGAACAGTTGCGTGATGCGCAGCGATTCCAGCAGGAACAAGCCCATCGAGGCTTCCATCAGGATGATCACCAGCGCCGCCACATCCGATGTCTTCAGGCTATTGGTGATGTAATCGCTGGCGCCCACCATTTCCGACATGGGCAGAGCAATCAGTTTGTAGTTGATGAAGGCGCCGCCCACCGCGATCATCATGACCAGCGAGGAGATGGCCAGCTGCACGAAAGCGGAGGTCGTCAGGGCATGCTCGATCTTGTCATCCTTGGCGCGCAACCCCTCATACTTGGCCATATGGCCGTCGATCTGTTTGGCATTGCTGTTGAGGGTGAGCATCTTCTTGTCCATCTCGCCCATCAGCTTATCCACCGAGCGCCACGATGGTTGCATACCCTTCAGTATCTTGTGCCGGTCTTCATAAGCGCGCCGATACTCGGCCACCGTCTTGTCATGGATCTTCTGGATCGACTTATTGATGTCTTCCAGCAGTTTGCGCGGCATATCCCCGCCCGATTTCAGCTGGGAGACCGATTCCAGCGCCTCCACCCATTCCGGCGGCGGCGGCGGAACCTCTCCGCTTTTGCGGTAATCCTCCTCGATGCGCGTGACTTCCTCCATCAATTTGCGCTGCAACACGGGGAATTCCTGCAGATCCTTGCGGATGATATTGCCCACCCGCTCGAACTCACGCTCGATCAGGGAAGCCGCACTTTCCTGCCCATGCGCCAGCAACACCGATTGATTGCGCACGCGCAGGTTTTCAGCACTCAAATATAACCAGCGGGAAAAGAACCGTGTGGACTGGGTAACCAGATGACATAGCGAGTGGATGACTCCATGCATCGGCTTGCGGGCTGCATACAGGAATAGCAACACCAGAGTACCCAAGGCTAAAACGGACAGCGCCACACTGTCAGGCCAAAACAACCACGAATGCCAGTCAATCATTTGATAATCCTTCCGTTCGTTGATGTCTGCTTCCTGCGCACCCGAGATCGGGTGCCTCGCGTCGGGCAAAAACGAACTCCACCCGAACAACCCCACTCTGCCCTGTCTGTCCTGCCCGCAGCAACACCGCTCGTCCCCTGGCGCGATACCGTTCATCCTTGCCGCCATACCGTTCATCTGCCGCAACGACACCGCCCATCCCCTGCAACGATGCCCCTTCCACTGATTTTTGGAGAAAAATCGTGTCCTTTCAGCCAATCGAACAAGTTTCTTCATGCAACCACTTGCCAGCGAGCTTAATATCTACAACAATCCATCCCGGCCTTTAACCACAACCACAAGGAGCATTAGCAATGAATCGTAAAGAACTGATCGACGCACTGGCAGCAAAGACTGGTAGCAGCAAAGCTGACGCAGACCGCAATATCGGCGCCCTGATCGATATCGTCACTGCCACTCTGAAGAAGGGCGACAATGTGGCCCTGGTCGGCTTTGGTACATTTGAAGTGCGCAAACGCGCAGCGCGTGTTGGCCGCAACCCAGCTACCGGCGCGGAGCTGAAGATCAAGGCTTCCAAGGTTCCGGCATTCAAGGCTGGTGCAACGCTGAAGACTGCAGTAAACGGCGCCAAGAAGTAATACCAATGTTCAACCGGCGCATTCAAGCGCCGGTTGATAACATTCCCGCAAGGTAGTTTCATCGCCGAGGCAACGTAAAATCAATTCGTTGCAAATACAGAACATGCCAAATGGTGTGTGCTGTAACGCCTCAAAACCCCACTAGCACAGTCAAATTTAACGTTGCCGATCTGACGCGCAACGCACACATTTTTCCGCCCGTCCGCCTGAAGCAGCGAAGTGTCTACGACTGGATCAACAGTCCATTTCAGACAGAAGCGATAGCGCGCTGTTGCATGTACCTGGCCAATAAGAAGCTGACCGCCACCACCCCGATGACAGAGGTGCCAATGAGTAGCTCGCGCCCTTCCTGCCAGATGGCGGCTTGCGGCGAGAACTGGCGCGACAAGCCCAGTCCAGCCACCGCAATACTGAGCAGCGCTACCGTCAGGCCCATAATGCGCGAGGCAAGGCGCGCGCCGGTATCGGTGCGGCGCAACAAATGCGAGACCCACAGCCCGTTGGCCGCATCGGTGACCATCATGCCCAGCATGAAACAGACACCCAGCAACAAGGCATAAGCGGTTGCGCCGTGACCGGCGGCCGTGACGGAAAAGAGTGTTGCCTGGGAGAGCGTATCAAAGGAGAAAGCGAACAGTGCGCCCACCATGGCAACCAGTGCCGGATGCCCGGCATGCTTCAAACCACCCAGCCAGCGCCCCTTGATACCGACCAGCTGTACCGTTTCGTGCGACGGAGTAAAGAACACGGCATACAGATTGAGCGCGCCCAGCAGCAACAGAAAAAAGGCCGACACCCATACTCCGACATCGCCCACCCATGACGGAACGGAGGCATGCTGAAACAACAGGCTGGCCGCAACTGCCACAATGCACACCACGACACCATGCCCCAGCGAAAACAAGAACCCGCACAGACGCGCCAGCCGCAGCCGCCCTGCCGCAGCGTTGAAGCGAGTCAGTCCGTCTATCGTCGCCAGATGGTCAGCATCCATGCCGTGCTTGAGCCCCAGCACGAAGGCCAGTGCGATCAGCGGATAAACGCTCTCAAGTATTGTCCAGAGCATCAGCAGATCCTCGGCAATTGCTCACCCGCCAGCCAATCCACCACACGCCTGCCACCCAGCCTAGTGGTCATCTGCACAAAGCCGTGTGCGTCTGCCAACACTTCGCCGATGATGGATGCTTCTCGCCCCAGCGCATGTGCGCGCATCACTTCCAGCAGACGCGGCGCATCCTGCGGCGCACAGATCGCGATGACTTTTCCTTCGTTCGCCACATATAAGGGGTCGAGTCCGAGAAATTCGCACGCCGCTTCGACCGGCTGGCTCACCGCAATGGCGGATTCATGCAGCATCATGCCGACGCCGGATTGTTTGGCGATCTCGTTCAACGTGGTCGCCAGTCCGCCGCGTGTGGGGTCGCGCAACACGCGCAGCGCAGCGCCGCTGTCCAGCATGGCAGCGACGAGTCCGTGCAAGGCCGCCGTGTCCGACACGATGGGCGCGGAGAAGCTCAGTCCCTCGCGCTGCGACAGGATCGCCATACCGTGATCGCCGATGCTGCCCGATAACAATATCTTGTCGCCCGGCTGTGCCAGATCACCGGACAGGTGGACGCCGTCGCGCACCACACCCACACCGGTGGTGGTGATGAACACGCCGTCACCCTTGCCCTGCTCCACCACCTTGGTGTCGCCAGTGACTATATGGATCCCTGCCTCGCGCGCGGCGCGGGCCATCGACTCGACGATGCGCTTCAGATCGGCCAGCGGAAAACCTTCTTCGAGGATGAATGACGCGGCCAGATACAACGGTTTGGCCCCCATCACCGCCACGTCGTTGATGGTGCCGTGCACCGACAGGCAGCCGATATCGCCGCCCGCAAAGAACAAGGGCGACACCACGTGGCTGTCGGTCGCCATCACCAGCCGTCCGGCAGCATGCGGCAGCAATGCGCCGTCGTTGCCCTGCGCCAGATACTCGTTGTCGAACGCGGCCGCGAACAGCTCGGTGATGAGCTGCGCCATGGCGCGCCCGCCGGAGCCGTGTGACATGTCCACCCGGCCGTGCTTGAGGTCGAGCGCGCGCGTGTAATTGGGTTTGACCGGACTCGTCATGCTGTCTCCCGGAATCTACCGTAGCTGTAATGCGCGGCACACGCGCCTTCGGAAGAAACCATGCAGGAACCGACAGGGTTCTCCGGCGTGCATACCGTGCCGAATATCTTGCACTCCTGCGGACGTTTCTGTCCGCGCAGGATGGCGGCACATTCGCAGGCTTTGTTGTCCGGCACCGCCGCATAACCGACCTTGAACTTCAGTTCGGCATCGAAGGCTGCATATCGGGAACGCAGCCGCAATGCGCTGTGCGGCACGCTGCCCAAGCCGCGCCACTCGAACATGTCGCGCAGCTCGAACACTTCGTCCACCAGTTCCTGCGCCTTGAGATTGCCTTCGCGCGTGACGGCACGGGTGAATTCGTTCTCGACTTCTGCGCGCCCGTCGTTCACCTGGCGCACCAGCATCAGGATGGCCTGCATCACATCGAGCGGCTCGAAACCGGAGATGACCACAGGCTTGCCGTAATCGGCGGCAAAGGGTTCATACGGCTTGCTGCCGATGACGGTGGACACATGCGCCGGGCCGACGAAACCATCCAGTGCCACGCCGCCCTCCACGGCCAGGATGGCGTGCATCGCGGCGGGCGTCAGCACGTGGTCGCACAGGATGCTGAAATTCTTTAGCCCTTCAGTAGCGGCCTGTTTGACGGCCACCGCGGTGGGCGGCGTGGTGGTCTCGAAACCGATGGCAAGGAACACCACTTCGCGCTCTGGATTGTCGCGCGCGATCTTCAACGCATCCTGCGTCGAGTAGATCATGCGCACATCGGCACCGTTGGCCTTGGCGCGCATCAGCGACAGGTTGTCGGAAGCCGGCACGCGCACGGTGTCGGCATAGGTGCACAGGATCACGCCCTGCTCGCGCGCCAGACGTATCGCCTGATCCACACGCCCGACGGGCAGCACGCACACCGGACAGCCGGGACCGTGGATCATGCGCACATTGGCGGGCAGCAGGTCGGCAAGGCCGTAGCGCGAAATGGCATGTGTGTGCCCGCCGCAAAACTCCATCAAACGATAGGTGCGCTGCGGATCGGCTTCGCGCGCGATGTTGGCGGCGATGTTCTTCGCCAATTCACCGTCGCGAAACTCGTCCACATATTTCATGGCCGGCTTGCATCCAGTGCGCCGATCTCGGCGAACAATTCCAGAGTGCGTTCCGCCTCGTCCTGATCCAGCTTTTGCAGGGCATAACCGACATGCACGATGACGTAATCGCCGACCGCGGCATCATCCACCAGCGCCAGCGAAACCTCTTTGCGCACCCCGCCCAGATTGACGATAGCGTTGCCGTGAGGCGTCAGCTCTTCGATGCGGACGGGGATGGCAAGACACATGGGTCAGTTCCTGACCACCGGCAAGACCGGCATCGACCCAGGCGTTGGTGCCGCCTTCCACATTGGTGACCTGGGTGAATCCCGCATTGCGCAGTATCTCGACGGCGCGCGCAGAACGCCTGCCGGAGCGGCAGATGACCGCGACTGGTTTGTTTTTGTATTGCGCGATCTCGTTCAGGCGTGCCGACAACTGCCCCAGCGGAATAAGCGTCGCACCTTTGGCATGCACTTCGGCGAACTCATCCGGCTCGCGCACATCGAGCAGGAATGCGCCCTGGCTTTGCAGCACGGCGGCCTGTTTGACATCCACCGAGGATGCCAGCGCATCCGCCTGCGCGAGAGGCGCCGCGCAGAGCATGGACAGGATCAATGGAAGCAATAATCGTTTCTTCATGGTATTTCCTTTAACGGTTCATAGAGACAGGTTCGCGTCCGCCTCGGCGTGAAGCTGCAAACCGACCCACGCCTGTCCCAATGAGATCGCGCTGTCGTTCGGCTGCATCTTCTGCGCCGTCAATACGCGCAGGCCTTGTGCAGACAATTTATCAGATAGCGCTTGTGAAAGTAATGCGTTGTGGAAACAGCCGCCACCCAGCGCGACTTGGGAAATCTTGCGTGCGCCGGCCGCGCGTTGCACCCACTCGGCCAGACCGGCTGCCAGCGTGGCATGGAACAGCGCGGCGCCATATGGAGCATCGGTGCAATCGGCCAGCACCGCGAGCAACGGCGAAAAATCCAGTTCGCCTGTCGCAGTGATCCGATAGCCATCCGTGAGCGGCACGACTGCGCCATGCGCCTCCGCCATTTTTTGCAATTGGATCGCGGCCTGCGCTTCGAACGACTGCACCTCGTTCACCCCCAGCAGACCTGCCGCCGCATCGAACAAGCGCCCCATGCTGGACGTGGCCGGGCTATTCAATCCGCGTTGCAGCATCGACACCACCGTCTGCGCTCCCGACTGATGCGAAAAACGCCGCTCGATCTCGCCGCCGCGTCCCAGCTTGAACAACACCGCCGCGGCCATCCGCCAAGGTTCGCGCGCGGCGCGGTCGCCGCCCGGCATGGCGAGCGGCGCCAGATGGCCGATGCGCTGAAAGCCAGCCCCCTGCACGCACAACAGCTCGCCGCCCCACGGCGTGTCGTCCAGGCCGAGTCCTACGCCGTCCAGCGCCAGCCCCAGCACCGGCTCGGCGCTGCCATGCTCGGCGCAGACGGCGGCGATATGCGCATGGTGGTGCTGGACGGCGATGGCCGGAACGCCGTGTTGCGCGGCATAGGCATGTGCGAATTGTGTGCTGAAAAAATCAGGATGCAGGTCGTGCAGCACCATCTCTGGCGTCACTTCAAGCTCCCTGCACAAGCGCGCCACGGTGACTTCCAGCATCAAGCGTGCATCGACGCTGTCCAGATCGCCGATCAATTGCGAGACATGCGCCTCGTTGCCGCGCGTGACGCAAACGGTGTTCTTCAGCCACGCGCCGCAGGCCAGGATCGGCGGACCGGCGTCGGGCAACGTGATGATCGTGGCGCGCTCGTGCATGTGTCTCCGGCTCCGTTAGTGGCTCATGCTAAGCGACAACTTCCCGTTTCGCCGCAACCGCTTCCCGGCAACCGGCCTTGACCCAATCCAGCCACTCATCCATTCCCTCGCCGCTGGTGGCCGAGACGCGGATCACCCGGATGTCCGGATTCACGCGGCGCGCATTGGCTATCGCCAGATCGGCATCGAAAGTCAGATACGGCAACAGGTCGCATTTGTTCAGCAGCATCAGGTCGGCGGCGCGGAACATGTCGGGATATTTGAGCGGCTTGTCTTCGCCCTCGGTGACGGACAGGATCGCGACCTTGTGCGCCTCGCCCAGATCGAAACTGGCGGGACACACCAGGTTGCCGACGTTCTCGATCAGCAACAGGCTGTCGTCCTGCAAGCGAAGTTGCTGCATGGCCTGCCCCACCATGCAGGCATCCAGATGGCAGCCCTTGCCGGTGTTGATCTGCAGCGCGGGAGCACCGCTGGCGCGGATGCGCGCCGCATCGTTGTCGGTCTGCTGGTCGCCTTCGATCACGGCGAGCGGCACGCTGCCGTTCAGCGCGCCGATGCTCTGCACCAGCAGCGTGGTCTTGCCGGAGCCGGGACTGGACACCAGGTTGAGCGCGAAGATGCCGTGCGCGAAAAGATAGTCGCGATTCTCCTGGGCATAGCCGTCGTTCTTGGAGAGGATGTCGTGCTCGATCTGCACCATGCGCGCCTGGCTCATGCCCGGCGCATGTGCGCCTGCCGGGCCGCCGCCGAAATCAAGATTTGTAGAGTTGCCTTTCACGTTTGCTCCCTCGCCCGCTTGCGGGAGAGGGTTGGGGAGAGGGGCTGCATGCGCACGATATTGCATCGGCTCGCCCGCTTGCCGGTGCGGCTTGAGCGCATGTCCGCCGATGAATGTCTGGCCCGATCCGCATCCGCATGTCGTACACATACCCGCCCCCTATTCGACTTCCACTTCCTTGACGCGCATCTCGCTGCCGCGTGTCACCTGTATCTGGTAACTGCCACACACCGGACAGGGATCGTACAGTGCGCCGATAGCCACATCGGCTTCGCACTTCACGCACCGGCCCTGCCCCGGTATTTCGATGACCTCCAGCCGCGCGCCTTTGGCAACGCTATCGCGCGCCACCGCATCGAAGCAGAAGCGCAATGCGTCTATTTCCACCGCCGCCAATTGGCCGATCTCCAGCCACACGGCTTTGACTCTGGTGCAGCCATCGGCGCGCACTGCATCTTCCACAAGCTGCACGATGCCCTCGGCTAACGACATCTCATGCATGTGTCGCCTCGATCTTGGAAAAATCAGTGAACCTGAGATTTGAAATGCAGGATACGCAGCACTGCGCTCCCGCGAAAACGGCCTTCAGTGTCCGCTCCGGAAAACAAAATGCGCCGCTGAGCGGCGCATCCGGACCCGTCAATGTTAGTCTTTCTTCCTCATCCACAGGATGGCGACCACGGCGATGACGATGCCGAGCAGCCATAGCCAATATTGTTCCAGCAAGCCCGGTGCTGGCGTCTTTTGCAGAGGCGCTACAACCACTGGAGGCGGTGTGGGCTCGGGCTGGGCAACGACTGGTTCCTGCTTCATGACCGGGGCCGGTTCCGGAGCGATTACGGGCTGGGGTGCCACTTCTTTCGGCGCAGCAGGCTTGGCTTTTTTGTGCACTTTTTTCTTGGCGACTACCGGCTTGGGCGCGGGCTGCTCGGCCATGGCTGCCGGAGCAGGCGCCGGCTGTTCGGCCTCGCTGGCGACAGGCGCGGGTGCAGCCGTCTGCTCGACAACGGTTGCAGCCGGTGCCGGTTCAGCAACAGCCGCCTCTTTCGGCTTGGTCGCGCAAGCGGATAAAGCCAGCGCGGAAAAAAGCAAAGCCACAGGTAAAACAGCGTTGTGAATTTTTGACATGATGTTCTCCAGTGAGACGGTTGATAAAACGGCACGTAGCCGCCAAGAATCCTCCCACAGTTATCCCCGCCGCGCAAACACCGCATGTCGAATTACTGTAATCACCCACCTTGCATGGGCATCAAAACAAAAGCGGCAGGATCAACCTGCCGCTTTATCGCCCAACCGATCCGACGCTTTGCCTTTTAGAAGGGGATGTCGTCGTCGAAGTTGTCGAAGTTGCCCTTGGCTGCGGGGGCGGCGGCAGGCCTTGCGGCCGGCGCGCTGCGTGCCGGAGCCTGCGACTGGTTCTCCACCACTTCGAAGCTGCCCGCGCCGCCGGACTTGCCGCCCAGCATCTGCATCTCGTTGACGATGATCTCGGTGGTGTAGCGGTCCTTGCCGGTTTCCTTGTCCTGCCACTTGCGTGTCTGGATCTTGCCTTCGACGTAGATCTGCGAGCCCTTCTTCAGGTATTCGCCCGCCACTTCCGCCAGACGGCGGTAGAACACCAGGTTGTGCCACTCGGTCTTTTCCTGCTTCTCGCCGCTCTTGTCCTTCCAGTTCTCGGAAGTCGCCAGCGTGACATTGGTCACCGCCTCGCCGTTGGTCATGTAACGGGTCTCCGGGTCCTTGCCCAGACGTCCCACCAGGATCACTTTATTCACTGACATGTCATGCCCCTTTCACTAGATTCTCAACTGATTCTTCGTCGAAGCCGCTCATCTCCACCTTGAGACAGGCGATCTGCTCGTTTCCCACGACCAGCACTTCGCGTACACCGCGTAATTGTGCCAGAGACTGCCGCAACTTGCCCGCCGCTTCTTCATCCATCTCCGGCAGGTGGTACATCTTGGTCATCAGCGCCTGTGGCGCGCGCATGCTGGAGGCCACCAGCAGCCACAGCAGCAGCATGCCCACCGCGAACACCAGCACCGCGTTGCCGCCAAAGAACTGCATCAACAAGCCGCCCATGGCCGAGCCGAAGAACGCGCCCAGGAACTGCACGCTGCTGAACACGCCCATCGCCGTACCCTTGGCGGCCAGCGGCGCGATCTTGCTGACGATGGAAGGCTGCGTCGCTTCCAGCACGTTGAACGCGGTGAAGAACACCAGCAGCGAGAGCGCCACGCCCCACACGCTGCTCTGCAGGAACAGGATGCCCAGTTGCGCCACCGCAGCCAATGCGATCGCGATCATGAACACCTGCTTCATCTTCGCCTTCTTCTCCGCGATGATGATGGGCGGCACCATGAGTGCGAAGGCGATCAGCATCACCGGCAGATACACCTGCCACTGGTGCTGCGCATCCAGACCCATGCGCGCGCAGGATGAACGGCACCTGCATGAACACCGACATCAGGATCGCGTGCAGGGTGAACACGCCGAAGTCCATGCGCAGCAGATCCGCATTGCGCAGCACTTCTTTCAGCTTGCTAGAGTTGGCCTCGGTGTCGGAGTGGAAGCGCGTGATGCGCGGATTCGGGATGAACCACAGCACCATCGCGATGGAAACGAAAGCCAGCACGCCCGTCAGTTCGAAGATGCCGGACATGCCGATGTGCTTGTAGAGAATCGGCGACAGCACCATCGAGAGCGAGAACGTCACGCCGATGGTCATGCCGATCAGCGCCATCGCCTTGGTGCGATGCTCCTCGCGCGTCAGGTCCGCCGTCAGCGCCATCACCGCCGCATTGATCGCCCCCGCGCCCTGGATCACGCGCCCGGCGATGATCCAGTAGATGTCGTCCGCCGACGCCGCGATGAAACTGCCCGCCGCGAACAGCAACAGCCCCACGATGATGATCGGCTTGCGCCCGTAACGGTCCGACAACCACCCGGCGGGAATCTGCAGGATCGCCTGCGTCAGCCCATACGCCCCCAGCGCCACCCCGATCAGGAAATGGCTCTCCCCGCCCGGCAGGTTCTCGGCATACAAGGCGAAGATCGGCAGGATGATGAACAGGCCCAGCATGCGCAGGCCATAGATGCTCGCCAAGCCAATACTGGCGCGGCGTTCGAAGGGGGTCATGGATGAATCTGAAGCGGACATGAAGCTAAAGCTAGGCGATTTTCGGAAGGGGCGTATCTTAACAGGTCGGCCACCTACCATATAGCCGACCTACGACATGGATATGATTAGTCACTACATTCGCAAGAACAGATTGTGACTGTACTCTGTATCCCAAGGGTTCCTGCAGCAACAATCCCTACTCAACATCAGACTGCCGAATTCTTCTATCCATTTGAGCGCGCGTTTTGGCTCGGTCGAGCTTCCTATGATCGGTAGAGGTCATTTGGGCCATATAGTTAATCAGCAAGTCCTTGAGGTGCTCAACGTCGTTATGAGACCACTTCTTTGCTATCAGAGAATATGAACCGAGGAAATATCCAAGTTCTTTCATGACAGATCGGCGCGGCCCCGCATCTAAGAACTCCTCTAGTCGCCCTACACAGCCATCCGTCTGTGCTCCAAACATGCAGCCTAAGTAGATAAGCTTTTCAATCGAATATTGTGACTCCGCGAAATTATCCTCAAAAAGCGTGCACAACTTGGGAGTAGCCAAATGCTCCACGAGAATTTGTATTACTACGCTAGGAATTAGTACCTTGACGAAATGCTCCACCCGTTCCGCCTGTTCAACACTCCCGTTTACCTTACTTAGAAGGTCTTCTCTTTTCGATTCAATCGAGGCGAATTCGTTGACAATCAACAAAGAAAAAGTATTGACCAGCCACTTTAATGGCTCATTCTTTTCTGCGCCACCCAGAGCTTCTGAGTTTCGAATTACCACTCCGAGGGTTACCAGCCCTGCAATCAACTCTCCCTGCTTCCGTGTATTCTCAGGAATCTCATCAAGATTTCTTTCTGCCGAATGGCTCTTACCTTCATCAGCGTCGTTCATCTCTTCGATACGATCCAAAAACCTTTCGCGATGCGTGCCACTCGCATCAACCTGCTCAATTTCTTCTTGAACCTGCTTCTTTTCATCCCCGTCGAACAGCGCCGCCTTTGATTGAGCATTTTCCAGCACCGAGAAATCTTCTATCAGCTGCACTTCTGACCTAATCCGCTTGCAGAGCGCAAAGACTTCATCCAAGTATTCCTTACGATTTCTAGCAAGACCAGTTGCATAGTCAATTTCCGCATGAAGTTTTGGCAGGTTTTCTCTAGACATTGCATGGGAAAAGAACTCAGTATCTTCATTTAGCTTTTGCCCCAAGAAGAAGGCACGGAAACAGTCAAACTTAAACTGAATTTGCCCGTCAATTTCAATCAACAAGCCTTTATCAAGTAATTCCTTCAGTAGTTCAAACGCGGATTCTTTCCACCCTTTTGTAGAAAAGTACTCAGCAACAAATTTCTCAACGTCCACACGATCGAATCGATGCTCATCCCTCAGGTAAAGCGCATAGGCAAAATCCATCAAGAACAGCGTTTTTAGTCGAGCATCCAGTCGACTTCGGCTTTTTGACTCGGTTAGCTTGCCCAATAAACCGTCGACCATAGCTTCTAAAACCGCGGCCTGGTTGATAAGGTCCGCACTTGGTTTGTTTTCAAGAACCCATAGGACGAGAGATACCAAGAACGGCGTTCTAGGCACGCCCAGCTTTCTCAGCAATACTGAGACTTTTTCAATTCGATCTCCTACAGAGGACTCTGTATTGCCAAACCATTTCTGCACAAGTTCCTTCGTATGTTTACGACGAAAATCTTTTATGTAGACGAGCCTCCCCAGCAATTTGACCCCGGATTTCGGAGTGTCGGTTGGCAGAGGCCCATCGCTCATAGACTGATTGACCGTCTCAGTGCAGGCAACGATGTAACGATTGGCCGAATTGGCACTGATAAACTCATGAATCAACTGAATGAGTGCACCATCATCGGATACAACACCATCGAAACAGAACAATATCTGCCCCTGAGATGAAAGTTTCTTGATGTCCTTAATGGACACATGTGAAGCGTAGAATTGGGCAGCGAGTTCAAAAATTGCGGCTTGAGTTCGCCGCTTTTGTAGCCTGTCACAATCGATTACGCACGCGGTAATTACGGTAGGCAAACGAAATTTCTGGAAATTGGTGGCAGCATAATTAACGAGCGTAGTTTTCCCACTCTCTCGTCGCCCCATTAGCACAAGTTGCTTCTCTTGCAGTAGCAACTCGTGCAGCAAATATTCTTGCGGCTTTGATCCCTCTGACTTTCCACCAATATTTTCTGGAATGGGATGCGACTGTGATGAGAGTATTGGCTCCACGAACACACCTTCCAAGTTCTTAGGAGCAACTCCGGACGCTGAATAACTCAAGAGCTGAGAGTTCACTCTACTGTGCACTGCCTCAATAAGTTCAGGCTTTGCGAACTCTAGTACTGTTGTATCACCTGAGATTGAGAAACTCCTAAGGCCGTTAGTTCCAAATCTTTCGGTTGGAGAAAATATTCCTCGCTCCCGAAAATATTCATTCCCTTGGATCTCGTACACACCAGTTCTAAAGTTTGCCCTTATTATGGAAAAACCGTTGAAATAATCGCGACTCTGGTACAGGCAACCCGCATTACTCGTTAGGGAAACGCTGTGTCCGTCTGCGATAGAGTGCGCATCTGGGCTGTGGTTATGGCCGCTCAATACCAACTGAAAATTGGCACTTAACGCCCGATTGACATACTGCTGTTCAAATGGCGCAAGCCAATTAACTGGATGATGCATCACAGCCATTTTGAATCTGCAGGATGATAGTTCCTTCAGCGCGAGCTCTACCTGATTCACCCCAACGAGGAGATGGCCATAGTCCTTATTTTCCGAGAGGCCGCGGCAGCGCCAGGCGGTATTGAATACCGCGACTCCGATCTCTAGCTCTTTCAGCCTCACAGTTCGGGTGTAGTACAGTGGATGAGCATAGGGCGAAGTACCAAGAATTTCGGCAAGTAGATTCTTGAATTCTTCAAATTGTTGGAGGGCCTCCCCTCCCGGGTGATCAACGAAAGAATTCGATTCATCTCGACAGCAAATTGCCTCCAAACCCTTTTTGGAGAACATACTCAGCTTACTTAGATTCGCGTCGTGGTTGCCTGGACATATGACAATACTTCTTTTTCCAAGCTTGGTGCCCATTTGAATGGATTCGAAGAAGGCGACCACCTTCCTCCTTATCTCTTCCGTAAATATGCCTCTTGTTGTCAGGTCTCCAGAAAAGGCAACAAGATCGATACTTGTACCTTCCTTTACTATTTCATCAATCCGACCATATAGGCTGTGCAGCACTGCTTCCTGATCATGGCTACTTGCAGTCACATGTAAATCGGAAATGTGCAGAATGTTGTTTATTGTGTCTTCATTTTTCACTGGAATATCCTTACTGACCAGAACCTTGGTTGAGATGAGAACGGAAAATTGGGCCGCATATGTCCACAAAGACACATCGAATGTGTGAGCACTCGCCGGAGTGGCAGATGTGAAGAGCTAAAAGACAAGTTGTCACGCGATTCCCCCTTCGCAACTGATTGTTGCAGGAACCTACGCCAGCCTCCCGTCTGATGATCCACCGTTACCATGCCGTACGTTGCGGCTCGGTTATATTCAGCGGATGCGCAAGTGGGCTGAACTATACGGAGTTGGCAGTAGTGCGGCAAGGGTGAATCCTGTATTTGGGCGCCCCTTTTCAATCCCGACTATGCGGGTTGGGAAAGCCTCTGATTTCGCGTATATTGGCGAGTCGTTTTTCACGCTCACTAGCCTCACATGGAATACATCAAAATCCGCGGTGCCCGCACCCACAACCTGAAGAACATCAGCCTCGATCTGCCGCGCAATCAGCTGGTGGTGATCACCGGTTTGTCCGGTTCCGGCAAGTCCTCACTTGCTTTCGATACGCTGTATGCCGAGGGGCAGCGGCGCTATGTTGAATCGCTCTCCGCCTATGCGCGGCAGTTCCTGCAGTTGATGGAGAAGCCCGATGTCGATCTGATCGAGGGGCTCTCCCCCGCCATCGCCATCGAGCAGAAGGCCACTTCGCATAACCCGCGTTCTACTGTGGGTACGGTCACCGAAATTCACGACTACCTGCGTCTGTTGTTCGCGCGCGCGGGCGACCCGTATTGTCCGCAGCATGACATCGTGTTGCAGGCGCAGTCGGTTGGGCAGATGGTGGATTCCGTGCTGGCGCTGCCGCAGGACACGAAGGTGATGATCCTGTCGCCCATCGTGGTGGAGCGCAAGGGCGAGCAGGTGGAGCTGTTTGACGAGCTGCGCGCGCAGGGCTTCGTGCGGCTGCGCGTGAACGGCAAGGTGTGCGAGATGGAGAATCTGCCCAAGCTGGCGAAGAACCAGAAGCACACCATCGAGATCGTGGTGGACCGCCTGAAGGTTGCGCCGGACATCAAGCAGCGGTCTGGCGGAATCGTTCGAGACCGCACTGCGCCACGCCGACGGCCGCGCGCTGGCGGTGGAGATGGACACGGGCAAGGAGCATCTGTTCTCGGCCAAGTTCGCCTGCCCCATCTGCAACTATTCGCTGCAGGAACTGGAGCCGCGTCTGTTCTCGTTCAACAGCCCGATGGGCGCGTGCCCCAAGTGCGACGGCCTGGGTGTGATCTCGTTCTTCGATCCGGCACGCATCGTGGCTTTCCCTTCGCTCTCATTGAGTGGCGGCGCGATCAAGGGCTGGGACCGACGCAATCAGTTCTATTTTCAGATGCTGGACAGCCTGGCGAAGCACTATGACTTCGACCTGGAGCAATCTTTCGAGAGCCTGCCGGAGAAGATACAGAAGGTGGTGCTGTACGGCAGCGGGCGCGAAGAGATCGCCTTCACCTACCTGAACGAGCGCGGCAAGAAGGTGCTGCGCGAGGAGACCTTCGAAGGCATCGTGAACAACCTGGAGCGGCGCTACAACGAGACCGAGTCGCCCACGGTGCGCGAGGAACTGGCGAAGTACCTCAACAACTGTACCTGCCCGGATTGCGAAGGCACGCGCCTGCGCGAGGAGGCGCGCCATGTGCGCGTGGCCGACCGCGCCATCTTCGAATTGAGCGCATTGCCGCTGAAGCAGGCGCTGACTTTTTTCCAGGGCGTGACGCTGCCCGGCAACAAGCAGGCCATCGCCGAGAAGATCGTGCTGGAGATCGCCAGCCGCCTGACATTCCTCAACAACGTGGGGCTGGATTACCTGTCGCTGGATCGTTCGGCCGAGACGCTCTCCGGCGGCGAGGCGCAGCGTATCCGCTTGGCCTCGCAGATCGGCTCCGGCCTCACCGGCGTGATGTATGTGCTGGACGAACCTTCCATCGGCCTGCACCAGCGCGACAACGACCGCCTGCTGGATACGCTGAAGCGCCTGCGCGACATGGGCAACAGCGTGATCGTGGTGGAGCATGACGAGGACGCGATCCTGACTGCCGACTATGTGGTGGATATGGGGCCGGGCGCGGGCGAGCATGGCGGCGAGGTGGTGGCGCAAGGCACGCCCAAGGAAGTATGCGCCAACCCGCAATCGCTCACCGGCGATTACCTCTCCGGACGGCGCCGCATCGAACCGCCGACGCAGTATCGCAAGCCCGACCCCGAGCGCCGCCTGAAGATCATCGGTGCCTGCGGCAACAACCTGAAGGACGTGACGCTCGACCTGCCGGTGGGACTGCTCACCTGCATCGCGGGCGTGTCCGGCTCGGGTAAGTCCACACTCATCAACGACACGCTGTACAACGCAGTGGCGCAGCATCTGTATGGCAGCAGTGCCGAGCCTGCGCCTTATGCCGAGATCGAGGGGCTGGAGTTCTTCGACAAGGTCATCAACGTGGACCAGTCGCCCATCGGTCGCACGCCGCGCTCCAACCCGGCGACCTACACCGGACTGTTCACGCCGATACGCGACCTGTTCGCCAGCGTGCCGACCTCGCGCGAGCGCGGCTACGGGCCGGGGCGCTTCTCCTTCAACGTGAAGGGCGGCCGCTGCGAGTCGTGCCAGGGCGACGGCGTGATCAAGGTGGAGATGCACTTCCTGCCGGACGTGTACGTGCCCTGCGACGTGTGCCACGGCCACCGCTACAACCGCGAGACGCTGGAGGTGCACTACAAGGGCAAGAACATCCACGAGGTGCTGAACATGACGGTGGAGCAGGCGCACGAATTCTTTGCGCCGGTGCCGATGATCGCGCGCAAGCTGAAGACGCTGCTCGACGTGGGCTTGGGCTACATCACGCTGGGCCAGAGTGCCACCACGCTCTCCGGCGGCGAGGCGCAGCGCGTGAAGCTGTCGCTTGAGCTGTCCAAGCGCGACACCGGGCCGCACGCTGTACATCCTGGACGAGCCGACCACCGGCCTGCATTTCCACGACATCGCGATGCTGCTCAAGGTCATCCATACGCTGCGCGACCAGGGCAACACGTTGGTGGTGATCGAGCACAATCTGGACGTGATCAAGACGGCGGACTGGGTCATCGATCTGGGGCCGGAAGGTGGTGATGGCGGCGGCCTCATCGTGGCGCAAGGGTCGCCCAAGGACATCGCCGCGAACAAGGACAGCGTGACGGGACCGTATCTGCAAAAGCTGCTGGAAAAATGATGAAGCGGCTGCTTCTGGCCTGCTGCCTTATCCCGGTACTGCCGGCGCATGCGGTGGATTTTGATGAGGATGAGATGGTTGCTGCGCACAATCGCTGGCGCAAGGCGGTGGGTGCGCCACCACTCACCTACTCGAAAGAGCTGGCCGCAGCCGCGCAGGCATGGGCGGATCATCTGAAGCAAGCCAATCAATGCCGCATGCAGCACAGCAAGCCCAATGGTAAGTACGGCGAGAACCTGTTCTGGGGCAGCGCGCTGGAATGGTCGGACGGCAAACGCGAAGTGCAACAGGTCAGCCCGGAAACAGTGGTGAATGACTGGGCCAGCGAGCGAGCGAACTACGACCACACCCGCAACAGCTGCGCCAAAGGCAGGATTTGCGGGCATTACACTCAGGTGGTGTGGCGTGCGAGCACCACGGTAGGCTGCGCTGTCGCGGTGTGCGAGGACAGCAGCGAACAGGTCTGGGTCTGCCAGTATCAACCGCCCGGGAATTGGGTCGGGAAAAGACCTTACTGATCCTGAATCTCAGAAACTAAAAGGCCGGATTCGATCCGGCCTTATATTTTTACCTGTTGATTGGGATAAATGGCGCCAGCCATTACTTGACAATTTTCATGGGTAATTGTTAGATAGTAACTCGTTTGCTCCAACCACCAATTAAAAGGAGAACGATCATGAACATCAATATGTTAGCTTCCCTTCTGTTGATGCTTTTGTGGGGTCAAGCCTATGCGGCAGACGGCTCAATCACCATCAGCACACCCACGAATGGCGCAACGGTGAGTGCCAAAAACAAAGTTCCAGTCACTTACGTAGCCATACTCGGTTCAACCGGCGACCACCTGCACCTTTATGTCGATGGCAAGCGTGTAGACGTATTGCGTCCAGCAAAGGGAACCACCGAGCTTGACCCATTGCCTGCCGGCAAGCACCACATCTGCCTGAGCGTAAATACAAGCTCACATGCGCCTACTGGCGTGGAAACCTGCGTTGACGTGACTGCGCAATGAGCGCTGCACAAAATCTGAGCTACAGCGTAATTCAGGTCGCGCATAATTTCGGGGCAGTCGCTACAGTGGGGGGATCGGTAATTGCCACGCAGTTGCGCGATAACGTTATGCGACAACGGCTGGCGCACTTAGTGCTGATCGGGTGGGTGACACAAGCCGTGAGTGGCGCCACCTTCGGCATGGTCACTTATTACTACTATCACCAGCTACCGGATATTTCGGGGGTGGCTGTCGGTGCGTTGGGCATCAAGATGGTTTGCGCAGCGCTCGGGATCTTGCTGTTAACGACTTACCTTTGGCAAAGCCAGCGCTGGAATGAGCAGCGAAAAAACAAGGCATGGATTTCATCGTCTGTGCTGGCAATCGCAGCGATATCCGCTGCGGCTTTCTTGCGCTGGTTCTCCTGAACAGTTCTGCAAAAAGCAACAAGGCCGGATCGAATCCGGCCTTGTTTGTTCTTGCTAGCAGCGTTTGAAACTTATTCGCCTGCGTCTACAGGTTGTGCATCAGCCGGACGGTCCAGCAGTTCGACCAGAGCCATCGGAGCATTGTCGCCCTTGCGGAAACCGAACTTCAGGATGCGCGAGTAGCCGCCATTGCGAGCTGCGTAGCGCGGACCGAGTTCGTCGAACAGCTTGCTGACGATCTCGCGGTCGCGCAGACGGGCGAATGCCAAACGGCGATTTGCCAGGCTGGGGTTCTTGCCCAGAGTCAGGATAGGTTCTGCAACGCGGCGCAGTTCCTTGGCCTTCGGCAGGGTGGTCTTGATGACTTCGTGACGCAGCAGCGAAACAGTCATGTTGCGCAACATCGCCAAACGGTGGCTGCTGGTGCGGTTAAGTTTTCTAAGTCCTAAACGGTGACGCATGATTTTCCTCTCTTGCTTCCAGCCTCACGGCTGAAGAAGTTTATTTCTCGGACATTGCCGTCCAGTTTTCCAACTTCATGCCCAGCGACAGGCCGTGTTCGGCCAGCACTTGCTTGATCTCGTTGAGCGACTTGCGGCCCAGGTTCGGGGTGCGCAACAGGTCCGCTTCTGTGTTCTGGATCAGATCGCCGATGTAATGGATGCTCTGAGCCTTCAAGCAGTTCGAAGAGCGCGGTGTCAGTTCCAGATCGTCGACAGGACGCAGCAGCATCGGATCGACCTTCGGAGCTGCGGGCTTCTCGACCGGAGCCGGGGTGCCTTCCAGTGCGGCGAATACGGACAGTTGGTCCATCAGCACACGTGCGGAGTAGCGGATGGCTTCTTCCGGATCGATGGCGCTGTTGGTCTCGATGTCCATGATCAGCTTGTCGAGGTCGGTGCGCTGTTCAACACGTGCGCTCTCAACCGCGTAGCTGACGCGGGCAACCGGGCTGAACGAAGCGTCCAGCGCGATGTGTCCGACTGGGCGGGTTGCACCAGGTTGCATGCGCGAGATGGCGGAAACATAACCGCGACCTTGCTCGACCTTGATTTCCATGTCCAACTTGCCGCCAGCGGTCAAGTGGGCAATGACGTGATTCGGATTGATGACTTCGGTGTCGGCGCCGACTTCGATATCGGCAGCAGTCACAACGCCAGCGCCCGATTTCTTCAGGTGCAGTGTCGCTTCACGCGAATTATGCAGCTTGAGCACCAAACCCTTCAGGTTCAGCAGGATCTCGACCACGTCTTCCTGCACGCCGTCGATAGACGAGTATTCGTGCAACACGCCCGCGATCTTGACTTCAGTCACCGCAAAACCGGGCATGGAGGAAAGCAGAACGCGACGCAGGGCATTGCCCAGTGTGTGTCCATAACCACGCTCGAAAGGCTCCATCACCACCCGAGCTTGGGTGGCGGAGATGCGCTGTACGTCGATGATGCGAGGTTTCAACAAACTATTGTTAGACATATCCGACTCCGCGTGGATTACTTGGAATACAACTCAACAACGAGGTGTTCGTTGATGGTCGCAGGCAATTCAGAACGCTGCGGTACTGCCTTGAAGGTTCCCTTGAACGCCTTGGCGTCAACTTCAATCCACTCCGGGAAGCCGCGTTGCTCTGCAGCTTGCACGGAGGACTTCAGACGCAGTTGGCCCTTGGACTTTTCAGCGACTTCGACCACATCGCCAGGACGCACTTGGTAAGACGGGATGTTGACGCGCTTGCCGTTCACCAGAACGCCGTTGTGACGCACGGTCTGGCGTGCTTCTGCACGCGAACCACCGAAGCCCATACGATAGGCAACGTTGTCCAGGCGCGATTCCAGCAGCTGCAACAGGCTTTCGCCGGTGATGCCGCGGGTCTGCTCAGCACGCTTGTAAGTCAGGCGGAACTGGCCTTCCATCATGCCGTAGATACGACGCAGCTTTTGCTTTTCGCGCAGCTGACCGCCGTACTCGGACAGACGTGTGTTTTTCTTCTGACCGTGCTGGCCGGGCGCATAAGCGCGGCGCTCTACCGCGCATTTGTCGGTAAAGCACTTTTCCGCCTTCAAGAACAGCTTTTCGCCTTCGCGGCGGCACTTACGGCACTTTGCATCAAGATTTCTAGCCAAGATCTACTCCTTAGATACGACGCTTTTTCGGAGGACGGCAACCGTTGTGCGGTACCGGCGTGATGTCCGAAATGCTGGTAATTTTGAAACCTGCGGCGTTCAACGCGCGCACGGCGGATTCGCGACCCGGGCCTGGGCCCTTGATGCGCACTTCCAGATTCTTCACGCCGCACTCAACGGCGGACTTGCCCACTACCTCGGCAGCGATCTGGGCGGCAAACGGGGTGCTCTTGCGAGAACCCTTGAAACCCTGAGCGCCACTGGTAGACCAAGCCAAGGTGTTACCTTGACGGTCCGTGATGGTCACGATGGTGTTGTTAAAGGAGGCATGAACGTGTGCGATACCTTCAGCAACGTTCTTCTTAACTTTTTTACGCACTCGCGTGCTGGGCTTAGCCATGTCTCTGATCCTCTACTAGATTACTTCTTCGCACCAGCGATGGACTTGCGCGGTCCTTTGCGGGTACGTGCATTGGTACGGGTACGCTGGCCACGGCACGGCAGGCCGCGACGGTGACGCAGACCGCGATAGCAGCCCAAGTCCATCAAGCGCTTGATGTTCATGGAGATCTCGCGACGCAGATCGCCTTCCACCGTGAACTTGGCGACTTCGTCGCGCAGCTTTTCCATATCGGAATCGCTGATGTCCTTGATCTTGGTGGTCGTGACGACTCCGGCAGCAGCACAAATGTGCTGCGCACGAGTGCGACCGATACCGTAGATCGCTGTCAATGCGATCTCGGCGTGTTGATGGTTTGGAATGTTTACACCGGCAATACGAGCCATGCAGCTACCCTATTCATTCAGAAAACGTAAATTGTACCATCCAGCGGCGATTTAACTCAATCAACCCTGGCGCTGTTTGTGACGTGGATCGCTACTGCAGATCACACGAACCACTCGATTGCGCCGTACGATCTTGCAATTACGGCACACCTTTTTCACGGACGCTTGCACTTTCATTTGCTTCTCCTTGCTTCTCTCAACTTACTTGGCGCGGAATACGATGCGCGCCCTGCTCAAATCATACGGCGACACTTCAACCGTCACCTTGTCGCCTGGCAGGATGCGGATGTAATGCATACGCATCTTGCCAGAAATATGTCCCAGCACTACAAAACCATTTTCCAACTTCACCCGGAACGTTGCATTCGGCAACGATTCCTCAATCTCACCCTGCATCTGGATGACGTCTTCTTTCGCCATGTTTCTAACGCGTCAACCCGGCCTTAAAGTTGGCCTTTTTCAACAGATTCTCATACTGGTGCGTCATCATGTACGACTGCACCTGCGCCATAAAGTCCATGGTCACCACCACCAGAATCAGCAGCGAGGTACCACCGAAATAGAACGGTACGTTCCACTTCACCACCAAGAACTCCGGCAGCAGACACACCAAGGTGATGTACACCGCACCGACCAGTGTCAGGCGCAACATGATCTTCTCGATGTAGCGCGCTGTCTGCTCACCTGGACGGATGCCAGGCAAGAACGCGCCGCTCTTCTTCAAGTTGTCCGCTGTTTCCTTAGGGCTGAACACCAGCGCCGTATAGAAGAAGCAGAAGAACACGATCGCCGCCGCGTAGAACAGAACATAAATCGGCTGACCAGGCGACAATTTCTCGCTCACATCCTTCAACCAGGTCATGCTCTGACCAGACCCGAACCAGCCTGCCAATGTAGCCGGGAACAAAATGATGCTGGAAGCGAAGATCGGAGGGATAACCCCGGCCATATTCAGCTTCAACGGCAGGTGCGAACTTTGCCCGCCGTACACCTTGTTACCCACCTGACGCTTGGCGTAGTTCACCAGAATCTTGCGTTGTCCGCGTTCGACGAACACCACCAACGCTGTAACCAATATCGCGCCGAAGAACAGGGCCAGCACCAGCGGTATGGAGAACGCCCCGGTACGTGCCATCTCCAGCGTGTTGCCCAGCGCGCTCGGCAAGCCTGCCGCGATACCCGCAAAGATGATCAGCGAGATACCGTTACCCAATCCGCGCTCGGTGATCTGCTCGCCCAGCCACATCAGGAACATCGTTCCGGTCACCAGTGTCACCACCGTGGTCATCTGGAACATCATTCCGGGATGCAAC
>CAVQQO010000002.1:0-311214 GCA_963715005.1 uncultured beta proteobacterium | reverse complement strand
GACGTAAATTATGGCATCGCTGGGTGTCGCGAAGTTGCCAGGACTCCTGCACCGCAGCAAACGACGCGCACGGGGTTGCGATTAGCGGGGTTCAAGCGGGAGCGGCAGCGAGGCGCTGCACCGGCTTCTCCACAATCGGCAGATTGATCGCCGCTGACAGGAGGCCAAGTAAAATCGAGAGCCACCAGACCAAGTCGTAAGAATCCGGTGCGCTCGAACAGCACGCCGCCGAGCCACACGCCGAGGAAACCACCGATCTGGTGGCTGAAGAAAGCAAAGCCGAACAGCATGGCGAGCCAGTGAGTGCCGAACATGACGGTGACGAGGCCCGAGGTGGGCGGCACGGTCGAGAGCCAGAGCAGGCCCAGCACTGCCCCGAAGATCAGGGTCGCGGCCGCGCTCGGTGGCAGCATGATGAAGGCGAGGATCGCCACCGCGCGTGCAAAATAGATGAATGACAGGAGATAGCGCCTGGGCATCAAAGCCGAGAGCCAGCCGGCCGTGATCGCGCCCACCATGTTGAACAGCCCAATCACGCCGAGCGTCCAGCCGCCGATTTCCGCGGCCAGTCCGCGGTCGACGAGGTAGGCCGGCAGATGCACTGCGATGAAGAAGATCTGGAAGCCGCAGGTGAAAAAGCCGAGCACGAGCAGCCAGTAGCTGCGGTGGCCGAGTGCCTCGGTCAGCGCTTGCACTAGGGATTGCTGCGGCGCGGTTGCCGCCGCGGCGCCGTTAGCCCGCGGCGCCGCAAAGGCGAGCGACAGCGGAATGATCAGAAGCACGATCGCTGCGAAGATCACGAGCGTGTGCCGCCAGCCATAGCCGTCGATCAGCGCCACCGCGAGTGGAGAGAACAGGAATTGTCCGAACGATCCGGCCGCCGTGCCGGCGCCGAAGGCGAGCGACCGCCACTGCGGCGGCATCAGCTTGCCGAACGCGCCGATCACGACGGTGAAAGAGGAGCCGGCCAGCCCGAAGCCGATCATCACGCCGGCACTGAGGTGGAGCATCGCCGGCGTTCCGGCATAGGCCATCGCGGCGAGGCCCAGCGCGTAGAGGACCGCGCCCACGCTGAGCACTGGCGCGGCGCCGAAACGATCCGCTATCGCGCCCGCGAAGGGTTGGGCCGCGCCCCACAGCAGCATCTGGATCGCGAGCGCGAGCGCAAAGACGTCGCGGCCCCAGCTATGCGCGCTCGACATCGGCGTGAGGAGGAAGCCCATTCCCGAACGCGGGCCGAAGCCCAGCACCCCGATGAGGCAGCCGCACGCTAGAATGACGCCAGCGAAGTGCGGCAATCGAGCAATGCGTGCCATGGTAGGCTTCCTCCAAGAGCGACTGTAGGGAGAGGGCAGCGCGCGATCTGCATCACTGCCGAGTGACGACAACCTCGAGGTATTCGCTCGGTACGACCATCGTCTTGTCGCCGGAGCGATTGAACCGCTTGATCAATGCAAACAGATCGTCCGTCAGCGCCGTCCGCGCCTCGGGGTCGAGGGCGCCGAACGTCTTCAGGAGCGGGCCGTAATAGCTCTTGAATACGTCGAGCCAGTGCTGAGCAGAGCGGTAACGAAACACGAAGTCGCGCTGCTCGAGCTGGATCGAGGAGGCCTGCGCGCCAAAAAATTCGGTGATGCGCGCGCCGGTGCCCCAGAGCGCCGGCGACTTGACGCCCGCCGGCGGCGGCATGTACTTGCCGATGGTCTTGAACAGCTGCCCGATGAAGCCGTCCGGCGTCCAGTTGGCAAGGCCGATCTTGCCGCCCGGCTTGCACACGCGTACGAGCTCGGCGGCGGCCTTGTCCTGGTCCGCTGTGAACATGACGCCGAACGTGGAAACCACCGCGTCGAAACTGGCGTCGGCGAAAGGCAGCGCTTCGGCATCGGCCTCGCGAAACTCGATCGCGAGCCGCTCGGCCGCCGCGCGCTCGCGGCCCCGTTCGAGCAGAGCGGGCACGTAGTCCGTCGAGACGACCTCGCACCAGCGCCGCGCCGCCGCCAGCGTGACATTGCCGTTGCCGGCCGCCACGTCGAGGACCTTTTGTCCCGCACGCAGGTCAAGCGCCTCGCACAGCGTCTCGCCGACGATCTGCAACGTCGTGCCCACGGTGGCGTAGTCGCCGGAGGACCAAGCGCCCTGCTGGCGGGTTTTGACCGCGCTGAGGTCGGGTAGCGTCGGGGCAGGCACCACTTGTGCCGCAGCGGATGTGGGGCTCATGTCTGGCTCCTTTGGTTAATTTGCGACTTGCGTAGCCAAATATCCCGATGCGACGAGCAAAACTTGAACAGGTGCTTGATTTGTCCTTGAGATATTCTTGATTATCGCCTGAGGCGCGCTGGTTTTGCAGGACCTGGCTATGCAATTTCACTTCGGAAATCATGTGCTTGACGTCGGGCGCCGCGAGCTGCGCCAGGGCGCCCAGGGGGTCGCAGTCGAACCGCAGGTGTTCGACCTCCTGGTCTATCTGGTGCAGAACCGCGACCGCGTCGTCAGCAAGGACGATCTGATCGCCTCGGTGTGGGGCGGCCGTATCGTCTCGCAGTCGACCCTAACCAGCCGCATCAACGCTGCGCGAAAGGCGATTGGCGACAGCGGCGACGACCAAAAGCTGATCCGCACCATCGCGCGCAGGGGCCTTCGCTTCGTTGGCGTCGTACGCGCGCAAGCAAACGGCGACGAACCGGCACCTGCTACCGGTTCGCTGCTGGATGAAATCCGCGAGCAGTCACGCCCGGGCTTGCCGCTACCCGATCGGCCCGCGATCGCCGTGCTTCCCTTCATCAATATGAGCGGCTATCCGGAGCAGGAGTATTTCTCCGACGGCATCAGCGAGGACATCACAACTGCACTGTCCAAGCTGCGCTGGTTCTTCGTGATCGCGCGCAACTCTTCGTTCACCTATAAGGGCAAGGCCGTCCACATGAAGCAGGTCGCCGAGGAGCTTGGCGTCGGCTATGTGGTTGAGGGCAGCGTGCGCAAAAGCGGCGACCGCGTGCGCATCACCGTGCAGCTTAACGACGCCGCCACCGGCAGCCACATCTGGGGGGAGCGCTACGACCGCGATCTCGCTGATGTTTTTGCGGTGCAGGACGAGATCACGGAGGCCATCGTCGCCGCGATCGAGCCGCAGATCTATGCCGCGGAAAATTTTCATGCCCGGCGCAAGACGCCGGACAGCATGGATGCTTGGGATCTGGTGATGCGGGCGCTGTCGCATTACTGGCGGGTGACCCGACAAGACAATGTCGTCGCGCAGGCGCTGCTGGAGAAGGCGATCGCGATCGACCCGAACTACGGTCAGGCGCTCGGAGTCCTTGCCGCCAGCTATACATTCAGCGCCCACATGGGGTGGGAGGACATGGCAAGCACCGTGCCGATTGCCAAACGCGCTGCGCTGGCGGCGATCCAGGTGGACAGCGAGGACCCTTGGGCGCACCACGCGCTGGGCTGCGTCCATCTGTTCACGCGGCGTTTCGAAGACTCGCTGGCCGAGTTCGAGTTGGCGTTACACCTCAATCCAAATTTCTCGCTCGCCCAGGGCTATTATGGCCTTGCCCTGTCCTATTGCGGCCGCTGGGAGGAGGCCGACGAGGCCGCCCGCCGCGCCCTGCGGTTGAGCCCGCGCGATCCATTCGCGGCAGTCTATGCCGGCATCGCTGCCTACGCCCAATTCATCGGACGCAACTACAACGAGGCGATGCAGCTGGCGCGCGAGGCCATCCGGCAGCGCGGCGATTTCGTCGGCGCCCACCGCGTGCTCACCGCTGCCGCCGGCATGGCCGGACAGACAGAGGTCGCGACGGCCGCACTCCAGGAGCTACGCCGCGCGCAGCCTAATATTTCGCTCGCCTGGATCGCAGACCAAATGCCGATCAAGCTGGACGCCGATCGGGAACATTACTTGGAAGCGTTCCGCCGCGCGGGTTTGGATTAAAATCCGGCCCAAGGCGATGCTACGGCCGGGCGCCTTTGGGGCGGGCGGTTTCTGAAACGGGCAAGGCGCTTGCGCTACGCAGAGCCTCCAAGAAAAATGGATTTTTTTTCCCCTGCCCCGGCCCGTTACGTTTTAAAGTTTCAAACGCTTGTTTGAATTTTTGAATTTAATTCGAAATTAGGTGTTAGCTGCCCGGTGATGTCTTGAAGAAGTGGGCTTTTCGTCGCCGTTAAGCGGCGGCGTACCAATATATCGGCGGCTATCGGAGCAGTCGCACCATATCATCGCAAGAAAATCTCCAGACAATCATCAAAGAAAATCCGGGTAATCCGCAGCTTGGCTCCAAGCGGGCCATCGCGCCTGCCTTTAAGCCCTCACTCAAGTTCGACAGCACTTCCGTTCACAGCCAGGGCGCATTTGGGCCCGCACATCGAAGAGGACTGCGACAATGGCTATGATCAAGGGCGATGGTTAGCGCAAAACCGTCACGCCCTCTCTGTTTGGCCCCACATCAGCGGGACAACCATGGGCATTCCAAGCGCAGCTGCGACCACAACGAATGTCAGCAGGTCGAGCATGACCATATCTCCCCCAACTCGGGCCGGAAACTTCCGGCCTATACGGCGCGACGGCATATGCCGGGCACGCCGTACAGACGGTGCCAAACACTTCTTGGGACAGACATGGACAGTTTTGACGGCGTTGGCCGTGACTGTACCGCTCGAGTCACCGAGCCAGTCCGGCCGCCGGCGCGCACAGCGAGCTTCGACGACGTCGAGGTGCCATCAGCATCAGCAACTCGCAATTCATCGCGGCGTGCGAAGACCGCGGGTGCAGCGCTGGTTCTGCGCGCCCGCAAAAACGGCGGGCACCGTCAGCGCCGGTTCAGCTGTCCGCTTGGCGTTCGATGTCTTAGTCATGACTGTACTATCATGCGAGGGTTGTCACTCGTCCCCGTAAGCCTTCGTCGCAAGCCCTGAGATTGACCATGGGATTGACCATCATGAAGCCGAGAACAGAAGCTCCGCCGCCCCCACGCAATGGCGTCGACACACCGAAGCTGTTTGCCACCATCGGCCATGTCGCTGCGCAGCCGGAACTCGCCAAATTCCAGTTCCGCACCGAGAGCCGCTGGATCGACGGTACCCACAGCCGCAGCGCAATGACGACCTTCTTGGGCGCCGGCGGTGAACACAGCCACAAGAGTGAGTACGCTGCCGAGGCTGATCATCCGGCCGTGCTTTGTGGTGCCGACCAGGGCCCGACGCCGGTCGAACATCTATTGCACGCGCTGTCGTCGTGCCTGATCGCCGGGATCGCCAACGTTGCCGCAGCCAGAGGGGTGACGCTGAAGCGAGTGGAGGCAATCGTCGAAGGCGACATTGACCTTCGCGGAATCCTCGGCCTCGCCGAGGACGTGCGCAACGGCTACCAGGGAATTCGCATGAGCTTCAGGATCAGCGGCGATGCCTCACCCGACAAGCTCCGGGAGATCGTGGAGCAATCGCGAGCTCGTTCCGCTGTATACGATGTGCTTACCAAGGGAGTCCCGATTTCACTTGCGGTGGATGCCGAAAATTGAACCCTGTCTCCAGAGCTCATCGCTGTGGGCGCGCAGCTAACTCCGGCGCGTTCCGTCAGCATGTCGCAGAGGACGGCGTCGTGCCGGAGGACTGTTGGCCTACGGGCCAAATCTGCTTGATACATTCCGGCAAGGCGGCGTCATGGTCGGCAAGGTTCTGTCGGGCGTTAAACCGGCCGAACTGCCGATCGAACTGCCGACCAGATTTGAATTGGTGGTGAACTTACGAACCGCGAAGGCTTTGGGCATATCTGTCCCGACGGCGGTGTTGTTGCGCGCCGACGAGGTCATCGAATAGTTATTTGTTGCAGTGTATGAGTCCGGTCATGGCACTTTTCTGCCGTGCCAACCGCGCCGAGCGATGTCCGGTTTCAGGGGGAGACGGACTCGACGCGGACATGCCGCCACGCCCGAGTTTGATCCCAACCCGACATAGATGGGTCCGCAGGGCACGAGCTCCTGATTTGATCCTGCCAGGACTCCCTGGCTAGCCTAGCGTATGGAACAGCGTCAGTTCGTCGTGCTCATTGGCAGCGTCGCGTCCTGGCCGGTTGCCGTGCCTGCCCGGGGCTTCGAGCAAGGTATGCGCGAAATGATCACGGCTGACCCGCTGCCAGGCGATTGCGCACGACACCGATGTGGTTGCGCAACAGATACATCATGCTTTCATAAGCGATCGGCATCCTGAGCTGGTTTGCCTGCTTCTCAAGCTGATCGAGGCGCGCCATCAGCTGAGCGGCATCGGTTGGTCCACCGCCGCCTGTGATCTCGTCCTCCAGAAATCTCAGCTCACCGTACAGTCGCGCGATCTTCCGGCGCATCAACCAGCCATACGAAGCAGGCAGAAACCGCATCAGCGGGTACAGCACGGCGACGATCGGGATGAGCAAGACGAGCAGGTGTCCGACCAGCGACGCCATCCAGAACGGAAGATTGTGCTGCAGGAACGGCTGCCCGGATTTGTAAAAGTAAACGGCCTCCTTGCTCAGTGGCAGATCGATGCCTTCGGCTGCCGGGAAACGCCCGGCGTGATGGAACATGCTCACACCGGAGTGGATCTGCGCCGCGGAGCTCAGCAGAAGATATTGGATCGCGGAGTGGAGATCCTTGCGCACCACTAGGCTCGCCTTTGATGCGAACAAGGTGACGTCGGCCGGCGGGAGATCCTTGGCGAGATCGCCGACGCCCCGAGGCACTGTCGCCTTGCTCAGGAACGGATAGAGCGCGACATAGGCGTCCGCGCGTGCCAGATTGAGAAGCTCGACTCGCCCATCGGCAACGAGTTGTTGTACCACCGGCGCATCCCACGACGCGAGCATGGCCATCGCATCGATGTCGCCAGCAAGCAGCTTATCGGCGGCCTCCTCGGGCGGGAGCGCAAGCAACTCGCCCACATCCTGATCGACATCATTGCGCTTGAGCAGCTTGAGCAGAAGCGCATGCGAGCCGTTGCCGACAGGTCCGATCGAGACCTTCCGACCGCGCAGGGCGGCCAGTGTCTCGCCCTCCAGGCCGCCGCGATGGAAGATCCACAGCGGCTCGTAGAACAGCGTTCCAAGAGATTCGAGCTCGCCCGCTGCCTGGCCGACGCTGCCGCCTTGCACCAGCGCGATATTCACGCCGGAGTGCGGATCTCGCAGCAACGCCAGGTTCTCCACGCTGCCTGCCGTTTCGACCAGCTTAAGCTCCACGCCGGTGCGGGCGAGCAACTCCTGATACTGTTTGCCGATCTCGTAGTAACCGCCGCCCTCGGGCCCGGTCGCCATCGTGATCGAACGGGGCGGCATGGTGCTCAGCAGAAAGACCGCGGCGCAAACAATGGCACCCGCGGTCACGGCGATCATGACCACGTGCCAGTTCGACCGCAGGAATTCTCTGACAGCCATGCCCGCGACGCGTAAGGCGCGATCCCATAACGCCATGGAAGGCAAAGGTCAGACCATAAACTTGTCGATGGCGGTGCGAGCCATATTCTTCCAGTCGATTAGGGCTCTCCCCTGCGACGGCGAGCGCTCCATCCTGCTCCCGCCGCTGAGCTAGTTCCAACCGCCGCTCACAGACGGGACCCAACTGAGACGTAGGGGTTCAGGTTTTTCGCGGCGCAAAACTAAACCATTGCAACGTTGGATCGCAGTTTCTTCTCAACCCACAGGACGCACGCGATTCTACGTCATTGACTCGCCTGAAGCATCTGCCAGCTCAGCAATGCGATTGTCGGCACGGCGGAGCCGCCGACAGAGCTCGCGGTTGATATTCTGCATCACCATCACATACGCGTAGATGTCGGCCTTGTAGTAGTTAGAGGTTTCGAGCCGTGAGCTCGTATAGCACGGTTGGGCTGTCCGCGACGACGGTGGCTGATCGGTTTTGAGCTTCGATGAGCGTCATTTCGCCGAAAAAATCACCAAGCCCGAGACCCGTCATGCGGATCGCGCGCCCCGACCCCCCGAGCTTGCTCACCACGAGCTCGCCGGAGTGAATAATATACATTGAGCGCCCCGGTTCTCCTTCCGCTACGACAGTGGCACCGACGTCGAAGCGGTGCTCGACCAGCATTGAGATCAGGAGATCGAGACTTGCGTCTGAGAGGCCACCGAAGAAAGGTGTAGCGACCAAGAACGCCCTTCAGCTCGGGCGAACTGACAGCCATCAGCCAAATATACTCCCGCTCCCGGAACTTGACAGCACCTTATCGCCTTCCGGGCATCCAAGAAGGTTCCGGCGCCCACGGCACGTATGGTTCGCTGCATCTGCTCACGTCCGGTCGTGATGCTGTGGGCGGCGCTGAAGTGCTGAGTTCGCAAATTTATGACTGGACGCATTCGCGGCGGCGACAATCGCGCCGCAAGATTCTGAACAAACAGTCATCGAATGTGTCGCAGCGTTTGCACCGCACACTGCGAAACCCGCACGCCGGCTCGCACGTTGAGTAGCGCGGGCGGCGCAGGAGGTGGTGCCATGTTCCAGTGGAGCACGACGCGGATCGCGGCATGTTTCATCGTTTCCGCCGCAATGGCGACAGCCGCGGCGGCACAGAAGCACGGAGGAGGAGGAGGAGGACGCCGCCCGGGCGCGGTGGCCCTGGAGCGTCCGCGCCGCAGGCGGCACCCGCGGCGCGCCCGGCTCCGGCACCGCACGCCGCACCCGCCCCGCGTGCGGCACCCGCTCCGCAGGCATCGGCACCACGCCCCGCGCCGCAGATCGCAGCGCCGCGACATGCGCCGCCGCAAGCTGCCGCGCCGCGCGCGGCTCCGCCACGCGCTGCGCCGCAGCAGTCTGCCCGTCCGTCCGGCGGCCCAGGAGCTTCGGCTACGGCGCGGCACGGGCAGCAGCAGCCGCAGATGACCGGACGGGGCGGCCGCGATGGAGCGAGGGTTGCGCAACCGACCCCGCGCGAAAACGTGACGCGGCAAGGCGGGCCGGGCGGTGCTTCTGGCGCGGCAACGTCGGGGCGCGGCGGCCGCAACGCCGCTCAACAACAAAACGTGGTTCCGCAACAAGGCGTGACTCAGCAGAATCAACAACAAGGCACGACTCAGCAGAATCGGACGAGCCGCACAGCTCCGCCGCCTGCACAAAACATTGCTCCGCAACAAGGCGCGACTCAGCAGAATCAACAAGGCGCGAGTCAGCAGAATCGGATGAGCCGCACAACTCCGCCGCCTGCACAAAACATCGCTCCGCAACAAGGTCAGCGGAATCAGCAAGATGTGATTCCGCAGAATCAGGTGAGCCGCGCCATTCCCGCCTCTGCTCCGCGCGCCCGAGCGGCCAGCGACCCGCGCGCCTTTTCCGGCGGCGTGCTGCGCAACCAGGCTTTCGCCAATTTAGCCACGGCCCGCGACCCAAGCGTGCGCACGCTGGCGAGCTCGACCTTCCAAGGCCGATTGTTCAACCCGCATTGGCGGCGGCATTTTGAGCGCCCGATCGTCATCGGCTGGGTGGGCCCGCTGTTCTGGCCTTATGCCTACCATGACTTCGTCGATTACACCTTCTATCCCTATGCCTACGATACGTTTTGGCCCTACGCCTACGACGACTTCTACGAGGGCATGTTCGGCGCCTACGGGCTCGGCTATGGCGGCACCTATGCCTCGGTCGGACCTCGCGGCGGCTATGATGGTGGCGGCTACGCTCGCCCCGGCTCCAATCGGACTGCCTACGCGCGAGGCTCAGCCGGCAGCCGAAGCGTCGAGGCCGACCTCTGCAGCGGGCAGACCGCCGGGCTGACGGATTGGCCGATCGAGCGGATTGCGCAAACGGTTAATCCCGACGCCGCCCAGCGCGCCATCCTCGATGAGCTCAAGGACGCCACGGCGCGCGCGCTCGACATCCTCCAGGCAGCCTGTCCGACGGCGCTGCCGAGCACGCCGACAGGCCGGATCGAGGCCATGCGCCAGCGGCTCGATGCCATGCTGGCGGCGGTGCGCACCGTGCGGCCGGTCGTGGAGAAGTTCTACCAGTTGCTCAACGACGAGCAGAAGGCGCGCTTCAATGCGCTAAGCCCCGACAACCCCGATCAGCAGCAGGCGCAACGGGATCTCACGCAGGCCTGCAACGCGCGCGCATCGGGAGTCGCGAGCGTGCCCTTGGAGCGGATTGAACGCGCAGTGCGGCCCGACGGCGCGCAGCGCAGCGCGCTCAAGGAACTACAAGATGCCACGTCCGAGGCGGCCAATCTGTTGAGCGTGGAGTGCCCTACGTATCGAGCGCTCACCCCGGTTGTCCGCCTGCAAGCGATGGAGCAGCGGCTCGATGCAATGCTGCGCGCGGTGCAAACCGTGCAGGCCGCGCTCGAGAAGTTTTACGGCTCGCTCGGCGACGAGCAGAAAGAGCGTTTCAATCGGCTCAGCCCCGCGCAGGGCTGAGGCCACTAAGTCATTTCTGGAGCGCGGGCAAAGCCCGCGAAGCGAGAGACGTTACTCCGCCGCGATGCGCACCTCGGGAGCGGCGGAACGCACGTCGGGATCGACGTGCTGTTCGTACTTGACGAAGTTCTCCTGGAGCATGCGCACGAGCTTGCGGGCGGTTTCGTCGAACGCCGCTTTGTCCTTCCAGGTCTTCCCGCCAAGGCGCTCGGTCTCACCACCCCGCTCTCACTGCTCGGCCGCGCTGACGAGGTGATCGAGTAGCGCAACTTGCTGCATCTGCTCACTTATGGCACGAACCTGCCGATCCGGAATGTCCGCTTTCACGGCGAGTCTTGGAGGGTAAGCGGACGTGCCACGGAGATAGCGAAAGCGACGTTCATGACCCCACGCCGGACTCGCGGCTCCTGGGCATCGCCGAACGAAATCTAAGGAATATTCAGCCGGAATCGCCGTGGATCAATCCACCTTGATGCCAGCCGCCCTAATGATTGGCCACCACTTGTCGATCTCGGCCTTTTGATAGGTGCCCAGCGCCTCCGGCGTCTGTTGCCCGCTCGCCGGCAGCTCCTGCCCAAGCTCGGTGAGCCGCTCACGGACCGTCGGATCGGCCAGCGCCGTCCACGGCCGCGGCATTGAGCCTGCGGACGACATCCTTCGGCGTGCCCTTGGACGACCAGAGCCCGTGCCAGACCGAAATGTAGAACCCCGGCAACCCGGCTTCGTCCACGGTCGGAATATCGGGTGCGACTGCCAGCCGCGTCCTGGACGTGACCGCATAGGCCTGGAGGTTGCCGCCTCGCACTTGTGGCAGCGAACTCGCCGCTTGGTCGAACGCCAGATGGATCTGGCCCGACAGCATGTCCTGCATGCGCGGCGCAGCGCCGCGATACGGCACGATCTGAATGTCGGTGCCGGTGATGTTCTGAAACAGGATGCCCGCGAGATGCGACGCGCCGCCCACGCCGGTCGTTCCCACCATGGCCTTGCCAGGATTGGCCTTCAGCCAGGCGATCAGTTCCTTGATGTCCTTTGCGGGCACGGACCTGGCGGCGACAATCAGCTGCGGGCCGTCCGAGATCAGCGCGACAGGCTCAAGATCAGACAGCAAGTCGTAGGGCAGCGTATAGATCGCCCCGTTGACGACGTGCGAGCCCCAATGCCCGATGCCCAGCGTATAACCATCGCCAGCCGCGCGGGCGACTCGGCCGACACCGATGTTGCCGCCCGCGCCGGCCACGTTTTCGATGATGACCGGCTGCCCGAGCGAGGCCCGCATGCGCTCGCCGAGGAGGCGCGCGATTGTGTCGGTCGGCCCGCCCGCCGGATACGGCACGATCATCGTGATAGGACGCGAGGGATAGGTTTGGGCCGTCGCGATCCGCGACATGACCGGAAGCGCGGCAGCGTTCGCTGCCAGATGGAGAAATCGACGACGCGGGAGTTTCATAGCGTTCGCCTCCGAGATGCTGCCGCCCGAGGCTGATCATTCCACCATTTTGTCTGGACCAGTGATGAGCGGACGTAACGCGGGGATCGCGGAACCGACGCGATTGGCACGACGCGGACCTCCCACAATGTCGCTTTTGCGCTACTGAGACCAAAGCTGACATCAAGAGGCCGGATCAATCAAGCCGATCACACTCATCGGTGGCCAGCCTGCTTTCCGCACGGCGGCGCCTCAACCCGCCGGGCGGCAACCTCACGGGCGTAAACTTCCTGGTGATCTGGACGGTGGCAAAGCGCGACCTCGACACAGCTTTTGCAACTTTCGTTCAGCAGAAAATCGAGGCAGTCTTGGTCGAATCCAATCCATTTTTCCTAGCCAGGCGAGAACAAGTCGTTGCGTTGGCGGCCCGTCACGCGCTGGCCGCGATCTACGCGTTTCGCGAGTTCGCCACGGTCGGCGGTCTCATGAGTTATGGCACCAGTCTTTCAAGTACCTATCATCAAGCCGGGGTCTACGCCGCAAGGATTCTCAAAGGTCAGAAGCCCGCCGATCTACCTATTATGCAGCCGACCAAGTTCGAGTTGGTTATCAACCTCAAGACCGTGAGGGCGCTCCGCGTTACCGTGCCAGCTGGCGTGCTCGCCATTGCTGACGAGGTGATCGAATAGTTGCTTGCTGCGGTGCATGAGTCAGCAATTGGCACGAACACGCTCACAACAGGCGGGCAGAGCATTGTCCGCTCTGCCCAGGTACATCAGACGTCAACTTGCTCCGCTATCGCGAGCGCGTCATCGACCTCAACGCCCAGATATCGGACGGTGCTCTCGATCTTTGTGTGGCCGAGCAAGAGCTGGACGGCCCGAAGATTGCCGGTGCGCCGATAGATCAACGTCGCCTTCGTTCGTCGGAGGGAATGGGTGCCGAAAAGCTTGGGTTCAAGTCCGATTCCGGCAATCCAGTCAGAGACAAGCCGCGCGTATTGTCGTGTCGTCATGCAGCGGCCCTTGTCGCGGCGGCTCGTGAACAGAAACTCGTTGGGCTTTTTACCCAACGCTCGCAGGTAGCCGTCGACGGCTTCGCGGGTTTGCTCCGTCAACTCAAATTTCACCGGCCGTCCCGTCTTCCTCTGCCTGATCGTTGCACGGTCAATCGCGTAGCCGTTAGGCGCAACGTCCTCAACCTTGAGGGCCACCACGTCGCAGCCGCGTAGCTTGCTATCAATCGCCAGGTTGAACATGGCTAGGTCGCGGCTCCGCCCCTCGATCAACAGCCGGGTTCTAATCGCCCAGACATGTTTTGGCCGTAGCGGAGGTTTGGCCCCGATGAGCTTGCCCTTATTCCAGGGTGTGCGGCTTGTGGCCGCCAACAGGTTCGCTTCATTGTCTGGCATGGTCGTACTCCTTGGTTACTGAGGCCAAGGAGCTTGCGGACTCGCAAAGCATCGTCGTGGCTTAAATTATATCAGGTTTCAGAGACTTGCGGTCATACGCTAGACACCGGCGCGGGCTGGGTCTGTCGCGAATGGGTAGAGTTGAGATGTGGCGCGGTGGCTGTAGGCCGAACATATCCGTTTGCCGCCTCTTTCGTGTGGCGGTGTCTTAGTGGTTCAACCCTGACTCCGTTTCCACATCCCGCTCATCGAACCGGACAGGCGGATCTCCCGCATCCGGCTCTCGTACAAGACTTCACGCCTTCACCCACGGCACGTCGTGCCCAAGCCGAGACAGGCGTACGAGCCCGAAGTGCCCGTAAAGGTGCGAGAGTGGATAAGTCCCGCCCTTGCGTCGCCTGACCTTGTGCTTGATGCGCAACCACCGGCGCAACCGCACAGCTGCGTAGGTGTCGAGCGCCCGGTACGCTTTGGTGACGGTGCCTACGTTGAAGTAGTTCGCCCATCCGCGCAGCGTGCGGTTCAACTTGCCCACCAGCTCTGTGGTATCTTGCCATGTCCCCTGCTGGAACCGATAGACTCAAGGAAAAGAAATTATCCCGGGGGCGCGCTTTCGATTGCGAACAGACAAACACAAAAAGGCATCGATCATGAAATTCGTATCATCCGACATCCATCCGGAGGATTACAGGAAACGCCGTAGTGCATTCCTCAAAGAACTGATCGCATCAACGTCGAACGTCAGCGTGCGCGCTAAGCAGTTCCGGCGATGGATCAACGAAAACTCGCATTGCAGCGATAATGACAAAGTGTAAGAGCTGGATGGACCACCCTCGCTCGCTTGACGCGGACTGGCCGCCCCGACAGCCCATGACTATCGCAGACCTGGTCGCCGAAGCTCGCACCGTCGAGTGGAATTTTACCGGCTGGTGTAACGCGAGCGGCTATGCGGCCAGCGACCCAGATACCCGTCAAACGTTTTTATGCCTGCTGGCTTACGCAAGGAGCGAGGGGCGCAACGGCTTGAATTGACCGCGCGTCGAAACTAGCCGACGATTGCATGCGATGTCCGCGCCCCTCGGCGGGCACGGGTGCTTCGAGGCCCCCGTCGCGACCAACCGCCCTTCCAGTACCAACGGCTCGCGTTTCCCGTTCGCCGCGCGCGCTCAGCGGCGGCCCCACTGGTGGCCCGCAGGACGCATAGAGGTCCCGGCCTGTAGCCTCATTGTGCGCAGGCGCTTCGCCCACCATCGATCGATCGCCTTCTCAGCCGCGAGAATTGCGTCTCGCTTGGCTCCTCCGATCGAGCCTTCCACTGGTCTGGGCGGTATGTGAACTATCCAAGTCCATTGGCTTCTGCCAACGGCAATTTTGATCTCGTACCTGACGCCGCGGTGCTCCAAGAACTTAGTACCCCTCGGCTCAATTTCACCATGTGCCGCGCCGATCGCGCAAGCGGGTAAGCTGCGCTTCTGGCCCCCAACCTGCGTTTCAGAACGATTCAGGTCTGTCCCGAGGACCGGCTGACCTTTCGCCCGGCAGGCTCCTGATGCGTCAAACCGCCTGCGCCCGGCGGTTCCTACCTGCTATGATCGGCGGCGGCACCCGCGGGAGGGAGCCCCATGTTCGGCATCAGGCGGCGCGAGTTCATCACGCTGCTCGGCAGCGCGGCTGCCGTGTGGCCGCTCGCGGCGCGTGCGCAGCAACCGGCGATGCCGGTGATCGGATTTCTGGGCGCCCTATCGCCCGATGCGATGGCGGATCAACTGCGCGCTTTTCGCCAGGGGCTAAAAGACACCGGTTATGTCGAGGGCGAGAACGTGGCGATTGATTACCGCTGGGCCGAGGGTCAGTTCGACCGGCTGCCAGCGCTGGCGATCGAATTGGTCCGCCGACTACCCACACTGATCGCGACGTCCTCGAGCGGCGCGTTCGCGGCCAAGGCGGCAACCAAGACGATCCCAATCGTCTTCGTTATCGGCGAAGACCCGGTCCGGCTCGGACTTGTCGCGAGTCTCGCACGGCCGGGCGGCAACCTGACAGGGGCCAATTTTGTCAGCGCCGAACTGGGGGCAAAGCGGCTGGCATTCTTGCGCGAGCTGGTGCCCGGGGTGGCTCGGCTGGCGGTGCTCGTCAATCCAGCCAACGCCATGCGTGCCGACTCCACACTGAAAGAGCTGCAAGCGGCTGCCGGCGCCACGGGGCTACAAATCGAGGCCCTCAACGCTAGCACTAGCAGCGAACTCAACGCTGCCTTCGCAACGTTTGGGCGCGAGCGCCCCGACGCTCTCTTCGTCAGCAACGACCCATTCTTCACGAGCCGGCGCGTCCAAGTGATCCTTCACACGACGCGTCACGCGATCCCTGCGACCTATCCTGCCCGTCATTATCCTGAAATCGGCGGTTTGATGAGTTACGGAGCCAGCATTCCGGATGCGTTTCGTCAGGTCGGTGTCTATGCCGGTCGCATTCTCAAGGGCGCGAAGCCAGGGGACCTTCCGGTCGTGCAGTCGTCGAGATTCGAGCTGGTCGTCAATGCCGAAGCCGCCAGGCTGCTCGGCCTCACCGTCCCGGCGGCACTGCTCTCGACCGCTGACGAGGTGATCGAATGAAGAGGCGCGAGTTCATCACGGCTCTCGGCGGCGCCGTGGCGTGGCCGCTGGCGGCGCGCGCGCAGCAGGCCGAGCGCAAGCGGAGTATCGGCGTGCTCCTACCGCTCGTCGAGGATGATCCGTCCGCAAGGGCACTAGTCGCCGCCTTCGTTATGGCACTTCAGGAAGCCGGATGGACTGATGGCCGCAACGCGCGGATTGAAATCCGCTGGGCGGGACCGGCCCCAAGCGACATCCGCCGGCACACAGCAGAGCTGGTCGCTCTGGGCCCGGAGGTCGTGCTAGCCTACGGCTCCTCCACGGTGGGCCCGTTGTTGCAGAGTACGCGGGCTGTACCAATCGTGTTCCCGGTTATGGGCGATCCTGTCGCCGCCGGCTTCGTCGAGAGCCTTGCGAGACCAGGCGGCAATGCCACCGGCTTCATGATGTTCGAGTACAGCTTAGCCGCCAAGTGGCTGGAGCTGCTCAAGGAGATGGTTCCGGCTCTGAAGCGTGTAGCGGTACTGCGCAATGCCACTACTCCCACCGGTCCCGCCCAGTTCGGCGTGATTCAGGCCGTTTCGCCATACTTGAAGGTGGATGTGACTGCGCTCAACATTCGCAGTGCGGGCGATTTTGAGTTTGCGATTGTAGGTTTCGCGCAGGGCCCCGAGAACGGCCTGATCGTGGCGTCGAGCGCCTTGGCGGTGACCCATCGAAGCCTTCTTCTCGGATTGATTGCGCGACACAAACTGCCAGCGATCTATGCCGATAATGCGTTCGTCGCCGATGGCGGTCTCATGTCCTATTCTCCCAACATGGTCGATCAGTTCCGTCGGGCAGCCGGCTATGTCGACCGCATTCTGAAGGGTGAGAAGCCCGCTGACCTCCCAGTGCAGACCCCGTCGAAATACGTCCTGTCGATCAACCTGAAGACTGCCAAGGCGCTCGGCCTCGAGGTGCCCGCCGACCCTGCTCGCCCGCGCCGACGAGATGATCGAGTGATGAAACGGCGCCAGTTCATCAAGCTGCTCGGCGGTGCGGCGGCGGCGTGGCCGCTGTACGCGCGCGCGCAGCAGCCCGGCCCGATAAGGCACATCGGCGTGCTCGTAAGCCAGGACCCGGACGATCCAGAACAATCGCGTCGTCTGACGGCGTTCCGACAAGGATTGCATGACCTAGGCTGGACCGACGGCCGCAACTCGCGCATTGAAATTCGCTGGGGCGCAGGAGATACCGAACGTATTCGCAGGTACGCGGCGGAATTGGTCGGGCTCGCGCCGGACGTAATCCTGGCCATCGGCACCACCACCTTGGGGCCATTGCAACACACGACCCGTACTGTTCCTATAGTGTTCGCCTTGGTCGCCGATCCGGTCGGCGGCGGGTTTGTCGAGAGCCTGGCTCGGCCCGGCGGTAACGCTACCGGGTTTACCTTGTTCGAATACAGCATAAGCGGGAAATGGCTGCAGCTGCTCAAGGAGATAGCGCCGCACGTGACCCGCGCGGCCTTCATTCGGGATCACGCCAGCCCCTCCGGCGTTGGCCAGTTTGCCGCCCTACAGTCCTCTGCGCCATCGGTTGGAGTGGAGGTAACCCCGATTAACGTGCGCAATGCCGAAGAGATTGAGCGCTCCGTAACCGCGTTCGCGCGCTCATCGAATGGCAGCCTAATCGTAACAACCACTTCAGTGGCGATCGTTCATCGAGAACTGATCATCGAACTTGCGGCGCGGCACAAGCTGCCCGCCATCTACTGGGACCGGTTCTACGTCACCGGCGGCGGACTGATCTCGTATGGGGCTGACAGCATCGATCAATGCCGACAGGCGGCTGGTTACGTCGACCGCATCCTCAAAGGTGAGAGGCCGGCCGACCTGCCGGTGCAGGCTGCGACCAAGTACGGGTTGGCGATCAACCTCAAGACCGCCAAGGTGCTTGGCCTAGAGATACCGCCGACGCTGCTCGCCCGTGCCGACGAGGTGATTGAATGAAGAGGCGGGAGTTCATCGCAACACTCGCCGGTGCTGCTGCGGCGTGGCCGCTCGCGGCGCGCGCACAGCAGGGCAGCAAGGTTGACCGCATCGGTCTCCTTCGCGTCGGGCCACCTCCACCCAGCTTTATCGAACCCTTTCGTCGCGCATTGAACGATCGCGGCCGCGTCGAGGGTAAGAATTACATCATCGACTTTGGGATCGCCGAAAGTGTCGATCAGCTTCCCGATATTGCGGCCGACTTAGTGCGTCGTAACGTAGATGTGCTGGTAGCCTCCGGCACGCCAGCAGTGCTGCCGGCACGGGACGCCACGAACGTGATCCCAATTGTGATCGTAGCAGCCATTGATCCGATCGCGACCGGGGTCGTCACTAGTCTGGCGCGGCCGGGCGGAAATCTGACGGGTTTGACAGCCGTGTTTGCCGACCTAACTGGCAAGCGGCTCGAGCTGCTCAAGGAATTCTTTCCGACACTCAACCGGGTCGCGTTAGTCTCGCGGCCCGCCAATCCCGCGCATGCTCAATATGTCCAGCAAACTGAATTGGCAGCTCGGCAATTGGACGTCGCACTTAGGATCCTTGCACTGAGCACTCCCGATGAATTTGAACCTGCGTTCCGCGACGCCAGCGGGGTTGGTGCGCTTATCCAGATCGACGACGCAATGTTCACCTCGCACAGACGAACCCTTGTCGAGCTTGCAACCAAGTATCGCATTCCAGGCTCATACGGCTTACGAGAGTTCGTAGATATCGGCGGCTTCATGGCGCTGGGGCCCAGTTACCCAGACCTTTACCGCCGCGCCGCCCTGGTCGTAGACAAGATTCTGAAGGGAGCTAATCCGGCCGATCTGCCGGTGCAGCAAGCGAACACATTCGAAATGATCGTGAACCTCAAGACCGCCAAGGCGCTCGGCCTCGAAATTCCGCCGTCGCTGCTCGCCCGCGCCGACGAGGTGATCGAGTGAAACGGCCGGAAAGGGAGGGGGTACAATGAAACTGCCCCGTCGTCGATTTCTTCATCTAACAGCGAGTGCGGCCTTGCTCCCGGCTATCTCGCGCGTCGCGACGGCGCAAGCCTATCCGACGCGGCCGATGACGATGGTCGTGCCCTACTCAGCGGGCGGCCCGACCGACACGATTGCGCGCATCATGGCGGAGCGGATGCGGACATCGCTCGGGCAGATCATCATCGTTGAGAATACGACGGGCGCCGCCGGCACGATCGGCGTCGGTCGGGTAGCGCGAGCGGCCCCCGACGGCTACACGATCTGTATCGGCCATTGGGGCACGCACGTGGTTAATGGGGCGATCTACGAGCTGCAGTACCATGTGTTCAACGACTTTGAGCCGGTATCGCTGATCGCCACCAATCCGCAGTTCATCGTGGCGCGCAAAACCGTACCAGCAAAGGACTTGAAAGAACTGATCGCTTGGCTGAAGGCGAACGTCGCCACCGCGACGCAGGGGACCGCCGGCCACGGAAGCGGCTCCCACGTCAGCGGCGTCTACTTCCAGAGCATTACGGGCACAAAATTCCAGTTCGTGCCTTACCGCGGCGCCGGCCCCGCGATGCAGGACCTTGTGGCCGGCCAAATCGACATCATGATCGACCAGGCCGCCAATTCCATACCGCAAGTGCGTGCCGGCACGATCAAGGCCTATGCCGTGACGGACAAGACCCGCCTGGCGGCAGCGCCCGACATTCCGACCGTGGACGAGGCAGGCGTGCCGGGGCTGCACATTTCGATCTGGCATGCGCTCTGGATGCCCAAGGGCACGCCGAAGGAAATCATCGCCAAACTCAACGGCGCCGTTGTCGACGCCTTAGCCGATCCCGGCGTGCGCAAGCGGCTCGCCGATCTCGGCCAGGAAATTCCGCCTCGCGAGGATCAGAATCCGCAGACACTCGCGGCCTACCACAAGGCTGAGATCGAGAAGTGGTGGCCGATCCTCAAGGCCGCGAATATCAAGGGAGAATGAATCCGGCTCGTCGTTTAGCATTTCAGGAAAGAAACATGATGAAACTTCCCCGCCGACAATTTCTGCATCTGGCAGCGGGCGCTGCCGTGTCGCCCGCGTTCTCGCGCAGCGCGGGGGCGCAGAGCTATCCGGCGCGGCCGGTGCGCGTAATCGTCGGCTTTCCGGCTGGCGGTCCGACCGACATCACCGCGCGTCTGATCGGGCAGTGGTTGTCAGAGCGACTCGGCCAGCAATTCGTCATCGACAACCGGCCTGGGGCCGGCAGCAATATCGCCGTCGAGACGGTCGTGCGTGCGCCCCCAGACGGCTATACGCTGCTCATCGTCGGTGCGACCAACGCGGTCAATGCGACACTCTACGACAAGCTCAATTTCAATTTTATCCGCGACATCGCGCCGGTCGCCGGCATAATTCGCGTACCTCTCATCATGGAGGTACATCCATCGGTTCCGGCCAAAACGGTTCCCGAGTTCATTGCCTTTGCCAAGGCCAATCCGGGCAAGATCAATATGGCGTCGGGGGGCAACGGGACCACGCTGCATGTGTCCGGCGAGCTTTTCAAGATGATGACCGACGTCAACATGATTCATGTGCCGTATCGCGGCGCGGGCCCCATGCTCACCGATCTGCTCGGCGGACAAGTACAGGTTACGTTCGACCCCATGCCTTCCTCGATCGAGTACGTTAGAGCCGGCAAGCTGCGCGCGCTCGCGGTCACGACCGCAATTCGCTCGGAAGCGCTGCCGGACGTGCCGTCCGTGGGCGAATTTGTGCCGGGTTACGAGTCGAGCACTTGGTATGGCGTCGGCGCACCCAAGAACACGCCCGCTGAAATCGTCGACAAGCTCAACAAGGAGATCAATGCCGGCCTCGCCGATCCCAAGATCAAGGCGCGGCTTGCCGACCTCGGCAACATAGGGCTTGCGCTCTCGCCCGCCGACTTCGGGAAGCTCATCGCCGACGAAACTGAGAAGTGGGGCAAGGTCGTCAAGTTCTCCGGTGCCAAGCCGGATTGATTCCGCAAACTTCCGCGGACGTCGGAAAAGTCCATAAATTCCGTTCCGGGAACGCGGGCCTCTCCATGCCGAGGCGCACGGTCCATTGGTGTCCCGTTCCTTGAGAAACGGGGCCGCTCGCTGGCGGTCCAGCCAAGATGGCCGCGATGAACAAATCTTTGGCACGAAGTAACAAGCCCCGCACGGGAGTTCCGGCGACTAAGAGGCATGACAACGATCTTGCGCAAATACCATTCCGTGGCCCGATGCACCCTGCTGGGCGAAATGATCGAGGATACCGCGCACCGTTACTATTACCGACCGCACCTCGGCGCTGAATTGACCTTTGTCGACAAAGAATCGCCGGCCATCCACCTCACGCCATGTCCGGCGTGCCCGGACTGGCCCGCCGGCCAGCAACACGGCAGCGCCGTCGAGACGAACTTGCGATGACGTTGACCCTCGTCGTCGTCGGCCTCGTTCTAGCCCCGCCAACCGGTTGGTTGCTCGGCGGCTGGTTGGCCGCCCTGACAGCCAGGTCACAAGCCGAGGGGAGCGGCGGCACTTTTTGATCCGGGGCGCGAAGTCGGCCGCGCGACTTCAAGAGATGGTGAGTGCCGCGCGCGCGAGGGGGGTCACCCATCGCGTAGCCAGGGCCGAGGACATCGTGCCCGCCATAAATGCGGCACAGGCGGACGGGGCGGCGGCGATCAATGTGCTGGCAACGGTGTTGCTCCACAGCAACCGCCAATTGATCCTTGAGCGCACAACAGCACTTCGCATGCCTGCGATCTATCAATTTCCGGAAAGCGCCGAGGAGGAAGGTTGCAAAACCAATTTGGCGTCGCAAAACGGTATGGCCGTACAATCCACTTAGTTGTACCCCTGCCTCCGCAATTTCTTCACTCGATGCTTTTGATAGTCGACGACCGCCGCCGCAAGGGGCATGGCGCGGGGCATCCGCACATGAGTGATCGAGATGACGAGTGCTTCCTTTTTGTCCAGCGGGACGAGGTGGCACACTATCCCACCCTCGTCGCCGGCATAGGACAAGTCCGAGACGATACGGTGTGTCTGATCGGCATGGGCTAGGTTTTGGGCTTGCAGTTGTTGGGCCACCTCTGGCGTCAATTCGACTTCGAATGGAACAGCCGCTTTGAGCGCGGCCATCAGCGCTTCGGTCTTCATTGGATTGTCAAGCATCTGCGGCCTTTCGGATCAAATGATTCGGTGTCGCCAATAATAGAAAATATGGGTGAACAGAGCCATTGGACGCGGAACACGGCATGGCGCATCTGCGGCTGGAACTTGACGCCGACCGCATGTCCGACGACGAGCGCAAGGCGGCGGCGGATGCGCTGCGCTGCGCGCTCGAATTGCTTGAAAGACGCGGCTAAAGCTAGCCGTTGAGCGGCGTTGCCCCGTGTCGGCTCATGATGCTGTGGACGGCTCCTCCACCGGCACGTGAGTGCCATGGATGTGGGCGCTGTTAAGGCTCCCACGATTTGCAGGAGCCAGCTATGCAAACGGTTAAGACAATCGGTCTCGATATCGCAAAGTCGGTTTTTCAGGTCCACGCGATTGATGCGGAGGGCAAGGTGGTCATCCGCCGTCAGTTGAAGCGTCGTTACGTCCTAGCATTCTTCCAGAAGTTGCCGCCATGCCTGATCGGCATTGAGGCTTGCGCCTCGTCGCACCATTGGTCGCGTGAGCTCCAGGCACTTGGCCACACCGTGCGACTGATGCCACCGGCCTACGTGAAGCCTTACGTCAAACGGCAGAAGAATGACGCCACGGACGCAGAGGCCATCTGCGAGGCGGTCACCAGGGCCAACATGCGGTTCGTGCCAACCAAGACTCCCGAGCAGCAGAGCGGCTTGGTGCTCCACCGCACGCGCAATCTTTTCATCCGTCAGCAGACCGCGGTGATCAATGCAATCCGGGCCCATCTTGCCGAGTTCGGGATCATTGCACCGGTCGGGCGCCACGGTGTCGAGGAGCTGCTCAATGTCGTCGCCGATCCAAACGACAAGCGAGTTCCTGAGATAGCCCGTGCGTGTCTCTTGGCATTCGGGACTTAATTGCGAAGGCTGAAGGAGCAGATTTTGCAGTTCGACCGTATGATCAGAGCCTGGCACCGATCCAATGAGATGAGTATGAGGCTCGATGAAGCTCCCGGCGTCGGTCCGGTGCTGGCAACTGCTATGGTCGCCACCGTTGCTGACCCAAAGGTCTTCCGATCAGGGCGCAACTTCTCGGCTTGGATAGGCCTCGTGCCTAAGCAGCACTCCAGCGGCGGCAAGGACAGGCTCGGTAGCATCAGCAAACAAGGTGACCGCTATCTGCGCGGCCTGTTCGTGGCCGGCGCACTGGCCGTTATTCGCTATGCCAAGATCCATGGCACCAAACATCGGCCATGGCTCACGGCATTGCTGGCACGGCGACCGACGAAGATCGCCGCCATCGCGCTCGCCAATAAGATCGCGCGAATGGTCTGGGCCATGATGGCTAAGGGCGAGCGAAATGCGAGGAATGCGATCTCTCCGAAAAGGAGTTCAATTTCGTCAGAGACAGTATCTTCATTTTGAGCGCGTATCAGACACAGCATCTCGGAACGAAAGACGTTCACGAGTGGGTCTTGTCACCTGAAGCATATTTTGGTTATTTACAGTTCCAAGGGAATAGTCATGGGCAACCGAAACAGCCAACCGCGCACATTGGGTCGCGGTCATAGCAATCGTGTTAGGAATTGTCATTGGAGTCGCACAAATTTTGGTGTCACTCATATAACTTTAAATTGTTGAGAGCGGACGTGCCGAACTCGGTTCGTTTCTCATTGTGAATGTTTAAGCCATTCCAAATCAGGAGACACGTAATGATGTCTAGTCCAACTCTGAGTTACGAAGAACTTGAAGCCCTTCATGATGTTTTGGAGGCGGCACGATGCTATTGGTATCCACAGCAAGAAGTTCACGCACGGGCTGCCAAGGCTCTACGGCTAGTAAACAGTCTGTATTGGAGGATCGGAGAGTATCTTCCGAAAGACGGGCACACCATCTGAACGCTTCGAACCAGTGAAGTCTTCATCTCAAGGAGATCGTGTTGAACACATTTTTGACTTCATAATCGACGACCTCACGAAAGAGTATGCGATCGTAAACGACCCGTGGTGGGCAGATACAGTCTATATTTCAAGCAGCCTTGCAACAGAGTTATCAAAAGAGGAACTTCGCAAACTACGAGACTCTCTTGGGAGACTTGGCCTGACTCTGGAGTTCCAATCCGATATTCCGCATAACAGAATGATTGCGGCTCGACAAAACCTTGGCCCTTGGCGAGATGAGGTGAATCAATGATAGCTCCTCACGTAAGCGTCGAGAATCTTCCTGTACAAACTTTGTACGCATCCAGCCGCCCGCTCATGGGGGCAACATTGGCCAGACTTGTTTTGGAGACATTTGACTGGTGAAATGGGACGCGACTTTTAACCGGTCAAGTCAATTGACCAATGGCGACTAAAAATACGAGTGCAGTCGCGTATTTAAGTAATCACAACAAGAAAGGACCAACCATGAACTGGCTCATCGCAATCATCGCCCTCAACCTGCTGCTCACGCTTGGCCTAGGCGCCTATCTGGAATTCCGCCCGCTGACTGATGGCGCACGCGCGCAGCGCTGGTGGAAGGGCACGCTGGGCACCAACTTGCTGGTGTTCGTCGCTGCCAGCAGCGGCGCGCTGCCGCTGGGCATCGACAATGCCATGGCGCAGGAGGCGGCCGCACCGCACGGCGAGATCTCGGTCGGCCTCGGTCTGGCGCTGCTCGGCGCGGGGCTACCGACGGGGCTCGCAGCCTTCGGTGCCGGGCTTGCCGTGGGCCCGGTTGGTGCCGCTTCGCTCGCGGTCATCGCCGAGAAACCGGAGATGTTCGGCCGCACGCTGATCTACCTGGGACTCGCCGAAGGGATCGCCATCTATGGTCTGGTGGTGACCATCCTGCTGCTGGGAAGGATCGTATGAACGGCCCTTCGACAAGCTCAGGGCGAACGGTTAATGAGTAACCCAGGATGAACGCCAACGCGAACAACACACATCCCAGCCTCGCTCCGGCGCGCATGATCGCGCTGGGCAGCGCGCCCCTGATGGAAGGGTTCGCGCTGATCGGTTTCGAGACCTATGCCGATCCCGCCCCCGAGACCGTCGAGCAGCTGATGCAGGAATTGCAGCGCAACCAGCAGGCGGCACTGGTCGTCATCGAGCAGAGCCTGGCACTGCATCCCGGCCGCCACCTGCAGCGCGCGCAGAGCGAAGGCGGCCGCATCGTCATCACCGAGATCCCCGATATCCACCTGTCCGGCGGCTACCACTCGCGCGTGGAAAATCTGGTGCAGAACCTGCTCGGGTCCACCGCCCTGGAGGCACAGAAATGAGCGAGACGGACGACATCTCCGGTCTCGAAGCCGCACTGGCCGAGCGTGCCGGCAAACTGGCCGAGGAACATCTCGCCAACGGCCGCCAGGCACGCGAACGCATACTCGCGGATACCCAACAACGCCTGCACATCGAAAAAGAACGCGAAGTGCTGGCCGCCAAGGCGCTGTCCGAGCACACCTACCAGCAGCGGGTGCAGGCGGCGGAACTCGACCTGCGCGCCGATCTCGACCGCCTGCGCCGGGAGCTGGCCGATGCCGCGCTGACCAAGCTGCCCGCCAATTTGCGCGCACTGATCGCAGACGAGGCGCGCTACCTGCCCCTGTTGCGGAATTATCTGCGCGAGGGTGCGCAGGCGATCGAGCGCGAGGAGCTGGTCGTGCAGTTCAATGAGCGCGACTTGCAGCGCATGCAAGAAGGCTGGGCGCGCTATGCTGCGGAAGCAGCGCCCGGCAAGCGACTGACGCTGTCGCCGCAACCTCTGCCTTGCATCGGCGGCGTATTGATCAGCAGCACCGACCAGAACATCCGTTACGACAACACCTTCGAGGGGCGCATGGAAAGACTGGACGAGACATTGCAAGGCACCATCGCCGAACTGCTGATGCCGCCATCCGGAGCAGATAAAAATGGGTAAGGTCGTCGAGGTCAACGGGCCGCTGGTCACCATCGAACTGGCCGATGTGCGCACCGGCGAGCAGGTCAGGATCGGTCGCCTGAACCTGAGCGGTGAAGTCATCGCCCGCCACGGCGCACGCGCCCTGGTGCAGGTGTACGAGCCCACCGAATCGCTGCGTCCCGGCGAGCCGGTCGAAGCGCTCGGCCATCCGCTGTCGGTGGAACTCGGTCCGGGACTGCTGGGCGGCATCTTCGACGGCGTGCAGCGCCCGTTGCTGGAGCATGCCAAACAGCATGGCGACTTCATCCCGCGCGGCGTGCATATCCCGCCGCTGGACCGCAGCCGCCTGTGGCGCTTCGAGCCGGCGACCGATCTCGCCACCGGCACCCGGATCGAATCCGGCGCGGTGCTCGGCAGCGTGCAGGAGACCGCCGTCCATCGCGCACCGCATCCTGGTGCCGCCCGGCATGGGCGGCGAGCTGGTGGAAATGATCGAAGCGAGCGATATCACGGTGGACACCGTCGTGGCGCGCGTCCGCACCGGACATGGCGCCATCGAGGAACTCAAGCTGTTCCACCGCTGGCCGGTGCGCACCCCGCGCCCCTACCGGCAGCGCGACGATGCGGTGGTGCCGCTGCTCACCGGGCAGCGCATCCTCGACACCTTCTTCCCGCTGGTGAAGGGCGGCAAGCGCGGCGGTGCCCGGTCCGTTCGGCGCGGGCAAGACCATGGTGCAGCAGCAGATCGCGCGCTGGTCCAACGCCGACATCGTGATCTACGTCGGCTGCGGCGAGCGCGGCAACGAGCTGGTGGACATCCTCGAAAGCTTCCCCGAACTCACCGACCCCAACACCGGCCGCTCGCTGATGGAACGCACGCTGCTGGTGGCGAACACCTCCAACATGCCGGTGGTGGCGCGCGAGGCCTCGATCTACGTCGGCGTCACGCTGGCCGAGTATTACCGCGACCAGGGCTACGACGTGGTGATGGTGGCCGACTCCACCAGCCGCTGGGCCGAAGCGCTGCGCGAAGTCGCGGGACGCCTGGGCCAGATGCCGGTGGAGGAAGGCTACCCCGCCTATCTCGCCTCGCGCCTCGCCGCCTTCTACGAGCGTGCAGGACGGGTGGAGACCCTCGCCGGCGGCAGCGGTTCGATCACGCTGATCGGTGCGGTGTCGCCGCCCGGCGGCGACTTCTCCGAACCGGTCACCAGCCACACCAAGGAGATCGTGCAGACCTTCTGGGCGCTTTCGAAAGAACTCGCCGACGCGCGCCACTATCCCGCGGTGGACTGGGTGGAGAGCTTCTCCGGCTATGTCGCGAGCTGCAGCGGCTGGTGGGCCGAGCATGTCGATCCGCGCTGGGCAGAGCAGCGCGCAGCGGCGCTCGGGCATCCTGGCGCAGGCCGAGGAACTGGCGCGCATCGTCAACCTGGTCGGCCCCGAAGCGCTGTCGCCGCAGCAGCGCTGGGCGCTGGAGGGCGTGGCGCTGTTCCGCGAAGGCGTGCTGCAACAGAGCGCGCTCGACCCGGTGGACAGCTATTGCTCGCCGCAAAAACAATTCGCCCTGCTCGAGCAGATGCTGAGCATCTACCGGCAAGGCCTGGGACTGCTCGAATTCGGCGTGCCGGTGCAGGAGTTGCTGCGCCTGCCGCTGCTGGCCGAGGCACAGCGCCTCAAAGGCAGCTACTCGAACGACCAGCTGGAAGAGTTGCGCAATTTCGCCGCACAGGCCGACGCCGAATTCGAACGCCTGCGCAGCGAATACGCACAACTTGGAAAGGCGGCAACATGAACCATGAACTTTCCAGGCGCTCTCTGCCGCAAAAAGAAGCAGCCGCGCCAGTCCCCTCTCCCGCAAGCGGGAGAGGGTTAGGGAGAGGGCAAGCGTTGAACAACGCAAAAGACTTGCGCACCAACCAGACCGAAGCCGAGCTGCGGGTGTGGTATCACCTGCGCGCGCATCGATTCATGGATCTGAAGTTCAAGCGGCAGAAACCTATGGGTCGCTACATCGTGGATTTTGTATGTGTGGAGCGACGGCTGATCATTGAACTTGACGGCGGGCAACATCAAACAGAAAAAGCCGCATACGACCAGCAACGGGATGCATGGCTACGCAATGAGGGCTACACGGTGCTGCGCTTCTGGAATAACGATGTGATGCAGAACATGGAGGGGGTATTGGAGCAGATATCTAGCACGCTCGCCCTCTCCCCTCTCCCACAAGTGGGCGAGGGGAATGAGCGCAGAGAATTGCAGGAGGTGCCACCACACAAGTCCCCTCTCCCGCTTGCGGGAGAGGGTTAGGGAGAGGGAACTCAACCATGAGTGAAAAAGAATACCGTCTTGCATCCGCCGCCCGCAGCGGGCTGCTGTACATGCGCGGCGTGCCGGGCGTGGCGCTGGGCGACCGCGTGGTGGTGCGCGACCACAGCGGGCGGCGGCGCAACGGCCAGGTGATACGCACCTCCGACGAACTGGTGCTGATCCAGGTGCTGGAGGGCACCGACAATCTCGACCTCGAGCGCACCTGGGTGCGCTTCCTCGACCAGCCGTTCGAAGTCGCGCTGAGCCCCGATCTCCTGGGCCGCGTGTTCAACGGTTTGGGCCAGCCGCGCGACAATCGCCCTCCCCTGTATTCCAAGCTGAAACGCAACGTCAACGGCGCGCCGGTGAACCCGGCGGCACGCGCCTATCCGCGCGAATTCATCCAGACCGGCATCTCCTCGGTGGACGGCCTCAACTCGCTGGTGCGCGGGCAGAAGCTGCCGATCTTTTCCGGCTCGGGCCTGCCGCACAACCGGCTCGCCGCGCAGATCGTGCGCCAGGCGCGGCTGCCAGGCGAGGAATCGCATTTCGCCGTGGTGTTCGCCGCGATGGGCGTTTCGTATGCCGATGCGCGCTTCTTCCGCGAGACCTTCGCCGAGAGCGGCGTGCTGCGCAACGTGGTGATGTTCCTCAACCTCGCCGACGAGCCCGCCATCGAGCGCCTGATCCTGCCGCGCGCGGCGCTGACCGCGGCGGAATATCTCGCCTTCGATCTCGACCTGCATGTGCTGGTGGTGATGACCGACATGACGCACTACGCCGAAGCGCTGCGCGAAGTCGCCACCGCCAAGGGCGACGTGCCGGCGCGCAAGGGCTATCCCGGTTATCTCTATTCCGACCTCGCGGAGATCTACGAGCGCGCCGGACGCATCCGCGGCAAGCCCGGCTCCATCACCATGGTGCCGGTGTTGAGCATGCCGTCCGACGACATCACCCATCCCATCCCCGACCTCACCGGCTACATCACCGAAGGACAGCTGGTGCTGAGCCGCACGCTCAACAACCTCGGCATCTATCCGCCGCTGGACATCCCGCCTTCGCTGTCGCGCCTGATGAAGGACGGCATCGGCAAGGACCACACGCGCGAGGACCATGGGCGGGTCGCCGGACAGATCTACGCCTCCTATGCGCGCGCGCTGGAAGTGCGCAACCTCGCCTCCATCATCGGCGCGGAGGACCTCTCCGAGACCGACCGCAACTATCTCGCCTTCGCCGATGCTTTCGAGCGGCGTTTCGTGGGACAGCGCGAAGACGAGGAACGCAGCATCGTCGAGACGCTGAACCTCGCCTGGGAAGTGCTCTCGCTATTGCCGCCGGAGGCGCTGACGCGCGTGGGTGTAGCGGACCTGGCCAAATACCATCATTGGCAAAGCGTGCCGGAGGAGAAATGAAAAGCCGCCTCAAGGTGCGCCCGACCAAGAGCACGCTGCTCTCGCTGCGCCGCCAGGTCGTGTCGTTGCAGCACGGCCACGACCTGCTCGAACGCAAGCGCGAACTGCTCACGCGGCTGGTGCACCAGCGCCTGAAGAGCTACCGCGAACTGCGCCTGACGGTGCACGAAGCATTGCAGGGCGCCTACCACTGGCTGTCCGTCGCCCACCTGCGCATGGGCAGCACGCAACTGCGCCAAGCCGTGCTGGGACTGAAGCCCGCGCTGTCCGTGTACATCCTGCCGCGCAGCAGCATCGGCGTCGAGTATCCCACCGTGACCGTCGAGACTACGCCCATGCAACCGGTCGGGCTGATGTGGACCGACGCCAGCTTCGACGAGGCGCGCCAGCGCATGACTGACATCGCCGCGCTGCTCGCGCAACTGGGCGAGGCCGAGACCGCGCTGTGGCGGCTGCTGACCGAACAGCGCAAGACGCAGAAGCGCGTCAACGCGCTCAAGTACAACGTCATCCCGCGCTACCAGACGACCATCCGCTATATCGAATCGGCGCTGTCCGAGGAAGAGCGCAACACCCTGTTCCAGCTGAAGGTCATGCGCGGCCAGCTGGAAACAACAGATGGATATCAAGATGCAAGCTGAACAAATGTTCCGGAATCTGCTGCTGTTAGCAGCCGCCATCGTTCTGCTCGCGGCCTGCGGCAAGGCGAAAGAAGAAGTCATTCCTCCCGGCAGCGTCGTGCTGGCACTGGGCGACAGCCTGACCGAGGGAGCTGGCGTGACGAAGGAAGAAGCATGGCCCAACCTGCTGGCGAGCCGAACGGGATGGGTAGTGATCAACGGCGGCGTGAGCGGCGATACCAGCGACGCGGCGCTGCGGCGTTTGCCGGCACTGCTGGAGGAACACAAGCCGGTGCTGGTGCTGGTAACGCTGGGCGGCAACGACATGCTGCGCCGGGTACCGCAGCAGGAGACCGTCGCCAATCTGGAGAAGATACTCACCCTGATCAAGGAACACGGCGCGAAGACGGTGCTGCTGGCCACCCCCAACCCGAGCCTTATGGGTGCCGTGTTCCAGCATCTATCCGCACCCGACTTCTACCAGACGGTGGCCGATGCGCAGCAGGTCCCGCTGATCGAAGACGCGATTGCGGACGTGATCTCCGATCCCCAATTGAAGGGCGATCCCCTGCACCCCAATGCAGCGGGGCACGCGCTGTTGGCGGAAAAGATATTCGACGGGCTGAAGTCGATCGGGTATACACGCTAGCGGCATCTCTCCTCCATCGGAGGATGGCGGAGAGTGTGATCCCTGTTCAGTTCTTGTGCTGTTGCGGTATCGCCGGGGGCTCGGGCGACCATGCGGGACGTTCCATGCTGCCTGAATCGACGATCACCAGATAGCGGCCGGACCACGCTGTGGGCGTGCGGTCGGGGCGAAGCATCCACAATCTTTTTCCGTTCGCCAGTGCCCGCTCGTAATCCGCATCCAGCAGTCCATAGCGGTCGATGAAGATGTTCAGTGTCGCGGGGATGCGTATGCATCCTTTCGACCACACCTGCCCCAGATGCTGTTCGAGATAATCGGGATCGGTCGCGTGCATCAGCAAGCGCATCTGACTGATGCCGCCACGCCCCCAGCCGCGCTCACCCAGCGCCCAGCCGAAGTCATAGACCCGCATACCCTTGCGGCCAAAACCGCGGATGCCGAGTTTGTTGCGCGTCCCCTTGGCGCGATAATCCTTGTTGGCCAGCGTGTGCGCGAACACTCCCAGCGGCGTGATGAAATAGTCGTAAGCGCCCGGTCTGCCGGTGGATGCGGGCGAGGCACCGATGAAGTGCGCACGGTCTGACGTTGCCTGCGCATCGAGCCAGTAGACGAAGACCGCTTGCACATGCGGGTTTCGATCCAGTACCAATGCATACTGGGACTTCAGGATCGGGATCGCTGCATTTCCCAGGGCGTCTTCTAACCACTGCGCATAGCGCACCTGGGCCTCCTGTGGCAGATCGAGCCGGCGTTCCACTTCCTGCTGAAAAGCGAGGGCGAGCGCCGTTCCGTCTTCTGCTGTCGACGGTACAGGCACTGTTGCAAGCAGCAGAAAGACGGACAGCAGGAATTTCTTCACGCGATCATTGTAGCGGTGTTCATTCGGGATGCGCGAGGTGCGCGACCTGCATGGCGACATGCACTGACTGTACCGGGCATTCCGGCTGTCCAGCGTCGCATGCGAACGTCACGACTAGCTAAAACAATTTAACTGCGCTACCTTTGGCACCTGGCATGCAGGTTCGATCATGGTGCCGTTTAGTTCGAGCCGGGCCGGTGATATTTCGGCAAAATGTTGCGCCAAGAATTGTTTCTCCAATTCCACCTGAACAGAGGCCAGCACATGAAAATAGGCATCCCCAAAGAGATCAAAACGAATGAAAACCGTATCTCGCTGGTTCCGGCGGGAGCAGAGGCGCTGGTGGCGGCAGGCCACACGGTCATCGTGGAAACGGGTGCCGGACTGGGGAGCGGTTTCAGCGACGCGCAATATCAGGCAGCAGGCGCACAGATCGCAAAAGATGCCGCTGCCGTGTGGGCGGCAGCCGAGCTGATCGTGAAAGTGAAAGAGCCGATCGAGCAGGAATGGCAACACATCCGGCGCGGCCAGGTCATTTTCACCTACTTCCATTTTGCCGCAAGCGAGAAACTGACCCGGGCGCACCTGTCTTCCGGTGCGGTCTGCATCGCGTATGAAACAGTCGAGCTGCGCACGCGCGAACTGCCATTGCTGACCCCCATGTCGGAAGTGGCCGGACGCATGGCAGTGCAGGAAGGCGCAAAATATCTGGAAGAATTGAACGGCGGGCGCGGCATCCTGCTGGGCGGCGTACCGGGCGTACCGCCCGCCAAAGTAGTGATACTCGGCGCGGGCGTGGTCGGCGTGAATGCGGCCAAGATCGCCGCCGGCATGGGCGCCAGCGTCGTCATCCTCGATGTCTCACTGGAACGCCTGCGTTACCTGAGCGATGTTATGCCCGCCAACGTACAGCTGATATTCTCGAACCGGCACAATCTGCTGGAGCAGATCGCCAACGCCGACCTTGTCATCGGCGCAGTGCTGATCCCCGGTGCCATCACCCCCAAGTTGATCCAGCGCGAAGACCTGAAGACGATGCGCGCGGGAGCGGTGATCGTGGATGTGTCCGTCGACCAGGGCGGCTGCGTCGAAACGATGCATCCGACCACGCACGAGAATCCGACGTTCATCGTGGAGGGAGTGGTGCACTACGGCGTGGCCAACATGCCCGGCGGCGTACCGATCACCTCGACCCTGGCATTGACCAACGCCACCCTGCCCTATGTGATGCAATTGGCGAACAAGGGATATCGTCTGGCGCTCAGGGAGTCTCCGGCACTGCTCAATGGACTCAATATCATTGCCGGACAGATAACGCACAGAAAAGTCGCCGAAGCATTCGGCCGTGACTATCACCCGGCTGAATCCTTCCTCGACTGACCCATCGCTTTGCAGGAAACGCACGTCCGCTATCGAGCACAGTGGACGTGTTACCATTCTTCCGGCAACTGCAAGCTGCCGGCCCGCCACGGTGCTACCTGAATCCTCGGTACAAGTTGGCGAGACTACTGTCGTTAGTCTGCGTGAAAGAGGCACATCATGGATAAGTTGGCACCCGGTGTTGGCGACGCGCTGCTCGTCGTCGATGTGCAGAACGATTTCCTTCCCGGCGGCAGCCTTGCCGTGCCGGATGGCGATGCGGTAGTGCCGGTGCTCAACCGCTGCCTCGCCCTGTTCGCCAAGAAAGAACTCCCCGTCTATGCCTCGCGCGACTGGCATCCGCCCAACCATTGTTCTTTCCGCGCACAGGGCGGACCGTGGCCGCCGCATTGCATGGCCGACACCTACGGTGCGGAATTTGCCGCCAGTCTCGACCTGCCTGCCGATGCCGTGATCATTTCCAAAGCAGACACACCGGAGAAAGATGCCTATTCGGCCTTCGGCGGCACCGAACTCGGCTTGTGCCTGAAGGCGGTCGACGTACGGCGTCTGTTCGTGGGCGGACTGGCCACCGACTACTGCGTGCTGAACACGGTCAAGGATGCGCTGGCGCTGGGTTATCCCGTCGTCCTGCTCGCCGACGCAGTGCGTGCGGTGGAGGCGACGCCCGGCGACGGCGAAAAAGCGATGATGGAGATGCGTGCGCTAGGGGCGCGGATCGTGCTCTCGACAGATTTGACACCATGAACAGCGAAAGCTCGCTGCTGCTCACCGACCTCTACCAGCTCACCATGCTGCAGGGCTACTACGAGCGCGGCATGAATGAGACCGCCGCATTCGAATTCTTCGTGCGCAAGCTGCGGCCGGGGCGCGGTTTCCTGATGGCCGCGGGACTGGAACAGGTGCTGGATTTTCTGGAACAGGCGCGCTTCACGCCGCAGGAACTGGACTGGCTGCGCTCCACCAAACGCTTCTCGGATGAGTTCATCGACTGGCTCGCCGCCTGGCGTTTCGAGGGAGATGTGCAGGCGATGCCCGAGGGCACGGTGTGCTTTCCGAACGAGCCGCTGCTGCGCGTGGTGGCGTCGCTACCGCAAGCGCAACTGATCGAGACCCGCCTCATCAACCTGCTGCATTTCCAGACGCTGATCGCCTCCAAGGCGGCGCGTTCCGTGCTGGTAGCGCCCGGCAAGCTGCTGGTGGATTTCGGCCTGCGCCGCGCGCACGGCGCCGAGGCCGGGCTGCTCGCGGCACGCGCGACCTACCTCGCGGGCTTTTCCGGATCCTCCACAGTGCTGGCCGGCACACGCTTCGGCATTCCGCTGTTCGGCACCATGGCACACTCCTTCGTGCAGGCGCATGCTTCCGAAATGGATTCTTTCCGCAGTTTCGCCCACGCCCAGCCGGACAATGTGGTGCTACTGATCGATACCTACGACACCGAAGCCGCTGCGCATAAGGTAGTGGCGCTGGGTCAGGAGCTGGCCAAGGAGGGCATCGCCATCAAGGGCGTGCGGCTGGACAGCGGCGACCTCGGCGATCTGGCCCACCGCGTGCGGCAAATCCTCGACAACGGCGGGCTGCAAACTACCACGCTCTTCGCCAGCGGCGACCTCGACGAATTCCGCGTGCGCGAATTGCTGACGCAGGGCGCGCCTATCGACGGCTTCGGCATCGGCACCAGGCTCGACACATCTGCCGATGTAGCCTATCTCGATTGCGCCTACAAGCTGCAGGAATACGCGGGACAAGCGCGGCGCAAACGCTCTGCCGGCAAAGCCACCTGGCCGGGACGCAAACAAGTATGGCGCAGCTATGACGAGCAAGGCCGCATGGCTGGCGATGTCATCAGCCTGGAGAGCGAGCATCAGGCGGGCGAACCGCTGCTGGTGCCGGTGATGCGCGGCGGACGACGCTTGATCGCCACGACACTGGCAGACATCCGTAATCGGGCAGCAGCCAATCTGGCGTGCTTGCCCGAATCGCTACGCCAACTGCAGGAGCCTTCTGATTATCCGGTAGAGATCGCCAGTGCGCTGCACGAACTCGCACAGGAAGTCGATCTCGAACAGGGAAAATGATTTTTGTTTTACTGCATCAGTGCCGCCGTATCCGAGTTGTGCCGTTCGCTGATCCACTCTGTTCGATCAGCGCCATGTCCAGGCAACATCTAACAGGAGGGTAAATCATGATCCGCAATCCAATCGACATCGCCAGCCACGTCAGCCCCGAACTGTCCGGCCTCATCCAAAACATCATCGACCAACTGGACACCGACGAACCGATAACGCTGTCCGCTATCCGCTCATTCATCGTAAATGACTTGCCTGCCGAAATCGATGAAACCGAACACGTGCATCATTTCGACACCGACGAATCGCTCGTCGACGAACTCGATATGCTGATCGACCAGTTCGGCGAATCGGCGGTCGCAGTCGACTTTGTCTATGCCTTTGCCAGCGAAGCACTCACGCGGGCGATAGAAAGCTGTCATGGACGGCCAGGAAGCGGAAAATCCAGTCACGCTCTCGGAGGTCAAGGATGCGCTTGATGACGGCCTGTCCAGCCGCCTGATAGGCGACGGCGTTCTGGAAGAAGATGAGGCCGACATGCTGATGGCCGAGATCGAAAACCTGATCGAACACTATGGCCCCGATGCCGCAGCTGAGAGTTTTTTGAGGTACGAGTAGCAACATTGCTACAATTCGCCACGCGCACAATGACTGCACCCGGCCAAAAAATACATCGGGATCTTCCTTGAAAAAGTGCCGGGCATTTCGGAGATATCGCAATGGATCGCAAACAACATTGGGAACAAGTCTATTCCTCCAAGTCGTCTGACTCGGTAAGCTGGTTTCAGGAGCATGCAGATCAATCCCTGCGGTTGATCCACAACACGGGACTCGGTAAAGACGCGGCCATTATCGATGTTGGCGGCGGTGCTTCCAGACTGGTGGACGACCTGGTGGCCGCAGGCTATTCCGACGTGACCGTGCTTGACCTGTCAGCGGCTGCCCTTGCTGTCGCAAAGCAGCGTCTGGGGAAACAGGCGGATAGCGTGCACTGGATCGAGAGCGACATCACTCATGCAGAGTTTCCCATTCACCGATTCGACATCTGGCATGATCGTGCTGTGTTCCATTTCTTGACCGATCCTGCTGACCGCCATGCTTATGTCGCGCATGTAATGCGAGCAGTTCGCCCCGGCGGGCATGTGATCATTGCCACATTTGGAGAAGACGGCCCCGAAAAGTGTAGCGGCCTGCCAGTAATGCGGTACAAACCCGAATCCCTGCATGCTGAATTTGGAGACGCCTTCCTGTTGGTCGAGCATGAAAAGGAAGCACACCACACTCCTTTTGGTACGGTTCAGCAGTTTATCTATTGCTATTGCCGCAAAGGGAATAGCTAGAACACCGTCAATCTCTATCAAATCAACTTCTTCTCCTCTGCTGCCGAGTTGCCGTTGCATGTGTTCATAACCGATGGCAATGATCTCCACGGCGCGGAGGATTTGCGGTACGAATAGCAGAGCAGCCCCGATTCCCAAATGCCTGCGGCCAATGGCAGATGTTATGCAACTGTTAAGGATAACCGGACAGGAGTCACCAATGCCGTTCTCGCCACTACGCATGCTGCTGTTCATCCTGGCCTTGAGCTTCCTGATCATCTTCGTCCAGATCGGCCTGATCAGCATCGCCTTCGACAGACTTGGACTTTCCGAGGAATCGGCCTATCTGCTATTGCTGTGCACGCTGGCCGGCAGCCTGTTCAACCTTCCGCTGTTCAGCCTCAAGACTGATGGCGAGGCACCGCCGCAAATACCAATGAGCCCGGCGCGATTGCCGTTTTTCATGATGCCGCCCGTTGCCGGCAGGATCATGGTCACAGCCAACGTAGGAGGTGCGGTGGTGCCGGTCGCCTTCTCGCTTTACCTGATCACCCACAACCCGCTGAACCTGTTGCAGGTCGCGGTTGCAGTGATTGCTGTTTCCCTCATCGTATACATGATCAGCCGGCCCATGCTCGGCATCGGGATCGGCATGCCGATGTTGATCGCCCCGATTGCCGCTGCGCTGATCGCAACTGTCATCGATCCGGAGCAGCGTGCCCTGCTGGCTTACATCGGTGGCACCCTCGGAGTTCTGATCGGTGCCGACCTGTTGCGCCTGAACGACATCCGAAAACTGGGCGCCCCATTCGCATCCATCGGGGGGGCCGGCACTTTCGACGGAATATATGTCACGGGGCTTTTGGCGGTACTGCTGGCGTAGCACATGGATCCGGTCTATTCATCTCCAATATCTTTGCCGTAACGATCTCGTGGTGGTTACACCGCAATCACGATGCCCCCATGGCGCGTACCGCCTCGATCACATCGCCGCTATGTATGACCACTAACCTTTGAGTAAGTCAGCCAGTGAGTTCTTATCCAGACTGGCAAAAAAAGCGTCAAGCGCGGAGTAAAAAATAGGCTGCAACCGGCATTTTCCAGGCAACAGAGGACAGGAAGACGGGTCGTCTTTCATGCATTCCACCAACGCCAGGCTGTTCTCCATCAATCGAACAACCGAGCCGATGGAAATGTCCCTGGCATCCTGAGCAAGATAAATTCCACCGTTTCTGCCACGTTCGCTCACAACCAGATTGGCGCTGACCAGCGTCATGACCACCTTCATTAAGGAGCTCTTGGAGATTCCACATTCCTCGGCCACCTCGGAAATAGTAACTGGCACGTCCTTTTTACCCAGGTAAATCAAGGCACGCAAGGCGATATCTGATGAAACGGTCAACTGCATTTACTCACCCCAGAAAATATTGACGGTCATTATAGAGCGACGTTTTTATGACGACGTAACTTTCAAAACAAAAGATTCCGATATCTTGAATCTTTCATAAGACCGCGATATATTCCGCAAGTTCGCATCTTTTAACAGGGAGGGGAGAAAACATGTATCAACAAGTGGCATGGATAGTTTCAGTTGCACTCATTGCCTTGCTGGCAATGACATTTGCTTACGTGGCAAGAAACAGCAGTCGCGACGGGAATGGCGCCGACATCTCTGCGGCAACGAGCCGGTGGCGGGGGCGATTGTTATGGGGAGTGACCTTGCTGTGCGTTCCGGTCGTCGCATACACATTGACCGAGCTGCCCTATGCACGCAAGGCAATCGAGGGCCTTGGGGCCGTTGAGGTTCAAGCCACGGGGCATCAGTGGTACTGGGAATTGTCGAAAACCGAATTGCCGGTCGGTAAGCCGATTGAATTTCAGGTGACTTCCGCCGATGTGAATCACGGCTTCGCTATCTATGACACGGACATGAAGATCGTCACCCAGACCCAAGGCATGCCTGGCGTGACCAATGTCTTGCGTTACACGTTCGAGCGCCCCGGGACTTACAGGATCCTGTGTCTGGAATACTGCGGAGTGGCGCATCACGAGATGATGACCGAGCTTCATCTGGTCGCCCAATAAGCTTTCCTACGGAGAATGAAAATGAGCATGCAAAAAGAGAGCAATTCCCCGCTGGCCAGTGGCGCGGTCAAGACCTATGCGGCGATTTCAGGGGTGGTGATCCTGCTGATGATGTTGTTTGGGCTGGCCATGCGAATGACGCAAGGACAGATTCTTCCGATTGAGCCGAATGTGTTCTACCAGTTGATGACTGCGCATGGCATCGGCATGGTGGCCATTGCCGGACTCGGTGGCTCAGCGGTGATGTGGCACTTCCTGGGCAAGTACGTCAATCTCAGGGCAGGCTTCGCGTGGGCCAATCTGGCATTCTTCCTCGCCGGGGTCGTGCTGGTCCTGGGCGGCATATTCCTCGGCGGATTCGCCGCGGCCTGGACATTCCTCTATCCCTTGCCGGCCAATTCGATGGGCATGTGGAGCAAACATGCTGCCGCTGCCTACATGGGAGGCGTGCTTCTGGTCGGCGTCGGCATGTTGCTCTTCTACCTGGAAGCGGCGCGCGCCATCATTCAAACGTACGGCAGCTTTGCCAAGGCGCTGGGTTGGCATTTTCTCAAGAGCGGGCAAGATGCTCCAAGCGCGACTGTCATTGCCAGCACGGTGGTCACCATCATCAATATCATCGCCATCCTGATCGGCGCGGTCATCCTGGCCATGATGCTGATCAACCTGTACGTGCCGGAGATCGCCATCCATCCGCTGCTGGCAAAGAACCTGATCTTCCTGTTCGGCCACGTATTCATCAATTCCACGATCTATATGGCGGTCATCGCGGTATATGAGATCTTGCCGAAATACACCGGCCGGCCCTGGAACGTGTACAAGCCGTTCGTCATCGCATGGTCTGCGACATGCCTGATGGTCCTGACCGTCTACCCGCACCACTTGCTGATGGACTACGCGCAGCCCCTGTGGATGCACATCATGGGGCAGATCATTTCCTACACCAGCAGCCTTCCGGTGCTCGCGCTCACCCTGACGGCTACGCTCGGGTCGATCTACCGCAGCAACATCAAATGGGACCTGACCTCTGCCCTGCTCGTTGTGTCGATTTTCGGCTGGAGCGCCGGCGTCATTCCCGCCGTGATCGATGGCACCATCGCCGTGAACCAGGTGATGCATAACACCTTGTGGGTGCCGGGGCATTTCCACCTCTATCTCCTGCTGGGCTGCATGGCGATGATCCTGGGCTTCATCAACTGGCTGTCGCGCAAGGAACAGGCTGCCGGTTTCAGCGCCCTGGAAAAGGCCATGCTGTGGACGTTCGCGTGCAGCGCATTCGCGTATGCGCTGATGTTCCTGCTGTCCGGCCAGGCAAGCATTCCGCGCCGCTGGGCGATACACCTGCCGGAATGGGTCTGGTACAGCCAGGTGGCTTCCCTGTTCGCGGCGGGCGTTCTGCTCAGTGCGATGGTGATCATCGTGAGGGCACTGGGTGGAATCGCCAGATCCGCGCATCAGGGCTGATCCGGGAGCTTTCGGGTGAGAACGGCCGCGGCCTCGGTGATCTTCCTGCTGCTGGGAATCTGGGCAGTATGGGCGATGACAGAGGGTTTCGCGGCGCTCACCTCCGAGCAGGCACGCCGCCTGGAGATAGCGCGCAAGCAGCCCGCCGTGCCGGATGTTCAACTGATCGATCAGACTGGCCTGACGTTTCGTTTCGACGAATGGGTGCGGCAGACGAACAAGCTGCTCATCGTCGATTTCGTCTACACCAACTGCCAGTCGATCTGTCGCGTACTTGGAACGGAATTTCAGCAGCTCCAGCGCGGCATCATTGAGCGCGGTCTCCAGGACCGCGTTCATCTCCTCTCGCTAAGTTTTGATCCGGAGCACGACAGTCCCGCCGTACTCCGGCTCTACGCTGAACACATGCAGGCCAGGCCAGATGCATGGACGTTTGCGACCGTCAGCAAGGCACGGGATCTTGACGCCTTGCTGAAGATCTTCGACGTTACCGTCATCCCCGATCAACAGGGCGGATACCAGCACAATGCCGCCCTGGTCTGGGTTGCTCCATCCGCAAGACTGGTTCGCGTAACGGACTACGATGCAAGCGATCGCTTTTCCTTGCTGGACGAATTGGTGAAATCCAATTGAGCGATACCGAAGAACAAGACCGGAAGATGATGCCCTGCTTTGCCGGCATGGCCATGTTCCTCGTTTTGGCTGTTCCTGCCGCGCGCGGGATGATGGAAGGCGACATGGCGCTCCACATGCTGCTGCAGTTCCCTCTCCTCCTGCTTGCAGGATGGCTGATGGCGAAGGGGATTCCGAGGCAGACAAGAGCAGGCATACAGAAGTGGAATCACGCGGGGATTGCCGGCCTGCTGGCGGCCTCCATGATCCTGACGTTCTGGATGCTTCCGCGCGCACTGGATATGGTGTTGTCCAACCGCCCACTGGAGATCTGCAAATTCCTTTCGCTGGCCTTGGCGGGTGCGGCGCTTGAAGCGTCGTGGCGGACTGCCGGGATGATCGCTCGCGGTTTCTTCCTGGGCAATCTACTCCCGATGATGATGGTCATTGGCTGGCTGTATATCGAAACGCCGTTTCGCATCTGCAATGCCTACCTCGCCAGCGACCAACTGCGCACTGGAAGCGGACTCCTGGCGCTGTCCATCGCGGGGAGCGTGGTCTGGCTGTTCACCTTCTTCATGACCGCAGATCATGCGGCCGGCCCCCGGCGGCAGGATACCGACAAAGCGCTGTCAGGCGCCGGCGCGAACGGCGAATGATTCGGGCGAAATCCGCGCAGCACCCGATCCTGTTCAGGCTCATCCCCGCAATGCGAACCCGGCATCAGCGAGTTGCCGCTGTGTGTGTTCGTAGCCGATGGCAATGATCTCTTCGGCGCGGCCGAATTCCATGAAACGGATGTGCCCCAGCGGCGGCTGGATGATCACATCCGGCCGGTCCAGTGACAAGACGGGTCTGGGTGAGGCGGGTCTCCATGATGTTGATCGAAGCCAGCAGCACCTCGAAGATGCTGGGCAGCGGCTCCGCGGAGACCCACTTCCGGAACTGCGCCGAGGCCGGATTGTTGCCCGCGAGCAGTTTCTGCCGCAGGTCATCCATCGACAAGCGATAGTCGCCCACCCAGCGCGAGAACATGCCGGACACATTGTCATCTTTGTTGTTCACTTTTGCTGCGGACAGCAGCGGTTTCATGTTCTTGCCGTTGATGATCTCGTGGTTGAGATCGACCGCGATCACGATGTCGGCCCCCATGGCGCGGGCCACGCTCACCGGCACCGGATTGGTGAGGCCGCCGTCCACCAGGATGTGCCCGTTGCTGCGCACCGGGGTGAAGATGCCGGGCACCGAGATGCTGGCGCGCACCGCCTCGATCACGTCGCCGCTGCGGATGACCACCTCCTCGCCGCTGACGATGTCCGTCGCCACGGCGGCAAAGGGCTTTGCCAGCATCTCGATGGTTTCGTCATGGATATGTGCGCGCACCAGTTCGCTGATCTTGGTGCCATCGAGCAAGCCGGACTTGGGCAACACAACGTCGAAGAAGGAGGCAGTCTTTTTCCAGTCAAAGACGCGGAAGGACGCTTCCAGCTCGTCCAGTTTGCCGGCAGCGTGGATCGCTCCGATGAGCGCCCCCATGCTGGTACCCGCAATGAAATCCACCTCGATGCCGGCATCTTCGATTGCACGGATCACGCCAAAATGCGCGAGCCCGCGCGCCGAGCCGCTGCCCAGCGCCAGACCGATCTTCGGGCGGCCACCGGGCTTGCTGTCGGTCGTTATATTCATCATCGCAACATTCTCCATTTCTGTTATGGGCTACGCCTCAAAGACCAGTCTGTCCTCGTGACGTACGAGCGTTGTACCTAACTCTGCGCACAGCATTTCCATGCGCGTGCAGATCGCCTCGAACTCTTTACCGCGTGCCAACGCCACATATCCGACATCCAATGAGACCGGCAGCAGTTCGATGCGCTTGAGCCTGCCCTGCTCGAACATCACCTTGAACAGACAAGAGCGGTCGTTGCGCAACTGCGGATGGACGGCGTAGTCGTCAATGAAGTCACCGGTGTTGTAGAGGATGGGCTTGCCCTGGTATATCTCGATGCCCTGGCAGATATGCGCACTGTGGCCGTAATAGATGTCGGCGCCGAGTTCGATCACGTGTCTGGCAAAGCTGCGAAATTCCGGCGCTGGACGTTCGACGTAATTCGCCCCCCAGTGGTTGGAGAACACCACCAGATCGGCACCCTGCTCCCGCGCCTGAGCGATGCTGCCGGCGATGCGCGCCAGCGTTTCCTTTTGCAGCGAGACTTCCAGATAGTTGGTGCCGGGATGATTGGCATCTGCGGCGAAGGCGGGCTCGTTGTCGGTGAACGAGAGCAGCGCCACGCGACAAGGCGATGTGCCCTGCACGTCGAGCATGGCCGGGGCAGCCGCTTCTGCCGCGTTGGCACCGGCACCGGCATAACGGATGCCGCTCGCCCTGAGTATGCGCAGCGTGTCGTGCAGGCCGCGCTCTTCGTAGTCAAGGATGTGATTGTTGGCCAGCGCGCAGGCATCGATACGGACTGCCTGCAACACGCGCACCGCTTTGGGATCGGCGCGAAAATGGAACATCTTCTCGCTGCGCGTCCACGCCTGTGCATGTCTGGTCAGGGCGCATTCCAGATTGACGATGCGCAAGTCGGCCTGCGCCAAGTGCGGCAGCAGATCGTTCCACATTTCGGCAGGTGTGATGTGCTTGAGCAGCTCGTTCACGTAGCGGCCGAGCATCACATCACCGGTAAAAGCCAGCGTTAGCATGCTGCCTCACGTCGTGAGTAGCTATTCGTCGCTGAGATGCGTTGGCATATCTTCCGCAGGCTTACCCGTCTCCGGGTCTATCCAGTCGGACATGCCGATCTCCGATTCCGCTTCCTCCAGCGACTCGCCTTCTTCGTAGCCGTTACCGTTGTGGTTCTGCATGTCCTGCACCGCTTTGAGCAGCGTTTCAAAAGGGCCATGCAGTTCGTCGGAAAGTTTGTCCTGCCAGTAGAAGCCGTCCGGCCGTTCGATCACGCGCGTCTGGTCATAGTCGGGTGAGGTTTGCGGGATGTCCGTAGTGGGTGTCATGGTTGTCTCCCTTCATTCAGCACGGATCAACAGCACCGGGACCGAGGCGAGCCGCACTACACCTTCGGCCACACTACCCATCAGCAAACGGCTCAAGCCGGAACGGCCGTGGGTACCGATCACGATCAGGTCGGCCTGCCAACGCTTGGCCTCTGCCTCGATCACACTGGCGATACGCTGTCCGTTGGTTTCGATGAGCGCAACCTCTGCCCTCTTGCCGGACTGCTGCACTTTCTCCGCGGCCTGCGCCAGCAGACGCTCACCTGTGTTCCGCGCTGCTTTTTGCAAGGCGTCATAATCGATGAAATCGTAGCCTTCGGTGGCATGCGAATAAATTTCCTCGACCACAAAGACCAGACGTAATTGAGCTGCGCTGTCGCCCAGCTTGATCGCCTCCTGCAAGGCGCGTTGGGATGTTTCGCTGCCGTCTATTGGAACCAGAATGCGTTGGTACATGATGGACCTCCTTTTCTGATGCACGGACTACTGCCATTCTATGCCTATTGAAGCAGAAGTGGTGCATACGGCGACTCATGCAAATGACGGTTGCCGCAGGACAACAGAAGGCGTTTAATCCACTCTAGACACAACGGCAATACACGACCCGATACTGATCAAACCAACCATGCCGACATCGAACCTGACACCCGCCGAACTCCGCCTCACCTTCGACCCCGCCACGCTCGGATTCGCCGACACCTCCGAGATGCTGGACTATCAAGTGCCGTGGATCGGCCAGGAGCGCGCGGAAATAGCCGCACGTTTCGGTCTGGCGATGGACCAGCCGGATTACAACCTGTTCGTGCTGGGCGAAGTCGGCAGCGGCCGTTCTTCGCTGCTCCAAGCGCGCCATGCAGGCTGCCGCCGCCAGCAAACCTGTGCCGCCCGACCTGTGCTACCTGCACAACTTCGACGCGCCGGAACATCCGCGCGCCTTGCGCCTGCCCGCCGGGCAAGGACGAGTGCTGCGCCAATTCATGGCGCGCCTGATGAAATCGTTGCAGACGGAAATACCGCAATGCCTGAACGGGCAGGATTTCAAGGTCGAAAGCGAGCGCATCGAAAAAACCTACAAGGCACAAGAAGCCCAGGCCTATGCCGAGCTCGATGCCTTTGCCGAGGCGCGCAAGTTCACGCTGCACCGTGAAAGCGGGCACATGGTGTTCACCTATCGGAATGCGAAAGGCCACACCCTGACCGAAGAAGAAATGCTGGCGTTGCCTAAAGAGCAACGCGCCTTGATCGATCAGGCCGAACAGGAACTGCGCACCGAGATCAGTCGATATTTCGAGAAGACCGGTTCGCTGGAACACGTGAAAGACGAAGGCTTGGCGGCATTGCGCCGCCTGGTGGTGAAGCCGCTGCTGGATCATGAATTGCAGGAGATCCGCACCGGACTGAAAAAACAGATCAAGGACTCGGTCAAGCTCGGCGCCTATCTGGATCAGGTGGTGCATGACGTGCTCGACAATCTGGAGCTGTTCGATGTGCTGGGTAGCGAGGACGATATCCGCCAGGAAGCACTGGCCAAGGTACTGTCACGCTACCGCGTCAACCTGGTGGTGGACAACGACGGCCTGACCGGCGCGCCGGTGATCGTCGAGGACAACCCCTTGTTCCGCTCGCTGTTCGGCAGCATCGAATACCAGTCCGAAAACGATGTGCTGGTGACGGACTTCTCGCGCATCCGCGCAGGCAGCCTGCACAAGGCACACGGCGGGTTCCTGTTGCTGCATCTGCGCGACCTGATCGTCGATGGCCTGGTGTGGGAAAAACTGCGGCGCTTGCTGCGCAGCGGCAGATTGCAGATCGAAGAACCGGGCACGGCGTTCACGCCCATCGCAACGGTCTCGCTCGAACCGGAGGCGGTAGATGTCGAAGTTAAGCTCGTCCTGATCGGTTCGCGCGAACAGTATTACGAGTTGCAGGAAGAGGATCCCGAATTCGCACGCCACTTTGGCGTCAAAGTGGATTTCGCCGAAAGCTTTTCTTCCAGCGCCGAAACCAGCCGCGCGATGGCGATCTTTGTCGCGCATACCTGCCGCCGGTTGGGCTTGCCGCACTTCTCCGCCAGCGCGGTCGCGCGCCTGCTGGAAGACGGGCACCGCGAAGTGGACGACCAATCACGTCAAAGCGCAATCCTCGCCCGCACCGAGGCACTGGTGATGGAGAGCGCCGCACTATGCCGCGCGCGTGCCGGTCGTCTGGTCGAACCAGCGGATGTCGAGGCGGTCCTTGCCGCACGCATCCTGCGCCACGATTACCCCGAACAGCGCCTGCAGGAAGCATTCGCCGAAGGCGATCTGCTGATCGATGTGCATGGTGAACGAATCGGGCAGATCAACGGGCTGACCCAGATGGACATGGGCGATTTCCGTTTCGGCTTCCCGGTGCGCGTTTCGGCGCGCACCCATGCCGGGGAGCATGGCCTGCTCAACATCGAACGTGAAGTGGAAATGTCCGGGCCGATCCACGACAAGGGGGTGCTCATCCTGCACAACTACCTGTCCGCATTGTTCGCCCATAACGCGCCGCTCGCGTTCAACGCATCCATCGTGTTCGAACAGGAATATCACGGTGTGGAGGGCGACTCGGCTTCCTGTGCCGAGCTGTATGTATTGCTCTCGTCACTGTCCGGTTTGCCGCTCAAGCAGGGCATCGCCGTGACCGGCGCGGTCAATCAGCACGGCGAAGTATTGCCGGTCGGCGGGATCAACGAAAAGATCGAGGGCTACTTCCGCGTCTGCGCCACGGCGGGACTCGATGGCACACATGGCGTGCTGATCCCGCACCGCAACCGCCGCCACCTGATGCTGGAGCGCAAAGTGGTCGAGGCGGTCGACCAGGGCTTGTTCCACATCTACACGGCGGAGCATACGAGTGAAGGTATAGAACTGCTCACCGGCCTGCCCGCCGGGGTGGCGGACGAAGCAGGCAATTACCCGCACGGCAGCGTGCTGGGACATGCCCAGAAAACCCTGCTGGCCTACCGCCGCGCCTGCCAGGCATCGGCTCACCCGAAGGCAGCAGGGCTCAGGCATTTGCACCATTAAGCGGAACTTTGCCTGGTTCGATGAATCAGCACATTATGTCGGCTTGTGCGTGTCGCCAAGGAGGGAATCATGATGATATTCCGCGATCGTGAAGATGCGGCGCGGCGCCTGTCGGAAGCGCTGGTGCAATATCGCGACCGGCACCCGCTGGTGCTGGCGATCCCGCGCGGTGCGGTGCCGATGGCCAAGATCATCGCCGATGCCTTGGGCGGCGAGGTGGATGTGGTGCTGGTGCGCAAGCTGCGCGCGCCGGGCAATCCGGAATTCGCCATCGGTGCAGTGGACGAGACGGGCTGGACCTATCTCGGCGACTATGCCCAGCATGTGGCGGGCAGTGCGCAATACATCGAGGAAGAAAAGGAAACGCAACTGGCGATGATGCGCGAACGACGTGGCAGCTACACCCCGGTACGTCCCCCGCTCGATGCGACGGGGCGCATCGTCATCGTGGTGGACGACGGCCTGGCCACCGGCTCCACCATGATCGCCGCACTGCACGCGCTGCGCGCGAAACATCCGCAAAAACTGATCTGCGCCGTGCCGGTGGCACCGCCCGATACGCTGGAAAAAGTGAGGCCCTACGCCGATGAAGTCGTGTGCCTGAGTGCACCGGAAGACTTTTATGCGGTGGGGCAGTTCTACCAGTCGTTCCCGCAGGTGAGCGACGATGAAGTGATCAGGCTGCTGGGGGCAGTCGCGTAAAAGGGATTCTGGCGCAATACCCGTTGGTTATTGCGCCCTACATTTGCTGCCGTCAAACATACCTCTTTCCCACGGCCGTGATCGAGTCAAGCGCTATGAAGAAGGCATCTATCATTTCGGGGTCGAAGTGTTTTCCCCGCTCTTTCATCAACTCGTCCAGTACCTGCTCCTGCGCCCACGGCTCTTTGTAGACACGTTGGGATGACAGGGCGTCGTATACATCCGCGATCGCCACCAGCCTGCCAAATGGCGGTATCTCTTCACCCTTGCGGCCGATGGCCTTGCCGTCGCCGGTCTCGTAACCCGGCAGGCACTGTCCGGTCATGACGTTGATGTATCCCGGATAGCCGTTTCCATCCCAGCGTTCATGGTGACAGAGCGCCACTTGGGCCGAGGCCTGGTCCAGGTCGGAGTGGGATACGGCGAAGAGCCTTGCGCCGAGATAGGTATGACTCTTCATGATCTCGTATTCGTCCGGGATCGAGGTGGGCCGGTTTCTTGAGAATCATGTCCGAGATGGCCACCTTGCCGACATCGTGGAGCATGGCGGCGATCCGCAGCATGTCCTTGTTCTTCGCGATCTCGGCCCCGGACACGCCGCGGCGGCTGGCCCACACCTCGTATATCTCGACTGCATATCCGGCCACCCTGTTCACATGGGCGCCGGTCTCTTTCGGATCCCTGAGCTCCGCCATGCTGATCATCCTGAGAATGATGTCCCGGGTGAGCTTGGCCCTTTCTATGGCGATGGCGGCGTTGTTGGCGAAGTGAAGGATGTATTGCTCGTCGTCTTTCGAGAACGGGACGATGTTGCCGTCCTCGCTCATCGAATTGATCAACTGGAGCACGCCGATGACCTCGCCGCGCAGGTTGTTCATCGGGAAAGTCAGCATCGACTTGGTGCGGTATTGGGAGATATCGTCGTAGCTCTTGTTGAATGCGTAAGTGACGTTGTCCCCGAGCTCATAGACATCCGGTATGTTCAGCATCTCTCCCGTACCTGCCACGTAACCGCATATCGATTCGTTGTCGACCGGCGTCGTGAAGGTGGAATAGATGAGCTTCTGTCCCGGCTGCAGCCGCTTCTGCATGGTGTTGTTCAACGTGTGGCTGAACTTCAGGTAGTTCCCCTCCATGAGGTAGATGGAGCCGGCGTCGGCGTTGGTGAATTGACATGCGACCGTGAGGATGTGCTCGAGCAGGATGTCAATGTCGTTGACCGTGGCGATTTCCTGGCTCAGGCTGATGATCCGGTTGATCTTCTGTTTTTCGTCAAGCATAAATTCCCCCATACCATCCAGCAAAAAGGGAACTACTTAATTTGTACCTGCCCCTCAGAGGTACTGCGCAAACCAATCTGCGGCATCACTGGCCACCAGTTCCAGCGTGCCAGGCTCTTCGAACAGATGGGTCGCGCCGGGAATCAGCGTGATTTTTTTCATGCAGTGCATCAGCGCGTAAGCCTGCTGGTTCAGTTCGATCACGCCGTAGTCGGCCGCACCGACGATGAGCAGTGTCGGCGCGCTTACGCGACCCAAGGCAAGCTGTCCGGCCAAGTCGGCACGTCCGCCGCGCGACACCACCGCCGAGACCTTGTTGCCCATCTCCGCCGCCGCCTGTAGCGCCGCAGCCGCACCGGTGCTGGCGCCGAAATATCCGATCTTGAGCGTTTGCGTCTGCGGGCTGGTCAGCAGCCATTCCGTGGCGGACAGCAGGCGGAGCGTAAGCAGCGGGATATCGAAGCGCGTCTCATAAGTCTGGTCTTCATCGCGCGTCAGCAGATCGAACAGCAAGGTGCCGATGCCGTATTGCTGCAGGACTTTCGCGACATAAGTGTTGCGCGGGCTGAAGCGGCTGCTGCCGCTGCCGTGGGCGAACAACACCACACCGCGGGCGGATGGCGGCACGATCAACTCGCCATCGAGTGCGACCGAATCAGCAGGGATATGCACGGCATTCATGAGAAGTGTGGTCTCAACCGGTTACTGGCCGGTTGCCCCTTCGCTTTCGTTCGCACGTTTTGGTTCGTGCTTCTTCACGTCGCCGCGCAGCTTGCGTGCGTACTCTTCGACCTGACGTTTGGCCGCATCGAAGGCATCGCGCAAAGCCACATAGACATCCTCGGCATGGTCGCGGTTGACCACGATCTCGCTGCCTGCCACGCCGATATCGATGCGCACATTGAACTGCTTACCCTGCTGATGGTGCTTGTGCGGCACTTCGACCACAACCCGGCACGACATGATGTGATTGAAGAACTCATCGAGTTTTTTTGCCTTGTCGCGGATGTGCTTTTCCAGCGCTTCCGAGTGCTCGACATCGCGAATGGTGATTTGTAATGGTATTTGCATGAGTATCTCCTAAAAATTCGATCGGCTTTAACGGCAATTCGTCGTTCCTTTCTTCCGTCCACACTTCACCGGGGTAAGCCCGCGGGCATCGTGTTGCGCGCTCAGTGCGTCCAGGTCACCCGCAGCAGGTTCTGTTCCGGGTTGTAGTGGAACTCCAGCTCGCCCCGGTAAGCGTGATGCAAGGCATCGCCGATGCCGCGCGCCAAGTGGATGTCAGTGGTGGTTACCACCGTGCCGTGCGCTGTCTTCTCGATATCCATGATGCGCTGCAACGGATGCGAGGCTTTTTCTTTCGCCTCATGATGGCGTATCTGTTGCAGGATCTCCTGTTCATGGGTCGCGAAGAATTCTCCGCTCAACGATACATATCCCGCCGGAAAGCGGTCGCGTATCCGGTGGCATGCCGGGCAATAGGTCTGATGCGCGTCCTTGGGTTTTTCCAGCCACTGCCAGTGACCGGCGTGGTACACCGCACCGCAATCCGGACAGAGCGTGGGCTCGGGAAGTTTGCCTTTGGATTTATAGGCGTCGTGAATCTCTTCCTCCAGCAACTGCTCGCGGCGGACGAGTTTGAATCCGGGCGGGTGTGTTTGATGTGACATGACAACCTCCTTGTACACGCGGCCCCGCTACGATCACACAGGACCACGCAGTTAGTTATGACACAGAGACATTGATCGCTTTGGGTTTGGCCTTGGCGGATTTGCCCAGCGAAACGTTGAGCATGCCATCCTTGAACTCCGCCTTGACAGAGGACTCATCGGCATCCTCCGGCAAACGGAAGCTGCGCATGAAGCTGCCGTAGGAGCGTTCGATACGGTGGAACTTCTTGTCTTTCTCTTCCTTTTCCATTTTGCGTTCGCCCTGGATGGTGAGCATGCCGTCCTGGATGGTGACTTTGACGTCCTCTTTGTTCACGCCGGGGATCTCGGCCTTGATCAGGTACGCCGTGTCCGTTTCGCTGATATCGGCAGATGGCGTCCAGTCCGCCATGGACAGCATTTCGGTATTTGAATCCAGACGTGCGAGAGGCCGACCGAAGACACGATTCAAGCGGTTGGACATATCTTCCAGTTCCCTGAAGGGATCCCATTTGATCAGATTCATGACAGTTCTCCTTTTTGAAAAGCATCAAAACAGTCCGTATACCAACTACAGCCGACCGGATCGCTTTGATTAATTCGTTTTAGAAAACTTGTTGGGGCGAACACCCCGTGATTTGGCAATACTGCGTGCTTCTTCCGGTCTCATGATATTCCCCTTTGAAGAAAGAATGAATCACGAACAGAGAACCTACTACCCCGCTGGATCACGCAGATGGATAGTATGCGCCAATGAAATTTGAGAGCAAGCCCCTCCCGGTTTTGCCACTTGCCGCCCATCTTGCTAGTATCCGAGCCAGAGAGCCGTATTCGGGAGCAGCCATGTGCACACGCCTTGAACTTCAAACGAATGCCACTGCGGGAACGCACCATGAACTGCGGTATCGCCAGTACTTTCGAGCCGCTCACCAGCCCGAACGACCACGAGATTCCTTCCCGCAAATTATTCAAATAACGGAGCCCCTGGCCGATAAAGCCAAAGCGATCGATCGCGCACAGCAACAACCACACGCAACACAACGAAATACCCCGGCAGTACCGATGCAATGAAGGTCATCCTCTACAAATCGAAACCCGGGCTGCAATTATTTTTCATCTTTTGCGGCGCAGCCTTGCTCATGGCTGTCTACGAATTCGCCAAGGAATGGACCTTCAAAGGCTCACTGACCGATTGGGAATCGCACTCGATCACGATCTTCATCACCGCCGCGTTTGCCACCGTCGCCGGCTGGATGATGCGCCGCTGGGTGGTCAAACTCAGTGAGCAGCTTAATGTCGCCACGGTTGCCTTCGAATCCCAGGACGGCATGCTCATTACCGATGCCAAAAACAGAATCCTGCGGGTCAACCGCGCCTTCACCGAGATCACCGGCTACACCGAGCAGGAAGCGATCGGACAAACACCCAAGATGCTCAGCTCGGGATTGCACGACAGTGCCTTCTATGCGGAGATGTGGGAATGCATTGTCAACACCGGATCATGGCAGGGCGAGATCTTCAATCGGCGCAAGAATGGAGAAATCTATCCCGAGCGATTGTCTATCACTGCCGTTAAAGGAACCGATGGCAGGATCACCAACTATATCGGCGTACTGGTGGACGAGCAGGTGCGGCACCTGGCTTTCTATGACCCACTGACCGGGTTGCCCAATCGGCGGTTATTGGTCGACCGCATCAACCAGGCCATGGTCGCCAGCAAACGGAGCGGCCAGTATGGAGCCGTGATGTTCATGGATATGGATAACTTCAAAACGCTCAATGACACGCAAGGCCACGACGCGGGAGATATGTTGTTGAGTGAAGTGGCGAACCGCATCAAACACTGCGTGCGCGAGATGGACACGGTCGCCCGTATAGGCGGGGATGAGTTCGTGGTCGTTCTCAGAGAGCTGTCCACGGATGTGGAAAGATCCAGGAAACAAGCCGGGATCATCGCCGAAAAGATCCGCGCCGCCCTCGCCCAACCCTATGTCTTGACCATCCAATCCCGGACCGATGCCAAAGACAGCATCGAGCACCGTTGCTCCTCCAGCATCGGCGTGGCATTGTTCTTCGACCACAAACCCGACGCTGACGACATCATCAAGCAATCCGATGTTGCGATGTATCAAGCCAAACGCGAGGGACGCAATCTGGTCCGCTTCTACGACGCGAACAACGCGTAATTGCCAGAAAGTGCAGGCTGCCCGAAAGCCACGGCGCTACGATACCGCAATCAGGCTCGGCTCTTCAAACAGCGACTTGATCACGACCTTGCGCACCTCCGGCCGATCAGGGACCTGATACAGCACGGGTAAGAGCATTTCTTCGAAGATACCGCGCAGGCTGCGCGCGCCCACCTTGTACTCGAACGCCATCTCGGCGATCTGCCGGAAGACCTCGTGCTCGATGACCAGCTCGACGCCCTCGTCCCTGAGGATTTCACGGAACTGGTTATATATCGAATTGCGCGGTTCGACCATGATCTTCGCCAGCAGCTCCTTCGACAGGTTCTGCAGATTGGCAATGATGGGCAAACGACCGGCAAATTCCGGAATCAGTCCGAACGCAAACAGATCGGTGGGTTTCACGCGCGAATTCAGGCGGTCGAGAATTTTCTGATTATCGCCGTCGTCCCTGGCGTCGACTGAAATAAAGCCGTAGGCATGGCTTGCGGCCGTGATGTTCTCAAGGCCGACGAACGCCCCGGCGCAGATGAAAAGAATATTGGTCGTATCGATGATTTGCGTGCTGCCCAACCTGACCGCAGCACCTTCCATGATCTTGAGCAACGCATGCTGCACCCGTTCGCCCGACGTACCATGCTGCTCGCCTTCGGATGATTTCAGCTTGTCGATCTCGTCGATAAAGACAATGCCGTGCTGGGCTTTGGCAATATCCCCTTCCGCCTTGTCCAGCAGGCGCAACAGCAATGCCTCGATCTCCTCGTTCACATATTTCGACTGCGCCAGCGAAGTCGCGTTGGCCGTAACGAAAGGCACACGCGCGATACGCGACAGAGTTTCGCACAGCAGCGTCTTGCCCGTGCCGGTCGGACCGATCAGCAGGATATTGCTTTTGACGACCTCAACGGCGCCCTGTCTCTGCTTGCCGATCTTGCGGTAATGCGAATACACCGCCACTGAGAGCGTCCTCTTGGCCGCATCCTGACCGACGACATACTGATCCAGATATTTTGTGATCACACTGGGCGTCAGTTTCTTTCCCGCCGATTGCTGACCGCTTGGACTATCCACGCATCTCTCCCTTACCTGAACCTTCTCGAACTGCATCACCCTGCCTTGCAGTCTACCTTGAGAGAGTCCTTCGCGGCAAAACGAACATGTCGATGCAATGGATAGACGCGCAAAGGAATGGAGGTCAGAATAACGACAAACCAGCCCGCAACACCCAACAAGAATCATCCCAAGGAGCATGGCAATGCTGACCTTCATGAGTGTGGCCTTGTTGATCTACGGTTCCATGCACCTGTATGCACTGAGCAAGGTGTGGCTGGCCTTTCCGCATTCATACGGTCTGGCTCTGGCGCTGACGCTCGCGGGCATCCTCCTCACCTTCTCCCCGTTCCTCGTCTGGTTCCTGGAAAGGCAAAGCTGGCACCGCGCCACCGTCATTACGGCCTGGGTGAGCTACACGTGGATGGGCTATCTGTTCCTGTTCCTCTGCATCGGCCTGCTGTTCGACCTCTGCCATGGCATCGCCACACTGCTGCATCTCGATTGGCCGCTGAGCGCAGCACTGGTGTTCCGCAGCGTGGCCCTGCTCGCCTTTGCCCTGCTGGGCTACGGGTTCATCGAAGCGCGCCAGATACGGGTCGAAGGGATCAACATCACCACCCCCAAGCTTGCTTCCGGTCGCGTCACCATCGCGCAGCTCTCCGACATGCACCTCGGCATCATGCTGGGCGACAAGTTCCTCGACCGCGTCATCGACAGACTGCGCGAACTCAAACCGGACATCGTGGTGGCGACCGGCGACATCGTCGATGGACAAGGCGACGACCTGGAAACACTCGCCCGCCACTTCCAAACCTACACGCCGCCACTCGGCGCCTACGCCGTCACCGGCAATCACGAATACTACGCGGGACTGGAAACCTCCCTGCGCTTCCTGCGCGACGCGGGCTTCACCGTATTGCGCGGCGAAACAGCCAGCGCAGGCGGCATCGTGCTGGTAGGGATCGATGATGCCACTGCGACCAACACAGGCCAGCCGGCCCAAGTGGATACCCGCAAGGCGCTCGCTTCCGCCAGCACACATGACTTCATCGTTCTGCTCAAACACCAGCCGGTGGTAGACAGCGACACGCCATTCGACCTGCAACTCTCCGGCCACATCCACGGCGGCCAGATATTTCCGTTCGTGTATCTGACGCGGCTGACCTATCACGTGCACACCGGCCTCACCGAACTGGCCGATGGGCGCAAGCTGTATGTCAGCCGCGGTGCCGGCACCTGGGGGCCGCCGATACGCTTGTTTGCTCCGCCCGAGATCACGCTGATCACCATAACGAGTGCAAACAAATGATCGACTGCAGAAACGATTCGCTATCAGCGCTCGATTTTGAAAGTGTGCCAGAAGCGGAGGAATAAACGGTGTTACCCGCCCTCATACTTGCCGCAGCACTCACCAGTGGCGCCCCCGCAGGCGCTTACGCCGACCCGCTCGCTAGCGCCAGCACGCATTTCCGCACCGTCGAAACCTACAGTGTCACCATCCGTTCCGTTCATGCCGCGGGCGAGGAACATATCCGCTATTACTACAAGAAACCCGGTTTCGTGCGCATGGAGTTCATCCGGCCGCATGCCGGCGCAGTCATGGTCTACAATCCAGACACCCAGCGCGTGCGCTTGTGGCCTTTTGGCGCGGGCAGGTTCCCCGAACTCAATTTGAGCCCTGGGAATTCGATCATCCGAAGTTTAAGCGGCTCGCGCGTGGATCGCTCGGATGTGGGCACACTGCTCGAAAACATCCGCATCCTGCGTGAGCAAGGCAACATCGAGATGCTGGGCGAAGAGACGGCGGAGGGACGTACCGTCCTGCACCTGATGGTGACCGGGGGCGAAGATTTTGCCATTGCCAACGTGCACAGCAGCGAACTGTGGCTGGATGCAGCGAGCCAGTTTCCGGTCAAGGTGATCAGCCGGGATATTCGCGGCGCCATCATTGAAACCGTCATAATGGAAGCGCTGGAAATCGACAAGAAGCTGCCTGAGACTCTGTTCAATCCTTAAATAACTTGCAAGTACAGGGAGAGCGCCATGCATAAACTAAAAAACGAAGCCGCCTTATTCAAAGCCGCATTAATTGCAGGCGTGAAATATGCCGAGGGACGGGGCGTAGTCGAGTTTGAGTCACACGATTCGGCGAGCGAGAAACTTTTGTATATCTACAGGCTGCTGGTCCACGACAAGGTCATACAACCCTTACCCGAGGATCAGGTTGCGGAAAAAACATTACGGCACAAACTTGCAATCTGGTATTCCAAACAACTGCCAAAAGACCATCCACTATTGAAATAACAAGCGCAGAAAAATGATCCCCAGCCGAAATAAAGGTACAAAACAAATTCGGATCCGCTCCATCAATCTCTGCCGCCGCGATTGATTCTCCGCCTGGTTTCGGATAGCGTGCCGCATCTGCACAGAAGCAGCAGGTGCGGCATCGATCAACTCAGGGGAGTCCCACGATCATGAAACACAGCCTGACCAGAATTGCGCCATTGTTTTGCCTGATGTTGCTGGTTGCCGGATGCGCGCCCTTCAAGCAGTACCGCACACAATACGACTTGTGCATTAATCCAACTCCCGCCTTTTCCGAGAACTGCACCACCCATGCCTTGCAGCAGCTGCCCTCGGCTAACGGCGACACCAACTACCTGCTGGGGTTCGCCGAGTTCGACGATCAGGGACAACTGTGGGATCGCCAGCAGATGTGGGCCGTCATGGACAAGTTCGCCACCACTGCCGCGCAGCAGGATTTGTTGGTGGTGGTGTTCGTGCATGGCTGGAACCACAGTGCTGCGCCGGGCGACCTGATCCTGGAAAAATTCCGTGCAGTGCTGGCGAAACTGAGCGAGGGCGAAGCGCTCGTCAGCCGCCAGACCGGATTGCCTGCACGCAAGGTGGCAGGCCTGTATCTCGGCTGGCGCGGCGGCTCGATCAGCATTCCCGGCATCAACGGTGTGACATTCTGGGAGCGGAAGAACACCGCCGGAAAGGTCGGTCACGGCGGCGTGCCCGAAGTCCTGAGCCGCCTCGAACAACTCAAGCAGGACAAGGACAGCACGATGCAGGGCAAGAGTGCCACGCGCCTCGCGATCGTCGGCCACAGCTTCGGCGCAGAGATCGTCTATTCCGCGCTGGCCCCGGTGCTGGCCAACCGCTTCGTGCTCTCCACCGGCCCGGCTGGCCAGCAAAGCAATGCGGGCGGATTCGGCGACCTGGTGGTACTCATCAATCCGGCGTTCGAATCGGAGTTGTTCGCATCGCTCAGCGACATGTCCACCGAGCGCGGCATGTACTTCAAATCGCAGTTGCCGGTGATGGCGGTGCTCACCTCCGATGCCGACTATGCCACCCGCTTCGCCTTCCCGCTCGGCCGCTTTTTCTCGACGGTGTTTGAAGAAGAACACGACGCACACCGTTTCAACGCAACCACTCGCCGGCAGGAGACCATCGCCGAAGGCAAAGCTAACATGATCGCCCTCGGCCACTTCCAGCCGTATGAGACCCACAAGCTGTATCCGTCCGGCACGCTGCAACGCAGCGAAGTGCAAGAACTGGCCGCCATGGACAGCATGCGTTCCGCAATGAGCGTGGCTAACGCCTGGGAGAACGACAAACCCGGCAGCAAGATCCCGCTTGCCGGACTCACTCTCGAACGCAGTACCTCATCGGCCGGACGCAATCCCTACCTTGTCGTCAAGGCCAGCGACCAGCTCATCACCGAACACAACGACATCGACGACCCGCGCGTCATCGAATTCATCAAACAGCTCATCATCGTCTCGACGCAACCCGGCGCGCAGAAAGCATCGATGACCAAATCGTTCGGCGCTGTTGCTGCTCCTGTGCAGAACAAAGCTGATTGATGGTGTGAAAGACAATCCGCGATAGTCAAAACAATTCGACTCCGGTACATTTCATCTCTGTCCGCCATATACCAACCAACGAATCGAAGCCATGAAGAGAAATGCATTCGCCATCCTTTTGCTGCTCGGCACCACCGCCTGCACCAGCCCCCAAGTAACACCGCCCCCTCCAGTCGTTGAGCGGCTACCCGCGAAGATCGCACTTGCCTTGGGCGGCGGTGCGGCGCGCGGCTTCGCCCATGTGGGCGTGATCAAAGCGCTGGAAGCGCAAGGCATCTCTGCCGACATTGTCGTGGGCACCAGCGCCGGCTCTGTCGTCGGTGCGCTTTATGCGTCAGGGCTCAACGGCTTCCAGATACAGGAACTCTCCATGAACATGGAGGAAGACCAGGTGCTAGACGGCTCGGGTATGTACCGCTGCATCGCCGAGACGGCGATCTCGAACAAGCGGGGTTGCATCAAGGGTCAAGCGCTGCAGGATTTCATCAACAGCAACGTCAATGGCCGTCCGATGGAAAAGCTCAACCGGACTTTTGCCGCCGTCGCCACCAACCTGAGCAGCGGTGAAATGGTGGTATTCCGTTCGGGCAATACCGGCATGGCCGTGCGCGCCTCCTCTTCCGTGCCGGTGTTCTTCCAGCCCGTCACCATCAACGGCCAGGACTACGTGGATGGCGGACTGGTCGCACCCGTTCCCGCCAGCGTGGCCCGCACGCTGGGCGCGGATTTCGTCATCGCCGTCGATATCTCAGAGCGCCCCCAGGACAGAAGCACGGCGGGCATCACCGACATCATGTGGCAAACCTTTTCCATATTCGGGCAGACCATCAATCGCCACGAACATACCAGCGCCGACATCGTCATTCGCCCCGTCACCTCAGGTCTCCCCTCGGCCGACGTGAGTGGCCGCAACAAAGCCGTGCTCGAGGGAGAAAAAGCTGTGGCGGCGATCTTGCCGGAGCTGAAGGCCAAGCTGGCGAAACTGAATGAGGAGCGGCATGTAGCAGGCATGCCCTGAATGACGATGTACCCTACGCAGAGTCAGGTGGCTTTGAATATCCAATACTGCCTTTCAATTTCAGCTTGATCGAGGATGAAACCCTCCGGTCCTTCGATCTTCCAAACGACGGCCCCGCTGTAAATGAGCTTGAACGCTTCTTTCAGCGCTTCGTCCTTGGAGGCGAAGTTAAGCGGCATGAGCATGGAAAAGTCAGGTTTGATATCAGCGGCAAGCGGCTTGTCGGTATAGAAGATTTTGTAGTATTCCATCTCTCCCCCTGAGCCTGTTGGGATGTGGCTTCTTAAATTGCCCGACCTGGCCGGTTGAATCAATGGGGTTGATTGCTTAGACCAAGAGTTGCATGAATCGCATCAGCGCTACGTCTTAGCCATGAAGATGGGGACGCGCTGTCTTCCGAACTGTTTCTCGAATTTTCCGAAATGTCCGACCAGGGCGGCTCCGCACTTGGGACAGGTCCCGTTATCCTTCAAGTGATATTCATTGATCTGGTACCAGTCGCGCACGATGAGCGGTGTGTGGCAGGAGGCGCAATACGTAGTGTCGCCGTCAATGTTATGCACGTTGCCGCAATAGACATGATGCAGTCCGGCATCCAGTGCGATGCGGCGGGCGCGGGCCAAGGTGGCGGGCGGCGTTGGCGATACGTCCGCCATCTTCCAGTCCGGATGGAAGGCGGAAAAATGCAGCGGAACATCCGGCCCCAGTTCCTGCATCACCCATTTGCTTAGTGCCGTAATCTCCGCATCGGAATCGTTGTAGCCGGGGATGAGCAAGGTGGTAATCTCCAGCCAGCAATCCGTATCGTGATGGACATAGGCCAGCGTATCCAGCACCGGCTGCAGATGCGCGCCGGTGAGCTTGACGTAGAACTCATCGGTGAATCCCTTGAGATCGATGTTGGCGGCATCCATCTTGGCGAAGAGCTCGCGGCGCGGCGCGTCGTGTATGTAACCGGCGGTCACGGCCACCGTCTTCAGTCCCTGCTCGTGGCAGGCGTCCGCAGTATCCAGCGCGTACTCGAAGAACACCACGGGGTCGTTGTAGGTAAAGGCCACACTCTTGCTGCCGTGCCGCCTCGCCTCCTGCGCGATGGCCTTGGGCGAGGCGTGGTCCATCAGGCGATCCATGTCGCGCGACTTGGAGATATCCCAGTTCTGGCAAAACTTGCACGCCAGGTTGCAGCCGGCAGTGCCGAAGGAGAACACGCTGCTGCCGGGATAAAAATGGTTGAGCGGCTTCTTCTCGATGGGGTCGATGCAGAAGCCGGACGAGCGGCCATACGTGGTGAGCACCATCTGCCCCCCCGCCATGCCGCGCACAAAACACGCGCCGCGCTGCCCCTCGTGCAGCTTGCAATCGCGCTGGCAGATGTCGCACTGCAGGCGACCATCGTCCAGCTTGTGCCAGTGCTTGGCCGGATGGCGCTCATCTTCAAGAATGGGTGCGTCCATGATGCCTCCTTGGTTGCAACTGAACCCGACAAAATATTGAAAGGTCGATGCGCTTGCCAGGAACAGACATTCGACATGTCCCGCATAACGGCGGCGGAATGAAACAAGCAAATTGCTATATGACTTTAATCGTTGCTACGGGAATGCTGGAAATAATAACGCCGAATGAAAGCGGCGTTATGTCTCGGCTTATGGGATGCCGACTGCGTCAGCCAACGAACACTGACCTTAGGTACGACGATGTGACTTACGCGCTGAGGGGTCGATAGGCGTCTCCCATTCATGGTTAACATCCGAACCTCTAACCAACAACCTCATTTATTTTATACGCCTAATTCCTGCTTAATTCAATCAAGGAAATTCGTAACCAAAACCTCGCATCACCGCTCGCGCTTTGTCGCTCCTGAGAAAATCCAGGAACGCCTTCGCCGCGGCCTCATCTTTCGCTCGGGACAACAACACCGCGCTCTGCCGGATGGGTTTGTGCAGTTCGGACGGCACCAGCCACCATGAACCCGCGGCCACCTTGCCGTCACGCATGACCTGCGATAGCGCGATGAAAGCCAGATCGTCCTTCTCGGTCGCAGCCAATTGGTAGGTCTGCGTTACGTCGTCGCCCTTGTCCAATTTTTCCTGTATCGCATTCCACATCGTCAATTTCGCCAGGGTCTCTTTCGCTGCCACTCCATAGGGCGAGAACCTGGGATTGGCGATCGCCAGCCTGTTGAAACTTCCCTTGTTGAGCACCGTGCCTTTGTCATCCACCAACCCGGGCTGCGCACTCCACAACACAAGCCTGCCTGTGGCGTAGACGAAGCGCGAGCCACCGACCGCCGATTTATCCTGCATCAAAAGCCTCGGCAGCTCTTCGTCGGCGGAGAGGAACACATCGAACGGCGCCCCGCCCTTGATCTGCGCATACAACTTGCCGCTGGCACCCGGGCTGACTTTCACCGTGTGCCCGCTTTCTTTTGTAAACAACACCGCGATGCGCTCCAGCGGCGCCGCGAAATTCGACGCCACCGCAACACTCACCTCGCCCGCGCACACCGGCAAACTTGTCAGCCCGCACAGCAGCAGAACAGTTGCAATAGGACCGCGCAATGAAATTTGCATCATCAACTCCTGACTAGATTGGTTGCCATGATAACAAGCAGACGAAGTCTCGCGAACCCTGTTCCCGCTACTCGCCCTGTATCGTCACCATGATGCGGCGGCGGCCACCGTGGTTCCGGTGTTCGCACAGATAGATTCCCTGCCAGGTTCCCAGTCTTGGCCGACCGTCTGTGATCGGGATGTTCAGGCTGCTACCGAGCAGGCTGGATTTCAGATGCGCAGGCATATCGTCCGCCCCTTCATCCTGATGGCGGTAATAAGGCTCATCTTCGGGAACAGCATGATTGAAATAGCTCTCGAAATCCTGGCGCACCGTGGGATCCGCATTCTCGTTGATCGTCAACGATGCAGAGGTGTGCATGATGAACACGTTCATCATGCCGATCTTGAAATCGCGCAGCTCGGGCAGCTCGCGCAATAATTCGTCGGTGATCAGGTGAAAGCCGCGGGAACGGGATTTCAGGTTGATTTCTTTTTGTAGCCACATGGTGACAACTCGTTCTATACAGACTGAAGTAGACGAGACATTATCGCGTAAGATTGCACTGTCTCCCATCAGGAGTGACCATGATCCAGAACGCCACCCCGCCCACCGCCGCAAGCATGTTAGATGTCGAAACCATCCGCCGCGACTTCCCCATCCTGCAGCGCAAGGTGCATGGCAAGCCGCTCGTCTGGCTCGACAGCGCCGCGACGACACAGAAGCCGCAAGCCGTGATCGACCGCGTGGTGCGCTACTACGAACACGAGAACTCCAACATCCATCGCGGCACCCACACGCTGGCGACGGAATCCTCTGATGCCTACGAGGGCGCACGCGCCAAGGTGGCTGCCTTCATGGGTGCGCAATCGGCGGACGAGATCGTGTTCGTGCGCGGCACCACCGAAGGCCTCAACCTGCTCGCCGCCATCTTCAGCAAGAAGCTGTTGCGGCCCAATGACGAGATCGTGCTGACCGAAGCCGAACACCACGCCAACATCGTGCCCTGGCAATTCGCCGCCGAGAAAACCGGCGCCGTCATCCGCGTCGCCCCGGTGGACGACAACGGCGACCTCATCCTCGAAGAATACGCACGCCTGCTCGGGCCGCGCACCCGCGTCGTCTCTGTCACCCATATCTCCAACGCGCTCGGCACTGTCATGCCCATCCGCGAGATGACCGCGATGGCCAAGCGCTTCGGCGCCACCGTGGTGATCGACGGCGCGCAGGGCATCCCGCATCGCCGCGTGAACGTGCAGGAGATCGGCTGCGACTTCTATGTCTTCTCCGGGCACAAGCTGTTCGGCCCCACCGGCATCGGCGCGGTCTACGGCCGCAAGGAACTGTGGGAGCAGATGCCGCCCTGGCAGGGCGGTGGCGGCATGATCCAGCATGTCACCTTCAAGAAGACCACCTTCAACACGCCACCCAGAAGATTCGAAGCGGGCACCCCTTCGCTCGCATCGACCATCGGGCTTGGTGCCGCCATCGATTACCTCAACGGCATCGGCCTTGATGCGATAGAACGCTACGAAACCGAACTGCTGGACTACGCGCTGCAAGGCATGCGCAGCGTCAACGGCCTGCGCGTGATCGGCATGCCCAAGGAAAGGGGCGGCGTCATCTCCTTCGTGATGGATGGCATCCCGGATCTGCAAGTCGCCAAGATGCTGGATGCGCAAGGCATCGCGGTGCGCACCGGCCACCATTGCGCGCAACCCATCCTCGCACGCTTCGGCCTGGAATCCAGCGTCAGGCCCTCATTCGCGTTCTACAACACCAAAGCCGAGGCGGATGTGCTGGTCGAAACGCTGCACGGGATCAGCCTGCGCCGCTAACGCCCCCCCCCGGACTTATCAGTAGCGGTAACTCAGGGAGACGAAAGCCTCGTCCTGCAGTCTGGTGTTTACCAGAGGACTGTGGGTGATGGCCGGGCCAAGCCATCTTCGAAGCATATAGATGTTTGCATTCCAATCGTCCACCACCGGCACTTCGAATACCAAACCCAGCATCGGGGTGGTCGTTGCCGCCGGGGTGTACGCCGGATAGATGCTTCTGCCGGCCTCGGCCGGCGAGACGCCGTAGAAATATCGCGTGTATCCGGCAGAGAAGTGTTCGATGCCGACCATGGGATAGACAACGTAGTCTTCTTCAAACTCGAACTCGGCGACATAGATCAATTCATAAAGCCTGCCGTGAGATTGGTTGGCATCGTAAAAAGCATTCAGAAAGAATCCGCCTATGGGAGTCTCCTGAAAAGTCCCGATGCCAAGCGGAAGGGAATTCTGGCGTGAGCTGATGCCCCGCAGGATGGAATCGTTGGTTTGAAATCCGTCCAGGTTGATGCGCCCGACGACTTCAACATAGCCATAGCCCAGCGGCAGGGTCTTGATACCGAAGGTGTCGAAGCGCGCAAAGAAACGGCCATAGTCGAAATAGAGATATGGAACCGCGATCAGCGTATTGCCTTCACCCCGGACAGGATTGTTGCACCTGTAGACGGCGCCCCCCACATCACCCTCTATGCGATCGGGCAACTCTTCTTCGGCCAGAGCTGTTACTGAAAATAGAACGAGGGTAATTGCGAGCGCAAACGATACTGTGTCTGACAAGAACTTCATGGTCTGAATCATTTCGTTGATCTATAACATCGGATGAGACTAGCCAGCGGCGCATTCTGATTGCGCAAACGTGAGCGAACCGGGGAGGGAGAAGTATTACATCTGCATGTTGCGATTTTATCTCATCCTTGCCGCGGGCGCGCTGGTGCGCGCATCGGACACCATTGCGTGCAACCAATCCTGGCCTGCGCAAGATTAGCCCGCGCCGATAGCAAGCTGGCCCGTCTAGTTAAATGACCTCCGGCAAAGCTGGAGGCTTATTGAGTGAACGCATCAAAGGCGCCAATAAATCTTGAGCCGCCCAAGGCGGCAAAGTTTTCCTCCTTCCCCTTCAGGGGGAAGGTTGGGATGGGGGTGGGGTAACGCCAATAGTTGCCGGTCGGCATCGCCATTTGAACCCATCCCCACCCTGGCCCTCCCCTTGAAGGGGCGGGAATTGCAACCTTCACCAATTTCGCTTGACCGCTGCATAGGTCAAACCCTGGTGAGTCCCGGCAGAGCCGGGGGGTACCTCAATGAGTTATTTGCGCGCTGCGGGACTGCGCCCCGGCAACATGGAGATGGTCACGCCGGCCAGCACCAGCAAACCGCCCGCGAGTTGGGGGGCTGTCGGCATATCTTCAATCAGCACGCCGAGCAGCATGGCAAATACCGGTATGAGATTCATGAAAATTGAGGTGTGCGCCGCCCCCAGCCGCGCGATGCCCATGCCCCAGAACAGGTAGGCCAGCACGGTGCCACCGACCGCCATCACCAGCATCGACACGGCAGCCTTGTCGCCAAGCGCCGCCAGATGCGCGTCGCTGCCGAGTGCGATGCACAGCAGCACCGCAGCACCTGCGGCCATGATCCAGGTGGTGTTTACCAGCGGCGAAGCTTGCGGCATGTAGCGGCGGCACAGCACGTTGTACAAAGCCCAGAAGATATCCGCGCACAACATGAGCACGTCACCGATGGAAAGCTGCAATGCAAGCAGGCTATTCAAATCGCCGTGCGTGATCACCACCGCTACGCCTGCCAGCGCGATGGGCAAAGCGACGAGGTGGCGCATGCCGGGACGTTCCCCCAGCATGGCTGCAGCCAGCAAGGTCGTCAGCAAGGGGTTGGTCGCCATGATCAGCGCGGCATTGTTCGCCGAGGTGTAGCGCAAGGCGTAGAAGAAAAACAGGTTGAAGCCGACGATGCCCACCACGCCGAGCATGACGTAGATACCGATATTTTTGCGCAGCGGGGCGAACAAGTTCTCGCGCTTCACGCCAACAATGGCGAACATCAGCATCGCGCTCAACACAAAACGCACGGCCGCCGCCCACAGCGGCGGGAGGTCGTGGATCACGAAACCGCCGAGAACGAAATTCGCTCCCCAGAAAAACACGGCGATCGTCACAAGGAAATATATGCTGCCGTTCACCATCATTCGCACCATTAGAATAATTTGTTGCTGCGCAGTCTATTTGCCGCTTTAATTCGACACAAATGATACTTTCTAAACAAGCAGGTTAGATAATCTAATGTCCAGACAGCTCCCGCCGTTGAATGCCGTCCGCGCTTTTGAAGCTGCCGCCCGCCACCTGTCATTCGCGCGCGCCGCCGAAGAGTTGCACGTCACGCCCGCCGCCATCAGCCAGCAAGTGAAGCTACTGGAAGACCATCTGGGTGTGCCGCTGTTCGTGCGCGGAAAACGGCTCGCCCTCAGCAATGCAGCGGAATCTGTATTACCTCTTCTTTCTGAAGCGCTCGACCAGATCGAGCATGCCATGCTGAAGGCGCGCCCGAACCCCCAGAACAACACGCTGGTGATTTCCGCTCCGCCCGCCTTTGCCGCGCGCTGGCTCGTTCCCCGCCTGGAAGATTTCCAGACGCTCCACCCCGGCATCGAATTGCGCCTGCATGCCACCAAGCGTCCGGTGAATTTTCAGGTGGAAGATGTGGATGTGGCGATACGCTTCGGCGCGGGCAACTATCCCGGCCTGATCGCCGAGCGCCTGATGCCGGAAGCGATCATTCCGGTCGCAGCACCTTCGCTGGCGGCGAACATCCGCACGCCAAACGACCTTGTCAGTTGCCCCCTGCTCGAAGACGACTGGCACATCGAGAACGGCCTGTTCCCCGACTGGACCACATGGCTGGCGACACTGGGCGTCAGCGAAACCCCATCGCGCATCCGGCATTTCGGCGATGCCAATCTGGTGATCCAGGCTGCCGTGTCGGGACTCGGCATAGCACTCTGCTGGCAGAGCCCGGTCTCGGACGACCTGAAAGCGGGACGTCTGGTGCATCTGCTGAACCAGGCGATACCCAGCACGCTGGGCTACGATCTGGTTATCCCTCAGAATAGGGCGACACTGGAGAAAGTCATCACCTTCCGTAATTGGTTGCGGGAAAAAACAGCACAGTCGCAACAATAAATCTGCAACCCCAACATGCAATCCTCCTCCTCTTCAACCCGCGAACTGCTGCATCCTGACTTGGCCGATGCTCATCGCGCAACTGGCGATGATGGGCAATGCCGTCATCGACACCGCGATGGCCGGGCGGCTCTCCGTCATCGACCTTGCCGCTGTCGGCATCGCCTCATCCATCATGGCCACCATCCTGATGTCGCTGATCAGCGTGTTGCTTGCCGTGCCACCCATCATCGCCCACCTGTATGGCGCAGGGCAGCGCGCCGACATCGGGCGCGAGATACACCAGGGCGTGTGGATATCGCTGGCGCTGGCACTCGTGGCGATCCTGCTGCTGTGTTTCCCCGGACCCATCATCGCGATCTCGGACCTGCAGCCCGCAGTGGAAACCAAGGTGCGCGCCTATCTGGCCGCCTCGGCGTGGGGCGTGCCCGGCGCCTTCGCCTTGCGTTTGTTCTTCGGCCTTTCCACGGGGATCGGCCTCCCGCGTCCGGTGATGTTCTTCAACCTGCTGTCGCTGGCACTCAAGGTTCCGCTGAACGCACTGTTCATGTACGGCCTGCTCGGCTTGCCGGCGATGGGCTCCACCGGTTGCGCAGTGGCAACGTCGGTGGATGCCTGGCTGATGGCGGCACTCGCCTGGGCCTGGTGCCTGCACCATCCGCGATACGCGCGAGTTCGAACTGCGCAGGCGCTTCACCGCACCAGACTTCGCGGCAATACGCGAATTCCTCAAGCTCGGCATCCCCATCGGCCTGACATTCATCGCGGACGTCACCGCCTTCACCTTCATGGCGCTGTTCATCGCGCGCCTGGGCCCCGTCGTTTCCGGCGCACACCAGATCGCCGCCAACCTCGCGGCACTGGCATTCATGATCCCGCTCTCGCTGGGCAATGCCACCTCGGTGCTGGTCGGCCAGGCGTTAGGCAGAGGACAACCCGAACGCGCCCGCCACATCTGCTGGGAAGCGATACGCCTCGGCATGTCCATCGCAGTCGTGCTGTGCCTGATCTTCTGGCTGGGCGCGCCGCACATCGCCGCGTTCTACACCACCGACCTGCAGGTGCAAGCAGTCGCGATCCCGCTGATCGTGATGGTCGGCCTCTACCACTTGGGCGACGTGCTGCAAGCCGTCACCGTTAATGCCCTGCGCGGCTACAAGAACTCGGTCGTGCCGATGGTGATCTACACCGTGACGCTCTGGGTGCCGGGCCTGGGCGGCGGCATCGTGCTCGGACTCACCGACGCCTTCGGCCCTGCCCGCGGTGCGCCCGGCTTCTGGCTCGCAGCGATAGCCAGCATCTGGCTGGTCGGCGTGATTGATGGCGGTTTATCTAAACTTCACCGCGAAGAAACAGGGTGCTCGCTATTGATCCGGCATCAATTATCCGTGATAGGCGAAGCGGAAAAGTTCCTCCCCTTTCAAGGGGGAGGTTGGGTAGGGGATGGGGTGTAATAGCAGTTATTTCACCCATCCCCCACCTAGCCCTCCCCCTTGAAAGGGGAGGGAACTTGTCCGGGTTGCGCATCCACGGATAAATCGTGCTCGATCAATAGCGCTAGTCCGGATCACATGAAATTCCGCGTGTGCAGCGACGCCAGTCGTTGCGCGGACTTCCCCTCGAAGCCGAGTCGCTGCAGCCGCGCGAGGCGGCCTTCGGCCATGTCGGTCATGAGTGTTTGCACGCGGGCGTAGCCGGCGGCGATCGCGGTGGGCGTGAACTCTCCGGCAGCCAGCAGGATCAAGGCATCGAACACTTCTTCGTTAAGCCCTGATGTGCCGGATAGCGCGTCGTTGCGCGTCTCCACTGCATGGGCGAGGCGGGTGCGCAATGCCGGCTCGTGCTCCAGCCGTCGCAGCAGATGCGCCATGCCGAAGGCTACATGGCGGCCTTCGTCGATTGCTGCCAAGGCGGGCGATCTGGCGCGTGACCGGATCGGGGGCATGGGCGTGGAGAAAGTTGAGCAAGCTGACGAAGGTGCCTTCGCCGAGCACCGACAGCAGGAATCCGGCAACGGAAAAATCCGGTTCGTCGAGCAAGGTCTTAAGCGAGGCTTGGCCGCCTGCAGTGGAGAGCGCCGGTTCGCGTCCGCGCAGACGCAGGCGGCGCGTGAACACGTCGATGTGGCGCGCTTCGTCGGCCACTTGAATGGACAGCACGGCCTGTACTTCGCGGAAATGCGGATGCACCTGGCCGAGAAAGCGCGCGGGCACGACCAGTGCGGCGTTCTCGTTTTCGATCATGTAGGTCATGACTTGCGCCACGGCATCTTCCACTTCGTCCGGCAGCTCGAATGCGACGTTCCAGTCTATCGCCTGATCCGCGTTCCATTGTGCGGCGACGGCCTGGGCATAAAGTTCGGCGGCATTGTCCGCCCACACTTCGTGTTTCTTATTCAGGCGAAATGCATATTCCGGCGCGCCCGCCTCCACCGTCGCACCGCGTGCCGCGAGACCGTAACAAGGCAGCGCCATGTTCATGCACTGCGCCAGCTCTGTTTCGGATCGGCATGGCCGGTTTGCGTCGCGCCGCGCCAGCGTCCGGCATGAATGTCGCTGCGGGTGATGCGCGCTTTGCCCTCGACGAAGGCAAGCGGATGGCCCTGTGCGCGACACCATGCGGAAAGCTGCGCTTCCCAGCCGGGGGCGCTGCCGGTGACGAGTATTTCGCCGCCGACCGGAACGCCGGCCAGTCCGTGCTTGATGAGCAGATGCGCGCCGGCATCCAGCCCCAGATCTTCAATATCGATAATCGCGGACAAGAATATTTCCTTTTGCGTCATAGAATCTTTCGTCGTCCACTGCGCGTTCCAGCAAGGCATAGCCGCTGGTGCGCCCGCTACGCCAAGCCTTGAGTCCTTCCAGTTCCAGCAGCGGACGCACGCTCGGGTCGTCCCATGCCATGCCCATCAGCAACTCGGTAAAGCGCGCTACCTGCTCCTCCGGCGCGCCTGGGCTGGTGGTGAAGTTGCAGTGGTCGTAGGCTCCGGTGCGCGCGACGATGCGGGTCGCCCCCGCAGGCAACACGCCCTCGCGCGAGAAGGCGAGGTGGTTGCCGTCTATCATCCAGGCCGCATCGATCTCGCCCGCCATCAGCGCCAGCGCCGCATCGCGCTCGCCGCCGATGTGGTCGCCATGTTTGCCGCAGAGCAAGTCAAAGCGCCGCGCGGTGTAATCGCGTCCCGCGACCAAGCCCTGCGCACGCAAATGATCGAGCGGGATCAGATTGGCCTGCGGCGAATCGATTGCGCCGAAGCCCACCGTCTTTCCGCGCAGGCCGGATAACGTCGCCGATTGCGGAATCGTTGCGCACCACCAGCACCGAAGTGAGATCGCAATCCGTGTCGCGCATGGCGACGGCGCGCACGCTCTGGCCGCGCGCGCGCGCCATGCGATCCGCCCTCACCCATGCCAGCGGCGAGTTCCATGCGATGTCGATAGTGCCGTTGAATTGCGCCTCAACCTGGCGTTCGTAGTTGGAATAGAGAATGAAGTCGAACTCGAAGTCGTGACGGCGGAAATATTCCTTGAAGCCTTCCCAGATGGTCACTACTTTTGGTGCGTAAGCGACGGCACCCATCATCAGCGGACTGTCATGTGCATGCTCCTTAGCCGAATACCGGCAGGCCGCAGACAGCCTTACCGATGAAATCAAACAGCACGTCCGAAGTCGGCGCCATCACGGATGCAGCCCGTGCATCGCGGAAGCAGCGTTCGACGCCGACGTCCTTGCGGAACGCCGCGCCGCCGCAGACGCGCATGGCGATGTCGGTCACTTCCAGCGCGGCCTCGGCCGCCGCCGCTTTGACCTGCATCACGCGCAACATCGCGTCGGGGCGACCCGCCGCCAATGCCGCCAGCGTGTCGTCACGCAGAGTGCGCGCCATGTCGGCTCGAATTCGCGCGCGGGCGATGTAGGCGCGGATGGTCGGCAAGTCGGCCAGTGTGCTGCTCAGATGTTCGAATTTATTGCCGCTCACATGCGCGATGGAACGGCTGATCGCAGCTTCCATGAGGCCGACGGAGTTGGAGGCGATGAGCGTGGAGAACACCGGCAGCACGACGCCGATCATGATGTCGAAACCGCCGCCGTCCGCGCCCAGCATGGCCGGATTGCGGCAGACGCATGGACTTGCACGCCAGCGGAGCCGAACAGTTGCCGCGCAAGCCGATGCCGTCGAAAGGTTTGAGCTGGGTCAGTCCTGCCGTCTTGCTGTCGGCCAGCCACAGGGTGCTCGCTCCTTCGGCTTGCGCGGGACGCGACGACCAGATGTAGGAATCGGCCTCGATGGCCGAAGTCACCATGGTCTTTGCGCCATCGAGCAGATAGCCATCGCCATCGCGCATGGCAGTGCCGACCGGCGCCCAGAAGTGGCTGCGCGAACCCGCTTCGGACCATGCCAGTGTGGAGAGATGCCGACCTGCCGCCACCTCGCGACGCAGCGCTTCAGCGCCGAATTTTTCGATCACTGCCGTGGCGCTGAAATGCATGGTCACCACCATCGCAGTGGAAGGACACGCTTGCGCAATGCGCTCGACCACTTGCGAAGCTTCCGCCAGCCCCAGCCCCATGCCGCCCACTTCAGTTGCGCTGGTGAGACCGAGCAACCCGGCTTCGCCGAGCGCGCGAATCGCGGTACGCGGGAATATGCCATCGCGATCAACCGCAATGGCTGCGGGTTCGATGATGTCGCGGATGATGGTGTCGAGTTTTGCGAGATATGTCATGACTGCCCTTTATAAAAATAAAATGGGCGCGGCCGGAACATGTAAAAGGAAGACAGATATGACGATATCTCCGCACGTTTTTTACGGGCGGAAAAAGCTCCATCACTCGAATGATCGAGTGGGACGCACCTCATTAGGATCTGCTGACCTGCACACTGGCAGCGCGTTGATACGGCACTTTCAATCGCACCCGATTCGGGTCAGCTACACGATAGGGCCGTCTGACCTGATGCACATTAAAGTGAACAGCGTTACGGCGAACCAACGGGAGACAGGTACGAAAGCGGCGCGCAGTTTAGCAGAATGGGTGCCGCCGAATGAAATTCCGCAATTGAGTAGGCATCTGGGGTGGGCAGCATGATGGCGGCGTACCTCTATTCGGGCGGCGGCATCGTGCAGGCTGACGAACACATTCGGCGCCCGCACGTGGCGCGCCCGGCTTCTGGTTCCCGCGATAGCCAGCATCTGGCAAATACTTTGGGCAATAAGTGACGAGAGGGGCAGCAAGCTACCGGCAGCAATCAAATGTTAATTTTGCGTTAAAGAAATTGTGCTCGCGAACCCGCATTAATTTTAGTAAAGTCGCGCCCTCAATTTTTTCACCAAAATTTTCACCGATAGCGAACATGATCAAAGAAGAATTACAAAAAGAACAACGTATCCTGAGCCAGATGCACAAGACACTGAGCAACATCGTCAAGGAAGTCACACCTCCCGCAGGAAATCCCAACCCGCTGTCGAGTGGCACCATCGAGGAAATCAAGTATTGCTTTTCCGTAATTTCGGGGCGAGAAAAAGAACTGGCCGATAAATTCGGCATCGGTCAGGCCAAGCCCCATGACGCGGATGATGAACAACCGAGTTCGAGCGCACTCCGCTTCGTCAAACTTCCCAAGAGACCTGGTCAAAGCGCGTAACGAAGGACATCAACCTCGTTACAATGCGGCATGCCCCTGCTCTACGACATGCCGCTGTTCCGCCCTCCCTCCGAGGCCAACAACCTCATCATCCAGGCCACGTTGGGCTGCAGCTTCAACCGGTGCAGCTTCTGCGCCATGTATCGCAGCAAGCAGTACGTCGAACGCCCGCTGGCTGACGTGTTCGCCGATATCCGCCAGGCCGCCGCCGGTTGGCCGGATGCGCAGCGCGTGTTCCTGGCCGATGGCGATGCACTGGCACTCCCGACGGAATACCTGCTCGCCATCCTGCGCGAACTGGCGGCTACGCTGCCGCGTCTGACGCGCGTCTCCTGCTATGCCACTCCCGGCAACGTCCAGCGCAAGAGCGCCGAAGAACTCGCGCTGCTGCGCGAACACAAACTCAGCCTGCTTTACTTCGGCATCGAATCCGGCTCCGACCTCATCCTGAAAAAGATCACCAAGGGCGCCACGCAACGGCGCATGGCCGAAGTGCTGCACAAGGCGCATGCCAGCGGTATGAAAGTCTCCGCCACAGTCATCCTCGGCCTCGGCGGCATCACGCATAGTGATGAGCATATCGACGGCACCATCGCCCTGCTCAACAGCGCGCCCGTCACCTATCTCTCCACGCTACAACTGTATCTGGACGAAAGCATCGTGGAAGAGTTTCACCGCAAATACGGCGAGCCATTCGAGATGCCGGACGACCTGGCAATCTTGAAGGAACAGGAAAGACTCATCAGCGGCCTCAATCCGCCGCAGCCGGTCATCTTCCGCTCCAACCATGCCTCGAACGCGCTGGCGCTCGCCGGCAATCTGCCCAAGGACAAAGAGAAACTGTTGCTGCAATTGCGTGAAGCGATGGCCGGGCATCGGCCGCTGCGGCCGGTTCACATGCGAGGGCTTTGAGGCAGCAATCTTTAGGTAAGCACTGATTTAATCCGTTCGCCCTGAGCCCGTCGAAGGGCTTTTCGAGCCAACTCCATGAATCGAATTAATCCTCCATTCATGGTTCGACAAGCTCACCACGAACGGGGGACTAAATCAACGCTTCCTTAGTTGCATTGACACACCCCGCCCTGCTCCCCTAAAGTTCAACCCGCTTGCAAATCTGCACTACGCACATCGCGCCGCACGTACGGCGCGAGGCTCAAGGCAAATTCCCCCCAGATCAGGAGCTGGCGCAAGACAGAAACCCGCACCGCGGGCCTTGCTGTTGCGCGATTGAAGGGGGAAAGAGTGACTGCATCAGTTGCACAGATCGAATCGAAGATGTTTCTGATTCGGGGGCAGAAAGTCATGCTCAGCCAACACCTGGCCGAATTGTACGAAGTCGAACCGAAAATATTGAACCAGGCAGTCAAGCGCAATATCGAACGTTTCCCCGAAGACTTCATGTTTCAACTTACGGAAGAAGAGGGGGCGCTTTTAAGGTCACAAACTGTGACCTTAAAGACGGGACGAGGCCAGCACGCAAAATATCTGCCCTACGCCTTTACCGAACAGGGCGTTGCCATGCTCTCCAGCGTCCTCCACAGCGAACGCGCTATTCAGGTCAACATCGAAATCATGCGAGCGTTTGTGCGCCTGCGGCAGATGTTGGCCGGCAATGCCGAACTTGCGCGCAAACTCAACGCGCTGGAAAAGAAATATGACATCCGCTTCAAAGCAGTATTTGAAGCCATCCACGAGTTGATGACCCCGCCGGAATCCAAAAAGAAAAGGCCCATCGGCTTTGCCCCTTGGGAAAAGAAATGACACAACCTGAAAACAACCTGCGCGCATTGAGCTTCCGCCATCCCCTCTCCCTTGCAGGGAGAGGGCTAGGGAGAGGGTAGAAACCATGAGCCAGAACACCAACCCCCTCTCCGCCAGCGAACCCTGGAACCTCGTCGCCGACGGCTATGCCGAGACCAATATGCGCGTGTTCGAGCTGTTCGCCGAAGAAGCCATCGCCGCGAGCAAGCTCAAGCCGGGGGCAACGGTACTGGATGTCGCCTGCGGGCCGGGCACACTGGCGCTCAAGGTGGCGCGCACAGCGAGCAAGGTGCACGGCATCGACTTCTCCGAATCCATGCTCGCCATCTTCAAAAAGAAGATCGAACAGGCGGGACTCGGCAACATCGCCCTGCACTGCGGCGACGCGCAAGCCCTGCCCTATGCGGACGAGACGTTCGATGCCGCGTTCTCCATGTTCGGCCTCATGTTCTTCCCCGACCGCAAGCGCGGCTTCGCCGAGATCCACCGCACACTCAAACCGGGCGGCAGCATCGCCATCACCAGCTGGGCGCCCGTGGACCAATCGCCCGCGATGATGACCATGTTCGGCGCACTGCGTGCCATCAAGCCCGACCTGCCGCAACCGCAGCGCTCCGTCACCACACTCGAAAACCCCGAACGCTTCAAACAAGAAATGGAAGAAGCCGGGTTCCGCAACGTCGAGATACAAAAAGTGACCAAAGCCTTCCCCGTCGGCAGCACCGCCGAATTCTGGGAAAGCATGGTCAAGGGCAGCGCGCCGATTCAGATGATGAAGAAGGGACTGGGTGAAGAGTTGTGGCGCGAGAAGGAAAAGCTGGCGCTGGCGTGGCTGGAAGAGACGCTGCTAACGCTGAAGGGGCCGCTGACTTCGGATGCTTGGTTGGGGGTAGGGGTGAAGTGATGGCTACAAAGAAACTGTGGTCTGGCTCCAATTGTTTTTGTATTTAATCGAACAGGTCGATAAATTATGTCCCGCTACTCCGATGCCACTGGATACCTAATTGATCTTCGCAACACACTCAACGAAGCGTGGTTTCATGCTTTATGCGACATGGCAATCTCCAATACAGGGCAGCAAACTTCAGATGAGCAGCTTAGCCAATTGTGGAATATGTATCTAGGGCTTCAACCTTATGTGCCAACAGCGGCAACACCTATTGTCACACCTACGGGAAGCCCCACACCACCTGCACCGATCTTCCTAGAAAGATTGTTTGACTTTGGTGGTTTCAAGAAACTAACCCCTAGCCTGAATTTACAATTAGACAAGCAAGTAACGTTGGTCTTCGGTCGCAATGGCTCCGGCAAGTCGAGCATATGCCAAGCACTTAAGATTCTAGCCAACAGGGATTCACCGAATACACCAATACACAATGCAAGGACATCACCGCCGCGAGCAACGCCATCATTCAAATATCGACTTCGCAATACTCCATCCGATATTACGTGGACTCAACCTCTTGGCTATGGAACAAGAAGTGATGCCATCAAATATTTTGATTCAACAGTAGCCATTCGACATGCCACCGGCACTCTCGAACCAGATGCCGCCGTAGAGGTGGTTGTATTTCGTTTAGAGGTTTTTGATTATGCGCGCACCATCGCACAAACTTTTCAGCGATATGCGGGCAATCGAATAGCCACTGAAAAGCAATTTGTGCAGTCCAGAATTGATCAGATTAAAGCAACGTTGGCCCAGTCAATAACGTTAACGAACGAACCTTTCGCAAGCTGGTCACCAACCCACGTACATGCACTCGAGAGTTACGTATCTGATCTGCCTGAATTTACTACTGCCATGGCAGAGGAACTTGATGAACATAGACGACAGCTTGCTCATTTCCAAACAGCCGGTACTGAAGAAGGCTTAAGGTCAATGCAGGCCGAGAATGTGCTGTTAGCACAGCTCGAAGCAAAATTATTGCAGTTCATACAGTTTGCTCAGGCAGCCCCTCTTCAACAAATTGCTACACTGCATACAAGCCTTGTGCAAAAACAGGCCGCGTTATCAGAGCTGTCGCGGCGCACTATTCCCTCACAAGTTGATTCTCACCGCCAACATGCCCTTATTTCTTCAGCATCTGCTGTTATTGACTTATCAGCAGCAATCTCCGGCACAAGCCAATGCCCTCTTTGCTTCCAAAACTTGGATGACAATGCAGTTGCAATCTTCGGTCACTATCACAACTACCTTCATTCAACACTTCAACAGGAAGCAAGTGCGATTGAACTTGAGCTTGCACAATTCACGCGCAGGATTGAGCTCGTGCGCAATTTTGTGCTCGGTGATTTCAGTTCATGTCAAAGGCACTTCAGGGATGGATTTATCGCATCACTAAGTGAACTTATTTCCGTAATCATCCAGTCAATGCCGGAAACGCACAGCACAATTACTCAAACTCTAATTTCAGAGTATCAACGTATCGGCGAACTCAGCCAATATTTGGGAGCAATAACACAGGTCAGAACTAACCACACTCAAACTATTTCCATGGCTCAAGCCGATAGGCAGGCACTAGCCAACCAAATCGGGAGACTTCAGCAAGAGATTGAGCAACTAACAATTTGTGCGACAGTTAGTCCTATGAGGCAGCAGCTTATTGACACTTGCACACAAGCGCGCCAACAAAATTCCGCATGGGCATCATTGGGTTCATATAACTTCACAAGTCTTTATTCATCATTAACCAGAAAAGGGCGTGAAGCACATACAGAACTTGTTCGTGATGCATTCGAACAACGGCTTGATACTGAATATCAGCTTCTATGCGGAGCATCAATGCAGCAAATGGGAGTGCACCTAAAAAGCATTGGAGCCCAACAAGAAATCGTTGTTTCTCCGCTTGTTGGTGACGACCATGTTCATCGAGTATTTAGCGAAGGTGAACAAAAAGTTCATGCATTAGCTGTTTTTATGTGCGAAGCCTCACTAACGCCACATCAAATACTTGTGTTCGATGACCCCGTAACCAGCTTTGATTACAACAATGTATCCAACCTTGCCGAGCGGTTGCGAAACTTGGTACGCACTCAGCCTAATACACAAATGATCATCCTTACGCACAATTGGGATTTCTTCATTAACTTGCAAACAACACTGAACCGTTCAGGCCTTGAATCGAGATTGTCCGTTCAGGTACTTGAGGACTGCGCTACGGTAGCTGAATATACCGAACAATGGTCAGTCCTTTGCACATCAATCGATTCAATTCTCAATCAAACTATTGAACCAACTCCAGAACAAAAAGAAAAAGTATCTGGGCTAATGCGACGTCTAATTGAAAGACTGAATAACGCGTATGTGTTTAACGAGCAACGTCATCAATACAAGCCAAAAACACTTCAAATATCAGACTTCCATAAGTTTACCAAGCTTGTCCCTTTGCTCGTAACCGAGGCCAATGATCTGCGTGATCTCTATGCCAATTTGAGTCCGCCAGAGCATGATGATGTGAGAAATTTTTATCTCACCAAGACGAAGGCGCAGTTCGCTACGTGGTACTCACAAATCCAATCGATTGCCGCAGCAGTGCAAGCGAGAAGACCCTTATAAGCCGAAGATTTCGGATCAGCATAATAATCAATGGGATCGTACTCGATTGATCGACCAAAAAAGGGGCAGCATCAAAATAGTTTATGTTGAAAAAATGGGGACAGATTTATTTTCACCCCCCTCGTCGAGCTGCGTGACATTGCCGCTCACCGCCCGCGTCCAGCTACATGTTCAATGTGGTGAATACCTTGAGAAGGCAAAGCGTCAGGCCTTACATTTGACACATGCATATCCCCGCCGAGCGCGGTGCACAGATCGCACCGATCTTCGCCATAACCAATTAAATTGAGCACCAATATCAGGACGTCGAAGCACGCCTGAAAGCCCTGCACCGCAACCGTCATCACCCGCGTCAGGCCATGGAAGCTGTGGCAAAGGCTACCGGTTTCCCGCCTTAACCGGCCCGCATCCATTACACTCTCGCCCTCAAATCCGTCTCGGACGCACGCTAACTCTGCAAAGGTTCACCATGTACCCCGTTTACGACGACGATGCCGCCCTGCTGTTGTCCCTCACCGTTGCGGCCAAGCGTCGCCCGGCCGCGCTGGACGAGATCATCACCGCGCTGGCCATGGCCCAGCACGGCGAGATTCCGGCCAAATCCAAACTGGTGGACGCGTTTGCCCGCTTGGGCGTTTGTGGCCTGATCGCCGAGGCAGAGGGTGGCTATACCCTCTCTGCTGCGGCGCAGGCAATGATGACGGGCCAACGCGCCAAGGACGACAGCGCCACCCGGCTGGCCCGCCTCAAGCAACAACTCACCGACTTTGATCCCAAGGGCAAGCACCCAAGCATTCTGATCACCCAGGAGCAGCTGCTGGCGGCGATTCAGAGCTACAAGGCGGCTCAACACAGCCATCAGGGCAAGAACATGCAGACCGACAAGCCCAAGTCGAAGAGCAGCTGGATTCCGACCAAGGATCTGGTGCACGGCAAACAGCACCTGCCCTCCAAACGCCGCAAACCGTAAGTTTGCGAGAGAGGCTAAAGGGGCTCGAATAAAATTCCCTGCCACACTGTCCCCCTTGAATGAAACAACGCCATGACCGAACCCCAAGCCCCCACCGCCCCTGAGACCGAGCGCGGCGTGCTGGTCGCGCTGATCTTCGCCCTGGTGGCGGAGCGTCTGCGCGTGCACGTCGAACATTCGCAATGGCTCACCCAGGCGCAGGGCAGCACTCTCGCCGCAGACTGGCTGGCGCGCAGCAAGCGCAAGCTGCCGCTCGATCAACGCAAGCACCTTTCCCACTTGAGCGACCAGCTGGCGCGGCAGCTTGCCGAATCCACCTCGCGCGAGGCAGGGCTGCATGTCAGCCATGAGCTGCAAGAGGCGTTGGATCCCCGCTACCAGTCCGAGTTGGGCCAGTCTGTAATGGCCGAATGTGCACGCATGCTGGATGAGAACCCGCAATAGCTAACCAAATTAATCGGGGCCAGCATCGCAATAACTTTGGCAGCGATCAAAAGTGAAAGGCAAAACCAAACCGGTCTCAATTATTCCGTCCCCGATAATCGATTCTCGGGTTGGTCACACTGCCTTGGGCTTACTTGGTTCATATTTTTTACGCAGAAGAGAACATTGGAGGCGTAGTGAGTAGCTTTAGAATTTCCCATCTTTCTGACTTGCATCTAACGGCGAAGGACAACGCTGCACGTTCAGAACCCAAGCTCTTTGGTGCACTGACCGGCATGAATGCCCATTTCCGAAAGATTGTCGCCTCAAAGGTAATCCAGGAATCTGATCTGGTATTGGTGACAGGCGATGTCACCGATCATGGAGATTTCGGCGCATGGCAATTCTTCTGGGACACAGTAGAAAAGGCCAATATCATGGATCGGGTGCGCGTGGTGCCTGGCAACCACGATGTTTGCTGCTTGGGTGTACGTCTGCCAATGAAACGTACACAGTACCAAGAAGAGGACATGGCAAAGGTTCACAAGGGGCTGCTGATGGGTGGCCAACCGACTAAGTTTCCGTGGGCATATAGTCCTGATCCTCGCGTCGTGGTGTTTGGACTTAACTCGAATAATCTGGGAAATTTCACCGCGGCCACCAATGCCATGGGTGATATTGGTTACTATCAACTAAAGGACTTGGCGAGCATGTTATACAAGCATCGAGAGGTGCCTGTGAAAATTATTGCCATGCACCACAGCCCGAACATCCCTGAAGAGAAAACGGCGATCAAACGCGGGCAGCGCCCTTTTTCGCAGCTCGATCGTATTGGGCACCAAGTGCCGGAATCGCAAAGGCGGATGCTCAATCTGCTTTGTGTCACGCACAAGGTTCGGCTGCTGTTACACGGGCATCTGCATATGTCGGAGGATCGTCGCATAACTGGCGTACGTTATATTGGTGCTGCCGCTTCGACCGAGCCAAAACACAGCCCCCAAGGCCCTATCTTGCAATTTCCAACCTATCAAGTGTCCGCTAAAACGCATCGAGTATCCTGCAACAGTGCAGTAGTGCCGATATGAGGAATCAGAGGGGTCTGCATTGATGATGTAGGGTCAGCATCGAACCTTCCACGCAGAAGCCCGGCCCCCGCCGGGCTTCTTCTTTGCAGCGCGACAGAGAGTCAACGGGGTCAGCATCGCAATAGTTTAGGCAACAGCTAAAGTGCAAAACTAAGCCGAACCCGACCCCAATAATTTACGACCCCAATAATTTAAACCATCCCCAACGCCGTGGTGGCGGTTTGAGAAAACAATTGCGATGCTGACCCTATATCACTCTGACCCTATATCACTCGCGGCCCATGGCCTTTGCCCACGCTATCTGGCTGAATAGCAACGGAGGCAAGAAAGCGACTGAAGGGCGTCAGCATATTGCAGCTGATAGAGCTCCTTTGTCCTCCAGCTACGCAGTACACCCCATGTTCACAGAGCGAACGAAATGGGAATATGCAACACCTGAGACTCGTGGAAGAAGGCAGCTATATGAAAAATCCGACGCTCGTCATCGGTGCTTGCATCGCATTATTAACAATGGGCGCGCCATATGCAAATTCACAAACCAGCACGCATAAGGTTCCGATTAATCTTGCACCATTACCATGCGACGTTGCTCAGAGACTGCTAAATAGCCCACCATGCGGGCAAGTGAAAGAAAAGTTCTTTATCGCGTATGTCACAGATGGTCAATATAACATCCATGCACGCTATTCTTTGGATGGTAGCAACTGGCAACCTGGCAATTTTCCGACAAGCGCAACTGGCACGGGTGCACCGACGCATGTAACTGTTCCTTTTGCTGGGGTGGGAGCTTCCGCTGACTCACTCGGCTTGTTCCACAACGTGATTTTCGATCAGGGCAGTGAGTTAATGGACGTGTGGGGCCTCGGTGCCGCGATTTGGGACAGCTGGGGTGAGAGAACACGCCTGCCGTCCGCAATCACATCGGCCCCTGCTGTCGTAGATATAGGTGACGGGCGGAGGATAATTGCTGTTCGACAAGCGGGCGATACCCTCGGGGTTTTTCTCTACAACTATGGTTCTAACCCCAGCATCACACCGCTTTCTATGAATTTCCCCGGTTTCAATTCAGGTGTAATCGCACGCCCTGCTATTGCTCGCCGTGGCGATGGAAAGATTTTATTAGCGTGGCCCCGAGGAATCAAAGCAAACATTCCAACTGACATCATGATTCAAATTGGCAGCCTAAACTCTTCTGGGGCGCCTATCTTTCCGACACTCACCCGGATTAGTCTGGCTGGGATTGACCTTGACTCCAGTGCCTTAGCCGCGCCGGCCGTGGCTTGTGACGATAGGTACTTTTACGTGGCGGTACTCCAGTCGTACGGACAAGCTACAGGTTTCACTGGCTATCGCTTCGTGATCTACAGATCTCGAGACGGAAGTCGTTGGACCGAATTCACGCGCCTCAGCAGTCTGGATGTTAACACCACGTCTATTCTGGGACTGGCAAGCAAATCGAATGGGACCCTGGTGGCAGCGGCCATCACGAACAATAATCGTTATATCTCGAACAAGGCGCAATTGTGCGTGCGCGCATCTTCGGGAGCTAGCTGTACGTGGTCAGATGTCAGTACGTCCGTCTTCGGAACGCCAGCTAGATATGCAGATTTCGCCCTCATTCGCACGGCTACCCCATAAGCCTGCGTAGATACCATCTTCGCGGTCACACCAGTTCAAAGCAGTTCAAAGGGGTCAGCATCACAATAGTTTTGGCAACATGCCGAGTGAAGTACAAAACCGAAATACTCCGCACAAAAAAGAAAGCCCGGCATCGCCGGGCTTCTTCTTTGCAGCGCGACAAGCGCACTCGTCCACCGCTCGATCAATCTGGAGGTCTCAGGCCGTACTTGAATTCGAACGCCCATAGGGAAATGCCATCAAAGGTGGGCGCATTGGATATCGGGCTATTATGAAAATACCCCTTCTCGGTCACTATCCCTACATGGCAGTTTCCACCGCCTGTGCACTTCTTGTCTTTTCTTCCTGTGAACCGATTTACCCAGACAATCACGTCGCCTGGTCTTAGATCTCGCTCGGCGTCGATCTTCTTCCATTTTCCCAGGGATTCTTCTACATCCCTGACAGCCAGCAAGATCTCATGCAAGACGCCGGCCTTCCGAAGAACAATGGAAGCAACTTTTGCGCAAGCCCAATTCCCATCCTTGGTGTCCGGTCCATTCGTTCGAACGCCATAAAGCTTTATTACGGTGTTCTCTTTGACCAGGTTTCCGTCATCCAGGGCTTTGCTGGCAATGTCATTGATCCTCTGGGCGGTTTGCGAATGCCCAAGGGCAGGGGTCATCAGCGCGATGAACAGCAGGATAGAAAAGTTAGTCTTTCTCATAAGCTGACGTCAATTTTACGGAGCTTCGCGGCGCTGCACTCAGGAGCCCAGCTTCCCGTATCTTTGTTGATCAGAGAAATACAGGACGACCTTCCTTCCAGAAATCAAGACGGGGAAGAAAAGCTGGTAGTTTCCCGCGTCCGCGTGGAATCGGTAGCTTGCCTCGCTGCTTGTATATACCTTCTGCAGGTACTCCCGCTCGCTTTGTGACGCGGAGAAAATGAACTCGGATTTTTCCAGTCGATCTGCTCTGTCGTAGTACGATCCCCGTCCAAACGCCAAGAACAACTTCTTCTCCTCAATAGCATCCGGAACAATGAGCATCACTTCAGGAAGATTCTTGTCGATCTTCTTGATCACTCCCAACGTGCTCTCTGCCTTCTTGACGTATTCTCGTGAAAATTTGTAGTCCGCGAGAACCGCTAATGCTGTCTGATTTTCAGAAACCAATTTTTCCGCTGATTGGATCAGCAGATTTTTCTTCTTCTGCGCGGAATACTCGTTCCCAACAAATAGAAGCCCGGCAAGAACAGGGAACGAGAGAGCAATGACCGCAATTCGGATCCAGCCACGATTTGATCGTTCTGGCGTTTGGCTATGATCTAAAGAAATGGCAGCGGATATCTTTGACAGATTCGACATGACATTCAGAATGATGGCGCCACCAAGGATCGCAAAGATGCCCAAAAGACTCAGGAAGAACGTCTCCGTCATTCGCCCCCTGAATATCTTTAAATCAAAAACGGTAACGATAAGAAACACGAATACCCAATATATAAGTGCTACCGTGGCATAAAGCGCAACTCGGTTCGTGGTTTTGATCAAGAAGTCCTGATTCATGGCGACAAACTTTCATGTATTAGGTTGACGGAAAAAAACGGCTGCACGCACACTACCTGACTAGAGAGCGCAGAACAATATGCCATTTGGTTTGGCCAAGATGATCTTCAATCAACGAGAAAATCCCGGCATCGCTGGGCGCTGGCAATCTTCAGCCTGCCGTCTGTGGCACATAAAACTTCGCCGACTTGCGCGAACACGGATGCCACTTGTGGGTGACCACGCCCTTGATGATCTCCAGACCTGAGATGGCGCTATCGGGTATGCACCCGCAATCATTCCGAGATTTGATGAGGCGATGCGTCCGCTCCGGCGTGTTCCATATCCTTGCGGGCCAGCGACTTGGCCGGCACGGCACGCTGATGGGCGAGGTTGTCGAGGTGGTGCAGGAAGATGGTCTTGAAAGTGGCCAAATCGTGCTGGCCGTGGACGGTGAAGACTCGCCCGGCAGGCAGGCGTTCCGCCAGGAACTTCGGTCCGGCCGCAATGACTTTGTCCTCATCCCCGTAGCCCAGCCAGACGGGGGGAGCCGAGGAAAAGTCGTGTTTCTTTATCCAACTCCAGAGCATCCGTTCCCAGTCATCCTGGTCGTCCGATAGTCCTTGCCAGGACTCCACTCCGCCGGACTCGCCGATCTCGCGCAGGATGGATTGCCCGCCCAGGTACGGGCCGGTAAGCAGTATGCCGTCAACATCGTTTGGATACTTGCGCAGGTAAAGAATGCAGCCGAGCCCGCCCATGGAAAATCCGGCAAGCCAGATGTGCTCGTATCCCTGACGACGCGCAGGATCGATGATGTCTTCCTTGAGGCGCTCCTCGAGGCTTCTTGAGCGGTAGTAGCCAAAATGGGCGTTGGGGGCGATCACGTCGAAAGGAAGATGCCGACTGAAGACGTCGTCGATGATGCCCTGTTTGACAAAGACGGTGTTGTCCTCGCCGTAAGCACGCAGCAGCACCAGCAAGTTGCGCTGCCGCACGGAATTGTCAGCGCGGTAGTCAAGGGCAGGCATCGGCACTGTCGGCAGTGGCGCCAATATCATGGTGGAGCAACCGGCAAGGCATTGCAGCGCGAGCAACGCGATCAGCACAAAGCGCCAGCTTGGGCGAGATACACGGGGGCCTGAGCCCGTCGGGCTGAGGCTGTTCAGGATCTCGGTTTGCTTGCTGAACATTCCCGTTCTCCTTGTGGCTGATCCGGTCAGATTAACAGGGTCAGCATCGAAATACTTTTCAAACCTGGCACACGGTTATTGTGTGCTCACGCCAGTTCCCCGCTACGTTTCAGCGACAGCAGGTGCAGCAGAATGAAGAGCGGCACGAAGAACGTGGGGATCAGGTTCACCGGGAACGTGACCATCAGCGCGGTGGAGACGTCCCCCCTCAACACACCCAGAGGGCCATTGGAATACAGGATGCCCATGGTGATGGCGGACGTGAGGTCAATGAGCCCGTAGATGTTCCATGCCACGAATGCGGTACGGAGACGAGGTGAGCGCCGATTGCGGCGTATCGCCAAGGCCAATGGCACGCAGAACAGCGCGGCGATGACATCGCCGATACCTTCCGGATAGCCGAACTGGGGAGGCAGGACGTGCACCAGTGTGCCGATCACGAACCCCAGACCTACAAAACGCCACACATGGGCAATGGTGATCAGCCAGAGCGGGATCTGGTCTATGGCTTGTCGAAAGCGCGGACTCACGGCATAAGCCAGGATGAAGCCACCGATGGGAGCGAGCAGAAAAATGCCCAAGCTGAGGGGCGGCACATCGGGCTGGTTGAAAAGATCGATTGCACCACCGACAAATGCGGCAACAAACCAGAAGCCGATGATCCAGTACACCGCCCTGAGCACTTGGATGGAATCTTGATCCCTGATGCCGAAGTACATTCCCTGCAATGTGTTGTTGTGGTTCATTGCATTCTCCTTACATGCAAGTCTTCGGATTCTTCCGTTCGCCCCCAATAATCACCGATTCTGTGATTGCCTTCCATACAGTCAATTGCGTGATTTTCATCTACAGGCAGAGGACATTTCGTTGAGACTCTCCAGCAACGAAGTCCGCAATTTCAGCTACACAATTTCCCTCATATACAGAGGGCGGGCAGTAGAGTTCTAATGTACGTCCAGTCCATGTTGTCTATGCTTGAAAGGCGGATGACGATGGCTACTCCCCACCTCAATGAATACCAGCGCAAGCGCGATTTCCGCCGCACTCGGGAGCCGGCGGGCGCGGCTCCGGCGTTGCAGCCCCATCTCTATGTGATGCACAAGCATGCCGCGCGGCGTCTGCATTTCGATCTGCGCATGGAGCAGGATGGCGTGCTGCGCAGCTGGGCACTGCCCAAGGGGCCGCCGTTGGGTAGCGGCGAGAAGCACCTCGCTGTCGAGGTGGAGGACCACCCGCTTGCATACGCCGAATTCGAGGGCACCATCCCCAAGGGCGAATACGGCGGCGGGACGGTGATGCTGTGGGATGTGGGGCTGTGGCAACAGGACGGCCGCAACGACGAAAAGCAGATCGACTTCATCCTCACCGGCACCAAGCTCAAGGGCGCCTGGACCCTGGTGCGCATGCGCGACTGGGACGTGCACGGGAAGAACAAGCAGTGGCTGTTGATCAAACGCACCGACCACCCGCAGCACGCACTTCACCCCGATGACCTGAGCGTGATAAGCGGCCGCAGCATGGAGGAGATCGCCGCGAACCGCGAGCCGCACGAGGCTGGAACATCTCCGCCGCAACGCCCCGCTCCACCAATCGCAACAGAACTCCATGGCGCCCGCAAGTCACCTCCCCCCGCCACCCTGCTCCCGCAGCTAGCCACTCCTGTTGATCGCGCGCCGACCGGCAAGACCTGGCTGCACGAGATCAAGTTCGACGGTTACCGCATCGTGGCGCACATCGAGCGTGGCAAGGCGCGCCTGATGACGCGCAACGGCCTCGACTGGACTGCGCGCTTGCGCACCCAGGCCAAACAACTGGAGGCATTGCCGGTGCAGCAGGCCATCCTCGATGGCGAGCTGGTGGCACTCGGCGCGGGCGGCGCCAGCAGCTTCCGCGAGCTGCAGGAGGCACTGAGCCGCAAGCTGACCAAGCAGCTGACCTATCAACTCTTCGATCTGGTGTATCTGGACGGATACGACCTCACAGCAACGCCGCTGCTCGAGCGCAAGCAGGCGCTGTCGCAGTTGCTGCAAGCCGCGACTTTCGAGCCCGGGGGAGTAGTGCGCTATTCGGATCACGTGCAGGGACAGGGGCCGGATTTCTTCGAGCAGGCCTGCACCTTGGGGCTGGAGGGCATCGTCTCCAAGCGCGCCGATGCGCCCTATCGCAGCGGCAGAAGCTCGCTCTGGCTGAAGGCGAAATGTGGACGACAGAACGCCGAGTTCGTGGTCGGCGGCTACACGCCGCCCGCTGGTGCACGCAGCGGATTCGGTGCCTTGTTGCTGGGCAAGCCGCACGATGGGCAACTGGAATATTCGGGGCGGCTGGGCACTGGCTTCAGCAGCCGCCAACTCGAACAGCTGCACGCGCAACTGCAACGCGACGAGATCGACCACTCGCCCTTCGCTCCTTCGCCCATGCTGCCCAGCTCGCGCGGCGTGCACTGGGTGAAGCCGACGCTGGTGGTCGAAGTGGAGTACGTCGAGCGCACGCGCGACGGACTGTTGCGTCAGCCCAGCTTCGTCGCCGTGCGCGAGGACGTGGAGCCCGGCGAGATCGAATCGGTAGGCGCCACACTGGAAGAGGCGGAGCACGCAAGCACCATGCAAGCGCGGCACGCTGGCACCGGCGCAGTGGAAGTCGCAGGCAGCGAACTCACGCACCCCGAGCGCATCCTCTACCCGGAACAGGGGGTGACCAAACTGGCGCTGGCCCGCTATTACGAATCCATCCACGAATGGGTGCTGCCCTATCTCGCGCAGCGCCCGCTGGTGCTGGTGCGCTGTCCCGAGGGTCGCGAGGCCTGCTTCTACCAGAAGCATCTGCCGAAGACGCAGGCCGGTGCGGTGCCGCGCATCGCGATCCACGAAGGAAACGAAGTGCGCGACTATGCCTACGTGCGTTCGCTTGCCGACCTGTTGTTACTGGTGCAGCACGACGTGCTGGAGTTCCACCTCTGGGGCTGCCGGGTGGAAGACATCGAGCACCCTGACATTTTGGTGTTCGACCTCGACCCCGCACCCGAGGTGGCATGGAGCGAGGTGGTGCGCACCGCGCGTGAGCTGCGCGAGCGCCTGCAGCAACTGGGGCTGACCGCCTTCCTCCGCACCACCGGCGGCAAGGGGCTGCACCTGGTGGTGCCGCTGCAGCCCAAGGCGGACTGGCACACGGCCAAGGCCTTCGCCAAAGCGGTGGTGGAACGGCACGCGCACGACGAGCCGCGCCTGCTCACCACTCACATGGCGATGGCGAAACGGCACGGCAAAATATTTCTCGATTATCTGCGCAACGCGCGCGGCTCCACTGCCATCGCCAGCTACTCGGCGCGCGCCCGCCCGCGTGCACCGGTGGCGGTGCCGCTGCGCTGGGACGAGCTGAGTCCCGCGTTGCGCTCCGACCACTACACGGTGGAGACGCTGCCGCGCAGGCTGGGGGCGCTGAAGGCGGATCCGTGGGAAGGGTTCTTTGAGGCGGCGGTGCCGCTGAGTGAGGGGATGCTCAAGGCGGTGGGAGTCTTAACTTGATGGTGCCCATTTCCTTCCCCTTCAAGGGGAAGGGCAGGATGAGGATGGGTTTAACAAATACCGTGGAAATTTAAACCCATCCTCACCCCAACCCTCCCCTTGAAGGGAGAGGGAGTTGAGTGACTTAGATTCGAAAAGCATTAGGCTGGTTACGCAGCTTGAATAAGACTTCTCAGGATGAAGGAGGTGCAAGATGAGTATCCGTGCGATGTGGAAAGGCGTGATCCGTTTCGATTCGGTCCGCGTGCCGGTGAAGCTATACGGCGCGGTCGAGGACCGCAACGTGCATTTCCGGCTGCTGCACCGACAGGACATGGAGCCGGTACATCAGCACCTGGTCAACGCGGAGACGGACGAGGTGGTGCCGTATGAAGAGATACGCCGCGCCTACATCACCGAAGCCGGCGACCGCGTGCTGCTGGACAAGGCGGAGCTGGAGGCGCTGGAGCCGGAGCCTTCGCGCGACATCGAGATCGTGAGCTTCGTGCCGCTGCAGGCGCTCGACCATCGCTGGTACGACCGGCCTTATTACCTGGGACCGGACGAGGACGGCGCGGCATTCGCAGCGCTGGCCGATGCGCTGGAAGAGATGCAGGTGGAAGGTATCGCGCGCTGGGTGATGCGCAACAAGTCATACGTCGGCACGCTGCAAATGTATCAGGGCAACCCGATGCTGATGTCGCTACACCACGCCGAGGAGGTCGTCCCGGTGGAGGCATTGAAGGCTCCCGAGGGGCCGCCGCTGGACAAGCGCGAGCTGGGGCTGGCGCATCAGCTGATCGAGATGCTGGAGTCGGAGTTCCAGCCGCAGGAATACCACGACGAATTCCGCGACCACGTGCTGGAGATGCTGGCGGCCAAGGCACTGGGCAAGCAGGTGAAGAAGCACGTACCCAAACCGCGCGAACCGAGCATGGATCTGAGTCAGGCGCTGGAGAGCAGCATCCGAGCAGGTGCGCAAACGTGCGTGACGTTTTCATGAAGCCCCCCTCTCCCCTGCCCCTCTCCCACTTGTGGGAGAGGGGAACATGTCATCCCCTCGCCCGTTTACGGGAGAGGGTGGCCGTGAGGCCGGGAGAGGGTATGAAACCAATGTCACGAGTTATGGAGCTCAGTAACGTACGACACAAAAATGGGGGTGGTGGACCATGAGCAAAGACGACGACACGAACCACATGGAAGAAGAGGAACTGGAGCAGGAACAGCCGCACGCCTTCTGGTCGGGCATCATCGCCTTTGGCCTGGTGAGCCTGCCGGTCAGCCTGTATCCGGCGCACAGCGGCAGGCTCGCGCTGAAGATGGTGGATGCCAAGGGCAACCTGCTGAAGCGCGAGTTCTACTGCGAACACGACAACCGGCCGCTGGAGCGCGACGACATCGTGCGCAGTTACGAGATCGAGAAGTACCACTACGTGGTGGTCGAGGACGAGGAACTGGAGGCGCTGGAACCGAAGCGCTCGCGCGAGATCGACCTCAAGCGCTTCGTGCCGCTCACCTCGATCAATCCGGTGTATTTCGAGCGCGCGTATTTCCTCGTGCCCGATGGCGACACGACCAAGGCCTACCGCCTGCTGGCCAAGAGCATGGAAGACGAGCACAAGGCCGGCATCGCCACCTTCGTGATGCACGGCAAGGATTACCTGGTGGCGATCATCGCCGAGGGCGGCATCCTGCGCGCGGAGACGCTGCGCTTCCACGACGAGCTGCGCACGCCGGAGCAGGTGGGCCTGCCTAAGCTGCAGCATGCCGACAAGAAGGCGGTGGAGCAGATGCGCGCCGCGATCAAGAAGCTGACGCACAAGCAGTTCGACAGCGAACTTCTGAGCGACCTGCACACCGTGCAGCTCAAGCAGCGTATCGAAGCGAAACTCAAGGCAGGCACCGATGTGCTAAAGGCGCCGGAGGAACCCGAGACACCCGAAGCCGCGAGCAACGTGATCGACCTCATGCAGGTGCTCAAGGAACGGCTGCAGGGACGCCAGCCGCATGCATCCAGCCATCCGGCGCCATCCAAACCGAAGCATCCTCCGGCTCGAGGAAAAACGCGCAGCCGGTAGCACTGTGCTGCCGCCCGATAACTGGCATCCCTCACAAGGAGAACTGATATGTCTACGCGATTGTTTTCGTTCATTGGTGGCGATACAGGCCTCTGGCGTATCGCCAAAATGGAAGTGATAGTCGGGGAGCCACTGCCTGCTGCGAAAAGGCTCGAAATTGTCACGGGATCAGAGAGTCCATCCGCCTCACATGCAGCCTGGATTCTTCGCGGAATAACAAGCAATGAACGATATATCGTTCGCGAGGAAGAAAGGGGCCAGATCGTGGCCAAACAGCTAAGTCTCGGGCGCCTCGAGGCAACGTGCGCGGCACTGATCCCCATTCGAAAGAATGCCGCGTGGTGGGCCCTCACACAAAACGAACGCCAACGTATTTTTGAGCAGCAGTCCATGCACGCCAGAATCGGGCTTAAGCATTTTCCCGAGCTAGCGCGAAGGCTACACCACTGCCGAGATCTCTCAGAGAGTGAGCCGTTCGATTTCCTCACCTGGTTTGAGTACACGCCGACTCAAGAGGCGACGTTCGACAAGCTGCTCGCCGCGTTGCATGCAACAACGGAGTGGAAATATGTTGAGCGGGAGCTCGATATCCGGCTCGTGCGTGAGGTAGCCTGAACCTTCCAGAGCGTTCTTCGATCCGGGGGAAACCATGTAGCCGCTAGTACAGGGCTACTTAATGGTGCGTATTGAAATGTTTGCCTGCTCTTCTATATTCCACAAGCAACCTTCTCAACCGCATTTTTCATAAAGGAGGAACAAGAAATGAGTAACCAAAACAAATGGTCGTTCCCCATGCTGGCTGTGTCATTGGCCCTTTGTCTACCTGCTCATGCGCAGGTGTCCGCTACCGAACCAGCGACACGCAACATGCCTGAGATGAAGTTCGGTCCGATCGCCCCTCTGCCGACCTGTATGTCAGGCGCTGTGCAAAACGGCGATCCGGCGAAAGGGGCTTTCATCATTGCCGTCAAATTGACTAAAGGATGTACGATCCCCTGGCATTGGCATACTGCCGGTGAATATCTGATGATCGTAAGTGGCACAGGCCGGATGTACATGAAGGACTACCAGCCGAAAACAATCCGCGCTGGAAGTTATGTCCAGTTGCCACCTCATCACGTCCATCAGTTCCAGTGCATGAATAAATGCACGTTCTTCTTCTATTCTGACGGTGCCTGGGATATTCATTATGTGGATGTGCAGGGAACCGAGATCTCGCCCGACGACGCGCTGAAAGCCGTGAAGGAAAAGCCGGGCAAATGATGAAGCCGATTCTCGGCGCAGTGAAAACCCTCGAATAAGAACGGCGTGACCCCGAGTGCGGGGTCACGCGTTATGGCCGGAATATGTCCTCGATTTTGACACCGAAATATTTGGCGAGGCCGAAAGCCAACTGCAAACTGGGCTCGTATTTTTCTGTTTCGATGGAATTGATAGTTTGACGGCTCACGGCAAGTTCATCCGCCAGTTGCTGTTGGGTGAGCTCCCTCTGCTGCCGCAGTATTTTTAATTTGTTTTTCATGTTCACTCACGCATGTTCGCCCGGAGAGTGCGTGCGGCATTGCTCACAACAAGCCGTCCGCCACTATCTGCCGGATATGATCGTTAAACGTTTCCGATGGCTGCCGATAATGGATACCCAGTTCGAGTTTGCTGCGCTCATTGTTGTAGTAGATCGGGTAGCCGACATTGCGCGCCACAAAACGCCGCCGCATACCCACCAACGGCGCAATCAGCCACATCAGTGCTTTGCCGGTTTCTCCTTTCGGCAATTTGTCGGGAAGGCCGAACTCGTCGACGCGCAGCAATTTGCTTATCTCAAACAAGGTCAGACTTTCTGCGACGGCGATGTAACGTCCTCTGGCATTCGGCAGCAACGCTGCTTGCACATGAGCCGCCGCCGCGTCCCTTACATCCACCACACCCAGCCACAACCTGGGTACACCAGCCCGGAATGAGCCGTTCAGGAATTGGATCATCATGCCGACGCTGGTGGCATCTGTGCGTTTCGACAATGAGGGACCGAATATCGCGCCCGGGTGGATAGTGATCAGTTCCCAGCGGCTTTGTTGTTTCTGCACCGCCCACGCCGCTTGTTCCGCGATCGTTTTGGAATAGGCATACGGATCGCGGCTGGCATCAGTATTTGGATTGACATCCGTCTCCTGCACCGTGTGATGGACTGCGCTGCCTACATCGCACGCGTCGTTAACCAGCGCGACAATGCTGCTGGTCAGCACGACGCGCTTGACCGTTTCCGTTTTATTTACCGATGCCAGAACATTCAACGTTCCGTTCAGGGCTGGCTGTATCAATTGCGCCTGCAGATCTTTTGGCTTCTCCCGGAAGTAGGGGGAGGCCGTATGGATGACGACGGAGCAGCCCGCCATCGCACGATCAAAACTCCCCTCCTCCAACAGGTTCGCTTCAAACAGCGACAGGTTTCCAGGGTAGCGGGCTGCCAGATCCAGCAAGTGCTGAATCTTATGCCGATCGTCCAGGTCGCGAACTGTGGCGTGCACAACGTGACCGTTGCCCAGCAATTGCTCAACGACCCAGGAAGCCAAATAACCCGCTGCGCCAGTCACCAGGTATCGATTGCCCGTTTCAGACATGTTGTTCTTCCCTATTTAGTGATGAGGCCGGTCGGCCAGCATCAGATTGACTGCCCACACTCCAAGCACCAGACCGAACATCCAGAATTGATTAAACGCCGGGATCAAACCGTTGAACTGAAGAATCCCCACGATGGCTGAGGCTGCCGCAATAACCGGCAGGCTGGCCACACATGTCGTTTGATGTTGCAGCTTCTGCAACTCGTCCCTCTTGTTATAGATACGCCTGACAATGGGAACGATTGCCGCCGCAATGATCAGCAACACACCGAGCAGAAGATAACGTGCGAGCGGCGACAAGCTGGACAATCCCAATGTGTAGGCAGCCACGACCACCCCCGCGACAATCATCAAGCCCAGAATGATCTTTAAAACATACGCGGGCTGTAGCGGCGAAATGTATTTCTCGTTCATAACGACCCCCTCAATGCATGTAAAGCATGCTTGACACCATATTGCCGCCAGCCGATCTTAATGTCAAGCATGCTTGTCTTTGTTTTACCGCAACGCCATGCTGGCCAAGTTCGAAGTGGGTTAAAATCCGAACAGCTTCTCCGCAATTATTTTCAAGCCTACTTTGATTCCTTCTTCCCACTCTCCGATGCGCCTCGCCCACCTTCGCCAGCGTCTGTGCGATCTCGGTGCCAAGCCCTGCCATGAAGATCGCCTGCTGCGCGGGTGGAGCCAAGTGTGCTCTTACGACAGGAAGGGCAGCCCCGCTGAGACTTTCTTTCCGCAAGCGCTGCGCAACGAGTTGCCGGCCATCGAGATGGAGCTGAATGGTCTGGCGCGCCTGCATGGTGAATATCCGGCAGATGCCGAGGTAGCGCGGCTACTGGTGGAGCTGCGTGACGGCCAGATGGTGGAGAGCGTGCTGCTGCCGCGCGGTGGGCTGTGCGTCTCGACACAGGTGGGGTGCGCGGTGGGCTGTGTGTTCTGCATGAGCGGACGCGCCGGTCTGCTGCGCCAGCTTGGCAGCGCAGAGATCGTGGCGCAGGTGGTGCTCGCGCGCCGTCGCCGCGCGGTGAGCAAGGTGGTGTTCATGGGCATGGGCGAGCCTGCGCACAATCTGGACAACGTGCTCGAAGCGATCGATGTGCTCGGCATGCAGGGCAATATCGGCCATAAGAATCTGGTGCTCTCCACGGTGGGGGATTTGCGGGTGTTTGAGAGATTGATGGAGGGACTGAAACAACTCCGCTCCCCCATCCCCCCACTAACTCCCCCCTTGAAGGGGGGAGGACATATCGGTCTGCTCGCCTCTCCCCCTCCCTTTCAAGGGGAGGGCTGGGGTGGGGATGGGGTAAGTTTTGCTGCTGGACGATCCCGATCTAACGGAACAGTCAGACCGGCACTCGCCCTTTCGCTGCACAGCACCGATGCGGCACTGCGCGCCAAGCTGTTGCCGCATGCGCCGCAGATCTCCGTGGAAGAGTTGGTGGAACGTGCCGAGGTGTATGCGCGCGCCACGAGCTATCCCATCCAATATCAATGGACGTTGATCGAAGGTATGAACGACAGCGACAGTGAGCTTGCACGCATCGCGCAGCTCCTCTCCGGCAAATACGCGATCATGAATTTCATCCCCTTCAATCAAGTGGACGGTCTCCCCTATCGCCGCCCTTCCGCCGAACGCACTGCGGCCATGATGCACACGCTCAACCAGCAGGGCATCTATTCCAGAGTGCGCGATTCGGCGGGACAGGAAGTCGAAGGCGCGTGCGGGCAATTGCGTGCGCGGGCAGCGAAGAAAGCACAGAACATACCCGTTCGCCCAGAGCCTGTCGAAGGGTAAACTCTCACCAGAACCCGATTCTATTTCATCCTCCATTCATGGTTCGACAAGCTCACCACGAACGGAGGACTTATTCAGACCTCCACATGAAAAAACTCGCCCCGACCAAAGATGAGATCGCACTGATGCAGCCGTTTGTCGGCCTTGCGCTTGCACACATCCATGTGCCGAAAACAGAAGAAGAGTTTGCCGCCGCCGCAGCCGAGATCAAGGCAGCGGACATCGTCGGTTTCGATACCGAATCCAAGCCGACGTTTGTCGTCGGCGATGTGAGCGATGGGCCGCACGTGGTGCAGTTCGCCCTGCGCGACAAGGCTTACCTGTTTCAGGTGCATCGCGCGGAAGGGCATCCGTTCCTGGTCGAGTTGTTGCACTCGGACAGAATCATCAAAGCGGGCTTCGGGCTCAGATCGGATAGCGGGCATATCCTCAAAAAATTCGGCATCAAGTTTGGCGGGGTTGTCGATCTGAATACGGTGTTCAGCATGGACGGCTACCAGAAAGAGATGGGCGTGCGCAATGCGGTGGGGTTGGTGTTCAAGCAGCGCTTTGCCAAGTCGAAGAAGATCACCACCACCAATTGGTCGCAACCTGAACTCACCTCGCAGCAGATGCTCTACGCGGCGAACGATGCATATGCGGCGCTCAAAGTCTTCGAGGCGCTGAATCTGCCGCGCGAAGAGTTGCCCATCATGGGCTTGCACCATCCCAAACAACATCCAGACAAGGCCGCTCTATTGGAGTAGCATAAAAGTGCAGTTCTTTCCTTAATCAACATAAGGAGTTCGATCATGCCCAAGACGCATAATGCTCATCGAGATGCCAAGAAGAAACCGCTGATGACGGCGAAGGAAAAACGGATGGCCAAGCACGCCAAGAAGCACAGCCATGATGTCCAGCCTCTCATCACTCCCGTTACTACACACTGAGAGTGTGTTAAAAAAGCCCGGCGCTGTCGGGCTTTTTCTTTGCAACGATCGACTGGCTCAGCATGGAATTTTCAGTGCTTCATTCGATCCGGAATCCCACAGCGACACAAGGGGCGGCGCCTCCTATATTCATGCATTGACCTCCCCCGCAACTTATAATGTCACCATTCCGGAAGCATTCCCGGCTTCCCCGTTACCCGGTTGTACATGAGACAACATGGCTTGGCTGAACAAAATCAATCCCCGAAACAGTTTGCGCGCGCAGATCAGTTTTGCGAGTGGCGGGATGGTATTGCTGCTGTCGCTGGTGTTGAGCTACTTCGCTGCCGAGAACAGCAGGCAGCAGATCGAGCTGAGCGAGGGAGAATCCTTCGTGCGGCGTGCGAAAAGCACGCTGGATGCGCTGGACCGGGGCATGTTCGAGCGCAGCCGCGAGATCCAGAACGCCGCCATCCTCGACGATATCCGCGATCCGCGCGTACCCATCGCACGCAAGCGCGAGATCCTGGAGCGCCTGCAGCACACTTTCAATGCCTATGCGTGGATCGGCATTTGCGACGCGAAGGGGATCGGTCTGGTCGGAACGGGGAAATACCTGGAAGGCAAAGACCTGTCCCAGCGTCCGTGGTGCACCAAGGGACGCGAGGGCAATTACATCGGCGACATGCATGATGCTTTGCTGCTGTCCAAATTGCTGCCCAATCCCAGCGGCGAGATGTTCTATCTGGTGGATGTGGCAGCGCCGGTGATCGACAAGAAAGGTGTGCTGCAGGGCGTGCTGTGCGGGCACATCTTCTGGAAATGGGCGGAAGAGGTGCTGGATAGCAAGCAGACCCCGGGCAAGGACATCTTCCTGCTGACGCAGGACGGTTTGGTGATGTCAGGTCCAGAGGCACCGCGCAGCGCATTGTCCAAGCTTGCCCCGAACACCATGCAGGCCATCCAGCAGACAGACCGTGACAGCGGTTACCTGCTGGAAAAATGGAGCAATGGCAAAATTTACCTGGTCGGCTATGCGAAGTCCTCCGGTTACCGCGACTATCCCGGCTTGGGCTGGGTCTCCCTGATGCGCGAAGATGTGACCAATGCATTCGCTCCTGCCCGTCAATTGCGCCAGCACATCCTGCTGATGGGGATAGCGCTCGGTGTGCTGTTCTCCTGGCTGGGATGGCTGATGGCGGGCCGCATCGCACGGCCGATCACCCGCATCAGTGAGGCGGCAGAGAATATCGCCGCCGGTGAGCTGCATCATGACGTGCCCGCGCAGCGCGGCGACGACGAGGTGGCGCACCTATCCACCGCGATCCGCGACATGGTGCAGGAACTGACCAGCGAGATCGCCCGGCGCAGGAAAGCCGAGGAAGGTTTGCGCCTCTCCGCCAAGGTGTTCGAGAACAACAGCGAAGCGATCATGATCACCGATGTCGGACGCAACATCGTCTCCGTCAATCGCGCGTTCACCGAGATCACCGGCTATGCAGAAGAGGAAGTGCTGGGGAAGAACCCGCGCATCCTGGCATCCGGCAAACAGACAGCAGCGTTCTACGCGAATTTTTACGAGTCGCTGCGCAGCAAAGACCAGTGGCGCGGCGAGATCTGGAACAAGCGCAAGAATGGCGAAGTGTTCCCGGAATGGGTCACCGTGAGCGTGTTGCGCGACGAGCAGGACCAGATCACGCATTACGTTGCGGTCTTTCTGGACATCACCGAGCGCAAGAAGGAAGAGGAACGGGTGCAGTATCTGGCCAACTACGATGTGCTGACCGGGTTGCCCAATCGTTATCTGCTGAGCGACCGCCTGGACCAGGCGATCACTTCGGCACAGCGCCACCAGACCAGAATGGCCGTGCTGTTCATCGACCTCGATCGCTTCAAGAACATCAACGACTCTCTGGGACACGACGTCGGCGACGAGCTGTTGCGCATGGTGTCGGAACGGCTGCGAGCCTGCCTGCGCCACTCCGACACCATCGCGCGCCAGGGCGGTGATGAGTTCGTCGCTTTGCTGGAAGATATCGGTTCGGAAGACGAAGTCACGTTCATCGCCGAAAAGATGATCGCCTCGTTGCTCGAGCAATTCGCCGTGGGCGATTACAAGTTATCGATCACCCCCAGCATCGGCGTGAGCGTCTATCCGGACGACGGCGACACCGCCGTGCAACTGTTGCGCAATGCCGATCTGGCGATGTATCGCGCCAAGAGCATGGGGCGCAACCGCTTCGAATATTACAAGCCAGAAATGAACATCAAGGCGCTGCAGCGTCTGCACCTGGAGAACGACCTGCGCATCGCCGTCGCCAAAGGACAGCTGCAGCTGCACTACCAGCCGAAGGTGAATGTGCTCAGCGGCAAAGTGGTCGGCATGGAAGCGCTGCTGCGCTGGCAACATCCGGAACTGGGTTTCATCCCCCCTGACTCCTTCATCCCGGTCGCGGAAGAATGCGGGATGATCAACGAGATCGGCGACTGGGTGCTGCGCCAGGCAGCCTTGCAAGTACGCATCTGGCAAGAACAGGGATATCGCATCGTGCCGGTCGCGGTGAACCTGTCCGCACGCCAATTCAGCCAGAACGATTTTGCACGCAAGGTGCAAACCATCGTGCGCGATGTCGGCGTCGACGCCCGCTTCATCGAGCTCGAGCTGACGGAAAGCATGTTGATGGATCTGGGCGAGAGCAGCCTGGCCGTGATGAACCAGCTGAACGATGCCGGCTTTTCCTTGGCGCTGGATGATTTCGGCACCGGCTACTCCTCACTCAGTCGTCTGAAGACGTTGCCGATGAAATATCTGAAGATCGACCAATCCTTCGTGCGCGACATCACGACCGACAAGAATGACGAGAGCATCGTCAGCGCGACGGTGTTGCTGGCCCATGCGATGGGAATCAGGGTGATCGCGGAAGGAGTGATGACTCAGGGACAGCTGGATTTCCTCAGGTACCTGCACTGCGAGGAATACCAGGGCTTCCTGTTCAGCCCGGCAGTTCCGGCAGACGAGATGGCCAGATACCTGTCTCCCGAGGGCGTGACCAACTGATGAGAAAAAGCCCGGCACGCCGGGCTTTTTTGCATCAACTTGTTTGACCAGGAAGGGCTGGCGCGAACCTCACCAGCTGCCAACGCTCATCTGACATCCTTAGGCTCGACCACACGGATCACCTCGCCCTCGAACACTGCGTCGTTACTCGCCGTTGCTTCACGCCGCCCTTCGCTCGAAGAGAAGTTGCGCATCATCTTTCTCAGTTCGCGCGTCTTCCACCACAGATAGGCCCAAGCCATCGTGCCGACAACAAGGAGGGCCACCAACAACACCGCCGAAAACATCAACACCAAACCGATCAGCGCCACCGTCACGATCAGAGCAACCAGCTTGCGCAACAGGCCGGGAGATTGCCCCGGCGTAAGGGATACATATTTGATCTGCATTTAGTTTGTCCGTAGGTTTCTAAAAAGTTTAAGGATACCCGCCGAAGCGCTGACTATTTCCGCGTGGGCACGCTCAGGCCACTTCGATCAAGGCTATGACCTCTCCTTCACCGATGGGATCGTATTCCTGCACCCGCACCTCGGTGATGGTTCCGTCGTAAGGCGATGGGATATCGATCGCGACCTTCCCCGTTTCCAGGACGATGATGGTGTCGTCCCGCTTCACTTTGCTTCCCGGCGAGACCAGCACGCTTTGCACGGCGACATCGCCGTTGGCGCAACTTCCGCAACTCGTCCAGCATTCCGGATACTTCGGCATCCTGATCTCGACAGAAGCACCCATCATCACTCGCTCTCGGCCACTCGTTTCCAGCCTACTATGCAAGCGCCAGCATCATCCAAAAGAGCGGAATCTGTGCAGGATGCCTGCTGCGCGCGCGGGCAATTTTCCATATCGCTCTCCAATATGCACGCCGCAAGGCAGGTTCATTGACATATGAGGACACCGCCTTGAATGCCCGCTTGATCTCGAATCGTGCACGATTGAGCGCCTCATTGGAATGAGGATGCGCGTCACCGTGCATGGCGAGGATGGCTCGCGTTATGAAGATCAGGAACTGGTAATAGTTGTTGACTTCACTCTCATTGACCGGAGACAACATAGACTCGGCCTCTGCATGTTTCCCGGCCAACGCGGCATCGAGCGCAAGCCATATCCTGTGCTTGTCGCTGGCATGATCCGGCTTGAGGGTCAACGCGTATTCGCCAACAGCATGAGCCTCTTCATCGCGGCCCAAGTCTCGCAGAGCGCTGGCAAAATTGAGCAGAGCCCATGGCTCGACGCCGACACGCTGGCGCCATTCCCCGAATCGCCTCACCACTTCGGCTGGCGCCCCGATCGAGTTCAGGGCATAGGAAACCAGACCGTGTGTCGTATCATCAGCATTCAACTGCGGCATATGTCTACGCAACATCAGGCGCAACCGCCACTTGGTTTTCTTCTCGGCGTAGTGTCGCAGCAAGGCCTGAGCGGCATACTGACCGGCCTTGCCATAGCCGAGCACCCTGGAAAAACCATAGAACCGCATCATAGCGAACCGAGGACGAGCTCGACGCTCAACCCAGAGCGTGCCCATATGGGGGTTGGCATTTTCCTTCTTAATGCTTTGCTCTAGTATGTCATCGGCCATGTTGATTCGACCTGCCTCATCCATAATGGACACCGACTCGCGAAGCAGGTCGATATCGTCGATATCCGACTCCAGAATGAAACGAAACAACTCCTGCGCTGCTGGAAGATCGCAGCGGCGCAAGGCAAGGCGCAGGCGGCGCAAATGTATGCCATTCATTCCCACGTGCGGTTCCAGGGTTGCCAGCGCCTCTTCCGCCAGATCGAAATTCCCGGCATCCATTTCCTGGTCAAACAGCGCATAGCCGGCATAGCTATAGTCCGGCCTGAGATGCAGTGCACGCCGCAGATGCTGGCGCGTGTCGGTTCCCGGAGTCGATTTGCGCAACGCATCCGACAGGTAACCAAGCGCGTATGCATTGTCCGGAGCAATGCGTACCATCTCGCGTGCAGCATCGAGATAAGCAGGATAGTTCTTGTACTCGTTCCGCCAATTCGCGAGCTGCTCCCAACCAGGATAATAGTTGGGGTCATCTTCAAGGATTTCCCGCAAACGTTTGGCTGCCTCCCTGACATCTCCTTGTGCAGCCATCACCTTGGGTTCCTTGATACTTAAGGCGACTGGCATTCTATCGCCCCAGGCAGTGGAACGCAGCGCCTCCATCGCATCGTCATAGCGCTTGAGGTCGATCAGCAGATCGATCTTTGCCGCACAGGAATCTATATCCAGGGGAACGAGCGCAATGGCCCGATCTAGCGCACCCAGCCTCTCGTCCGGATCGTCTGCGATGGCGGCAAGCGCAGTCCAAGAACAGTGTTCGCCAGCCCGTTTTTCCGTGATTTTCCGGGCAAGCATCAATGCAGCATCAGGCCTTCCCAGCGTGACGGAACGTTCCTTCAGTGTCCTCCAGGCCCAGTCATAACTCGGATCAAGGGATGCGGCCTTTTCCAGGCAACTCACCGCAGCTTCCCGCTCATCCAGCTGCCACAAGGCATGCCCAAGATATCCGTGAAGGAAGGAATCCGCAGGCGAATGCTGCAATGCCTTCTCCAGCAAAGTGCGGGAAGCCGCAAAGTTTCCTTCAAACTCAAGCGAGTCAGCGAGTTTGCGGGCGGCATATCCCCATCCCGGATTCAGGCGCAATGCTTCGCGCAGGGCTGCCTGCTCGGCAGCACGATCTCCCATCAGGCGCACGATGTCGGCCTGCTCGACATGCAAGCGCGGCAAGACGGGAAATTTTTTCAGCGCCTCCTGGCAAAGCTGGCGAGCGGCATCGTATTCCTGCATCTCCATGCGTTGCCTGGAACAGGCCACCCATGCCTGCCATAGGTCAGGACGGACGGTGCGGGCCTCATCAAGCAAGCTAGCCAATTCTTGTGCTTCCAGCGTGTCTCGCGCATGGCGTTGGAAATTGAGCAAGGAATCGCCCCGCACGACTTGGCGCTTCATCTCTTCCAGCACAAACGCGAGTTCAACACGACGCTCGTCGAGATTGCCACAAGCCTCCATCAGCTTGTCGATCGCATAATCGGAATCCACTTCCTGCTGCAAAGCTTTGCGGAAAGCGGTACGCGCATCCTTCAGGTGTCCGGCCAACAATTCGATCAAGCCTTCTGACCGGTGCAACGCGGACGCTGTCGGGGCCAGCATGCGAGCAAGCTCAAGATGCGTGCGCGCTTCATCAAAACGTTGCTGTTTGGCAAGCGCAATGGCCAACTGCCGTTGTGCCCACGCATTCGCCTGGCTGATCAAGACCAGGTTCCGCAAGGCGCTCTCCTGCACGGACAGCGGCTCCTCGTCCAGCCACTCAACCAGCAGTTCGTTCAAACCCTGATGGTGCGGAAAACGCTCCACCATCTGGCGCAGGTGGTGGATGGCTGCCTCCCGCCCTTCCTTGCCCGCCAAAAGACGCACATACGTGCGTTGCGAGGCAAGCCCCAACGGCTCCTGCCGGATCACCTCGGACAGAAGACGCATCGCCTCATCGGACTCTCCGGCAGAATCGCGCAAACTGGCAGCCGTACGCATCCACTCCACAGGTTTGCTGTGGTCACGCGCTTGCACCAGGAACGCTTCCGAGCGATCTTGCTCGCCGACACTGACCGCAGACTGTGCGGCAAACAGCAGCAGCTCGCCATCGCATGGATGCTGCACAAGCGCCTCGTCCCGCACTTGGCGCGCCTCAACTGTGCGCTTAAGATCATCAAGGCAGTCAAACAGCGTCATATACGGATGGGGGGAGCGGCTGCCCAGACGGGCAATACGGTCATGCAGGAAATCCAGTGCGCGCGCATCCTCCTTCACCATGCGTGCGGCGCGGAAATAGGTGCGGGCGTGCCCTTCGCGCGCTTCCTCCTTCGAGGCGGCCAGGCGATACAGGAACACGGCATGGGTGAGATCGCCGGCATACCAGTATGCATCTGCCAGCGACGAGAGGGTTTCCGCCGTATTCAACCGGCGCACAAGCTTGTGCAAGGTTCGGGTCGCAACCGCACGAGTGCGTCCATCTTCCAGCAACGCCTGGGCCAGGCGCAATTCGATCAATGAATGCGATGCCTTTCCGTTTGCTTCCTGGTCGACGTAAGAGAAATAAACATCATAGGCCGAGAGCTGTTGCAGTAACCAGGCCTTGGAAAGCCGCAGATTGACATCCTTGGGGTGTTGCTCCAGCAACTGATCGACCGCGCTCAATTGCCCAAGGTAATCGCCGTCATAACTGGCCAGCGAGCGGCGCGCCGAAATCGTCATCCGGTGTCCGGGCGCTTGCCGCTCCATTTGCGCAATCACCTGCAGCGCCCTGTCGCGCGAATGGGAAAGCAAAGCCATTTGCATGTCATAGGCAAAGTCATACAGTTCTACCTCGGGCAAGGGAATGCCTTCCAAACGGCTTCGTTCCTCGTTCGGAATCATCACCATCCCGCGCGGCCCGTCCAAAGCCTGAGCGAAAAAGAAGGCTTCCTCGGCAAATTCCGTATGTATACGTTCATACGGATCACGTATGAATATCACCCCGCGCGCACTGTCATATCCAATCACTGCTTGCAGATGTGAACTTCCCGCTGAAACCGTCGTCAGCGCGAACGGAATACCCGCATCGATCAAGGCGCACGTCGCGTCCCAAGTGACGGTGAATTCCTTCACATGCCAGCCATGCTCCACGGCCCAGCGGCGCTGACTCTGATGCGGCGTGCCGTCATAGCAGATTTCTTCGGCAAGATTGAGATGGTCAGCCGGTCTGGACCAGAACCGGCTCAGTGACGACATGGTCGCCGGGGCGCATGTCATGTGATGCTGGCGGACGAAACCGACCGGCAAAATGACTCTCCCGGCATCTTCGTTGGCCCGGGCAAGGCGTTCCGCAACATGTTTATAGAATTCTCGGGAAGAAAGCTTGGCTTGTTCGAGCGCCCGCGCGTCATCCCCGATGTGGCTGTAAATGTCGCAACGCCGCCCTGCAAGCCAGGAGATCGCCCCTTTGTCTTTCAGAAGGGAAAGTGCATCGTATCGATCGAGCGTCACCAATGCCTCATGATAGAGGCCATTTTCCATCTCGAGGTTGGCGAGCTGGGCGGCAAGATGCGTGCTTTCGATGATTTCAAGCGCATCGCGCAACAAGGCGATCGCCTCGCCGTCCCGCTCGAACAACGCAAGGAAACGTGCGGTGTACTGGATGGCCGAACGAGAACAGGGATTCATTTCCAGTGCGCGCCGCGCAGCACCAAGCGCCTCATCATACCTATCCTCGATTTCGTAGATGGCAGCCTGTTGAGACCATATCCAGGGATTTCCGGAATTATCCAGTGCAAGACGAATCAAGCGCTCAGCAGTTTCGAAATCTCGATAGGTCGCATATAGATATGCGGCAGAGGCGGTCGCCTGCCAGCGCACCGAACTATCTTCATCGAGGATATGGCTGCCATTGAGCATATCCAGTGCAGCCAACGGCCCCCGCACGGAATGCATTGCCATGGCGCCGTAATAGATGGCTTCCGGCGAAGAGCGGTCGGCGCGCCATGCACGCAGGATCAATGCATCCGACAATCTGTCTGCGGATAACTGGGCCGCAAGACGTCCCCCCAGTATTCTGGCATGGGTGCCTTGCCAGGATTGAATCGCCCCCAATGGAGTTGCCTTGTGATAGGCCTGCACGAACAGGCCGTTGTCATAGAGCGCTTCGATGTGCGCAATGAGTTCCTGATTGTCTTCCACCTGGCCAACCCTAAATAGGTAACTTAAGAATAGGAGTTTCTGATTCTAACGGCATTTTCCATAAACCGATATTTCCATCAGGTTTGTCACACCCCATAAGGCCCATACCCTGAATACATCCCTGATCACTTATACTGTCAAAATGAGCCGTGCATGAACGATTGCTCGACACACAAATTACCATCAACCCAAACTGAAAAGGCTGGCATCATGTTTTTTGACCGAAATGTCAATTTTGAAGCACAACTGGAAAATGCTTTTCCCGAAGCCGGAAAGACTGGCAAGCGCATCATCGTCGAATTTGGCGGAGACTGGTGTTTCTGGTCCGTCAAGATGGGCAGGGTGCTTGAAATACCAATATTCCGGTCTTTCCTCCAAAAACATTTCATCTTCCTCAGATGCTATGCGGGCCATGATGGGGAATGCCATTATCCGGAACATCTCGAACTCCCAAATTTTTCAGCAGTTCCTTTTTTTGTATTGCTGGATGAAAAGGGAGAAATCATCGCCAGCCAAAAGACCGACGTCTTCGAATTCTTCAGATTCTATAACTGGTTCAAGCTCTACTCGTTCCTGAATAACTGGGCCAAGAAATGAACAAGCCCGGCGATGCCGGGCTTGTTTTACTGGTAGCTGCCGTACAAACATATCGGTCGTGAAATTCACTTCTCGAACTGCATCACCCCGCCCTTGCAATCGACCTTGATGGTATCCTTGGCGGCGAAGTGTCCTTCGAGGATGTGCGTGGCCAGCGGGTTCTCCAGTTGTGCCTGGATGGCACGCTTGAGCGGACGCGCGCCGTACACCGGATCGAAGCCCGCATTGGCGATCTCGGCCAGCGCGGCATCGGTCACCTGCAGCTTCATCTCCATCGCAGCCAAACGTTTCTCCAAATACTGCAACTGGATGCGTGCGATGGACTTGATGTTCTTCTCGTCCAGCGCGTGGAACACCACCACCTCGTCGATGCGGTTGATGAACTCGGGACGGAAGTAGCTCTTCACCTCGCCCATCACCGCGAGCTTCACCACCTGGTAGTCGTCGCCGGACATCTGCTGGATCATCTGCGAACCCAGGTTGGAGGTCATCACGATCACGGTGTTCTTGAAATCCACGGTACGGCCCTGCCCATCGGTCATGCGACCGTCGTCCAGCGCTTGCAGCAGCACGTTGAACACGTCGGGGTGCGCCTTCTCCACTTCATCCAGCAGGATGACGCTGTACGGCTTGCGGCGCACCGCCTCGGTCAGGTCGCCGCCTTCTTCATAGCCGACATAGCCGGGCGGAGCGCCGATCAGGCGCGCGACGGAGTGTTTCTCCATGTACTCGCTCATGTCGATGCGGATGAGATGGTCTTCCGAGTCGAACATGAAGCCGGCCAGCGCCTTGCATAGCTCGGTCTTGCCCACACCGGTGGGGCCGAGGAACAGGAAGGAACCATAGGGACGGTTCGGGTCGGACAGGCCGGAACGCGAACGACGGATGGCATCGGACACGAGGCGCACGGCTTCGTCCTGCCCCACCACGCGCTCGTGCAGCTTGTCTTCCATCTTGAGCAGCTTGTCGCGCTCGCCCTGTCATCATCTTGGACACCGGAATGCCGGTCGCGCGGCTCACCACTTCGGCGATCTCTTCCGCACCGACCTGGGTGCGCAGCAGCTTGTTCTTCTGCACACCACCTTCAGCTTCGCGTTGTGCAGCCTCCTTCAATTTCGCTTCCAGCTGCGGCAGCTTGCCGTACTGCAGCTCGGCCACTTTCTCCAGCTTGCCTTCGCGCTGCAGCTTGACGATGTCGGCCTTCACGCGGTCGATCTCTTCCTTCACGTTCGCCGCGCCCTGTGCCGCACCCTTCTCCGTCTTCCATATCTCTTCGAGGTCGGCGTACTCGCGCGACAGGTTGGCGATCTCGTCCTCGATCAGGCGCAAGCGTTTCTGCGAGGCTTCGTCCTTCTCCTTCTTCACCGCTTCACGCTCGATCTTCAACTGGATCAGGCGGCGGTCGAGCTTGTCCATCACTTCCGGCTTGGAGTCGATCTCCATCTTGATGCGCGCGGCGGCCTCGTCGATGAGGTCGATGGCCTTGTCCGGCAGGAAGCGGTCGGTGATGTAGCGATGAGAAAGTTCCGCCGCCGCGACGATGGCGGGGTCGGTGATCTCGACGCCGTGGTGCAGTTCGTATTTCTCCTGCAGGCCGCGCAGGATGGCGATGGTGGACTCCACCGAGGGCTCGTCCACCAGCACCTTCTGGAAGCGGCGCTCCAGTGCGGCATCCTTCTCGATGTATTTGCGGTATTCGTCCAGCGTGGTCGCGCCGATGCAGTGCAGCTCGCCGCGCGCCAAGCGCCGGCTTCAGCATGTTGCCCGCATCCATCGCGCCCTCGGCCTTGCCCGCGCCGACCATGGTGTGCAATTCGTCGATGAACACGATGTTGCGGCCTTCGTCTTGCGACAATTCCTTGAGCACCGCTTTCAGGCGCTCTTCGAATTCGCCGCGATACTTGGCACCCGGCCAGCAACGCCGCCATGTCCAGCGACAGCACGCGCTTGCCCTTCAGCGACTCCGGCACTTCGCCGTTGATGATGCGTTGAGCCAAGCCTTCGACAATGGCGGTCTTGCCCACGCCGGGTTCGCCGATCAGCACCGGGTTGTTCTTGGTGCGGCGCTGCAGCACCTGGATGGCGCGGCGGATCTCGTCGTCGCGGCCGATGACGGGATCGAGCTTGCCCTGGCGCGCACGCTCGGTAAGGTCGAGGGTGTATTTCTTCAAGGCTTCGCGCTGGCCTTCGGCTTCCTGCGAGCCTACCGACTCGCCGCCGCGCACGGCGTTGATCGCCTGTTCCAGCGGCGACACGCGCCACGCCATGCTGCTTTCAGCAGGCGTCCGCATTCGCCCTTGTCGTTGGTGAGCGCCAGCAGGAACATCTCGCTGGCGATGAACTGGTCGCCGCGATTCTGCGCTTCCTTGTCGGTAAGGTTGAGCAGGTTGGCCAGGTCGCGCCCGACCTGCACCTCGCCGCCGTGGCCTTCGACCTTGGGCAGACGCGACACAGCCTCGGCCAGCGCCGTCTTCAGCGCATTGACGTTGCCGCCCGCACGCGCCAGCAGCGAGCCAGCGCCGCTGTCGGCATCGTTGAGCAGGGCCAGCAGCAGGTGCTGCGGCTCGATGAACTGGTTGTCGCTGCCGACGGCCAGGCCTCTGGGCATCGGACAGGGCCTGCTGCAGCTTGGTGGTGAATTTGTCGAAACGCATGGTGCACTCCTAGATGGAATATCGGACTGCAGGATAAATGGGGCATGCAGCGACAATTTCAACCCCCCGCTCCATCCCTTATACTACGCCCTCACCCAAGGAAACGTTCCATGCCACAGACAAACCTCTTCCACCACATCCGCATCAATGTCCAGGCCGCACTCGCCGAAGACATGGGCAGCGGCGACCTCACCGCGCAACTGATCGCAGAGCACACCAAGGCGCATGCCACGGTCATCACGCGCGAACCTGCCGTGCTGTGCGGCACGCTGTGGTTCGAAGAATGCTTCCTCACTTTAGATCCTGACTGCAAGATCACCTGGATCTCAAGGAAGGCGACACTGCCGAGGCAAACCAGTCCCTGTGCGAGATACACGGCAACGCGCGCGCGATGCTCTCGGCCGAGCGCCCGGCGCTGAACTTCCTGCAGACGCTTTCTGCCATTGCCACCAAGACGCGCCGCTATGTCGAGGCAACGCGGGACACACAAGCCAAGATCATGGACACGCGCAAGACGCTGCCCGGCCTGCGCATGGCGGAGAAACATGCGGTAACGGTAGGCGGCGGACACAACCAGCGTGTCGGCTTGTTCGACGGCGTGCTGATCAAGGAGAACCACATCGCGGCGGCAGGCGGCATCAAAGAGGTGATGGAACACGCCTTCCAGATCACACCACCGGGCGTATCCGTCCAGATCGAGGTAGAGACGCTGGCGCAGCTGAATGAAGCGTTGAACTCGGGTGCGCAACTCATCCTGCTCGACAACTTCTCGCTGGCGGATATGCGACTCGCCGTGACCCATGCCGCGAAGCGCGCCGTGCTGGAAGCCTCCGGCGGCATCACGCTGGACAACATTCGCCTCGTGGCCGAGACCGGCGTGGACCGCATCTCCATCGGCGCGCTGACCAAGAACATCAAAGCGGTCGATCTTTCGATGCGCCTTACCCTTTCTTGAAATGCGGATTCCCTGCGCCATTCGCGACAAGACTGACTCTTGAAATTTCCGGACGCACCCCATACATTAGAAAACACTGATTTATGGAGTGCATCATGAGCGAACCCAAACATATCGTCTGTCCGCATTGCACCGCGGTGAACCGCGTTCCATCCGGCAAGCTGGGTAAACAGCCCACCTGCGGCAAGTGCAAGCAGCCGCTGTTCACCGCCCACCCGGTCGAGCTGAACGCGAGCAACTTCATGCAGCACATAGCGCGCAACGACATCCCGGTGCTGGTGGACTTCTGGGCGCCCTGGTGCGGCCCGTGCAAGATGATGGCGCCCGCCTTCGAACAGGCCGCGCAGCGGCTGGAGCCGGAGATGCGCGTGGCCAAGCTGAACACGGAAGAAGCGCAGCAACTCGCTGCACAATTCAACATCCGCAGCATCCCGACGCTGGCCGTATTCAAGGGCGGCAAGGAAGTGGCACGTCAGGCCGGGGCGATGGATGCGAATAACATCGTGCTGTGGGCCAAATCGAAAGCGTGATCCGGGGATGAGCACAGACCATTTCACGCGAGTCGCTGGACAATACGCGACCTTCCGCCCTGGATATCCGGACGAGCTGTTCGACTGGCTCGCGAGCATTGCACCGCAGCATGAGATGGCATGGGATTGCGGTGCAGGCAACGGACAGGCGACCGTTGCACTGGCCACGCGGTTCGCGCAGGTGCTGGGAACAGACATCAGTGCCGCACAACTGGCTTCCGCACCGGCTCTCGCCAACGTCGAGTATCGCGTGACACCCGCCGAGACGAGCGGCCTGCCCGACCATTCCGCCGACCTCGTCACCGTCGCGCAGGCCCTGCACTGGTTCGACCTGCAGAAGTTCTATGCCGAAGTACAGCGCGTGCTGAAACCGCGGGGCATCGTCGCGGCATGGGGCTACAACCGTTTGCTGATCGGCCAGCCCGAGGTGCAGCGCATCGTGGATCACTTCTACGAAGAGACCATAGGCAGCTACTGGCCGCCGGAGCGGGTGCTGGTGGAGAACAGTTATCGCGATCTGGATTTCCCGTTCCAGCACATCGCGGTCCCGCAATTCTCGCTACACGAGGATTGGACGCGAGAACACCTGCTCGGCTATCTGCGCAGTTGGTCTGCAGTGGGAAGGTTCAAGGCGGCGAACGGCCACGATCCGGTCGATGCGCTGACTGGCGAGATCGCTGCGCACTGGCCGGAAGGAAAGATGCTGCGTGTGGAGTGGCCGCTGTTCATGCTTGCGGGCCGGGTGGATTGATCAAACTCGCTTGCGCGCGACCATATCGATCAGCGCCGACATGCCGCTGTGTCCCGCACCTTCGCGGATGATGTCGTCATGTTCGGAGAGGTGCAGGATGTCCATGTCGGCGAACGCATCGCGCAACAAACTTTCGGTGTAGAGGTTCTCGGCCTGCGATGGCCCGCCGGTGCGGTATTCCAGCTGGCGCGGCGTGTAGCCTTGCAGTAATAGCAGCCCTCCCGGTTTGAGGCAGCGTTTGATCTGCGCGAACATCTGCTCGCGCATGCCGGGTGGTGCGAACTGGATGAAGATCGCCACCACCACGTCGAAGCGCTTCTCGCCTCCTTTGACGTCGCTCAGGACAGGCCAATCCTTTTGCATCAGGTCGGCCTGTTCGAACTGAACATCCACATTGCGCTGCTGCGCCAGTTTCTGCGCCTTGGCCAATGCCACTGGCGAAGAGTCCACCGACAACACCTGCAAACCCTGTTCCGCCAGCCACACGCCATTGCGCCCTTCGCCGTCGGCCACGGCAAGACAGCTCATCCCCGGCTTGAGCACCGCACGCTGCGACGCCAGAAAGGCGTTCGGCTCGACGCCGAAGTGATACTCGTCGCCCGCATAGCGTTCGTCCCAGATGCTCATACTGCCCTCCATAAGTACCACCACGCGCTGAGCGTGAAGAAGGAAAGGATCAACCCGACGGCAACCATCAGGTTGGCCAGCGGCGGATCGAGGTCATGTTCGCTCGCCACGATGGCAGCGGTGATCATCGACGGCATGGCCGCCTCGAACAGCGTGACCTGGATACTCTGCCCGTGCGCGCCAATCAGTTGCACGTAAAGCAGGTAGATGCCAGCGGCGCGAGCACGAGCTTGAATGCCAAGCCAAGCGCGAGGTTGCGCCTGTGCTCCGCCACGTGGCCCAGCCGCAACTGCATGCCCACCGACAGCAAGCGCCAACGGGGCCAGCGTGTCGCCCAGACGTTTCAGCAGTGCCGTGAACCAGTCGGCGTATTCGACCGGGATCAGCAACAATGCGACGAGCAGCGCGATGAATGGCGGGAAGCGCGCGATGCGTTTGGCGATCTCCGCCGCTGTCGGGCGGCCCGACGAATAGATGCCCGCCACGGTGATGCCCATCACGGACAGCGCAAAGAAGGAGCCCAGCTGGTCGGCGATGATGGCGGTGGTCAACCCTTCCTTGCCGTAGAACGCCTCGACCATTGGCAGGCCGAAGAACGAGGTGTTGCCCAATCCACCGACCAGCATCAGCGCGCCGGTCGTGGCGCGCGGCAGCTGCAGCCAACGCCCGATGAGCCAGAAGAATCCCACCGACAGACCGAATACCAGCCAGGCCATCAGCCCGGTCAGCAACACATCGCCGGAGAGCTTGAGCTGGTGGATGTACAGCAGCGTCAGCGCGGGCAGCGAGACATGGATGATGAAGCTATTGAGTGTCAGCGCCGCGTTGTCCGGCATGCGCTTGAAGCGGCGCAGCAGCATACCGGCGACGAAGCAAAGGATGAGCAGGATGAGGTTGTTCATTCAAGGAACCCGATCAAGCGCAACCGCATTTCCCGTCGCGCTGGATCGGCGGGCAAGGCACGCTTCCATATGAACAGTAAACGCAGCAATCCCCCGCCTTGGGCTTGAGGATGGTATGACAATGCGTGCACTCATAGAACCATTGGCACGCGTCCGTCGGCATCTCCTCCTCCCTGGAAAATCCGCAGGCGGGGCAAGTGATGACCGACTTTGTCTGTATGTGCATGGTGGCCAGCAATCCCCCGCGCAGTTACTGCGGCACGTTTGCGGAGATGAACGCCTTCAGCTTCGCCACATCCGCATCCATCACTTCGCAGCGTTGCGGCAGCTGTCTCGATGCCTTCCAGCGCTGCAGGACGTTCCGGCTGGCGGCCCAGTGCTTCCTGGATGGTCTCGGCGAACTTGGCGGGCAATGCGGTCTCGAGGCAGATCAGCGGCAGGCTGGGGCGGCGTTGCTCCAGGCCGACCTTCAAGCCATCGGCAGTATGCGTGTCTATCATCACGCCGTACTCTTCCCACACCTCGCGGATCGTCTTGAGGCGGTCGGCATGGCTGCTCTTGCCGGAGGAGAAATGGAATTTTGACAAGTCGTTCCAATACTCGGTGCCCTTGATGTCGAACGAACCGCCTGCATCCACCTTGCTCCAGAACTCGCGCACCTTGGCGCCGTCGCGCCCGACCAGATCGAACACGAAGCGCTCGAAGTTGGAGGCCTTGCTGATGTCCATCGACGGGCTGCTGGTCTCGTAGGTGTGGTCGGTACCGCGCGGACGATAGACGCCAGTGCGGAAGAACTCGTCCAGCACGTCGTTCTCGTTGGTGGCGAGGATCAGCTGGCCGATGGGCAGGCCCATCATGCGCGCGATGTGGCCGGCGCAGATGTTGCCGAAGTTGCCGGACGGCACCGAGAACGCCACCTGCTCGTCGTTGCTCTTGGTCGCTGCGAAATAGCCCTTGAAGTAATACACGATCTGCGCCGACACGCGCCCCCAGTTGATCGAGTTGACCGTGCCGATCTTGTGGGCGGCCTTGTAAGCGTGGTCGTTGGACACGGCCTTCACCAGGTCCTGCGCATCGTCGAACATGCCGTTGATAGCGATGTTGAAGATGTTGGGGTCCTGCAGCGAATACATCTGCGCGCGCTGGAACGCGGACATCTTGCCATTCGGCGACAGCATGAACACGCGGATACCGCGCTTGCCGCGCATCGCATATTCGGCAGCGGAGCCGGTATCGCCGGAGGTCGCACCGAGGATGTTCAACTCGGCGTTCTGCTTCGTCAGCGCGTACTCGAACAGATTGCCGAGCAACTGCATCGCCATATCCTTGAACGCCAGCGTCGGACCGTTGGAGAGTTCCTGCAGGTAAACGCCCTCGCTCAATTTGCGTAGCGGCGTGATCTGCGTGGCATCCGAATCGCTGCGACCGTTGCTGTACACCTGAGCGGTGTAGGTCTTGCTGACGATGGCTTTGAGGTCGGCCGCCGAGATGTCGGTAGCGAACTTGGACAGCACCGCATAGGCAAGGTCGGCATATGACAGCTTGCGCCAGGCATCCAGCTCGGCACGCGTCACCTGCGGATATTGCTCCGGCAGGTAGAGGCCGCCATCGGGTGCGAGGCCGCCCAGCAGGATCTCGGTGAAGGTCTTGGCGGGTGCATTGCCGCGGGTGGAGATGTATTTCATTCGTTACTCACTTTTCGTCATTCCCGCAAAGCGGGAATCCAGTTAATACGGAATCAATCCAGGCAATCCTGTTCGTGTCGAGCCTGAACAAAACGTCGCCATCCAAAATAAATCGGCACAGCAATCAATATGGCAGATACCACATTGCTTAGTACAACCGTTATCAGCCCCAGAACCACGCCTGCAACCAACAACACAAGTGCGCCATTTCGAGAACGAGCACCGCGCAAAAAATATGCAGCAGCAAGAAGGCAACAAAAAACGGGGGCAAGTGCCATCCAGACAAAAAACCTGCGGCTCGAATTTTCTTCTGAAAAGCTATATGTCAGTTGCTCCAAGGCCGCATCCACGACTGAAACACAAGACTCTTGTGCAACAAACAGGTAGATGTACCAAATTCCGAAATACAGGAATGCATTCAGCAAAAAAAGATAGCCTACAACAGCGTCCGGTGAACCAAGTTTTTCAGACCAGTTCTTCATGGCAGATGTTCTCTATTTACCCAACTCTTCCAGACGCAGCTTGGTCACCTTGCCCGCCACCACGCCCAGCTTCTCGATCTTGGCGATTGCCGCGTTGATGCGCTTCTCGCGCGTCTGGTGCGTGAGCATGATGAGGTCGGTCTGCTCTTCGCCTTCGCCCGGTTCCTTCTGGATCACGGCGTCGATGGAGATCTGCTCGTCCGCCAGGATGCGCGTGATGTCGGCAAGCACGCCCGGCTTGTCCTGCACGCGCAGGCGCAGGTAGTAGCTGGTGACCACCTCGTCCATCGGCAATATCTTCAGGTCGGCCATCGCGTTCGGCTGGAACGCGAGATGCGGCACACGGTTCAGCGGATCGGAAGTCGCCATGCGCGTCACGTCCACCAGGTCGGCGATCACCGCGCTGGCAGTCGGCTCTGCACCGGCACCCTTGCCGTAATACAGCGTGGCACCGACAGCATCGCCCTGCACCACGACCGCATTCATTGCACCTTCCACATTAGCGATCAAACGCTTCGTTGGAATCAAAGTGGGATGCACGCGCAGCTCCACGCCTTCTGCTGTGCGCTTGGTGATGCCCAGCAGTTTGATACGGTAGCCCAGTTGTTCCGCGTATTTGATGTCGACCGCATCCAGTTTGGAGATACCCTCGACATAAGCCTTGTCGAACTGCATCGGGATGCCGAACGCCAGCGAGGACAGGATGGTGATCTTGTGCGCGGCATCCACGCCTTCAATGTCGAAGGTCGGGTCTGCTTCGGCGTAGCCCAGGCGCTGTGCTTCTTTCAGCACGGTGTCGAAAGAGAGGCCCTTGTCGCGCATCTCGGACAGGATGAAGTTGGTTGTGCCGTTGATGATCCCCGCGATCCATTCGATGCGGTTCGCGGTGAGGCCTTCGCGCAGCGCCTTGATGATGGGGATGCCGCCTGCGACCGCCGCCTCGAACGCGACCATCACGCCCTTGTCCTGCGCGGCCTTGAATATCTCGTTGCCGTGCGTGGCCAGCAGCGCTTTGTTGGCGGTGACCACATGCTTGCCATTGGCGATGGCTTTCAGCACCAGCTCCTTCGCCACGCCATAGCCGCCGATCAGTTCGACCACGATATCCACTTCCGGGTCGTTCACCACCGAGAACGCATCGTCCGTCACGCGGCAGGCACCGCCGGTGACCTTCTTCGCCAGCTCCATATTCTTGTCCGCCACCACGGTGATGCGGATGGGACGGCCGGCGCGGCGGGTGATCTCTTCCGCATTGCGTTGCAATACGGTGAATGTGCCGCCGCCGACAGTGCCGGCACCGAGGAGTCCTACGTTGATTGGTTTCATGAGAATGATTTCTTAAAGTTAAAAGCGGGAATGACAAAACCTTCGCGGAAATAGAACTTGTGCGCCTGCGTGCGCTGCGCGCCGGAATCCAGAACCAGACCGCCTGCGCCCAGTTTGCGCGCGACCTCTTCCAGATGCGCGATCAACGCATGACCGACGCCCTCGGAACGGCGCGCTTCATCGGTCACCAGATCGTCGATGTAGAACTTCAGGCCATCGAAGGTGTTCTCGTGCCAACGATAGACCGCCAGCCCGAGCACCGCATCATCTTTCACTGCCAATGCCATGCGCGCATCCGCCAGCACGCGCGCCATCTTGGTGGCGTAGTCCGCAGGCAAGTGCGGACGCAACTGGCGATGCACGCCTTCGGCGCGCGCCAACCATTCCGTACCGGCGACCTGCCCGTCTTGCGTAAATACTTCTACGATCTTCATGTCCCGTGCTTCTTGCGGTAGCTTTCCAGGAAGCGCGCGATGCGTGAAATGGCTTCCGTCAGATCGTCGGAGTTGGGCAGGAACACCACGCGGAAGTGGTCGGTGTTCGGCCAGTTGAAACCGCTGCCCTGCACGATCAGCACTTTTTCTGCCTCCAGCAGTTCGAGGATGAACTTCTGGTCGTTCTCGATCGGATACATCTTGGGGTCGAGTTTGGGGAACATGTACAGCGCGGCCTTCGGCTTGACGCAAGTCACGCCCGGGATGGCAGTGAGCAACTGGTGGGCGAGCTCGCGCTGCTTGTACAGACGTCCGCCGGGCGCGACCAGATCGTTGATGCTCTGGTAACCGCCCAGCGCGGTCTGGATGGCGTATTGCCCCGGCACGTTGGAACACAGGCGCATCGAGGCCAGGATGTTCAAACCGTCCAGGTAGTCCTGTGCGGATTTCTTGGCGCCGGAGATGACCATCCAGCCGGAACGGTAGCCGCAGGCGCGGTAGTTCTTCGACAAGCCGTTCATGGTGACGAACAACACATCGTCCGCCAGCGAGGCCATGGAGGTGTGCGTTATGCCGTCGTACAACACCTTGTCGTATATCTCGTCGGCGAAGACGATGAGTTGGTGCTCGCGCGCCAGCTGGATGATCTCTTTCAGAATCTCGTCGGAATACACCGCGCCCGTAGGATTGTTGGGATTAATAACAACAATCGCGCGCGTGTTCCTGGTGATCTTGCTGCGCATGTCGGCGATATCCGGATTCCATTCGTTGGCCTCGTCGCAGACGTAATGGCGCGGCGTGCCGCCGGCCAGTGTCACCGCCGCCGTCCACAGCGGATAATCGGGGGCCGGCACCAGCACTTCGTCGCCGGGGTTGAGCAGGCCCTGCATGGACATGACGATGAGCTCGGATGCGCCGTTGCCGATGAAGATGTCGTCGATGGTGACGCCGGCGATCTTCTTCTGCTGGGTGTAGTGCATGATCGCCTTGCGCGCGGCGAACAGGCCCTTGGAATCGGAATAGCCGGACGAATTCGGCAGATTGAGGATCACGTCCTGCTGGATCTCTTCCGGCGCGTCGAAACCGAACGGCGCCAGGTTGCCGATGTTCAGCTTGATGATGCGCTGCCCCTCCTCCTCCATCTGCTTCGCTCGCGCCATGACCGGGCCGCGAATGTCGTAACAGACGTTCGCCAGCTTGGTGGATTTCAGCACGGGCTTGGAGGTTTCTTTTTCGGGTTTCACGTGAGCGCTTCCTAATCTGCCAAGCTGGCACCGATGGTAGAATCACCGGCACACGGACAAGGCGTTGCAAAGGCCGCGATTCTACCGCGCCGCCAGCACCCGCCGCAAATGGAGACCGCGCTTTGGCATTGCATCTACAGACGAATACCAACCTGAGACTATTCACCGGTTACGGCGAAGGTTATGTCGCCGTCAACGACAAGCAGTACCGGCAATCGGTCGTGGTGATGGCGGGGAGCGTGCGCACCGACTGGACGGCCACGGATTTCGGCAGTTTGGAGGCATCGCATTTCAACTATTTCCTGGAACTTCAGCCGGAAGTACTGTTGCTCGGGACAGGGGCAAAACAGCGATTCGCCCGTCCCGAGCTGTACCGCGCACTCATCCAGGCCCGCATCGGCATCGAATTCATGGACACCCCCGCTGCCTGCCGTACCTACAACATCCTCGTCGCCGAAGACCGCAAAGTGGTCGCGGCGATCTTGTTATAAGGAAATCGCATGACGCATCCTCTGCACAAGGTCATCACCCAAACCGAACAGGTCATCCTCGGCAAGCCGCGCCAGATCAGACTGGCGCTCACCTGCCTGCTGGCGCGCGGACATCTGCTGATCGAAGACCTGCCCGGGGTCGGCAAGACCACACTGGCGCATGTGCTGTCCAAGACGCTCGGCTTGCAGTTCCAGCGCATCCAGTTCACCAGCGACATGCTGCCCGCCGACATCCTCGGCGTTTCCATCTATCAGCGTGAAAGCGGCGAGTTCAAGTTCCATGCGGGGCCGATCTTCGCGCAGATGATCCTGGCCGATGAAGTGAACCGCGCCACGCCCAAGACCCAGAGTGCGCTGCTGGAGGCGATGGAAGAACATCAGGTCACCAGCGAAGGCGACACCCGCCCGTTGCCGGTGCCGTTCTTCGTCATCGCCACGCAGAACCCGACCAACCAGATCGGTACCTTCCCGCTCCCGGAATCGCAGCTCGACCGCTTCCTGATGCGCATCCAGCTGGGCTATCCGGATGCCCAGGCGGAACGCAATCTGCTCTCCGGAGTAGATCGGCGCGACATCATCGCCCAGCTCACCCCGCAGATGGAGATCGACGAGCTGATGACCCTGCAACAACAAGCCAGAGAGGTATTCGTCTCTCCTGCCCTGCTCGACTACGTGCAGGCCATCCTGCGCCACACCCGCGAATCAGCCCGCTATGTGCACGGCCTTAGTCCGCGCGCCGGACTCTCGCTGCTCGCCGCCGCCCGCGCCTGGGCCTTGCTCGACAGCCGCAACGCCGTCATCCCGGAAGACATCCAGGCCGTGTTGCCCGGCGTCGCCAGCCATCGCCTGCAAAGTGTGCAGGATGTGCAGATCTCCGACGGCGACAAATTGGCGCGCGAGCTGATCGAGGCAGTACCCATCCCCTGACGTGTTTACCGCCTTCAAACGAAAATTCCGCAACTGGGCGTTCCGCCGCAGCGTCGAGAGCGGCACGCTGGTTCTCAATCAGCGCCGCATCTACATCATCCCGTCCCGTCACGGGCTCGGTTTCGCCTTCGTGCTGGTGCTGATGCTGCTGGGCGACATCAATTACAACCTGAGCCTGGGTTATGTGCTCACCTTCCTGCTCACCACGACTGCCGGCATGACGATACTGCACGCCTTCCGCAACCTGGCACAGCTGGAGATACACGCCGGATATGTCGAGTCGGTATTCGCCGGGGAGCAGGCGCTTTTCGTATTTCACTTCAACAACCCCGGCGCGCTGGCGCGTTATCAGATCCATCTGCACGACGACGATGGGCACCACACGGTGTTCGATCTGCCTGCACAACGTTCCATTCCGGTCGAGATCGCTATCCCCGCCCCACAGCGCGGCTGGCTGGATAGCGGACGCCTGACGCTGTACACCCATTACCCGCTCGGGCTGTTCTATGCGTGGACCTACATTCATTTCGATGTCCGCTGCCTGGTCTATCCCAAGCCCGCAGCGCCGCAGCCCTTGCCTGCCGCCTCCGCACAGGACGGCACCGGCAAGGTGATAACGGCAGGCGATGAGGACTTCTCCGGTCTGCGCAATTACGCGGCAGGCGACCCCATGCCGCGCATCGCGTGGAAAGCATTGGCAAGGGAACAGGGATTGCAGGTAAAACAGTTCTCCGCGATGCAAGGCCAGGAACTCTGGCTGGACTGGTCGCTGCTGCCGGACATCGCGCAGGAGCGCAAGCTGGAGCTGCTCACGCGCTGGGTGCTGGATGCCGATGCGCAGGGCTTGCGCTATGGATTGCGCCTGCCGGGCGGTGAAATAGTGCCGCAGCACAACCCTAATCACCGCGCGGAATGCCTGCGCAGGCTGGCGCTATTTGGAATGAACGAGACATGAAACTCACCGCTCCGCTGATCTACGGCCTCATCGCCTGCATCCTGCTGGTCAGCGCGCCGCACGCGGAGCATCTGCCGCTGTGGGTGAGTGCAGCCTGCGCTGCATTGCTGGCCTGGCGTGCCTACCTCACTTACCGCGGCAAGCCGCTGCCTGCGCGCTGGCTGTTGCTCGGGATCACCATCGTCTGCGTGCTTGCCATCGCTATCGGTTTTCGCAGGCTGTTCGGGCGTGACGTCGGAGTCACGCTGCTGATCATGCTGGTCACGCTCAAGTTGCTGGAACTGCGCTCGGTGCGCGATGCCACGGTGCTGATCTACCTGTCCTGCTTCATCATCATCACCAATTTCTTCTATTCGCAGAGCATCCCTACCGCATTGTTCATGCTGTTCACGCTGCTGGTGATCATGGCCACCTGGGTGCACATGCAAACAGGTTCGCTGTCACTCAAACCGCGGCTGCGCATCGCCGGGGTGTTGTTGCTGCAAGCCATCCCACTGTCGCTCATCATCTTCGTGCTGTTCCCGCGCGTACAGGGTCCGCTGTGGGGGTTGCCGCAGGATGCCTACTCCAGCAGCGGGCTGACCGACACCATGGCGCCGGGCACCATTGGCAAACTGTCGCTGTCCGATGCGGTCGCGTTCCGCGTCACCTTCAGCGGAAAAGTGCCCGCGCGCGAGCAGCTGTACTGGCGCGGCCCGGTACTGTGGGATTTCGACGGCACGACCTGGAAGCGCGGGCGCAACGTCACTTTGCAGCAGCCCACGCTCACCGATGCAACCACGCCGGTGGACTACACGGTGACGCTGGAACCGCACAACAAACCCTGGCTGTTCGCGCTGGATATGCCGTCGGTGCTGTCCATCCCCGCCACTCAGGCACCGGACTTCCAGTTGCTCAGCAAAGCTCCGGTGACTGCCCGCATCCGCTACAACGCGACCTCGCTTCTCTCCTATCGCGCCAATCTCGAGGAAGCGCCGCAACAATTGCGGCGCGCACTCGCCTTGCCGCCAGGCTACAACCCGCAGGCAAAACGGCTCGCCACGGAATGGCGCGCGCGCATCGGCAACGACGACATGGCGCTGGTACGTACCGCACTCGTCTATTTCAACCAGAACGCCTTTGAATACACGCTGGAACCGCCGCTGCTCGGCACGAATAGCGTGGACGATTTCCTGTTCACCACGAGAAAAGGATTCTGCGAACACTACGCCGCCAGCTTCGTCGTGTTGATGCGCGCCGCCGGCATCCCGGCGCGGGTGGTGACGGGATACCAAGGGGGCGAATACAACGACCTCGGCGGCTACTACATCCTGCGCCAAGCCGACGCGCATGCCTGGACGGAAGTGTGGCTGCGCGACCGCGGCTGGGTGCGCATCGACCCGACTGCGGCCATCGCCCCCGAGCGGATACAGAGCGGTTTGAGCGCCGCCCTGCTGGACAATGCGGCATTGCCTTTCCTCATCCGCACCCAGTCGCCCTTCCTGCTCAAACTGCGCTACAACCTCGACGCGCTCACCAACCAGTGGAACCAGTGGGTGCTGGGCTACAACAATGAACGCCAGTTCGCTTTTCTCACCCGTCTGGGCATGGAAGACATCACCTGGCAAAAGCTGGCGCTCAACATGCTTGCCGGTGTCGCCCTGCTGGTCGGCATCTTCACACTCGTCATGCTGCGCCGTCTCGCCGCACGCCAGACCGATGCGGTGCAAATGGCATGGCTGAAATTCTGCCGCAAGCTGACCAAAGCGGGATTGCCGCGTGCGCCTTATGAAGGCGCTCAGGATTATGCGGAACGCATCGCGGCTGTCCGTCCGGACCTCGCGCAAGCACTCCACGATCTCGCCGCACGCTATGCCGCGCTGCGCTATGGCGAAGAAACCGGAAAAGACGCACTGCCTGCATTCAAGGCTGCAGTGCGCAGCTTCAAGCTATAATCCGCGCACGCTCATTTAAGCACCCGATCATGCAAATCACCCGCCGCCTGGAGTTCGATGCCGGACACCGCATCCCCAATCACAATAGCCAGTGCAAACACCTGCACGGACATCGCTATGCCATCGAAATCACCCTGTCCGGCGACGTCATCACCGCCGAGGGCGTCTCGGAGCAGGGCATGGTGATGGATTTCTCGGACGTGAAGCGCATCGCCAAAGAGCGTGTGGTGGATGTGTGGGATCACGCGTTTCTGGTGTATCGCGGCGACAAGGTCGTGCTGGATTTCCTGAACACACTGCCGAACCACAAGACGGTGGTGCTGGATGTCATCCCGACGGCGGAGAATCTGGCGAAGTGCGCCTTTGATCTGTTACTGGATGCCTACCGCGACACTTACGGCAATCATCTGCAACTGGAACGCGTGCGCCTGTACGAGACACCCAACAACTGGGCGGATCACACGCGTTAAGCATCCCCCCTTACGTACTCTCCGACCACCACCCGGTCGCGTCCCGCCGCTTTGGCTTGATAAAGCGCACGGTCGGCCGATTTCAGAAAGACATCCAGTGAGATGTTGGCTTGCACCGCAATGCCGACAACCATGCAGTGTCAGCCATGAACTTCCGGAGCATAGAAACTCACTGTATTGCCACCTGTTTCCTTGGACTGATACATCGCGGCATCGGCATGTTTGATCAGCTCATCCATCGGTTCTTCGCTGCCATGAAACAAGCTGACACCAATACTGGGCGAACTGTCATGCTCCCGGTCTTTCAGGTAGTAAGGACGCGCCAACGCCTCCCGCACCTTTTCGGCCACCATGCCCGCCTTGTGCGACGCTTCTTCCCGATCGCCGCTGATGTTCTCCAGCAGCACCACGAACTCATCGCCCCCCAGGCGTGCCACCATATCTATCTCGCGCACACAGGATTTGATGCGTGCGGCGACTTCGACCAGCAACTGGTCGCCGCAATCGTGCCCTAACGTATCATTCAGCGTCTTGAAACGGTCCAGATCAAGGTACATGAGCGCACCGAAGTCTTCGTGGCGCGCTGACGCCGTAAGTACAGTCTGGAAGCGCTCCAGGAACAGACGACGGTTGGGCAATTGCGTCAATGCGTCGTAAAAAGCCAGGTTGCGTATCTCGTCCTCGGCCTGTTTGCGCTCGGTGATATCGCTGAAGATGGCGACATACTGCATCGTCTCTCCGCGCTCGTTCTTGACTGCGGTGATGGTCATCCACTTCGGATAGATCTCGCCATTCTTGCGCCGGTCCCAGATCTCTCCGGCCCAGGAGCCTTTTTCCAGTATCTGCTGCCACAACGCTGCATAGAACGCAGCGTCATGACGGCCGGAACTCATGATGCGGGGATTCTTCCCGATCACTTCGTCGGCGGCAAATCCGGTGACTTCGGTAAATGCCCGGTTGACCCGAATAATGTTGGCTTGGGCATCGGTGATGAGAATGGCTTCATGCGTCTCGAAGGCCGCAGCAGCCACGCGCAGCTCCTGTTCAGACTGCTTGCGCTGGGAGATGTTGTGGCTGAACACAAAGAACTTTCCGGTTTCCTGCATGAAGGTGGCAGCCACCTCGATGTCGACCACACGACCGTCCTTGCGCCGGTGTCGCGTCTCGAAACGATCGTAGCCCAGTGCCATGATCTTTTCGATACGGGCCTGGACATCCTCGGCCTGCTCGTCCGCTTCCAGCTGGCTGATATGCATGCCCACCAGCTCCTGCATCGTGTAGCCGGACATCTTGGCATAAGCCTCGTTGACCTCTTCCAGGAATCCTTGCTCGTCCGTCATCCAGAAGCCGTCCATCGCTGTTTCGATCACCCGTTTGTGGCGCTGCTGCACGGCTTGCATTTTCTTGCGCTCGGTGATGTCGCGGCTGGCGGCGAACAGGTAGCCCTTGCCGTCGATCTCGACCCCGTTGGTGCATATCTCGACGTCCAGCAGACTGCCGTCCTTGCGCCGGTGCACGGTTTCGAACATGCCGTTCTTGCCGATGAATCCCTTGAACCGTGCGCGCAACTCCTCCGGCGAGAACTGGTCATCCCAGTCCGTTACGTTGAGCCGCATCACCTCTTCGCGGGTATAGCCCAGCATGTGACAGAAAGCTTCGTTGACTTCCAGCACATTGCCATCGACATCCATCACATGGATGCCTTCCATCGAGTTCTGCATCAGCGCCTGGTTGCGCTGCAACAATGCCGTCGTCACGCGCATGCTTTCGCGCTGTTTGGAGATGTCCAGCCCCATGCCGACCAGCAAGGGTTCGCCGTCGCGCTCCACGCGGCGTCCGGTAAAGTGGTATGGGCTCCCCGAGCCATCCTTCGCCACCAGCTCAGCCTCCACCGATGCCTCGCCCTGTTCGAACACCCTGCGCATCGCGTTTTCGATGTTGCCCTTGTCCCCGCCCTTGAAAAAATCCAGCGGATGGCTGGCCGCGATCTCATCGGTGCTGCGCTGCAACACCAGTTCAAGATTGCGGTTCCACATCAGGAAATGCCCCTGCATGTCGATCATGTAGAACACACCCGGCAGAGACTCGATCAGTGCTTTGCGGAAGGCGTTCTCCTGCTCGTTCAGGTTGCTGTCCGACAACTCGTCCAGCATGATGTTCAATGCATCGCTGAGTTCCCCGATCTCCCCTTTTCCCGGCTCCGACAAGCGAACCTGCCTGTTCCCTGCCGCGATCTCACGCGCGGCGGCAGTGATGCGTTTGAGCGGGGAAAAGTGTTGCGCAACACAAACATGAACACTGCGCTCACCAGCAGCAGCACCAGCACCGTCTCGACGAGATTCGCCAAGGGAATGTCGGATACATGCCCGGCAACCACCTGCGCGGGAAGATGATAGGCCAGCAACAGGAAGCGGGACGGGTCGCCGTCGTCAAAGAACAGCCGCTGCGCCGCCAGATAACCGCCCGCTCCGTCAGTCGCCGCGCGAAATGGGATTTCGTTCTGGGTCGTCTGGTATTCAAGCAACGGTTTTAGCGTGGGAAAATCGTCGGTGATCTTCTCTTTGCTCCCGAACTCGAAAGCAAATGCGCGTTTGGCATCCGGGTGAAACAGATAACGGCCTTGTTGATCGGCAACGTAGCCCTGAGCGCCGGGTTGCGCCCCGATTGCCGCCGGCGCAAACAACGAACGCAGATCCTTGTTGATCACCACCATACCGAATACATGTCCGCCCGCGTCGAACACGGTCGTGACGGCATGGAGCGAGGGACGATGCGGCTCCTCTATCTTGCCCCACTCCTGATTGAGGGTGAACTCTGAAAGATAGACGCGCCCAACCGTCAACATCAGCCCGGCTTTGAAGTAATCCAGCTTGCCCTGGGCCTGCAGCGCCTCGTGCGGAGCCACTTCGATATGGCCGTCGCGATTTTCGACCCGAACCAGTTCCCGCCCTTCGCCTGCCGCCCCGATATAACGCACCTGGAAGTAATCCGGGTGCGTGCGCAAGAAGGCGGAAAATATCTCCTGCAGGCGCGCCTCCCACGTCGCATAGGTGTTTTTGTCGCGCGGGTCGATGCCGTGGTTCGCACTGGCGCGCGCAATACCTGCAACGGGCGGCGTGTTGGCAAGGAACAATACGTCCTGGCGCAACGCATCGATGGACTGGTTCAGGCGCACCCGCTCGACGTGCAATGCCGACTCGAGATCGGCTTCGCGTTCGCCCAGATAAACCCCGTGGAATATTCGGTTCTCATTTTCGATCCACAACCAGCCACCAGCCACCACCAGCAACAACGCCAATAAAGTGATGCGCGTGGAAAGGCTGATATCCCTGAATCTCACGTCGCCATCCTCTGCACGGCAAAACACAAGTCCTGCCATGCCTTGGCTTTTTCAGCGGGACTGCGCAACAGGTAGGCGGGGTGATAGGTGACGATGAGCGGAATACCTTGATACTCGTGCACCGTGCCGCGCAAGGAACCGAGCGTCGCATCGCGCCCCAGCAAAGAGGTTGCCGCGGTTTTGCCCAGCGCCACGATGAGCTTGGGTTGGATCAGTGCGATCTGCCGTTGCAGGTATGGCAGGCAGGTGGCGATCTCGTCCGGCTCCGGCGTGCGGTTATTGGGCGGGCGGCACTTGACGATGTTGGCGATATACACGTTGCTGCCGCGTTTCAACCCGATGGACATCAGCATGTTGTCGAGCAGCTTGCCCGCCTGCCCCACGAACGGTTCGCCCTGCGCATCCTCGTCTGCACCCGGGCCTTCGCCGACGAACAACCAGTCGGCCTTCTCGTCGCCCACACCGAACACCGTCTGCGTGCAACCTGCGCGCAGTTTGCAGGCGGTGCAGTCATGTACCTTTTGTTTGAGTTCAGGCCAATTCAATGAAGAGGTTGCTGAAGTGTCGGATTGGCGTCCCCCGCCACTGGATGGGGTGAACGCCGCAGCGTCACCCTGAACCGACAGCGTGACAGCCGATGCAGATACCTGGCTTGCGGCTTCGCCGCCGCCCAAGCTGCTTGCCTGTTCTGTTTGTACAACCGGGGCAGCAGCGGACTCAGCCGCTATGGGCGCATCACGCCGCACCCACAGCGGATAAAGGTTGAGTTCACGCAGAGCGACTTCGTCTCGAATATTCACAATTCCCGCCCCATGAGGATCGCATCTTCGCGTCCATTCTCCGCCGGATAGTAATCACGGCGCAATCCAATATCGGTAAATCCCGCATTGCGATAAAGGTTGATCGCGGCCGTATTGGACGCGCGAACTTCCAATACCACACGGCGCATATCGCTACGGCGCGCCAGCACCAGCATCTCTTCCAGCAGCTTGCGCCCCCAGCCTTGCCGCTGCTGCGCCTCATCGATCGCGATGTCGAGCAGCTCCGCTTCATCCACTGCCAACATCATTACCGCATAGCCCAGTATCCGGCCTTGGCCTTCGTATATCTTGCACAGGTACTTGCTGCGTAGCGCATCCCTGAAATTGCCCGATGTCCAAGGGTGGGCATGCACTGCGCGCTCGATGCGCAACACGGCATCCAGATCGGCTTCGCTCATGTCGCGCAGGATCATAGCGAACGTTCGCTGGTCTTCAGCGCCACCTTGTCCCGCAGATAGAGCGGCAACGCCAATGCGGCATCTACTGCATGACCTTGGGCGAACTCGCTGGCCGCCAAACGTGCAACGGCGCCCGCTTGCGGCACCGCCTGCGCATCCACGCCAAGCAGTTGTTTGCCGTAACGCGCTTGCAGCGCATCGCTGACGGCAAACCCGCTGCCGACGCCGAACCAGTCTTCTCCAGCCATGTCCGGAGCATCATGCGCCTTGCACAAGCATGGCTCGACCACCGTCACCCAAGCGCCGTTGCGTTTGGCATAAGCCGCAAGATACAGCTCGCCCATACGCGCATCCAGCGCCGCAATGACTTTCTCTTTTCCTGATGCTTCCGCCAGCGCTTGCAGCGTACACACACCGACCACGCTTACATCTGCGCCCAGAGCCAAACCTTGGGCCACGCCGCAAGCGATACGCACACCGGTAAAGGAGCCGGGGCCTTTGCCGAACGCGATGCCATCGACCTCTTTGATTTTTACGCCAGCAGCCTTGAGCAACGCATCCAGCATCGCCAGCAACACTTCGGAATGTTTCTGCCCGACCAGCTCGCAACGCTCGCGCACTGTGCCGTCCTGCCACAGCGCGACCGAGCAATATTCGGTGGAAGTTTCTACAGCCAGGACACGCATCAGGCGACCAGCAGCAATGCCACTGCCTGCGCGCCGATGCCTTCGCCGCGTCCGGCATAGCCGAGATGCTCGGTGGTGGTCGCCTTCACGTTCACCGCGTTGTGCGCGATGCCGAGATCGGCGGCGATGTTGTCGATCATGCTGCGGGATATGCGGCGCCATCTTCGGTGCTTGCGCGATGATGGTGGCATCCACGTTGCCGATGCGGTAACCGGCTGCTTCGATCTTGCGCACCACGTCGCGCAGCAGGATGCGGCTGTCGATGTCCTTGTACTTCGCATCGGTGTCGGCGAAATGTTTGCCGATGTCGCCCAGCGCCGCCGCGCCCAGCAGCGCATCGCAGATGGCGTGCAGCAGCACGTCCGCATCGGAATGCCCGAGCAGGCCTTTGTCATAGGGGATGTCCACGCCGCCGATGATGAGCTTGCGCCCCGCCACCAGCTGATGAACGTCAAAGCCTTGTCCGATACGCATGTTTATTTTCCTTGTTGAAGCAGTAACTCGGCCAAAACGATGTCCTGCGGAAATGTCACTTTGAAATTGCTGCTGTCGCTTGCCACCAGTTTCGGCTGCAGCCCCAGCGCCTCGATGGCGGAGGCCTCGTCGGTGACGTTATTGCAGCGCGCCAGCGCTTCCGCCAGCAATCCGGCACGGAACATCTGCGGCGTCTGCGCCTGCCATAGTCCTTCGCGGCTTTCGGTGTGCGCGATGCGCTGCTGCGTATCGGCACGCTTCAAGGTGTCCGCCACCGGCACGGCCAGTATCCCGCCCACCGCATCGTCGCGCAGCTCTCCGATCATGCGTGCCAACAGATGCGCACTCAGGCAGGGACGCGCCGCATCGTGTACCAGCACCCAGTCGTCCGGCTCCAGCTCGGATACCAGCAGGCCGTTCGCCACGCTCTCGGCGCGCGTCTCCCCGCCGCAATACAGCGTCTCCAGTTTGCCCGCACAATGCGACCAGTCGTAGCGCGCGAAATACTCGTCGCCCGGTGCCAGCACCACGAACACGGTCTTGATGTCGGGATTGGCACACAAGGTGGTCAGCGCGTGCCAGATCATCGGCCGGCCGGCCAGGTCGAGATATTGTTTGGGCAACTCGTTGCCCATGCGTGCGCCAAAACCGGCGGCGGGAACTAAAGCGTGGAATTCAGACATGGGCGGGAGTTTACCAAACTCCCGCGCCTTGAACGCGGGCACATAATCAATCGAACTTGAACCCCCGATCCAGTAGCCGGCAGCAGGCATCGACCACCGCAGCGTCGTACAACACGCCGCGCTTGCCGACGATCTCGTCCAGCGCCGCCTGCATGCCCAGCCCGGATCTATAGGGACGGTACAAAAACATGGCCTCGACCACGTCGGCCACGGCGATGATGCGCGCATCAAGCAGTATCTGCTCGCCCCGCAGCCCGTCCGGATAGCCGGAACCGTCCAGCCGCTCATGGTGCGAGCGCACCATCTGCACGATAGGCCAGGGGAATTCCACGTCCTTGAGTATCTCGTAGCCGATGCCAGGATGCTGTTTGATCAGGTCGAACTCGATGTCGGTCAGCACGCCAGGCTTGCTCAGGATTTCCGCCGGCACCCCAACCTTGCCGACATCATGCACCGTGCCTGCGAGACGGATGCCATGCACGCGGTCCGGATCCAGCCCAAGCTCGGTGGCTATCGCCGCCGCAAGCTGTGCCACGCGCCGCTGATGACCGGCGGTATACGGATCGCGCATTTCCACCGTGGCCGCGATCGCCTGCAATGCGTCTTCCAGCCCCTTGCGCAGTTGTTCCGTACCGCGCCGGCGCTCGGCGCGATTGCGCAGATTGACGATGCCGTACGAGAGGTCGTTGGCGAGTTCGCGCAGCAGGCGCATCTCTTCCTCGCCGAAGGCGTTCGCTTCGTCGGCATCGATGGTGATCGCGCCGAAAGCATGTCCTTCGCCATCCATCAACGGCAACGCGAAGATGGAGGCACAACGGCTCTCGACGGCTGCGGCGCGCCACGGCTCAAAGCGCGGATCGGTATAGGCATCGGCGATGACTTGCGGTTCACCGCTGCGGATAGCCGCTCCCGTCGGCCCGCGCCCGAACTCGTCATCGGCCCAGGAAAAACGCTGCTGCCCGAGAAGGTCCGCCGAAATGCCGTGCTGCGCCATCGGTTGCACCGACAGCTGCGCATCATGCTGCGCGTAGCCGACCCAAGCCACATGGTAGCCACCGACCTCGACCACCACGCGGCACATCTCCTGCAGCAATGCGATCTCCTCCGTGGCACGTATCAGCACTTCATTGCCGGAACTCAACGTCTTGAGCGTGCGGTTGACCTTGCGCAGATTCTCCCAGGCCACGTCGCGCTCGGTGATCAGCCCGGCGGTATAAGCCTCATGGTGGCGGCACAGCAGGATAGCCTTGGCCAAGTTCGCCATTACCGGCTGAAAGAAGTGCGTGAGCGGCAGCTCGCTGTGCGGAAGCTTGGGGGCGAGCAGCAGGATCACGCCGTTGCGGTCGATGGGCAGGCGCAGGAATCCCGAGTAGACGTTGCGCTTGCCGGACAGCGCCGCAAGCAGCTCCGGGTCTTCGCGCAGCTCGGCAGTTCCGCGCAATAGCGCGGCAGGCAGCGTCAAAGTGCGTCCGGTGTTTTCGTCGAGTTCGAAGTCGCCGATCACCGCGGCAAGCTTCGCCTCCACCGTCGCCGCACCGGTATCAGGTGGCATGTCGAGAAACACCATCCCGGCCGGGAACGAGGTATGGAACAACAACTGCTGCAGAGTCCTGGTCAGCAGCGGCTTCACGCTCACCTCGCCGCCGATGGTCATGGCCATCTCGTAGAGGATAGTCAGGATCTGCTGTTCGCGGTTCATGTCTTGCCGCGCCCCCAGCCGGTCGCAACCAGCGTGGCGTTGTGGAACAACGGATAGTCCCATTGGGTGGAGCCGCCGATCTCGCCCAGCGACAAGGCGCCCGCGATCTGCGCCGCCCGGGTGGTTTGCGCAAACATGACCAATTCTTTTTGCGCCGCTTCAAGGCCAAGATGCAGCCGCCGCCCGGCGCAGTAGAACAACAACAACTCCTGCCCTGCCGGCGAACCGCCGAGCGCCTCAAGTTCCGCGGTGAGCGCAGCGATGGTCTGCGCCGAATCCACCGCTGGTGCATTGAGCAGCGTCAGCAGTGCGTCGGGCGGCACTTCGCCCACGCAGAACAACGAGCCGTCCTGCTCCAGCGCCACCGGGATACGCACCAGGATCATGCCATTGGCGCGCACGATGCCGAATGGAAAATGCACCGCGTACTGGTAGAAGTTCTGCTGGTCGATCTCCACGCCGTATTGCGCGCGCGCCATCTCCCGGTAGACATCGAAAGCCGGACGCCAGTCGATCTGCAGGATGCGGTTGCCCTCCGTGGAAGTCGCGGTGAGCATCTGCGCCGGCGCCGCGTAGCCATGTTCGAGCACGGCACCACGGTGCGGCTGCAGCAGCATGACCAGTACGCCGTTCTGGACGGTGCGGGTAGCGTCGAACAGGCACGGCATGGGTTTGAACGATTCGCTGCCGGCATTGGCGCCCATATAGCGCACACGGTTGGCGATGCGCAGGTAGAGCTCGTCGAGCAGGGTGGCGACGTTCGGCACCATCGCATCGAACAGCAGGAACAGCGTGCTGTCGCGCTCATCCCCGAGACGGGGTTTGATATCCGCCGCGATAGCATCCAGTGCCGCCGGGATTTGCTCCGGCTGCTGCGGCAGATCAGCATACAGCGCCGCATATGGCATTACGTCGAAGCGCAGCAGCCACGCACCTTGTGTGCGGAACGCGCCCCCCTCGACCAACGCAGGGAACACGGCACCGACCACGGGAATCTGGCGCCGCACACACACTTGCTGGATTAGCGCGACCGCATCCCGTTCCAGTTCGGGCAACAGCGCCAACACCCCCATCTGCGGCTGTTCTGCTTGCCACGCGGCAAGCTGCTCATCGAGCAAGTGCTCATCTATGTCGGGCAGATAGCGTACGGCATTGGTTGAGGTCATGATCTCTCTCCGACTTGCTGACTACTGTCATCATAGTCGCCTTGCCCATGATTGGGAAACCATGCGAGACCGTGCGCCCCCCGGAGGCAAGGGTATAATGTACGCCTTTGTTTCAGGCCGTTCCCATGCTGTTCTCTTCCAAACATTCCCACCCGCGTTACACCCACTTAACGGGCTCATCCGACGCATTGGCCCTGGCGCAATATGCCGCGCAACACTCTCCCTTGGTGGTCATCGCCGCCAATGCGCTGGAGGCGCAACGGCTGGTGGAGGAGATCCCGTTCTTCGATCCCAAGCTGCGCGTGCACCTGCTGCCCGACTGGGAGACGCTGCCCTACGATCATTTCTCGCCGCATCAGGACCTGATCTCGGAACGCCTTGCCACGCTGCATCACATCCGCAGCAATGCAACCGATGTCATCGTAGTGCCGATCACCACCGCGCTGTACCCGCTGCCGCCGGTGTCATATCTCGCGGCCTACACCTTCTTCCTCAAGCAAGGCGAGACGCCTCGACCTCGACGCTTTGCGCCAGCAGATGACGCTGGCCGGATACAACCACGTGCAGCAGGTGCTCACCCCCGGCGAATATTGCGTGCGCGGCGGCATCATCGACCTATTCGCCATGGGCAGCGTGCTGCCCTACCGCATCGACCTGTTCGACGACGAGATCGAGACCATCGCCACCTTCGACGTGGACACGCAGCGCACGCTGTATCCGGTGCCGGAGATCCGCATGCTGCCGGCGCGCGAGTTCCCGATGGACGAAAAGGGACAGGCCACCTTCCGCCAGAACTTCCGCGACCGCTTCGAGGGCGACCCATCCAAGTCGCGCATCTACAAGGACGTGAGCAAGGGCATCGCCCCCGCGGGCATCGAGTATTACCTGCCGCTGTTCTTCGACAAGACCGCCACGCTGTTCGACTACCTGCCGAAGAACGCCACGCTGTGCCTGCATCACGACGTGGACGAGGCCATCGCCACCTTCGGCAAGGATGCCGCCTCGCGCTACAACCTGCTGCGCGGCGATCCGCAACACCCGTTGCTGGAGACGAAGGAACTGTTCCTGGATGCGGAGCAGTTCTTCATCCGCGCGAAGGAGTTTGCGCGGCTGGACATACTGCAAAACCAAACCCCTCCCAACCTCCCCTTGTCAGGGGAGGAGCCAGCCCTCCCCCCTGACAAGGGGGGATCGAGCGGGGTTGGGGTTGACTCGAAAAACGTAACCCCCTGCCCCACCGCCGCCATCCCGCCCATCGCCGTGGACCGCCGCGCCGAGATCCCCACGCAGAAGTTCGAGGATTTCCTGCGCGGCTACGCCGGACGCGTGCTGTTGCTCGCCGACAGCCTCGGCCGGCGCGAGATCATGTCCGGCTACCTGAAGGAATACGGCCTCACGCCTGCCGTGTGCGACGACTACGCAGCGTTCCTGGCCGGCAAAGAGAAGTTCATGCTCGGCTACGGCACTGGTGCAGAACGGCTTCATCCTGTCCGATGACCAGCTCGCCATCGTCACCGAAACCGAGCTGTATGCCGCGCAACCGCGCAGCCGCGCCATGCGCGCCGCGAAGAAGAGCAACGTGGAAGGCATGCTGCGCGACCTGTCCGAGCTCAAGCCGGGCGACCCGGTGGTGCACGAGCAGCACGGCATCGCGCGCTATCATGGCTTGGTGAACCTCGACCTCGGCGAAGGCGAGAACGAGTTCCTGCTGCTGGAATACGCGGGCGAGCGACAAGCTGTATGTGCCGGTGTCGCAACTGCACGTGATCAGCCGCTACAGCGGCGGCGCGCCGGAAGCGGCACCGTTGCACAAGCTGGGCAGCGGCGCCTGGGACAAGGCCAAGCGCCGCGCCATGCAGCAGGTGCGCGACACCGCCGCCGAGTTGCTGAACATCTACGCGCAGCGCGCCACGCGCAAGGGCCACGCCTTCAAGCTCACTTATCACGACTACGAGGCGTTCGCCGAAGGCTTCGGCTTCGAGGAGACCGCCGACCAGGCCGCCGCCATCGAAGCCGTGCTGCTCGACCTGCAATCCGGCAAGCCGATGGACCGGCTGATCTGCGGCGACGTGGGCTTCGGCAAGACCGAGGTCGCGCTGCGCGCCGCCTTCGTCGCGGTGATGGACGGCAAGCAGGTGGCGGTGCTGGTGCCCACCACGCTGCTGGCCGAGCAGCATTTCCAGAACTTCTCCGACCGCTTCGCCGACTGGCCGATCAAGATCGCCGAGCTGTCGCGCTTCCGCTCCGCCAAGGAAGTGACGCAGGCGCTGAAGGACCTGGCGGAAGGCAAGCTCGACATCGTCATCGGCACGCACAAGCTGATCCAGAAGGACGTGAAGTTCCACAACCTGGGCCTGGTCATCCTCGACGAAGAGCACCGCTTCGGCGTGCAGCAGAAGGAACGCTTGAAGGCGCTGCGCGCCGAAGTGGACGTGCTCACGCTCACCGCCACGCCGATCCCGCGCACGCTGGCGATGTCGCTGGAAGGCCTGCGCGATTTCTCGGTGATCGCCACCGCGCCGCAGCGCCGCCTCTCCATCAAGACCTTCGTCAGCAGTTTCAGTCAGGGCATGATCCGCGAAGCCGTGCTGCGCGAACTCAAGCGCGGCGGGCAGGTGTACTTCCTGCACAACGAGGTGGACACCATCGCCAACATGCTGGAGAAGCTGGAAACGCTGCTGCCGGAGGCGCGCATCCGCGTGGCGCACGGCCAGATGGGCGAGCGCGACCTGGAAGCGGTGATGCGCGACTTCACCCACCAGCGCTTCAACGTGCTGCTGTGCACCACCATCATCGAGACCGGCATCGACGTACCCACCGCCAACACCATCATCATGAACCGCGCCGACCGCTTCGGCCTGGCGCAGCTGCACCAGCTGCGCGGCCGCGTCGGCCGTTCGCACCATCAGGCCTATGCCTACCTGCTGGTGGACAGCATGGACGGCCTCACCGCGCAGGCGAAGAAACGCCTCGAAGCGATCCAGGCGATGGAACAACTGGGCTGCGGCTTCTTCCTCGCCATGCACGACCTGGAGATACGCGGCGCGGGCGAAGTGCTGGGCGAATCGCAGAGCGGCGAGATGCAGGAGATCGGCTTCAGTCTCTACAACGACATGCTCGCCGCCGCCATCGCCTCGCTCAAGCAGGGCCACGAGCCGGACATGACGCACCCGCTGGGCGTCACCACCGAGATCAACCTGCACACGCCCGCACTGCTGCCGAACGACTACTGCGGCGACATCCACCAGCGCCTGGTGCATCTACAAGCGCCTGGCCAACTGCAACACGCAGGAAGACCTGGACGACATGCAGCAGGAACTCATCGACCGCTTCGGCCTGCTGCCCGAACCCGCACAGACCCTGCTCGACAGCCACCGCCTGCGCATCCTCGCCAAGCCGCTCGGCATCAGCAAGGTGGACGCTTCATCGCGAGGCCATCGTCATGCAGTTCGTGCCCAACCCGCCCATCGACCCGATGAAGATCATCACCCTGATCCAGAGCAAACGGCACATCAAGATGGCGGGACAGGACAAACTGCGCATCGAGTTGAAGTATGGGGATTTGCAGCAGAGGGTGTTGGCGGTTAAGAATTTCTTTGGGGAGCTGAAGTAATAATTTAGGCCGTTCGCCCTGAGCTTGTCGAAGGGTGTAGTGTAGGTTGGGTTAGCGGTTTCATCGCGTAACCCAACATCAAAACAAAAACCGCCGGGGGTTGCCCGGCAGCAAGTTACCTTTCTTGTCTTGCCAAGAAAGGTAACCCAAAGAAGGCGCCCCCGGTTTGCCGCCCCTGCGGGGTTCCCTGCGTTGCTCGACTGGTCAGGCGGCTGCGGAACTCGCGCTACGCGCTCAGACAGTCCTCGCCGACATCCCCCTGACCAGCCTGCGCTACTCGGCGGCGCACAGGGGAGAAAACAAAAAACCTAAAATCGCAAATCGGGTGGGCAACAAGTTGCCCACCATGCTGAGTAGATGGGCAAAACAATTTAACTCCGGTACATTGAGGGCTTCGTACAACTCAAAATACTTCGCATAATCGCGCATCTGGTGCGAGCATACTCGCCGCGTAGTATGTCCGGCATTCTTTAAACCACAGGTGCAATCATAATTTATTAGAATGCCGACAACTTAAGCATTCACTTAACTTGACAGGTACCACCGTGCCAATAAGCCCAGAGATCCAAGTCATCGCTTCGATTGCCATCATCATCGCTGCAACAATCGCGGCCGCCATATCTTTCATTGGGCTAGTAATCTCTAAGGAAAATAAGGTCTCTGAGTTCCGTCAAGAGTGGATTAACAATCTTCGCCAAGAACTATCTGACTATTTGTCAAACGTACAACTCTTAACGCATTCAATTCTTTTTGCGAGAGATTTCTTTGACGTCGAAAAAAAGAAAGAGGATATCTTCGAAACCACTTCTGAATACCGCATGGCGCTCAATGAAAAGTACTGTCTTATCCGGCTTCGTCTCAATCCAGACGAAGACTCTCATCGGGAACTATTGTGTGCAATCCAGTCGCTCAATGAAAAGATCACCAGAAAAGACAAAAATAGTGATTGGTATACAAGAGATGAAATTAATGCAGCTACTGAAGCTGTACTCGACAAAGCCCAAAAGATATTAAAGTTCGAGTGGCAACGGGTTAAAAAAGGTGAGCGGTGGTTTTTCTGGACAAAATACCTCGTGGGTAGCTTGGTGGTGCTAATGCTAATAGCGAGCACAGGTGTGTTTTCTCAACGAATAAGCCAGCGACCACAAGTTGAAACAATTAGTCCTGCGACACCGACACCACCTAAGGACATAACCCAAGGAAGGTTACGGAAACAACAATAACAATCGGGTTAGATAATCGGGAACGCACCACGATTTATTTTCAGGCCGCCAACCACCCCAACGTACCGGAGTCGAATTGTTTTGCCTATCTACCTTCAAAAGGTGGGCAACTTGTTGCCCACTCGAATTTTAGGTTTTGATTTTCGGTTTCCATCCCCTGTGCGCCGCCGAGTAGCGCAGGCTGGTCAGGGGTAGTCCGACGAATATGTTTGAGCACGTGACCGCGTAGCGGGTCGTGCGAGTTTATGAGGAGGCCTGACCGGCCGAGCAACGCAGGGAACCCCGCAGGGGCGGCAAACCGGGGGCGCCTTCTTTGGGTTACCTTTCTTGGCAAGACAAGAAAGGTAACTTGCTGCCGGGCAACCCCCGGCGGTTTTGACTTTGATGTTGGGTTACGCGATGAAACCACTAACCCAACCTACGAAGAACTTTGCGAGTTCACCCTTCGACAGGCTCAGGGCGAACGGCATTTTTCAACTTACTCGCTAAATCACCGCCGCAACTGCCGCAGCCAACGCCGTCGTCGGCCTGCCGATGAGCTTGCTCAATTGATGGCCGTCGTCGAACAGCCCGCCTTTGGAAACGCCCGTGTCGGAATCGGAGAGCAATGCAGCGACCGGCTCCGGCAATCCCGCCTTGATCAGCACGTTCTTGTATTCAGCTTCCGGCAGGTTCACATAGCCGATGCTCTTGCCGGACTGGCGCGAGATCTCTGTCGCCAGCTCGGCCAGCGTGTAAGCCATATCGCCTGCCAGCTCATAGACCTTCCCTGCCTGATCGTCCGCAGTCAGCACGGCGACATCCGCTTCGGCGTAGTCGGCGCGCGTGGCCGAGGAGATGCGGCCATCGCCCGCGCAACCATACACCGCGCCATGCGCCAGTGCGCCAGGAATGCCCATCGTGTAGTTCTCGGTGTACCAGCTGTGGCGCAGCAAGACGTAGGGCACGCCGGAGGCGCGGATCATCGCCTCGGTCTCCCTGTGTTCGGCGGCAAGCCCGAGCGGCGAGGTGTCGGCATGCAGGATGCTGGTGTAGGCCAGCAGTTTCACGCCGGCGCGCTTGGCGGCGTCGATGACGGCCTGGTGCTGTTTCGCGCGCTGCCCGACCTCGCTGGAGGAGATCAGCAACACTTTGTCCGCGCCTTTCAGTGCGGCATCCCAGCTCGCGGGCTGGTTGTAATCGGCCTGGCGCACCTGCACGCCCAGTGCTGCGATGTCCTTGGCCTTTTCCACATTGCGCACGGCGGCGACGATCTGGGAGGCGGGGACTTTCCCAAGCAGCGAGGTAATGACGAGATGGCCCAGTTGGCCGGTTGCTCCGGTGACGACGATCATGATGAATCCTTTCTTCGTTGGTTGTTGATTGGGTGAACGAAGAATATCCGTTACAATTACTTTTCGTAAGTACGTACAAAAAGGTAAGTGCTATGGCCGGAACGGGTAAGGCAAAACTGTCAGCAAAGATGCGGCGCGGGGAAGTCTTCGCCGTCGAGTGCCCTTCGCGCGAGATACTCAAGCATGTCACCAGCCGCTGGGGTGTTCTTGTGCTCGTCGCCCTTATAGAGGGCACGCACCGCTTCAGCGACTTGCGCCGCAAGATCGGCGGAGTGAGCGAGAAGATGCTGGCGCAGACGCTGCAACAACTGGAGCTGGACGGCTTCATCGACCGCGTTTCGCACCCGGTGGTGCCGCCGCATGTGGAATATTCCCTGACCCCGCTGGGCGAGGACATCGGTCGGCAGGTGGAGTCGTTGACCGACTGGATCGAGATCAACCTGTCCAAGATCATGAAGGCACAGCAAGCGCGCCTTTGAAACTGGCATCCGTGCCAGCCACAGAAAAAGAAGCGGGTGATTGACCGCATGACTCACCAAATAAGCCAGCCCCCTCAATTCTGTGCTTTTTGGTAGTATGCGTCCGGTTTGACCTCCAAAGGGAGTACCCATGGAACACGATCCTCCGCACGAGCCGAGCGCAACGCAGTGCATTGACACTCTGGTCAAAACGGACAAGCTGCGGCTGCTGGTTCAGCAGTCCTATCTTGGACTGTTCGTCAGCCTCGCGGTCTCCATTCTCCTGTGCTGGATACTGTGGGACTATACCGACACCACCAACCTGCAGATCTGGCTCGGCGTCATGTTTCTCAGTACCCTGACCAGACTGTATCTGTACCTCCATTTTCGCACCCAGCGCGACACCCAGGAAACTCTGCAGCGGGCACGCCCCTACATCGCCGCACTCATCGCTTCAACGGTAATCTGGGGAGTAGGCGGACTGTTCATCATGCCGAAGGATTCCATGCCGGCACAGGCGTTCACCATGTTCATCCTGATCGGCATGGCCGGCGGCGTGCTTGCCACCTACTCGGCCCACCGCGCCACGGCGATTGCGGGCATGCTGTCGATTCTGCTGCCGGTCACCCTCTGGCTGTATTTTCAGCATGACAAGCTGCAACTTGGCATGGCCATCGGCGCCACGATCTTCATCGTTGTAACCCTGCGCGGCGCCAAGATATTGTCAGATGCGATGCACCGCAATTTCCATCTTGGCTACGAATTGAAGCAGGCATATGAAGAGGCCGACACGCTGTCCAAGACGGACGGACTCACCGGCATCAACAATCGCCGCTCCTTCCTGGAGCAGTGCGAACAGATCACCAGCTATTGCGCGCGCAACGAATCCCCGCTAAGCGTCATCGTGATGGATGTCGATCACTTCAAGCGCATCAACGACACTCGTGGCCACCATTTCGGCGACATCACACTGCGTCAGATCGCCAGGATACTGGAAGCTGAATTTCGCAAATCAGATGTGCTTGGCAGGCTGGGCGGCGAGGAATTCGCCATCCTGCTGCCAGACACGACATTGAACACGGCGCAGACCCTGGCCGAAAAACTGCGTCAAACCATCGCCGCAACCCCAATCACCTACCAAGATCAGCAACTATCCATCACCGTGAGCATCGGCATCGCTTCCGGCTCCTATGATCTCGAAACCTTGCTCCCCCAAGCCGATGCCGCCATGTATCAAGCCAAGACCGAAGGCAGGAACCGCACGGTGACCGGCAGCTCCCGCAACGATGCGACCTCCGCCGCGCTCGCGGCATGCAGCACGGCAGAATAAAAAAACGCGTCATGCAGGACGCTGGTATAGGCCAACAGTTTCACCCCCACACGCTTGGCGCGCATCGATGAGGGACTGGATCAGTGATCAGCGTCCAGCCCCTGCCTGATCCGCTCCAGCGCCTCTGTAACCACATGTCGCGGCGATGCGATGTTCAGCCGCATGAAGCCGCTCCCGTTCTTGCCGAACACCGTGCCTGGATTCATGCCGACCTCAGCCTCGCGCACGAAGAACTCACTCAGCTTCACATCGCTCAAGCCAAGATTGCGGCAATCCAGCCACAGCAGGTAGGTACCCTGCGATTGGATGACCTTGATGGCGGGCAGGTGCTGGGCCACAAAGCTGCAGACGAAATCGCGGTTGCCTTGCAGGTAGAGCAGCAGGCTATCCAGCCACGCCGCGCCGCCGCGATAGGCGGCCTCGAAGGCCGCGATGCTGAAGGGGTTGGTGTTGCTGATGTGCAGGGTCTCGAAGACATCCTTGATGGCGCGGCGCTGTTCGACATCGGGCGCGATGACGCAGGAGAGCCCCAGCCCGGGGATGTTGAAGGTCTTGCTCGGCGCAATAGTAGTGATGACCTTGTCCGATTCCTGCGCCAGCGTGGCTAGTGGAATGTGCTTTTCGCCGGGATAGACGAGGTCGGCATGGATTTCGTCCGCGAGGATGGTGATGTCGTAACGGCGCGCGATGCGCAGCAACTCGGTGAGCTCTGCCTTGCTCCATACGCGCCCCACCGGATTGTGCGGCGAGCAGAACAGCAGGAGCCGTGCGCCGTCGGCGGCGCACTGTTCCAGATGTTCGAAGTCCATTTCATAACGCTCGCCCACCAAGCGCAACGGGTTCTCGATGAGCCGCCGGTGATTGGTGGTGACCGCCGAGAAGAACGGGAAATACACCGGCGGCTGAACGATGACACCCTCGCCCTCTTTGGCGAAGGCCATGACGCTGGCGAACAACGAGGGCACCACGCCGGGCGCCATGACGATCCACTCGCGTTGCACTTCCCAGCCATGGCGTTTCTTCAGCCAATCGATGAGCGCTTCGTACAGACTTTCCGGATACAGGGTGTAACCATAGACCGGATGTGCAGCGCGTTCCTGCAGAGCACGTGTCACCGCCTCGGGCGAGGCGAAATCCATGTCCGCCACCCACAGCGGCAGCACGTCTGCCGTGCCGAAGTAGGCGGCACGGCCGTCATGCTTGACGGAGTGCGTGCCGTTGCGCGGTAGCTCTTGGTCGAAGTCTATGCTCAATGGGTCCCCTCTGTTCCGGGCAGTTTCGTTATGCAGATTATCCACCACAATCCCGCCGGCCGGCGCTACCGGAACAATCTTGTACCGGTTTTAAGATTTCACCTCTCGCTTGAATTAAAATGCAGCGCTTTCGATATCGACTGAATCACGCCCGCAAGGGTAACCCTTTGAACATGAACCTCATCCTCCAAGCACTGCACCACATCCCTTCCGCACAGGTCGAGCATCTCGCCAAGCTTTCTGGCGCCTCTCGCGTCGAACAAGTCGCACCGCATCTGTACCGCCTGCGCGACGCCAGGCCGCATGCCGACATCGCCGCCTATTGCTTCGAGCACCTGATCGACTACGGTTTCGTGGCGCAAGGCAAACACTTGTCGGACTTCGGCCTGGTGGTGATGGACATGGATTCGACGCTGATCAGCATCGAGTGCATCGACGAGATCGCGGACATGCAGGGACTGAAGCCGCAGGTGGCAGCCATCACCGAAGAAGCGATGCGCGGCGAGATCGATTTCGCGGAAAGCCTGCGCCGCCGCGTGGCGCTGCTGGAAGGGCTGGACGAGGGCGCGTTGCAGCGCGTGTACGACGAACGCCTGCAAGCTCAACCCCGGCGCGGAGCTCATGCTGGCCGAACTGAAGAAGCACGGCATCAAGACGCTGCTGGTGTCCGGCGGCTTCGTGTTCTTCACCGAGCGGCTGAAGGCGCGCCTAGGTCTCGACTTCGCGCATGCCAACACGCTGGAGATCGTGAACGGCAAGCTCACCGGCAAGGTGCTGGGCAAGATACTCGACGCGCAGGGCAAGGCCGAATGGCTGCTGAAGACGCGCGACGAGCTGGAACTGCAGCCGGAGCAGGTCATCGCCATGGGCGACGGCGCCAACGACCTGAAGATGATGGCACAGGCCGGCGTGAGCATTGCCTACCACGCCAAGCCGGTGGTGCGCGAGCAGGCGAGCTATGCGCTGAACTTCGTGGGGCTGGATGGCCTGGTGAACCTGCTCAAGAATTAGGCTTAAGGGCTGCACAGATCGAGCGGTTCGTTACACGATTTTTCCCGTGTGCGGGTGTGCTACAGTGCAAGCGAATTTCTTCCGTACTAGACAGAAAGGGTAGTCATGCAAGACGTTATGCTGAGGCTGGTCGATGTTCCCATGGTGCGCATGTTTATTCTCGCCGGTATCATCTTTCTGATGATTGCGGTGCTGGGCAAGATCGAAGGCAAGATCGAACCCGGCCGCATCGGCCGCATCGGAGCTGCCATCCTGGGTGTGGCCCTGGTCCTGGTCGGGCTCGCCATGCAATTCGGCGAAACGCACGATATGTATGCCAGGTTACCGCCCAATGTAATCGCCGCCCTGCCCGCCAACGTGGTCGCCGTCGCCCCTGCCAGTGCCGCCGCCAATGCCGAAATGGCGGCGATCAAGGTCGTGTCCGGCACTTATGGCCGCAACTGCAACGCCAAGGTGGGCAATGCGACTGCGCCGCTGTCCAAGGCGTGCGACGGAAAAACCAGTTGTGACTTCAGCATCGACACGACGGCGCTGGAAGACCCGGCGCCGAATTGCAGCAAGGACTTCGCCGCAGAATGGAAATGCGGCAACGGCAATGCGGTCTATTCCGCGGCACTATCCGGTCTCACCGGCAAGAACGACAAGCTGCGTTTGAACTGCGCCAACTGATCGGCAGATCGCTTGGACAGGAACGATTGGTGAGACGATTCACCAACAGGAGTAAGCAATGACGCAAGAGATCAGCACCGAAGTGCTGTTAGAGAAGTACGCAGAAGCCGATGAGAAATCGGTGCAGGATGTGCGCCGCCGCGTCGCGCGCGGCCTGGCCCAAGCCGAAAAACCGGAACAACGCGCGAAGTGGGAGCAAGCTTTTTTCGAAGCGCAGGAGAACGGCTTCGTACCCGCCGGCCGCATCAACTCCGCCGCCGGACTCAAGATCGCAGGCGACGCTGATCAACTGCTTCGTGCAGCCGGTGGGCGATGCCATCTCCGGCATCTGCCGACGGCAAGCCCGGCATCTACGACGCGCTGCAGCAAGCCGCCGAGACCATGCGCCGCGGCGGCGGCGTCGGCTACGACTTCTCCTCCATCCGTCCCGAGGGCGCGCACGTCAAAGGCACCAACTCGCGCGCCAGCGGCCCGATCTCCTACATGCGCGTGTTCGACCGCTCCTGCGAGACCGTGGAATCGGCCGGCGCGCGGCGCGGCGCGCAGATGGGCGTGCTGCGCTGCGACCACCCCGACATCGAGAAATTCATCCAGCGCCAAGGACCAGGGCGACCTGCGCAACTTCAACATCTCGGTCGGCGTGACCGATGCCTTGATGCAGGCGGTGGAGAAGGATGGCGAGTTCGAACTGGTGCATGCGCCGAACCCTCCGATCGCGCTCAAGGCAGCGGGCGCGACGCAGCGCGCCGACGGCAAGTGGATCTACCGCAAGGTGCGCGCCACCGATCTGTGGAAGCAGATCATCGCCAGCACCTACGACCATGCCGAGCCGGGCGTGCTGTTCATCGACCTGATGAACCGCGACAACAACCTGTCGTATTGCGAAGTCATCGAGGCGACCAACCCCTGCGCCGAGCAACCGCTGCCGCCCTACGGCTGCTGCTGCCTCGGCTCCATCGACCTGACGCGCATGGTGAAGAACCCGTTCTCGCAGCCATGCCGGCTTCGACTACGAACCGTTCAAGCAACTGGTGCGCGTGGCGGTGCGCATGCTGGACAACGTGCTGGACGTGACCGCGTGGCCGCTGCCGGAACAGCAGCAGGAAGCGCAGAACAAGCGCCGCGTCGGCCTCGGTTTCACCGGGCTGGGCGATGCGCTGGTGATGCTGGGTCTGCGTTACGACACCGACGAGGCGCGCGCCTTCGCCGCCGACATCACGCGCATCATGCGCGACGAGGCGTATTCCGCCTCGGTCGATCTCGCGCAGGAGCGCGGCGCGTTCCCGCTGCTGGACGCGGACAATACCTGGCCGCGCCGCGCTTCGCTTCGCGCCTGCCGGACGAGCTGAAGGACAAGATACGCAAGCACGGCATCCGCAACAGCCACCTGCTGTCCATCGCGCCCACCGGCACCATCTCGCTGGCCTTCGCCGACAACGCCTCCAACGGCATCGAGCCGCCCTTCTCCTGGTTCTACACGCGCAAGAAACGCATGCCGGACGGCACGCACCAAGGACTACCCGGTGGAAGACCACGCCTGGCGCGTCTACAAGCAGATGGGCGGCGACGTGGACAAGCTGCCGCCCGCGTTCGTCACGGCGCTGGAGATCACGCGCCATCGACCACATGAAGATGGTCGCGGCAGTCGCGCCGTACATCGACACCTCGATCAGCAAGACGGTGAACGTGCCCGCCGACTATCCGTACGACGCACTTCAAGGACCTCTACACCGAAGCGTGGAAGGCCGGGCTGAAGGGCTCGCGACCTACCGGCCGAACAGCGTGCTGGGCTCGGTGCTGTCGGTCACGCCGGAGAAGAAGGAAGCGAGCAGCCGCAGGACTTCGTGTTCGACCAGGATCGGCGCATCGTGCTGGAAGCCGCGCCCAAGCCCGCGCTCGCTTCGCTGCGCTGGCCGGGACGGCCCAAGCTCACCGCGCGGCAGCGCCGGCTGGACGTCACAGTGGTGAAGCATCCGCTCGGCAGTTTCGTGATCTTCGTCGTCGCACACCGCGAACGGCAAGAACCATCCGTTCGAAGTGTGGGTGAACGGCTCGGAGCAGCCGCGCGGACTCGGCGCACTGGCCAAGACGCTGTCGATGGACATGCGCGCGCGCGACCCGGTGTGGCTGCGCATGAAGCTGGAAATGCTGATGAAGACCGCGGGCGATGACGCCTTCGACATGCCGATGCCGCCCGACGGCGAGGTGCAGCGCATGCCGAGCCTGGTGGCCGCGTTCGCGCACTTGCTGAAATACCGCATCGAAGCAACTGGGCGCGCTGGAGATCACCGACGACGAGACCACGCCGATGATGGACGCGCTGTTCGCCAGGAAGGAACCGAAGACCGGCACCGACGGCACCATGAGCTGGACGGTGGACATCTCCAACGCGGGCACGCGGCGACGACTTCGTGCTGGGCCTGAAGGAGCTGGTGCTGCCCGACGGGCAGCGCCGTCCCTACTCGATGTGGCTGTCCGGCGTGTATCCGCGCGCGCTCGACGGGCTGTGCAAGGTGCTGAGCCTCGACATGCGCGTGATCGATCCGGCATGGATCGGCATGAAGCTGCGCAAGCTGCTCAACTTCGGCGAACCGCTGGGCGACTTCATGGCGCGCGTGCCGGGCGGCAGCAAGATGGAGAGCTACCCGTCCACCGTCTCCTACGTGGCCAAGCTCATCATCCACCGCTACGCCATGCTCGGCATCCTCGACGAGCACGGCTACCCGGTGCAGCAGATGGGCGTGCTGGAGATACCGGAAGGCCAGATCAAGCCCACCAGTATCAACAGACCCATCGTGGGCAAGGTGTGCAAGGAATGCGGCAACGCCACGCTGATCAAGAAGGACGGCTGCGAGTTCTGCACCAGTTGCGGCGCGATCGGGGCGTGCGGCTAGCAAACAATATTTGTCGAATCCAATCCCCACAAGGATAATGTGGGATAACAAACAACGCTAAGCCCATTGCAAAACAGTATGCACGCCAGCGACAAACCCGCCCATTATTCGCGCAGCCTCTGGTTCACACTCGCCATATTCCTCGTCTTCGCGACGGTCTTCGGTATTTACGTCCACTCCGAGAAAGAGATCAATCTCGCGAACGCGCTGCGCATCAAGTCGATTTTCATGGCCGATGAGTTGCGCCAATCCTCGGACGACCTGACACGCATGGTGCGCACTTACGTGCTGACAGGCAATCCTGTCTACAAGGAACATTACCAGGAGATCCTCGACATCCGCGACGGGAAGAAGCCGCGCCCAGTGGAATATCACGACATCTACTGGGACCTGGTGCTCGATGACGACAAGCGGCCTCGCACCAACGAGCAGTCGATCCCCCTGCTGGTACTGATGCAGGAAACGGGATTCACCCGGGAAGAGTTCGCCAAATTGGAACAAGCGAAAGCCAATTCCGACCGGCTGACAGGCACCGAATTCGCCGCGATGAAAATGATCGATGCCGCGCATCCCGTGAGCGAACCCGTGCGCAACAGGGCGACCAGCATGCTGCATGACGCGGCTTATCACCAGGCCAAGGCAGATATCATGCGGCCGCTCAGCGAGCTCCACCAGATGATGAACGAGCGCACGCTCGATGCCATCCGCACTGCGGAGAACATGGCTGCGATGGTGCGTGTGCTGTTCATCTTCCTCGGCCTGATGTTGCTGTATCTGTTGTGGCGCACCCACCGTATCCTGTATGCAACGCTGGGCGGCTCCCTGGCCGAACTTCACGCACACATCGCCCGCATCGGCAGCGGGGATTTCTTTTCCCCCATCACCGTTGCCAAAGGCATGGAGACCAGCATCCTGGGGCGGTTATCGGAAACGCAATCGCAACTTCTCCAGATCAATGCCGAGCGCAATCAAGCCAAGGAAGCGCTGAAACAACAGCTGCAATTCGCCAGCTCCCTGAACAAGATCGCCGAGTCCGTCGCCACGCACGATTCACCGGAGCTGATCCTCGAGGAGACAGCCCGCATCGTCGGCGAGGTGCTCGCGGTAGATCGCGCATTGATCTACGACATCTCGTTCAGCAAGCATCAGGCCATCGGCATGAGCGAGTGGCTTAACCCGCAGCACCCGGACATCACCCCCACCAAGGCGACCTACCCGCTGGATCTGTTCATCGATGGCGCAAAAGAAGTCATGCGCACGCGACACTGGCTCATCAGCAAGATCGGCGATATCAATCCGCATCTGTCGCAAGACGGCTCGGGCGACATCCTGCACCGTCAAATGAACATACAGAATCTGCTGTGGTATCCATTTGGTTTTCGCAAAGATGCCTATTATTTGCTGACCCTGAACCAGATCCACACCAACCGTGACTGGGCGCAGGAAGAACTCGATTTTCTCGGCTCGGTCAGCCGTCAAGTGACACTGGCACTGAACAAGATCGGCCTGATGGACGAGCGCAAACAGGCTGAGGAACGCATCCGTCATCTGGCCTACTTCGATGTGCTCACCGGCTTGCCCAATCGCACCCAACTCAATGACCACCTTAAATACGCCCTTAACCTGGCCAAACGCAGCAATGGCCACCTGGCAGTCATGTTCCTCGACCTGGATCACTTCAAGGACATCAACGACACGCTGGGACATACTATCGGCGACGCCTTGCTGGTCGAATTGGCCCAGCGTCTGCACTCGACGTTACGCGAAGAGGACACGGTGTCGCGTCTGGGCGGGGATGAATTCATTCTGATGTTCCCCGGCGCGGATGCGCGTGCCGCCGCCCAACTGGCGCAGAAGCTGCTGGAGGTCAGCACCCAATCCTATGTGATCGAACAATATGAATTGACGGTGACCGCCTCCATCGGCATCGCCCTCTATCCCAACGATGGCGAGGATCTGGAAACGCTCTCCAAGCGGGCCGACAGCGCCATGTATCGTGCCAAACAAGCAGGCCGCAATGGCTATCGTTTCTTTACGCAGGAAATGCAGGCGAAGGCGTCACGCAACCTGCAACTGGTCAATGCACTGCGTCATGCACTGGAGCGCGGTGAACTGCACGTGGATTACCAGCCGCAAGTAGCCATGCACGACAAACAAATCGTCGGGGCAGAAGCCTTGTTGCGCTGGCAGCATCCTGAACTGGGTGCTATCTCCCCGGGCGAATTCATCCCTGCCGCCGAAGACAGCGGACTGATCCTGCCCATTGGAGAATGGGTGCTGCGGCACGCGGTGCAACAGACCAAAAAATGGCTGGATAAGGGAATCACCCCGCTGGTCATATCCGTCAACTTGTCGGCCGCGCAGTTCCGTCACCCAGACCTGCCCAATCTGGTTTCGCGCATACTCGACGAAGTCGGCCTGCCGCCGGAATATCTGGAACTGGAACTGACTGAAAGCGTGGCGATGCACGACCCGCAGGGAGCCATCGGTGTGATGAACGCCTTGCACGAACGCGGCATCCGTATCTCGATCGATGATTTCGGAACCGGTTATTCGTCACTGAGCTACCTGAAGAAATTCAAGGTGTACAAACTCAAGATCGACCAGTCTTTTGTGCGCGACATCAGCACCGATGCGGAGGACAAAGCCATCGTCAGTGCCATCATCCAAATGGCGCGCAGCCTGGGTCTGAAGACCATCGCCGAAGGAGTCGAGACATCCGGGCAACTGGCTTTCCTGAAAGAACAGCAGTGTGATGAAGTCCAGGGGTATTACTACAGCAAGCCGTTATCGGCTGAACAGTTTGCGCTAACCTGGGGAGACCGGCTCCAATAACTCAGGGCATGCCAGATCAACGTGCCGACAGGACTTTCCCCAGATATAACTCTTCCACTTTCTGGCGTGCCCACGGTGTGCGGCGCAAGAACTTCAAACTGGATTTGACGCTGGGATCGTGAGTAAAGCATCGTATCGGCACCGCCTCTCCCATCGCCGCCCAGCCCATCTGCTCCGATAGTTGCGTGACCATCATCTCAAGGGTGATGCCGTCCAGGCTGGGGCGCTTTGTTGATTTCGTATTGGTTTCCATGCACGGATTTTACAGGGGATAGCTTCAATGCCGCTCACTTAACCGTTCGTGGTGAGCCTGTCGAACCACTGTCCAAGGACATAATACCCTTCGACATAACCAACCACTTAGCAACCGTTCTTTGGTTGCTAAGTGGGATGGCTAGTCGTTCCACCAAGCTCAGGGCGAACGCTATGCTGTTTAACTGAACAGCGTTGAGGTTAGTCCAGCCTGAGCGTTTACAATGTAGCCCTCGTTTTCAGGATGCACCGCTCAATGTCCGACCCCGTCCGTCTCGCCAAACGCCTTGCCGCACTCGTCCCCTGCTCGCGCCGCGAGGCCGAGCTGTATATCGCGGGCGGCTGGGTGACGGTGGATGGACAAGTAGTGGAAGAGCCGCAGTTCATGGTGTCGCAACAGAAGGTCGAGCTGCACCCCGATGCGACTCTCACCCCGGTCGAGCCGGCGACCATCCTGTTGCACCAACCCTCCGGCACAGACAGCCCAGTGCAGCTGCTGCGCGCCGAGACACGCGCTGCGGACGACCACTCCGGCATCCGCCTGCTCAAGCAACACTTTGTCCGATTGGTGCAGTGCCTGCCGCTGGAGCTGCACGCGAGCGGCCTGATGGTGTTCAGCCAGGACTATCGGGTGACGCGCAAGCTGGTGGATGAGGCCGCCACCATCGAGCAGGAGTACATCGTGGAGGTCGCGGGCGAGCTGTCCGCTGACGGACTCAAGTTGCTCAATCACGGCCTCAGCTTCCATGGCAAACCGCTGCCCCCGATCAAGGTCAGCTGGCAGAACGAAACCCGCCTGCGTTTTGCGCTCAAGGGCGTACAACCCGGCCAGATCGCGCATATGTGCGACAGCGTCGGCCTGCAAGTAGCGAACATGAAACGCATCCGCATCGGGCGGGTGGCCATGTCAAAATTGCCAGCCGGACAATGGCGCTATTTGATGCCATATGAGCGATTCTAAATTCAATAGCACGCGATGAATCCCGAACACCTGCAACTCCTGGTCACCCGCGTCATGCCTTATGGCAAGTACAAGGGACGCCTGATCGCCGACCTGCCGGGCAATTACCTGAACTGGTTCGCGCGCAAAGGCTTCCCGCCGGGCGAGATCGGCATGCTGTTGGCGTTGATGCAGGAGATGGACCACAACGGTCTTTCTTCATTGTTGGACCCACTCAGGAAGCGCGCATGAAAACCCCGAAACGAATCACCCCGCTGGTCGAGGACGGCCTGGTCGATGAAGTCATCCGCCAGCTGATGAGCGGCAAGGAAGCCACGGTGTATGTGGTGCGCTGCGGCGACGAGATACGTTGCGCCAAGGTCTATAAAGAAGCCGGCAAGCGCAGCTTCCGCCAGAGCGTGGATTACACCGAAGGCCGCAAGGTCAAGAACAGCCGCCGCGCACGCGCCATGGAAAAAGGAACCGCCTATGGCCGCAAAGCGCAGGAAGAGGCCTGGCAGAATGCCGAAGTGGATGCCTTGTACCGCCTCGCCGCTGCGGGCGTGCGCGTGCCCAAACCATATCTCTTCCATGAAGGCGTGCTGCTGATGGAACTGGTGACGGACAGCGAGGGCAACGCCGCTCCGCGCCTCAATGACCTGGTGCTCAGCGCAGAAGTGGCACGCGAATATCACCGCATCCTCATCACGCAAGTGGTGCGCATGCTGTGTGCCGGCATCATTCACGGCGACCTCTCCGAATACAACGTGCTGGTCGATAGCAGCGGCCCCGTCATCATCGACCTGCCGCAAGCCATCGATGCCGCCGCCAACAACCAGGCCTGCCAGATGCTGCTGCGCGACGTGCAGAACCTTGCCGCTTACTTCGGCCAGTTCGCGCCGGAACTGCTGGCTACCGATTACGGTAACGAGATATGGTCGCTCTACCAGAGCAGCCAGCTGCGCCCGGAGAGCGTGCTGACCGGACACTTCGAGCATGACGAGAAACCGGTCGACCTCAAGAGCGTGATGCGCGAGATCAACGACACGCTCAAGGAAGAGGAAGCGCGGCAGCTGGCGATCGCGATTCGCCTGAGCCGGGAACGCGCAGGTTAGCATTTGCAGGATAGCCAAGGCGTTTCGACTCGGGTACATTACCTGCGGAAACGCTGACTGTGGGACGCTTTCCCGATGTCTTGATTAGTATTTATTGATCCAACCACCCAAGGAGAACGATCATGGCTAAAGGACAACAACGCAAAACAAAAGAAGCAAAGAAACCAAAGAAGAAACCGGCACCAACTATCTAACTCGTCTGCACTCTGCGCCAGCTGCCGCGACTTGCAGCAGTCGGCCAGCAAAGACAGTAAAATACCCACTTCAGCATATTAAGTATTGGGGTTCGCAATGCCAATCAGGAATGCTCCGAATGATTCCCAGATCGCACTGCGCCGTTGGCGCGTGATGGAAGTTGAAGCGCAGGATGGGACTCGAAGCCGCCACGTTTGGGGGCATGACGTAAAGAACGGTTTGGGTCGTGCATCCAGCCCGATCATAGAGTTCAACCAGGACGCCATGACCGCCACAACGCGCAGCGGTAGCAATTACAAGCTGCTTGGCTTGCCGGGCAACTCCCGCCTCGGAAAAAATGCATGGAGCAGATGGTGCAGCAGCAATGCGGTGGTTGCAGAGTTGGATGTAACCGACGAATATCTGAACGTCGATCAATTGTCGACAATTGAGTTGTCAAAGATCAACAGTCGACCGGACAACCAGTAACTGCAGTGAATCTTGCCAACGTATCCAGCCAGGCAGAAGCGATAAATCAGATTGCATTCGTGACCACCACGTTTTGCCTCTAGTTGTACCAACCTCAAGCGCAACCTGTTCAGCGCGAATCAACAACCGGAGGAGCCATGAATACCATACAGCCTTGCGAACTGCCGCAAGAGGCACTACTAAGCAAGTACACGCGAGAAGGCGCCTACACAGATTGCTATTTCGTGGACCTGCCACGCTCCATTTCCCAAGCCGAGTATGTAGAGGCTTTTTACACCACAGCAGTTTTCAAGGTCGAGCGCCTGATCCTTGCATCGCTTGTTTCAAAAACATCTACTGATCTACAAGCCAAACAGCTTGCCTCTGGCGAAGTCAAAACATTTGCCGCATGGAGCGTCGAAGGTCGAAGCGGGAACCAACTGTTACTCTGCGATTACCTGGGGCGCACGAGGTCGTGGCTGATGAGCGTCGCCAATGAGAACGGCAAATCAAATAGCACACGCTTGTACTTTGGCTCTGCCGTCGTTCCCGACGCGGAACCGGCATCCGGGCGGGCCACCTTCGGCTTGGCATTTCATGCTCTTCTTGGCTTTCACAAACTATATTCACGCGCCCTCTTGCACTCAGCGCTCTCGAAGCTGGTGCGGTCAAAGCACGACTAATCCTCCGCCATGCGTCCAAAACCACCGCCAAACTATCTGGCTGGCTACCCTGCCGCTCTGGCAGCGCAAGTGCAGCAACTGATTGCTCAAGACAAGCTGGCCGATCTGTTGCGGCAGAAATATCCACTGGCGCATGAGATACGCACGGACAAGGCGCTGTACGACTACGTGCTGGAGATCAAGAACGAATATCTGCGCAACGCCGGCCAACTGAGCAAGGTTGCGTTCGACAGCAAGCTGCATGTCATCAAGAACGCGCTGGGCACGCACACCACCATTTCGCGCGTGCAGGGAGCGAACCTCAAGACCAAACGCGAAATCCGCGTGGCGACTGGGTTCAAGGAAATGCCGCCGGAATTCTTGCGCATGATCGTGGTACATGAGCTTTCGCACATGAAACAACGCGAGCACGACAAGGCGTTCTATCAACTGTGCATGCACATGGAGCCAAGCTATGCGCAGCTGGAGTTCGATCTGCGCGCTTACCTGACTTATCTGGATGCGGGCGGCGCCAGATTATGGGGCGGAATGGATATGGCTTTGTAAGACTTGGGGAGTTGGATGGCCGTTATTCGGCCAAAGCGGACTTCATAGGTTTGCTGAAAAGGCTGTCTGCGCAGGCCGGGGGGATGTCCGCTTCTCATACAGAAGCGGTCGTTGCCAGACAGTGTTTTGATGGCTATCGAAAGTCGCTTCCTAACCCGAAGCGGACATTGCAGCTTCTCTATAGCGGTCACGCAATTGAATACATCTGATCGATAGACAAAGTTTTGTAAAGCGGCCCAAAGTTTTCTAATACTGCCTGAAATCACGGCGTGATAATTCTATGAGGAAATTTTTCGCAGGTAGAAATCCTTGCAAGGCTGCCCTGTTAATCCACTTCACCCCTTCGGCTTCGTCTTTTGCAACGCCCTGGCCATAAAAATACGCGGTGCCTAGGTGAGCTTGCGCAATTGCATTTCCATGATCGGCGGCCTTGTGAAGCCATTTCACCCCTTCAGCTTCGTCCTTAGTAACGCCCCGTCCATAGAAATAAACGGAGCCTAGATTGGCTTGCGCAATTGCATATTCCTGATCGGCGGCCTTACGATACCACTTCAACGCTTCAGCGTAGTCCTTGGCAACCCCCCGACCATCATCGTACATTCCGCCCAGATCGTTTTGTGCCTGTGCAAACCCTTGTTCGGCTGCCTTGCGAAACCATTTCGCCGCTTCGGTTTCATCCTTATTAACTCCATACAGACCATATAGGTAGTCTTTTCCCAGATTCGCCTGTGCGGCGGCTAACCCTTGATCGGCCGCTTTGTGAAGCCAATTCACTCCTTCAGCTTCGTCCTTGACAACACCCATGCCTGCTATATACATATTAGACAAGTGTAACTGCGCTCGCACTTCCCCTTGTTCTGCAGCCTTGCGATACCATTTCACTGCTTCGGCATCGTCCTTCGCAACGCCCCGACCGCTCCTGTACATTTCGCCAAAGTTGAATTGCCCCAGCGCATTCCCCTGATCAGCCGCCTTGCGATACCATTTCACTGCTTCAGCTGCATCCTTGGCAACACCTCGACCTTCATCGTACATAAATCCCAGATTAGATTGCCCCGGTGCATTCCCCTGATCAGCCGCCTTGCGATACCACCTCACTGCTTCAGCGAAGTCTTGGGCAACACCGCGGCCTTCCGAATACATATAGCCCAGATTAGATTGTCCTTGCGCATATCCCTGCTCAGCCGCTTTGCGATACCACTTCACCGCTTCGGCCTCGTCCTTAATTACCCCGCGGCCAGTTTCATACATAACGCCCAGAAGAGTTTGCCCATCAGCGAACCCTTGCTCGGCCGCCCTGCGATACCATTTCACTGCTTCGGCTTCATCTTTATTAACGCCCTGGCCTTTCTCATACATAACGCCCAAATAGATTTGCGCCCTTGCTAAACCCCGCTCAGCAGCCTTGCGATACAACTCCGCTGCCTTAGATGCATCCTTAGCGCCCCCCCAACCATTCTCGTACATGAACCCCAAATTTGTTTGTCCCTGTGTATCTCCCTGCTCGGCAGCCTTACGAAACCATTTCAGCGCTTCGACTAAGTCCTTAGCGACACCCCGTCCTTCATAGTAGATAACGCCCAGACTGTTTTGCGACGGTGCATAACCCTGATCGGCGCCCATGTGATACCACCTCTGTGCTTCGATTAGGTTCTTGGTAACTCCTCGACCATTTGTATACATATAACCCAACGTGAATTGCGCATCGGCATCACCTTGATTTGCAGCGACAACGACCTTCTCAAGAAAAGCCTCGTAATTTCCGTTCAGATAAGTCGGCTGTTTCTCGTCGAAACTTGTATTTGCAACAGCCGATGAAATCGAAAAGATTAAGGATGCGACAACCAGGCTGAATATGTTAATTAAACGCAACATGAATCTAGGTTCCAGACAAAGTTAAGAATTAAAGGGGTATCCAATTATTAGTAATATCGAAGGTCTCCTACTGGCCGCTTTGCCTCTTTACCATTGCCCGCGCCAACGGTCGCTTCTCCACCTGTAGCGGACATGCCTTAAGGCTCTGTAGTTCCATCGATACCCTTTAGCTCCTTACATTCCCCATTCGCCACATGTTCAAGAATAGACTTAAATGTGCCTTCCGAAGGAAGTAGATCTACGAGGTCTGATCCACTATCTTTTACATGAATAACTGAATTTTGGTGGTGCCACTTGTTGTCATCTCCAACGAAGTCTGAGAACCAAACCACAGAGTCTTCATTCGACAGGCAGCTCCCATAGAACATCCTGTGTTTTTCCACGAGCTCGCCTGTGTCATACGCCTTTAAATTGCCTGGGTAAGCACTCCTTGGAAGGATGCCGGTCTGGTTTTCCAAAGGTAATAAATAGATGGATTCATTCATGTCGCATTCTGTGCAGTCAGCACCGGATAACAATATCCTTGGAGAACCGGAAGGCGTTCTGAGCACTGCGATTGGTTTGATTCTTTCAAGAGAATACGAAACAACAACTCCGTTAGAAAAAGATAATTGGCTCTTACCAGAATTGGGAGTTGATGTAATTTTTGTAATTTTAAGCTCTCGCGAGTCAGCAGCATTGGCAGTCGTACTTATGCCAAAACCAATCAGTAATGCGATACAAGCAGACTGTTTAACAAAAAAAATACTTGTTCTATTGCGCATAATTATCCTTGTTGGAGGACATCGCTGAATGTCCGGTTCTGGCCGATTTTTCCCATTGGCTTTCATATCTGCCAACGTCCGGTCCCCACCAGAAAGCAGGCGGATATTACCAAGTTCATCACTTCGTAGAATGGTTTTGGGGAGCCATCTTATCCAACAATGAACGCAGCCTCTTTGCTTTACCCTTCGGGACGTTGTCATCATCAATGGCACCGATGACACCGTTGGCTAGCCTTTCATAAATATCCAACTGGGCTTGCTTGTCTAACTTCCTGAAAGCCCCTTGAACGGATTGTGGCTGGCATACAAAAATGCGTCCTAAGGCTAGATCAGGTGATTCAGAAGCGGAGTTTATGGTACGGAATATAACGTGAATGATCTGACTCACAAGGTCTTCATCCGCATGCTGACATGCTAGTGCTACAGCGCTGGAGAGTGCATCCTCGAATTGAGCATCACCAAATTCCTCAACTTCGTCTCGTAGCTCCTCATAGGATTTTCCAGAGAACTTTCCCTTGCCAGTGCCAACTGCACTGACAAAGTCATCGTTGAGATTCATATATTGATTGAATGTGAGGAGTACTTCATCTCTACTCATCGTTGCCGCGAAAGAGTAACTATTAGCGGCCAATGACAGAACCAAGAGCAATCCAGCAGTTTTAATTACGTTCAACAATATATTCCCGCACTCAATTATGAAAACTAGGAGACATCCATGAATGTCTCTTTTTGGCCGACATTTGCCCTTTGTTCATTAACCAAGTCAATGTCCGTTGCACTCCAGAAACGGCCACTCACCATGTTCCTAAATGTGGTGCCATCCAATGCCACGCTGCCAAGATCAACGCTCCGATTAGAATGGCGACAACCACTCCATACATAATTCTGAGTAACTTTCCCATTCTGACTACGGTTGGATTCTGCAACGCCTTGGTACCAATGAACTCCAAACCAAAAACAACAGGAACTGAGCCTAGTATTAATACACTCCAACCTACAACGTCATTAGGGCGATGTGGGTAAATTGCTATAAGTACAAAGCTGACGCAGAACGGCATGCCGATCAGGAGCAATCTAATCAATAATGCTTTTGTTACCATACCTTCGAATGACTTGCCCGCTTTTAACCTTAAAGAAACATAACAACTACCCGACAACGGACAGTCGTCTCAATTCAAGTAAATATAGAAATATTTATTGAGACATCTACCGCTGTAATGCCCTAGTTAATCCAATCTGATTACCAATATCATCGCGCAACAGTATCGTTTGATCACCCTTAATGTCTGCGAACCCTTCATAAGTGTTCGTGACGATTTTTCCTGAGAGAAGGTCTGACCCAACATCTGAACCTAGTGTAATGGCTCGGACTGTAATCTTATCTCCCTTTATTGTGCCGTTAAGTCGAAAGCGAACCAGCTTCGTGTTATCACCAACAAAAAGTTCTGCGTTAAAAGTACTACCTTTAACCGAGACGTGAGCTTTCCCACTCTCGAAATCCCATTTTTCAACGAGCGAAGTCATTTTCCCCCATGCCCAAGTGCTTTCTTCTGGAAGCTGTATGCCTGCAATAGCGGGACTAACACAAAGTACCACAATAGTTACCAGCAAAATATTTACAATACGCCTTGTGATGGTGAGCAACTGAGTGTTTTTATGCATTTAGAATTTCTCCAATTTTCATACTACGTTTGGATGTGCCCGCTTTAATGAACCAACCAATTAGTCCTTAGGTGTAGCAGTTTCTTATGCATCTTTGGGTGAGCAGTTGAATTGGAGGACACCTGCGGATGGCTGTTATTGGCCGAACTTTGCCGGTTGTTCATCTTATCAGCAGCTGTCCGTAGTACTTCCGAAAGCAGACGAATTTTGTTATTTAAGCCATTTATGATGCGCTTCTAAATCACTTGCGAATTCCGCTGACACCAAAAGATCACGCCAGTCCACATTAGCCATCTGAATCGCATTACGCAACTTGTCGATATTGGAATCACTCAATTTCAATGCAGCAAAGCGTACACGTTCAAGCTCCGTTGGGGTTGCATTCCCCAGCAAGGGAATGCCAAAGGGGTCAGCTTCGCATTTGATTTGAACTGACTTCGATGGCCGCTTCGGGTTGGGAACGGACAAAACAGTAGATTGTCCCGACGACCGCTTCGGCCGAGTTTGAGACGTTTAGTACCAACGGGCCGACAACAGCATCGGCCGGTTTCTGCCCCCTATTGAACAGTCAAACGTCTGCCTTTCTCCTGTTAGAGGGGCGAATTATCGCTAGGCTGAACGTACGAAAGCAGTCCAATGCTCGCCAAATCGTATTGCGCATTCATTGCATCTTCAATGGCATCGTGATACTCATGCTCAACAAATTCTCTATCAATAGAGTTAAAAACAAAAACTGTGTAGTTCAACTTCGACAAATCCGACATTCAATTAGCTCCTGTTTAAAATTTATAAAACGACGGCACAAAACATTCTGTCCGCATGCGCATAATAATATGCAGCCGGCAAGAATCTCTCGTTGGCCGACAAGTGGAAGTCTACTCAATGTTTAGACAAACGCAGAGCAGTAATTCACGGCCATCCTTTGCAGACTCTGAAAGGACTGCCAACATTGGAAAGATATCTGGTGTGCTGATTTGCTGAGTGTTCATTTTTCCCTGAACTCAATATAGCCCCTTAAAACCAAGTCCTTCAGAATTTCCTCATCCCTTTTCTTTTTTGCCGTGTAGAAGGCCAGAGTCTTCAGCGATTTCGGCAATTGCCTGAGAACAAATTGCTCATAATCTAAAGCCGTTTGGTAAATGCGAAGCTGTTCTAGAGCTAACAAAGATTCAATACCGTCAATATTCTCAAGCGTCTTACAGTTTAATATCTTGATATCTTTCAAGAGAGGGTTCGGCCCAAATTGAATTCGGTTAAGCTTAATCTGATCTTCGACAAGAAGAGTTTCCAGTTCTGGAAATCTTTGTATGTCACCTAAACTTTCGAGACCTCTCACTCTTATAACTTCAAGATTTCTGAGCTTCGCACCACCAATCTCAGCAATCGATGTTCGCCCGCCAAGGATTATTCGAAGGTCAGTCAAATTTTGGACGTCAGTTACAAATGCCAGACTATTAGTGTTTTTAATCTGAGAAAGTGAAAGCGACACCAGTTTGGGCAAACTGGTAATGACACTTATATTCTTCGTATGGCCAGTAGTATGGAAACTGCTGAGATTTGAGTATCTCCGCAAGTAAGAAAGGTCGAGATTTGCCTTTCGGGTCTCTCCAAGGATAAGGTGCTCAACTCCATGGATGGCGTCAATGGAAAGTAAATCGGTCTCTTCCAGTTCAAACACCCTAAAACAAAATTCTTTAAGATTTCTTAGTGTCGATAAAACATCCAGATTGCGGGCTTTCCTAAGGCAATCAATTGATACGCTCGGTGCGTCTGGTATCGAACGCAGCACCGATGCATCAAACTCACCTGAATAGTGACCATAGAATCGTATCTCAAGGTTTCTACCAAAACTCTTGGTAAGCTCATTTAGTTCTTTAAGCAGGGACTCGGTATAACCGATCTGCGAGAACTGAACGACGACTCGATAGTCTTCTTTTACTTTGTTTCTTATCTCATCCAGGTTGATGCTCGAAGGGTCATTTATTCGGTGATATCTCATAGTTATGCTCAACGAGGTCGTACATTACTTTTCGAATCGTGAAGTGAGGCCTCAACAAACATCAAGAATCAGATTGGAAGGCATCAGCAATGACCGCTTCGGCCGTATAGCGGAAGTCTACTCATGCTTTATCACCGCCGCAAAGCAGCCCCAAGGCATCAGTCTTCCAACGCCCTCACCTTCACCGTCTTGCCCTTCACTTTTCCTGCCGACAATCGCTTCACCGCTTCGCGCGCAATGTTGCGCACCACGGCGACATAGGTGGACATATCGGTGACAGTGATCTTGCCGACCTGCTCACGCGTGAAGCCTGCCTCGCCGGTCAAAGCACCCAGCACATCGCCGGGGCGGATCTTCTCCTTGCGGCCGCCGAGTATCTGCAGCGTGACCATGGGCGGCACCAGCGGTGCATTGTTCTCGCTCTTCAGCGATTCCAGCGAATGCCATTCCGGTTCGCTGCCCATCGCCTTGGCGATGTTGGAGACGCGGTTCATGTCGGCCGGGCTGCACAAGCTCAGCGCCCAGCCTTCTTCATCCGCACGTCCGGTGCGGCCGATGCGGTGGATGTGGATCTCGGGGTCGGGCGTGACGTCGACGTTGATGACGGCTTCGAGTTGTGCGATGTCCAATCCCCGCGCGGCGACATCGGTCGCGACCAGCACCGAGCAGCTGCGGTTGGCGAACTGGATCAGCACTTGGTCGCGCTCGCGCTGTTCCATGTCGCCGTTCAGGGTCAGCGCGTGGATGCGCTGCGCATGCAGCACGTCGAGCAGGTCGCGGCATTGCTGTTTGGTGTTGCAGAAGGCCAGCGTACTGACCGGACGATAGTGTTTGAGCAACAGGGCGACGGCCTGCAGACGCTCCTCGTGCTTCACCTCATAGAAGCGCTGGCGGATCTTGCCACTGTCGTGTTGCTCCGGCAGTTTCACTTCCTGCGGCTTGCGCATGAATTTCTGCGCCAGGCGCGCGATGCCTTCCGGATAGGTCGCCGAAAACAGCAGGGTCTGACGTTGCGTGGGGCACTGCTTCACCACGAACGCGATGTCGTCGTAGAAGCCCATGTCCAGCATGCGGTCGGCCTCATCCAGCACCAGCGTATTGACGGAGTCCAGTTTCAGGCTGCCGCGCTCGATGTGATCCATGATGCGTCCCGGCGTGCCGACGACGATGTGCGCGCCGTGCTCCAGGCTGTCGCGCTGCGGGCGCATGGTCGCGCCGCCGACCAGCGACAGTATCTTGATGTTGTCGGCGAAGCGCGCCAGACGGCGCATCTCCTGCGTCACCTGGTCGGCCAGTTCGCGCGTGGGGCACAGCACCATGGCTTGCACGCCGAAGTGGCGCGGATTCAATTTGGTGAGCAGCGGCAAGGCAAATGCGGCGGTCTTGCCGCTGCCGGTCTTGGCTTGCGCGATGAGGTCGTGCCCGGCCAGCGTGATCGGCAGGCTCTCGGCCTGGATCGGTGTCATGGTGCGGTATTCGAGCTGCTGCAGGATTCGCCAGCATGGCGGGCGCCAGCGGCAGTTCGCTGAAGGAGCGTCCGGTGGAGGCGGGCGCGGCGGCAGGGGGTGTTGTTTTGGTCATGCGTGATTATCCTCGGCTGGGGCGCAGCCTGCTATAGTTGTGACAACTTTTAGGGAAGCGATGATTTAATCCGTTCGCCCTGATCCTTCGACTTCGCTCAGGACTGAAGGCAATGTCGAAGGGTTCTTTGTGTAACTCATTGGTGATTTAATCCTCCGTTCATGGTTCGACAAGCTCACCACGAACGGAGGATTAAATCAGTATCTTCTTAGGTTGATGACCACCATGCCTAAACGCACTACTCCCGATCACGCCAGACTCGACCGCATCGTGGCCGAGGCACGTCAGCAACGTGAGTTGCGCGAGGCGGGTTATCGCGAGCAGGCGCTCAAATTATTTCCCTGGATATGCGCGCGCTGCGGGCGGGAATTTTCCGGCGTGCGGTTGCGCGAATTGACGGTGCATCACAAGGACCACAACCACGACAACAATCCGGCGGACGGCAGCAACTGGGAGTTGCTATGCCTGTACTGCCACGACAATGAACATTCGCGCGTGATGGATGAGGTGGTGCGCGACAGAAAGTCCGGGGAACCGACAGCGGCGACGCACAATCCCTTCGCCAACCTCAAGTCACTGCTGAAGAAGGAGTGACCCTCGGTTCATCCTGTCAGCTCTGACGCCTGAACAAAGCCGGGATCTGCACCTTGGGTTTGCCCACCGGTTGTTCATCCGGCTTCTTCACCGGCGCGGCAGTGCTGGTGCTCGGCTCGTAAGGCTTGTCGAACCAGGCATCGTGGCTGGGCTTCTTCGGTGCCGGGGCATGATGTTCCTGTCTGCGCTCGTGATGTTCGCCGCGCGATGCGCGATGCGATTTGGCAGCGTGTTCCAGCACGGCTTTCTCTTTTTTGATCTCGGTCTTGATCAGCTTCTCGATATCCGCCAGGTATCTTTCCTCTTCCGGCGACACCAGCGAGATCGCCGTGCCGGAGGCGCCGGCGCGACCGGTGCGCCCGATGCGGTGCACATAATCTTCCGCCGCGTGCGGTATCTCGTAATTGATCACCATCGGCAGGCTGTCGATGTCCAATCCGCGCGCCGCCACATCGGTGGCGATCAGCACCGTGACCTTGCCCTGCTTGAAAGCATCCAGCGCCTGGATGCGTTCCGACTGGCTCTTGTCGCCGTGGATGGCATCGGCCGCCACGCCCTCGCGCTGCAACTGTTTGGCCAGATGGCTGGCGGTCAGCTTGGTCTTGGTGAACACGATCACCTGCTTGGCATCGTCGCCGCGCAGCAGCTGCGCCAGCAGTTGGTGCTTGTCTTCCTGCTCGACCAGGAAGACCTTCTGCGTGATGTTCTCGGACGCGGCGTTGCTGCGCGCCACTTCGATCAGCGTCGGGTAGTTCATGAAGTCTTCCGACAGCTTCTTGATCTCGTTGGAGAAGGTGGCGGAGAACATCAGGCTCTGCCGCTGTCTCGGCAACAGGGCCAGGATGCGCTTCAGCGCGGGCATGAAGCCCATGTCCAGCATGCGGTCCGCTTCGTCCAGCACCAGCATCTGCACAGTGTTCAGCTGCACGGTCTTTTGTTCGATGTGGTCCAGCAGGCGTCCCGGCGTCGCCACCAGGATCTCCACGCCCGTTTTCAGGTGCGGGGTCTGCGTCTTGATGTCCACGCCGCCGAACACCACCAGCGAACGCAGGTGCGTGTGCTTGGCGTAAGCCTTCACGCTCTCTTCCACCTGGATCGCCAGCTCGCGCGTCGGCACCAGGATCAGTGCGCGCACCGGATGCTTGGCGGGCGAAGTGCTGGAGCTGGCATGCGGCAACAGCTTCTGCAGCATGGGCAGCGCAAACGCTGCCGTCTTGCCGGTGCCGGTCTGCGCGCCCGCCATCAGGTCGTGGCCTTCCAGCACCACAGGAATGGCTTGTGCCTGGATCGGGGTGGGGGTGACGTAACCGGACTCGGTGAGCGCCTTGAGGATTTGTGGAGCCAGCTGCAGATCGGCAAAACTAACGGTGTTCAATTATCTTCTCTTCGTGATGTCTGTGACTTGAATGGGCGCATTATACGCGCCGTCTGCCCGGCAGTTCCGGCAGTTTCAATCCATTGTTTTCAATACAAACTTCAGCATCCCGCAAAAGAAACGGGCCCGCTTCGCAACGGACCCGTTCCCGACCCGAAACCGGCTTGCTCAGGCGGTCTCGGCACTCCTTGCCACAACCATGGTACGCGTCTCATGCTTGCCGATGCTCAGCAGGTCCCACACCAGCAGGAAGTAACCCGCCGCGAACATCGTGCCGAAGACCTCTCGCCACCACATACCTTGCATGAACCAGGGATGCGCCTGCGCCATGAAGTAGCCGCCCCAGGTCGAGCCTTCGATGGCTCGCTCGATCTGTGATTGCTCGTAACCAGCGATCAGCAGCGACACCGTCATGCCGACCATGCCCAGGTTCAGCAGGCCCAGCGACCACTTCCATTTCCAGCCGTTGCCGGGCAGCTCGCCCGCCATCCACACCCTGCCGCGCCACTGCTGCATGGCGATGTAGAAGAATGCGATATTGATGGTGGCGTAGGCACCGAAGAACGCCAAGTGCCCGTGCGAGGCCGACCACTGCGTGCCGTGGGTGTAGAGGTTGATCTGCGGCAGCGTGTGCATGAAGCCCCACACGCCCGCGCCGAAGAAGTTGCCGAAGGCATGCGCGATCAGCCAGGCCATGGTCGGGTGGTTGGAGTTCCTGATCCTGTTCACGCCAGCGTCGAACACGGCATGCACCACCATCGCCACCAGCGGGATAGGTTCCAGCGCGGAGAAGAAGCCACCGATGCTGAGCCAGTATTCCGGCGTGCCGATCCAGAAGTAGTGGTGCCCCAGGCCGAGGATGCCGGAGCCGAACATCAGCGCCACCTCGATATATAGCCAGGTCTCGACGATCTTGCGGCGCACCCCGAGCACCTTCATCAGGCCGTAAGCCATGATGCAGCCGACCATCACTTCCCAGGTCGCTTCCACCCACAGATGGATGACCCACCACCACCAGTACTGGTCGACCGAAACATTGGTGGTGTAGAACATGCCGGCCAGGTAAATACCGAACAGCGCCAGCAGGTCGAGCACCAGCACGCCCGCGATACCGGTGTAACGGCCCTTGGAGAAAGTGGCGGCCACGTTGTAGAAGAACGTCAGCACGCTGACCACGATGCCGATGTCCGCCCAGCGCGGCGCTTCGATGTACTCGCGGCCTTCGTTGATGAGCCAGATACTCGACTCCGTACCTGGCCCGACCTGCACCAGCAGATAGACCAGCACCACCACCGTCACCGCCGAGGTGAGCACCCAGAAGATCAGGTTGCCAAGCTTGAGAGCAACCACCTCATGCTGCGATTCTTCTTCCAGCATCCAGTACACCGAGCCGAGGAAACCGTACAGCAACCACACCACCATCGCATTGATGTGCACCATGCGGTTGACGTTGAAATCCAGCACCCCATACAGGAAGTCCGGCATCAGGTACTGCAAGCCGGAGAGCAGGCCAAACACCACTTGCGCCCCGAACAACACCATGGCGACGATGAAATACTTCACCGCCAGCTTTTGCCCACCGTTCAGGTTGGCACTGTCCAACTGACCTGTCATAGCCATGATCAATTCTCCTGTGACATGGGTTTGAAGTTATAGGGGAAGCCGTTGGTGTCGATGGTGGACATCCATTTCAGGAATGCCACCACGGCGCGCGCCTCATCGTCGGTCACGCCCAATTTCGGCATGCGGCGGCCGATGCTGTTGTGCAATTTGTCTGAGGGGTCCTTGATGAAATCGACCATCGCCTGTTCGCGCATCGCCTTGTCGCCCCAGTACGGGTCGAGCCAGGCCTTGGTCAAGTCGGGCGCGTAATAGGCGCCGTTGCCCAGCAAGGTATGGCAGTTGATGCAGTTCCTGGACTGAATGGTCAGCTTGCCATGTCGCACCAGCGCCTCGGCCTCCTGTTCGGATAGCTCCTTGCCAAACAGCGGCTCTTTCACGCCCAGCGATGGGACTTGCACATGACGCTGCTCATCGAATTTGTATTCGACGCGATAGTTGATCGCCGCGTAGGCCGGCACCCGCTTCGACCCGGCCGTTATCTGCGGCAAGGTATCGAAGGTCAACAAGATCAACACGATCAACGAACCACCCGTGACCCAGATGGCCGTCTTGCGCCAAAAAGACTCGGATGCCCACCATTGGTTTGCTGCCATGGTTCCTCCCTTTTCTCAGTTTATGAATCCTTGCCCGAAACGCTTTCCGCCGGTTCCTCCGCATGCGTCCCCACACACAGATGCCAGATGGCATGCGGAGCAAGCAGGTAACCAAGCAACATGAAAACCACGATGACCACCCATACAGGATGTTTGAGCAGATTGGCCGCTTCAGCTAGCAACAGGGCGCAGACGAACAGCCCGAGGTAAGCGCCATATGCCAGCGGCATCAGGCGCGGATAATGAAGGATGCGCGAATAGGCGAACAGCAGTGCGTATAAGGCACCGAGCAGGATCACCATCGCGGAGGTGAAAAAGATGGTGAAAAAATTCCCAAGGCTGGCGGGTTCGATCATGTCACTCCACAAGATTGGAAGTTGCGCACGATTTCTGCGCGACGAATGTATCCTCCTTTAGAGAAACATTCAACCTGAAAGAATGTAATATGATTCACATCGGGACAAAACACAGATCCCGCCCTCAAGGTTCGACATTTGGAATTTATCCTGGTCTTCGCATCATGCAACTCAATCTATCCACCGATATCGCATTACGCACCCTGATCTATCTTGGACAGAAGGATGATGCCGCCACCATCCAGGAAGTGGCGGATGCTTTCGACATCGTCAAGACACATCTGATGAAAGTCGTCATGGCGCTGGTCGCTGCCAATTTGCTGATCAGCGAGCGCGGCCGGAACGGCGGTATCCGGCTGGCACTCGACGCGCAGGATATTTCCATCGGGGACGTCGTGCGCCTGATGGAAAGCAACCTGGCGCTGGTCGCCTGCATGAAAGACGATGCAACGAACGCCGCCTGCCCCCTGTTGCCCAGATGCCGCCTGAAAAAGCTCTTCACCCGCGCACAGGAGGCTTTCTTCGATACGCTGGATCAAAGCTCTTTGGCCGACCTGCTGTAAGGGTTGCATTTACCTCTCCCCGCCAATAAGATTCGCCACGAATGAATCTTATAAAGCGCCGTGGAGAACACACATGAGCAACGCACCAGAACAAGCTTCCGCCAGCAGCCTGTCACAACTGATCGACCGTCTGCTGCAACACCATCACCCCTACACCCGTTCGGCGCTGGAATCCCTGGCGCCGCTGCTCGACAAAGTGCAGCGCGTGCATGGCGACAGCCACCACGAACTGCACGAGCTCGCCAAGCTGTTTCGCGAATTGCACAGCGATATGGACATGCACCTGATGAAGGAAGAGCACATCCTCTTTCCCTACATGCAGTCCCTGGAGAACGGCGCCAACCCGCCTGCACCGCATTTCGGCACGGTCGCCAACCCCATCCGCATGATGACGATGGAGCATCAGCAGGACAGCCTGATCCTGCACAAGATGCTGGAAGTCACCGGGCACTTCACCACGCCGCCGGGCGCATGCGGCAGTTACGCCAGCCTCTATTCCGGACTGCAGGATTTGGTGGATGACCTGTTCCAGCACATCCAGCTGGAGAACGACTTTCTATTCCCCAAAGCGATCGCGACCGAGGCGGCCCTGCTGGCAAGGTCTTGAACCCTATTCCACATTCACCACATTAAGGAGATGCACATGACACACACTTGCTCCAACACCATTTCCATGGATCTCCGCTATCCATTCGACGCCCGCGGTATCGCCAAGCGTTTTCGTCATGCCGCCATTTTCGGGGCGCTGAACGCGTTGAATTCCGGGGAAACCATGCGCTTCATGAATGACCATGACCCGCTACCCTTGCTCGCACAACTGCAGCAGCATTATGGCGACAACCTCGCGATCAGCTATGTCTCGCGCGAGCCGGGACAGATCGTGCTCGATTTCAAACGTCTCTAGTCGGCGCCATGCAGCGCAGCCCCGCCCTGCAACCTCTTTCCCGCGAGCATCACGCTGCACTCAAGCTGGCCAAGCTATGCGAGCGCGCCGCCGGCTCCGCGGACAAAACAGAGATACAGCGTGCCTGCCAGCATGCGGCCCAGTCCTATGCCGACGAACTGGAAGCCCATTTCCTCTATGAGGAACAGACGCTATTGCCCTTGCTGGCCGATACGCCGGCGCAATCGCTGGCCGAACGCACGCTGGCGGAGCATCGGCTGCTGCGCACCTTGCTGGATGGCGTGCGCCAAAACGATGCCGCAGCACTGCTAAATTTTGGTATCAGTTTAAAAACACATGTACGATTCGAGGAACAAGAATTGTTCCCGGCGCTGGAAGACCGGCTTGCCCAACACCCCTGAAACCATAGCCATGAAATCACTGCACCCATTCCGGCCTCGATGCCGCGCCTTGAAAGGCATGCGGTGAACGCGCTGCTCGGCGGAAGCGCCGCCCCCGGCTTCGACGATCCCTTGGAAATGCTGCAAGCCTGCCACGGCAGGATACAGGCCCAATGCGCAACGCTGCACAAGTTGGTAACCCATCTGCAGACGCACGGCAACGATGAACAAGCCGCGCAGGCGGCACGGGCCATCCTGCGCTATTTCGACACGGCCGGGCGGCATCATCACGACGATGAAGAGCAGGACTTGTTTCCGCGCCTGCTCGCCACGCGCGATCAGACGGCGGCGGCACTGGTCGCGCGCTTGCTGGATGAGCACAAAAGCATGGACGCAGCGTGGCAGCGCCTGCGCCCGCAGCTGGTCGATATCGCCGAAGATCGCTCCAATCGGCTCGAGACCGCAATCGCCGAGCACTTCACTGAGATTTACGCACAGCACATCGCCCTGGAGAACGGCAATTTACTGCCGTTGGCGACCACCCTGCTGGAGGCGGACCAACTCCGGTCACTCGGGCATAGCATGGCGGCCCGACGCGGAGTCAAGATTTGAACCGGAAACAGCACACCGTCGCCGTCATCGGCGGCGGCCCTGCCGGATTGATGGCCGCCGAAGTGTTGGCGCAAAGCGGAGTGCGCGCGGATGTGTATGACGCGATGCCCAGCGTGGGACGCAAGTTCCTGATGGCCGGCAAAGGCGGCATGAACATCACACATGCCGAACCTTTCGATGTATTTCTCACGCGCTATGGCACCGCTCGTGCCGACATCGAACCGCTGCTGCGCGCCTTCCCGCCCGACGACCTGCGCGCGTGGATACACAAACTCGGCATCGAAACCTTCGTCGGCACTTCCGGTCGCGTGTTTCCCACCGACATGAAAGCCGCCCCGCTGTTGCGCGCCTGGCTGCATCGCTTGCGCGAAGCCGGTGTGCATTTCCATGCGCGGCACCGCTGGTGCGGCTGGGATGCACAGGGTGGGTTGCGCTTCACCGGGGCGGACGGCGAACGCACAACACACGCCGATGCCGTCGTGCTGGCCATGGGCGGCGGCAGCTGGCCGCAGCTCGGCTCTGACGGCGCATGGGTATCGCTGCTGGCACAGCGCGCCATCGCCATCGCCCCGCTCCGCCCCTCCAACTGCGGCTTCGATGTGCAATGGAGCGCGCACATGCGCGAGCGCTTTGTCGGCGAACCATTGAAGTCGGTCGCGGCCGCGTTCGGCGATGTCCGCAAACAAGGCGAATGCGTCATCACCGAACACGGTATCGAGGGCGGCCTGATCTATGCGCTCTCGGCCGCATTGCGCGACGAGATCGAGCGCAACGGCAGCGCGACATTGCATCTGGATCTGTTGCCCGACTGGACGGTGCAACGCGTGCAGGACGAAGTGGCGCATCCGCGCGGCGCGCGCTCGCTGGCCAGCCATCTGCAGAGCCGCCTGGGATTGAAAGGGGTGAAAGCCAATCTGCTGCGCGAGGTGTTGAGCGCGGAACAGATGCACGATAGCGCGCTGCTGGCGCGCACCATCAAAGCGCTGCCGCTGCGGCTGGTCGCGGCGCGCCCGCTGCGCGAAGCGATCAGCACAGCGGGCGGCATCGCCTTTGCCGCACTGGATGACAAGCTGATGCTGCGGCAGATGCCCGGCGTGTTCTGTGCCGGCGAGATGCTGGACTGGGAAGCGCCCACCGGCGGCTATCTGCTCAGCGCCTGTTTCGCCAGCGGATACGCGGCCGGATCGGGGGCGCTGCACTGGCTGCAACAACCCCGGCAGGCGCAGGGTTTGTAACATTTGCGCGATTGGGCAAGCCTCACGCATGCGTTACAATGCCCCGCGATTTTCCCCAACCAAAAGGACTGAAACATGAAGCAATACAGCAAACGCACCGCGCTCCTCCATTGGCTGATCTTCCTGCTCGCCATCGCCGCCTTCTTCCTCGGGCACGAATTGGACGAAAGCAAGGACGCTGCGCAAAAGCTCTCGATGTTCCCGGCGCATTTCCTGATCGGCGATCTGATATTGCTGCTCGTTCTGGTACGCATCTACTTCCGCAAGAAAGACGGCGAACCCGCCCCGGCCAACGCCAAACCGCTGCTGAACATGATCGCTTCCGCCACGCATGGACTGTTGAACCTGACCCTCATCGCCGTGGTCATCTCGGGCGGCATCACTGCCGTAACCTCGGGCGTGATCGAAGCAGTGAAGACCGGCAACGCGGCCCTGATCCCCGACTTCGACAAAGTCGCAGCCAAGGAATTTCACGAGCTGTTCATCGGCGTGCTGCTGTTGCTGGTGGCGTTCCATGTCGTGGCAGCGCTGTATCACCAGTTCATCGTCAAGGACAATCTGCTGCGCCGCATCATGATCAGGCGCTTCCAGGACTGATCCGGCACTATCTGCATCGGGCGGCATAAGCGCCGCCCGCTTCTGTTTTGGACATCTTGCTGCTCAAACACATCCACATCGCCTGTGTAACGCTCAGTTACTCGCTGTTCTTTTTGCGCGGGATATGGATGCTGCGCGACTCGCCGTCTTTGCAACAGCGCTGGGTAAGGATCGCACCGCACACAGTGGATACCGTGTTGCTCGCGAGTGCTATCGCACTGGCCTGGCAGCTCGGCATCTCGCCGCTGGCCACCCCGTGGTTGGCCGCCAAGATCATTGGGCTGCTGTTGTATATCGTCCTCGGTACGGTCGCACTGAAGCGCGGCAAAACGAAACGCACCCGCCTCCTGGCCTGGCTCGCGGCGCAAGGGGTGTTCTTTTACATAGTGAGCGTAGCCGTGACGCATGCCCCTGCGCCCTGGCATATGATTTGAGGAAATCGAAGATGAAAATACCGGCCCGCTACAGCAACCTGCTTTTCGGCGGCATGCTCTCCGTCATCATGGTCAGCATCATCTCCGGCACGGTAGTGTTGATCAATCAGGGCTATGACGCGGAATTCTTTGCGCGCTGGTTCAGGGGATTCGCCACGGCATGGCCCATCGCCTTCCCCACGGTGTTGGTGGTCGCACCGTTCGTGCGGCGCGTGGTGGCGAAGGTCACCGTTTGAATCGGCACCACCGCATTTCCAGAGGCTATCGCCATGTTAGGATGCCTCGCGCTATATAAAACAAGGGGGTGGCAAATGGCTTCCCAGGTTATACGGCGCATACCTCCAGCTTATACGGCGTTTTTGCCGGCTGCTTTACGTTAGCGCGCAAGAATGAAAATCTCCGGCCACGGACTTGAATCAATTTTCACTTTCTCCTCCCCGGATCGTGAGGGGTGGATGCGAACCGGCGTTCAAATTCGTGCGCCCAAGTTTGAGGGCAACTTTTCATGCACGGTTGAAGAGAGAGAATGGAGTAGTTTCATTCAAACCCTAAGGCAGCTCGAAGCATCGGTTGGAAAAGATGCGGAGGCTTCATGGGGTAACATGGAAGAAAATATTGAATTCCACTTTGCGTTGCACAGAAGCGGGGCGCTAGAGGTGGAGTACAAATTCAGCCCCGAAAATTTCAGTCTTGGCCCCACGCTTTCCGGTATTGTTACGGCTGACCAAACCTTTTTGCAGAGTTGGATTAGGTCTGCTGAGGAGGTGCTAGAAAATGCTCGCTAACCCTGCGCTCAAGTTCGCTCCCTTTGGTCGCTGGGACGCGCCTTCGGCGTGCGCCTTAGCTCCACGTTATGCTGCGAAAAAATACATCAAGGTAAAAACATGAAAGCGCGTATTCCTTCTTCCTGGCTGTGTTCTGCTCTAATTGTATTTGCGTTGCCCCTATCGGCCTTTGCCGACGGCGGATGTACAGGCGCGCTCCAACAAACAGAAACCAAAGTCGGAAACTTATCAACCAATGAGTTATCGGTATTCTTTCGGAGTTTCAATAAGGGATGCCTAAAGAGCGTTGAATTTAGCGAGTGGAGTAATGAATTGCTTTTCGCCGTTCTTGCAAAACAACCTGTTGAGTTTTTAGGTGCGTTAGAAAAACAAGATGAGGAGAAAGTAAAAGCTATCCTCTCAAAGTTAGAGTCACCGATAAACGATGGTATAGACGTCGAAGGAATTCATGCCGCGGTTAAGTCTGCAAAAACGACTTCAAAAATGAAACAACGAACCCTTCAGGCTCTGCAGGTCGCGGGAAATAAGTCTGGTATGGTTTTGAAGTAATACAACATAACACATGCCCTGTCTGCCTAACCCTGCGCCCAAGTCCGTTCCCTCCGGTCGCTGGGACGCGCCTTCATTTGTTAATTCTTCTTCCACCCCACCACCACAGCAAACACCCCCAGTATCACGTAGCCGAGCAGCGACAATTCCGGGATGCCCAGCCCCAGGAAGGTCCAGCCTTTCGCGGCGCATTCGCCGGAGCCGTGCATCAGTTCCTGCCACACTTCGGACATCGGGAAGTTCTTCAGCATGAACTCGAGACCGGGGCCGCAGGCGGGCACCTGGTCTTTGGGCAGGTGCTGGATCCAGATATGGCGCGAGGCAACCGCGATACCGCCCAGTGCGGTGAGCGCGATCAGGATGGAATAGATCTTCGCGCCGATCTGTTTTGCGTTATGCAGCGCGGCGATGAAGAACAGTACGCCGATGGCGATGAAGATGACGCGCTGCAGCATGCACAGCGGGCACGGATCCTGGCGCAACACGTATTGCAGATACAGTGCGGCGCCGAACATGACCGCCACGGCCACGGCGCCCAGCAGAAACAGCCAGCGCCTCGAAATATCGTCCCATATCTTTAGCATGTCATTCCGCCTCGTCTATCCATGCGGCCTGGATGGCTTCCAGCACCTTCTCGCCGCCGCGATTGTGATCGTCGTCGAAACCGTCCAGATCGACCACGTAGTTGTGCAGATCGGTGAAGCGCACGGTCTTCGGATCGGTGTCGGGATGTTTCTCGCTCAGCGCGATCGCGATGTCGCGCACGTCTATCCATTTCATTTCGAATGCCCCTCCTTCGCCATGTTGATGGTGTACTTGGGTATCTCGACCACCAGGTCCGTATCGCCAACGATAGCCTGGCAGCTCAGGCGCGACCTGGATTCGAGCCCCCATGCTTTGTCCAGCATATCCTCTTCCAGTTCCGTCGCCTCTTCCAGACTGTCGAAGCCCTCGCGCACGATGACGTGACATGTAGTGCAGGCGCACGACATCTCGCAGGCATGTTCGATCTCGATGTCGTGTTGCAGCAGTGCATCGCAGATGGACGTGCCGGGTTCGGCCTCGAACAATGCGCCCTTGGGGCACAATTCCTCATGCGGCAAAACGATGATCTGCGTCATATCAGCTTTCCAGTTCCGATAACTTGTGACCGGCCAGCGCATGCTGCACGCTTTGATCCATGCGGCGTTGCGCGAAGTCGGTGGAGGCGAGATTCAACGCCTCGACCGCGCGCTTGATGGCCAGATGGTCGCTGCCCGCGAGCACCGCGCGCAGGGCATCCATGCTGCCGCGGATGCGCGCTTGCGCTGCGGCATCCAGCAAGGCATCGCCATCCTGCTGCAGCGCATTATCCACCGCCTCCAGCAGTTGCGCCGCCTCGGTCTGCTGTTCGCGCAAGGCGCGCGCCAGCATATCGTCGCGCGCATGTTGCGTGGAGTCTTGCAGCATGCGCGTGATGTCGTCATCGCTCAGGCCATAGGAAGGTTTGACCACGATGTGCGCTTCCGACACCGCTTGCCATCTCGCGCGCGCGAGACGCTGAGCAGGCCGTCGGCATCGACCTGGAAGGTGACGCGGATGCGCGCCGAACCCGCCACCATGGCCGGGATGCCGCGCAGTTCGAACTTCGCCAGCGAGCGGCAATCGCTCACCAGTTCGCGCTCGCCTTGCACCACGTGGATGCTCATCGCGGTCTGGCCGTCCTTGTAGGTGGTGAACTCCTGCGCGCGCGCGCTCGGGATGGTGCTGTTGCGCGGGATGATCTTCTCCACCAGCCCGCCCATGGTCTCGATGCCCAGCGACAGCGGAATCACGTCCAGCAGCAGCCAGTCGTCGCCGCCGCGGTTGCCCGCCAGCACGTTGGCCTGTATCGCCGCGCCCAGCGCCACCACCTTGTCGGGGTCGAGATTGTTCAGCGGCGCCTGGCCGAAGAACTCGCCCACCGCCTGCTGCACCTGCGGCATGCGCGTCGAGCCGCCGACCATCACCACGCCCTTGACGTCCTCGTGCCGTCGAGCTTGGCATCGCGCAAGGCGCGGCGCGGCGCCTGCAGGGTGCGCTCGACCAGGTTCAGCGTCAATTCGTTGAACATCTCGCGCGTGAGCGTCAGCTCCACCAGCTCGCCGTCGCTCAATACCGCCGTGATCTGCGCCTCGTGTCTGCTCGGTCAGCTGCTCCTTGGCGGCGCGCGCATGCGTCAGCAACAGGCGTGTGTCGTATGCGCTGCAGGCGCGGACAGCCCGGCCTTCTCCAGTATCCAGCAATAGATGCGATGGTCGAAATCGTCGCCGCCCAATGCCGAGTCGCCGTTGGTGGACAGCACCTCGAACACGCCTTTGGACAGCTTCAGGATGGAGATATCGAAGGTGCCGCCGCCCAGGTCGTACACCGCGTACACGCCTTCGGCAGCGTTATCCAGCCCGTAGGCGATGGCGGCGGCGGTGGGTTCGTTGAGCAGGCGCAGCACGTTGAGTCCGGCCAGCTTGCGCCGCATCCTTGGTCGCCTGGCGCTGCGCATCGTCGAAGTAGGCCGGCACGGTGATGACCGCGCCGACCAGTTCGCCGCCCAGGGAATGTTCGGCGCGTTCGCGCAGCACTTTGAGTATCTCGGCGGAGACCTCGACCGGGCTCTTCATGCCGGCCACGGTGCGCAGTTGCAGCATGCCGGGCGCATCGACGAAGCGGTATGGCAGATTGCCGACTTCGCCGACATCCTTCAGTCCGCGCCCCATGAAGCGTTTCACCGAGACGATGGTGTTGTGCGGATCGTCGCTCTGCACGTGCTTGCGCCGCTTGACCGACTTGCACGCTCGCCATCTTCCGCATAGCGCACCACCGAGGGCAGCAAAGCACAACCGTGGATATCGTTCAGCACGGTGCTGATGCCGTTGCGTACGGTCGCGACAAGGGAATTGGTCGTACCTAGGTCGATGCCGACCGCCAGGCGATGTTGATGGGGAGCGGCGGAAAGGCCGGGTTCTGATATCTGCAGCAGTGCCATTTAAGAATCTAATTCGTCGAATGCGGAGCCGATTTCTTCCGCGAGTTTCTCAAGGAATCGGAGCTTGCGCACTATACCGGAAGCAGAGGCAAAATCGTGACGCTCATCGAGGTCGCGCGCGAGTTCCTGTTCCAGATCACGCCGCGCGTGCTGCATGCGCTGCTCCAGTTGGTCCAGCACAGTCATGTTCTGAACTTGTTTCGCCTCGTCCAGCGCCTCGCGCCATTCCATCTGCTGCATCAGGAAGTCGGTCGGCATCGCCGTGTTGCTCTCTTCCTGCGTATCCACGCCGTGCAGCGACAGCAGGTAGCGCGCGCGGCTCAGTGGATTGCGCAGGGTCTGGTAGGCCTCGTTGACGCGCGTAGCCCATTGCAGGGACAGACGGCGTTCGGCTTCGGGAAGATGCGAGAATTTGTCCGGATGGACTTGTGCCTGCAGGGCGAGATAGCCTTGTTCGAGCGTTACGCCGTCAAGCTGGAAATGCCGGGGAAGATTGAAAAGCGTGAAGAAGTCTTGCTGAAAATCGGGCACCAAGGGACTCATCACACTTTGAAACTCTCGCCGCAACCGCACTGGTCTTTCACATTCGGATTGTTGAACTTGAATCCTTCGTTCAACCCTTCGCGCGTGTAATCCAGTTCCATGCCGTCGATGTACGGCAGGCTTTGCTGATCGACCAGCACGGTGACGCCATTGCTGACGAACTGCAGATCTTCACTATCCACCGCATCGGCGAACTCCAGCTTGTAGGCCATGCCGGAACAACCGCTGGTGCGCACGCCGAGACGCAGCCCGACACCCTTGCCGCGCTTGGTCAAAAAATTCTGCACATGTTTCGCCGCATTCTCTGTCAGGGTGATCGCCATTTGCCCCTCCTATTTGTTCCCGTTGCAGGCGCCGCTTCCACCACCGCGCCGTGCTTGGCCTTGTAATCCGCCACCGCCGCCTTGATGGCATCTTCCGCCAGGATGGAGCAGTGTATCTTCACCGGCGGCAATGCCAGTTCTTCGGCGATCTGCGTGTTCTTGATCGCCAGCGCCTGATCCACCGTCTTGCCCTTGACCCACTCGGTCACCAGAGAACTGGAGGCGATCGCCGAACCGCAACCGTAGGTCTTGAATTTGGCGTCTTCGATGATGCCGTCCTTGCCGACCTTGATCTGCAACTTCATCACATCGCCGCAGGCCGGCGCACCGACCATGCCGGTGCCGACACTGCTGTCGTCCTTGTTCAAAGCCCCGACATTGCGCGGATTCTCGTAATGATCCAAAACTTTTTCGCTGTAAGCCATTACGGCCTCCTTAGTGTGCAGCCCACTGCACGGTATTCAAATCGATGCCATCCTTGAACATCTCCCACAACGGGGAAAGCTCGCGAAGTTTGGCAATCTTTTCCTGCAACAGTTTCACTGTGTAATCCACTTCTTCTATGGTGGTGAAACGTCCCATGGTGAAACGGATCGAACTGTGCGCCAACTCGTCGTTGCGCCCCAAGGCGCGCAACACATAAGACGGCTCCAGGCTGGCCGAGGTGCAGGCAGAGCCGCTGGATACCGCGATGTCCTTCACCGCCATGATGAGCGATTCGCCTTCGACGAAGTTGAAGCTCACGTTCAGGTTGTGCGGCACGCGCTGTTCCATGTCGCCGTTGAGATACACCTCTTCCATGCTCGACAGCCCGGCCCACAGGCGGTCGCGCAACATGCGGATGCGTTCGTTCTCGGCCGCCATATCTTCTCTGGCGATGCGGAACGCTTCGCCCATGCCGACGATCTGGTGCGTCGCCAACGTGCCGGAGCGGAAACCGCGTTCGTGTCCGCCGCCGTGCATCTGCGCTTCCAGGCGCACGCGCGGTTTGCGCCGCACATACAGCGCGCCGATGCCCTTGGGGCCGTAGGTCTTGTGCGCGGAGAAACTCATCAGATCGACTTTGAGCTTTTGCAGATCGATCGCCACCTTGCCGGTCGCTTGCGCCGCATCGACATGGAACAGGATGCCTTTTTCGCGGCATATTTCGCCGATGGCCGCGATGTCCTGGATGACGCCGATCTCGTTGTTCACGAACATCACCGAAACGATGACGGTATCGGGGCGCAATGCGGCTTTCAGCTTCTCCAGATCGAGCAGACCGTTCGGCTCGGGATCGAGATAGGTCGCGGCAAAACCCCTGGCGTTCCAGTTCGCGCACGGTGTCGAGCACCGCCTTGTGTTCGGTCTGCACCGTGACGATGTGCTTGCCTTTGTCGGCGTAGAAATGCGCAGCGCCTTTCAGCGCGAGGTTATTGGATTCGGTCGCGCCGGATGTCCACACGATCTCTTTCGGATCGGCATTGACCAAAGCGGCGACCTGCTCGCGCGCGCGCTCCACCGCCTCATCCGCCACCCAGCCGAAGGAATGCGAACGCGAAGCAGGATTGCCGAACTTCTCGGTGAGGTAGGGGATCATCTCCTCGGCCACGCGCGGATCGACCGGCGTGGTCGCGGAATAATCCATATAGATCGGCAACTGCAGCGTCATGCCAACTCCCTACGCTGCAGCTCGAGCCGAGCTTTCGTTTTTGGTGATCACGACCGGCGCACCTTCCGCGCCCGCGTTCTTGCCCTGACCATCCACCAGCTGCTGCAGGTTGATCTTGCCCAGATATTCGTGGATCGCCTCGTTCAGGCCGTACCACAACTCATGAGTCAAACAGGGTTTGCCATCCTGACAGTCGCCTTTGGCGCCGCAGTGCGTGGCATCCAGAGGCTCATCCACCGCCACGATGATATCCACCATGGTGATCTTGTTCGCCGGACGTGCCAGGCAATAACCGCCGCCGGGACCGCGCACGCTGGCTACCACGTTGTTGCGGCGCAACTTGCCGAACAATTGCTCCAGATAAGACAAAGAAATCTTCTGACGTTCGCTGATGCCGGCCAAGGTGACAGGACCTTTTCCGCTGCGCGTGGCCAGGTCGACCATCGCAGTTACCGCAAATCTTCCTTTAGTTGTGAGTCGCATAATGCTCTTCTCCTTGATATTCAGATTGGCGCGGCGAATAGCCACACCTTATCCCTGCTTTTGCTGAGGGAATAATAGAATACCTGATTCTTTTAATCAACAATTTTATTCAGGTGGTTTGGATCGAACTTGTCGGCGGTGGCACGCTCTTCTTCCACCGGCACGCCCATCTTCTCGAGTTGCTGCAGGATGAATTCGATGCGGTGATCGACCGTCATGCTATGGCCGATCAGACCGTGCAAGGTTTTGGCGACCGGATCGTTCTGGTCGTTGCTTAGGCCGTAGGCGTTGAAACCCGTGTTCTTTTTCGCCTCGTCCAGGATGCGGGCCGGGATACCGGTCGCCGTCGCACCGGCCGGGACATCCTTCACCACCACCGCGTTGGAGCCGATCTTGGCGCCGTCGCCGATGTGGATGGGGCCGAGGATCTTGGCGCCCGCGCCGACCACCACGTTGTTACCCAGGGTGGGGTGGCGCTTGCCTTGCTGCCAGGAAGTGCCGCCCAGGTCACGCCGTGATATAGCGTCACATCGTCGCCGATCTCGGCCGTCTCGCCGATCACCACGCCCATGCCGTGGTCGATGAAGAAACGCCGGCCGATGGTCGCGCCCGGATGGATCTCGATGCCGGTAAAGAAGCGCCCGATATGCGAGGTGAAGCGCGCCAGCCATTTCAATCCCATGTGCCACAGCCTGTTCGAGATGCGATGGAAGATGCGCGCATGCAGCCCCGGATAGCAGGTCAGCACCTCGAAGGTGGTGCGTGCGGCCGGGTCGCGGGCGAATACGCTGGCGATGTCTTCGCGGATATTGTTAAACATCTTTGTGCTCTTCCCGGTAACGTTCTCTGAGGCGCGCATTGTACTCGGTCGTCACGGTCAACATGCCGCGCAGGATGTTGATCTCCTCGTCTTCCAGCCTGGTGCGCGAATACAGACGGCGCAGGCGCTGCATCAGGCGCGCCGGATTCTGCGTGGTGAAGAAACCGATCTCGAACAGCGTCTTCTCCAGATGCGCATACAAGCCTTCGACCCGTTCGTGCGTGGCAGGTTCGATCTGCGGCACACCGGCGTATAGCTCTGCGCTGCCACGCTCAACTCATACGCCATCACCTGCACCGCAGCCGCGATGTTGAGCGAGGAGAAATCGGGATGCGCGGGGATGTTCACGCCCAGCTGCGCTTTGCCCATCTCCTCGTTGGTGAGTCCCGACATCTCGGTGCCGAACAGCAAGGCCACGGGATGGGTGGCGGCCTCCTGCAACACTTGCGGCATCGCCTCGCGCGGCGTCTTCACCGCGATGGAGATGTCGCGCAGACGCGCCGTCATCGCCACGGTGAACACCACGCCCTGCAAGCGCTTCGTCGATGGAGCCGCACACCACGGCGTTCTGCAGGATATCGTCCGCCCCGGCGGCCATCGCAGTGGCCTGCGCATCGGGGAAATGGCGCGGGTTGATTAGGTACAGATGGCGCAATCCCATGGTCTTCATGGCGCGTGCCGCCGCGCCGATGTTGCCCGGATGGGTGGTGTGGCTGAGCACCACGCGCACATTACTTAAAGGATTTGGTTTATTCAAAACGCAATACCAACTAAAATACGGTCTGGTTACTTCAATTTGAAACTTTGAGTGGCCGTCGCGAGCGGCTTGAGTGCAAGGCGCACGGAGCGGAGAAACCGGAATGTACTGGTAGTCTGTCGCTATGCGACCCCGGATTTCGAGCACCGCGCAACGCAGCAATCAAGTCGCGCAGCAGGTTAATCAAAGTTTCGTGCTCATTAAAAAGGTTTCGTACATTATGCACCCCATGCTCAACATCGCGGTGAAGGCCGCGCGTCGCGCCGGCAATCTCATTCACCGTGCCGCCGATAACCTCGATCACCTCACTGTGACCAAGAAATCCCATGCGGATTACGTCAGCGAAGTGGATCGCGCTGCTGAGCGCATCATCGTAGAGACCTTGCTGGACGCCTATCCCAGCCATGCGATTCTAGCAGAAGAGGGCGGCGCCCAAGGCCAGTCGGAGTACGTGTGGATCATCGACCCGCTCGACGGCACCACCAATTTCCTGCACGGCGTGCCGCAGTACGCCGTCTCCATCGCCCTGCAGCACAACGGCGTGCTGACCCAGTCCGTGGTGTACGACCCGACCAAGAACGACCTGTTCACCGCCACCCGCGGCCGCGGCGCGTTCCTCAACGACAAGCGCATCCGCGTGAGCAAGCGCAAGGAAATGATCGACAGCCTGATCGGCACCGGCTTCCCCTACACCCGCTTCGAGCACATGGATGCCTACATGGACATCCTCAAAGACGTCATGCAGAAGAGCGCGGGCCTGCGCCGCCCCGGCGCTGCCTCGCTCGATCTGGCATGGACCGCTGCCGGCCGTTACGACGGCTTCTTCGAGACCGCACTCAAGCCGTGGGACATCGCGGGCGGCGCGCTGCTCATCTCCGAGGCGGGCGGCATCGTCTCCGACCTCGCGGGCAACCAGAACTACCTGACCAGCGGCCACATCTGCGCGGGCAACCCGTTCATCCACGAACAACTGCTGCAAGTCATCGCACCGCATCTGACGGACGGGTTGAAGAGCTAACGCACGACAAGCCGCACCGGCATCAATATGGACACCCTGCTCCTCCTCACGATCGCGACCATCGCGATCGTCCTGATCTTCGAGTACACCAACGGTTTCCACGATGCCGCCAACATCATCGCCACGGTCATCGCCTCGCGCGCGATGACGCCGGTGCAGGCCGTGCTGCTGGTGGCCTTCTTCGAGTTCCTCGGCCCGCTGCTGGTCGGCACGGCGGTGGCCAACACCATCGGCAAGTTCGTCACGCTGGACGATCTCGACCGCACACTGGCGCTGGTCATCGTGCTGTGCGGCCTGGTCGGCGCCATCGCGTGGAACCTGCTGACCTGGTGGTTCGGCATCCCCTCCTCCTCCTCGCACGCACTGGTCGGCGGTCTGGCCGGCGTGGTCGTGGTCGCGGCCGGCGCCAGCCATGTCGCCTGGGGCTTCGGCGATCTGCTGCACGGCCAGCTGAACGGCGTCGCCAAGGTGATCGTCGCGCTGGTCCTGTCGCCGCTCATCGGCTTCTGGGTCGGTTTCGCCCTGCACAAGACCATGCTCATGCTGCTGCGCGGCGCGCACCCCTCCATCAACCGCGACCTGCGCCATCTGCAGTTCGTCACCTCGGCCGGGCTGGCCTTCTCGCACGGCGCCAACGACGCGCAGAAGAGCATGGGCATCCTCACCCTGGTGCTGGTGCTCGGCGGCTTCATCCCGACCTTCGAGGTGCCGTTCTGGGTGATGCTGGCCTGCTCCCTCGCCATCACGCTGGGCATCCTCTCCGGCGGCTGGCAGATCGTGCGCACGCTGGGCTTCTCCATCTACAAGATCCGCCCGCTGCACGCGCTGGATTCGCAGATGACCGCCGCCGGCGTGATCTTCGGCTCCTCGCTGTTCGGCGCGCCGGTCTCCACCACGCACGTGGTCGCCTCATCCATCATGGGCATCGGCGCCTCCGAGCGCCCCAAGGCCGTGCGCTGGGGCAAGGCGCGCGAGATCGTCACCACCTGGCTGATCACCATTCCCGGCGCAGCATTGATGGCGATTAGCTGCTATCTTCTCATCCACGCATTCATCTAACGCAATTGCCATGCACGAAGCCACAAAAACACTGCTCGCCATCATCCTGGACCGCGTCTTCCCCAAGATGCCGGATTTCTTCCAGATGCTCACCGAGCAGACCGTGAAGGTCACGCACACCGTGGACCTGCTGGTCGACTACATGGAACATAGCGACCCGATGGTCGCGGACGCGCTCAAGCAGAACGTGCACGAGGCCGACCTCATCAAGGTGCGCAACCTGCACGAACTCAACGACGCCTTCTCCACCCCCATCGACCGCGAGGACATCTACCGCGCCATCATGGCGCTGGACGACATCGTGATGTACTGCAAGACCACGGTGCACGAGATGGACGTGCTCAGCGTCACGCCGGACGAATTCATGCGCGACATCTCGCACTGCATCAAGCAAGGCGTGGATGCGCTGGCCGTAGGCTTCGCCAAGCTGGGCACCAACCCGGCCGACGCCGCACAGGACGCCAATGCGGCGCGCCAGGCCGAACGCCACGCGGAGAAACTGTACCGCGCCGCCCTGCCCATCCTGTTCGAGGGCACCGACTACATCAACATGTTCAAGCGCCGCGAGATCTACCGCCACCTGACCAACGCCGCCCAGCACATGGCGCTGTGTGCCAACCGCCTGCACGACATCGTGGTCAAGATCAGCTGAGTGTTGCGGAATGAACGTCCAGAAAGAATCCTTCATCCAATGAACAAAACACACGCGGCACAACTGGAACATACCCTGCACCATGAGATCCCCATCTCGCGCGAGATGGGCATCACCGTCACCGCTTACGACGGCAAGCAGTTACGCCTCGCCGCACCGCTTGCTCCCAACATCAACCACAAATGCACCGCTTTCGGCGGCAGCCTGTATGCGCTCGCCGTTCTGTGCGGCTGGGGCATGGTCCACCTCAAGCTCAAAGAGGCAGGTTTGCATCGCCACATCGTGATCCAGCAGGCCGACATCAATTACCTGCTGCCTGTCGCGCATGACATGCAGGCCGAATGCACGTTGGACGATGCGGCGCTGCAACGCTTCATGACGATACTGAACAAACACGGACGCGCGCGGCTCTCGCTCGACGTGGTGATCAAACACAACGACCTGCCAGCAGTGAAATTCTCGGGCCGCTATGTGGTGTATGAATGAACAAGCCGATGACTGACGCCATGCTCGAAAAACAGACCCCGATGATGCAGCAGTACCTGCGCATCAAGGCGCAGCATCCAGACATGCTGCTGTTCTACCGCATGGGCGATTTCTACGAACTGTTCCATGACGACGCGGTGCGCGCGGCCAAGCTGCTCGACATCACGCTGACCCAGCGCGGTGCATCGGACGGCAACCCGATCAAGATGGCGGGCGTGCCGTATCACGCGGCCGAGCAATACCTCGCGCGCCTGGTGAAGATGGGCGAGTCGGTCGCCATCTGCGAACAGATCGGCGACCCCGCCACCAGCAAAGGCCCGGTCGAGCGCAAAGTGGTGCGCATCGTCACCCCCGGCACCGTCACCGACTCCGCCCTGCTGGAAGAGAAGCGCGACAACCTGCTATTGGCCCTGCACCAGCGCAGCGGCAAGCTCGGTTTGGCCTGGCTCAATCTCGCCTCCGGCCAGTTCTTCGTGTGCGAAACCGCTACCGATAATCTCGCCGCCGAACTGGAACGCCTGCAACCTTCCGAGATATTGCACGCCGAGAACGCCACCCTGCAGCCCAGTATCCACGCGGCTTTCAAGGCACTGCCGGAATGGCATTTCGAATTGGAGACCGCACGCCGCGGCCTATGCCAGCAGTTCGCCACCATCGACCTCGCCGGCTTCGGCTGCGACGAATTCAGCGTGGGACTGGAAGCCGCAGGCGCGCTGCTCGGCTACGCCAAGCTCACCCAAGGCCAGGCCATCAGCCACATCCGCAGCATGCAGGTGTATAGCGCAGACCGCTACGTGCGCATGGATGCCGCCACCCGCCGCAATCTGGAGATCACCCAGACCCTGCGCGGCGAACCCGCCCCCACCCTGCTCTCGCTGCTCGACACCTGCGCCACCAACATGGGCAGCCGCTTGCTCGCCAACTGGCTGCATCATCCGCTGCGAGATCGCGCTACGCTGCAAGCAAGGCTGGATGCGGTCGCCGACCTGCTCCCCTCGCCCGCTGGCGGGAGAGGGGCCGGGGGAGAGGGGTATCGCACAGTCCACGAACAACTCAAACCCAGCGTAGACGTCGAACGCATCACCGCGCGCATCGCCTTACGATCGGCCCGTCCGCGTGACCTCTCCGGCCTGCGCGACACGCTGCTCACCTTGCCGCAACTGCACAGCACGTTGGCAAAGGGCGATGCCGCGCTCATCCAGCAACTGGCCGATGCACTCCAATGCACCGTTCGTCCTGAGCTAGTCGAAGGATCGTCGCGCAGCGACGTACAGGCCAGCGCATCCCTTCATGCTTCGACAAGCTCAGCACGAACGGGAAATGAGTTGGTCGAGTTATTACAGAAAACCATCAAGGTAGAACCCTCCTCCGTCCTGCGCGAAGGCGGCGTGATCGCCGACGGCTTCGACCCCGAACTGGATGAACTGCGCGGCATCCAGACCAACTGCGGCGACTTCCTGATGGAGCTGGAACTGCGCGAACGCGCGCGCACCGGCATCGACAAGCTCAAGGTCGAATACAACCGCGTGCACGGCTTCTACATCGAGGTCAGCTTCGCCAATGCGGACAAGGTGCCGGACGACTACCGCCGCCGCCAGACGCTGAAGAACGTCGAGCGCTACATCACGCCGGAACTGAAAGCCTTCGAGGACAAGGCGCTCTCGGCCAACGACCGCGCACTGGCACGCGAGAAATTCCTCTACGAACAACTGCTGGACCAGCTCGCTCCGTTCATCCCGCAACTGCAGCGCATCGCCGCCGCCATCGCCGAACTGGACGTGCTCGCCACCTTCGCCGAGCGCGCCGCCACGCTGAACTTCAGCGCGCCGCAATTCAGCGACGATGCGCAGATCAACATCACGCAAGGCCGGCATCCGGTGGTCGAAGCGCAGGTTGACCAGTTCACGCCGAACGACACTGCGCTCAACGACACGCGCCGCATGCTGCTGATCACCGGCCCCAACATGGGCGGTAAATCCACCTACATGCGCCAGGTCGCCATCATCGTGCTGCTCGCGCATGTCGGCTGCTTCGTGCCCGCGCAGGAAGCAGTGCTGGGCGAGATCGACCAGATCTTCACGCGCATCGGCGCATCCGACGACCTCGCCAGCGGACGCTCCACCTTCATGGTCGAGATGACCGAAGCCGCCAACATCCTGCACAACGCCACCGACAAGAGTCTGGTGCTGGTGGACGAGATCGGGCGCGGCACCAGCACCTTCGACGGCCTCGCCCTCGCCTACGCCATCGCGCGCCACCTGCTGGAACTCAACCGCAGCCACACCCTGTTCGCCACCCACTATTTCGAACTCACGCGGCTGGCCGAAGAATTCAAGCAACTCGCCAACGTCCACCTCGCCGCCATCGAACACCAGCACAGCATCGTCTTCCTGCACAGCGTGAACGAAGGCGCGGCGAGCCAAAGTTACGGCCTGCAAGTCGCCGCCCTCGCCGGCGTGCCGAACAGCGTCATCCGCAACGCGAAGAAACAACTGGTGCGACTGGAACAGAACAGCGCCGCGCAGAACCCGCAAGGCGACCTGTTCACCGCCGCACCGGAAGTGCCGGAGCCGGAAGAACATCCGCTGGTGTCGGCGCTACGCGACCTGCAGCCGGACGAGATGAGTCCGAAGGAAGCGCTGGAGAGGATTTATCAGTTGAAGAAGCTGGTGTAGCATGAACCGATAAGAAGTCCATCAAGACTGAAGTACTAACAAATAATCCATCCTCCTCCATCGAAATGCCGCAACAACATCCACTGAGAAATGTTGTCGAAATATGTGAGCAGATGCTTTCTCGCGCTCGAGAAAGTACAACTCGTTCTTCGCGAGCACTATATGGTCATGGCTTGTTCTCAAAGGCCGTTCAGCATGGGCGTTCCATCGTAACACTTGCAAGTGGTGAGCCTGAAATTGATGTAGGTGCAGTCTGCGTCCTTTCCCGCTGCATCATGGAGGTACACAAAGCTGCTTCCTATTTCTTGGAAGCTGGTCTATCTAAAGATGAAGCACACATGCGCTTGCATTTGTTTTTACTGAATCACTCAACCGATCTTGGAAAGATTCATGATCGTCTCGATACAGCAAAGTCGGATTCTTGGCATTACCTAGGCCGCAAATGGTCGCTATCTGAACTCGCCAAAAATCCCGTATTCATGTCGCTGGACAAAAAATACAAAGAAAATTTGGAACGCGGGAAGTCACCATATTTACACGTACGCTACTCAGGTCAAGAGCTACTACCACGTAACATTGAAAGTGGACTGTATACACTCTTCTCACACAGCGCCCATTCATTCTCGCTCGGCTTACAGGAGGTCGGGGGAGGTTCTGCAACGCCCTGTGGAACTGTGAATTCATTTTTCTTGGCAGCGGATTCCGCTTCACTTCATTTAGCATCCTTTGGCCTGTTATATTGGCGTGTACGCAATAAGGCAATAAAACACATCTCCCTTCAAGACAAGAAAACTTTGGAAGAAGCTGCGTCCCCCACACATCTTATGAAACGCCTTGATACTATCCGTGAGCATTCCCCCGGATAAAGTATCAACAATCAGGTACAGACCTCCAATAAACTATTGGGGACGTGTTCGGATTGTTCTGCACACCACAAAGGTAAGCAATGGAAATTCTAGTCTGGGCTTTCATCGGCGGCATCGTCGGCAACAACTAAAGGGGTCAGCTTCGTATTCCTGCCAAGAGCTCAATCGATGGGCGCGAATCATAGCTAAAGGGGTCAGCTTCGCATTTTCCGCCGAGTGAAGCTAACGGGGGCAGCTTCGTATTCCCAAACCAAAAGGGTCAGCTTCGCTTTTCGATCCCTAGCAGCATTTCCTTGGGCGCGTGCTTGATAATTTGATCTTGGAGCGGTTTTGGATATGGCACACGAATTCGACGGCAACAAATACAGGGCGGCATCGGCACACCAGAAGGAGTGGGGAGCGAAGCTCATCCATGAGCTGAGCATCGCGGGAACGGAGCGCATCCTCGATCTCGGATGCGGCGACGGTGTGCTTACCGCGCAACTGGCGGCGCTTGCGCCGCAAGGTTCAGCCCTCGGCATCGATGCTTCGCGCGGAATGATCGATACAGCCAAGACCAACGTTGCCGACAACTTGTCTTTTGCGGTACGCGACATCAACGGCCTGGATTTCAAAAACGAGTTCGATATCGTTTTTTCCAATGCCACGTTGCACTGGATCAAGGATCACAACGCCCTGCTCGGCAACGTGCATTGCGCCCTTAAACAAGGCGGGGTAATGAAATTCAATTTTGCCGGGGATGGCAATTGTGCGAACTTCTTCGACGTGGTGAAAGAGGCGATCAGGCTGCCTCAATTCTCCAAGCATTTTTCCACCTTTGAATGGCCGTGGTATATGCCGTCGGTCGAGGAATATGAACTTCTCGTGCAGCGTTTTCCTTTCTCGTCAGCCAGTGTGTCCGGTGAAAATGCCGACCGTTTTTTTGCAGACCGGGAAAGCATGATCAAATGGATCGACCAGCCCAGCTTGGTGCCATTCATAAAACTCCTGCCGGATGAACACAAGGAGGATTTCCGGCAGTTCGTGATCGAGCGCATGATCCAGCGAACCTGCCAGGGCGACGGGAGATGTTTCGAAACTTTCAGGCGCATCAATGTGGTTGCGAGGAAGTAAACTGCAAGAGCTAAAACAGTTATAAAGCAGTTATAAAGGGTCAGCTTCGCATTTCCTTTAGCCACCCCTCACTCCATAATTTGATAAGGCTCCATCGTGACCGACTCGACCCGATCACCGAGCATGATCACCTCCCCTTCCCGCCGGCTGTTGCCGGTTTCGCTGAATTCGAAACGATAGGTGCGGCGCAATATGCGGCGCCCATTACCATCGCGCGCCAGCGACAACCTGGTGCTGGCGACGGTGTCGTCGAGGAACTGGACGCCCGTCCGCTTGCAGACCTGCCTGCCCGCTTCGCGCGCGATCTCCAGGATGCGGATGCTGTGCAGCCAGAACCAGACCGACAGTCCCAGCACGACCAGTACCATCAAGCTTGCGAAGTCCATGATGATCGCCGTTGACTATCAGTTGATGGGTGAGAAGCGCGGCACGGTCTGCCCTTCATGCTGCACCGATTCGAAGAAGACCTCTTTCGGTCGTGCCCAGATCAGGCCCTCTTCCGACTTGTAGATCATGAGGGTGACGTTGGGATCGGCTTCCAGCTTCGCTTCGCACACGATCTCGTAGATGCCGCCCTTGTAGTGCCGATATTTCATTGTTTGCCCTCCTCAAGGCTCCTCATCTTCACCCAACTAATTAGTTGCTCCGCATGGAACTATAAAGGTCACTGCGGCACTAATGTGCGCTTTGAATTGGCATCACCCCTCACGTACATAAGGTTACCCCATGATCGTTCGCGGCAGGCCCTCCGGTTTCAACTTGTTCCTGGTGTTTCGCGGCTCGGTGCTGAAAGATATCTGGAAGGTGCTGGCAGTCAACATCGTTTTGGCGACAGTGGTGACGATGACGCATGGCGACCTGTTCAGCCACAAGATCACGCTGACCGCCATCCCGTTCACGCTGATCGGCCTGCCGCTGGCCATCTTCCTAGGCTTCCGCAACAACGCAGCCTATGACCGCTACTGCGAGGGCCGCAAGCTGTGGGGAGAGATCGTGCTGCAGAGCCGGAATTTCGCGCGCCAATGCCTGACACTCATCGAGCATGCCGCGCCGTTGCAGGCCGGTGCCGGCTTGAGCGACGTACGCGTCAGGATGATCTACCGCACCATCGCTTTTACGCACGCGCTGCGCCACCTGTTGCGCAACACTGATGCCCGCCCCGAGCTGAAGCCGCTGCTCTCGCAGCAGGAATGGGAGAAAAGCTGCAAGGCTGCCAACATCCCCGATCACCTGATGCACCAGATGGGCAATGACCTGCGCCTGTGCATCGATGAGAAACGGCTCGATGGTTGCCTTGCGGCCAACATCGACGCGACCATGTCCGCCATCACGGCGGCGTCCGCGGCTTGCGAACGGATCAAGAGCACGCCCATCCCCTTCTCCTACACGCTGCTGCTGCACCGGACGGCCTATCTGTATTGTTTCCTGCTGCCGTTCGGCCTGGTCGATACGATAGGCTTCATGACGCCTTTTGTCGTCGGCCTAGTGGCTTACACCTTCTTCGGGCTGGATGCGCTAGGCGACGAGATCGAGGAACCCTTCGGCAACCTGCCCAACGACCTGGCGCTGGATGCGATCTGCCGCGCGGTTGAGATCAATCTGCGCGATACGCTGGACGAGGAACATGGGCTGACGCCTTTGAAGCCGGTGAATTACTGTTTGATGTAGATGACAGGGGGCTCCCTGCCTGCTATCCCCGCAGTTAGCGCCCCCAATCCTAGCGCAACAAACTTGTGTTGCAGGTGGTCGAGCCGGTCGTGCAGCACAGAGCCGAAGGGGTCAGCATCGAATTTTCGATTTTGACTGGCTATCCCTCACCGTGCCCGCAGCACCAGTATCTTCGCAAACGACTGCGTGCCGACCACTTCCTGCAGCGCCACTCCACTCTTCTCGAACAGCCGCTGCCATTCGCCCAGCGTCCTTTCCCGGCCGCGCGAATTCACGAACATCTGCATGTCGAACGATGCGGCGCCTGCGTCGGCCTTGGCATCGGGCATGACCATCTCCATCACGGCGATGGTGGCGCCACTGCCTGCGGCGGCATTAGCCACGTTGCGCAATGCGGTCGACGCAGGTGGCGTCGTCGAAGCCGTGCAGTACGGCGCTCAGCAGGTAGATGTCCTTGTCGCTCTCTGCCCTGGGCACGGCCTGTAGCACGTCGCAGGCCTCGTAGCGCATGCGTTGCAGCACATCGCCTTCGCCCTGCTGCTGCCAGAACTGCGCCGCATCGCGGATGACTTGTTCGCGGTCGGCCACCAGCGCCTTGAGGTGGGGATGGCGCTTGAGGATGGCGAGCGACTTGGCGCCCTTGGAGCCGCCGACGTCGATGACGCGCCCGAAGCGCGCCCAGTCGAAATCGGTGATGAAGCTGTCGCCGGTGAGCGCCTCGACGGTGTCCATGGCGCTGGCGAACAGGGCATCGAACTCGGCATGCGTATCCAGGTAGGTATAGAGCTCCTGGCCGTGCGTGCGCTCGAACGGCACGCCGCCCTCGCGCACCGACTGTTCCAGCTGCTCGAACCAGGGACGGCTGATCTCGGGCGAGTTGTGCATGAGGATCATGGCGCGCACGCTCTGCGGATAGCCTTCGCGCAGCCCATTGGAGAGCTTGTTGTTGCGGAAGCGATGCGGCGAGACTTCCTCGAACACGCCCATCGCGGCGAGCATGCGCAGCAGGCGGTAGGTTGCGTCCGGCTGGGTGCGCAGGCGGGTGGCAAGTTCTTCAGCCGCGAGTTCGCCATCTGCCAGCGCGGTGGCGATGTCGAACCGTGCAGCGACATACAGTGCGCGCGATTGCCAGTAGGACGCGCTGATCTGCATGAGCCGGAACGGCGGCGGCACGATCTTGTTGGAGAGGTTTTGCAGCCATGCTCCGAACCTGGCGAGCTTGGCGAAACGGCGTACAGCGCCGGCGTTCTTTTGCAGGGTCATGTTTATTCCTTTCCGGTAAAACCGTTCGCCCTGAGCTTATCGAAGGGTGAACATCTGATTGCTCGCTTCGCTCGCCGTTCATGATTCGACAGGCTCACCACGAACGGGAAAGCTGGTTAGTTATCTACTTGCCTGCGGCAACCATGCCCGCCACCAGCAGCCTGCCGTTGAAGTTGGCGAGTTCGCTGAGGAATGCCTCATCCATCTGCCCATCCATCTGTTCCTCGAAGATGTCCTTGAGCAGCATGGGTGTCATCGCCAGGCTGACGAAGGCCATGCGCACGATGTCCGGGTTCAGCGATGAATCGATGTGCCCGCCCGCTTTCAGCTCCTCCACCTTTTGCGCGCCGCGCGTGCGGCCGCGTTCCAGCAGCTGCAGCACGAAGCGGCGGCCCGGCCCCTGGTTGAGCGCGAGCACCTTGAGGATGAGCTTGGGGAATTCGGGATGCTTGCTCATGGTGTCGTAGTAAAGACGCAGGAACTCGGCAAACCCGCCGACCTCGGACAGCATGGACCCGTCCAGCACATCGAGCAGCGGCTTGAGCGTGTCGCGGATCATCTCCTCGTACAGTCCCTCCTTGTTGCCGAAGTAGTAGCGGATCATCGAGATGTTGGCCTCCGCCTTCTCCGCGATGAGCCGTGTCGTGACCTTGTGATATTCGTCGGCGAGAAAGCATTCCAGCGCGGCCTTGAGCAGGCGCGCATAGACCGGGTCCTGTGGCTGGCTGGTGGCTACGTTCACTGATTCCTCCTGATTGTTGCGACGGAAGAAGATTAGCACCGGCGTAGATTGCCAGCAGTGGTTTCACCAATCAATTCAGAGCGCTTGATTAATCACGGACCGGTGGGAATGATTGTGCCGCAGAACCACTACAGTAGAACTAAAAGAACTAAAAGGGTCAGCATCGAAATACTTTGCTAAAAAAAGCCCGCTTTTGCGAAGATAGGAAGTTCGGATTGTCTGCGGGCCACATAGGAGGCATCGCTGATGCCGCCCCTTAAACAGTCTGCACAACTGACTGATTTATGATATGGTTTTCCGTGCGCAATGCTCGGGATCATGATTCTCGGGTTGTTGAGCAGAGGAGATGTGAGATGCGGACGATATTAGTGATCAACTCGAAAGGCGGCGCGGGGAAAACCACCCTGACCACCAATCTCGCCAGTTATTACGCCAGCCAGAAGGTGCGCACGGCGATCATGGATTGCGACCCGCAGGGTTCGAGCCTGCAATGGCTGCGGCAGCGTCCCGCTCATGCCGAGCGCATCCATGGCGCCAATGCCGCGCCGGCCAGCGGAAACGTGCAGTTGCACAGCCACCGGACGTGGGTGCCCGACAACACCGAGACCTTGATCATCGATGCGCCCGCCGGAACCAGTGGCTTGCTGCTGAAAGACCTGGTGCGCCGCGCCAGTTTCATCCTGATCCCGGTTGCGCCCTCCCCCATCGATATCCACGCCACCGCCGATTTCATCAAGGATCTGTATCTGGTCGGCGGCGCACGCAATTCCAAGGCGAAGATCGCGGTGGTCGCCAACCGGGTGCGCCTTTCCTCACCGGGCTACGAGACGCTGGAACGTTTCCTCACTGCGCTGAAGTTGCCCTTCCTCACCAGCATCAGCGATTCGGACAATTACATCAGCGCCGTTGGCAGCGGCGTGGGCGTGTACGAGATGGAAGAGACCGCCACCCATGTGGAACGGCTGGAACTCGCTCCGATCTTCAGGTGGATGGATGGACACGAAATCGTGCCGGTCGCTCGGGGCGCACACATTACCGATAACGTCGTCAGTATCGAGAGTTCGGGAAAGTTCGCCGCGCTGCGTTCGACCGGAAAAACGCTGGTTTCCAACATCCTCAGCGCCACCGGCAGGTTCAAGATCGTCCCCTGAAGCCGAACCACCTCTCACCACAAGTATTTCAAGCATGCCCGCGTCGGCGGAAACACCCTACGCAACCGCCCGCCCCATAGGCCAATGGCATATGGGCAGCGGGTGATGTGTTAAAGTTGGCACATCGCTTTGATCGAGCCTCTTCTCGAAGAACCCATCGGAGAAAAAATGAATCGCATCATCCTCGCTCTCGCCCTTGTGACCTTCTCAAGTTTTTCGAATGCCGGCTACGACTACGCTTGCCTGGAAGACTGTTCGAAGGAGGGAAGCACCTTCCAGTTCTGTACAACGAAGTGTGCGACCAACGATTTTCTAACCATCCAGCAGCCAGTCCAGTCACAAGTCCAAAATACAATAGATCGCCCTCCCCAAACTGACCAACTCTGCCTCGACGATTGCACTAACGCCAAATACTCGGAGCAGTTCTGCCAAAAACGCTGCTCGTTCTAGATCCGCGATGATTCAACCAGGTCGGGCTTGAGTTTCAGATTTCCCCCGACCTCGCCAACCTTACCCCCTGCCTTCCTCTCCCGTTTCAGACCACCACAGAAGTGACACCCGATCCGTCTGCACCGGCATCCGCGACCAAACAAAGGTGGTGGATTTCAGCATGAACAACCGGTGCTTTTACTGATGCAACTACTGTCAAAACCACCGGTGAAGATACTGGATATTGCTTATATATTTCGTTCGCATAAGCCGATACCTTGCTTGCATGGGCATATTTGGGTGCTACAGGGAAGGGGGTGTGACATGGGTACCATCGCGATGAATATGAACGGAGGCAGTGTCGAGCATGAAGCGCCTTGGGTTGAAGAGTATGGCGAGGAGGTGATGTGTGCGGGATGGAATCCGCAACTCTCGCTGCTGAAAGAAAGTCCCTTTGCGCGGACCAACAAGTATGCCGCTCTGCCCGCCGATCTGGCGATCCTGGATGTCGATGCTTTTCTGAAAAAGATGTATGAGTATCAGGGCTGACACTGGGTGGTTCAGGTACGCATGAAAAAATCGAGTCTCAATCTCGAAACCTGAACCGCCATCTCACCAGCAGCAGAGTATCTTGCCGAAGCGCTCTGCCATTCGACCCGAATCGGGCATGTGCCCGCTTCCCACGTTACAGGTTGGAAATTGCCCGGCATTGGGATGCGCCAATATTTCCAGTTGTATCGGCTATTCTCTGGCGGGCAACGAGAGTTCGTTACTGGCCAATGCGATATGGTTTTTCTTGAGATAGGCAAGAAATTCCACGGCACTGCCACTGGTGTCCATTGTGGCCGCATCGTTGGGCAGCAAGAAAATGGAGATATCTCGTTCCACGATGTGGAGGCCGCTCTGCGATGCGGCTTCGATGATGTACTTGATCTTGTCGACCAGTTTCTCCTCGGCTGGAGTAAATGGCACCAGGATCCAAAAATCAGTCCCATCACGCGCTACCAGGTCAGTCTTGCGGAAAGCCTTGCGCAAAGAGTGCGAAACCTCGTCCAGTTTTTGCGCTGCTTTTTGTGCGCCGTAAGTCTCGCCGAGGATCTTTGGAGTTTCAAAATTAATATGTGCCAAGCCGAACTGCAGTCCGCCCGAGTGGCGTTTGGTGACTGCCAGCAGCCATTCCAGCGTGAAAAGGAATTTATCGCGCGCCTCTAAGTCTTCATGTGACATAAATCCCCCTGCTTGATATTGAGCAACCTGAAAAAATCACCGCGCTCACCAGCGCCACGTGCCGACTTGGGATGCATGCTCAAAAACTGCTGTTCCGGTCGATCTTTAAGCCCTAATAATTTTCTGGCGCCATTCACCCTTCAACATTGCGTTGCGCACCGGCATCCTCGTTTTGGCCACCATACCATAAAGCGAAAATTCATCCAATCAGGGGAGTTGTTGAAGTGCGCCCAGCACCAGACAGGAGCGCTACTTCCAAATATCTCAGGCGTCGCCAGCCTTCCCAGCGGCGGCGATAGCTGCAATCTTGCTGAGCGCCCCGGACAGGTCTTTTACTTTGGCTTCCAGTTCGGCTGACTTTGTCGTCGCTGCCTTGGCCTGATCCTGCTTGATGCTTTCCCTGAGCAACTCGATCGTCTGCAGATATTCGAGCGACTTGTTCTTCTCTTCTTCCAACTGGGCATTTTTCCTGGCGAGCTGAATCTCTTCCAACTCAACCAGCTTATTGAGCTTGGTTTCCAGATCGGCTGTTTTTGCCTGTTCCTGTTTGAGGCTCTCACGCAGCTGTGTGATTGTTTTCAACAGTTCGGGCGAACTGTTCTTTTCCTCCCCGATCTGCGCACTCTTCGGTGCGAGCTCAAGGGATATGTTTTTGTCTTTCGCAAGATTGGCCTGCGGGACCTCGCTCTTGGCGTCGTCAGAGTATGCGCGAATCTTTACTGTTTTATCCATGATGCCCCCCAAAGGTATGAGGTTAGATTACTTGCTTTGCATGTTAACCGGTTCCGCCGGTTGTTTGTCGGCTGCGGGCGCTTTGGCCGGCGTGACTTCCTTGGCCAATGGGGCTGCGCGCGGAACCGCCGCTGCCGGGCTGCTTGCTGCAGGCTGCACGACCGGCTGGGTAACGGGCGGTTTCGCAACGGCTGCTGGCTGATTCGGCAGTATCTGCTTGGCTGGCAGTGGTTTTTCCGCCGGACTCTTGGCTGCGCTGTTGCTGGCGGCTAGCAGTTGCGGCTTGATTGCCCCCAAGGGCTGAGGCGCTATGGGCTGGGCCTGCGTCGCAACCGGCTTCGCGGGCATTTGTCCGGTGCCTCCCAATACTTGTGCCGCATGCGGCGCACTCTGCTGAATGAATACCGGTTTGATTATTTCAGTTTGTGGCGAAGCAGCAGTTTTGCTGCTCATGGCCAGCGGAGCGGAAGGCGGCAAAATGTTTTCCGCCGGGAACGCGGGCACACTGGTTTGTATTTCCGTGCTTGCAGCGGAAAAAGGCTCTGGGCTCGGCAGGGAGCGTTGCCATGCGAACCATGCTTGCATGGCTACAGCCGCCAGCACCAGCATCACTGTCAGCCACAATACGCGGCGGAGCTTGTCATGCTTGCGAATGATGCGCACCTTGGCTTTGCCGAAGATCGTGTGGGTGATGACCGCCTCGCCGATCTCTCGCGACAGGCTCACTCTCGGCTGCGGGCTGGTTAGCCGCAATTGGCGGTCTGGAATATCAAGCTGGTCGATCTCATGACTCATTGCTTCTGCTCCCCGAATATCGCAGCGCGACAACCAGCATGATAACAAGTATTTGATGGGCATCAACTGGGGATATGGCGCACACGTCAATTACAGCGAACTTGCCGAGCCGCCCTTTTTCTCGGCCATCCACCAGTTGGCATTTACGCGACGGTTGCCCCCTACTCCAGCGACAACTGAAGTTTGTCCAACGGTATTGCAGGCTGCGGCTTCTCAACCTTCGCTGCTTCCTGCTTTTGCTTGGCGAGTTGTTCCGCCTCGAACTGGCGCTTGTGTTCTTCCTGCGCCGCCAGCTCTGCCTGCCGCTCTGCCTCCAGCTCTTCCGGGCTCTTGTATTCGTGCAGAGATAGATCGGCTCCGGCGGAAGCCGAGGCCGGTTCGCCGCGCTTGCTCTTGAGCTTGATGTTCAGGCGCAGTTCGTTGGCGGAGTCGGCGTTGCGGATCGCCTCCTCGTAGGAGATGTGGCCGTCGTTGTACAGCTCGAACAGCGACCAGTCGAAGGTGCGCATGCCCAGCTCGCGCGACTTTTCCATGATGCCCTTGATCTCGTTGAATTCGCCCTTGAAGATCTTGTCGGCGATGGTCGGCGTGTTGAGCAGGATCTCGATGGCGGCCTTGCGCCCCTTGCCGTCCTCGCGTGCGGACCAGGCGCTGCGAGACGATGCGCGCGCAGGTTGGCGGAAAGGTCCATCAGCAGCTGGTTGCGCCGCTCTTCGGGGAAGAAGTTGATGATGCGGTCGATGGTCTGGTTGGCGCTGTTGGCGTGCAGCGTGCCCAGGCACAGGTGGCCGGTCTCGGCGAAGGCGATGGCGTGCTCCATGGTCTCGGCATCGCGGATCTCGCCGATCAGGATCACGTCCGGCGCCTGGCGCAGCGTGTTCTTCAGCGCGTGATGCCAGCTGTGCGTGTCCACCCCCACTTCGCGGTGGGTGATCAGCGACTTGCTTGGACTGGTGCACGTATTCCACCGGGTCCTCGACGGTGATGATGTGGCCCTTGGAGGTGCGGTTGCGGTGGTCGATCATCGCCGCCAGCGAGGTCGACTTGCCGGAGCCGGTGCCGCCGACCACCAGCACCAGGCCGCGCTTGTTCATGATGACCTCCTTGAGCACCTCGGGCAGGCCGAGCTTCTCGAAGTTGGGGATCTCGGCGGCGATGGTGCGGATCACCATGCCGACGTTCTGCTGCTGCACGAAGACGTTGACGCGGAAGCGCGACACGCCGGGCACGGAGATGGCGAAGTTGCATTCCATCTCCTTCTCGAACTCCGCGCGCTGATCTTCGTTCATCAGCGCATGCGCCAGATGGCGCGTCACCTCGCCGTTGAGCTTTTGCGCGGTCATCGGCTGCATTTCGCCGTGCGCCTTCATGCTGGGCGGAAAGTCGTTGGAGATGAACAGGTCGGAGCCGCCCGATTTGCTCATGGCGGTGAGCAGTTTGATGATGTATTCGTACGCTTGCTGATCGGTAAGGCCTGATGACATCGTGTTTCCCTCTAACGGTTATTTCAAAAAATTGGCGTGGCATTTTAACAGCAAGCGGTGCGAGCTTTGTATTTCTGGGTTAATGTCCGACTTTCGAAAATGGTGGGGGCAAGCATGAAACTTCGCGTGTTGATCCTGGGCTATGGCGAGATGGGGCACGCCATGGAGTATCTGCTGGCGGCACGCCATGATGTGCGCATCTGGAACCTGGGCGAGGTGGTGCGCGGCAGCCATGCGACGCTGGAGGAGGAAGTCGCCGAGGCACTGGTGGTCTTGTTCTGCCTGCCGGTGAACCCGCACTTCGAGATCGCCAGCCGCATCGAGCGCTATCTGGCGCAAGGCAGCATATGCCTGAGCATCGCCAAAGGGCTGGACGAATCTGGGCGCACGGCGGCGCAGGTGTTCGAGCGCGCGTTCGATGGCGACCATCACTACGGTGTGATCTACGGACCGATGATCTCGGAGGAGATCCGGCGCGGGCGGCATGCCTTTGCCGATGCGGTGTTATCGGATTCAGCGGATTTTGCAGTGATGCACAGTCTGTTCCAGGGCAGCACCCTGATCTGCCAGCAGGCATCGGACATGCACGGCAGAAGCTTGTCGGTGATCTTGAAGAATGTGTACGCCATCCTGTTCGGTGTGGCGGACGAACTGGAACTGGGCGACAACATGCGCGGGCATCTGGTGGTCGCCTCGATCGCAGAGCTTTCCAGCATCGTGCAATCGTTCGGCGGACGGGCGCATACGCCATACAGCTACGCCGGGCTGGGCGACCTGCTGACGACGGCCACCAGCGAGGATTCGCATCATCATGAACTCGGGCGCAAGCTGGTGCGCGGCGAGTGGTCGGACATCTCCGGCGAAGGGGTGCATACCTTGCGCATGGTGGAGAAGTACCGCGTGTTCGAATGGCGCTCGTACCCGCTGTTCTCGCTGGCGCATGACATCGTCACTCAGCCAGCGACATTGCGGGAACGGGTGGAGGAATATCTGGAGCAGCTGCGGGAAACGGAGAGTTGCGCTATTTGAGGCGCGCCCCGTCTTTGGAGATCTGGTTGGACATCAAGCCGACCATTGGATGCGAACAGACGTTTCCGAACGGAAGTGCATAGATGCAGTGCTTGTTCATCATGCACACCTTCGTGCCATCGCCCATCGTTTTCACGCAGCAGTTGCCAATATCGTGCTGTTGTTCGTTCGGATTCGTTTCGATGCTTTGACCCATAACCACCTCCAGATATATCAAGTCCGTGGAATGCAATCCGCAACAATCGCCGCGCAGTTTCAGCGCGGCATCCAACTTTACCGGACCATTCTAAACACAAGACAAAGGATTCGACAAGCGTCGCACGAAGCAACTGGATGGATCGAAATCCCGGATAGACTTTCCATGCCATCGCATTTCGCCTACGCTGCCATCCGGTCATGCTCTTCTGAATCGGTAAAAATTGATAACAAAGCACACACCCCATCTCGTCGTCTCCATCTCCGGCCACGGTTTCGGCCATGTCGCGCAGACCGCGCCCATTCTGAACCTGTTACACGAGCGTATGCCGCAGTTGCGCCTCACGCTGCGCTCTGCTGTGCCTCTGGCGCATCTGCATTCGCGCATCCACGCGCCGTTCACGCATCTGCCCAGCGAGGGTGACATCGGCATGCTGATGTCGTCGGCGCTGGATGTGCGTACCGAGGACAGCCGCACGGCATATCAGGCCTTCCACGCCGATTGGCAAGCGCGTGTGGCGGATGAGGCACGCCTGCTGCGCGATCTCGGGGCGGACATGGTGTTTTCCAACGTGGGCTATCTGCCGCTGGCGGGAGCGCAGCGTGCGGGCATTCCAAATGCGGCGCTGTGCTCGCTGAACTGGTTCGATATCTATCATCACTACACGGGCGATGACGCTATCGCGGCGCAGATACATGCCTGTTATGCCAAGGCCGATGCCTTCTTGCGCACCACGCCCGGCATGGCGATGGAATCGTTGCCCAATCTGCTGCCGGTCGCACCTATCGCCGCCGTGGGCGCTGACCGCCGCGATGAGTTGGACCGTCTCTTGCGCTTGTCGCAAGAAGAGAAGCTGGTGCTGGTGAGCATGGGCGGCATTGCCAGCCGTTTGCCGATGGAGCGCTGGCCGCATATCGACGGCGTGCGCTGGCTGGTGCAAGGCAGTTGGCAGGTAGTGCGCCCGGATGCCGTTGCACTGGAGTCGTTGCCGCTGAGTTTCAGCGAATTGCTCAGCAGCTGCGATGCGCTGCTGAGCAAACCTGGTTACGGCAGTTTCGTGGAATCTGCCTGCAGCGGCACACCGGTTCTATACGTCAATCGTCCCGACTGGCCGGAGTCGCCGGCCCTGGTGGAGTGGTTGCAGCAACATGGTGTATGCCGTGAAGTCTCGCGCGAACAATTGGAGAGCGGACACATTGAGCAGGCTTTGTCCGAGCTGTGGACCGTGCCCGCAGTCACGCCACCGCTACCGGACGGGGCAGCCCAGGTGGCGGAGTGGCTGATGCACCAGCTCGACCGCTGATCCACCCCAATAAAAAAGCCCGCTCGCAGCGGGCTTTTTTCACCTCAATGAGGCAGCTTAGTGGTGGTGACCGCCGTCGCCATGCACATGTCCGTGCGCCAATTCTTCTGCCGTGGCGGCACGCACACCGGTGACGACACCGGCGAAGACAAGCGCCTTGCCCGCCAGCGGATGGTTGCCATCCACTGTGACTTCGTCGTCGGTGACTTCCGTAACGGTGTAGAGCATGAAGTCTTCGTCATCGTCGCCTTCCGCTCCGCCCTCGAACTGCATACCCACTGCAACATCCTTGGGGAACATATTGCGCGGTTCGGCACGCACGAGTTCGTGTTCATATTCGCCGAAGGCATCGTCCGGCTCCATGCTGACGGAGAACTTGTCGCCCACGCCCTTGCCGTGCAATGCTTCTTCCACTACCGGAAAGATGCCATCGTAGCCGCCGTGCAGGTAGCTGATGGGGTCACTGGTCTTTTCCAGGAGCGCGCCGCTGGCGTCAGTCAGTTCATAGGTCAGCGAGACAACGGCGTTCTTTTCGATCTTCATTTCATTTCCTTTACCAGTTTAAGAATTTCCTGCGGGTGTCCATGCGCGTGTACTGCGTACATCACATGGCGCAACTTGCCTTGCTTGTCGATGATGAAGGTGGAGCGTTGAATGGCGAGTTTTTTGTGCCCGTCCACTTCCTTCTCGTACAACACACCGTATTTTTTACAGACACGACCCTCGGGATCGGACAGCAATTGCACCGAGAGGCCGTACTTGTCGCGGAAGGACGCGTGGCTGATACAGTCATCGCGGTTGATGCCGACCACCAGCGTGTCGAGTTTGTCGAACGCGCGTTCGTGGTCGCTGAATTCATTCGCTTCCATCGTGCATCCCGGCGTGTCGTCTTTGGGATAGAAATACAACACGATGTTCTTGCCGCGTTGTGCGCTCAAGCTGAACGGATGCATGTCTGCATCGGCCAACTCGAATTGCGGCGCGTCTGTTCCAACCTGTAGTTGCACAACTCGCAATGGCATAACGCCCTCCTGCCGGGTCATTCTAACCGAGTTTCATTTTGTGCCAAACGATTTTGCGGGGATTATAATCGCCGCATGAATACAAAACTTGCCCTGCTCGGCGGCTTGTCCGTCAAAGAATTCCTGCGCGACTACTGGCAAAAGAAACCGCTACTGATCCGCCAGGCCGTCCCCGGCTTCAAAGGACTGCTCGATCCGCAACAATTGATCGGGCTGGCTTGCCAGGACGATGTGCAAGCGCGCCTGGTGACCTATCAGCGCAGCAAATGGGCATTGCGGCATGAGCCGTTCGAGCCCGAAGATTTCGATGGTTTGTCGAAAAAAGGCAAATGGTCGGTGCTGGTGCAAGGCGTGAATCACTTTCTGCCGCAGGCCACGGAGTTGACCAAACAGTTCAACTTTATCCCGCATGCGCGGCTGGATGACCTGATGGTGAGCTATGCGCCGAAAGGCGGTGGTGTCGGCCCGCATTTCGATGCCTATGATGTGTTCCTGCTGCAAGGCTTTGGACATCGGCGCTGGCAGATCTCAACGCAGAAGGATCGCACGCTGATCGAAGGAGCGCCATTGCGCTTGCTGCAGGACTTTAAAGTGGAACAGGAATGGGTACTGGAAGCCGGCGACATGCTCTATCTGCCCCCGCACTGCGCACACAACGGCATCGCCGAAGACGACTGCATGACGTATTCCATCGGCTTCCGCACACCCGCATATCAGGAGTTGGCGGAGCAGTTCCTGGTGTATCTGCAAGACCGGATCGAGATCGACGGCATGTATGCCGACCCCGACCTGAAGCCACAGAAACATCCGGCCGAGATCAGCGACGACATGTTGCAGCAAGTGGGACGTGCCATCCGCAAGGTGCAGTGGGACGAGGAAGACGTGGCCAATTTCCTCGGCAGCTATCTCTCCGAACCCAAGCCGCATATCTTTTTCGATCAGCCCGCCAAGCCTCTGACTCCAGCCCGTTTCGAACAGGCGCTGCGAACGCGCGGCGTGGTGCTTGATCTGAAGACGCAGATGCTTTGCCAGGGCAGCACGGTGTTCATCAACGGCGATGCGCATCCGGTCGGCAAAGGCAGCTACCGCGCGCTGCGCGAATTGGCTGATACCCGCGCGCTGCCAGTGACGGACAAGCTGCCGCGCGAAGTGGAAGATCTTCTCTATCAGTGGTATCTGGACGGCTATCTCACGCCGTCTACGGGCACAAGGAGGCGTACATGAACGGCGAAGCACTGCAGCATACGACCTTCGATGGAGTAGCGGATTACATCGCCGCACTGGATACGGTGCTTGCCTCGGCGCAACACACGCTGAATATCTTTGAAAAGAACTATGAGGACATCGGCTTCAACTCGGAAGCGCGTTTTGACACGTTGCGCCGTTTCCTGCTTGAAAACCCCTACAATCGCCTGAATCTGCTGGTACACGATCCGCAGCACCTGATTCGCTTCTGCCCGCGCATGATGATGTTGTTACGCCAGTTCGGGCACGGCATGTTCATCTACCAGACACCGCAGCATTTGCAGCACATCTCCGAACCGTTCGCCGTCGCGGATGACGCCCATTACGTGCGCCGCTACCACTTCGACGATACCCGCGGCCTGCTGGCCAGGAATGACCCGGAGGGCGCGCGCATGCTCAATTCCCGTTTCCACGAGATGTGGGCCTCTTCCCACCCCTGCGCCTCCGGAACAAAGCTCGGTCTGTAGCCGAGCTGGAGACTCTGGTATTTTCCAAAAAAATTGATAGAATGCCGCGTCTTTCGCCACGGGGGAGGCTGTAGCGAATGGATATGAAGAAACCCAAACACTCCCGTAACTTTTACCAACTGAAGGAATACCAAATGAAATTCTCCGCTCTGATTGCCGCCCTGTTGGCTCTGTCTCTGTCTGCTTGTGGCGAAAAGGCTGCTGCTCCTGCTGCTGCCGTTGAAGCTGCTTCCGCTGTTGCTGCTGCTTCCGCTGTTGCTGCTGCTTCCGCTGTTGCTGCTGCTTCCGCACCGGCTGCTGCTTCCGCTGTTGCTGCTGAGCCAGCAAAGCACTAAGCTGAGCAAGCTTGATAAAAAAGCCGACGCAAGTCGGCTTTTTTGTTTTCTGCTTCGTATTTCCTCAGGCGATCTCGCGCCAATCCAGTCCCTGCTCCTGTGTTGCCACGGCCACCTCATCCGGTGAGCATCCCAGCGCCCCACTTAGCGCTGCCAAGGCCAACTCGGCCGCATTGTTCTTGTGGCTCAGATGCGCCGCGACGATATGTTGCAGCCGGCTGTTATCCAGCCTTCCCAGCAGAGCCGCCGCATCGTCATTGTTGAGATGTCCGAAACGTCCGCCGACGCGCTGTTTCAGGCTGTATGGATAATCCCCCGTACGCAGCATCTCGACGTCGTGGTTGCACTCCAACACCAGCGCATGGCAACCGCTCAAGGTCGCTTCGATATGCGGCGTGGCGCTGCCCGCATCGGTGAGCACGCCCAATCTGCGTATACCGTCGCTGAATACATACTGCACGGGTTCTGCGGCATCATGCGGCACAGGGTAGGGCTGCACCTGCACATCGCCGATAGCGAATGACAGATGCGGATTGATCTCGGTGATAGAAAGTTCGGGAAACGTCGTACCTTGTGCGCGCAAGGTGCCATGGGAAAGCCAGACCGGGATATCGAATTTGCGCGCCAGTCTGGCTACGCCCGAGATATGGTCACCATGTTCGTGCGTGACCACGATGCCATCCAGTTGTGCCGCTTCCAAACCGAGCCGTGCCAGACGCGATACGGTCTCGCTCAGGGAGAAGCCGCAATCCAGCAGGACATGGGTTCGACCAGCTTGCACAACGAGGGCATTACCCTCGCTGCCGCTACCAAGCAGGGCGAAACGCATTGACGCGATTACTTTTCCAGATTCTTGTACAGCGCTTCGAGAAGACGCGCAGTCTCCGCATCACGCTTGCCATTCTGGTCAACGACTGTGACTTCGCAGGTTGCGCGGTTCTCGCGCACCACAACCTGATAATCCGGCTGTTTTTTCTTGTCTTTGTCCGGTGCGGCAGCCACGAAATAAATGCCTTTGCTTCTATCTTTATCTGTCGCTACCAGACCGGCGCGTTCCAGTGCCAATCCCACCCGGCGCCAGCTCCGGTCGAACGGCTCGCTCAACAAGATGGTTTTACTACCGTTGCTCTCCTGCAGCCTGGCAGTCGGTGTCGCCACAGGACTGGCGGCAGCCGCCGCGCTGACCGGCGCCACACAGGGCTGCGCTGTCACCTGTTTCGTATATTCAGAATAGCTTGCGACTTTCTCGCCATCCGTCCCCGGAATGGTGTAGCGCTGCTCTGTTTCCGGAACCGTCAGATCGGGAGGCACTTCCAAAGACGGGATCTGAACTGCGCCAGCCTTGTAATCCACCGTTTTCCGGTCGCCGACGATGCCGCACCCCGCCAGTAGTAAAACGGCAGTGAGACCCAATACGCTATTCCTTACCTGCATGACCGCTCCCATCAAATGACCCCTGCCTGACGCATCGCCGCTTCCACAACAGGCTGTGCCCCTGTGGAAAGCGGCGTCAACGGCAGACGCAAATTGTTCTTCATCTTGCCCATGCGCGCCACAGCCCATTTCACCGGGATCGGGTTGGCCTCGACGAACAGGTGACGGTGCAGCCCGAGCAAGCGGAAGTTGATCTCGCGCGCCTTGGCAACCTCGCCATTCAATGCCGCCACACACATCTCATGCATCAACTTCGGTGCAACGTTGGCGGTCACCGAGATGGTGCCATGCGCGCCGAGCAGCATCAGCGCCAGCGTGCTGGCATCGTCACCGCTGTAGATCGGCGAAGTCCTTCGGTGCGCGCTGCAACAGGTCGCTGCCGCGCTCGATACCTCCGGTCGCATCCTTGATGCCGATGATGTTCTTGATCTGCGCCAGACGCAGCACGGTGTCGTTGCTCATATCCGCGCCGGTACGCCCCGGTACGTTGTACAGGATGTGCGGCATGTCCACGGCTTCGGCGATGGCCTTGAAGTGCAGGTACAAACCTTCCTGCGTCGGCTTGTTGTAGTAGGGCACCACGGTAAGCGAGGCGTCCGCGCCTGCTTTCTTCGAGAATGAAGCCAACTCGATGGCCTCCCTGGTCGAGTTCGCTCCGGTGCCGGCGATGATGGGGATGCGCTTTGCCGCATGCTTCACCGCTTCAGCGATCAGCAATTCGTGCTCTTCCACATCGACAGTGGGGGATTCGCCGGTGGTACCGACCACCACGATGGCATCGGTGCCTTCGGCGATATGAAAATCGATCAACGCGCGGAAGGCCGCCAAATCAAGGCTGCCGTCCTCATGCATCGGCGTGACGATCGCTACGATACTTCCCTTAATCATGTTCGCTGCCACAAAAATAAAGGTCGCATTCTACCCCAATCATCCTGCCCAACGCGACAAGAGCGGCACCCCTGTGAAATAATGCATGCAACTGGAATCTGCCCAATTATGCCCTCTCTCACTTTGGCTCACCTGCAACCCGGCGACACCGCCACCATCGTCTCGGTCCACGCTGAAGAAGCATTGCACCAGCGTCTGCAGGCATTGGGATTCCGCAGCGGGAAACAGATCGAGTTGATACGCAAAGCCAGCTTCTCCGGACCGTTACAGGTACGCATCGGCACCACCGACATCCTGCTGCGGCGCAGCGAAGCAGCGAAAATCACGGTGTGTCGACCATGAAGCGGATCGCGCTCCTCGGCATGCCCAATACCGGCAAGTCCACCCTGTTCAACCGCATCACCGGTGGTGCGGCGCGCGTCGGCAACTGGCCAGGCATCACGGTGGATCTGCTGAGCGGCAAGATCCTGCTCGGCAGCGACATCGTGGAGATCATCGACCTGCCGGGCATCTACGACTTGCACGGTTTTTCCGATGACGAGCAAGTGGTGCGCCACTTCCTGCACGACAACGTGCCCGACCTGGCTCTGGTCATCCTTAACGCCACACAGGTCGAACGCCAGATGAGCCTGTTGCTGCAGCTCAAGCAGCTCAACATGAACATCGTGGTGCTGCTCAACATGGCGGACGAGGCGAAGAAATACGGCATCACCATCGACACCAGGAAAATGTCGGAAATGCTCGGTATGCCGATCTTTTTGCTCAGCGGCAAGTACGGCACCGGCTATCAGGAAGTGCTGCAGGCCATCACCAAGGCGTTGCGCTACCCGACTCCCGGCATGGCAGAGCAACTGCGCAGCCAACTGGAACAGGACGAGCACATCGAGTCCGAGATGGCACGCGTGATGAAACACGCCATACAGATTCCGGCGCAGATGCCGGCCAACCTGACCGAAAAACTCGACCGCGTCATGCTGCACCCGTGGCTGGGCCTGCCGCTGTTCTTCGGCATCATGTACCTGCTGTTCCAGGGCATCTTCTTCATCGGCCAGCCGCTACAGGGCTGGGTCGGCGATGCGCTCGGCTGGTTGCGCGCAAGCGCACTGGATCCGGCGTGCGCGGGGCTGCCCAACTGGCTTGCCGGACTGCTGCTGGACGGCATCTATAACGGCGTAGCCACGGTCGCCGCTTTCGTCCCCATCATCATCCTGTTCTTCCTGTTCATGGCTATGGTGGAGGACAGCGGCTACCTGTCGCGCGCCGCGTTCCTGATGGATGCATTGATGGCGAAGATGGGATTGGACGGACGCGGTTTCGTCATGCTGCTGATGGGCTTTGGCTGCAACGTGCCGGCGCTGATGGGCACCCGCATGATGCGTTCGCGCAGCCTGCGCCTGCTCACCATGCTGGTGATCCCGTTCTCGCTGTGCTCGGCACGCCTGCAGGTGTTCGTCTTCATCACTGCCGCGCTGTTCTCGCCCAAAGCCGCACCGCTGGTGTTGTTCACCCTGTACCTGTTCAGTTTCGCTGCAGCCATACTCACCGCGCTGCTGTTCAAACAGAACTACAAGAACAACGAACCCTTCGTCCTGGAACTGCCGCCCTACCGTTTCCCCACCGCACGCCAGATGGTGCTGCGCGGCTGGATGGAAGTGCACCACTTCCTGAGCCGCGCCACCAAATTCATCGTCGCAGGCGTGGTGCTGGTGTGGCTGCTTACCCATCTGCCGCCTTCGGCAGCTGCAGCCAGCGCCGACACACTGGCTGGCATGATCGGCAGTGTACTGCATCCGATCTTTGCGCCCATCGGCATCAATGAACAACTCACCATCGCGCTGATCTTCGGCTTTGTCGCCAAAGAGATCGTCATCGGTTCACTTGCGGTGATTTACGGCCTGAGCGGAGACGCACTCGGCGGAGCGCTGGGACAACAACTGGACTGGGTACAGGCCTACAGCTTCATGCTGTTCACGCTGATCTACACCCCATGCCTCTCGACCATCGCAACCTTGCGCAACGAATCGAACGACATGCGCTATACCCTGCTGACCATTGCGTGGTCGCTGGTGCTTGCGTGGGTCGCGAGTTTGATCTTCTATCAGGGAGCGCGCGCCTTGGGATATTGAGCGCGCGCAATACAGAACTACGGCTGTTTCCAGGCCTGGTCGAGCAGTTCCTGCGCCTTGGCATATTTCGCCTTGGCCTCATCCAGGCTCTTCTTCGACTCTTCGGACTTTTTCTTATCTTCCGCCAAGCGCTTCTGCGCATCGGACAGGCGTTTTTCGGAATCGGTCACGTGCTGCAGGTTGCCCTTGTGTTCCGCTTCAGCTTTTTCCAGATTCTGGCGCGCGTATTCCACGCCGACTTGTTTGGCCGAGACATCCTTGGCTTGCGCCAGGGATGTCATCGAAAGCAACACAAGCATCAGCCCCAGCTTCAGCATGCGCATCACCCTTTAAAACGAGAGCTGCAGGCCGAGATGCGGGCCGTTGATCAGATCCGTATTCACGCCCGTGGTCTTCAGGGTGAACCATGTCTTGCGATACCCTGCATAGACTTGGACCTGCGGAGAAATGGAGAATTCGGCACGCGCGCCGAACTGCTCATAATGCTTTGCATCGCCGTAGGTGATGATCTCGGGTGCGTAATAGATTTCACCCGCGAAGGCTACGCGCCGCTCGACCGGCAATTCGTAACGGACCTGCGCACCCAATGCGAGCGCCGAAGCCGTATTCCTGGTAAGTAGTGTCTTGAGGGTGGCAGCGACGACTTTTGCGCCGACACCGATGGTGAGACCGGGCACTGCGAGTTCATCGTTCGCCACCAGCAGCCCGGCACCGCCGATGATGCTGTTCTTGTCGTTGTACATCAGCTCCGCATACATTTCGGATTTCCCGGAGAGCGTGCTGGGAACACTGTATTTGAACTGTGCGGTCGTGTTGCTCAAACCGATGTCCAGCGTATCCGCCGCGGCAAGGGAAGTCACAGACATCAAAGAGATTGCAAGGATTTTGCGCAACATCATTTCACTCCTAAACGATTGCAAAAGTAATTCTGTCTTGGCGGAGGCGGTGAGATTCGAACTCACGAACGACTTTCATCGTTGCCAGTTTTCAAGACTGGTGCATTCAACCGCTCTGCCACACCTCCAATGACCTGCAAGATGCCGACCTACGGCTCAGGTTTGACTAAAAAGTTCCATCGAACTGCAACAGGCCGGCACAACGCCGCGCATGATACCTGAAATAGCACCTGCACCCAACGTGCAAGGTTGCAACTTTTACACCGCTTCTGTAGTCTCACACCCGTTGTTGAAACAGACCTGTTTTCTTTGGAGGAACTCATGCAATACCAAACCCAAGCCGCAACCCCATCCGCGACGTTGGCCGTCGAACAGAACAAAGTCCTGCGCAACACTTACATGATGTTGGCACTGACCATGGTACCGACCATCATCGGCGCATTCATCGGCACCTCGATCAACCTCTCGTTCATGGCCGCACACCCGATCGTCTCCTCATTGCTGATGTTCGGCGTGATGATGGGCATGCTGTTCGCCGTCGCCGCGCTGCGCAACAGCGTCTGGGGCATCGTGGCCCTGCTCGGCTTCACCTTTGTGGCGGGCGTGTTCCTCGGCCCCATCCTGCAAGTCGCGCTGCACCTGAAGAACGGCGCGCAACTGGTCGGCATGGCCGCAGGCGGAACCGGCATCATCTTCTTCGCGCTGGCCACCATTGCCACCACGACCAAGAAGGATTTCAGCTTCATGGGCAAGTTCCTGTTCATCGGACTGATCCTGCTGATCGTCGCTTCGCTGGCCAATATCTTCTTCCAGATCCCCGCGCTGTCGCTGACCATCTCCGCCATCGCCGTGATGATCTTCTCCGCCTACATCCTGTATGACGTGAGCCAGATCGTGCATGGCGGCGAAACCAACTATGTGATGGCGACGCTGGCGCTGTACCTGGACATCTACAACCTGTTCATCCACTCTGCTGAACCTGTTGATGGCATTCGCCGGCGAGAAGGAATAACTTCTCCGCGCGTCAAACAAAAGGCGGCGCAAGCCGCCTTTTTATTTACCCGACACAAAGAATATCTCTATGGAACTGAATACCTTTTTGCAGCGCTTGGAAAGCGATCCTGACAGCATATCGTTCAACGACACCATTGCGGTGATCGAGTCGCTATATGAATTCACCCCCACCTCGTTCAAGAACGGCGCATTGCTCAACGAGGCGGGCCAGAACAACGGCTCGTGCAAGATATTTTCGTTCGCACAACGGCATGGCTTGTCGCAACAACAGACCTTGCTCTGCTTCGGCGCTTATTATCGGGACGATGTGTTGAAACACCCGGATGCGAAGGATCACCAGAACATCCGGAATTTCATCGAGGGCGGCTGGGCTGGCGTCGTATTCAGCGGCAACGCTTTGTCGCCGAAAAGAACCTAGCCTGCTGCTACTCCAGCTCGAACAGCGCGATGGATTCCACGTGCGAAGTCTGCGGGAACATGTTCATCACGCCCGCCGCTTTCAGCGTGTAACCCTTCGCATGCACCAGCACTTCGGCATCGCGCGCCAACGTGGACGGGCTGCAGGAGACATAGACGATGCGCTTGGGGGCGATCTCCGGCGTGATGGACTTCATCAGTTCGATTGCGCCGTCGCGCGGCGGGTCGACCAGCCATTTGTCGAAACGGCCTGATCTCGCCAAGGTCGCCTCGTCCATCTCGAACAAGTTCATCATCTGGAATGTGGTGTTGGCGGAAAGGCCGTTGTACTCCGCGTTCTGTTTGGCGCGCCGCACCAATGCGTCGCTGCCTTCGACCCCCAGCACTTGCGCCCCGCTGCGCGCGATCGGCAGCGTGAAATTGCCCAGACCGCAGAAGAAATCCGCGATTCGTTCATCCGGCTGCGGATCGAGCAGACGCATGGCGCGGCTGACCATCAGTCGGTTCATGTCGCTGTTCACCTGGGTGAATTCGGTCGGCGCGAACGGCATGGTGATGCCGAACTCCGGCAAGCTGTAGCTCAACTTCGGCGCGTCCAGCGGGTAGAACGGCGTAACCGTCTCCGGCCCCTTGGTCTGCGTCCAGAACTGCACCTGGTGTTTGTCGGCGAATTCCTTGATCAAGGCCTCGTCTGCAGGCGTGAGCGCTTCCAGAATGCGCAGCACCAATACATCCACATGCTCGCCCACCGCCACCTCGATCTGCGGAATGATATCGCGCCGTGTAAAACGTTCATTCAACTCGCCCAGCAACGGCAACAGGCTGGCAATCTTGGGCGTCAGGATCTCGCAATGCTGCATGTCGGCCACGTATTTGCCGTTCTGCTCGCGGAAGCCGACCAGCGTCTTTTCCTTCTTCAGCACATGCCGCACGGACAGGCGCGCGCGTTGGCGATAGGCCCATGCCTGCCCGTAGATCGGCGGCAGCATGACTTCGGGTTTGACCTTGCCGATTCGTTGCAGGTTGTCTTCCAGCACGCGCTGCTTGACGGCGACTTGCGCACGCGGCTCCAGATGCTGCATGGAACAGCCACCGCATACGCCGAAGACCGGGCATTTCGGCTGCACGCGCATGAAAGACTGTTTCAGGATCCGCTCGACCTTCGCCTGCTCGTAGTTGTTCTTCTTGCGATACGAAGAATAAGTCACGCGCTCGCCGGTCAGCGCACCCTCGATGAAGATCACCTTGCCGTCGGCGTGGGCTATGCCGCGTCCTTCGTGGTCGATGGATTCGATCGTTACTGCTTGTTCAGTATTTGTTGCCATTGCGTTCCAATTTCCTTAACACATATCCCATTCTGGTTTGCGCCATTCCCCAGCCGAGTATCACACCCGTGGTATTTGCCAGCATGTCGGTATATTCGAAATAGCGGTAGCCGCTCATGCCCTGCAAATATTCAATCCCGACGCCCATCGCCACCAGCGAAAGGAACAACCGGATACGCAATCTGAACTCAACATTGCCCTGACAAAACCACAGCATCAGCATCACGTAGGTGAGTCCATGTTCCAGCTTGTCCGCACCGGCAAAAGAGACCGGCTGCGGCGGATGCGGCATGAGGGATAAGTAAAATACGGCGCCGACCCCCAGCCAGCCGAGAGCCAGCCAGCCTCTATGTAACATGCACTACCCCTTGTTCCAGGCCGCGAGATATTCGGCCCAGTGCGCTTCGCCTGACTTGCTCAAAGTGCTGCGCACCAGCTCCAGTTCCTGCTCGTAGCGCGCCTTGGTAAATTGTCCGCGCATCAGCTGAAAGCGCGCGAACACCAACCAGGTATTCACCACATCGGTCTCGCAGTAGTTGCGGATCTCGGCCAGCTTGCCCTGCTGGTAGGCGTCCCACACCTTGCTGCCGTCCATGCCCAGCTTGCCGGGAAAACCGATGAGCTTGGCCAGCTCGTCCAGCGGCGCATTGGCGCGCCCGGTGTACATCGCCAGCAAGTCCATCAGATCGAGGTGTCGCGAGTGGTAACGGCTGATGTAGTTGTTCCACTTGAAGTCCTTGTCGTCCTCGCCCTGGTCCCAGTAGCGCGGCGACTGGATGCCGTGGATGAGGCCGCGGTAGTGCAGCACCGGCAGGTCGAAACCGCCGCCGTTCCAGCTCACCAGTTGCGGGGTGTATTTCTCGATGCCGTCGAAAAAACGTTTGATGAGGCTGCCCTCATCCTCATCCAGCTCGCCCAGTGACCACACCTTGAAGTTGTCGCCCTCGCGCAGCACACAGGAGATCGCCGCGACACGCTGCAGATGATGCGGAAGGAAATCGCTGCCGGTCTTCTGGCGGCGCATCTGGAAGGCCATCTCCGCCACTTCCGCATCGCTTACCGCATTGTCGAGCTCATACAGCGCACGCAGCCCGGCGATATCGGGAATGGTTTCGATGTCAAAAACGAGGGTTGGATTCATGGCGAGCGAACCGGTTGCAAACGGGGTGCGATTTTAGCAAACCCTGACCGATATCCGCCCGTGAATTACCCAAGACGAATAAACGTTTATTCCGTTCGTGGTGTACCCGCAAGGGGTAGGCCGTGGCTGTAAGGGGCATGCACCCCAACAGCACACGCACAGTCTGTCGAACCATGATTGGAATAGACACACAACAGCATGCCCTTCGACAAGCTCAGGGTGAACGGCCGATTTGCCCCAGACTTCTTTAGCGGTACTTGCGGATCAACCCCACCAGCACACCGAAAATCTCCAGCGAGCCTTGCGGTCGGATCACCGGATAAGCCGGATTCGCCGGACGCAGGATGTAGCTTCCGCGCTCCTTGTCCAGCGTCTTCAGCGTGAACTCGTTATCCACGATGGCCACGACGATATCGCCAACGTTGGCGAGGTTACGCTTCTCCACCACCGCGATGTCCCCATTGTGGATGCCCGCATCGATCATGGAGTCACCCTTCACCGGCACCAGCGTGGTGGTGGAAGGCTTCTCGATCAACATCTCGTCGATGACGAAGTAATCGCCCTGCGTGGCGGTCACAGTGACCGGCATCCCAGCCGGGACGGAAGATTCGGCCAATGGGCGCGCGAAGAAATCGCGCGTAGGGATCATCATCCCATCCGGAGTGCGTTCAATAAAACCCGCTTTGACCAGGCGGTCCAGAATCGCCTTGACCCAGGATTTGGACGCGATGCCGAACACCTCGCACAGCGCGGCGTAGGAGGGAATGCTTTTCCAGGAAGCGTAGTAATCCTGCAGTTTGGCCAAGTACTCTGCATCTCTGGCGTTATGGTCGGAATCAGTCATGGCGACACCTATAGAGAACGAACGTTCTTGCATCCTAAAGAACGAGCGTTCTGCTGTCAACCCTGGGGACGGCCTCGATGAGTCTTTAATCGGACTCCTTTAGTAGCGATGGAATGATGCAAAAGAAAAGGGGGATTTCCCCCCTTTTAAATCAGACTAAATTGCCACTTTCATTTTATGTGGCCCAACGCATCGGTGATACGTCCTACGTCTACGGCAATGTACAGGTACCGCTGCCGCCATTGCGAACATAATAGTCGGTAGATATGGAACCATTGGCTGCTGAAATGACATTCAAACCCGCACTCAGAAAGATGGCAGTATGGGGGCGAGTAGGGCCCAGTTGCGTCAACGGCACGTTATTGGCGGAAACGTTGAGCAGATAGGTGCCATTATCAAACAAGTTAATATACGGCTGCGCTTGACCGGTAAGTGGATTAAACGCGCAACCGGGTGTCACTGTGGCATATGATTTATAACTTGCAGCGTATTCCAGATTGGCACTTATCGTATTGGCGCTAGTGTCGGGGATACACATATTGGGCTGATTGGGATATGCCAACGAGGCGTCATACGTGTAGCTATCCGCCGTACGTCTGTCGAGAGTCACAACAACCGTGTTGGAACCATTGGCGAGCCAGACATTGGCATCAGGATTATAAAAGGTGACAGATGCCACGTCGGTGCCATTGAGCGATACCACCGCACTCGTATTCGCTTTCGGGTTGTATAGCCCGGCTTGAACTAAAGGCGCCATGCCGGAAACCGGATTGAGGGCACACTGGACGCCACTCGACGCGTATGTTTTCCCACTGGCCCCGACTTGCACGCCGGTCGCCGCCAACGCAGGCGCATTGAGCGACATAATAACCAACGCTGCTGCACCCAAGGTAACGATTTGTTTGCTGTTCATGCTTGAGACTCTCCTAATAGAAAAGTTGAATAGCTCTATAACAATCGAACTGAAATGCCGTAAGTATCTATCTCCCTTCGTGAATATCCTCCTTAGTTAAAATATGCGTGGATATTGCATGTTAGGGTACAAAAGCGCAATAGGCCTACCTTGCATAGGGCGTTGTTCGCCTTCCGCTGCCACTCATCCCCGCCAAACTCATCGGCCTGCGCGCCATTGCAGCCAGGGCAGGCTGATCGGCAGCGCCCGCGGACTACGCCGAGACCGACGAATACTAGGCAGCTACCACAATGAAGGTCTGCATTCCCAAGGGCGGCGGGCACGATACCAGCATGACGTCGTGCAAGCGCATCGGGGCACTTGTAAGATGAAAATTGTCAAAGGAGGGGAAGTGCCCCGTTCGTGGCGACATACTCCCCACGAGCAATCACCGTCATCGCGAACCTAGCGCTTCGGGCGATAGAAACGCGAGCCCAGCGTCGCGCCCTTGATGCGATCGAAGCGGTCGTCCATCGCGCCGCCCAGCTGCGCCAGACGATCGTCGGGATGCGGATGCGTCTTGAACAGCAGCGCGACGCTGCCTTCGTCCTTGGCGAAATGCCCGATCTGCTGCAGCACTCCGGGCAGGCCGTAAGCGTCGTAGCCGGCGCGCGTCGCCAATACCACGCCAATGCGGTCCGCCTCGAATTCGGCATTCTTGTCCAAAGAGCGCGCCACGATCTCGGCACCGCTGCCGATCAGCTTCTGCACATTGGCGTCGCCCCCCCCAACCTCTTTCGACAGCGCCTTGCCGCCCGCATCCACCAGCTTGCTTTGTTGCAACAGCTTCAGGTGATGCTTGCGGATGACGTGCCCGACCTCGTGTCCCAGCACTCCAGCCAGGTCAGCCTCGTCCTGCAACAAACGGTACAAGCCAAGGGTAACGAAGATATATCCGCCAGGAGCGGCAAAGGCGTTCACGTCATCGGACTGGATGACACCAAAATGCCACGGCAGATCGGGGCGCTCGCTCTGGCTCGCCACCCACTCTCCCACCTGGTTCACGTATCTCTGCAGCTTGGCATCCTTCACCAGCGGTGCGGCGCCCAGCAGATTGCCGGCGATCTGTCTGCCGATGGCGATCTCTTCCGCCTCATCCGGACCTTTGAGTTCTTTCACGGCCTCGGCCAGTTTCGGATCGACTGCCTGCAGCTCCTTGGCAGCTTCTCCCAATTTCCCGAGATCAAAAGCGCTGCCGCTGCCCGGGAACAGGCAGCAAACGGCCACCGCGGCTATTTTTATGAGCTTCATCATGTCGCCTCCTTTATTGCGCTGCAGGGAGATAGTCGAACGGGCGCGCGACGAGCTTGCCCTGCTTCGCGAACTTCTGTGCATCCGTTTTCTTGACCGAGTAAGACTCCGCGAGCTGCAACTCCTTCCCGTTGAACTGCGCCGACTTCAACTCCTCTTCGTTCAGCCCGCGTATACCGGTGGTCGCCACCACGGAACCGGTTCCCGCACGCCCGGCAGACAACGCCAGCACACCCGATGCCGCAGGGCCCTTCCGCGCATCTCCCTTGCGCACGCTCAGCATGCGCACCCAGCCGTTTCCCTTCGCGCTCTTCACCTTGTACCAGCCGCCCTCCTTGCCGAGGATATCGAGCTTGTCCCCGGCCGCGAGTTTGCCCGCAACTTTTGCATCGCTGAACGGCTGCGCACGGATCACGTCTGCCTTCAGCACCGAACCCGCCTCGCCCGCCCATGCTGCTTGCCCCAGCATCCACAACGAAAATACCAAGATCGATCTTTTCATGCCTGCGACTCCTTTTCCCATTCCAACACCGCTTCCGCAAACAATATGCGCCAACTGGAACGCGCCCGCGCGCCCCCGGCCACCCGGCCGCGCCAGACAAACCAGCTCGCCACATTCTCCGGGCGCGCCAGGTTCTTGCGCAACAATCCCGGCAACGCCTCCAACACCGCCGCCCGGTCCGCGTCGATCCGTGCGGATGCAGCCTCATCCCCGGCCGTCGTCACCCAGGCCACAGCGAAGGTATATTCGAACAGGTCCCACACGCCCTTCTGCACTCCCTTCACCACGTCCACGCTCTTGATCTCGCTGCCCGATCGCTCCAAACCGAGGCGGATACGCTCCAGCAGCACATCGGTATAGGCGTTGCGCGAATCATCGAGCCGGATCAACAACAGCACGGCATCCAGTTCACCCTCGCGCTCCGCCGATGCACGCACCATGTTCTGCTCCAGGGCACGGTAGGTGCCGGTCGCATAGATACGCGCGATGGTGAAATACGCGATGGCCACCGCCACCGGCCCGGTCAGATTGATATAGGTGTCGGTGAAATTGATGCTGGCATAGGAGATGCCGATCAGCAGGAACTGCGACAGGCCGAACAGTCGATCGATCTTGTCCCTGCCCACGTTGCGATAGAACGCCCATGACGTCACCCACACCAGCACCAGCGTCAGCAGCAGGTAGGCGAAGCGCGCCTCAGGGAAACGCAGAAAGTCGCCGTGTTTCATGTCGTCTATCGCGGTGGCAAGAATCTCCACCCCCTGGTGCATCTTGCTCATCGGCGTCGGCTTGATGTCGAACAGGCTGGGCGCAGTCGAACCGATGATCACGATCTTGCCCTTGAACTCGTCCTGCGGACGCTGCTTCGCTTGGCGCTGCATGTCCGCATACACGTCGCTGAAGCTGACATAGCGGTAAGAGAACGGCTTGCCGCGCCAGTTCAGCAGCACCTCCTGCGCTGGAGCGGCTGGGCCAGCCCTGCCCGGCTGCGATGCGCGCGGGCAGCGAATCCAGTTTCCAGCCGTATTCGTCGCGGAACAGCTTGTAGCGGCGCACCACGCCGTCGGCGTCGGGCGAGATGTTGTGCAGGCCGAGACGTCCGCTGTCCAGCGCCGCCGTGAAATGCGGCAGCACCATCGCCAGCGTCGCGTCGGGCTTCGCATCGGTCGTCAGTGCGCTCACGCCGGGGATCATCGACGGCCTGATCTCGCTCAACCCGTCGTCTTTGGGATCGAGGCGCAACATCGGGAAATAACTGTTGCGGGTCGCCGCGATGGCGCTGTTGAAATAGGCATCGCTGTCCGGGTTATAGACATCGGCATCGCTGAACAGGATGTCGAACACCACCGCCTGCGGCTGCTGCTTCTCGATCTGTTCCAGGAACTCGCCGAACACCTGGCGCGGCCACGGCCAGCGGCCATAGTCCTTCGCCATCGCCGCCAGGCTCGCCTCGTTGATGTCCATGATCACGATATCGGGATCGGGCGTGGGCGCGAACAGGCGGTATTTCACCATCAGGTCGAACGAACCCTGGCGCATCTCCTGCGTCAGGTGCAGGAAGGCAGCATCGGCGAGCGCGAACACCGTGAACAGGGCCGCGAGATAAAGATAGAAGCTTTTCTTCCAGCGCCGCGCAAGCAGGTCGTAGAACGCCAGCAGGAAGCGGCGTATGCCATTAAGGAGCACAAGGAAGAGTCTCATGCAGGCAGTTTAACAAAAGAAAACCCGCAGGGGGCGCCTGCGGGTTTTGTGTGCAGCGACTGAAACTCAGGCGAAGTTCTTCGCCACGAAATCCCAGTTCACCAGATTGTTGAGGAAGGTCTCAACGAACTTCGGACGCAGGTTGCGGTAGTCGATGTAGTAGGCGTGTTCCCACACGTCCACGCACAGCAGCGCCTTGTCGCCCGTGGTCAGCGGGGTGCCGGCGGCGCCCATGTTGACGATGTCCACGCTGCCGTCGGCCTTCTTCACCAGCCAGGTCCAGCCGGAACCGAAATTGCCCACGGCGGAAGTCTGGAATGCCTTCTTGAATTCGTCGAGCGATACCCCACTTCTTGTTGATGGCGTCGGCCAGCGCGCCAGTCGGGGCTCCACCGCCGTTCGGCTTCATGCAGTGCCAGAAGAAGGTGTGGTTCCATACCTGGGCGGAGTTGTTGTAGATGCCGCCGGCGGGAGCCTTCTTGATGATGGCTTCGAGATCGAGGTTCTCGTACTCGGTGCCCTTGATCAGGTTGTTCAGGTTGGTGACATAAGCCTGATGGTGCTTCGACATAGTGGTAGTCGAAAGTCTCGACGGACATGTGCGGCACGAGCGCATCCTTGGCGTAAGGCAGAGCGGGCAATTGGTGTTCCATGACGGTCTCCTGATTTTTGTTGGTAAAGGGGAAATGGCATAACCATAGGCGCAGAATATACCATACCTTTATGCTTGGGTATTCAGGATGCTTTACAATTCAACCTATGAACGACCCCCACAAACAGACCGGCGCGGCCAAAACGGCGCGCAACCCCATCAAGATCGTGCCCCTGCAGGAACGCCTGCGCAAACCGCAATGGATACGCGTCAAATCCGGCAGTGGTGCGGGCTATAACGAGGTGAAGCGCATGTTGCGCGAGCACCAGCTGCATACCGTATGCGAGGAGGCCTCCTGCCCCAACATCGGCGAATGCTTCGGCAAGGGTACCGCCAGCTTCATGATCCTGGGCGACGTGTGCACGCGCCGCTGCCCGTTCTGCGATGTGGCGCACGGCAAGCCGCTGCCGCCCGATGCCGACGAACCGAAGAACCTGGCACACTCCATCGGCCTGCTCAAGTTGCGCTATGTCGTGATCACCAGCGTAGACCGGGACGACCTGCGCGACGGCGGCGCGCAACACTTCGCCGATTGTCTGCGCGCCATCCGCGCTGCCGCGCCCGAAACAAAGCTGGAAACGCTGGTGCCGGATTTCCGCGGCCGTCTCGACATCGCGCTGGATGCCATGGCCAGCGAATTGCCGGACGTGCTCAACCATAATCTGGAAACGGTGCCGCGCTTGTATCCCATGGCGCGCCCCGGCGCCGACTATGCGCATTCGCTCAAGCTGCTCAAGGAATTCAAGGCGCGCTTCCCGCAGGTGATGACCAAGTCCGGCCTGATGCTGGGGCTGGGCGAGACCGACGAGGAAGTGCTGCAAGTGATGCGCGACCTGCGCGACCACGATGTGGAGATGCTCACGCTTGGCCAGTACCTGCAACCGTCCGACGGCCATCTGCCGGTGCTGCGCTATGTGGAGCCTGCGACATTCAAGATGTTTGAAGACGCGGCCAAAGCGATGGGGTTCTCTCATGCCGCCTGTGCACCGATGGTGCGCAGCAGTTATTTCGCGGATGTACAGGCGGAACAGGCGGGTGTGTGACTTCACTAACCAGCACTTGGTTTGCTGGTTTAACCCAATGCAATATCCATATTCAGCCCGGGTTATTCACCCATAGCTTCAACCTGAATCACTACAGTGTTTAGCAGGGGGAAATAATAGTTATTGCTTATTCTTCCTTCCGCAACCCTGCGTTAGATTGCCTCCTGCATACCTGACCCGCGACGGGTCAACCAGATATCCCTCCAACAAGTCGAATTGAATTTCGTGCCGGGAGATAAACATGAACAGCATTTTCAGCAGCCCGCGTCCCTTCCGCAGGATGAAGGAAAGCGCAGACAAGATCAGCAGGTTCATCGGCAACTATATCTACTACCGCAGGCGCAATCATAGTCACCGCATGGCGTGGAGCATGGCACGCGACACGCTTTGAGCGTCGCCGCGCCCCCACGCCTAAAACTCCCCCTGCACCCCGAACGATAACGGCAGCACGAAAGCGTAAACCGGTTCGCGCGAGGTGTAGGTCGGATTGTAGGTGTAACCAACGATGTTCTTGCGCTGATAGACGTTGTTCAGCTCGAAGTAGGTGTTCAGCTTCCAGCGGTCGAACACGTAGTTGCGGTCCACGCGCAGGTCGAGGCGGTGATAGACCGGCAGCGTGCCCGTGTTCACTCCTGCATACAGCGGGACAGGGCGGCCATCCGGATACGTGCCGCTGGTGCCCAGAATAGGCGTGTACGGCGTACCGGAGTGGTAGTTCCATTTCATGCCGAACGTCCACGCCTCCGAAAGTTTGTATGTTCCCACCAGCGTGGTGTTGACGGGCTGGTCATACTGGAAGCGGAAAGCCTCCCCGGTCACATCGTTGCGCCGTTGCGACTTGGCCAGATTGAGCACGAACCAGCCGGAGAGTTTGTCTGTCTCCTCTTTCTTGAGCAGCAACTCGAGGCCGTACGCCTTGCCGCTCGCCGCATTGATGTAGTTGAGCAATGGATCGCTGATCACGAGGTTGCTGAGTTTCTTGTAATAGGTCTCTGCTTTCCAGTTCCAGTCCGCATCCACCTTGTGCTTCACCCCGAGAACACGATGATCCGCTCGAATGTGATCGAGCGCAGGATTGCCGAACACGCGAGCCCATTGCATCCCGGTCGGATACTGGTTGTGTCGTCCCCACCCGGCGGTGAACATGGTCTGTTCGCTCCACTCCCATTCCATGCCGATGCGCGGCTCGGTGTAGGTCTTGTGCGCGTAATCCTCTTTGCTGTGACGCAGACCGCCGATGAGCGTGAGTTGCGAAGAGACGCGTTTCCGGTCTTGCAAGGAAACGCCCAACGTATTCGTCGAAATGTTTTCGGAAAGCCGGCGGCGGGTCGCCGTAGTCAGGTCGCAGTTGGGATTGAATTGGGTGCATGTCGCATTATTGAAATCCGCATCGACCTTGATCTTGCTATTGGTCAGCTCCGCTCCCAGCGAAAGCTCGTGACCCGCATCGAACTCCATGCGCACCTGTTCATGCAGGATGGCATTGTCTTGCGTAAGTCCCAAAGTACCTGCCATCCCGAGCACGGTGGATGAGCGATGATTGGTGTGCTCGAGCGACAGTGTGTTGTAGGACCCGCCGGACAGGAGGGTATCCAGCACCAGGGCCTGCATCGAGCTCACATCGGACATGGCGGAATCGCCAGCCAGCACCGGCTGTGTCTGGGCGGCTTCGGCGGTGGGCGAGACATTGAGCTTCAAGACGTCGGACGCGCCTTGCAGGTGCATGGTGATCCGGTTGGCATCGTTCACCTGCCACAGATATTTACCTTGATAGTCCCAATAGTTCGGCACCTGAACGGTCACGCCTTTTTGCTCGATCTTTTTGACGAACAGATCGACATAACTGCGCCGCGCCGCAAAGTAGAACGCCTGATCGTCGGTGCGCGGCCCCTCCACCAGGAAATTCGCCCCCATCAGATTGACGTCGACCTTGCCACCCAGACGATCCTTGCGCGGCTCGCGCAGCGCGACGTCGATCACCGCACCGGTGACATCCGCGTAGTGCGGGCCGAATGCCGCGCTATACAGATTGAAATCCTCGATCAGGTCGGCGTTGAACACGCTGATGCTGCCGTAGTGGAACAGCTTGCCCACGCGCAAGCCATCGACGTAGTAGGCGTTGTCGCCGGGGCCGGAGCCGCGCACCGCCGGCGCACTGCTGCCGTTCACCGTGGCCACGCCGGGCAGCGTCTGCAATGCGCGCAGCGGGTCGCCGCTGGAACCGGCGAGATGGCGCAGGGTCTTGCCGCTGATGGCGCTCTTGCTGACCTGGTCCGGGCTGCGTTCGGCAAGCACCACCACCTCCGATAACGATTTCGGCGGCAGGAGGTAAAAGGTCGGCGACGGCAGCGCTGCACCCTCCACAAGCTGCACAGCGAGTTCTGCGGCGACACCGGAGTTCGTCGCAATCAGCCTGTAGTCACCCGCTGCGGGCAGGGACAGTTGAAAACGTCCCTGGACATCGGAAACGGTGGAGAGCGCTTGCTCCTTCACCGCAACGATCACGCCTTGCAACGGGCGTCGCGTGCCCTTCTCCAGCACCACACCGTTGATCGTCCAATCCGCCGCCTCAGCGGCAGCGCCCCAGACACTTGCAATCAGATACAACAACATCCAGCCAGCTCGCATTAAGTCCCCTTGAAGACAACATATGGAAGCGGCACGATTGCGGCAGAGCGCGTCTGCCGCGATAATGCGCGGACAGGATTGTACCCGCAGCGCAACGCGCGAACATCTCCGCACCACCCTGTCACACATCAGTTATTTGCAACCTGGGGACCCAGAATGACCGCACCGCTACTCATCGCCAAGAACGACAAACACGAACTCGTATTGCTGCCGCAGATGGCCAACCGCCACGGCCTCATCACCGGCGCCACCGGCACCGGCAAGACCGTGACGCTGCAATCGCTGGCGGAATCGTTCAGCCGCATCGGCGTGCCGGTGTTCATGTCCGACATCAAGGGCGACCTTTCCGGCATCGCCAAGACCGGCGGCGGCAACGCCAAGGTGCAGGCGCGCGTCGAGCAATTGAAGCTGGACGAGTTCGAACATCGCGCCTTCCCGGTGACGTTCTGGGATGTGGAAGGCAAGCAGGGCCATCCGGTGCGCGCCACCGTGTCCGACATGGGGCCGCTGCTGCTGGGGCGCATGCTGAACCTGAACGACACGCAGCAGGGCGTGCTCACGCTGGTGTTCAAGATCGCCGACGACAACGGCATGCTGCTGCTCGACTTCAAGGACCTGCGCGCCATGGTGCAGCATGTCGGCGACAACGCCAAGGATTTCACCACCGAATACGGCAACATCTCCACTGCCAGCATCGGCGCCATCCAGCGCGGCCTGCTGGAACTCTCCAGCCAGGGTGCGGAGCAGTTCTTCGGCGAGCCGATGCTCAACATCGACGACCTGATGCAGACCGACAGCAAGGGCGCCGGCATGGTCAACATCCTCGCCGCCGACAAGCTGATGCAGGCGCCCAAGGTGTATTCGACCCTGCTGCTGTGGCTGCTGTCCGAGCTGTACGAAAACTTGCCGGAAGCGGGCGACCTCGACAAACCCAAGCTGGTGTTCTTCTTCGACGAGGCGCACCTGCTGTTCAACGATGCGCCCGCCGCGCTCATCGACAAGGTCGAGCAAGTGGTGCGCCTGATCCGCTCCAAGGGAGTGGGCGTATATTTCGTCACGCAGAATCCGGCGGACGTGCCAGACAAGATCCTCGGCCAACTCGGCAACCGCGTGCAGCATGCGCTGCGCGCCTTCTCGGTGCGCGACCAGAAGGCGGTGCGCGCCGCCGCCGAGACCATGCGCGACAATCCTGACCTCGACGAACAGGCAGCCATCACCGAACTCGGCGTGGGCGAAGCGCTGGTCTCGCTGCTGGACGAGAAGGGCCGCCCCACTATCGTCGAGCGCGCCTTCATCGTGCCGCCACAGGCGCAGATCGGCCCGATCACCGACGCGAAACGCAAAGCCATCATCCAGTCCTCGCTGCTAGCCGGACATTACGAGCAGTCCATCGACCGCGAATCGGCCTATGAGATCATCAAAGGCCGTGCCGCAGAGAAACAGGCTACCGAAGAAAAATCAGCGCCCGCCGCGGAAGCCGGCGGTGGCGCAATGGGCGGCTTGCTCGGCGGCCTGTTGGGCAGCGGCAACTCGCGCCGCCAAGGCGCAGGCGAGGCATTGGTGAAGAGCGTGGTGCGCACTGTCGGCGCAGAGCTCGGGCGTCAGCTGGTGCGCGGCGTGCTGGGTTCGTTGATGGGTGGCAGTAGCGGCACTCGCGGCCGCCGTCGCTGATCCATGACCACTTCGGCAACCGCGATCGGCAAACAACTGCGCACCCTCGCCTCGGCCGAGAACGCAGCCAATTTGCAGCGTTTCTTCAAGACCGGCCCCGGGCAATATGGCGCAGGCGATATGTTCCTCGGCATCAAGATGCCGCAGTTGCGCGCGCTGGCAAAACAGCACAGCGATGTGGATCTGACCACTATCGCCGCACTGCTGGCTTCGCATTACCATGAAGAGAGAATGTTCGCTTTGTTGCTACTGATGCAGCGCTACCAGGCAGCGGACGCAACGGGGCAGCAAGCTGCTTACGACCTTTACCTCGGCAATACCCAGCGCATCAACAACTGGGACCTGGTCGATGTCAGCGCGCCGCACATCGTCGGTCGCCACTTGCAACAACGTCCGCGCAAGGTGTTGCACGAGTTGGCGCACTCTCCTTCGCTGTGGGAACGGCGCATCGCCATCATCGCCACCGCCTGGTTCATCCGCCTGGACGACTTCGACGACACACTGCGCATCGCAAAAATCCTGCTGCATGACGAGCATGACCTGATGCACAAGGCAGTGGGCTGGATGCTGCGCGAAGTGGGCAAGCGCGACCTTGCCATCGAAGAGGACTTCCTGAAAATACATTACCGCACTATGCCGCGCACCATGCTGCGCTACGCGATCGAGCGCTTCCCGGAGCCAAAACGGAAAAATTATCTGTACGGCAAGGTGTAGATTTCTGCTCAAGCATTACAACCAGAGTCGCCCCTGCCGATAACGCGGGACTGAAATGACGCCTGACGGGCGAATGGCTCACGCCGTCCGGCAAGACCTCACCTTGCCGCTTGTTTCAACACCACCCGCTCCACCTGCACGCTGCTGTTGCCGTCGCTGATCCACACCTGGCCGTCCTGAATGGTGCATTGCAAAGTCATGGTGCGTTGCGCCAGTTTGGCCAACTCCTGCGTGCTGGCCACCGGCAAGTTGATGATGCTGAGGTTCTTCTGGCGCTCGAACTGTGCACTGTTCTGCGCGAACCACATCTCGGCCACGCGCCCGCCATAGCTGTAAACGATGACTTGATCGGAACGGCCGCAGGCCTTGCGGATCAGCTTCTCGTCGGGGATGCCCACGTCGATCCACAACTCGATGGCACCGGTAAGATCCTTCCGCCACAGATCCGCCTCGTCATCATTTGTCATGCCCTGCCCGAACTCCAGGTACTCGTGCGCGTGCAGGGCGAACGCCAGCAGACGCACCATCATGCGTTCGTCCGTTTCAGAGGGATGCCGCGCCAGGGTAAGCGCATGGTCCTGGTAGTAGTGCCGTTCCATATCCGCGATCTGCAGATTGGCTTTGAAGATGGTTGCCTTGATCGCCATGTTTTCCTTATCGGCTATTGCCGACCTATTCCGTCACTCGACCGCGCAACGACTTCGTCGCCCCGCGCCTGACTTTGCTTTCCACGCGTTTCTTTTGCGCACTGCGCGACGGCTTGGTGGCAACGCGCGGTTTGGGTTTCACCGCCACCGACAGCAGCATCGCTTTCAGACGGCGCAACGCCTCGTTGCGATTCTGTTCCTGATTGCGATATTCCTGCGCCTTGATGATGACCACGCCGTCCTTGGTGATGCGCTGGTCGTTAAGTTGCAGCAGACGCTCCTTGAACTCCTGCGGCAGCGATGAAGCATTGATGTCGAAACGCAGATGCACCGCACTGGACACCTTGTTCACGTTCTGCCCGCCCGCGCCCTGCGCGCGCACGGCGGTCAGCTCGATCTCGCGCTCGGGGATGATGACGTTGTGGGCGATGTACAGCATGGATTACGCCGACACCCGGATCTGCACGTCGCCAACGGTCACCAACTGCCCCGCGTGTATCTTGGCCGTCTTGCGCAGCTCCACTTGCCCATCGACGGAGACCACACCCTCCGCCACCAGCGCCTTGCCCGCGCCGCCGCTGTCGCATACGCCGGCGAGCTTGAGCAAGTTGCACAGCTCGATGAATTCGCCGCGCAACTGGAATTCAAGTTGCTGCATCACAATTTGACCGCGTGTTCGCGCGTGGTATGGAACACGACCTTGGGCCAGCGCTCCTGCGTCAGGTTGAGGTTCACCCTGTTCGGTGCGAGGTAGGCCAGATTGCCCGCCGCGTCGATGGCGAGGTTGTGCGACAACGCCTTCTGGAAGTCGGCGAACACTTTCGCGTCGTCGCAGGTGACCCAGCGCGCAGTGCTCACTGCGCTGCCTTCGAACATCGCATCCACACCGTATTCGCCCCCTAAGCGGCTCGCCACCACGTCGAACTGCAGCATGCCGACCGCGCCTAGAATGAGGTCGCCGCCGTCAACCGGCTTGAACACCTGCACCGCGCCCTCTTCGCCCAGCTGCTGCAAGCCCTTTTGCAGCTGCTTCACCTTCATCGGGTTACGGATGCGCACGGTCTGGAAGTGGTCCGGCGCGAAATACGGAATGCCGGTGAACTGCAGCATCTCGCCTTCGGAGAAGCTGTCGCCGATCTGCATGTTGCCGTGGTTGGGCAGGCCGATGATGTCGCCGGCGTAGGCCTCCTCCACCTGCTCGCGCGACGAGGCCATGAAGGTCACCACGCTGGACACGCGAATCTCCTTGCCGATGCGCAGGTGCTTCATCTTCATGCCGCGCTCGAAGTGGCCGGAACACACGCGCAGGAACGCGATGCGGTCGCGGTGGTTGGGGTCCATGTTGGCCTGGATCTTGAACACGAAGCCGGAGAATTTCTGCTCGGTCGGACTCACCGCACGCAGGCTGGCGTCACGGTCGCGCGGCGCGGGCGCCCACTCCAGCAGCGCGTTCAGGATCTCGCGCACACCGAAGTTGTTGATGGCGGAGCCGAAGAACACCGGCGTCTGTTTGCCGTCGAGGAAGCGCTGCAAATCGAAGGGATGCGATGCACCGTGCACCAGCTCCACTTCCATCTTCAACTGTTCGATCTCCAGCGGGAAGCGGCGGGCCAGTTCGGGATTGTCGATGCCCTTGATGACCTCGACCTCGCCGTCGGCACGTTCCTCGCCCGGCGTGAACAGCAGGATCTCGTCGTTCAGCAGGTGGTACACGCCGCGGAAGGTCTTGCCCATGCCGATCGGCCAGGTCACCGGCGCGCACTGGATCTTCAGCACCGACTCCACCTCGTCCAGCAGCTCCAGCGGATCGCGCACCTCGCGGTCCATCTTGTTCATGAAGGTGACGATCGGCGTGTTGCGCATGCGGCACACGTCCAGCAGCTTGATGGTCTGCGCTTCCACGCCCTTGGCCGCGTCGATCACCATCAGCGCGGAGTCCACGGCAGTGAGCACGCGGTAGGTATCTTCGGAGAAATCCTGGTGGCCCGGCGTGTCGAGCAGGTTCACCACGTGGTCGCGGTACTCGAACTGCATCACCGACGAAGCCACCGAGATGCCGCGCTGCTTTTCGATCTCGAGGAAGTCGGAAGTCGCGTGGCGACCGCTCTTGCGCGCTTTCACCGCCCCCGCCATCTGGATCGCGCCGGAGAACAGCAGCAGCTTCTCCGTGAGCGTGGTCTTGCCCGCATCCGGGTGCGAGATGATGCCGAAGGTGCGGCGGCGCGCCACTTCCTTGGCGATGAGCGCGCTCGGGGCGGCGCTGTTAGGGGTGCTTACTTCCTGATTCATGAGGGAAAACCTTGAGGCTGCGTTGCGAAAGGGCGCAAGTCTAAAGACTTAGCCAAGGAAAGTCTAACAGTCGGCCCGGCATGACTGATTTCAAGTCTTAATTAATGGTGTTCGGCTCTACTTTCTTTCAGATGGACAGTTTTTAGGCTACCCCAAGACCAATCTGACTTTCTTTCATTTTCCTTGACCACAAGGATTCTGCTGATTCGATCGTTGCTTAACGTAATACGCCATATCTCATCTATTCTCGCCTCGCCGTCACAAAACGATTTGCAGGCCAGCCTTATTTTCGGCATGGCGTCGAAAAACACGTAGAAGCCCACGTGAAATTCTTTTTGATCTTTTTTGTTTTGCACCAACAATTCCGCCGGAGCAACAAAGTTGTTATTCACGTCCTTAAGAAACAACTGCCTTAAACCCGCCAACTCGTCTTCTCGAGATAACTTCACCAGTTTCCCCGCATGCGGATAGTGAAACTCAAAATCAGGTGCCAGCAACGAATCAAGACGCTCAAAGTCCTCTTTCCAAAGGGCAAGCAAGTACGACTTGATGGCCGCTATCTCAGATGGCTCATCCGACAAGCGTACAAGCTTGGAATATTCAAATCCTTCAACGACCCGCTTGTCCGGCCAATAGTAGATTTCAGTGACAGAGTCCGGCTCCACGTCCAACCTTCTCGTCATGAGCAATAGGTTATCGGCCTTGCTGCGCAGCTCACTCCTGTCCTCCTTGCCAGACCACTCGGCATCGCCCGAACAAATTTGCTTCAGATATCCAAATGAGAGTCTGTTTCTCCCTTTAGACTCGGCTTCAACTATTCTGAAAATCCGGCCTTTCTTGATCGTTACAGAAAGCCTCTCATCAAGCACAAAACGGCTTCCCCAGAAAATCGAACCCGCGGGATGCCGGACGGGTGGGCTCACCATACCTCGAAAATCGATGTCAGTTATGACGTGGAAGCGTTTTGGGTTCAACTGATCCCGCTGTAGCAGATCGAGATATCCAATGCTGCCAAGAAAGAGCCTAGTTACGCCTTTCATCTCCTGCTCTCTAGACAATCTCTTTTGCTTGCCGTCTTTGAAATACAGATATTCAAAGTCCGGTGCTAACACGGCATCTAGCTCGTCCACGTTTCCATACGCTAGCGCCAAAAAGTATTTATTCAAAATTGCTTCTTCCGCGCTCATGCCAAATGCCAACGTTGGCATCAGTAACAACATCGCCAGAATAAATCCACAATATTTTTCAGAGAAAAGCTTCAACATCTTCAATCCTCGGAATGAATAGATAAGGGGCGAACAACGCTTTCACGATTCAATTTCCTGCCCCCCAGTTCTACATCAACACTCACGTCAGCTTGGTGCGCCGTTCCCCGCAACGCACACAACACTCGCTAGTCACCAGCCTGCCCTGCTTCACATCGAAGCGTTGCCCGGTCTCGACCTGCCACTTGTGATGGCCGGAGCGGCACAGCGTGAGGCCGTCGGCCTTGCTCTGGCGCTTGTCGCGGCGGGCGGTATCGAGTTTGACGACGTTGCTCATTGACAAGCCTACCCGCGCACCGGCTCAAAGGTGGCGTCCAGGTTGAGGTCATCGCAGTAGTCGAGGAAATCGCCGCGCAGTGTGGCGATGTGCACATTGGAGGGGATGCCGACGGTCATCACCAGCGAGATCATCGGCGTGCCGGTCTGCGTCGCCACATAACTGCTGGTCTGCAACTCTTCGATACTGATGCCGTTGCGCGCGAAGAAGGCCGACAGCTTGTGCACGATGCCGGGCTGGTCCATCGTGACCAGCTCGACGTTGTAGGGGATGGCCTGCCGCGTCTGTTCCTTGCGCGTGGTGCGCTCGTGCACGATGGCGAGGCCGAGCTGCTCGCCCAGCGCCGGCAACTGCGTCTCCAGCCGCGACAACGCGTGCCACGGGCCGGACACCAGCATGATGAAGGCGAGCTTGCCGCCCAACACGCTCATGCGGCTCTCTTCGATGTTGCAGCCGCTGTCGGCGATCCTGCCGGAGAGGTACTCGATCAGGCCGGCCTTGTCGTCGCCGCAGGCGGTGACGGCGAGGCAGTTGTTCTCGGCTTCGGTGTTCTGGGCGGCGTGGCCGGCATGGCGTTTGGGGAACTGGAAGCGCATGGTGCTTATCGTTTGCGGTCTGCGAAAAAGGTGCCTCAGTTTAGTGGCTCCCCCCCGTGATTGTCTAACTCGTCCGGTGGATTGTCCGTGCGGATCAGGCCACAACAGGGACGCAGGCCAACGCGGGAATGGTCGCCCCAGTGCAGATCGGGCGCTCCTGCGCCATAAGCAGTAGCGCAAACTACGAAAAACCCCGTATTCCCATTGTCACGGCTTGCCGCTATAAAGTCCGGCACAGCGATGCACTTTGGGGGTATCCCGATGTATGCCAATCTCAAATCGATCCTTTGAACAAATCGATTTGATCTAACCGGCGACAGCCGTAAGCAAAGAAACTGCAGGAACACGGCCCCGGATAAGCACATAGCCCCGTCCGGGAACCGTTCCGGATATAAGCGAGTGCCTCCAACCAATGGGCCAGCCCCAGGGAGAGCGCATATGAAACCGCACATCACCGTAATCACCCTTGGCGTCGACGACCTGGAACGATCACTCGCGTTTTACCGGGACGGCCTGGGCTTGCCAATACATGGCATCTTCAGCACAGAGGTCGGGTTCGGAGCCGTCGCTTTCTTTGATTTGAACTCCGGCTTGAAACTGGCCATCTGGCCGCGTGCCAGTATCGCGCACGATACGGACATCGCGCCGGGTCAAACGAGTGCCACCGAATTCACCATCGGCCACAATGTGGCTTCGAAGCAGGAAGTAGATTTGGTCATGGAACAGGCAAGCAAGGCCGGCGGCACGATCGTTAAAGCAGCTAAGCCTGCACTCTGGGGTGGCTACTCCGGATACTTCCAGGACCCGGACCAGCATCTGTGGGAGGTCGTGTGGAACCCGTATTTTGAAATTCTGTGAATAAACGCCAGCTCCGATCAAGGTCGCCATCAACCAATAGGTCACAGACGACCTGCAGTGCCGTTACGCGATTCAGGAGAGGGGCTATCAAATGAAGGAGATCGATCATGTTCCAGACCATCGTCATTCTTGTCATCGTATTGTTCGCTGTGGTCCTCACCTATGCCGCGATCAAACCGGATACCTTCCACGTCCAGCGTTCGACCAGCATCAAGGCACCGCCGGAAAAGATCTTTCAGCTCATCAACGATTTTCACCAGTGGGATGCATGGACGCCTTACAACAAGGATCCCGCGATGAAAAAGATGTTCAGCGGGAGCGCCAGCGGCAAAGGGGCTGCATATGCATGGGATGGCAATCGCGAAGTCGGTCAGGGCAGCATCGAGATCACCGAATCCTCCCCTCCTTCACAGATCGATCTTCATCTGCACATGATCAAGCCGTTCGAAGGGCACAACCATGTCACATTCACGCTGGAGCCGCATGGCGACTCCACCACCGTCACTTGGGCCATGGACGGCAGGCAAGCCTATATCGCAAAAATCATGGGACTGTTCATGGACATGGACCAGATGGTCGGCAAGGATTTTGAAGCGGGCCTGGCACAGCTGAGGACGGCTCGCTGAAAAATAAGCTCCGTGATTTTCAAAGCAGCCATCGAGGAGAAATATCATGCAAAAGATCACTCCATTCCTGTGGTTCGACAACCAGGCCGAAGAGGCCGCGAACTATTATGTTTCGATTTTCAAGAATTCGAGGATCGTGAGGATCGACCGTTACGGTTCGGAAAGTGCTGAAGTCTCGGGCAGGCCGAACGGCTCGGTGATGACCGTCACCTTCGAACTCGACGGCCAGATATTCACGGCCCTCAACGGCGGCCCCATCTTCAAATTCAACGAGGCGATCTCCTTCGTCGTCGATTGCGAAACGCAGGAGGAAGTCGATGACCTGTGGAGCAAGCTCACCGCCGGAGGAACTGAAGTACAGTGCGGCTGGCTGAAAGACAAGTTCGGCATATCCTGGCAAGTCGTGCCGGGCGCCATGGACAAATTGTTGCGCGACCCCGACCCGATCAAAGCAGGACGGGTGTGGCAGGCGATGCTGCAGATGAAGAAGATCGACCTCGCAGCTTTGCAGCGCGCCTATCGGCAGGAATGACTCATGCGGACGCGCGACAAAGTGAACGCGGCCAAGCTGGAAGACATACCGAACATCGGCAGAGCGATCGCCTCCGACCTGCGTGCACTTGGCATCCTCACCCCGCAGCAACTCGCGACGCGCGATCCGCTTGCGACCTATCGGTCGTTGTCGGAAGCATGGGACGGCGCCACGATCCCTGCGTGCTCTACACTTTGATGGCGGCACGGCATTTTCTGGATAATGGCGAATCCATCCCATGGTGGAAGTTCACCGAACAAGGCAAGCGGCTGCTGGCCGCAAAACAGAACACGCACAACTGACTGGAGAATGCAGATCATGTTCACCAAAGCGACTTTCGATTTCCTCGACGAACTGGCCGCCAATAACAACAAGACCTGGTTCGAGGCCAACAAACCGCGCTACGAAGCTCTGGTGCGGGAACCGGCACTGGACTTCATCGAGGCGATGGAACCGGCGCTCAAGACCTTTGCGCCTAACTTTCGTGCCGAACCGCGCAAAATGGGCGGCTCGCTGATGCGCGTGTATCGCGATACGCGTTTCTCGCGCGACAAGACCCCGTACAAAACCAACGTCGGCATCCAGTTCCGCCACGCGTTGGGCAAGGACATCCACGCCCCCGGCTTCTATGTGCACATCGCCACGGACGAGTGTTTCTTTGCCGCCGGCTGCTGGCATCCGGAAGCGGATGTGCTGGGCAAGATACGCGACCGCATCGTGCAAAAGCCCGAGAAATGGTTTGCCGCGCGCGACGATAAAAAGTTCGTCGCGCAATGGGAGCTGTGGGGCGACGGCCTGACCCGCCCTCCGCGCGGCTACGCTGCCGATCACCCGGCGATAGAAGACATCAAGCGCAAGGATTTCGTCGCCATCGCGCCGTTGTCCAGCAGCGAGGCAACAGGGACGGGGCTGGTCAAACTGGCCGGAAAACGTTTTGCCGAGGCAGCGCCCCTCATGAGATTCCTGTGCGAGGCGCTGGAGGTACCGTTTTAAGTTCGGTTGCAGCAACACCTGCAAATCAGTAACACGTTGATAACTTTTTATGGAGGCATGCCATGAAACACAATCCCGTCAACTGGTTCGAGATCTATGTGCAGGATATGGCCCGGGCCAGGAAATTCTACGAATCGGTCTTGCAGCTCAAGCTGGAGAAGATCGACAACACGGAAGTGGAAATGTGGAGCTTCCCGATGGAGGTGGACCGCTTCGGCGCCGGTGGTTCCCTGGTCAAGATGGAAGGTGTCCCCTCGGGTGGCAATAGCACGATCATCTACTTCATCTGCAACGATTGCGCCGTTGAAGCGGGGCGCGTCATCACCTCTGGCGGCCGCATCCACAAGCCCAAAATGGCCATCGGCGAGTATGGCTTCATCGCCCTGGCCTATGACACCGAAGGCAATATGTTCGGCCTGCATTCGATGCAATAGTCGAACTGCCCGGTTGCCAGTCGTCCTTATATTCAGGAAAGGAGACCGAACATGAGCACGCGCCAATTGATCGAGACCTATCACGATGCATGGATCAGCGGCGACTTCACCACGGCACGCGCCTGTCTCGCCGACGACCTGGACTTCAAGGGCAGCATCGACTCCTTCGACAACGCCGACGATTTCGTTTCTGCCCTGACAAGATTCGAAGGCATGCTGCACCGCGTGACATTGCTGCAGGGAATATTCGAGCAGGATCGTGCAGCGCTGCTCTACGACTGCGACACCGACGGCCCGGCCGGGGCTATCCGCACCGCCGAGTTCTTCACCGTAAAGAACGGCAAGATCAGCGAGATCCGGTTGGTCTTCGATGCCTCCGAGTTGCGCAAGATGATGCAGCCGTGACCGCCGGATGACGAACTAGGCGATGCACACTTTGTTGCGTCCGCTCTCTTTGGCCTGGTACAGCGCGGTGTCCGACAGATGGAGCAGCATATCGAGGTTGCTCTCTTTTTCCTGCAGCGTGGCAACGCCGATCGAGACGGTGAAATGCAGCGGCATGCCTTCCTCCAGCACCACGTCGGCATGTGCGACTTTGTCGCGCAACCGTTCCGCGACCTCGGCAGCCTTTTCGAGATTGGTTTCCGGCAACAGAATGGCGAACTCCTCGCCGCCCATGCGTCCGATGATATCGACCGTGCGCAGTGTTTCGCGCATGACATTGCTCAACCGCTGCAGAACGGTGTCCCCCGCCTTGTGCCCATGGTTGTCGTTGATGTCTTTGAAGCGGTCGATGTCGAGCATGAGCAATGAAAGCGGAGTGCCGTAACGCCGCGCACGATCCAGTTCCACCTGCCCCTGATCCATGAAATGACGGCGGTTGGAAAGACCGGTCAGATAATCCTGCTGGGCTTGCAGTTCGAGTTTCTCCTTCAGCATTTCGCGCTCGGTGATGTCGGTGGAGATGCCGCACAGTCCCAGGATCCTGGTTTTGGTTTCGTCCTCGTAGATCGGCGTCTTGATCTCCCAATAGACGCGCCGGCTGCCGTCCGCCTCCTGCGCGATGACTCTCTCGGCAGTATCCTCGCCCTGTTCGAGTATGCGCGTATCGATCTCATGCAGGCGGGCGACCGTCTCCGGCGGGAAGAAGCGTGAGTCGACACTGCCCCGGAGCTCTTCTTCCGAGCACTTGAACAACTCCAGAGTCGCCCGGTTGGCGTAGACATAGCGCCGTTGCTGATCCTTCATGTAGATATATGTGGGGATATGATCCAGCGCCAGACTGAAGCGGTCCGCCAGGACACGTGCCTCAGCAGCCTGTTGTTCGAGCCTCAGCTGACGGCGCTGGTAGATAAGCAGCCCCGCGACGGAAATCAGCGCAATCAGCCCGAAAAGAACGGTTTGCACCAGTGCATTGTTTTGCCAAGGCTGGAACACCGCATCGAGATCGCGACTGACGGCCACCACCAGTGGTTTGTCCATCTTGAGCGAAGCCGGATGGATGGTGTGCAGCGCCATCATGCGCACCTCCTTGGTGGCGTACACCGTCCCCGTGAGCACCTCCGCCACCTTGCCGCTGTCCCGGTGCCGCGTGAAGAACGAGCCGGGCTGCGCGATGTTCATCCCCTGCACGTTCCCTCGCGCGGGCATCATCAGGAACAGTATGCCGTCACCGTGCGCCACTGAGACCCACATATCCGGCGCATATTGCACGGACAGCATCAAGGTCTTGAAGTACTCCGGGTCCAGCGTCGCCGAGATGATCCCGGCAAATTCGCCGTGCGGGCCGGGGATCATACGTGCGATGTTGATGGCATACGCACCGAGTACGGATTCGAATGGAGGCGAAATGAAAAGCGTGTCAGCATCGGGATGCTGTCTGATCGTCTGGAAATATTCTCGGTAACTGAGGTCCCTGTCGATCAGTTCGGCACGGTTCGAGGCTATCACCTTCCCTTTGGCATCCATGACGTTCACGGTGCGTATGCCCGTCATGGCACTGGTGATCGCCTTGAGATGGCGGATTCCTTCCTTCCGTCCCGCGGCTCCTTTCCAGTAAGCCAGCTCGTTACGCACGCTCTCCAGCGCGAGGTTGACGCTCGCCAGCTGGTGCTCCGTGTTTTCGGTGATCACACGCGCCTGGATCGAAAGACGGTCTTGCTCGCGCACCGCCGTACGGCCGTGCTCGATGTAGAGATTGATAGCGATCGCGCCGCCCACGAGGAGCAAGGCAAGAACCAGCCACACCCATTGGGCACGGACAGGCTTGCTGGCGGTCTTGGTTGTCAGTGGCATTTGTATTTACCGAATAGCGATCTATCGCAGACATCTCCGGATACTGGACACCTGTCGCAGATTGTACTCAGCATTCGCTTGCCCAGATAGGCGCAATAAGCACTTATCCGCTCTGCAGGTGCGGATATTCCGGCAAGCGACACCCGCCCCCTTGCGCACTTAACGCGCCGCCTGAAGACTTGAATTGAAGATTTTTCCCCCAACCCGCAGAATGGCATCATCAGGCGGCAACGAAAGAAACGACAAGCATGGGCAAGCCGAGATTCTTCATCACCGACGTATTCACCAGCCAACGCTATGGCGGCAACCAGCTCGCCACTTTCATCGACTGTGAAGTCTTTGTCCGAGCAAGAGATGCAACAGATCGCAAGGGAGATCAACTTCTCCGAAACGACTTTCATCACCTCGCGCCAGCCGCGCGACGGCGGCTACGACGTGCGCATCTTCACGCCGAACGCCGAGGTGGAATTCGCCGGACACCCGACCCTCGGCACCGCGCATATCATCCGCAACAAACTGCGCCTGACCGACGCGAACGAGGTCGCGCTGAATCTGCGTGTCGGCAAGATCCCCGTCACGTTCTCCGAAACGGCCACCCTGTGGATGAAACAGATGCCGCCCCAGTTCGGCAAGCAGCTCGACGCCGACACGCTCGCGCGGGTACTGGGTATCGCGGCATCCGACATCGACCAGCGCTTTCCGATCGAGGAAGTCTCGACCGGCTTCCCGACGCTGCTGGTACCGCTCAAGAATCTGGATGCACTCAAGCGCGCGAAGATCGACAAGCATGCCTATTTCGCCCTGGTAAGTGACGCATGGGCCAAGCTCATCCTGGTGTTCAGCCTTGAGGCCTACGAACCGAATCAACGCCTGAGCGTGCGCGCGTTTGCCGACCACTATGGCATCGCCGAAGATGCCGCGACAGGCAGCGCCAACGGCTGTCTTGCCGCCTATCTCGTGCGCCACAAAGTGCTCGGCTCATCGAATATCGACATACTGGCAGGACAAGGCTACGAGATGGGACGCCCTTCCACCTTGGCCTTGCGCGCGAACGCAACCGACAACGGCATCGAGGTGTTTGTCGGCGGAAGCGTGATCGATGTGGCGGAAGGCGTATGGGGATAACTTGCGCGCTGATCGAGATGAATGGCAGCATCAGTCTCTGACACACAATCTCAAAATACTATGGAAAAAATCCTGATCGCTGATCTATCTTTACCCTCCCATGCATCGGCCATCGTGCATCTCTTGAATGAGTACGCCAAAGACGACATGGGTGGCGGCACGGAATTGCCGGACATGGTCAAAAGCAATCTCGTTGCCGAGTTGCGCAAGCGACCGACAGCGCATGTCGTACTCGCCTGGATAGCTGGCGCGCCCGCCGGCATGGCGATCTGCTTTGAGGGATTTTCCACCTTCGCCTGCAAGCCGCTGCTGAACGTGCACGATCTCGTCGTCGCCAGACAATACCGGGGACGCGGCCTCTCCAAGCGGTTGCTCGCCAAGGCGGAAGAGATCGCCACCCGTCTTGGGTGTTGCAAGCTCACGCTGGAAGTGCTGGAAGGCAATGCCGTGGCGCAAGCGGCATACAAGGCCAGCGGTTTTGCGGGATACGAGCTCGACCCGAAAATGGGCAAAGCGATGTTCTGGCAAAAGAAGCTGCAACCGACTTTGAACAATTAACCAAACGGACCAACCCATGAACTTCAGAACGCTCGCCACCCTCACCGCCTTCGGCTGCTTCCTGCTTGCCGCCATCTGGATATTCGCGCCCGACCTCCTGCTGTCCATATGGGGAGTGGACCTCACGCCTTCCGCGAGCATCGTCAGCCGGCGCAATGGCATGCTGTTCCTCGGGGTCGGCTTCATGTTCTTCTACGCGCGCACGGCGCAACCATCCGCCGCACGCACCGCCATGTCCACCGGCTTTTCTTTCGGCTGCCTCGCCCTCGCCGCACTCGGTTTCTTCGAATTGGCAACGGGACATGTCGGGCTGGGGATCTTGGCTGCGACACTGGTTGAAATTCCGCTGGGTCTCGCGTTCCTGTTTGCCGCCCGCTCCCAGCAATAAGCGCAACGACACAAACATGAACACAACACCATTCCTCTCCGCCTGCGACGTTGTCGATTACCATCATCCGACCATTGCTAAGCTAGCCTCCAGGCTGCTGTCCGGTTCTTGCGAGACCACCGCGAAAGATTGCTTCGAATGGGTGCGCGACAACATCCAGCACTGCATCGACTTCAAGCGCGAGGAAACGCCTTACATCGCCTCCGATGTGCTGGCCGTCGGAACCGGGTTTTGCACGGCAAAGAGCCACCTGCTGGTGGCGCTGTTGCGCGCCAATAAGATCCCCGCCGGATTCTGCTATCAACGCCTGACCTTCGATGGCCCCAGTCCGCCGTATTGTCTGCACGGCTTCATCGCCGTCTGGCTGGAGGGTTATGGCTGGTATCGCTGCGATGCTCGCGGCAACAGCAAACCGGGAATCCATTGCGAATTTGCGCCCGGACGCGAAACGCTCGCCTACCCGATTCAATATCCGAGCGAATGCACCTATCCCGAAGTGTGGGCAGAGCCGTGGCCGGAACTGGTACAAGCCAAACGCGGATTGAAATCCGTATCGGATTACCTAGCCAAGCCGTTTGATTTTGAACCGCCCTTGGCAGATCAAAGTCTGCATCGGGTGACGATCAGTTGACCGATATGACCGATATGACCGATATGACCGATATGACCGATATGACCGATATGACCGATATGACCGATATGACCGATATGGCCGATATAGGCCATTTGGCATATTGCCATGCAATGAACTACGTTCTAAGCTCCGTCCGCCTTTGCTGCCTATGATTATTCGGACCGAACTTTTCTAACCACCCGAAGCTAAATGAAAAACAACCTGTATTCTTTCACCCGTTGTTTATTGTTATGCGGACGCATGTGTCCGTCTAATAACTGTTCGGCGTCAAATCTCTACTCCCTCACATCATGGCCACTCTGACCTCTGTAATTCCCGACGTAGACGTGCTCGTGGCACTCGCACCGGAAGAGCTTGCCGAGGTCGTTCTACGGTTAGCCCATGCGCGTAGGGGGCACAGCGGACTCGTTCATCTACAGTCCATTGCCTCAGATATTCACGGCACTCCAGGCGCTCCGGACGGCTATCCCCAAAACCGGAAGAACGATGCTGAGTTGGCGCTTGCGGAGGCGTGGAATTGGTTGTCGGTTCAGGGCCTTCTCGTCCCGGAGCCAGGAATGAACGGAAACAATGGCTGGATGCTGCTGAGTAGGCGTGCTCGAAAAATACTGGCCGACGACACCTTTAAGACTTACGCGCGCAGTCTTGCATTCCCCAAGGCGTTACTCCATCCAGCAATAGCCGATGAAGTGTGGCTTGATATTGTTCGCGGAGATTTGGAAACAGCTGTGTTTAAGTCTTTTCGGGCTGTGGAGGTTGCTGTGCGAGAAGCCGGAAAGTTTCCCGACACGGAGGTCGGAACGACGTTGATGCGCAAAGCATTCGATAAGGCGTCGGGGCCTCTTTCAGACCTGCAGCAGCCGGAGGCAGAGCGTGAGGCTTTGGCGCATCTATTTGCGGGAGCAATAGGTTCCTACAAGAATCCTCATTCCCACCGCACGGTTGCAATCAATGACGCCACGGAGGCACAGGAAATGGTCGTCCTTGCGAGTCATTTGCTTCGCATCGTTGATAGCAGGCGGTAGCCATGACGTCGAACCCATCATTCCACCAGACCTGCGCGAAAAGCCGCGCAAGCCGGTGAATTCAGACGTTAGAGAGCACCAACCCATGCACATAGGCGCCATAATTTGTTTTGCCCTTGCTCTGTTCTTTTATTCGTTTGCATGGAGCGGTGTGGCCGCAGGACTAGCAATCATCGGTTTGTTATTTGAAACGGCTGCTTGGGTTATTTTGTTCTCGGCCAACGACGACAAATAAAATGTGGGGGCGCCATGAATGTTTGTCAATTTGCTGTAATGCGCTCTAACTCAAGTTCGCTCCCTCTGGTCGCTGGGACGCGCCTTCGGCGCGCAATTCATGATTGAGAACGCAGACAAGGTCTCATCCTACTTTGGTTATTGGCCAGAGTTTTGCGATGCGAAAATTGAAAGTTTTTCCTACAATAGCTCTGGCATTATCGAGCTAAGCATTTTTTATATAGATGCCGACCTCGACAAGACTGCTCACATTACTCTTCAATTTGATGGTGTAACCGAGGTTTCCCTCAGTGATCTTCTTTCTGAAAATGTCATTGATGAGATTTCAATCGAAGGCAGTGAGCCATTCACAATTTCGATGGAGTCTTGTTATGGGATGGGCGGTAGCTTCAAATGCAACTCCATTCGGGTGGCAAACTTCCTTGCCTAATCCCCTGCGCTCAAGTTCGGCCCCCTCCGGTCGCCGGGACGCGCCCTCGGCGCGCCCCTCTCCACGTTAGACCACATGAAAACCACACCACGCCAGCCCGTTCAAATGAACAAAGATCTCTGGTCAGAAGCGAGTCGCCGTGGTCTCGACTACGCTTTTGCCTCCGAGTTTTATGAAGACATACCTTTCGTGTGTTTCACATGCGGAGCCAAGAGTATTTTCACAGCCGAGCAGCAAAAATATACATACGAGGTAAAGAAGGCATATGTTTGGGCACGTCATGTGCTGTGTCCAACGTGTTTTAAAAAGAAGAATGAACTCTCTGCCGAGTCAGCTTCATTTTTGGCTACTTGGTTGCAAGACAAAGGCACTATAGCCACCAATCCAGCAAGAATTAGTCGATGGAAAGACGTTCTCGAACTCTTGCCTAAATATGGGGAGCGCAAAGACACTGCGAGAATTCGCATGCTTTCAAAGTTGCTCGAAAATGCAGCCTAACCCTGTGCTCAAGTTCGCCCCCTTGGATTTACGTTCGAGCCAACAAGCCAGCCAGCTCTACATTTTAAGATTCTCGGCACGATGTCTCCGAAAAACTTTCTCATAATCCAATGAGTGCAACCATGAGCCAATTGATACCATTCCTACTAGCAGTCATTTGGATGGCTCCTTGCTTCCCATCCAACGGTGACGAACTCGGACAACGCGTTTCTCTATTCCGCTTGATCGTCAATCCAGACTCATACCATGAAAAAGTTGTGTTCGTTACCGGGTACGTCCGAATCGGTCTTGAAGATATGTCCATTTGTCCTTCACGTGATTCACTAAGCAACATAGATTGCCTATGGCTTAACATTGATGACGGCCCATTTGAAACTGACAAAGATATGGAACGCTATTATGAAAATGAACGTAAGTGGAATAAGTTCAACAAAAGTGTAGTGAGTATCAGAGCTACTTTTGATAAGAACGAAACGGGGCACATGGGGGGCTGGTCAGGAGGGTTAACCAAAATTACCCAAGTGTTCGGGCGAAAGGGCCTTACTGAATTTCGGCCTAACCCTACTCTTAAGCGAGACTCGCCTTCGGCAAGCTCATCAACTCCGCATTGACTGACCGCTATCGGGGAGCCGCAATGACCGAAAGGGTTGTTTTCAGTCACCCGTAACTAAGTAACATCCCCGTCCACATAGAACCACCGCCCCTCCTCGCGCACGAAGCGGCTCACTTCATGCAGCCGCTGCGCGCGGCCATTCACTTTGTAGCGTGCGACGAATTCGACGATGGCGTGGTCGGCATCCTGCTGTTCGTGGCGTTTCACTTCGAGGCCGAGCCATTTGGTCGGCACGTCTCCCGCCAAGCCCAATGATGCCGGTCGTGTGGAAGGATGCCAGGTCGCCAGCAGGTAGTCTTCGGCTAGCTGCGTGTAGGCGGTGTAGCGGGAGCGCATGAGGGCTTCGGCGGTGGGGGCGGGTTCGTTGCCTTCCACGTAGCGGGCGCAGCAGTCGGCGAACTTCTTGTTGCTGCCGCAGGGGCAAAGGGTAATGTGATTTTTCATACGTTAGCTATTCCGTATTCGTCACACCGGCACAGGCCGGTGTCCAGTATATAAAAACACTGGATTCCGGCCTACGCCGGAATGACTGTTAGTTTTGCCACAGCGGTGGCTCCTCCATCAGCGCGATCTGCTCCCTGCAGTTCGAGGATGCGATCCTGCCAGTAGCGCTGCGTGTTGAACCACGGAAAGGCTTGTTTGAATGCGATATCATCCCAGCGCCGCGCGAGCCATGCGGAGTAATGGATCAGGCGCAGGGTGCGCAGGGCTTCGATGAGGTGCAGTTCGCGCGCATCGAATTCGCAGAAGTCTTCGTAACCGGCGAGCACGTCGCCCATCTGCCGCACGCGGTCTTCGCGTTCGCCGGAGAGCAGCATCCACAGGTCCTGTACGGCGGGCCCCATGCGGCTGTCGTCGAAGTCCACGAAGTGCGGGCCTTCGTCGGTCCACAGCACGTTGCCTGCGTGGCAGTCGCCGTGCAGGCGCAGTTGCTTCACATCGCCCGCCCTGTCGAAACAATGGCGCACGCCATCCAGCGCCTGCTGCACCACGCTGCGATAGGCGGCGTCGATATCTGCGGGAATGAAATCATGCGTCAGCAGATAGTCGCGCGGCTCGATGCCGAAGGTCTCGATATCGAGTGTGGGACGATGCTGATAGTTCTTGATGGCGCCGACGGCGTGGATGCGCCCGAGGAAACGCCCCAGCCACTCCAGCGTGTCGCGGTCTTCCAGCTCCGGAGCACGACCGCCGTGCTTTGAGAAAACCGAAAAGCGGAATCCTTCAAAGTGATGCAGTGTGCTGCCATCGATAAGCAGCGCAGGCACGACGGGTATCTCGCGTTCGACCAGTTCCTGCACGAAGGCGTGCTCTTCGAGGATGGCTGCATCCGTCCAGCGTGCGGGGCGGTAGAACTTGGCGACCAGCGGCGCACCGTCGTCGATGCCGACCTGGTACACGCGGTTCTCGTAGCTGTTGAGCGCGAGCAGGCGGCCATCGCAACGCAGGCCGATGCTCTCCAGTGCGTTCAGTACGCGGTCCGGGGTAAGCGAAGAGAATGAGTGGTCGGGTTTCGTTTCCATGGGAATAACTATAGCGTCATTCCTATTAGTTCGGCACGAATAGAAAGACACTCCATTCGCCCTGAGCTTGTCGAAGGGCATGCTATCGCATTTGAGTGTTATAGATTTAATCCGATCATGGATTCGACAGGCTCACCACGAACGGATTAAATCGGTGTTTATTTGATGTTCTTGTGCCCGCTGCACTTCCGCCAGGCCCAACGCATCCCAGCCCTCATGCCCCAGCTTGCGCATGGTCTCGATGTTCTTCTCGAAGATCATCTCGGCCTCGGGGAAAGCGGCCACTGCCTCGTCGATGCTGGCTTCGCGTATCAGATGCAATGTCGGGTATGGCGAGCGGTTGGTGAAGTTGGTGATGTCGTCCAGCTCGGTGTCGGCGAACTGGTATTGCGGATGCATGCTCGCCACTTGCAGCTCGCCCGCCAGATCTGCCTCTTCCAGCGCCGCATCCACCACTTCCAGGAAATCGTTGTAGTCGAGGAAGTCGGTCAGCACATGCGGATGGATCAGCAGCGTGGTGTCGATCTTTTCGCGGCTGGCCTCGGCCAGCACTTCCAGCTCGCGCTGCACATCGGCCAGCAATTCCTCCGGCGTCTGCGCTGCACTCACGAAATAGCGTATCTGCCCCTTGACGTGCACGCCCTTGGCGAACGGGCACAGGTTGAGACCGATCACCGCCTTCTCAAGCCAGAGCTTGGTGGCGGCGATGGCTTCTTCGTTGGTCACATCAGTATTCATCTTTGATACCCATTAAACCGTTCGCCCTGAGCCTGTCGAAGGGCATACTGAAGCTGCATGTGGTTCGACAGGCTCACCACGAACGGATTACTTAACGACCGCGACCGCCGGAACGATGCTGCGCCGAAGACGGCACGCCACCACGGCTCGCTCCGCCCGCCGGTTTACCGCCGGTTCCCGTGCGCGGTGCGCCGCCAGTGCGGGCTTGTCCGCCACCGGTACGCGGTTGACCGCGACCTTGTCCCTGCCCGCGTCCACCCTGGCCACGGTTCTGCCCGTTCATGATCGGCTCGGCCTTGATGCGCGGATCCGGCTCGAAACCGGGCACTTGCACCACCGGGATCTCGCGCTTGATGAGGCGCTCGATGTCGTGCAGCAGTTTCTTTTCGTCGATACACACCAGCGAGCTCGCTTCGCCGTTGCTGCCTGCACGGCCGGTACGTCCGATGCGGTGCACGTAGTCTTCAGCCACGTTGGGCAACTCGTAGTTCACCACGTGCGGCAGTTCGCTGATGTCGATGCCGCGCGCGGCGATGTCGGTGGCCACCAGCACTTGCAGCTTGGCAGTCTTGAACTCGGCCAGCGCGCGGGTGCGCGCCGCCTGGCTCTTGTTGCCGTGGATCGCCATCGCGGGGATGCCTTCCTTGTTCAGATGGTCGGCCAGGTTGTTCGCGCCGTGCTTGGTGCGCGTGAACACCAGTACCTGGAACCAGTTGTTGTCCTTGATGAGCTGCGTGAGCAGCGTGCGCTTCTTCTCGCGATCCACCGGATACACGCGTTGTTCGATCAGTTCGTTCGCCTGGTTGCGGCGTGCCACTTCGATCAGCGCCGGGTTGGTGAGCAGGCCATCGGCCAGCAACTTGATCTCGTCGGAGAAGGTGGCGGAGAACAGCAGGTTCTGGCGTTGCTTGGGCAACACGGCGAGCACGCGCTTGATGTCGCGGATGAAACCCATGTCCAGCATGCGGTCGGCTTCGTCCAGCACCAAAATCTCGACGTGCGACAAGTCCACGGTCTTCTGCTGCAGGTGGTCGAGCAAACGTCCCGGTGTCGCCACCAGGATATCGACGCGGCCATGCAGCTGCTTGATCTGCGGATTGATGTTCACGCCGCCGAACATCATCATGGATTTGAGCGGCAGGTGTTTGCCGTAAAGGCGCACGCTCTCTTCCACTTGGGCGGCGAGTTCGCGCGTGGGGGTAAGCACCAGCGCGCGGATGGGCGCCTTGCCGGCGACATTTTTTTCCATCAGGCGTTGCAGCAGCGGCAGCGTGAAACCGGCGGTCTTGCCGGTGCCGGTCTGCGCGCCGCCCATCAGGTCGCCGCCTTTGAGGATGACGGGAATGGCTTGCGCTTGAATGGGCGTAGGTTCGGTGTAACCGCGCTCGGTAACGGCGCGGACGATTTCATCGGACAGGCCGAGAGATTTGAATGACATTGTTTACTTTCTAAGTACAAACGGCCTGTCGCCCTGAATGAGCGCCAGTCTGAGGCTGAATGAGGTGGGTGTTGCGAACCGGAATCGGCGGCAATAACTAGACTGAAACGATATTGCGGCGCGCATTGTAACAGACATCCCGCGCGCAAAGGCTTTTAGCGTTGTGCACTACTGCAGCGCCAATTGTAGGTCGGGTTAGCGATAGCGTAACCCGACGTTGTCGCTGCTCCTATCTCATCATGTCGGGTTACACCCGCAAGGGGTAGGCCGTGGTTGTACGGGGCTAAAGCCCCAACAACACACGCACCGCTATCGCTAACCCGACCTACGGAATCTGCAGCGCCAGCAACGACTGTTCTATCTCCGCGAACAGCGGGCGCGCTGCGCTGCCTTCCTGCGCGCAGCGTGCGTGCAAGTCCAGCAGCGTATTCAGCGTTGCGCGCGAGTCGTCTGCTGTACCGCAGCGTTCCAGCAGCTCTTCCAGCAGACAGGCGAATGCGCGAACTTCGATGCGTTGCAGCGCCTCGGCATGTGGCCGTTCTTCCTGCGCAAAGAAAGAGGCCGCACCGAAGTCGCCGAGCAAGGCGTTGCCTTGCTCGCAGCGCAGGATGTTATGCGCGTACAGATCGCCATGCATGATGCCCTGCGCGTGCAGGTGCCGTGCCGCCGAGGCGATGCCGAGAGCGATGCGAATGGCTGTGCTCGGGGTGAAAACAGTGTCCGCGGCATAGATGTCGCGCGTGCAGGAATCGAGGCTGGGCGGACCGGCCAGGTTGCGGAAGCTGTCATCCACCAGCGACATCACCAGACCGTTTTCTGCCGCCGGGTGATCAGCGACCTGTCCATGCACGGCGATCAGATTGGGATGCTCGCCGGCGCGGATGCAGGCGGCCATTTCGCTGTGCGGCAGCCCGTCGCTGGTGACCGCTCCCTTGAACAGTTTCACCGCCACATCGTGCCGGCTTGCGTTGTGCTGCCACAGCGCGCGGTGGATCACGCCGGATGCGCCCTCGCCCAGCTTGTGCTGCAGCTGCAATTCGTCCCAGCAGATATCGGTGATGGAAGCGTGCGACAACGCGACTGTTTCACTGTTGGCGCAAAACGGATTGCCGGCATAGGCGAGCCAGGAAAGTCGCGGCAGTTCGAACAGCCAATCCGGCAGTGATTCAAGGCGGTTGGCGGCGATGCGCAGCAACTCCAGCCTGGTGCAGGCTGCCAGCGTTTGCGGCAAGGACTGCAAACGGTTACCTGCCAGCATGAGCTTTTGCAACTGCGTGCATTGCCCCAGCTCAGCGGGGAGTTCGGCGATCTGGTTGTCGGTGAGGATCAGCCAGCGCAGCATCGGCGGCAACGCCGCAGCAGGCACGCTGCGGATCTGATTGGCCTTGAAGCCCACCATGCCGAGCTGCGGGCATCGCCCCAGCACTTCGGGCAATGCAGTGAAGCGGTTGTTGGAGCAGAACAGGACGCGCAGCTTGCGCAAGCGGGACAGATCGTCGGGCAACGATGTCAGCTCATTGCCCGACAGGTCGAGTATCTCCAGCGTGTCAGCGAGATCGAAAATCTCGCGTGGGAACTCCTGCAAACCGCACGACAGATCGAGTCGCCGGCTCCCCGCCAGTTTTCCGGCGCGCAACTGTTCCAGTGCGTTCAAGCGCTGGACGTGAATTAGACGTTGAACAGGAAGTTCATCACGTCGCCATCCTGCACGACGTAGTCCTTGCCTTCGACGCGCATCTTGCCTTTTTCCTTGGCGCCCGCCTCGCCGCCGCAGGCGATGAAGTCGTCGTAGGAGATGGTCTGCGCGCGGATGAAGCCTTTTTCGAAGTCGGTGTGGATGACGCCCGCGGCCTGCGGCGCGGTGTCGCCCTTGTGGATGGTCCAGGCGCGCACTTCCTTCACGCCGGCGGTGAAGTAGGTCTGCAGGCCGAGCAGTTCGTAGCCGGCGCGGATCAGGCGGTTCAGGCCGGGCTCTTCCAGGCCGAGGTCGGCGAGGAATTCTTTCTTGTCGGCGTCGTCGAGATCGGCCAGTTCTGCTTCGATCTTGGCGCACAGCGCCACGACCGGTGCGCCCTCTTTCGCCGCATACTCGCGCAGGCGATCCAGATGCGGATTGTTCTCGAAGCCGTCTTCCAGCACGTTGGCGACATACATCGCGGGTTTGATGGTGAGCAGGCACAAGCGGCTTGATGATGAGCTTCTCTTCTTCGCTCAAGCCGAAGGTGCGCGCCGGTTTGCCTTCGTTCAGGTGCGGCAGCAGCCGCTCCAGCACTGCCACCAGCTTCTGCGCGTCCTTGTCGCCGGACTTGGCTTTCTTGCCGTCGCGCTGGATGGTGCGTTCCACCACGGCGAGGTCGGCCAGCGCCAGCTCGGTGATGATGACTTCGATGTCGGAGATCGGATCGACCTTGCCCGCCACGTGCACCACGTTGGGGTCGTCGAAGCAGCGCACCACGTTGACGATGGCATCGGTCTCGCGGATGTTGGCGAGGAACTGGTTGCCCAGGCCTTCGCCCTTGGAGGCGCCCGCCACCAGACCGGCGATGTCGACGAACTCGACGATGGCGGACTGCATGCGTTGCGGCTTGACGATCTTCGGCCAGCTCGTCCATGCGCGTATCGGGCACCTCGACGATGCCGACGTTCGGCTCGATGGTGCAGAAGGGATAGTTCTCCGCCGCGATGCCCGCCTTGGTCAGCGCATTGAACAGGGTGGACTTGCCGACGTTGGGCAGACCGACGATACCGCATTTGAGACTCATGGTTGTTTCCTTGGTTGGTAGTTGCGTGTGCAGCTTCAACATCGCTGCTTCCATCTTGCCTTCGATGATGAGCGGCGCCACATCCTGCGCACGCTGCATCGCTTCATCGATCAATACCTGCTCTTCCTTGCGCGGCGCATTCAGCACGTAGTTCACGACTTCCGCGCGATCGCCAGGATGGCCGATGCCGATGCGCAGGCGCCAGAAATCCTTGCGTGCCCAGATGCGCGATGATGTCCTTCAATCCGTTGTGCCCGCCGTGTCCGCCGCCCAGCTTGAGCTTGGCGCTGCCCGGCGGCAGATCGAGTTCGTCATGCACCACCAGTATCTGTTCCGGCACGATCTTGTAGAACTGCGCCAGCGCGCCGACCGAGCGGCCGCTCACGTTCATGAAGGTCTGCGGCTTGAGCAGATGCACTTCGTGCCCGTGCAAATTCGCGCGTGCCGACCAACCCGTGAAACTTGCTGTCGGCTTTGAAACTCACGTTGTGCGGCACGTACCAGCTCATCCACCCACCAGAACCCGGCGTTGTGGCGCGTGGCCTCGTATTCGCGCCCGGGATTGCCCAGGCCGACGATGAGTTTGATTTCGCTCATAATGAAAAAACCCGCCATGCACCGTTAGATGTCATGGCGGGTTGTTCCTGATGCAGTTTACTTCTTGGCAGCGGGTGCAGCGGCTGCAGGTGCGGCGGCTGCAGAAGCGGCTTCGGCAGCAGCAGCCTCGGCAGCGGCTTCAACGTGGCCGCGCGGCACTGTTACTGTCGCCACGGCGTCGCTGGCGTGGTGATGGCCTGCGACTTCAACGCCCTTAGGCAGCTTGAGGTCGGACACGTGGATGGAGTGACCCAGGTCCAGACCGGCCAGGTCCACTTCGATCGCGGCTGGCAGATCGGCCGGCAGGCAGGCGATCTCCAGTTCGTTCAACACGTGGCTGATGATGCCGCCGCCAGTCTTCACGCCCGGAGCGATTTCCGCGTTGATGAAGTGCAACGGCACCTTCATGTGGATCTTCTTCTTCGCATCGACGCGCTGGAAGTCGATGTGCTGCACTTGCTGGCGGAACGGGTGCATCTGGAAGTCGCGCAGCAGGACGGATTCTTTCTTGCCGTCCAGTTCCAGCGACAGGATGGAAGCGTGGAACGCTTCGTTGCGCAGTGCGTAATACAGGGTGTTGTGATCGAGTTCGATCATGGTTGCTTCGCCCGCCCCGTAAATGATGCCGGGAACGAGATTCGCTTTACGCAGACGGCGGCTCGCACCCGTTCCTTGCGCTTGGCGTGTTGTTGCGCTGATTTCGATTGCCATTTTACTTCTCCACTTCTAGTGAAGCACTCCGCGACCAGAGGCTTCGGGTTGCGCGATGACCGACATGGTCACCGCAAAAACTCTAGTCCATGAACAGCGAGCTGACCGACTCTTCCGCTTGATGCGGCGCATGGTCTCCGCCAGCAGTTCCGCCACGCTCAGCTGGCGGATGCGCTTGCAGTTCCTGGCCGCTTCGCTCAGCGGGATGGTATCGGTCACCACCAGTTCGTCGATCGCCGATTTCTCCAGACGCTCGATCGCCGGGCCGGACAGCACCGGGATGGGTACAGTAGGCGATCACGCGCTCGGCGCCCTTTTCCTTCAGGGCATTGGCCGCTTCGCACAACGTGTTGGCGGTATCCACCATGTCGTCCATGATGATGCAGGTGCGGCCGGCAACGTCACCGATGATGTTCATCACCTTGGCCACGTTCGGCTTGGGGCGGCGCTTGTCGATGATCGCCAGATCGGATTCCAGACGCTTGGCCAGCGCACGGGCGCGCACCACGCCGCCCACGTCCGGCGACACCACCACCAGATTGCTGTAATTCTGCTTCCACACATCCGCCAACAGGATCGGGGCGGCGTAGATGTTGTCCACCGGGATATCGAAGAAACCCTGGATCTGGTCGGAGTGCAGGTCCATGGTCAGCAGGCGATCGACGCCGACGCCGACCAGCATGTCTGCCACCACCTTGGCGGTGATCGCCACGCGCGCCGAACGCGGACGGCGGTCCTGGCGGGCATAGCCGAAATACGGAAGGGCGGCCGTGATACGCGCCGGCAGAAGCGCGCTTCAGCGCATCCACCATCACCATCACTTCCATCAGGTTGTCGTTGGTCGGCTGGCAGGTGGACTGCAGCACGAACACATCCTTGCCGCGCACGTTCTCCAGGATCTCGACCATCACTTCGCCGTCGGAGAAGCGGCCGACCGTGGCGCGGCCGAGATGGATGTTGAGATGCTGCGCTACGCCTTCGGCTAGCTTGGGATTGGCATTACCGGTGAAGACCATCATGTCGCCGGACATGGTCACCTCGCGAAATTAAAATGGGCGCGAACGCCCATCAAGACTTGATTGAGAATCTGGCTGGGGAGGTAGGGATCGAACCTACGAATGTCGGAATCAAAATCCGATGCCTTACCACTTGGCGACTCCCCAATAAAACCTTATGCAGCTAAATCTTTCAACGGATGCTGCTGCAAACCGCGCGCCACGAATCCGCGCATGTTCGACGGCAACTGCTGCAATACCGCTTGTGCTTCTGCTTCCGTGGCGAACTCAGCAAACACGCATGCGCCGGAGCCGGTCATCAGCGCTGGCGCAAACCTTGCCAGCCAAGCCAGATGTTCAGCCACCTCGGGATACAACTTGCAGGCTACCGCTTGCAGATCGTTACCCAGACCACCTTGCAGACCCACCCGAAAATCCTGCCCTTTCGGAAGGGCGCGCATTGTCATCGAAATCGTATTTCGTGTCAATTCCGGATGAGTGAATATCTGCGCCGTGGGCACATGCACCGGGGGGCACAGCACCACGTACCATGCATCCGGCAAGGGATAAGCCTGCAATTCCTCGCCCACACCCTCGGCAAAGGCGTTCTCGCCGAACACGAATACCGGCACGTCGGCCCCCAGGCTCAGGCCCAGCTGCATCAGGCGTTCGCGCGGCAAACCGAGCTGCCACAGGCGGTTCAAGGCCAGCAGCGTGGTCGCCGCATCCGAACTGCCGCCGCCCAGGCCGCCTCCCATCGGGATGCGCTTTTCCAGCGCGATGTCCACGCCCAGCCTGCTGCCGGTCTCCTGTTGCAGCAAGCGCGCGGCGCGCACGCACAGATCCTGTTCGGGCGGCACGCCGTCCAGCGCATTGACGCGGCGCACTTCGCCGTCGCGGCGCAGGGTGAAATGCAGGGTGTCGTTCAGGTCGATGAAGCGGAACAGGGTTTGCAGCAAATGGTAACCGTCGGCACGGCGCCCGACCACGTGCAGGAACAGGTTCAATTTGGCCGGCGCCGGACAGGTCAGCGTACTCATAGCTTGTGAAAAAATCCGTCGCGAGCGCAGCCAGGCAAGGGAAGGTCGGCGCGCAGCAACCGGAATGTATAAGTAATACATGAGGATTGCGAGCACCGCCCGCCCCTTGGATGGCAAGCGCAGCAGGATTTTGCACAAGCTATCATTGCGCCTCCCATTCGTCGATGAGCAACAACACCTCCACCCCCTCGCGTTGCAGCTTCAGGCGCAGCGGCAGCGCATCCGGCGTGGTTGCCGCGTAGCGCGCATAGCTGATCTCCCAGCCCTGTTGGCGCAACAAACTCACCTGCCCGCCCGCATCGCGCTCGACGTGAAATTCGCCGTCGGGCACAGGCAATGCGGTGACCCAGTAACGCAGCCCGTAGAGCGGCAGTTGCCAGCCCAGCACTTGCTGCATCAAGGTCTCCATATCCCGCGCCGCGTAGTGTTTGCCGGAGGCTTCCAGCGTAACTTCGCCGTCATCGCGGTGTATGCGCGCCACCGTCTGCCCCAATGGCGCGAGCAGCAATATCTCGTCTTCGTCCGCACGATGCACCCAGCGCACACCGGCGTTTTCACGCAGTTCGCCTTGCTTGAGGGCGATGCGGCCGTTGAATGCGAATGGCGCATCGGCCTGCGCCGGGCGCTGCACCGCAATGGGCGCGGTCGCGCAGCCCGTGAGCAGCAAGGTCGTTAACGCAAGGAAACGCAACATCTCAGGGGACGAAACGCTTCATCACCGCTTTAAGCGCTTCGTTGTCGGGGTTGGCTTTTGCACTATCCGCCCAGACTTTGCGCGCGCCGTCCTTGTCACCCCGTTTCCACAGCACCTCACCCAGATGGGCGGCGATCTCGGGGTCGGGATTGGCGGCAAATGCACGCTTCAGGAATTCCACGCTCTTGTCCAGGTTGCCCAGCAGGTAATGGCCCCAGCCCATGCTGTCGATGATCGCCGCATCGTCCGGCGCGAGCTGGTAGGCCTTTTCCACCAGCTTCATCGCTTCCGGGATGCGCACGTTGCGGTCCAGCAGGCTGTAGCCCAGCGCGTTGTAGGCATGCGCATTGCCCGGCGCGATCTTCATCAGCTTGCGGATCAGTTTTTCGAACAACTCGTTCTTCTTCAATTTGTCCGCCGCCATCGCGGTCTGATACAGCAGATCGGGTTGCTCTGGAGACTTCTCCAGCCCCTGCGCCAGCACCTCGTAACTCGTCACGTACTGCTTGCCTTCGCGCAACAACTGCGCATCGATCAGGATCAATTGCACGCGCTGCTGGTCGTTCTTGGGTGTCGCACGATGCAAGGCAGCACGCGCCTCGTCCAGCTTGCCCGCCTTGTCCAGCAACGCCACTTCGCGCAGACGGGCTGGGTAGGCATATTCACCGTCTTTCACCTGGCGGTAATGCTCCAGCGCCGCTGTTTCGTTCTGCTTCGCCTCGTTCAGCTGTGCCAGATAATAATGCACCGTGTTCTCTTCCTTGCCGCCCTTTGTCAGCGCTTGCTGCAACTCCCGTTCGGCGCGCGCGTGCTCACCCATCTGCATGGAGATCAGCGCAACGGCGAAGGCCAGCTCCGGACTGTCCGGACGGTCTTTCAACAAGCGCTGGAATTCTTCACGGGAGGCGGCGAATTGTTTCTGGTTGAGCAGGGCGCGCGCGTAATACAGGCGCAAGTCCTTGTTGTCGGGATGCGCATCCAGGAATTTTTTCAACAGCGCCAGGCCTTTGGGAGGCTCGCTGTTCAGATACAACTCGGCCTCGAATACCGCCGCCGCATCCCATTCCGGTTTCAACGTCACCGCCCGGTGCACCTCTGTCAGCGCGAGATCGTTCTTGCCGGCCGCCGCTGCCGCCTGCGCCACCGCCCAGTGCCCCTCCGCCACTTCCGGGTACGCGTGCGTCACCTCGATCATCCAGTCGAGTGCAGCCGCCTTGTCCGGGGTGCGCGCGACCAATGGATAGATGCTCATGAAGGTGCGCCCCGCGTTGGCGGGATCGGCCCGCAAGAGCGTCTCCAGCTGCGGACGCGCCTCCTGCAACTTGCCGCCGCTCAACAACAGCGAGAGCAGCATCTGCTTGGCCAACGGCGAGCTTGGCTCCAACTCCTGCCACAACTTGAACGCCTCCAGCGCCGTCTCCAACTGGCGCGCCTCATAGGCCAGTTGCGCGGCACGTCTGGCCACACGCGGGTCGCGCGTGGTCTTGGCCAGATCCAGATAGGCTTGCGCCGCCAGTTCCGGCCTGCCGCGCTGGGCGGCGATGTCGCCCAACAGGAATTCATACACCAGACGATCGGTCAGCGGCACATTGGGCAGATCCAGCTTGGGCGACTCGGAGATCTTTTCCAGGTTCGCCCTGCCCTCGGGCGCCGGTGTACTTTCGACAGTCTGTTGCGGCGCATGCGCGCACGCAGCCAGCAATGGAAGGAACAGCGCGAGGATGGATTGGCGTATGGAAAAGTTCATCATATCGACTTGATTCGGGGTAGGCCGACATATTAGCCGAACTCCACCCCCATCGGGCAAGGCCTTACTCGGTGGTGAGCGGCTGATCGCCCTTGATACGGCTTTCTTCGGCGAACACCGGGAACAGCAACGGCAACAGCAACAGGGTGAACAAAGTGGCCGAAACGATACCGCCGACGATCACCACGGCGAACGGGCGCTGCGTCTCGGAACCGATGCCGTGCGACAGCGCAGCGGGCAAGAGTCCGATGCCGGCCATCAATGCCGTCATCAGGATAGGACGCAGACGCGCCAACGCCCCATCCATCACGCTCTGCACCAACGGCAGTCCGTTGCGCATGCCCTCGATGAACTGTTCCACCATGATGACGCCGTTCTGCACCGAGATACCGGCCACGGCGATGAAACCGACCGCCGCGGAAACCGACATGTGCAAACCGGCCAGCCCCAATCCGGCAAAACCGCCGATCAGGGTGAACGGGACCATCAGGATCACCAGCAATGCTTTGCGCATGGATTTGAATGCCCAGAACAGCAGAACGAAGATCATCAGCACCGACACCGGCACGATCACCTTCAGCCGCTTGATCGCGCGCTGCTGGTTCTCGAACTGCCCGCCCCAGGTCATGCTGTAGCCGGGCGGCAACTTGACTTGGTCGTTCACCTTCTTCATCGCCTCTGCAACGAAACTGCCCTGGTCGCGTCCGAGCAGGTTGGCTTTCACTGCCACGACGCGCCCGCCCGCTTCGCGCCCCACACGGGCCGCCCCCTGGCGCACCTCGATGTCGGCGATGGAGCCGAGCGGCAAGGTTCCGCCGTTGGGCAAGGCGATGGGCAGGTCGGCCACGTCTTCCACCGCGTCGCGGTACTGGCGGTCCAGGCGCAGCGTCACATCGAAACGGCGGTCGCCTTCGTAGAACACATTGGCCGTGTTGCCGGCGAACGCGGTCTGGATGGTCGCATTCACGTCGTTGATGTTGAGCCCGTAGCGCGACATGCGGATACGGCTCAGCGTGATATTGAGCTCGGTCTGCCCGCCCACCTTGATCGCCGCCACATCGGTCGCACCGCGGATGTCGCTCAGGACTTCGGCGACCTGTGTCGATTTGTCTTCCAGTATCTCGAGATCGGGACCGAAGATCTTGATCGCGATCTCCCCCTTCACGCCGGACAGCGCCTCTTCCACGTTGTCCTGGATGACTTGCGAGAAGTTGGTCGGCACGCCGGGGATGCCGTGTATCCGCTTGGTCATGTCGGCGATCAATTCTTCCTTGTCGGCGAATTGCCAGGTTTCGTGCGGATTGAGATCGGCCATCACTTCCAGATTATTCGGGCCTTTGGGGTCGGTGCCGTCATCCGGGCGGCCGACTTGGGTGGTGATGTTGTTGACTTCGGGATACGAATTGAGAATGGCGCGCACCTGGCGCTCGATGTCCTTGGTCTTATCCAGCGCCGTCGCAGGCGGCAGACTGATGGTCAGCCAGATGTTGCCTTCGTCCAGCTTGGGCAGGAACTCGCTGCCGAGCAGAGGAGCCGCCGCCAAAGCAACCACCAGCATGCCGATGGACGCCACCACGATGGATTTGCGCTTGGCTTCGGCCCACAGCAACAAATGGCGATAGCTTTCCTGCATGTGATGCATCCAGTTGCTGTGCTTCTCGGCCAGGTCTTTGTTCTTCACCGCGTAGCACAACAAGGTCGGCACCAGCGTCAGCGTCAGCAGGATCGCGCCGAGCAGGGCAAAAGTCAGGGTGAACGCCATCGGCGAGAATATCTTCCCTTCCACGCGCTGGAAGGTGAAGATCGGCACAAAGGCCAGGATGATGATGAGCTTGGAAAACAGGATGGGCCGGCCCAGCTCGATCCCGGTCTGTTTGATCAGGTGGATGCGCCAGCCGTAGGTATGGTGCTGCGGCAAGGCATCCGCCTTGGCCAGGGCCAGCTTCACCATCAGCGCCTCGACCAGCACCACCGCACTGTCGATGATGATACCGAAGTCCACCGCACCGAGCGAAATGAGGTTGGCGGAAACGCCGCGCGCATCCATCAGGATGAAAGCGAACAGCAGGGCCAGCGGAATGATGGCCGCCACCGTCAGTGCCGCATACCAGTTGCGCAGGAACAGGATGAGGATGGCGACCACCAGCAGCGCGCCGACGATCAGGTTCTCGGTGACGGTGTGTACCGTATGCTTAACCAGGTCGGTACGGTCGTAGTACGGAACGATCTTCACGCCGGGCGGCAGCTTGTGCGACATCTGGTCGAGCCGCTCCTTGAGCGCCTCCACCACCTTGGTGGCGTTCTGCCCTTTGGTCATCTGCACGATGCCCTGCACGACATTGTCGTAGTTGTTGAACGCCACCATGCCGGAGCGCGGGCGAGCGCCGATGACCACATCGCCGACGTCGCTCACCAGCACGGTCTTGCCGTCTTTGGCGGTGATCACGACACGGGCGATGTCCTCCAGATTCTGGAACAGGCCGATGCTGCGCAGCACCAGTGCCTCATCGCCGCGCTGCAAGATGCCGCCGCCGACATTGCCGCTGTTGGCATTGATCGCCTGCGCCACCTGGTCGATGCTCACGCTGTATTTGCGCAACAGGAACGGGTTGATGTGGACCTGGTATTCCTTGACCGTGCCGCCGAAGCTCACCACATCCGCCACACCCGGCACCTGGCGCAGTGCCGGACGCAACACCCAGTCCTGCAATGCGCGCACATCGTTGGGCAACATGTCGGCGGGCACTTCCAGCACGTAGCGGTACACCTCGCCCACCGCATTGGTCAGCGGCGCCAGCCCCGGCTGCGCACCGGGCGGCAGCGACACGTTCTGCAACTTCTCCATCACCTGCTGGCGCGCGAAATAGTCGTCGGTCTTGTCGGAAAAGGTGAGCGTGACGACGGACAGGCCGCTGATGGAAACCGAGCGCAGCTGCGTCATGCGCGGCACGCCGCTCATCTCGCGCTCGATAGGCAGGGTGATGCTGCGCTCGACTTCTTCCGGCGCCTGCCCCGGCGCCTGCGTGACGATCTGCACCTGCACGTCCTGCACATCGGGGAAAGCTTCGATCGGCATGTCCTGCACCGCACGCCAGCCGAAGATGACGACCACCAGCGCGGCCGCCAGCACGAACACGCGCTGCTGCAGGGCGAAGGAAAGGAGTTTGTCTAACATGTCGTCAGTAACGCGCGGCGATCAGTCGTTGCCGGCCAGCTCGGAGTTCAGCAGCAACGCGCCGGTGGTGACCACGCGCTCGCCCGCATGCAAGCCTTCCTTCACGTAGCTGTATTCGTGGCTTTGCAGCCCGAGCACCACCTGGCACCGCTGCAGCACACCGGGAGACTGTTCGACGAACACATAGCTGTGCAAGCCCAGCGTGAACAGCGCGGAATTGGGAAGGCGCGGCATGCTGGACTCGCTGTCCGCCACCGGCGTGACGCGGGCGAACATCTCCGGCTTGAGACGGTGCAAACTGTTATCCACCTCGGCGCGCACCTGGATACGGCGCGTGACCGGATCGAGCGCCTCGGCGATGACCGTGGCCTTGCCCTTGAACGCCTCACCTGGGTAGGCATCCACTTCCACCGACACCGGCTGCCCCACCGTCACCTTGTCCAAATAACGTTCCGGCAGGTCGATCAGCGCCCACAATTGTTTGGAGTCGGTGATGACGAACAGCGGCGCGGCCGCATCGGTACGGACTTCGCTGCCCACATTCACCTGACGTTCGCTGATGGTGCCGCCGACTGGGGCGCGCAATACGAATTTGCCATCCGTCACCGAAGCCGCGCTCTGCAAGTTGCGCAGGCGCGCTTCGGCGCGTTTCGCTTCCGCCTCGGCCTGGCGGAAATCCGCATCCGCCGCTTCCAGTTCCTTGAGCGAGATGCCGCTGCTCTTCAACAGCCCGCGCGCCCGTTCATAAGCCAAACGCTTGCGCTGCAGGTCGGCCCTGGCCTTCGTATCATCTGCGGAAGCTTGGGCGTATTCCGGCGCATCCAGCACCAGCAACTCGTCCCCCGCCTTGACCTCGCGTCCCGCATCCGCCGCGATCTTCAGCACCCGGCCGTTGATGGGAGGAAACACGCGTGCCGTTTGGTTGTCGTCGTATGCGAGGCGCGCATTCAGCGGCTCGACCAGAGGCTCGGGATAGGACTCGACCAGCTTGACCTGCAGGAAAGCCAGTTGCGGGGCATTCGCCGCAAAGTGGATCGTGTCGGTCGGTGTGTGCACGACCGGCGTGGCCGCATCGGCATCGACCTTGGCTGCGGCCTGGTATTTCTGCCAGACGACATAGCCTGCCACGGCAAGCGACGCCAGCACCAACAAGCCGAATAGCGATCTTCTCAAGTGAGTCACGGTTGCTTCATCTCTGTCTTGGCGGTTGTCTCATGGTTCCACCAGCCGCCACCCAGCGCCTGGAACAATGCGGCGGTATCGCCCAGCCGGTTGGTCTGCGCCTGCACCAGATTGATGGTCGCCAGCTGTTCGTTCTGTTGCGCCAGCAGCAGGGTCTGGAAATCCACATAACCCGACTCGTATTGCTTGTGCGTCAACTCGCTCATCCTGCTTGCCGCCTGCGCCGCTGTGGCCGCTGCCTTCAACGCCTGAGCATCGGATTGGATGACATACAGGGCATCGGCCACGTTCTGCAACGCGGCCATCACCACGCTGCGGTATTGCGCGCCTGCCTGGGTCAACCCTTGCTGCGCGGCACGCGACTTGGCGCGCAACGTCCCGCCATCGAAGATGGTCTGCGCCACGTTGCCGGTCAGGTCGAAGAAGCCGCCGCCGGTCTTGAACATCCACGCGGGATTGGAGGCCATGCCGCCCAGCGCGCCGCTGATGGCGAACTGCGGCAGGGTGTTGGCGACAGCCACACCGTATTGCGCACTGGCGTAATGCAACTGCGCCTCGGCGCTGCGCACATCGGGGCGTTGCTCCACCAGCTTGGACGGCAGGCTCAGCGGCAGCGCCTGCGGCAGATGCAAGCCATCCAGCGTGAACGTCTCTTCGATGTCCGCATCCGGTGTGTTGCCGGCCAGCACGCGCAACAGGTCGCGCGTCTGTTCCAGTTGCTGCTGCAGCGGAACCAGCGCTTGCTGCGCGAGCGCGGAAGTCATCTGCTGTTGCGTCACTTCCATCTCGGAGACGTAACCGAGTTGAAGCTGGTTGCGCACGATCTCCAGCGCATGCTGGTTCAGGCTGACGATCTTGAGTTGGGCATCGATCTGCGCGCGCAGCGAAGCCTCCTGGATGGCGGCGGCGACCACGTTGGAAGCGAGCGTGATATAGGTCGCTTCCAGTTGCATCTGTTGCATCTCGACCTGGGCCTGCGCCGATTCGACCAGCCTGCGGTTCGCGCCAAACACATCCGGCGCATAACCCACGGTGAGTTGCGCGACATGGAAGTTGTAATAGGCTGGGCCGTTGTACTTCGGTCCCGCCGGATTGGAATAGGTCTGGATGACCGTGCCATTGCCCTGTTGTCCGGGCGAGTTGCCGCCCATGTTGCCCGCCAGCTTGTTGCGCGACGGCGAGTAGCTCGCCCCCACCGTGGGATAGAAGAATCCCTGCTGTGCAGCCGTATATTCCTGCGCCTGGCGCAAGGAAGCCTGCGCCGCCTCGATAGTCGGATTGGCCTTGAAGGCGAGCTTGATCAGCGCGTCGAGTTCCGGCGACTGGAACAGCGCCCACCATTCGAACGGGATGTCCTGTCCAGGCACGAATTTCTGCGCCTCCCCATGCAAGACCTGCACGGATGCCGTCTCCTGCGTCGCCACGGGCGCCGCATAGCCCGCGGCAGCGGGCGCATCGGGACGCTTGAAGTCCGGCCCCGCCGCGCAGCCGCTCAAGGCAGCCAGCAGGCAAAGCGCTATCGAATTGTTTCGCGTTACGGTCAACGGGGAATCCTGAAATGATCGGAGCCGAATAAGGCAAATTTCCGGGGGCGGCGATTCTAACTGAGGTTTGTGAACCCGCCTGGATCTTCACGGAGATTTAACATTGACCGGACTATAATCCGCGCCCATTTCGGGGGCATGATGAACAATAATCTGCGCAAGATATTCGCCTGTGGCGTGGCGCTATGGACATTAACGGGCCATGCACAGGAAAGCACCCCTGAGGATCACAACGCTCATTTCCAGTCCACCTACATCTGGCAGCACAAACCGGGTATGCGTGCGCCGTATAGCGGGCCATACAGCCTGTCCTCCGCACCGGGGAACACCTACACCTTCTCGCTGACCGGCGCCTTCGGCAAGCGCCTGTGGGACGGCGCGGAGCTCTACTTCGATCCCGAGATCGTGCAAGGCGTGCCGTTGGGCGCGAACCTTACCGGCATGGCCGGCTTTTACAACGGCGAGATCACCCGCGCCAGCGGCAGCGGCAGCAACCCCATCGTCTATTGCGTGCGTCTATTCCTGCGCCAGACCTGGGGCATGGGCGGAGGGCAAACAGCGGTCGGCTCGGCGATGAATCAACTCGCCGGCATGACGGACAAGAATCGCAACGTGCTCACCGTGGGCTTCCTGCCGCCGCTGGATATCTTCGACGGCAACCGCTACGCGCACGACCCGCGCACCCAGTTCATGAACTGGTGCAACATGACGCACTGCGCTTTCGACTATGCCGCCGACGCGCGCGGCAACAGTTGGGGCATGGCGCTGGAGTTCTACCGCGACGCGTGGGTGTTGCGCGCCGGACAGTTCATGCAGCCGAAAGACCCGAACCAGCTGCAGCTGGATTGGCAGTTCTTCAAACACCACGGACAGAACCTTGAGCTGGAACATGCGCACGAGCTTGCCGGGCAGCCCGGCAAGCTGCGCCTGCTGGCCTACCGCAACACCGCGCGCACCGGCAGTTTCGCCGACGCCATGCGCGACCCCGATTTTTCCGCCAACAATGCGGCAGGTATCCCGGCCACCGGCACGGTGCGGCGCGAAGCTGTGAAATATGGCTTCGGCTACAACCTGGAACAGGCGCTCACCCCGGAGATCGGCGTGTTCTCGCGCTTCATGTGGCAGGACGGCCGCTACGAGACGTTCGCCTTCACCGAAGCGCACCGATCCTTTTCCCTGGGGACTTCCATCGACGGTTCATTGTGGAATCGCGAGCGCGACACTGTCGGTATCGCAACGATGCGCAACGCGCTCTCAGGCATCTATCGCCAATACCTGGCGGCGGGTGGTCTCGGCTATTTCATCGGCGACGGCAGGCTCAACTACGCCGACGAGCAGATCTTCGAAACCTATTACAGCATCGGCCTGCGCCACAACCTGTGGGCGACGCTGGACTATCAGCACCTGCGCAATCCGGCCTACAACGCCGATCGCGGCCCGCTGTCCATCGCCGGGATACGCCTGCACTGGGAACACTGAACGTTCCACTTTGGTGCAGTGGCGGATATTGGGTTATATTCCACCAATGCAGATGAACTCACTCCCGACACCGCAATGACCTCACCGCTCACCCTTTCCGTTCGCGACCTGACCCGCCGCCATGACAGCCGTGTGGTCGTGGAAGGCGTCTCGCTCGAGCTGCGGCGCGGCGAAGTCCTCGGATTGCTGGGACACAACGGCGCCGGCAAGAGCACCACCCTGCAAATGATCTGCGGCGCCTTGCCGCCGCACAGCGGAAAGGTCGAAGTGTGCGGTTTCGACATACTGCGCCAACCACGCGATGCCAAGGCCTGCATCGGCTTTCTGCCCGAGCATCCGCCGCTGTACCGCGAGATGACCGTGGACGACCAATTGTCCTTCGCCGCGCGTCTGCATCATGTCCCCGCCGCACAGCTCGCCGAACGCTTGGCCGACACCAAGCAGCGCTGCGGCCTGCAGGACTGCGGCAAGAAACTCATCGGCACGCTGTCCAAAGGCTACCAACAGCGCGTCGGCATCGCGCAGGCCATCATCCACAACCCGGCCGTGGTGGTGCTGGACGAACCCACCGTCGGCCTCGACCCCTCGCAGATACGCGACATCCGCAACCTCATCCGCGAGCTGGGCGACCGCAGCAGCGTGATCCTGTCCACCCATTTGCTGAACGAGGTCGAGAACCTGTGCGACCGCGTGGCGGTCCTGCAGCAAGGCCGCCTGATCTTCAGCGGCAGCAGTGACGAGATGCGCCAGACCGGCAGCATCGAGGAAGTGTTCCTGCAGCTCAACGCGCAACAACCGAAGGAAATCGAGGTCGCCACATGATCCTCACGCTTGCAAACAAAGAACTGCGCAGCCTGTTCGCCGCGCCTTCCACCTGGTGGCTGCTGGCACTGCTGCAATTCCTGTTCGCCTGGTTCTACTTCGCGCGCATGGACGACTATCTGCGTGTGCAGGCGCAGCTGGCACAGCTGGACAATGCACCGGGTGCGACCATCGCCATCGCCACGCCGCTGTGCGGCGCACTGGCGCTGATGCTGATGATGCTGATCCCGCTGTTCACCATGCGCCTGATCGCGGAAGAGCGGCGCAACCAGACCTGGCTATTGCTGGCGACCGCGCCGATCTCCAGCAGCCACATCGTGCTCGGCAAATTCCTGGGGCTGCTGTCGCTGCTCTCGCTCATCATCGCCGGCGGCGCGCTCATGCTGTTCACCCTGGCGCTGGGCACGCACGCCGACTTCGGGCTCATCTTCAGCAACATCGGCGGCGTCTGGCTGCTCGCCGCCAGCTATGCGGCGCTGGGACTGTACCTGTCCGCCCTCACCCGGCAACCCATCGTCGCCGCGATCAGCGCGCTGGCCATCTCCTTCGGCCTGTGGCTGCTGGACGTGAGCGCCGCCGACAGCCAGCTGTTGCGGGCGCTGTCGCCCACCTCGCATTTCCAGAACCTGAACATGGGGCTGATCAACAGTGCCGACCTGGTGTATTTCGCGCTGTTCATCGGCTCCTTCCTGTGGCTGACGATACGTCAGCTGGATAACGAACGTCGCTACGCATCATGAAACGCACCCTCCCCTTCCTGAAACGCGCCGGCCTGACCGTTGTTCTGCTGGCCGCGGTGCTCGCGCTGTACCAACTCGCCGCACGCTATCCACTGCAGCGCGATGTCACGCAGAACGCCCTGAACAGCCTGGAGCCGGGCAGCGTGGAAGCGCTGCAGCAGCTGCGCGGCCCGGTGCAGATCACCGTGTACGCCACCGAACAGGATGCGCAGCTTGGCGACATCCGCAAGTTCGTGCGCGAGTTCGTCTCGCTCTATCAACGCTACAAAGCGGACATCAGCCTTACTTTCGTCGATCCGGTGAAGCAGGCTGACGCTATGCGCAAAGCGTCGATACAGGGCAACGGCGAGATGGTGATCGAGTTCGAGGGGCGTCGCGAACACCTCACCACGCTGAATGAGCAGACCCTATCCAGCGCCTTGCTGCGCCTGGCCCATACCAAGGAACAACAGCTGATGTACGTGAGCGGACATGGCGAGCGCAAGCTGGACGGCCCCGCTAACCATGACCTCGGTGAATTCGGCCGGCGTCTGCAGCAGAACGGCTATCGCATCGCCAGCCTGAATCTCGCCGTGGCTCAGGATGTGCCGGCCAACACCAGCGTGCTGGTGATCACCCACCCGCAACTCAAGATGGGTACGGGCGAGGTCGCCAAACTGCAGCGCTACATCGAGCGCGGCGGCAACATCCTGTGGCTGCTGGATGCCGAGCCGCTGCGCGGACTGGAACCGGTCGCCGAACGTCTCGGCATCCTGCTCTCGCCCGGCATCGTGATCGACCCCGCCTCCCAGGAGATGGATGCGCCCGCCAACTGGGCGCTGGGCGCGGGTTACCCGCCGCACCCGGTGACGCGCAACTTCGACCTCGTCACCGTGTTCCCCTACGCCCGCGCGCTGGGCCTGGAGGGCAACAGCACATGGCAGACGCACACGCTGGTGGAAGGCGCCGCGCGCGGCTGGGTCAGCGAACGCACGACCGGCAAGCCCCGCTTCGACAAGAACAGCGACGTGCCCGGCCCGGTCGATCTGGCGCTGGCGCTGCAACGCGATGTCGCCGGACACGAGCAACGTATCGTGGTGGTCGGCAGCGGCGGGTTCCTTGCCAACGCCTACTCCGGCAACGGCGGCAACCTCGACCTCGGCGTCAACATGGTGAACTGGCTGGCGAACGAAGAACGCCTCATCACCCTGCAGCCGCACGCCGCCAAGGATGCCAAGATCATCCTGAGCAGCCGCCAACTGCGTTGGCTCAGCGTGAGCTTGCTCGTCGCGTTGCCGCTGCTGTTCATCGCCATGGGCATCTGGGCATGGCGGCGCAGAAAAAACTAGGCGATGCCGGAATTACCCGAGGTTGAAACGACCCTGCGCGGCATCGCGCCACATCTCAAACAACGACACGTCACCAACGTCGTCATCCGCAATCCCCAGCTGCGCTGGCCCATCCCCGCGAACCTGCCCGAACTGTTGCGCGGGCAGGTAGTGCGCGAGCTGCAACGCCGGGCCAAATACCTGCTCATCGCATTCGATCGCGGCACGCTCATTCTGCATCTGGGCATGAGCGGCAGTCTGCGTATCCTGCCTGCGGGCACGCCCGCGGAAAAACACGACCATTTCGACCTGCTGCTGGATCACGGCCAGTTGTTGCGCCTGCGCGACCCGCGCCGCTTCGGTGCGGTGCTGTGGCACGAGGGCAACATCACCGAACATGTGCTGCTGCAACAACTCGGGCCGGAACCGCTGGAGCAGAATTTCGACGGCACATACCTGCACCGCGCCACCCGCTCGCGCAGCGCGGCCATCAAACAGGTCATCATGGACAGCCATCTGGTGGTTGGCGTGGGCAACATCTACGCCAATGAAGCGTTGTTCCGCGCCGGCATCCGCCCGCAATCGGCGGCGAACAAACTCTCCCTGCCGCGCTGCCAACGGCTGGCACAAAACATCAAGGATGTATTACAGGAAGCCATCAAGCAAGGCGGCAGCACACTGCGCGACTTCGTGCACAGCGACGGCAGCAGCGGATATTTCCAGCAGAGTTATTTCGTGTACGGTCGCACGGGGGAGCCTTGCCGAGTGTGCGGCACAACCATCAAGCAGATAAAGCAAGGTCAGCGCTCGTCGTTCTATTGCCCGCAGTGTCAGCGATAAGGAATAGAGGCTGATTGTATTTCAGTAATGTGCCACAGAAACCTTACCCTCAGCCTTCGGCATCATTGATCCGCTTTTGGATTTGCGGCTGATCTGAGCGTTTGGAAATCCCCCCGATATCTCCCCTTATACGAGCAAGTAACTAATAAGTCGCTTGACCGTTGAGATACATTTGATTTAATGTCACCGTGCGGTGACTGTTATGTATATGGGGATGGAGCGATGAAACGACGCGATTTTATCCGCCTGGTTGGAGGCGGTTTATTAATGGGGGCCGGCTTGGGGCAAGCAGGGTGCTCGACAGGAAGGGAGTCGGCGACCGAAGCATGGCTCGGCCCAGTTGCGTCTCAGGATAATCGTCTCCGTTGGCTGGGTTACGCACTCCTTGCACCTAATCCGCACAATCGCCAACCCTGGATGGTGGATTTGCACAAGCATCCGGATGAACTGACGCTGTATGTGGATCGCCAGAGATTGCTGCCCGCGACAGATCCATACAGCAGACAGGTTGTGATTGGTCACGGCACATTCATCGAGCAACTGGTGATGGCGGCAAATGCAGATGGCTTTGCAACTGAGATAGTGCTGTTTCCGAAAGGTGAGTTCCCCTCAGATAAGGTAGATGACAGGCCGCTGGCAACGCTGTCGTTCCGGCGGTCCGATAAGGTGATTAATGACCCGTTGTTCGGGGAAATACTGCAACGGCGTACAAACAGGCTGCCTTTTGATCTGCAACGACCCGTACCGAACGAAAAAATGAATGTCATCTTGTCTGCCGCGAACCGACCCGGCATTGAGGTCGGTGCAACACTCGAAATCGACAAAGTGAAAGTATTGCGTAGACGTGCCGCAGCAGCGTGGGATGTAGAACAGAAGACCGATTCAACCATCATGGAAAGCTTGCGTTTGACACGTGTCGGGCAGCAAGAGATTGAAGCGCATCGGGACGGTCTCGTCGTGACCGGGTTTGTGCCGGAGCTGGCTTCGGCTATTGGTTTGTTCCGCCGTGACACTCCGCCTGTGCCCGGTTCTCTGGCATCTGAACGAATGCGTACCAGCGTTATATCGCTGGCAACCTCAGCAATGGGTTGGGTGTGGCTGGTGACGCACGGCAATTCACGCCGTCAGCAGGTTGAGGCAGGGCGCTCCTTTGTACGCATGCAACTTGCAGCGACCAAAATAGGCATTGCTTTGCATCCCATGTCTCAGGCTTTGCAAGAATATCCGGAGATGCGTGAGCAATATCTCGGCTTGCACCAAGACCTTGGCACCGACCCGCAAACACAGACCATCCAAATGCTGGCGCGTATCGGATATGCGCAAACTACCCCACCCACCCCGCGCAGGAAATTGAGCGACCTCATCAGGAATGCGACATGAGTACAAACGCATCCAACAGCAAGAAACAGAAAACGACCAAGGCTCCACGCTCCCGGGATAGAGCTGCAACCGAAAAGAAGATTATTGATGCTGTCGAACAAGTATTGGCACGCGATGGTTTCGCTTCTTTGGGCATTAACGAAATCGCCCGTCTGGCTGGGGTGGATAAGGTGCTTATCTACCGATACTTCGGTGGGCTTCCCGAGCTGCTGCGAGCGTTCGGCGAGCGAGGGAGTTTTTGGCCAACCATTGAAGAGTTGTTGCCCGATCTTGAATCTTTGCTTGGTAAACCGCAGACCGAATTGCTGACTGCCTTCCTGGTGCGCTTTATCGATGCGATACGTAAACGCCCACTGACCATTGAGATACTGGCGATGGAAATCGATGCGCCCAATGCGCTTTCGCAGGTGCTGGATGAAGTGCGCGAAGAATGGGGAATGCGCATCGCTCAAGTGCTGGGCGGCGACAATCATCCAAACGCACTCGAACTGAATGTCACCGTCAATCTCATCGTGGCTGGCGCACTGCATTTGATGGTGCGTGCCCGTCGAACGGTGGAGTGGAGCGGTATCCCGATCCAGGAAGAACAAGGTTGGGATGCGATCAAACACGGCATCACCTGGTTGGTGCCACGCATGCTGAAAAACGGAGAGACACCCGATGAAAAATAGGATCAAAGTTATTCTCGTGGCAGGAAGCATCTGCTTGCTCAGCGCATGTGCCGGCCTGCCGGAAATATCTCGCAACGAGGCGGCTGCCGACACTGATTTAGTCCTCATCCATCAAGATAAGACGGTACGGCTGTACGCAAGGCCAAGTTTCGATCCGTTGCTCTACAGCGAATTCAAACTTGGTCGAATAGAGGTGCAGACGGCTCCATCACTGGATGCAGGACAAAAGGCCGAGCAGGAACAACTGGGCACAGAGCTGAAAGCACAAATCACCCAGCTTCTTACGAAACACAATTCTGCATCGCACTTGAGTATGGATATTCGTTTGAATGATATTGAGCCTGTGTCTCCAGCCTTGAACGTGGCAACCCTCGTGCTTGCATTTGTTCCCCTGGATACTGGAGCAATGACCGTTGAAACGACTTATCGCGATGATGCAGGGACAATTCAAGCGCGGCGCATTGAGCGATTAACCGGCAGCATCTTCAACATCAAAGCGAGTTTTTCGGCATATGGACAACACAAGCTCGCGCTGAACGAGTGGGCGCAACATTGTCCAATGAGTATTGCATGCTTGAGTAAGCCTGCGGGGGCATTGCCATAGATAGTCTGAAAACCATAGGCGCGCCCGCTATTGGAGTATTGTTAAAACACCTTACTGAATCAACCCATCATTTCCAATGTCTGCCATCAGAATTAAATTTGCCAGTAATATCTAAATCAAAAACTCGAGTTCAGCAGCGAAAATAAAAAGCCCGCGCCAAGGCGCGGGCTTTTTCGTTACGGCAGTGAAGATTACTTCGCCGCCATCAACTTCTCATACTTGGCTTGCAGCTGCTCTTTGCTTTCCACATGCGCGGGGTCATGCGGGATGCAATCCACCGGGCACACTTCCACGCATTGCGGCGTGTCGTAGTGGCCTACGCATTCGGTGCATTTGTTGGGGTCGATGACATAAATCGTATCGCCTTGCGAGATGGCGTCGTTCGGGCATTCCGGCTCGCACACATCGCAGTTGATACATTCGTCGGTGATCATTAGTGCCATTTTCTACTCTCCTTAACGTTGATTCTTTTCTTTTAACTTCGCCACCACCAGGGGCGACACGAACTTGCTCACATCCCCGCCGAAACGCGCGATCTCGCGCACGATGCTGGCCGAGATGAACGTGTATTGCTCTGCCGGCGTCAGGAACAGGGTCTCGACATCGGGATGCAACGTGCGGTTCATACCAGCCATCTGGAACTCGTATTCGAAATCGGACACCGCGCGCAATCCGCGCAACACCACGCGCGCATTCTTCGAGCGCACATAGCTCATCAGCAGGTTGTCGAAGCCTTCGACCTTGACGTTGTCCAATCCGGCGAAAACCTCGCGCGCCATCGCCACCCGCTCGTCCAGCGTGAACAGCGTCGCCGTGCGGCTGGCCGCGATGGCCACCACCACTTCGCCGAACAATCCGGCAGCCCGGCGCACTACATCTTCATGCCCGCGCGTGATGGGATCGAACGTTCCGGGATAAACCACTCTGATCATGCTTGCTCACGTTCCAGTAATTGGTAATGCACTGCGCCCGCCTTGGCGCGCTTGACCACACGCCAAGCCGTGCCGGGCTCAAACGCTGTTCCGCTTTCCAGATAAACCCTCCCGCCTTGCGTCAATCTGTCTTCCAGCAAGGGCAGTAATTGGGGCAGGTAATCGCTCTTAAAAGGGGGGTCGAGGAAGATGACATCGAACAACCCGTTCTCTTGCCGGGCGAATTTTAGCCCATCCTCGCAGCGCAAGGCTACATTGCTCAACGCCAGCTTCCTGGCATTGGCCTGCAAAGCCTGATAAACGCTACGGTTATTCTCCACCATCACCACCTGCTCCGCTTCGCGCGAGGCGGCCTCGAAGCCCAGCGCACCGCTGCCCGCGAACAAGTCCAGGCAACGCTTGCCGTACAGCGTCTGCCCCAGCCAGTTGAACAGGGTCTCGCGCACCCGGTCCGGCGTGGGGCGCAATCCTTCGGCATCGGGGAATTCGATGAGGCGGCTACGGTGGGTGCCGCCGATGATGCGGACCTTGTTTATTTCGATACTCCTGCGGGAGCCCCAACGATCACCGTCGCCAGCGCGTCCGGATCGATGCGGCGCTTGAACGCATCGCGTATCTGCTTGGCCGTGACCTTCTCCACCTTGACCGTGAAGTCGTCCAGGTAAGTCAGCGGCAGTTCATAGAATCCGATCACGCTCAGGTAGTCGAGTATCTTCTTGTTGCTGTCGATGCGTAGCGGGAAACCGCCGATGATGTTCTGTTTGGCCGCGCGCAGTTCTTTCTCCGTCACCCCCTTGTCCACAAAAGTGAGCAAGGTCTCGTGCACCAGACGCAGCGATTCGTCCGCCTGATCTTTCTTGGTCTGCAGGCCGATCTGGAACGCGCCCGGCTGCTGCATCGGCATGAAGTAGCTGTAAACACTGTAGGCCATGCCGCGCTTCTCGCGCACCTCGTTCATCAGACGCGACACGAACCCGCCGCCGCCGAGGATGTAATTGCCGACATACAGAGGGAAATAATCCTCGTCGTTGCGTGCGATGCCCGGTGTACCGATCAGGATATGGCTCTGGCTGGCCGGATGCGCGATGCGCTGTTCGCTGGGCTGGATGCGGATCATCACCGGCGGGATGCGTGCGTCGGCACCGCCCTCCGGCAGATTAGCCGTCAGGCGTTGCGCGATGGCTTCAGCCTGAGCGCGCGTGACATCACCCATGATGGCCACTACAGCTTGTTTCGCACCGTAGTGCGCACGATAGAAACTTTCCAGCTCGGCACGCTGAATCTTATCCACATCCGCCACCTCGACATGCCAGCCATATGGATGAACACCGAACACCGCCTTGTCGAAGGCCTTGTCGGCGATGCTTTCCGGCTGTGTCTCCTCCTCTTTCAGGGAGGCGATCAGACGCGCTTTTTCGCGTGCCAACACCGGTTCCGGAAACAGCGGGTGTTGCAAACAACGCGCCAGAATGTCCAGCGCCGCCTCGCGTTCTGCCGCGTTGCTCAACGTGCGCAAGCGCAGACCAGCGCGATCGTCATCGAACTGTCCACCCAACTGCGCTCCGATGTCCGCCAGCTTGCGCGCGATGTCATCCTCGCTCAGCTCCTGCGCGCCAAGGTCGAGCATGCCGTAGGTGAGGCTTGCCACCCCCACCTTGCCCGCCACGTCGAAGCCGCCACCGGCCGCGAAATCCACCGCCACATCCAGCATCGGCAGGCCATGGTCTTCCACGAAATACACGCGGGCACCGCTGGGGGCTTGCCAGTGCTGGATCTGCGGCGTGGCTACCGCGGCACTTGCCGCGCACAACAAGACTGCGGCGGATAGGAATCTAGTGAACATGGGCCGCTCCTCCGACGTGCTTGGGTTTATCTGACAACGGTTGCGGGTCGAGCATCGCGACGGTCAGCCGATCGTCGTTGAATATCTCGCGCGCCACGTCCTGCACTTGCTGCGCCGTGACCGCCTGCAGCTTCTGCAGCATCACTGGAATGACTTTACGCGAGAGACCCGCGCTTTCCAGCTGGCCGATCTGCATCGCCTGGTAGAACACCGAGTCGCGCTTGTACACTTCGCCCGCCATCACCTGCGCCTTGACGCGCTGCAGCTCTTCCGCATTCACGCCATCGCGCACCAGCAGCGCCAGTTGTTCGCGCAGCGCGGCCTCCATATCGCCCACCGTCTTGCCCTCGCGCGGCGTTCCTTCCAGCACGAGCAAACCGGGGCCGCGCGCCACGCTGTCATATCCCGCGCCCACGTCCATCGCCACCTGCTGTTCGCGCACCAGCGCCTTGTTCAGCCGCGCCGAACTGTTGCCGTCCAGCACGCCGACCAGCACTTCCAGCGCGTAAGGCTTCCAGTCCTTTTCCGCATCGCGCAGGGTCGGCGCGTGCCAGGCCATGATGAGATAAGGCAGTTCCGCCGGCGCCTTGACCACGATGCGCCTGATGCCGAGCTGTGCCGCTTCGCCCACCGCCTTGCGTGGCGGCAACTTCACGGCGGGGATGCTGCCGTAGTATTTCTGCGCCAGCGCGAACACCTCGCTCGCCTTGACGTCACCCGCGATGACCAGCGTCGCGTTGTTCGGCGCATACCAGGTCTTGTACCAAGCCAGCGCGTCGGCGTCCGTCATGTTCTGCAGATCGTTCATCCAGCCGATCACCGGATGCTGGTACGGATGTTCCTGGAACGTGGCCGCCATCAACTTTTCGAACATCAACGCGTGCGGATCATCGTCGGTGCGCCAGCGGCGCTCTTCCATCACCACCTTGATTTCTTTGTCGAACTCTTTTTTCGCCATCTGCAGGTTGTGCATGCGGTCGGATTCGAGCCTCATCGCCAGCGGCAGCTTGGATTTGTGCAATTGCTGGAAGTAGGCGGTGTGGTCGTAGCTGGTGAAGGCGTTCTCGCGCCCGCCCGCTGCCGCGATGATCTTGGAGAACTGGCCGACCGGCACGTCCGTGGTGCCCTTGAACATCATGTGTTCCAGCACATGCGCCACGCCGGTGGTGCCGGTCTTCTCGTCCATGCTGCCCGCGCGGTACCAGATCTGCTGCACCAGCACCGGTGCGCGATGGTCTTCCTTGACGATGACCTTGAGCCCGTTGCTCAAAGTCCTTTCGTACTCTTCCGCCTGTGCGGCGGTTGCAACCTGAAGCAATAACGCGACAACGACTAAGTGGATTCTCATTTCCTTATCCCATGGATGCGCGATTCGGCATAAAATGAGCGCGCATTATGCGACATTTCATCCATATCCGAACACTCTTGCATGTTTAGCTTCCTGAAAAAGACTCCCGCCGCCTCCGCCGAATCGACCAGTTGGCTGACCCGCTTGACGGGCAGCCTGGCGCGCACGGGTGGACAGCTCTCCGCCCTGCTGGTTCCAGGCGGCAGGATCGACGAAGACCTTTACGAAGAACTGGAAACCATCCTCATCACCGCCGACGTGGGCATGGACGCGACACGATCTTTGCTGGCTGACGTGCGCCGCCAAGTGAAAGAACAGCACCTGACCGAGGCCGTCCAACTGCAGGAAGCGCTGGCGCATGCGCTGCTCAAACTCCTGCAACCGCTGGCCAAACCGCTGGATGTCAGTCCCCATACACCCTTCGTCATCATGCTGTGCGGCGTCAACGGCGCGGGCAAGACCACTTCCATCGGCAAACTGGCCAAGCATTTCCAGAACCAGGGCAAATCGGTGTTGCTGGCTGCGGGCGACACCTTCCGCGCCGCGGCACGCGAACAGCTCATGGAATGGGGCAAGCGCAACGACGTCACCGTCATCGCGCAACAGAGCGGCGACGCCGCGGCGGTGATCTACGACGCGGTGCAGGCAGCGCAGGCGCGCGGCATCGACGTGGTGCTGGCCGACACCGCCGGACGCCTTGCGACGCAGGCGCACCTGATGGAAGAGATCAAAAAAGTGAAGCGCGTGATCGACAAGGCACTGCCCGGCGCGCCGCACGAAGTGCTGCTGGTGCTGGACGCCAACACCGGACAGAACGCGCTGTCGCAGGTCAAAGCCTTCGGCGACGCGCTGGACGTGACCGGTCTGGTGCTGACCAAGCTCGACGGTACCGCCAAGGGCGGCGTCATCGCCGCCATCGCCAAGGCGCATCCTATCCCGGTGCGCTTCATCGGCGTGGGCGAAGGAGTGGACGACCTGCGCCCGTTCGTGGCGGAGGATTTTGTGGCAGCGTTGCTGGGGCTTGAATAATGAACTTCCGAATTTCGTCATTCCGGCGAAGGCCGGAATCCGGTTTTTTCAATCAACTGGACACCGGCCTTCGCCGGTGTGACGAACGATTTGAGGTGTTCCAATGATCAAATTCAACCAGGTCTATAAACGCTACCCAGGCGGACACGAAGCGCTGAAGAACCTGAGCTTCGACGTGGCCGAAGGCGAGATGGTGTATCTCACCGGGCACTCCGGCGCGGGCAAGAGCACGCTGCTCAAGCTCATCGCCGCCATCGAGCGCCCGAGCAGCGGCGGTGTGCTGGTCAAAGGGCAGAACATCCGCTCCATCAAGCCCGCTGCCATCCCGCAGCTGCGCCGCAACATCGGGCTGATCTTCCAGGACCACAAACTGCTGTTCGACCGCAACGCCTTCGACAACGTGATGCTACCGTTGCAGATCTGCGGCTTCGACCACCGCGAGTCTGCCAAGCGCGTGCGGGCCGCGCTGGACAAGGTCGGCCTGCTCGACCGCGAGAAGGCCAATCCCATCGCCCTTTCCGGCGGCGAACAGCAGCGCCTGTGCATCGCACGCGCCATCGTGAACCGCCCCACCATCCTGCTGGCGGACGAACCCACCGGCAACCTCGATACCGAATACTCGAACGAGATCATGAACATCTTCAAATCGTTCCATCAGGTCGGCGTGACGCTGCTCATCTCCACCCACGACGAGAGCGTGCTGAAAAAATTTCCGGCCCGTGCCTTGCACCTGCAAAAAGGAGAACTGCAGGCATGAAGACGCTGATCGAACACCTGCGCGTGCTGCGCCACACCCTGCAGCGCCTGCTGCTCACCCCCAACGCATCGCTGCTCAACGTGACCATCATCGGTATCGCACTCAGCCTGCCGGTCGGCGGTTATGTGCTGCTGAAGAGCGTGCAGACACTCGGTTCGCAGGTCGCGGGCACTCCGCAGATCAGCGTGTTCCTCGCCACAGGCACCGGTGCTGGCGACATCGAACACATCGGCGACAAGCTCAAACAGCTCGCGGCAATCAAACGCGTCGAGTTCGTGTCGCGCGATGCCGCTTTGAAGAAGTTGCAGCAAAGCACTGGATTGTCCGATGTGATCGGCGGCTTGGCGCAGAATCCGCTACCGGATGCGTTCGTCATCTACCCCAGGGAAAGCAATTTGAAGGCGCTGGAGACGCTGCGCGACGAATTGAAGACATGGCAACACTTCGAGCATGTGCAACTCGACTCGGCCTGGATGCACAAACTGGAAGCCCTGCTGGATTTCGGACGCATGGCGGTTGCCATCCTCGCCGCCTTGTTGAGCTTCGCCCTCATCGCCATCACCTTCAATACCATCCGCCTGCAGATCCTCACGCGGCGCGAAGAGATCGAGGTGGCGAAACTCATCGGTGCGACCGACGCCTTCATTCGCCGCCCCTTCCTTTACTTCGGCCTCACGCAAGGACTGTTGGGCGGCGTCGCGGCCTGGCTGCTGGTCGCCGGCAGCCAGTTGCTGCTCAACCACCAGGTCGGCACACTCACCCAGCTCTATGCCAGCAACTTCAGCCTGCAGCACCTCTCGCTCGCCGACAGCATCACCCTGCTGGTGTTCTCGGCTTACCTGGGCTGGTTGGGCGCCTGGTTCTCGGTATCGCAGCATTTGTGGCAGATCGAGCCGCGCTGATCCGGTACGCCGACTGCCGGCATGTGCTAGCATTTTCAACAAATGCAGTGACCGACTTCCCCGATTATTTTGATTTGAAAGGTGGTGGCCTCATGTTTCGCCAGATCGCTCTGTTATCCAGCAGCCTGTTCCTGTCCATGACACTTGCGGGGTGCGCGACCGAAAGTTCCCGTTCCCTCGCCGTCCCGCAAACGAACTCGGCCAGTTCGACTTATAACGGCACCAAATCCACGCTGGTAGTCGGAAAATTCGACAACCGTTCGAGCTTCATGCGCGGACTCTTTTCCGACGGCGTTGATCGCCTGGGCGGACAAGCCAAGACCATTCTGATCTCGCATCTCCAGCTATCCAATCGTTTTTTGGTCATGGATCGCGACAACCTGAAGGAAGCCGAGTTTGAATCCGGTTTGACCGGGAAAAAACAAAAACTGAAAGGCGCCGATTACATCATTACAGGTGACGTGACCGAGTTCGGACGCAAAGAAATCGGCGACCGCCAATTCTTCGGCATCTTCGGTCGCGGCAAGACGCAAGTGGCCTACTCGAAGGTCAGCCTGAATGTGGTGAACGCGGAAACGTCGGAAGTGATCTTCACGGCGCAGGGCGCAGGTGAGTATGCGCTTTCCAACCGGGAGGTGATCGGCTTCGGCAGCACGGCCAGTTACGATTCCACCCTCAACGGCAAGGTGCTTGACTTGGCTATCCGCGAGGCAGTGGATCGCCTGGTCGAGGGCGTCGAGCGAGGCGCATGGAAGCCCCATAACTAACCGGCAACCCTGATGAACGCCGCAAAATTTTCATGGCTGGTTCTGCTGGCATCGTCCGCTTTGAGCGGCTGCGTGCACGCCCCTCCGAATCTGTATCAATGGGGCAGCTATGAAGACCAGGTCTATGCGTTGTACGCAGACTCGGAGGTGCCGGTCGGAAGCCAGCTGCAATATCTCGAAAGCGATTATCAACGCATCCGGGCATCCAATGGAGCCGTACCACCCGGGTTCCACGCGCACTTGGGTTATTTGTATTTCCAGCTCGGCAAAACCGATCAAGCATGGCAATCCTTTGCGGCTGAAAAATCGCTCTTCCCGGAATCGGCGGTCTTTATGGACCGGCTGATGGCGCGGCTCAAACATTGAGGGGCGACATGTCCGACATTTCCAAGCGCATCTTTGTTTGCCTCATGCTGTTGCTAGTCACGGCATGTGCCGCGCCCGCAAAGCAATACGACTACACCGCCTATCGGCAAAGCAAAGTGCGCTCGATCCTGGTGCTCCCCCCGCTGAACAATTCGCCGGATGTGCAAGCCACCTATAGCGTGCTGTCCACGGTAACCAAGCCGCTGGCTGAAGCCGGATATTACGTTTTCCCGGTTGCACTGGTCGATCAGACCTTCAAGGAAAATGGATTGATCAATCCGGGTGAGATGCATCAGGCACCGCTGGCAAAGATACGTGAAGTGTTTGGCGCGGATGCAGCGCTCTACATCACCGTGACCAAGTACGGCGCCTCCTATCAACTACTGAGCAGCGACATCATCGTGGCCGTCCAGGCCAAGTTGGTCGATGCGCGCAGCGGACAATTACTGTGGGAAGGCTGGGCGAGCGCTTCCGATGCCGAAGGGCGAAACAACAGCAATGGCGGCTTGGCTGGCGCCCTGATCACCGCAGTAGTCAAACAGGTAGTCAATAATGTTGCCGGCGACAAGCAAAGTCATCGCGTTGCGCTCATTGCCAGCCAGCGCTTATTGAGCGCAGGTCAAAACGGCTTGCAACTCTATGGACCAAGGTCGCCCTTTTATGAACAAGACGCTTCCAAATAATGGGGGCTCAAACATCGGACGGCAGTTAACCGATAGCGCAGGTATCGGAGCCGGTATTGGGGTTTGCAAGACCTGATTTGACTCAGGTACTTTTAACCCCTGAAATTTGCGGGACAGGGAGAGCACCATGCGCATCACCACCCTTGGTTGCAACGCCAGCATCACCGGCAACCTGCGCACCACCTGCTATCAGGTGGACGACGACATCCTGATCGACGCTGGTTCCGGCGCGGGCGAGTTGAGCCTGGCGCAGTCCATCGCCATCGACACCGTGTTCCTCACCCACTCGCATCTCGACCACTGCGCCTTCCTGCCGCTGCTAGCCGATGCCGCCGCCAGTTTCCGCGAGACCCCGCTGACCGTGTATGCGCTGCCGCAGACCATCACCGCCCTCAGGGAACACATGTTCAACAACCAGCTGTGGCCAGACTATACCATCCTGCCGGTGCCTGAACGACCTTGGCTTCGCCTGCTTCCGATCCATGCAGGAGAGACAGTGACACTGAACAACAGGCGTATCACCGCGTTACCTGCACGCCACTCCATCCCCTGCATCGCTTATCGGGTGGACAGCGGCGTAGCCAGCTGGGTGTACAGCGCCGACACCACCTTCTGCGAAGAGTTCTGGCAGGCACTGAACCGCATCGACAATCTGAAATATCTGTTGATCGAGAACACGTTCCGCAACGACAACCCTGCCGGCGCACAGCGCTCCGGCCACACCACGGCGAATCTGCTGGCACAGGGACTGCGTCTGCTGCAGCGCCCGGTGCAACTGTTCATCGTGCACATGGAAGCCGGATACGAAGAAGTGACCATGCGCGAGGTGCTGCAAGCCACGGGAGAGTTCAAGCCGCAGATGTTGCAACGCGGGCATGTGTTCGTGCTTTGAACAGCGCTAGCGCCCCGCCACCATCATGTTCTCGATCAACACCGAGCCGCATTGGCGCGAGCCTTGCACCAGCACGTCGTTGCCGACGGCGACGATGTACCGATACATGTCCTTGAGGTTGCCCGCGATGGTGATCTCTTCCACCGGATACTGGATCTCGCCGTGCTCGACCCAGAAGCCTGCCGCGCCGCGCGAATAGTCGCCGGTGACGGGGTTGACGCCGTGGCCGAGCAGTTCGGTGACCAGCAGACCCGCGCTGCATCTTGCGCAACAATCCGTTGAAATCCAGTTCGCCCGGTTTGATGATGAGGTTGTGCGTGCCGCCCGCGTTGCCGGTGGTCTGCATGCCGAGCTTGCGTGCGGAATAGCTGCCGAGGAAATAGCCGCGCAGTACGCCGTCTTCCACAATGGCGCGGCGGCGGGTGCGCACCCCTTCGTCGTCGAAGGCGCTGCTGGCCAGACCGCGCGGGATGTCCGGCACATCGTCGATGCGGATGTTTTTCGAGAAGACTTGTTGATCCAGCTGGTCGAGCAGGAAGGAGGATTTGCGGTACAGGCTGCCGCCGCTCACTGCACCGACGAAGTGGCCGAACAGGCCGCCGGCCACGGCGCCTCGAACAGCACCGGGCATTGCATGGTGTCGAGCTTGCGCGCGTTCAGGCGGCGCACGGTGCGTTCGGCGGCGATGCGGCCGATCTCTTCCACTTTCAGAATCTCACGCGCATCGCGTGCCGAACCGTACCAGTAGTCGCGCTGCATCGCCGTCGTCCTTGCCGGCGAGCACCGAGCAGCTCACGCTGTGGCGCGAACTGGCATAGCCGCCGATGAAGCCGAGGCTGTTGGCCTGCACGAAGCGGCCCTCGTTGATGTTGACGGTGGAGCCTTCGGAGTTGTTGATGCGCTTGTCGGTTTTGAACGCGGCCTGTTCGCATTCGCCCGCCAGTTGGATGGCCTGCTCCACATCCAATGCCCACGGGTGGTACAGGTCGAGGTCGGGGAACTCGGTAGCCAGCTGGTCGGCATCCGGCAGCCCCGCACAGTCGTCCTCTGCCGTGTAGCGCGCGATGTTGAGCGCAGCATCCACGGTGTCGTGCACGGCCTTCCTGGAAAAATCCGAGGTGCTGGCATTGCCACGCCGCTGGCCCATATAGACGCTGACGCTCATGCCTTTGTCGCGGTTGTATTCGATGGTTTCGACCGCGCCGTTACGCACGGAGACGGTCTGCCCGAAGCCTTCCGAGACTTCGGTCGCGCAGGCGGAAGCGCCCTGTTTGCGGGCGTAGGCGACGATGTCGGCGGCGAGTTGGTGCAGGGTGTCGGCGCTGTGCGCGGCTTTGGAAACTTTGGGATTCATAAAAATTCGGGCGGCTGGTTCGTCGGGAGGCGCTATCATAGCAACATCTGTTGAACCTTACCGACACCATGAACACGCGCCAACACCACAACGACGAGCCGGAAGAAGAACTTCCGCCCAGCAAGACCAAGATCAAGAAGCAGATGCTCGAACTGCAGGACCTCGGCAAGACATTGACCGGGCTCTCCAACGAGAAGCTGCGCGAACTGAATCTGGACGAGAACCTGCTGGAAGCCATTCTGGAATACAAACGCATCACCAAATTCGGCGCACTCAGCCGCCAGCTGCAGTACATCGGCCGCCTGATGCGTGACGTGGAGCCCGCGCCCATCGTCGCCAAGCTGGACGCATGGAACGGCGTATCGCGGCAGCACACGGCTTGGCTGCATCAGGTCGAGCATTGGCGCGACCGCTTGCTGGAACAGCCGGATGCGCTCACCGAATTGTTGGCGGCGCACCCCGAAGCCGATGCGCAACGTCTGCGCGCCTTGATACGCAATGCACAAAAAGAAAAGGAGGCCGCAAAGCCTCCCAAGAGCTACCGAGAACTGTTTCAGGTACTGCGAGATATCATTCCCGAACCGAAGTAAACATCACGCTTCTTTTCCAGATCCAACAGTTGTGTCGTGATTTTCCATCGCCACCATAATTCGGATCAGCCGCAGAAAATGACCTCTATTCTCCCCTGCATCACACTGGAAACAGGCCCCGAGCCCAAACACAGCATCATCTGGCTGCATGGCCTCGGTGCGGACGGGGAGGATTTCGTCCCCATTGCCGACGAGATGACTCTCCCGGTCGCGGTCCGCTACCTCTTTCCGCACGCGCCGATGCGACCGGTGACCCTTAACGGCGGTTATGTGATGCGCGCCTGGTACGACATCCTGGTCGCTGCACCTTCAACCGGGATATCCGTTGGCAGCGGCGACCGGGAAGACGAGACAGGTATCCGCGCGGCACAGTCAGAGATCGACAAATTGATCGCGCGGGAGAAACAACGCGGCATCGCCGCCGGCAACATCTTCCTCGCCGGATTCTCGCAGGGGGGCGCCATTGCGCTGCATACTGGTTTGCGCCAGACAGAAAGGCTGGGGGGAATATTGGCGCTCTCCACTTATCTGCCGCTGTCACGCACCTTGCAAACCGAAGCCGATGCCGCCGCAAAACTCACCCCTATTTTCATGGCACATGGACAGGCAGACCCGGTGATCCCATATGCTTTCGGACGGTCTTCTGCGGAAGAGTTGTTGCGGCAAGGCTACGCACTGGAATGGCACAGCTACGCCATGCCACATTCGGTATATCCGGAAGAGATTCGCGACATCGAGCAGTGGCTGGTGCACCGCTTGGCCAAATAGTTCTATTCTGCCGAGCTGTCTTGTTCCATGCGGCGATAACGCGCGAGGTCGTAATCGTCACCGCTTTCGACCAGGGCCAACGGCAACAACAAGTAGCCCTTGCCGTTCATGTCCATGTTCAGGCTGCGCGTCACCGAGAAGGTGCCCGGCTTCATCAACAGCCATGCCTCCCCGCTGGTATCGGCAGGCCGGCTCAGATACATGGCGATCTGCACATCCTCGTCGGACATACGGACTCGTTCGCTCAATGACACGCCGACGATTTGCGTACTCAGCACTTCCACGCCGATGTGCAGGTTATTGCTGGCATCCCGGCTCAGGCGGCGCACGATGCCGGCGCCCCAGTGCGGGACATTCTCCGGCTTGCTCCCCACCAGCGAGCCGATCCTGATCCCATCGGCGCGCTGCGCGGGAACCACACTGCGGAAACCGGTGGCACTGATGTCTTCCACATCCCAGCTCTCTCCGGCGTCATGATTGAAATTCAGGCCGACATCGGTCTGTTCCAGCATCTTGAAGAAACCGTTCGCCACTTTCAGATTCACATTGATCTTGCGCCGCGGATTGCGACGGGTCGGCAGCGGTTGAGTCAGATTCTCGATAAGGCGGCCCGCCGTATCACACATCAACTGTGAGTCATATTTCGCCCCGAAAAGATTGAACTCCTCCGGCACGATCCCCTTGTCCAGCGTTTTTACCAATCCGTTCAACTGGGTCAATGCCTCACCCGTCCCGACAAAACGCATGGACGGATGCACGGTAAAATCGGCCGTCGCACGCATGGGGGGGGTCGGCTGCACCATATCGAAAACGAACAGACCGTCGCCATTGATCTGCTTGTATACCGACAAGCCTTTGCCCACATGGGCGACCAGCCGTTCGGTGATATGTTCCTGCAAGGGGGTTTGCGTCCCCGCACTCACGCCGTACCACACCAGCAACACGGCGAATTCCTGCTGCACTGAAGTATTGCCCAGCACACCGGGATAGAGCACCACAGTGTTATCGCGGTAACCTGCAGTCTCGGCGTGGCTGTAGAAATCGGCAAGCTGATTCCACGCGGTCGGCTCGACCAGTGCATAGCGCGCAGCCGCCAGTTTCAGGCGTCCCGCCAGCGCGGCGATACCGCGCGCGCCCAACAATGCCAATTCCGATTTGATAGCGGAGGCCCCGCGCCCGCCGCTGCGGTAGCGCGTCAACAGGTCGTGGTGGGCAAGTTCATTCTGCGTGAAGAAATTATTCAGCACCATCCACAGACGGTTCTCCTGAAATTTCGAGAGGGGCTGCACGGTGAAGTAGTCGCGCAACAGCTTGCGCAAATGCGGCTGCGCGGCCTCATCCAGCATGCGCAACACGGCAAATTTATGATCCAGGCGAAAGTCATCGCCTTGTTCGACGATGGACTCGATCCATCCGGTCAATTCCTGCAATGCCATCAGTGCATCGCTCTTTGAAACTTCTTCCAGCACTTGCTGTGCCGATTTGATATCCGCCAGAGGATGGTCCGATTTCTTGCCAAAAATTCCCAACATCGCGCCTCCCAGCGTCCACAAGCCTTAATAGGCCATAATATAAGCACAAATCAGCAGCCGTGACCATATACAGGATTGCCTATATCCTTGTATATCCATGATGAACCCGTCGTTACAACAAGACCTTTCCTTTCCGCCGGTGACGCAAGCGCTGCGCTCGCCCAACGGCTTGCTCGCCGCGGGCGGCGACCTGAGCACAGCGCGCCTGCTCGAAGCTTATCGCCACGGCATCTTCCCCTGGTTCAGCGAAGGTGAGCCCATCCTGTGGTGGAGCCCCGATCCACGCATGGTGCTGATTCCCGGCGAATTCAAGGTTTCGCATTCATTGCGCAAGACCTTGCGCAATGGCCGCCACGATGTCCGCATGGATTCCGCTTTCGAGCAGGTGATGCGCGCCTGTGCCGCTCCGCGTGAAGGAGCCAGCGGCACCTGGATACTGGAGGAGATGATCGCCGCCTATTGCGAGCTGCACCGCATGGGCTACGCGCATTCGGTGGAAACATGGATGGACGGCGAACTCGTCGGCGGACTATATGGCATCGCGCTGGGCAAGATGTTCTACGGCGAATCCATGTTCAGCCGTAAGACCGATGCTTCCAAGATCGCACTCGCGCACCTGTGCGCGCAACTCGAAAGATGGGACTTCGGCATGATCGATTGCCAGATGAACACGCCGCACCTGGCCTCGCTCGGCGCACGCGAGATACCGCGCAGCGAATTCGTCGCACGCCTGCAAGAATTGATACACTCTCCCCCCATCAATTATTGGCGATTCGACTCCGACCTTTTCGCATGAGCCTGCTCAACGACATCCCGCTCTCCGCGCTACAGCTCTATCTGACGGCGCCCTACCCCTGCAGTTACCTGCCGGATCGGGAAGCGCGTTCGCAAGTCGCCACCCCCGGCTTTCTGATCTCCACCGCCGTCTATTCTGAACTGGTGCTGCATGGCTTTCGCCGCAGCGGCACTTTCACCTACCGGCCGCATTGCGACACCTGCCGCCAATGCGTGCCGGTGCGCATCGCCATTGCCGACTTCGCGCCGACGCGTTCGCAACGCCGCAGCTGGAAGCAGCACAACAACCTTGAAGTCACCTTGCATGACCTTGCAGACAAGCCGGAGTATTTCGAGCTGTACCGCCGCTATCAGGAAGCGCGCCACCGCGACGGCGGCATGGACGACGACAACCCCGAGCAATACCGTAACTTCCTGCTGCAAAGCCATGTCGACACCTTGCTGGTGGAGTTCCGCGAAGACGGCGTGTTGCGCATGGTGAGCGTGGTCGATGTGCTCGCGGACGGATTGTCTGCGGTCTACACCTTCTACGAACCCGATGTCGCGCACAGCAGTTACGGCACGTTCAATGTGCTTTGGCAGATCGAGCTGTGCCGCAAGCTGCAACTGCCCTATCTTTATCTCGGCTACTGGATAGCGGACAGCCGCAAGATGGCGTACAAAAGTAACTTCCAACCCTTGCAGGGCTTGCAGGATGGAGCCTGGCAAGCCATTTTGAAGAAAGAACCCGAATGAGAAACCGCCTCACCGTCTTCTTCGTCGTGCTGTTGTTCGTACCGCCTTTGGCGCTGACGCTCGCCGGACTGGAATGGGTCGCACCCACACCCATCGCCGGTGCCGTTTGGCTGCCGACTTTGTTCGGTGCACTTGCCGTGCTTGCTTGCAGCATCCTGTTCGACACGCTAACCTTTCTGCGCACGCGTCATAGCCTGCTGCGCTCGCAACGCAGTTACCTGCTGTGGAGCGGCGTAGCCGGTGCCGGGGCAGGCTTGCTGTTGGGCTATCTGAACCTGTTTTCCGGCACCTGGTTCACCCCCGCGGGATCGGCGGCACAAGCACTCCTGTTCGCTACGCTAGGCGGTGCCGTACTGTTGCCCGCCGTTTTGATCGCGCGCCTGTGGCTGGCCGGATGGTCCGGCCTGGTTCGCTTGCTCACACGCAAGTTCGCGCCCCCCATGTTGCCCGCGGAACCGGCTGCCATGCTGCTACTGTTGGCCGCACTGAGCGGACTGCTCGGCGGTGCGATCTGGCCAGAGCGCATGGGTTGGCTGTTCTGGTCATCCCCGCTGCTGCTGCTCACCGCGCTGCAACTGCTGTGGCACGAAAGCACGGTCTTCGCCGGTTTGGCGCAAGGCGGTTGGAGCCGCATATTGCTGGGCGCGGTTTCCGGCATCCTGGTCGGCGGCGGCGCGCTGAAGGCGTACCAGATAAGCGGCGGCGCGATCTATCTCACGGCGGACACATGGCAACTGATCGCATATTTCGCGCTGTTCGGTCTGCTCTGTTTGCAGATCAGCGACATCGTCGCCGAGAATTGGCGCGGCAAACCGCGCGGCGAAGTGTTCAAGAAAAAACCGTTCCCCATCCCTGTCGTTTCCAAGAAAGACCAGTAATGTCCATGTTCCAGCTGTTCCGCCCCGCCCTGTTCGCGCTCGATCCAGAGGCTGCCCACCACGCCACCATCGACGGGCTCAAGACCGCCAACTGCCTCGGCCTCACCGCGCTGATGTTCAAGCGCCCGGCAGACGACCCGCGCAAGGTAATGGGCCTGACCTTCCCCAACCCGGTGGGACTGGCCGCAGGCTTGGACAAGAACGGCGAAGTGATCGACGCGCTGGCTGCCTTCGGTTTCGGCTTCATCGAGATCGGCACCGTCACCCCGCGCGCGCAACCCGGCAACCCCAAGCCGCGCATGTTCCGCATCCCCGAAGCACAGGGCATCATCAACCGCATGGGCTTCAACAACGACGGCGTGGACGCGCTCATCGCCAACGTGCAGCGCGCGAAGTACAAAGGCATCCTAGGCATCAACATCGGCAAGAACGCCGACACCCCCATCGAGAAGGCCGCGGACGATTACCTCATCGGCCTGCGCAAGGTGTATGCGCACGCCAGCTACGTCGCCATCAACATCTCCTCGCCCAACACCAAGAACCTGCGCCAGTTGCAGGGCGGCGACGAACTCGATGCACTGCTCGGCCAACTGAAAGCGGAACAGGAAAAACTCGCGCAGCAGCACGGGGAATATGTCCCGCTGGCAGTGAAGATCGCGCCCGACCTCGATGGCGAACAGATCAAACAGATCGCCGCGCTGCTCATCAAACACCGCATCGATGCCGTCATCGCCACCAACACCACCTTGTCGCGCGCAGGCGTGGAAGGCCTGCCGCACGGCAACGAGACCGGCGGCTTGAGCGGCGCACCGGTGCGCGACAAATCCACCGCCGTCATCCGTGCTCTGGCCGCAGAGTTGAAAGGCGCACTGCCCATCATCGGCGTGGGCGGCATCCTCAAAGGTGCGGACGCGGCGGAAAAGATGCAGGCGGGTGCGGCGCTGGTGCAGGTTTACAGCGGGCTGGTGTATCGCGGACAGGAGTTGGTGACGGAGTGCGCGGTGGCGATGAGGCGAACCAAGTAGGAAAGATATTCCTACCTAACCTCTTTAATGTCCTGCGGGAACTTGCATCACTGGCCCGGGCCTCACTATTGCGAACTGTCCCCCTGTACATGCTCTTCGGTGTCCTCAAGCTTGTTAGCACACAAAGACTCCCTAGATAGTTTCTCGGCTTTCACCGGCAAGTTGGTGCTTTGATCCTTAATGCCAAACATGCAACGCCGCTGGGTATTAGGGTTTTCGGGTCTCAGATACCCTCCAAAGAATGTATATTCCTTGCCCGCCTCGAATGTCACCTCAACTATGACCTCGCACCATCCTGGCCCTTCCTGAAGATATCGTAATCGCACCGGTCTATCCGCCTCTATCGGAACAAAGCCCTCAGGAAAGCTCTTAGATTGGTCGATTATGAAAAGCGTCCTCTGTCCTTCCAGATGGCTCAAATCCAACAGGCCGCATCCACCCTGTTTCAGCACTGAAACCGAAATCTGTTCTTCCCCTCTGAAAGCGCTTCGAATCGCGCTGTTGACACGTGCCACAGCGACATCATTCGGCGCCACGTACACGGCGCGCGATGAAACGCAGCCATATTGAGACGCAGACACAAGCAACGACAGCAGAGTTAATAAAGCCCGCTTTGATTTCATTCCGACACTCTCCAATTTCCTTAGCAGATCAACCGAACAGCTGCTGTTGCAGCGGTTCGCGCCCCGACCTGACCAGCTCTTCCAGCGCCAGGCGGGCCGACTCGGTGATGCCGTGCAGCCTGCCCAGTTCGAGCAGTTTGTCCACCGCGTGCTCGAACGGGTAATCCGCATCCACCCACTCCTCGACCAGTTCCCTGGCGGAAAGCTTGGTCAGCTTCAGCATCCCGGAATTCACGCGCACCAGGTGCGCACAGGTCCTGCCCTTCTTCGCCACGATCGCGATGTGGCGCTGCCGGTCCATCAGCACCTGGCCGCGGGTCACATGCAGGGCAGGCGCGATGAAATCGACGGTGCTGTAATCGGTCGGGTCTTTCGCCATCGGGTCAATCTGTGGTTGCGTTGGGTGAGCTTCGATTTTATGTCATGCCGCCCCTCTCCTCCTAACCTTGGGTGATACGCACCCTCCCCGCCTTGTTGCACTCGCACTGACCGAAGCGTAGAGTGCCGCCCCGTTCTGCCACCGGCAGAAAAAGGGCCCATATGAGCGACACTCACACGAAGCAAAAACTGCCCGCCCTGTTGTTGGGCGCCATCGGCGTGGTCTATGGCGACATCGGCACCAGCCCGCTGTATGCCTTGAAAGAGACGTTCGCCGGCCATCACCCGTTGCCGGTGACCGAGGTCAACGTGCTCGGCGTGCTCTCCGTGATGTTCTGGACCATCATGCTGCTGGTGTCGCTCAAATATGTGACCATCATCATGCGCGCGGACAATCGCGGCGAAGGCGGCTCGTTGGCATTGCTGGCGCTGGTCAGCGAACTGTCCGCCAAACGCGCCGGCACCAAGTGGCTCATCGCGGTGCTCGGCGTGTTCGCCGCCGCGCTGTTCTATGGCGACAGCATGATCACCCCCGCCATCTCGGTCCTGTCCGCGGTCGAAGGCTTGAATGTCGTGGCGCCGCAACTCAACAGCTACGTGCTGCCCATCACCCTCATGGTGCTGACCGCCTTGTTCATGGTGCAGAAGCACGGCACGGGGAAGGTGGGCATGGCGTTCGGCCCCATCATGATCTTCTGGTTCGCCATCCTGGGACTGCTGGGCACGCTGTCCATCGCGCAGCATCCCCAGGTTTTATTGGCGATCAACCCGCTCTACGCCTACCACTTCCTGATCCTCGATCCCTGGCTGTCCTTCCTGACCCTGGGCTCGGTGGTGCTGGCCGTGACCGGCGGCGAGGCTCTCTACACCGACATGGGACACTTCGGGAAATTTCCGATCCGGCTGACCTGGTTCTCCTTCGTGCTGCCCGCGCTGGTGCTGAACTACTTCGGGCAGGGCGCATTGCTGCTGAGCAACCCGCAAGCCATTGAGAACCCGTTCTACTTGCTGGCTCCGGCCTGGGCACTTCTGCCGATGGTGCTGCTCGCCACCGCAGCGACGGTGATCGCTTCGCAGGCCGTGATCTCCGGCGCGTTCTCGGTCGCCAGCCAATCGGTGCAGATGGGGCTGCTGCCGCGCATGGAGATACGCCAGACTTCCGACAAGGCGCAGGGACAGATCTATGTTCCGCTGACCAACTGGACGCTCTATCTGGCGGTCGTGTTCCTGGTGTTCAGCTTTCAAAGCTCCAGCAACCTGGCCGCGGCATACGGTATCGCCGTCACCGGCACCATGCTGATCGACACCCTGCTGATCGCTTTCGTGCTGGTGGCCTGGCGCTGGTCGCTCTGGCTCGTCATCCTGCTGATCGGCACTTTCTTGAGCATCGACCTCGCCTACTTCGCGGCCAATGCCATCAAGATTCCGCAAGGCGGCTGGTTCCCGCTGGGCATCGCGCTCGTTTCTTTTACCGTACTCACCACCTGGAAACGCGGGCGGAAACTCTTGACCAACGAGATCGCGCAACAGGCCATCCCCATCCAGGTGGTACTGGACAGCGCAGATAGCGTCGACCGGGTGCAGGGCACCGCCGTTTTCCTGACTGCCATCGGCGAAGGCGCGCCCTCCGCGCTGCTGCACAATCTCAAGCACAATCAGGTGCTGCACGAACGCAACGTCCTGCTGACCGTCATCGTCGAGGACAAGCCCTACGTCTCCAAGGGCAACCGGCTGCTAATCGACGATCTGGGCAATAATTTCTACCGGGTCAGGGTCTTCTACGGCTTCATGGATACCCCCGACATTCCGGCCGCCCTGGAACTGTGTGCCTCCCGCGGCTTGCCCTTCGACATGATGGCGACATCGTTCTTCATCTCGCGCGCCGTGATCGTTACCGGCCCCAATCCCGGCATGATGCAGTGGCGCAAGCGGCTGTTCCTGTCATTGTCGAAAAACGCCATCAATGCGGCGGATTTCTTCAGGATTCCGGCCAACCGCGTCATCGAAATGGGAACGCGAATAGAGATTTAGATGTACAAGTCGCTACTGAATCAAAGCTTGTTTTTTACGTTTTCTTCACACACCCGGCAATATATCGCCCGCTTATATCCTTATCACCTGACTGCGGTTGAAGCAGCGCCGGATTCGGCGGATAATCTGACGTTCTCAGGGGGAGAGCTGCAGTAATGACAGAATACCTACTCATTCTCGTCAGCACGGTGTTGGTGAACAACATCGTGATGGTGAAGATACTCGGGCTGTGCCCGTTCATGGGCGTGTCCAAGAAACTGGAAGCCGCCATCGGCATGGGCGCCGCCACGACCTTCGTGCTGACGCTGGGTTCCGGCGCCAGCTACCTCATTCAGCACTATCTGCTGGGTCCCGATCTCGCTTACCTCACCACCCTGTCGTTCATCGTGGTCATCGCCGGCATCGTGCAGTTCACCGAGATGGCGATCAAGAAGACCAGCCCCGAGCTGTACCAGGTGCTCGGCATCTACCTGCCGCTGATCACCACCAACTGCGCGGTGCTCGGCATCCCGCTGCTCAACGTGCAGGCCAAACATGACTTCATGCAATCGCTGCTGTTCGGCTTCGGCGGCGCGGTCGGCTTCACCCTGGTGATGATCCTGTTCGCAGGCATCCGCGAACGCCTGGAAGGCGCCGATGTGCCGGGCATCTTCAAAGGCTCGGCCATCGCCATGGTCACCGCCGGATTGATGAGCCTGTCGTTCATGGGATTCTCGGGCTTGGTGAAAATATGATCGCAGCGCTTCTGGTGATGATCGGCATCTCTTTGCTGCTGGGTGCGGTGCTGGGTTATTCCGCGCTCAAGTTCAAGGTCGAAGGCAATCCGCTGGTCGAGAAGATCGACGCCGTGCTGCCGCAGACGCAATGCGGCCAGTGCGGCTTCCCCGGCTGCAAGCCCTATGCCGAAGCCATCGCCAAGGGCGAGGCCGACATCAACAAGTGCCCGCCCGGCGGCGAAGACGGCATACGCAAACTGGCCGACCTGCTCGGCGTGGAATACAAGCCGTTCGGCGAAGGCGCGGCACCCAAGGCCAAGTCTGTCGCCTTCATCGACGAGAACATCTGCATCGGCTGCACGCTGTGCTACCAGGCCTGCCCGGTCGATGCCATCGCCGGCGCGGCAAAACAGATGCACACCATCATCGCGTCCGAATGCACGGGTTGCGAATTGTGTGTCGCCCCCTGCCCGGTGGATTGCATTTACATGCTGCCCATCGAGGAAAACATCAGCAACTGGAAGTGGCACTATCCGGTCTATCCCATTCAGGCTGCCGCATGAGAACGCTCTTCAAATTCCACGGCGGGGTACACCCGCCGACACACAAGACTGAATCGACGCGCACCCCCATCGCACAGGCGGCACTCCCTTCGAAACTGGTCATCCCCTTGCACCAGCATGTCGGTAACCGTGCCGTACCCGTGGTGCAAGTCGGCGAGCGCGTGCTCAAGGGACAGATCATCGGCAGCCCGGAGGGCCGCCTTTCCAGCGCGGTGCACGCCTCCACCTCGGGCACGGTCAGCGCCATCGACATGCAGCTGGTCGCCCATCAGTCCGGCCTGCCGGATCTGTGCATCACCATCATCCCGGACGGCAAGGACGAATGGATCCCGCACGGCGGCGTGGACTACAAGCAGACCCCGCATACCGAACTGCGCCATATCCTGCGTCATGCGGGCGTGGTCGGCTTGGGCGGCGCGGTGTTCCCCAGCGACATGAAGTCGTATTCCAACAAACACAAGATCAAGACCCTGGTGCTCAACGGCGCGGAATGCGAGCCTTACATCACCTGCGACGACCTGCTGATGCGAGAGCGCGCACGCGACATTCTGCGCGGCGCGGAAGTGCTGCGCGAACTGCTGTATGCGGAAGAGGTGCTGATCGGCATCGAGGACAACAAGCCGGAAGCCATCGCTGCCATGAGCCAGGCAGCGCTGGACGATGGGCACAGATTCATGGAAGTGATCGCCGTGCCCACGCTGTACCCGGGCGGCGGCGCGAAACAGCTGATCCGTGTGCTGACCGGCATCGAGGTCGCCGCCGGCGTGCGCTCCACCGAGATGGGCGTGCAATGCTTCAACGTCGCCACCGCCTACAGTATCTGGCGCGCGATCAATCACGGCGAGCCGCTGCTGTCGCGCATCATCACCGTCACCGGCAACGTGGAACGCGCGCAGAACTATGAGGTGCTGCATCGGTACGCCTGTGAACGAACTGGTCGCACTCTCCGGCAGCAAGCCGGACACCAACCGCCACATCATGGGCGGTCCGATGATGGGCGTGGACCTGCCTTCCGGCGACGGTGGGCGTAACCAAGGCGACCAACTGCATCATCGAGGCGTCGCCCGCACTGTTCCCGCCGCCCGCCCACCGTGCTGCCCTGCATCCGCTGCGCGCGCTGCGCCGACGTTTGCCCCGCCGATCTGCAGCCGCAGGACATTTACTGGTTCGCCAAGGCCAGGGATTTCGGCAAGGCGCAGGAATACAGCCTGTTCGACTGCATCGAGTGCGGCGCCTGCGCCTACGTCTGCCCCAGCCACATTCCGCTGGTGCAATACTATCGTTTTGCCAAGAGCGAGATCTGGCAACGCGAACAGGAGCAGCAGGCCGCCGAGGTCGCACGCGAGCGGCATGAATATCGCCAGTTCCGCATCGAACGCGAAAAGCAGGAGAAAGCCGAACGCCTGGCGCAGAAAGAGCGCGAGGCCGCGGCAGCCAGGGCCGCCACTGCGCAACCCGTAGCTGCCGCGCCGGCACCAACGCCCGCCCCCGGTTTTGAGCCGGACGACACACAACAGTTGCGCATCAACGCCGCCATCGATCGCGCGAAAGCGCAGGTCGCCGCCGAGCATCCAATGGATCCCGAAGCACTCACTCCGCAGCAGCAAGCCGAGATCGAAGCGCGCCGCGCCAATTTCCACGACATGGCGTCACATGCCGGCGCGGACGATGAACCGCAAAAACCCAATTAAAGGCCGCTAACCATCATGTGGAGTTCACCTTTCATCACCCAACCCAGCAGCGTCAGCCAGATCATGCTGCGCGTGCTGCTCGCATTGATTCCCGGCATCGCGTTGTACGTCTGGTACTTCGGCCCGGCGATCCTGGTATCGATCACACTGGCTTCCATCACGGCACTGGCGACCGAAGCGGTCATGCTCAAGCTGCGCAACCGTCCGCTCAAACCGTTCCTGTCCGACAACACCGCCCTGCTCACCGCCTGGCTGCTGGCGCTGTCCATCCCGCCGCTCGCTCCATGGTGGCTGGTGGTGGTCGGCACTGCTTTCGCCATCGCCGTCTCCAAGCACCTGTACGGCGGCTTGGGGAACAACCCGTTCAATCCGGCGATGATCGGCTATGCCGTGCTCATCATCTCCTTCCCGGTGCACATGACGCACTGGCTCACGCCGCATGCGCTGGGCGGGGTCGAACTGTCGTTCGCGGCGCAACTGGACTACATCTTCCATGGCGTGCTGCCTGCGGGACTGACGCTGGATGCGGTGACCATGGCCACGCCGCTGGACACGCTGAAGACACAACTGCATCTCGGCCTGTCGGTGAACGACATCCGCGACATGCCGATCTTCGGCCGTCTGGCGGGCAAAGGCAGCGAGATGGTTGCCGTCGGCTTCGCCATCGGCGGCCTGTACCTGCTGCTCACGCGCATCATCACCTGGCATCTGCCGGTGGCCTACCTTGCCGCACTGTTCGCCACGGCAGGCGTCTTCCATCTGGTCGACCCGGCACATTACGTCACGCCGCTGTTCCACTGGTTCTCGGGTGCTGCGATGCTGGGCGCATTCTTCATCCTGACCGACCCGGTCACCTGCGCCGACCACCGCCGAAAGGCAAGCTGATCTTCGCGGTTGGCGCGGGCGTGCTGACTTATCTGATCCGCGTCTTCGGCGGTTTCCCCGACGGCATGGCGTTCGCCACACTGCTGATGAACATCTGTGTGCCGCTGATCGATGCCTGGACGCAACCCAAAGTGTTCGGCAAGAAGGGAGATGGCAAATGAAACGCATCGCCCGCTCCACCTTGCAGACCGCCATCAATCTGGTGTTCTTCGCCGTGATCGGCACGGCCATCCTGGCCTCCACCTATTTCATGACGCGCGACGCGATCCAGAAGAGCGAAGAAGGCGAGAAACTGAAGCTCATCACCCAGATCGTGCCGCCCGCGCTGTTCGACAACGACATCATCCAGGACACACTCTCCATTCCCGCCAGCGATCTGCTGGGCACGGAGGGTGTCACCACAGCCTATCGCGCCCGCCTCAAGGGCGAACCCTCCGCCGTGGTGCTGGAATCCGTCGCGCCGGACGGCTACAGCGGCAAGATATGCGCTGATTCTTGCGGTGCGCTCCAACGGCGAACTGGCCGGGGTGCGCGTGGTGGCGCACAAGGAGACGCCGGGGCTGGGCGACTACATCGAACTCCCCAAGAGTCCGTGGATCAAGGGCTTCGACGGCAAATCGCGTGCGGCGTATAAAGACGCCGACTGGAAAGTGAAGAAGGACGGCGGCCAGTTCGATTACATGGCGGGAGCCACCATCACGCCGCGCGCCATCGTCAAGGCGGTGAACAAGGCGCTCATCTACTACGCCGAGAACCGCGACCAGCTGTTTGTAACGAGCACGCCGAAGAAGGAGAAGAAAAAATGAACCTTCAGGAATACAAAGATATTTTCCACAATGGCGTATGGAAACAGAATCCGGGCGTGGTGCAACTGCTCGGCCTGTGCCCGCTACTGGCGGTCAGCAGCTCCGTGGTGAACGGCGTGAGCCTGGGACTCGCCACAGCCGTTGTGATGGCCCTTAGCGGCGCCTCCATCGCCCCCATCCGCAGCTACGTGCCAAACGAGATCCGCATCCCGGTGTTCATCCTCATCATCGCGGTGCTGGTCACCGTGGTGCAATACCTGATGAACGCTTACATGTACGGGCTGTATGTGGTGCTGGGCATCTTCATCCCGCTGATCGTCACCAACTGCATCGTGCTGGCGCGCGTGGAAGCTTTCGCCTCCAAGAATGGCGCACTGCCCTCGGCGCTGGACGGCTTTGCCATGGGCTTGGGGTTGACCGCCGTGCTGGGCACGCTTGGCGCCTTGCGTGAGTTGCTGGGCAAAGGCACGCTATTCTCCGGCCTCGATCTCGCCCTGGGCGATGTGGCAAAAGATTGGGTGCTGCACGTGCTGCCCAACTACAAAGGCTTCCTGCTGGCCATCCTGCCCCCCGGCGCTTTCATCGGTCTCGGTTGCCTCATCGCAGGACGCAACTGGCTCAATCTGCGCGCCGAGCAAAAAGCGCGTAACAAATCCATTACTGCACCGCTCAGTACTGAGGCTGCACAGGGATGAACGCAGCAAAACGGCGCGAGATCTTTCTGCGCCTGCAAGCCGCCAATCCACACCCCACCACCGAGCTGGAATATTCAACGCCGTTCGAGTTGCTGGTCGCGGTGGTGCTGTCCGCACAAGCCACCGACAAGAGCGTCAACCTCGCCACGCGCGAACTGTTCCCGGTCGCCCACACCCCGCAGGCGATCTTCGATCTCGGTGAAGCCGAACTGCGCGGATATGTGCAACGCATCGGCCTCTACCAGACCAAAAGCAAGCACATCATCCAGCTGTGCCGCATCCTGCTGGAGCAGCATGACGGGCAGGTGCCGCAGACACGCGAGGCATTGGAAGCGCTGCCCGGCGTGGGTCGCAAGACCGCCAACGTGATCCTCAATACCGCCTTCGGCCAGCCGACCATCGCCGTCGATACGCACATCTTCCGCGTCAGCAACCGCACCGGCCTGGCTCCCGGCAAGACCGTTCTGGAAGTTGAAAAGAAGTTATCGAAGGTGGTGCCCGACGAATTCAAGCATGACGCGCACCACTGGTTGATTCTGCACGGCCGTTACATCTGCCAGGCGCGCAAACCGAAATGCGGCGAGTGCATCATCGAAAGTTTGTGCGAATACAAACAGAAGGTTTTCTGATGGCAGCTGCTCAAAGCTAGCGGTAGAAAGGGAATCGAATGAAACAAATTATTTGGATTGTGTTGGGATGGTTGGTGCTGATTGCAACATCGCAGGCAGCGAGCTTCGATTGCGCGAAAGCCACGACCAAGGTTGAAAAGATAATCTGTGCGGATGCAGAAATATCCCGGTTAGACGAGGAATTGAGCGCGGCCTACAAATCCGCCCTGCAAGTCGGGAAGCAAGCCGATACAGTAAATCAGGCGCAAAAGCAGTGGCTGAAGGAGCGCAATGGGTGTCCCGAATCTGCTTGCGTGAAGGCGGCTTATCAAGCGCGCCTGTCAGTACTCGCGGCCATGCACACCTCCAATCCACAGGTTTTCTCAGTCGAAACGCTTAGGACCAAGTGTATTGATTTAACCGGAATCAAAATTGGAAGCGGGCCTGATGACAATGCCGCCGAATGTAGCGTCACCGAATTTGGCGTAATTGGAACTGTTAACAGCCAGACTTATTACTATTCAATCTATTGCTTGATGCCTGGCTATAGTATGAAAGAAGGCGGGTGCACCTCCAGCTCCTTTTCTGCACAATACAATAAGGCAAGAGCCATAGCCGTTTTCGTCGCCAATGGGGATGCTGGCAAGGCCACGTTATGGAGGGAATTTGCAGAACCAGAAATCGGTTTGACCTGGCATGACAAACCGGAATTGATTGTCAATTCTTTCGGGACCATTTTATATCTTCCTATTCACATGGATGGGACGGGTGCAGGGAATATCAGCGAATACTATCTGTGGGACGATAAATCGAAGCAATGGCAAAAGCTGGATGCAGATTCATGGCTTAAGGACATTAAAATCCCACCTGGACTCGCCATCAATAAAGGCATTTGGCCCGACCTGAAAAACATGGCTGCCGAGGCATACCTGTATCGAAGCGGTGATGCCAATTGTTGCCCCACTGGTGGGACGGCGCACATACAACTCATCATAGAAAATAACCGCTTCGCGATTAAATCGGTGACTATTGATCCAAAAAATATGTATGAAAATAAATGATCATGGCGGGAACCAACAATCCGACTAACTTTGCATTCGAAAGGGGCGCTATAGTGCACCCCGTAATTTATCGTTGAAACGGCCTGCTAATGGTTGTCTGTTATCTATCGGAAAGTCGCAATGACCTGTTTTGTTTAAGAAAACGGACACTAAAATTTAGTCAGCCCCAATATGAGAAAGTGCATCTGATGTTCAACCCATCCCGCGACGAAGCAAGAAACTTTCTGTTTGAATCCTGGCGCAAACGCCGCGCGGGCGAATTGCTCACGCCGCTGGAAGACCTCACCGCGCAGCTCATCGACAAACACCCGGAATATCACGCATTGTTCGACGACCCTGAGCGCAATCAGGACAAGGACTACGCGCCGGACGGCAACGTGGTCAACCCCTTCCTGCATCTGATGATGCACCTGACCATCGAAGAACAGATCTCCATCGGCCAACCGCACGGCATACGCGAGCAGTTCGTGCGCCTGACGCAGAAATACGAGTCGGAACACGAAGCACAGCACGCAATGATGGATTGCCTGGGCGAGATGATCTGGCAGGCGCAGCGCAACAAGACCGCGCCGGATGCTGCGGTCTATCTGAGTTGCCTGGAAAGACAGTGAGATGTGTTCAGGTAATCGCCGCGTGCCGGATCGAGAACAAGAACCGGCAGCGACAACATTAATGCCTGGTTGCTACGGCAACTCCTGCGGGTTTTTCGGCTTGCGCAAACCGATCGCCCACATGACGTAGCCGGACAGGCAATAGCCGAAGAACAGCAGGAACAGGTTGAGTGGCGGGTTCTGCGCCACGAAGATGAAGAACAACACGAACAAGAAGATGACGATGAACGGCACGCTCTTGCGCATGTTGAGCGATTTGAAACTGTAGTACTTGAGGTTGCTCACCATGCTCAGCCCCGCGAACACTGTCAATACAGCGGCATACCAGCGCAACTCGAACCCGGTGTAATTGTTGTCCAACATCACCCAGACGAAACCCGCCACCAGCGCGGCGGAGGCCGGGCTGGGCAACCCCTGGAAGTAACGTTTATCGACCACGTCGATGTTGGTGTTGAAGCGAGCCAGGCGCAAAGCCGCGCCCGCGCAATAGATGAAGGCGGCGAACCACCCCCACTTGCCCAGATCGCGGAACGCCCATTCGTACATCAGGATGGAAGGCGCCACACCGAACGAGACCATGTCGGACAGGCTGTCGTATTCGGCGCCGAACTCGCTCTGCGTATGCGTCATGCGCGCCACACGCCCATCCAGGCCGTCCAGCACCATGGCGATGAAGATGGCCACGGCAGCGAACTCGAACTTGCCGTTCATCGCCTGCACGATGGCGTAGAAGCCGGCAAACAGCGCAGCCGTGGTGAACAGGTTGGGCAGCAGATAGATGCTGCGCCGACGTAAGTCCATGTGTTTGCGCTGGTTCAGTTCGGTCATGTGCTTAGATCTTAGCCAAGATAGTTGTGGTGGCGGACACTTTATCACCAATGCTCACTTTGACGGTAGCCGTCAGCGGCAGGTAAACATCCACGCGCGAACCGAAACGGATGAAACCGTAGCGCTGGCCGCGTGTCAGCACATCGCCCACCTTGATGTAACACAGGATGCGGCGCGCGATCAGACCGGCTACTTGCACGAAAGTGACCATCTGGCCGTCGTTCGTCTTCAGCACTACCGCGTTGCGCTCATTCTCGGTAGATGCCTTGTCCAGATCGGCATTCACGAACTTGCCGGGGAAGTACTGGATCTTCTCCACCGTGCCATCCATGGGACTGCGGTTGGAGTGCACGTTGAACACGTTCATGAACACGCTTACCAGGATCGCTTCACGTTGCCCATACGGATCTTGCGCGCGCTCCACCTTGATGACGCGTCCGTCGCAAGGCGAGAGAACTGCGCCTGCTTCTTGCGGAATCTCGCGTGCCGGGTCGCGGAAGAACTGCAGCACGAATACAAAGATGATCCACAGCGGTGTGGCCCAAGCCGCGCACCAAACGGTGGCTGCGATGGCCAATACCAGGGAGATTGCCAGGAACGGCCAGCCCTCGCGGGCGATGATGGGGTGTGGATAGTTTTTCATTTTCGTCCGTCAGTGAAGAGAGGGGGAAGGCTCAGGGCATTTTCCCTTCACGCTTCCCCCTCCTGTTTACCGCAATTAGTTCTTCGATTGATCGACCAGCTTGTTCTTGCTGATCCACGGCATCATGGCGCGCAACTTGCCACCCACGACTTCGATCGGATGCTCGGCGTTCAAACGGCGGCGCGCGGTCATCTCGGGATAGTTGGTGCGGCCTTCCAGGATGAACTGCTTGGCGTAGGAACCGTTCTGGATGTTCTTCAGGCATTCCTTCATCGCGGCGCGGGCCTGGTCGGTGATCACGCGCTGGCCGGTGACGTACTCGCCGTATTCCGCGTTGTTGGAGATGGAGTAGTTCATGTTGGCGATGCCGCCTTCGTACATCAGGTCGACGATCAGCTTCAGTTCGTGCAGACACTCGAAGTAGGCCATCTCCGGAGCGTAGCCCGCTTCGGTCAGCGTCTCGAAACCGGCCTTCACCAGTTCCACGGCGCCGCCGCACAGCACGGCTTGCTCGCCGAACAGGTCGGTCTCGGTCTCTTCGCGGAAGTTGGTCTCGATCACGCCGCCCTTGGTGCCGCCGTTGGCAGCTGCGTAGGACAATGCGATGTCCTTGGCCTTGCCGGTCTTGTCCTGGTACACGGCGATCAGTGTCGGTACGCCGCCGCCCTTCAGGTATTCGGAACGCACGGTGTGGCCCGGGCCCTTGGGAGCGATCATGATCACGTCCACGTCGGCACGCGGCACGACCTGGTTGTAGTGCACGTTGAATCCGTGCGCGAACGCCAGCGCAGCGCCTGCCTTCAGGTTCGGCGCCACTTCGTTGTTGTACACCTCGGGGATGTTCTCGTCGGGCAACAGCATCATCACCACGTCGGCGCTCTTCACCGCAGCGGCCACTTCGGCGACCTTCAGACCAGCGCCTTCAGCCTTCTTCCAGGAAGCACCGTTCTTGCGCAGGCCGACGGTCACGTTGACGCCGGATTCCTTCAGGTTCTGTGCGTGGGCATGGCCTTGCGAGCCGTAGCCGATGATGGTCACTTGCTTGCCCTTGATCAGGGACAGGTCTGCGTCTTTGTCGTAATAAACTTTCATGTTGGCCTCGTCTAAAAAATCAGTAAATAAAATCGTTAAAGTTTCAGGATGCGGTCGCCGCGCCCGATGCCGGAGGCGCCGGTGCGCACCGTTTCCAGGATCAGGCTGTGGTCGATCGCCTGCAGGAAACGATCCAGCTTGTGGCCCGTTCCGGTCAGTTCGATGGTGTAGGTCTTGTCGGTGACATCGATGACGCGACCGCGGAAGATGTCGGTCATGCGCTTCAATTCCTCGCGGTCGTCGCCGACCGCGCGCACCTTGACCAGCATCAGTTCGCGCTCGATATGGTCGCCGTCGGTCAGGTCCATCACCGTGACCACGTCCACCAGCTTGTTGAGCTGCTTGTTGATCTGCTCGATGACCTCGTCGGAACCGCTGGTGACGATGGTCATGCGCGACATGGTCGGATCTTCGGTCGGCGCCACGGTGAGCGACTCGATGTTGTAGCCGCGTGCCGAGAACAGCCCGGCCACGCGCGACAGCGCGCCCGATTCGTTCTCCATCAGCAAAGAGATGATGTGTCGCATTACAGGTCCTCCGCCAGAATCACTTCGGACAAGCCCTTGCCGCCGGGAACCATGGGGTACACGTTCTCGGTGGAGTCGGTGCGGAAATCCAGGAACACCAGATCGTCCTTGCGCGCGAAGGCTTCCTTCAAAGCGCCTTCCACGTCGGAGGGCTTTTCCACCAGGATACCGACGTGGCCATAGGCCTCGGCCAGTTTCACGAAGTCCGGCAAGCGCATCCATGTAGGAATGCGAATAGCGGTTGCCGTGGAAGAACTCCTGCCACTGGCGCACCATGCCCAGGTAACGGTTGTTCAGCGCGATCACTTTGATCGGCAAGTTGTATTGCTTGCAGGTGGACAGTTCCTGGATGTTCATCTGGATGCTGCCCTCGCCGGTCACGCAGGCGACAGGTCGCGCCCGGATGCGCCATTTGCACGCCCATCGCTGCCGGCAGGCCGAAGCCCATCGTGCCCAGACCGCCGGAGTTGATCCAGCGCCGCGGCTGGTTGAACTTGTAGTACTGCGCCGCCCACATCTGGTGCTGGCCGACGTCGGAAGTCACGAAGGCATCGCCGTGCGTGATCTTGTGCAGCGTCTCGATCACGAATTGCGGCTTGATGATTTCGCTCGAATTCTTGTACGTCAGCGAATTCGCGCCGCGCCACTCGTCGATCTGTTTCCACCAATCCTTCAAGGCGGCCGCATCGGGTTTCTGCTTGCTGCTGTTCAGCACCGCCAGCAGATCGGACACCACATGAGCCACATCGCCGACGATAGACACGTCCACCTTCACGCGCTTGGAGATGGAAGCGGGATCGATGTCGATGTGGATGATCTTGCGCGGCACCGAGTTGAAGTGCGCCACGTTGCCGATCACGCGGTCGTCGAAACGTGCGCCGACCGCCAGCAGCACATCGCAGTTCTGCATGCCCAGGTTGGCTTCGTAGGTGCCGTGCATGCCGAGCATGCCGACGAATTGTTTGTCGTTCGCGGGATAGCCGCCCAGGCCCATCAGCGTATTGGTGCAGGGCGCACCCAGCAGACGCACCAGTTCGGTCAGTTGCTTGGACGCATCCGACAGGATCACGCCGCCGCCCGCATACACCATCGGACGCTTGGCTTCCAGCAGCATCTGCGCCGCGCGCTTGATCTGCCCGATATCGCCTTTGACCTGTGGATTGTAGGAGCGGATGCTCACCGTGGACGGATACTCGAACTCCGCTTTCTGATTCGACACATCCTTGGGAATATCCACCAGCACCGGACCGGGACGGCCGCTCTTCGCCAGATAGAACGCTTTCTTCAGCGTGCTGGCGATGTCCTTGGGATCCTTCACCAGGAAATTGTGCTTCACGCAGGGACGCGTGATGCCGACCGCATCCACTTCCTGGAACGCATCTTCGCCGATGACGCTGGTCGGCACCTGGCCGCTGATCACCACCAGCGGGATGGAATCCAGATAGGCCGTGGCGATGCCGGTGACGGCATTGGTCACACCGGGACCGGAAGTCACCAGCGCGACGCCGACCTTGTCCGTGGAACGGGCATAGCCGTCTGCCGCATGCACGGCCGCCTGCTCGTGGCGCACCAGCACGTGCTTGACCTTGTCCTGTTTGAACAGCTCATCGTAGATGAACAGCACCGCGCCGCCGGGATAGCCGAATACGTATTCGACCCCCTCTTCCTGCAAACAGCGGATGGTTATTTCTGCGCCCGTCAGTTCCATGAATCCACTACCTTGATAAAGCTACGAAAGACCGCGCAAGATAAAGGCTGGCGGCATTTTGGTCAACCCCTGAGAGGTCCCGAAAACGCTGAAATCCCTAATCGGCGCAGGAATTTGCTAGTATCCGCCCCGTTCACTCCGGAGCCACCGAAACTGTCCACGCCACAGCAACTTTCCGAATTCCTCGCCCAAGTGGAACGGCGCGCCTACAAACAGGCGCAATTCGCCGTACGCGACGAGCATGCGGCGCTGGATATCGTGCAGGACGCCATGATGAAGCTCGCCGAACGCTACGGCGAGCATCCGGCGGAAGAATTCCCCATGCTGTTCCAGCGCATCCTGCAGAACACGATCCGCGATTATTACCGCCGCCAGAAAGTACGCTCGTTCTGGACCACGCTGATGTCTTCGTTCACGCCGCAACACGAAAGCGAGGACTTTGACCCGCTCGATACCCTTCAGGATGAGGAAAACAACAGCCAGCCGGCCAAGCCGGACGATGCATTTGCCCAATCCCAGCTGATTGCGGTGATCGAGGAAGCGATAGGGAAGCTCCCCGCACGTCAACGCGAAGCCTTCCTGCTGCGTTATTGGGAGGAATTGGACACCGCGGAAACAGCAGCCGCCATGGGCTGTTCCGAGGGAAGCGTCAAAACGCACTGCTCGCGCGCCACCCACGCGCTCTCCGCAATACTGAGAGAGAAAGGAATCGACCTATCATGAACCGAAAATTAAACACACAAGATATCGGGCGATTGCTCGACCGCTCCGTGGCGCAGCTCGATAAGAACACCTTGGAGAAATTACAGTCCGCACGGCACACCGCCCTGAGATATCAGCCGGCAACGAAGCAAGCTCCCGTTCTGGCTTGGCTGGTTCAGCACGGCCTGATCCACCACCATCCTGCACATGGTCACAAAGCGCTTAATATTGGGCTGGCTGCGTTACTCGCAGCACTTCTGTTCAGCGGCGCCCTGTATTGGCACCAGTATTACGAACACGACCACAGCGATATCGACATTGCCATCCTGACAGATGACCTGCCGGTCGACATGTATGTCGATTGATTGCACACGGACTGCCTGAATGACCGCCTTGTTCAGAAATGGCCTGACCCTGCTTTTGCTCGCGGCATCTTGCCTGCCATTGACGGTTCTCGCAAAGCCATGGGAGAACCTGAGTGCACAGCAAAAGGAAGCGCTGGCTCCTTTATCCGACACGTGGGGTTCATTGTCCGAAAAACAACAAGCAAGCTTTCTGTCGATCGCAAAACGTTATCCGCGGCTCACTCCGCAAAAACAGCAACGCTTGCACGCGCAGATGGAAAAATGGAGCAAGCTGACACCGGAACAACGCAAACGTGCCCGGGAAAAATACAAAGCGTTCAGCAAAGTCCCCGCCGAGAAACGTGAAGCGGTGAAAAAGATGGTGCGCGAGCAGCAAACCAACCCGGCCGGCAGCGGTGTCCCGCCGGCGACTCCCACCCCCTGATCAGTCCCACGCTGCCCCGAGTTAGCTTTTCCCGGCAGCCGCTACCTGCGCTCGGTGCGCCAGAGCATCCACAGCGCCAGTGCCAGGAACAACCAGCTCATCGCCGTGGCACTCAGCAATGGCGACCATTCGTTCAAAGCACCGACATTGGCAAACAGCCTGCCGATGAAGTGGAAACTCAGCCCCAGCACGATACCCATGAATATCTTGGCGCCGACACCGCCCTCGCGGCGTTGATAAGCCGAGAACGGCAAGGCCAGCAACATCATCACCAGCACCGCGAACGGGTAGACCAGCTTGTTCCACATCGCGATCTCGTAGCGCGTAGTCTTCTGGTGGTTGTCGCGCAGATGTGCGGTGTATTGAAACAGATTCCACGCCGACATCTGCTCCGGCACCACCAGCAGCACACTCAGGATGTCGGGATTCAACGACGTGCGCCATTCCGCGCTCGGCCGGTTGTCGGTGGTGGCGCCTTGCTCGTCGAAACGCGTCTGCTTGACCCCCTCCAATCGCCAGCGCATCTCCTCCAGATACAAGGCATGCTCCGCCAGGGTGATGCTGCGCAAGTGATAGCGCTCATCGAATTCGTAGATGCTGATATCCAGCAGCGAAGTATCGGGCAACACGCTCTTCACATTGATAAAGCTGCGCTCGTCTTTCGCCCATACGCCGGAGCGGAACTCCTTCAGGGAGACCTGCGCGTTCTGCGCCTTCAGCCGCAACTGCTGCGCCATACGTTCGCTCGGCGGCGCAACGAATTCGCCGCACAGGAAACACAGTATCACCAACGGCAAACCGATCCTGAGCAGCGCGCCTATCATCTGCTTGAGCGACACGCCGGAGCTGCGATATACGGTCAACTCGGAATTGGCCGCCATCTGCACCATGGCAAAGATCGTGCCGATCAGCACCGCGACCGGAAAAAGTTCATACACATGGCCGGGTATGGTCAGCGTCACAAACAGCAGCACGTATCCCAGTTTGTAATCGCCGCGCCCCATCGAATTCAATTCGTTGATCAGATCGAGCAGGGCGAACAGCATGATCAGCGCCATGAACACCAGCAAGATGCTGGCGTAGATCTCGCGCGACAAATAACGGGTGAGCAACCTCATCGTTTCAATCTCCGCCACGGGGATGCGGATGATCGGTGATAGAACAACACCAGCAGCACCACGAACATCAATAAGTGGATACCCCACATACCGGCAGCCACACTGATCTTGCCGCGCCCGACCCAGGAGTTCGTCACGCTGATCATGTTGTTGTAGAACATGTAGATCACCACCGCGGTGATCAGGTTGAGCGAGCGTCCGGCGCGCGGATTCACATAACTCAAGGGGATCGCCAGCAAAGCCAGCACCAGCGCACTGAGCGGCAGACCGATACGCCATTCCAGCTCCGCCACGTTCCACGGGTTCGGGTTCTGCAACAGATACAGAGTGGAGTGTGCCTTGAGGTTAGGCACCTCTTGCCGCATTTCGGCAGGCTCGATGCGCATGGCGTAACGCTCAAATTCGACGATCTTGTAATCGGCCTGGCCGGGAATCCCTTCATAGCGCCTGCCATTGAGCATCACCAGAAAGCGGTCGCCGTTCGCAGCCGTCTCCTGAAATCCCTCCTTGGCGACCATCGTGCCTTCTTTGCCGTTCTGCACCGACTGCACGAAGATATTGCTGACGCGCTTCTTCTCCTGGTCCACCTCTTCCAGAAAGAACACGCGGTCCGCCTGTTTGGATTCGCGGAAAGCGCCCGGCGTCGCGGCAGAGACATCATCGCGGCTGTCCAGCCTGCGCTTGTATTCGTCCGCTTTCGACAAGGCCCACGGTGACAGCACCAGGCTAAGCAGGGCGATCACCGCCGTCACCGGAATGGCATAGCCCAGCACCGGACGTACCCAGCGCGTCAGACCGATGCCGGACGAGAACCACACCACCATCTCGCTGTCGCGGTAACTGCGCGTCAGCGTCAGCAACACCGACAGGAACAGGCTGATGGAAAGCAGCACCGGGAGATAATTGAGCGCAGCTGAAGCCCAGCATCGCGACCACACCCTCCACCGCCAGCAGGCCGCTGACCGACTCGCCCAGCAGGCGGATCAACTGGGTGAACACGACGATACCGAGCAGAATGGAGGACACCAGCAATCCCGTGCTCGCGAATTCGCGCACTAGCGACCAATAAAAGATGCCATGCAGGCGCGGCTTCTTTGACTTTAGTGGTTGGGATTGCGGATAATCCGGCATTGGGACAATTTTGAGATTAATGAGGAGAAGCGCGTGGAATTTAGCATAAAACAAGGCAGTCCGGAAAAGCTGAAGAGTGGCTGTGTCGTCGTCGGCGTGTTCGAGGGCGGCAAGTTATCCGCCGCCGCGCAAGTGCTGGACAAGGCCGCCAAACACGCATTCAGCGACCTCATCGCGCGCGGCGACATGAGCGGCAAATCCGCATCCACGCTGCTTCTGCACAAACTGCCGGGCATCGCTGCCGAACGCGTGCTGCTGGTCGGCTTGGGCAAAACCAGCGAACTCAACCACAAGACCAGCCTCGAGATCATTAGCGCAACGTTCAAGGCGCTGAACGCGACACCGGCGAAGGATGCCGCGCTGTACATCACCGACGACGGTGTGGGCAAGGATGCGTCCTGGGTCATCAAACAGGCGATGTTCGCCGCTGCCGAGCAGGCTTTCCGCGCCGACGGCATGAAGAGCAAACCCTCCAAACCCGCCACGCTGAAGCACGTCACTTTCGCCACGCTGGAAAAACCGGCTGCCGCACTGAAGAACGTGCTCGACCAAACCGCCGCCACCGCACGCGGCATGGAACTCACCAAGACCCTGGGCAACCTGCCCGGCAACATCTGCACCCCGACCTACCTCGCCGCCAAGGCGCTGGCTCTGGGCAAGGAGCACAAGAGCATCAAGACCACCGTGCTGGAAGAGAAGGACATGCAGAAGCTGGGCATGGGTTCGTTCCTTTCCGTCACACGCGGCAGCGAACAACCGGCCAAGCTCATCACGCTGGAATACTCACGGCGCCGCCAAGACACAGAAGCCCATCGTGCTGGTCGGCAAGGGCATCACCTTCGACACCGGCGGCATCTCGCTCAAGCCGGGCGCCGAAATGGACGAGATGAAATACGACATGTGCGGTGCGGCCAGCGTGCTCGGCACGATGCAGGCCATCGCCGAGATGGGACTCAAGCTCAACGTGGTCGGCGTCATCCCGACTTGCGAGAACATGCCTAGCGGCAAAGCCACCAAGCCGGGCGACATCGTCACCTCCATGTCCGGCCAGACCATCGAGATACTGAACACCGATGCCGAAGGCCGCCTCATCCTGTGCGATGCGCTGACCTACTCCGCGAAATTCAACCCGGACACCGTGATCGACATCGCCACACTCACCGGCGCCTGCGTGATCGCGCTGGGCCATGTCGCCAGCGGCCTGTTCAGCAACGAAGACAAGCTCGCCCATGAACTGTTGGCTGCGGGCGAACAGGCGCATGACCGCGCCTGGCAGCTGCCGCTGTGGGAAGACTACCAGCCGCTGCTGGACAGCAACTTCGCCGACATGCAGAACATCGGCGGCCGCGCGGGCGGCACGATTACGGCGGCCTGTTTCCTCGCGCGCTTCACCAAGGATTACCGCTGGGCGCATCTGGACATCGCCGGAACCGCCTGGAACTCCGGCAAGGAAAAAGGCGCCACCGGCCGGCCGGTACCCTTGCTCACGCAGTACCTCATCAATCGCGCAGCGAAGTGACCAAAGTAGATTTCTACACCGGTTCAGAGGACAAGCTGCGCACCGCTTGCCAGCTGAGCCACAAGGCGATGCAGAACGGCCTGCGCGTGTTGCTGCACGCGCCGGACGACAGCACCGCCGACCAACTGGACAAGCTGTTGTGGCACTTTCCGCCCACGGCCTTCATGCCGCACTGCCGCAGCCACGAAGCGGATGCGGCGACCATGCCTGTGGTCATCGGCCGCGATGAGACCTTTCCGCATTCCGACTTGCTGATCAGCCTGCACAACGAGTGCCTGCCGTTCTTCAGCCGCTTCGAGCGTGTGATCGAGATCGTCAGCCAGGACGATGCCGATGCCAAGCTGGGGCGTGATCGCTACAAGTTCTACAAAGATCGCGGTTATGAGCTGCGCCACTTCGACCTGCGCAAACCATGAAATCACGCACCATCAATCACGACTTGCTTCCCATCCTGACCGAGACAGCGGATGGCACGGTGCTTGAGCTGCCGATGCTGACCGAAACGATCGGTGGGCAACGCGCCGGCAAGAAATCCGCCCCCCTGCTCACCGAGGAGCAATGCCGGCAATTGGCCGAGCAACTCTTCCCCCAACTCGAAGCCACGCTGCGCGATGCCATCGGTTCGCGTTCCGAAGCACGCTGGGTAAAGTCCATGCAGCAAGTGCGCGCCGCCCTGCCCGACCTCATTCGCGACACCGTACAGAAACCCCGCTAAGCCCTGCGTGCTGCATCCCTGTTCGCCACGGCGAGCCTGTATAATCACGCCCTTTCTGACGCAACGAACTCTCACGTAAAGACCGCAATGGAACTCGCAAAAAGTTTTGACCCGAAAGACATCGAAGCCCGCTGGTATCCCGAGTGGGAAAACTCAGGCTACTTCAAGGCCGGACTCGACCCATCGAAGAAAGAGAATTTCTGCATCCAGCTGCCGCCGCCCAACGTCACCGGCACGCTGCACATGGGGCACGGTTTCAACCAGACCCTGATGGATGCGCTCACGCGCTACCACCGCATGAGCGGCGACAACACGCTGTGGCAACCGGGCACCGACCATGCGGGCATCGCCACGCAGATCGTGGTCGAGCGCCAGCTCGACGCACAGAAGATCTCGCGCCACGACCTGGGCCGCGAGAAGTTCATCGAGAAAGTGTGGGAGTGGAAGGAATACTCCGGCAACACCATCACCAAGCAGATGCGCCGCCTCGGCACCTCGCCCGACTGGTCGCGCGAACGCTTCACCATGGACGAAGGCTTGTCCAAGTCCGTCACCGAGACCTTCGTGCGCCTGTTCAACGAAGGCCTGATCTACCGCGGCAAGCGTCTGGTGAACTGGGACCCGAAGCTGCACACCGCCGTGTCCGATCTGGAAGTGGTGCAGGAAGAAGAAGACGGTTTCATGTAGCACATCCGTTATCCGCTGGCTGATGGCTCCGGACACCTGACCGTCGCCACCACCCGCCCTGAGACCATGCTGGGCGACGTGGCGGTGATGGTGCATCCGGAAGACGAGCGCTACAAACACCTCATCGGCAAGCAGGTCACGCTGCCGCTGTGCGACCGCACCATCCCCATCATCGCCGACGAATACGTGGACCGCGAATTCGGCACCGGCGTGGTGAAGGTCACACCCGCGCACGACTTCAACGACTACGCCGTGGGACAACGCCACAAACTGGAAATGATCTCCATCCTCACGCTGGATGCGAAGATCAACGAGCATGCACCGAAGCAATACCAGGGCATGGACCGTTTCGCGGCGCGCAAACAGATCGTGGCCGACCTCGAAGCCGCAGGCGTGTTCGAAAAAGCCGAGAAGCACAAACTGAAAGTGCCGCGCGGCGACCGCACCGGCGTGGTGATCGAGCCGATGCTGACCGACCAGTGGTTCGTCGCGATGAGCAAGGCAGGCCCTGAGGGCAAGAGCATCACCGAACAGGCGCTGGAATGCGTGAGCTCCGGCGAGATCAAGTTCCACCCCGAGAACTGGGTCAACACCTACAACCAGTGGCTGAACAACATCCAGGACTGGTGCATCTCGCGCCAACTGTGGTGGGGCCATCAGATTCCCGCGTGGTACGGCGTGAACGGCGAAGTGTTCGTCGCGCGCGACGAAGCCGAAGCGCGCAAGCTCGCCGACAAGGCCGGTTACGCCGGACAGCTCGACCGCGACAACGACGTGCTCGACACCTGGTTCTCCTCCGCGCTGTGGCCGTTCTCCACGCTCGACTGGGAAGAGGGCAAACCGTTCGACGCGCAGAACGCTTTCGTGAAGCAGTACCTGCCGTCCTCCGTGCTGGTCACCGGCTTCGACATCATCTTCTTCTGGGTGGCGCGCATGGTGATGATGACCAAGCACATCACCGGCAAGATCCCGTTCAAGGATGTGTACGTGCACGGCCTGATCCGCGACGCGGAAGGCCAGAAGATGTCCAAGTCCAAGGGCAACGTGCTTGACCCGATCGACCTGATCGACGGCATCGACCTCGAAGACCTGGTGAAGAAACGCACCACCGGCCTGATGAACCCGAAGGATGCGGAAAAGATCGAGAAGCGCACGCGCAAGGAATTCCCGGAAGGCATCACCGCCTTCGGCACCGATGCCCTGCGCTTCACCTTCGCCTCGCTCGCCTCGCCCGGCCGCGACATCAAGTTCGACATGCAACGCTGCGAAGGCTACCGCAACTTCTGCAACAAGCTGTGGAACGCCACGCGCTTCGTGCTGATGAACTGCGACGGCAAGGATGTGGGGCAGGACGAATCGCTGCCGCTGGAATTCTCCGCCGCCGACAAATGGATGATCGGCGAATTGCAGAAGGCCGAAGCCGAGATGGCGACGCACTTCGCCGACTACCGCTTCGACATGGCCGCGCGCGCGGTGTACGAGCTGGTCTGGAACACCTACTGCGACTGGTACGTGGAACTGGCCAAGGTGCAGTTGAACGGCAGCGAAGCGCAGCAGCGCGCCACCCGCCGCACTCTGGTGCGCGTGCTGGAAACCATCCTGCGCCTGGCGCACCCGATCATCCCGTTCATCACCGAAGAGCTGTGGCAGTCGGTCGCGCCGATGGCGAAGCCAAAGGCGACAGCATCATGCTGCAAGCCTATCCCAAGGCCGACAGCAGCAAGATCGACGAAGCCGCCATTGCGCAGATCGCACTGCTGCAGGAACTCACCACCGCCTGCCGCAGCCTGCGCAGCGAGATGAACCTGTCGCCCGCCGCGCGCGTGCCGCTGATCGCGGCAGGCGATGCGACGGTGTTGAACGCGCTCGCGCCCTACATCAGCAGCCTCGGCAAGTTGAGCGAAGTGAACGTGGTCGCCGAACTGCCGGAAGGCGATGCGCCGGTTTCCATCGTCGGCAATTTCAAGCTGATGCTGAAGGTGGAGATCGACGTGGCGGCAGAGCGCGAGCGTCTGGACAAGGAGATCGCGCGCCTGACTAACGAGATCGCCAAGGCCAACGCCAAGCTCGGCAACGAGAGCTTCGTCGCGCGCGCCCCGGCTGCGGTGGTGGAGCAGGAGAAGAAACGTCTGGAAGAGTTCGGTGCGACTGTGGTGCAGTTGCAGGCACAGCGGAAGAAACTGGGCTAGCGAGCCGCCAAGTGAATCTCGCCGTTCGTGGTGTACCCGCAAGGGGTAGGCCGTGGCTGTAAGGGCTAAAGCCCCAAACAGCACACGCTCAGCCTGTCGAACCATGAACGGCGAAATGGTTTCAATGCAACTGTCGTTTCCCCTTCGACATAGCCATTCGACTAGGCTGTCAATCACCAACAGCCAAGTCGCTGGTTATCAGGGCAAACGGCCCTCACAGGAGTATCGCCATGCTGCATGAACTGCTGGTCGAGTTGATCGCTTACATCGTGCCATGCACCGAGTTCCTGGGTGCAGCGGTGGTCACCTGGGGCACGCTGCATGGCCTGCTCCTGCTGCTGCGCCGCGGCTGGCGTTCTGTGCAGAAACAGCCCATTGAAGAATCACTGCGTGACGTGCGCATCGCCATCGGCGAGAAGATGGCGCTGGGTCTGGACTTCTTCCTGGCCGGCGACATCATCGGCACCATCGTGGTACCCAGCAGGGAGACGCTGATGATCCTGGGCGGGATCGTGGTGATCCGGACGGTGATGGCCTACTTCCTGGCGAAAGAGATCGAGAAGAAGGCCGCCGAGTAAGTCCGTTCGTGGTGAGCTTGTCGAACCACATGTACCGCGATACTAACCCTTCGACAAGCTCAGGGCGAACGGCCTCTGTTTAAGTCACGGCGACGACGATGTCAGCGGCGGCGGATCAGGAAAACGAATTCATCGCCCTGTTCGGTTGACGACAACAAATCGTTACCGGTCTTGCTGCAAAAATCCACAAAATCATCCGGCGCTTTTTTGTCTGTCGCCATGATCTTCAACACCTGACCGCTACTCATCGCCGCCAGCGATTTCTTGGCGCGCAGGATGGGCAGCGGGCACGCCAGCTGCCGCACATCCAGCTCCACATCGAATGCGTTCCCGCTCATGCGACGATCTCTCCGCCTGCCTGCGCCCACGCCGTGATGCCGCCCTGCAGGTTATAGACATCGCCCAATCCCTGCGCCGCCGCGAATGCGGCAGCCTGTGCGGAACGTCCGCCCATCTGGCAATAGAACACCGTGGTCTTCTTCGCATCCAGCTCCGGCAAACGCAGCGGCAACAGATGCAGCGGCAAGCTGGTCGCGCCTTTGATGCGGCCGTGCGCGATCTCCGCGTCGGTGCGCACATCCACCAGCTGCGCCTGGCCGCTGGCCATCAGTTTCGGTAATTCGGCTACGCTAATGTTCTTGAACTCTGCCACTTCTACTTCTCCACTAAAAAAATTTATTGCTCATCCACATGGTCGCTCAACAGGCGCGCGATGCGCGTATTGGCGACCGCCAATCTTTTCACTGCTATGCGCAGGAATGCTTCGCTGAACTGATAGCGGCAATTGGGCGAAGCCCGCAGCAGCACTTCCGGATCAAGTTCGATCAGCGTGACCTCGGTCTTGGAAATCACGTCGGTCGAGCGCTTCGCATCCTTGCCGGACAGATGCGCCATCTCGCCGAAGCAATCACCCATGTGCAACAAACTCAACAACCTGCCCTGTTTGACCACGCGCACCGAACCATGGGCCAGGATGAAGAATCATCTGCCCCTCATCGCCCTCGCGCAGGATGGTTTCGTCCTTGTGCACCTTGTGCCATTCGCTGATGCGCAGCACTTCCCACAGTTCGACATCGTTGAAATCCTTGAAGAACGGCAAGGCACGCACAGTATCGAATTTCTCCGTATCGAAGATCTCGTCCTGCTGCGGCACGTTGGGGCTGATGAACGACACCAGATCGCGCGCGAACTCGTCCCAGGTCTGGTAGCGATGTGCCGTTTCCTTGCACATGGCGCGCAGCACGATGGCGTCCAGCGTCGCCGGTATCTCCGGACGGAAAGTGCTGGGCGGCGGCGGATCGATGTTCATGATCTGGTAGATCATGCTGTAACTGTTGGCCGCATCGAACGGCAGCTTGCCGGTGAGCAGGCGATACATGGTCACGCCCAGCGAGTAGATGTCGGTCTGGTGCGTCAGCGGCTGTTCCCTGACCTGCTCCGGCGACATGTATGCCGGGGAGCCACACGCCGCTCACCTGCGTAGTCTGCTGGCTCTCGATGCACTGCCGAGCCGAAGTCGGATGATCTTGATGTCGCTCTCGCCGCGCAACAGGATGTTGGCGGGCTTGATGTCGCGGTGGGTCACGCCCTGGTACTGCGCGTATTCCAGCGCCTTGCAGCATTTGTAGATGATCTCGGCGATGCGCCCCAGCGGCATCAGGTGATCGACCTCGCCGTAAATCTCCAGCGTCTCGCCCTCGACGTATTCCATCACCATGTAGTTCACCTCGCCGTCCATCACGGCGTCGTGGATCTTCACGATATGCGGATGCGACAGTTTCCCGGCGAGCGATGCTTCAGTGAGCAGCAGCTTGCGGAAAGCCTTGGCGCGGGTCTGGTCGTGCAAAACATCCAGATTGAACACCTTGAGCGCGACCTGTTGCTGGCTGAACGGGTCGAGCGCAAGGTACACCGTGCTGGTCGCACCGTGTCCCAATTCTTTGACGATCTCGTATTTTCCGACCTTGTCCATGCCTGAATTCCTTGCCTGCGCAACGCTCCGAGCCTCTCTCCATCCTCTCCCGCGAGCCCCTCTCTACTCTCCCGCAAGCGGGAGAGCGGACGAACGAGAAAGGCAATCTTCAGTTCCCGGGCGAGGAGGCGAACGAGAAAGCAATCTTTGATCCCTGCGGGGAGAGAACAAACGAGTCGCTGCGCGAGATTTAGTTCTTGCCGCTGAAGGTTAGGCCGCGCCCTGTCCAGAAACCTCACCTTTCGGGCGGTCATGTCGCTCCGATGGGGAACTCGTCCGGGCCGGTGCTATCATACCGCCCATGCAAAAAATCATTCTTTCCGCGCTTCCTTGCCCTGCCCCTGCTGGCGCACTGCAGACGGCCTGCCGGACCTGGGCGACGTGTCGCAGGAGTCGGTGTCGCCGCAGATGGAGCGCAGATCGGCGAGCAGGCCATGTTCCAGATACGCGCCGACAAGAGCTATCTGGACGACCCGGAGGTCAACGACTACCTCAACCGGCTGGGCGGACGGCTGGTCGCCAACAGCGGCGAACCGGGACAGCCGTTCGAGTTCTTCGCCATCAACGACAACGCCATCAACGCCTTCGCCATCCCCGGCGGCTTTGTCGGCGTCAACACCGGCCTGATCCTGCTGGCGCAGAACGAATCCGAACTCGCCTCGGTGCTCAGCCACGAGATCTCGCACGTCACGCAGCACCATTACGCACGCATGGTCTCCGGCACGCGCTACGACTCGCTCGCCGCGCTGGCCACGGTCGCCGTCGCCATCCTCGCCGCGCGCAACAACCCGCAAGCCGCGACCACCGCCATCGTCGGCGCGCAGGCCGGAACGATGCAGCGCCAGCTCAACTTCACGCGCGAGCATGAAAAAGAGGCCGACCGCATCGGCATCGGCATCCTCGAAAAATCCGGCCTCGACACCCGCTCCATGCCCGCCTTCTTCGAGCGCATGCAAAAAGCCACGCAGCTGCTGGAAGGGAACACGCCGTCCTATCTGCGCACCCACCCGCTCACCACCGAGCGTATCGCCGACGTCGACGGTCGCGTGCAACAGATCCCTTACCATCTGGTGCCGGACAGCCTGGACTTCCAGCTGATACGCGCCCGCCTGACCGCCAACCAGAAGATCGCGCAGGAAGCGGTCGCCTACTTCGATGCCGCACTGGGCGACAAGAAATTCGGCAACCCCGTCGCGCAACGCTACGGCCTGGTGCTGGCACTGTTGCGCAACAACCAGCCGCAACGCGCCACGCAGGAGTTCGCCGCCCTGCGCAAACAGGCGCCGCATAACGCCACGATCGCGGCGCTGGAAGGGCAGATCAGGCGTCTGGACAAACAGGACAAGGAAGTCGTCGCGTTCTATCGCAACGCGCTGAAGAGTTTCCCGCAGCACCACGCGCTGATCTACGACTATGCCGAAGTGCTGCTGCAGGACCACCGCTACGACGAAGCGCTCAAACTGCTCGACGAGCAGGTCGCCCTGAACGGCAACGACCACAAGCTCTATGCGCTGCAGGCGCGCGCCTATACGGCGCTCGACCGGCATCAGGAAGACCACCATGTGCTGGCCTACAACTACATCCTGCACGGCGACCTGCGTGGCGCGATCGAACAGCTGGAACTGGCCAAGCGGGCGGGCAACGACTACTACCAGCTCTCCACCATCGAGAGCGAACTCAGGCAGTTCCGCGAGATCGCCGCGGCATACGCCAAGAAGAAATAAAAAGCCTCGCTGCGAAGCGAGGCCTTTCCTTGAACATCATTCGATGTTTTTTCCTTAGACTCCGTTCGCCCTGATAACCAGCGACAGTCCCGCCTGCTCGCGGGCTTAGTCGAATGGCTAGTAGTTACCAGCTTGTCGAAGGGTGAACTCTGCAACATGCAAGTTTCATTTCATCCTCCATTCATGGTTCGACTAGCTGATGAAACTGCTAGCCATTCCACTAGGTTGTCAAAGAGCAACAACCAAGTGGCTGGTTATCACCACGAACGGAGGATATGTATTAGCGCATCCGCTTCAGCCTGAACAAGCCATTGGCCTCGCTGTCGCTGCTGAAATACAGCGCGCCGTCCGGCCCCACCGCCACGCCCGCGGGACGCGCCCAGCGCTTGCCATCGGGCAACTGGAAACCGGTGACCAGATCGTCCACGCGCACCGCCTGTCCATCCCGGAAGCGCACCACCACGATCTTCGGCGCGCGGCGCGTGGCGGCGCGGCCGATGAAGTCCGCCCCTGGGTTTGGTGCCCCAGGAACCGTGCAGCGCCACCACCGCATCGAATTCCAGTTGCGCATCCATCGCCCCCTTGGGCACGAACGCCATGCCCAGCGGCGCGTTGCGCGACGGGAAGGTCGCCACCGGCAGCGTCACCTCGTTGATGGGGCGCGGCGGCGCGCTGTCCACGCAATCGTCGCGTTTCAGCTGTTTGCCGTCGAACTAGAACCACGGCATGCCGTGGAAGGAACCCGCATCCAGCCTGCTGAAATATTCCGGCGGCTGGTCGTAGCCCAGATGGTCCGGCCCGTTGTTGCTGGCGAACAGCACGCCGGTCTGCGGCTGCCAATCGAACCCCACCGGATTGCGCAGCCCCGAAGCGAAAGGCGACCCAGCTCGCCTTGCCGTCGCGCTCGCGCAACACCAGCACCCCGCCGCGCCGGTCATCGAACGGATAGTCCACACCCACAAACTGGTCGCTGCAATTGCGCTGGATGCCCATGCTCACATACACCCGCCCATCCGGCCCCACGCCCACCGTGCGGCTGTTATGCCCGCTGCCGCCCGGCAACGCCGCCAGCAACGTCACCTCCTCCGGCGCGATGCTGGACTGCCCCGGACGGTACGGCGCGCGATACACCCCCTCCGTCCGCGCGATCAGTATCTCGCCCGCGCGGAACGCCACGCTGTGCGGATAGTCGTCCAGCGCCACCAGCACCTCCGCCCGGGTATAAGGCGGCGGCACGCGATACACCTTGCCCGCACTGCGAACCCGCGAACAGATCGCCGTTTGCGCCAAAAGTCAGCATGCGCGGCGCATCCATCTTGGCCAGCCACTCCAGCCGGTAACCCTTGGGCACGCGCACCGTCCTGCTCTTGCCGTCCACCGTCAGCGTCTGCTGCTCGTAGGCCAGCGCCTGCGCGCCCGCCTGTGCCGGTGCAGCGGCAACGCCTCAACAGCAGCCCGAGGCCGGCGCAACGCAACGCGGCAACCCGCCGCCGCATGTGATCGTGATTCATCTTTGAGTCTCCCTGATCGATTCATTTGCCATCAACAAGCAGATTGAGCTTGGCACTGATGTTTGCCTCAGGCAATACAGTGGATTGCCACCTCACACGATATGGAAACAAAGCAGCCGCAGCGCAATAGCAGCGGCAGACTCATGGTTATCCGTTATAAAAAATACATGCAACTTTCGATAATTATCGTGACTCTAACGAGTCCTGAAACCTTTCAAGCAAGGAGGTTTACCATGGCACAACTTAAACCGAATCAGATATCCCAATTGGTGGGATGGAATACATTCACCCACAGTCACATGTCAGTGTTGAGATTATTTTTGCTCTACGCGTTGCCGCTGTCTGTAGTTCCGCCGGTGATGATCTATTTCGCCGGAGTCAACTATGGCGCGCAATTATTGTCGTCGCTGAGCGCGGCGCAGCTTGAGGTCATCGGCATCGTGTTCTTCCTGGCCGAGTTGGTGATGACCTTCCTGGTCGCAACCGTCATTCAGCGTCTGGCCGAGTGGGTGGACATCAAGCCCGCCTTCGAGGATTGCTACAAACTGACAGTCGTGGTGGCAACACCGTTATGGCTCGCGCCGCTGTTCCTGTACATCCCCAGCGTCATCCTCAACCTCGCGATAGGTGCAGCCGCCCTGATGCTCTCCGGCATGCTGATCTTCTACAGCGTGCCGTCGATCCTCAAGGTCGAGGAAAAAGGCCACGCCATACTGCTATCCGGCTCCATCCTGGCGGTCGGGCTGGTAGTGTGGGCTGCGATGATGTATCTCACACTGCTCACGTGGGGCTTTGCCGCATTTAGCCTGACATCTCTGATCTAAACACCGACAGCAAACGCAGCTTATTGAGGCTGCAGAAGGGGA
>CAVQQO010000001.1:0-504276 GCA_963715005.1 uncultured beta proteobacterium | reverse complement strand
CTTATTTCATCGCAACCTGGGGATGGGCCGCTTGACGTGCAAGGATCGGCTTCGGTTCAAAGGCAAGCCGGTGGCGTACTGATTGCGTTCAAGAGCCTGACCGTGACAGCACGCTTCATGTCCGGTGAACCTTTGTACATCACAGCGTTGCGATTCAACGGCTCCGACGTGACGGGCTCTGGCCTCACTTCCCTGATGTTTTCCGAGCGTGCGCCAGTCGGCAAGTGGCTGGCACCCGGCGAGGTGTTACCGCTGAGTGTTCCAACACCGATATTCATGCGCAAGCCGGATTGGCATCAGAACGATCTGCGCTTCGATCTGCATGTCGAAATTCGTGTTGAAGGACACGATGGTTTCATTCCGGTTCCCACTACTTTGCACGAGCTTAAGCTGGCCTCTGATTTCAGCCGGCGCAGTAGGTCCGATGTGCACGAGATCGGAGGTACATCTGTCACTATGCTCGCACTGTCCCTGTGCGCAGCCATGGTTGCCTATTGGGGCTTTGTGCGTTGGTGCAAAACTCCCGGCATAGAGGCATTTGCCGGATTGTTTCTTGTGATGTGTGTCTGGATCGGGGGCATTTACCCAATTTTTCGTTACAGCCAGTCCATGCTGTGGGTCAAGGCCGAGGCCCTGATCGTAGATTCTGATGTGCGCTATGCCCCAGTTGGAAAGGGACGGGGTTATCGCTATGCTCCCATCGTTAAATACCAGTATGAGTTTGGCGGAAATCATTTTTCGAGTACCCAGTTGCAGCTCATCGCAACGGATACATTTTCTTCGCGCGATGAGGCGATGGCGGTTCTGCAACTTTGGGAAAACAAGCGTGTTGAGGCTACACCCGTGGCTGTCTGGATCAATCCTTCCGATCCTTCGGAGGCAGTATTAAGCCGTCGGCTTAGTTCCTGGTCGGTGTTTTACAGCTTGTTAGGCATGGCGGGCATCTTCATACTATGGCGCCGAAAAAAGCGTGAATAGCTCCAACAGAAATCAAAGGAGCCGAATCCGTGGAGATGGACTCGATCCATCTTCGATTCTCAACGGCGGAATAACGGGTGTGAAAACTTCAACGGGAGCCATTGGCGTTTTCGATTCCGGTGTGGGCGGCTTGTCCGTCCTGCACCACATACGCCAGACGCTGCCGCATGAATGCTTGATCTATGTGGCCGATTCAGGCCATGTGCCCTACGGCGACAAATCGCCGGGCTACATCGAGCAACGTTCGCACACCCTCGCCCGCTTTCTCGTTGAGCAAGGCGCGGACGCCATCGTCATCGCCTGCAACACCGCCACCGCTGCCGCGGTATCCAGCTTGCGCAGCCAGTTCGACATCCCCATCGTGGGCATGGAGCCCGCCGTCAAACCCGCCGTCGCCGCCACCAAAAGCGGCGTAGTCGGCGTGCTGGCCACCATCGGCACGCTGGAGAGCGCGCGCTTCGCCGCGCTGCTGGAGCGCTATGGCGAAGAAGTCGAGATCGTCACCCAAGGTTGTCCCGGTCTGGTCGAACAGGTCGAGCTGGGCGAACTGCACAGCGCACGCACACGCGAGCTGGTCGAGCGCTATACCGCGCCGTTATTGCGTCGCGGCGCAGATACCCTGATCCTGGGCTGCACGCACTACCCATTTCTCGCTGCGCTGATTCGTGAGGTGGTGGGCAACAACATCACTTTGGTGGATACTGGCGAGGCCGTCGCGCGCCAGTTGCAGCGTCGCATCCAGACCGAATTGCCCGAGCGCATTGCCGGAAAGGCTTCGGCGCAGTTCTTTTCCAGCGGCGATGCCGCACAAGCCACACGCATCATGTCGGTGTTGTGGGGAAACAATGTTGTTGTGCAGCGACTACCGGACGAATTCTTGTAGCAATGAAACCACTTATTTTTCTGCTTCTTGCTTCAATGCTGGTCCCGCCAGCCGCGGGAGCAGAACAGCTGCAGGAAATTCACGGCCAGGTCATTTCGCAACCCGAATCCGGCAAGCTCGTCGCGCTGACCCTGGATGCGTGTGGCGGCCAATACGACGACGAACTCATCGAGTTCCTCATCCGCAACAAAATTCCGGCAACGATCTTCGCCACCAAAAAATGGCTGGATCACAACCCGCATGGCCTCTCTGTCATCAAAGCCCACCTTGATCTGTTCGATGTCGAGAACCACGGGGAAAAACATATCCCGGCCGTGATCGGCAAAGACAGGATGGTGTATGGCATTCCCGGCGAGCGGGACATCGTTCACCTGCGGCGCGAAGTGGTTGAAGGTGCGCGTGCCGTCGAAGAGGCCACGGGCGTTGCACCCCATTGGTACAGAGGTGCCACCGGCGAGTATGACGAGCAGTCGATCAAGGAGATCGACAAGCTGGGCTACAAGATCGCGGGCTTTTCCGTGAATGCGGATAACGGGGCGACTTTGAAGAAGCGCACCATCGAAAAAAGACTCATGCGCGTGAAAGCCGGCGATGTCATCATCGCCCACATGAACAAACCGGCATCGGATTCGGCGGAGGGGCTTGCAAGCGGATTGGCGTATTTGCTTAAAGCCGGGTTCGTGTTCGTGCGTTTGGATCAGGTCGATCTGAAGGAGACGCCGAAGAAGATCGACAATCTACGATAGGTCTTGAAGCTTTTTCTCTGCCCTTGCCTCTTTGAGAATCGCTTGTGCCCGTGTATTGCGGGGATATTTCTTTAAGACCGCCTTGGCCAATCTGATAGCGGCCGTGTAATTCTTTTCCGCCAACATCTTTTGGGCTTTCCGCAGATTTGCACGGGCTTTGGCATCGTGCCTCAGGGATGTCGGCTTGGTCACACTTCCGTCGATATTCAATTTGTCGTTGGCCAATTGCGATGCTTCTACTACCGCGCCCGGTTCCGGGTATTGAACCACGAACGGCAACACAGCCCACAGGAGAACCACAAGCAATACCGAAGGCGAGACGGCCAGCAAAATAGGCCGCACGTTCTGCCTGGACCAGATCGAGATGGCGAACTTCGATTTTCCGGCATTTTCTTCGGGCAGATTCGCTGTGAAAGATTTGTGCATCACGCGCAAGAGATTGAGTCCGCCCAGAATCAGGGTGGACAGCCCCAAAACAGCACCCCAGGCCGCCCCCCCGAAAACCCATCCGGCACAAGCCGCAGCCATCGTTGCCAGGAGGAATTTCCACCAATAAGTATTTTTCCGGGACGCGATATAAATCTCGTGTATCGCATCCTGGATGCGGATCCTGATCCGGCTCACAAAAATCGTCGCAGCGGGAATGCGCGCTTTTATCTGGCTCGCCACTTCCATCCGGACGCGGCCTGCGCCCCGCACTAGCCTGCCTGCCAACTCACGCCAAGGACTCGTCCCCCCAAGCTTTGCATTCAATGGGATCGTGTTGTCGCTTTGTCTCTCGACGACGCTGTCCGTCCTGGCAACGTGGGGTTCATGACTCCGACCATGCTTGTTGCGCAGCCCCCCAAGATACCCGAGAGGCTGCGTGCGTAGATCCGGAGCGGTGACAGTGCGCTCCTCGCCCAGCGATGCTTGCAGATGACAACGAAACTCAGCCACGTTCTGGGGACGCTGTGCCTCTTCCGGATTGAGCGCCCAGTCGATCGACTTTAGCAGCGGCTCATCGAACCGTCCTTTATGGCCGCTCTGCATCGCAGGCATCATCGAGTCCTGTTTCTGCCGAGAGAGAGAATCCAAAGGCTTTGCGCCGGAAACGAGCCAGTACATCACTGCGGCGAGCGAATATAGGTCTGTCCACGGCCCCTGGTTTCCCTTGCTGTGATATTGCTCGAAAGGCGCAAAACCAGGACTGACGATATTCGTCGGATCGCGATTCGAATTGATGGTGCGCGCCGAACCGAAATCGATCAGCACCGGCGTGCCGTCTTCCCGGATATAGATGTTGTCCGGTTTGATATCGCGATGCAGAAAGTTGGCCGCGTGTATCACCTCCAGGCTATCCAGCAGGGGGAATAACAGTCTTAGCAAGGATGCCTGGGTCAAAATCCCCTGACGCGGAAACCAATGTTTCAGCGATTCGCCCGATTCGTACTCCATCACGATGTAGGCAGTTCCGTTGGCGAAAAAATAGCGCAACACACGGACGATATTGGGATGGCGGAAAGTGGCCAACACTCGTGCTTCCGCGAGAAACCGTTCAAGCCCCCACTGGAATTGCTCATTGAATGCGTCCCCTAATGTGTGGACGCTATTGTCTGCGGCGCGCATCGCAAGACTGCTCGGCAAATATTCTTTAACTGCTACCGGCATATCCAGATTTTTGTCGCGTGCCAGATAAGTGATTCCGAAACTGCCGCCGCCCAGCGTGCGTTCGATCACGTACTCCATGATGGCGTCGCCGGGTTCAAGCGCATGCGCAACCGGAATCGGTTCCGGAGAAGTTGAAGTAGGCTTGCTTTGGTCTCTCATCGAAAATATGCGCTGTGCAGCGAGCATTCCTTTTTCGCATTTTTCATTGATGCAACCCGCGCACCAATGAGTTATTTGCCTGCATACCTTCAAGTGCGTCGAACTCGACACTTTGCCCTGCAGTATGAGCCCACATTGGGCATGCAAACGGCCAATTAATTTCAAGCCCGGCGGAAAGAAGCGGAGTGGAAGAGGCACAGGGCAGGAGTCCCTGTGTCGCAGTCCCGCTGCCATAGTTACCCTTAGGCCGGAGACTTTGCGCCCATACTTTTCAGCATGTTTGCCAAGTGGTGTTTAGAATATTCCGTCTATATAGTGTGGTCAAATGAAATATGTCCTGCGTCCTGAAATGACTGCGGATTCAACCGATTGCTGCCAGTTACGGCTGCTTCTGCTCCACATTCTTAAGCAACTGTGACAGGTCGCCGGAATCTTGCGTTCCCAGTTGCGGTCCATCTATTGATTTCTCTACCCAGTTTGCCGCCGTCCCCGCTCCCCATGACATCACTGAGGCAAGCGTAAAGATCAATATTGAGCGAGTCGAGCCTTTGGGTATGTCCTGCTCGTCCAGATAGCGGCGGATATACCAAACGGCTATAAAGAACGCGAGGGCGGAGATAATCAGGCACCAAATTGAAGGTAGAGTGAACATTGTGGTCTTCTTCCGGAATGGGTTGTTACGTATCTTGCGGATTCAGGCCTGGAAGAGCAAGCGTCGCGATGACGTTACAGCAGCAAATCCTGTGCGGTATTCGAATATTATTGCCTTGGCGCAAGCCTGCTATGGCCGGTCTTGGCCCTGCACTGCACTTGTTGCAAACATGTTGAGGTTATCCGTTAAAATCCTCCGACCGTATTTGAGGAACACCTGATGACCACTCCGCGCCGTTACACATTAACTATTTCCTGCCCCGACCGTGCAGGCATCATCGCGGCAGTAAGTGGTTTCATCGCGCAGCACGGCGGCTTCATCGTCGAGGCGAGTTATCACACCGAGCAGGAAGCGTTGCGCTTCTTCATGCGGCAGGAGATACGTGCCGATTCCCTGCCGTTCGATGCAGAAGAGTTTCGCCGCCGTTTCGCGCAGTTGGCGCAGGAGTTCGGTATGAGTTGGCAGTTGGCCGATTCGGCGCAGAAGAAACGCCTGGTCATTCTGGTGAGCAAGCAGGATCACTGCCTGGACGACCTCTTGCACCGCTGGCGCAGCAGCGAGTTGCAGGTGGATATCCCCTGTGTGATCTCCAACCACGAGGATCTGCGCAGCTTCGTCGAGTGGCACGGCATCCCGTTCGTCCATGTGGACATGACTGACAAGGACGCGGCGTTCCAACACATCGCGGCCTTGTTCGACCAGCACCGCGGCGACGCGATGGTCCTCGCGCGTTTCATGCAGATCCTGCCGCCCTGGCTGTGCCAGCGATATCCGGGGCGCGTCGTCAACATCCACCACAGCTTCCTGCCCTCTTTCGTGGGTGCGAAGCCCTATCACCAGGCCTATTTGCGCGGCGTGAAGCTGATCGGGGCGACTTGCCATTATGTGACCGATGAACTGGATGCGGGCCCGATCATCGAGCAGGACACGGTGCGCATCGACCACGGCGATACGGTGGACGACCTGGTGCGTTATGGGCGCGACATCGAGAAAACGGTGCTGTCGCGTGGCTTGCGCTACCATGTGGAAGACCGCGTGCTGATATGCGGCAACAAGACCATCGTGTTCCGCTGATCCATATAGATTTTTCAACCGTCGTTATTTTTCAGGAGACACTCTATGAAACGTGTTTTAAGTTTTGCTGTTGCAGCATTGCTTGCGGGGAATGTGCTGGCATTCGAACTGACCAGTCCGGATCCGGAAGTGAAGACGGGCAAGCCGATGGTCAAGGTGCAGGAATATAAGGGTTTCGGTTGTTCCGGCGACAATCTCTCCCCGGCACTGGAGTGGAAGAATGTACCTGCGGGTACCAAGAGTTTTGCCGTCACAGTGTTTGATCCCGATGCGTCCACAGGCAGCGGCTGGTGGCATTGGGTGGTGTATGACATTCCGGCCACGGCGACCAGCTTGCCTGCCGGTGCAGTGATTCAGGCGGCCTTGCCTGCCGGCGCCAAGCAAGGGCGCAATGATTACGGCGAGCGCAACTTCGGCGGCGCTTGCCCGCCGGCGGGTGAGCGGCCGCACCATTACATCTTCACGGTGCATGCACTCAAGGTGGACAAGCTCAATGTGCCGGAAGATGCAAGCGCGGCGCTGATCGGTTTCAATATACAGAGCAATAGACTCGGGCTGGCCAAGTTGACGACGACCTATTCCCGTTAACGCAGCACGGTTTGCACTATCATGTAGAGGATCAGCGTGCCGGTGTGCGGCACAAGACCACCATGTTCCGGTGAAGTGGCACAGTGGGAGGCAACTATGAGGACTCGGGATCGTGAGCTGACCGAACAGAACCGCTTGTTCGCAGGGATGGACTTCTCCAGTGTCGAGTACATGCTGGAGCGCTGTAAGCTGAGGAATCTGGCTCCTGACGAGAAATTGCTGCAACCGGACGTGGCGAATCACCATCTGTTTCTGATTCTTGAGGGTGAGTTGCGCGTCCAGTTGGTCGGGAAGGAAACGCTGGAACATACCTCGCTGGTCGCCGGTGAATGTACCGGGGAGATATCGCTGGTGGATGGTAAAAAGCCCTCGGCGCTGGTGGTGGCGGCCAAACCGACCCATGTGCTGGCGGTGCCGCACGACACGGTGTGGTCGCTGGTCGACCAATCGCATACGATCGCGCGCAATCTGCTGTCCATCATCGCCGGGCGCATGCGCAACGATAATTCCGCGCTCATCACCTCGCACCACAAACGTACTCAGTTCGAGCATCAGGCCACTGTCGATGCGCTGACCGGAGTGCATAACCGGCGCTGGATGAACGAGGCGTTTCCCAGAATGCTGCATCGTTGTGCGCTCGACCACGTACACAGCGCCGTCATGATCATCGACATCGATCACTTCAAGCGGGTGAACGATGCTCATGGACATCTGGTCGGCGATGTCGCGCTGAAGACGTTGGCCAACATCATGCTGCTCAATCTGCGACCGCACGACCTGCTGGTGCGCTATGGCGGCGAGGAGTTTGCCATCATGTTGCCGGATACCGAGATCGAAGAAGCCGCGTCGATTGCCGAGCGCTTGCGCGCCATGGTTGCCGACAACGAGATACATTGCGGCGATCTGGAATTCAGGATCACCATCTCCATTGGCATTGCCCCGATACGACAGGAAGGAAAACTGGAAATCTTCTTCGGCGAAGCGGATCGCGCGCTCTATCGTGCGAAAAAATCCGGGCGCAACTGTGTCCAGATAGCGATCTGAAGCCGTATTCGCCCGCGCCGGAAACTAATTCCAGTAGCGCGTACTCTATAGTGCCGGAGACATTCCTTCCCGCTCAAGTCCGAACTTCATTCGCATGGCAACATTACCGCCGATCCGCATAGGGAAGTACTCTATCGTGCGCCAACTGGGCGAGGGCGCGACGTCCAGCGTCTATCTGGCGATGCGCGACGAGTCGCTGGCCATGGTCGCCCTCAAGCAGTTCAGAAAGGTGTTCCAGTCCGACGTGCACAAGAAGATGTTCCTCACCGAAGTCGAGCTGGGGAAGAAGATGCAGCACAAGAACATCGTGCACGTGCTGGAGGCCGACCTGAACGAGAAGAGCGGCGCGTATCTGGTGATGGAATATGCCAACGGTGTTTCGCTGGATAAATACGAATATGCGGATAACCTGCTGCCGATCAAAACGGTGTTGTCCATCGTCGAACAGATCGCGAATGCCTTGCGCTATGCGGCGGGACTGGACATCGTGCACCGTGACGTCAAACCGGGGAACATCATCCTGATGCCGAACGGCACCGCTAAGCTGACCGACTTTGGTTGTGCCGTGACGACCAAAGAACTGGATTCCGTGGTCGCCGGCAGTCTGGCGTATATGCCACCAGAGCAACTCGAGGGACAGCCACTCGATCAGCGGGCGGACATCTATGCGCTCGGTGCGGTGATGTATCGCCTGTTCACCGGGAAAAACACCTTCGAGGCGGACAATCCTTTCGATGCGCGGATCGCAGTGCTGAACTTCCCGATCATTCCCATCGAGACCTACCGCAAGGAATTTCCGAAGTCGCTGACGACAGTGATCGAGCGCGCCATGAAAAAAGACCCGGCCGAGCGCTATGCGAATTGGGATGAGTTCATCCACGAATTTGGCGAGGCGGCGCACGAGGTTCGCATGTCGGATTACGACACCGACTTGTACCGCGGCTTCAGTATGACCACTCAGGCCGTGCTGTCGAATTATATGGAAGCGGATCGCGAATTCTCCAGGAGCGGTTTTTCCAGGAGCGGCTTCTCGCGCAGCGTCATGCCGGACTCGTTCGGGTCGGGTGCGTAACGGCCCGTCTGATGAGTTACGGCGTTTCCGCCGCGGATGAACAGTGCAAGCTGGTCGGGTATTTCGCTTCGGTTTTAGGCAGTAGTGAATTTGTTGGAGCCAAGCTGCCCTTTAGAAATGCCGCGCAAAGCGAGGCATCCCAGAAAGCTACTAAATTATCGCTCTCTTCCCTCACCGTGTTCACGTTCGTGTTCCGTCCGCATGAGCACATATCTTAAGTCAAAATCTAGCACTCGAGCCGCAAGACGGTCAATGGTCAAACGTGTGGCCGCTTTATGCTCCGCCGAGTCGTCGTTGTCTTCTTCGTCGTGGTCAAGGTAGTAGTGTTCTTTTGCCAGCAGCTTGCGTAACGCTTCGATCTGCTCTTTCGCAGCTTTGAGCTGGTTGTTGCGGTAGGCAGTTGCAGCAGCAACCAAGTTGCGATCCAGTTGGGCGGCATAGGTTGCGTCGATTAGCTGTTTGCCGGGCCAAGTTTGTATTTCGGTGCGGATGCGGTCGAGAAGAACAGCTGCATCGAAGGGAGTGGGGACGGCGATAGCAGGGACCGCGGCCTTGCGAGGGACGAAGTCATTCTGAGCTAGTTTTGCTAACTGATCTCCCAACTCACCTACAGGCCCTTCATCAGCGAATTCACGTATGCTGATTTGCCCCGAAATTGCACAACTCCAATACTCGGCAAATCAAAACTGAACAAATCAAAACCACCAATAGACCCTCCGGGAGATATGCTGGCCCTAATAGAACTCCAACCAACCCTTAATCCACTCAACTTACTTGCAGTTACCCTACCAGTCCAACCGCTTGGAGTATTTAGTGGATATGAAGCTATCCCCCAATTGTGAGCAACCGAATTAGATTGCATATCTAGCGCTAGCTGAATCTTTGAATCAGTAGTTATCAAACTAGTAACTGGGTCAAACAGCACCATTATGATTGGTCGCTGAGATGTTGCAGCGTTGTATATGTGATAGCGGTAGGTCGCCATTCCATTGGGTGCAATCTTAAAAGTGCTATAGATAGTCGGCGAAATTTTAGTGGCTGGTTCAAAGATTGCAGTTCTCAGCACATCCCTTTTCCCTGTCGATTCATTGATGCCCCAATAAGTAATAGCGTAGTTGCCTGTGTTTGGATCAAGCACAATATTCTCGCCAGGCAATCCAAATGCATTAATGGGAAGAACGATAAGTGAAACGATAAGTCCGTAGCAGTAACGATTCATGGTTATTCCTTTCGATTCAAAAGCCGTAAGTGAAAATGACGACGGCCTAAACTAGGAGTCTCCAAAAAAGCATCAGCTCCATAGTACTCTGCTAGTAACACGAACTCCTCAAAATTCCCTTCTGGTATAGCCGTAGGCAATGTATTTGCACAAATATCAGTTACTGTTCCCCGCCTATGTTCAACATGAGGACTTGCTCCATTTTCCGCCGATGTCAAATAATCCACCCCACTCCGGACTCGTTCGGGTCGGGGGCGTAAATAAAAAAGGGCACCGTCTGTGCTCTTGAGGTGTTGCAGTGTTTTGCCTCGGATAATCAGCGCAAACTTGTCGTGTATTTCGCTTCGACTTTGGGCGGCAGAGACGCGAAAGTTTGTCCGCCATGATCCAGCCGGGGGTGCACCTCCTCGATCCGGTCGGCCAATTTGTGCAATTCTTCAGACTCGACGCTGCGTGCCAATTTGAGAACCTCCTTTGCGTAAGCTGGCATCGGCGCACATCCATTCGACGTCGATGATGCGATTGATCTCGCGCCGCAGCAGGACGTGCAGCCGTCCGGCCAAAGAAAACAGTATCTCCATTTCTCCGGACATTTTTCAATCCTCCCAAAAGTTGAATCGCGAATGAAAAGGGCATCCGCAGATGCCCCTTTCCCTGCCTGGCAGTCAGCGCTTACAGGTTGTAAGCGCGTTCGCCGTGGGACGCTGTATCCAGACCTTCGCGCTCGTCTTCTTCCTTCACACGCAGACCGATGGTCAGGTCGACGATCTTGTAGCAGACGAAGGCGACCACACCGGACCAGATGATCGTGGTCAGCACCGCCTGTGCCTGTATCCACACTTGGCCGCTGATGGTGGTATCGACGATGGTGTTGTTCACGTAATCGACGATGCCGGTGCCGCCCATGCTCCAGTTGTTGAACACACCGGTGAGCAGTGCGCCCAGGATGCCGCCGATGCCGTGGATGCCGAACACGTCCAGCGCATCATCCGCGCCCAGCAGTTTCTTCAAGCCGGTTACACCCCAGAAGCAGACCACACCGGCCAGTGCACCGATGGCCAGGCCGCCGCCGATGCCGACCCAACCGCAAGCCGGAGTGATGGCAACCAGACCGGCCACGGCGCCGGAAGCCGCACCCAGCAGGCTGGGTTTGCCCTTGACCAGCCACTCCGCACCCAACCAGGTCAACACGGCAGCAGCCGTAGCGATCAGGGTGTTAGCGAAGGCCAGGGTAGCTGTACCGCCAGCTTCCAATGCGGAACCTGCATTGAAACCGAACCAACCCACCCACAGCAGCGAAGCGCCGATCATGGTCATCACCAGATTGTGCGGCGCCATCGGTTCCTTGCCGTAACCGATACGCTTGCCGATCAGGAAGGCACCGACCAGACCGGCGATAGCCGCATTGATGTGCACCACGGTACCGCCAGCGAAGTCCAGCGCGCCTTTCTGGAACAACCAGCCCGCAGTCGCATTGGCCGCATCAGCCGCAGCCTGGTCGGTGTAGGCATCAGGACCCGCCCAGAACCACACCATGTGCGCGATCGGCAAGTAAGCGAAGGTGAACCACAATGCCGAGAACAGCAGCACCGCACCGAACTTCATGCGCTCGGCGAATGCACCGACGACCAGCGCCACCGTGATGGCAGCGAAGGTGGCCTGGAAGGCGACGAAGGCGAACTCGGGGATGACCACGCCTTTGCTGAAAGTCGCTGCATTGGCAACAGAGCCTGTCACCGGATCGAAGATGCCTTTCAGGAACAAGCGATCGAAGCCGCCGAAGAACGCGTTGCCGGTGGTGAACGCCAGCGAGTAGCCGTAGATCGCCCACAGCACGGTGATCAGCGCGAAGATGGCGAACACTTGCATCAGCATCGACAGCATGTTCTTGCTGCGCACCAGGCCGCCATAGAACAGGGCCAGACCGGGGATGGACATCATGATCACCAGCAGGGTGGCGACCAGCATCCAGGACGTGTCGCCTTTGTTAGGAACGGGAGCCGGCGCTGCCACAGGTGCGGCGGGCGCAGCTGCAGGGGCCGCCGCAACGGGTGCCGTTGCTGCTGCAGCCGGAGCCGCTTCGTCGGCGTAGGCCGAGCCAGACAGGCCGCACAACATGGCGAGCAGTGTAAAGAGTGCAAATAGCTTCTTCATTTTCATCGCTCCTTATAAGGCGTCCGGGCCGGTCTCGCCGGTACGGATGCGGATCACTTGTTCGAGTTCTTGCACGAAGATCTTGCCGTCGCCGATCTTGCCGGTCTGCGCGGATTTTTCGATGGCTTCGATCACCTGATCCAGCATGTCGGACTTGATCGCCGCTTCCAGCTTGATCTTGGGCAGGAAGTCCACCACGTATTCCGCGCCGCGATACAACTCGGTGTGGCCCTTTTGCCGACCGAAGCCTTTGACTTCGGTGACGGTGATGCCTTGCACGCCGATGGCGGACAATGCTTCACGCACTTCGTCCAGCTTGAACGGCTTGATGATTGCAGTGACGATTTTCATATTCACTTCTCCTTGGGTTGAGAGGCGCTATTCCGCCCCTCATTGAATTAGAAAGAGTGTGTCAAAGACACGGCAACGGCACCCTTGGCCCAGTTGGTCTTGCGACCGGATGCGCTGGTGTAGGTGTAGTAACCGTTGGCCTTGGCAGTGGTGTTGGTGTAGGACAATCCAAATACATACCCGCTCACATCCTTGCTAACGCCCAGCTTGTAGTCACTGTAGGAAGGATCGGTGGAAACACCATCAGCGCTCACGCTTGCAGCCAGAGTGTTGGCAAATTCACCTTTGTACTTTTGCTTGCCATAGTGCGCAGCCAGTGTGAATCCGCTGTCGGCCACCGGGTAGCTCGCGTTCACTTCGATGTAGTTCGTGCCGGTCGCACCTGGAACGGTCAGGAAGCTGCCGAACGCGTAGGAGTACTTTACGGTGATCCACTTGTAGCCGACCGAACCGTAAGCCTCTTTGGTGTCGGCCTTGTCGTAGCCACCGGCTGCAGGGATGTAATTGCCCAGGTAGTTGTAGCCGATGAAGCCGACATCAAAAGGAACGTCGTCAGTGATTGTGCTTCTGTAACCGGCATAAGTATCCAGTTCCATACTGGCATCGCCTGTTGCTCCGCTACCGGTGATCCAGCTCACGTTGGAGCCCCACACGCCGGCATAAAGGCCGCTGGAGTGGCTGTAATCCATGCCGCCTTGAATAGCCGGCTTGCCCACGGTTTGGGTGATGCCGCGGTAAACGTAGTTGGAGATAAGCCCCACGTTGCTGGTCACTGTATGTGCGGATGCGGGTGCATCGGCGGCCAAAACCGGCAAGGCAAAAGAAGAGGCCAGAGCGGCGACCAGCAGTTTGTTCTTAAGCATGGTGTTTCCTTTCTTTAAGTATCAAAGTGGGATGAAGTATCCACGCCTTCCTATCAGCAGAAACTGTGCCAGCCGCGGAAAGCCGCGCCAGTGTTGGGTTTGCAGTATGGCGTACAACAAACGGAAAGTGTAGCTGCACCAAGTGCATGCACGAAAACGACACAACGCACCCAAGCAGTGCGCCGGCAATTTGCTACACTAGCTGCATATTTACTTGAGGAGAAAGCGCCATGTTGAATACAAAATTTTTTGAAGAGATGTCGTCCAAACTGAACGAAGCCGTGGCCAACAGCCCTGCCAAGGATTTCGAGAAGAACGCCCGCGCCTTGCTGGCACAGGGTTTCGCCAAACTTGATCTGGTCACGCGCGAGGAGTTCGAAGTGCAGGCGCAACGGCTGGACCGGCTGGAAGCTCGCATCGCCGCGCTGGAAGCAAAAAAATAATCCGCAATGGGACTGGCCGTCCTGTATAGCCGCGGTCTCTCCGGCATGGATGCGGCGCTGGTCACCGTCGAGGTGCACCTCGCCAACGGCCTGCCCAACTTCACCATCGTTGGACTTCCGGAAGCAGAAGTAAAAGAAAGCAAAGACCGTGTGCGCGCCGCTTTGCAAAACTGCCAGTTCGAATTTCCCGCACGCCGCATCACCGTCAACCTCGCCCCCGCCGATCTGCCCAAAGAGAGCGGGCGCTTCGATTTGCCCATCGCGCTCGGCATCCTCGCCGCCTCTGCCCAGATACCCGCCGACCGCCTGAACGATTACGAATTTGCCGGGGAGCTGGCGTTGACCGGAGAGTTGCGCGCGATACGCGGCGCACTGGCGATGACCTATCGTGCCGCCAATTCTGGGCGCGCTTTCATTTTGCCTGCCGTCAATGCACCGGAAGCGGCGCTGGTGGAAGATGCCGTGGTCTATCCCGCGCAATCGCTGTTGCAGGTGGCGGCACATCTCGCCGGGCGCGATGCACTCACTCGCCATATCCCCGATACCCAAGCCGTCACACCGCACTATGCCGACATGCGCGAAGTGAAGGGTCAGACAGCATCCAAGCGCGCACTGGAGATCGCCGCTGCAGGAGGTCACAGTGTGCTGATGTCAGGTCCGCCCGGCACCGGCAAGAGCATGCTGGCCGCGCGCTTTCCCGGCATCCTGCCGCAGATGACACAACAGGAAGCGCTGGAAAGCGCTGCCATGCAATCGCTGGGCGGCATGTTCGAAGTGGAGAACTGGAAGCGCCGCCCTTATCGCGCGCCGCACCATACGGCTTCTGCCGTGGCGCTGGTCGGCGGCGGCAGCAACCCGCGTCCCGGCGAAATTTCGGTCGCCATGCACGGGGTGCTATTTCTGGACGAGCTGCCGGAGTTCGACCGCGGTGTGCTGGAAGTGTTGCGCGAGCCGCTGGAGAGCGGGCGCATCACCATCTCGCGTGCGGCGCGCCGTGCCGATTTCAAGGCGCAGTTCCAGCTCGTCGCGGCGATGAACCCCTGCCCCTGCGGTTATCTTGGGCATTACAACGGCAAGTGCCGCTGCACGCCGGATCAGGTGGCGCGTTATCGCGGCAAGATATCCGGCCCCTTGCTGGATCGCGTCGACATCCAGATCGAGGTTCCTGCCGTGCCGCAAGAGGACTTGCTCAAACAGTCGGACGGCGAAAGCAGTTCAGTCATTCAGCAACGGGTCGAAACTGCAAGGCAGCGGCAACTCATGCGGCAAAGCAAACCGAATGCACAGCTTTCCGTCACCGAGATCGATGCTTTGTGTGCGCCGGATGCACAGGGCGAAGCGTTGTTGCGCCAAGCGATCACGCGCTTGAATCTTTCCGCACGTGCTTACCACCGCGTGCTCAAAGTGGCGCGCACCATTGCCGATCTGGCGGGGAGCGAACACATTCAAACGGCACATATTGCCGAGGCGGTGCAATACCGCAGAATGGACAAACAGGTTTGAAACGGCAGGCCGGATTCGGCGAGAGGCAGGATGGCCGGTCAAACGGGGCTAGCCGAACAATCGGGCAAACAACCCTTTTTTTCGCTCGATGAACTCGTTTTGCCGTGCCAGATTAGCTTTGACCGAAGCAACGTAATCCGCATCGTCGCGCTTGATGTGGTTGAACAGCCAGGTCACCAGCAAGCTGTTCAGCGCCTTGGAAACATCCTCGCCTTTTTCGTGCTTGTACTGGTATTCGCTTACCCGTTGGGCAAACAACTCATGCACTTTCTTGTGCGACTTGGCAAAAGGGTATCCCGCCTCGTCCTGCATGCTTTCTTCAAAGCCGAAATGCGAGATCGTGTAATCGACTAACTCGTTGATCAAATTGCCGATGTCATTCCGCGAATAACCGTGGGAGCGGGCGTCATCCAACTGATTGATGTACTCCACGATCCTGCGGTGTTGCTGATCAATTACTTCGATACCAACGTTGAGCTGCTCCGTCCAAATGAACTTAGTCATCGACTTCCATGCCTCCCTGTCGTACATACCGATCCGCCAATGCCGCGAGCGGAACAAATAGCAACCGCTCGAATAGTATTGATTAATCCGGGCGGTATCAAGCCAAGACAGAGTCGCGTGCTAAAATTGCAACTGATTCCATGAGCCGTGCACCATGAGCCACACACCACATCGCATCGAAAAACTCCTGCAACAACGCATCCTGATCCTGGACGGTGCCATGGGCACCATGATCCAGCGCCACAAGCTGACCGAGGCGCATTATCGCGGCACGGAGTTGTATGGCGACTACCAGGGCGAGCGCCGCAGCTTTGCCGACCATCCGGTGGACCTGAAGGGCTGCAACGACCTGCTGCTGCTGACCCAGCCGCACGTGGTGGGCGGCATCCACCGCCAGTATCTGGAAGCGGGCGCGGACATCCTCGAGACCTGCACCTTCAATTCCACCTCGGTGTCGATGGAGGACTACGATCTCGTACATCTGGTGTACGAGCTGAACGTCGCCGGTGCGAAGCTCGCGCGCGGCCTGTGCGACGAGTTCTCAACGCAGGACAAGCCGCGCTTCGTCGCGGGCGTGCTGGGACCGACCGGGCGCACCGCTTCCATCTCGCCGGACGTGAACGACCCCGGTGCGCGCAACATCACCTTCGACCAATTGGTGGAAAGCTATGCCGAAGCGGTGCGCGGCCTGCTCGACGGCGGCGCGGACATCCTGATGGTCGAGACCATCTTCGACACGCTCAACGCCAAGGCCGCGCTGTTCGCCATCGAGCGCCACTTCGAGCAAAACAACGTGCGCGTGCCCATCATGATTTCCGGCACGATCACCGATGCTTCCGGTCGCACGCTGTCCGGCCAGACCACCGAGGCATTCTGGAACTCGCTGTCTCACGCGAAGCCGCTGTCCATCGGCCTCAACTGCGCGCTGGGCGCGGAACTGATGCGGCCCTACGTGGAAGAGCTGTCGCGCGTGGCGAGCTGCCATGTCAGCGCACACCCCAACGCCGGCCTGCCCAACCCATTGTCCGAAACGGGCTATGACGAACTGCCGGAGAAGACCGCACGCCTGGTGAAAGAGTTCGCCACCAGCGGCTTCCTCAATATCGCCGGCGGCTGCTGCGGCACTTCGCCTGCGCACATCAAGGCCATCGCCGAGGCGCTGAAGGACGTGCCGCCGCGCAAGCTGCCGGACCTGGAAAAACGCTGCCGCCTGTCCGGGCTGGAGCCGTTCAACATCGGCGACGACTCGCTGTTCGTCAACGTCGGCGAACGCGCCAACGTCACCGGCTCGGCCAAGTTCAAGCGCCTCATCCTCGAAGGAAAATACGACGAGGCGCTGGAAGTCGCCAAGCAGCAGGTGGAGACCGGCGCGCAGGTGATCGACGTAAACATGGACGAGGCCATGCTGGACGGCGAAGCCGCCATGGTGAAGTTCCTCAACCTGATCGCCTCCGAGCCGGACATCGCCAAGGTGCCGCTGATGATCGACTCTTCCAAGTGGAGCATCATCGAGGCCGGCCTGAAATGCGTGCAGGGCAAGCCCATCGTCAATTCCATCTCGCTCAAGGAAGGCGAGGAGAACTTCATCAAGCACGCCACACTGGTGCGCCGCTATGGCGCGGCGGCCGTGGTGATGGCGTTCGACGAGCAAGGCCAGGCCGACACCTATGAACGCAAGACTTCGACATCTGCCAGCGCAGCTACGACATCCTGGTGAACAGGTCGGCTTCCCGCCCGAGGACATCATCTTCGACCCGAACATCTTCGCCGTTGCGACGGGCATCGAGGAGCACAACAACTACGCGGTGGACTTCATCGAAGCGACTGCCTGGATACGCAAGCACCTGCCGTTTGCGAAGATCTCCGGCGGCGTCTCCAACGTGTCGTTCTCCTTCCGCGGCAACGAGCCGGTGCGCGAAGCCATCCACACCGTGTTCCTGTATCACGCCATAAAGGCCGGCATGAACATGGGCATCGTCAACGCCGGCCAGCTCGGCGTGTACGAAGAGATTCCCAAGGACCTGCGCGACGCGGTGGAAGACGTGGTGCTGAACCGCAGTCCCGACGCGGGCGAGAAGCTGGTCAAGCTGGCCGAGACGCGTCAAGGGCGGCGGCAAGGAACAGGTCGAGGACCTGGAATGGCGCAAGGGCACGGTGCAGGAGCGCCTGACCCACGCGCTGGTGCGCGGCATCACCACCTACATCGTCGAGGACACCGAAGAAGCGCGCCTGCAGGCCAAGTTCCCGGTCGAAGTGATCGAAGGCCCGCTGATGACCGGCATGAACGTGGTCGGCGACCTGTTCGGCGCGGGCAAGATGTTCCTGCCGCAGGTGGTGAAATCGGCGCGCGTGATGAAGCAGGCCGTGGCGCATCTGGTGCCTTACATCGAAGCGGAAAAACTGCGCTCCGGCGACACCAGCACCAAGGGCAAGATCGTGATGGCCACGGTGAAGGGCGACGTGCACGACATCGGCAAGAACATCGTCACCGTGGTGCTGCAGTGCAACAACTTCGAAGTGGTGAACATGGGCGTGATGGTGCCGTGCCAGCAGATCCTCGACACCGCGCGCGAACACAACGCCGACGTGATCGGCCTCTCCGGCCTCATCACCCCCTCGCTGGAAGAGATGGCGCACGTGGCGAAGGAGATGGAACGCCAGGGCTTCAAGATCCCGCTGCTGATCGGCGGCGCGACCACCTCGCGCGTGCACACCGCCGTGAAGATCGAACCCAACTATCCGAGCGGCACCACCGTGTACGTGAACGACGCCTCGCGCGCCGTGGGCGTGTGCAGCAACCTGCTCTCCGCGACCCTGCGCGACGACTATGTGGCCGAGATCAAGGCGGACTATCAGGCGGCGCGTGAACAGCACGAAGGCAAGAAGGGCAAGGCGAACTACGTCACGCTCGCGGAAGCGCGCGCGCACGGCCTGAAGACCGACTGGAAGAAGTACTCGCCGCCCAAGCCCAAACTGCTTGGCGTGCAGAAGCTGGAGAACTTATCCGCTCGACATCCTCGTCGATTTCATCGACTGGACGCCGTTCTTCCAGGCCTGGGAACTGGCCGGGCGCTACCCGAAGATATTGCAGGACGAGGTGGTGGGCGAGGAAGCGCGCAAGCTGTTCGCCGATGCGCAAGCGATGCTGAAGAAGATCGTCAAGGAGAAGTGGCTCACCGCCAACGCCGTGTTCGGCCTGTTCCCCGCCAACGCGGTGAACGGCGACGACATCGAGATCTACGCCGACGACAAGCGCAAGAAAGTGGCTGATGACCTGGCACAACCTGCGCCAGCAGACGAAGAAGCCCGCCGACATCCCCAACTACTGCCTGGCCGATTTCGTCGCGCCCAAGGATAGCGGCGTGCCAGGACTACATCGGCGGATTCGCGGTCACCACCGGTATCGGCATCGACGCGCGCGTGGCGGAGTTCGAAAAGCAGAACGACGACTACAACGCCATCCTGCTGAAAGCGCTGGCAGACCGTCTGGCCGAAGCATTCGCCGAACACCTGCACCTGCGCGTGCGCCGCGAGTTCTGGGGCTATGCGGCAGACGAGCAACTCGAGCAACGACGACATCATTGCCGAGAAATATCGCGGCATCCGCCCTGCGCCCGGCTATCCCGCCTGCCCCGAGCACACCGAGAAAGGTCCGCTGTTCGAGTTGCTGCAAGCACCGAAGAACGCGGGGATCACCCTCACCGAGAGCTTCGCCATGCTGCCCACCGCCGCCGTGAGCGGCTTCTACTTCTCGCATCCGCAGGCGCAATACTTCGCCACCGGCAAGGTGGACAAGGATCAGGTCGCGGACTACGCCAAGCGCAAGGGCTGGACGGTGGAAGAGGCGGAGCGGTGGTTGGCGCCGGTGTTGAGTTACTAACTTTAAAAGGAGCTGTCATGAAAAATGCATGTATCAGAATTTGTTTTGTTGCGGCGGCCTCAAGTTTGAGTTTTGGTGTCATGGCCTTTGACTCAGAAGTTAGACGCCATAACTACTTCTTCACAAAGCAGGAGGAGGTGCTTGTTGAAAAGGCGCTTCCAGCCACGATTAAGTGCATCTTAATGAAACAACCTGCGTCAGTGTGGAATCACAGAATTTTTCGTTGATAAGTTTTCAGTAGCTCAACTAAAAGATGATTTTTGTGAAATCCAAGGTGATTCGGAATACGCTCAAATACAGTAAATGGACAACGACTTATTTCTTTACAATTTGAAGAACCAAAGGGGATCGACACTCATGGAGGGATTATCGATTTTGTAATTGTCGACGGTATGGCGAAGCCTAAGACCGTGAGCTATATAGAAACAAGTTTATAGCAAGCGTAGGATGCGGTTGAGCAACGCGATACCCATCGCATAAATTGTTCAGGTATCGCTTCGCTCCACCCAACCTACTGGATTCTACAAATATCGATAACTAACCTGAAAGAGACAACATGACCACCCTCATCAAAACCGACACCAAACTAGGCGAAGGCGCCGAAGCCGCAAGCCGGACAAACCGTCATCGTGCATTACACCGGCTGGCTGTTTGACGAGAGCGCATCCGAGAACAAGGGCAAGAAGTTCGACAGCTCGCTCGACCGCAACGAGCCGTTCGATTTCCCGCTCGGCGGCGGGCGCGTCATCAAGGGATGGGACGAGGGCGTGCAGGGGATGAAGGAAGGCGGCAGCCGCACGCTGGTGATCCCGCCGGAGATGGGCTACGGCCCGCGCGGTGCGGGCGGCGTGATCCCGCCGAATGCGACGCTGGTGTTCGACGTGAAGCTGCTCAAGGTGATCAAGACCGACATGGTCGATACCAGGATCGGCGAAGGCGAGGAAGCGCATGCAGGACAGCACGTGACCGTGCATTACACCGGCTGGCTGTTCGACAAGAACGCGCCGGAGAACAAGGGCACGAAGTTCGACAGCTCGCGCGACCGCGACGAGCCGTTCGATTTCCCGCTCGGCATGGGCCAGGTCATCCAGGGCTGGGACGATGGGTGTGCAGGGCATGAAGGTGGGCGGTCAGCGCACGCTGGTCATCCCGCCGGAGATGGGCTACGGCAAGCGCGGTGCGGGCGGCGTGATCCCGCCGAATGCGACGCTGGTGTTTGAGGTGGAACTGCTGGGAGTGAATTAAGCCGTTCGTGGTGAGCTTGTCGAACCATGAACGGCTGCGGTAGACCGCTCACCCATCGACAGGCTCAGGGCGAACGGATATTTACGGATGGCTAAACGATGAACCTGATCTCCAACCCGCTGCTGGTCACCGCGCTGATGCTGGCGGTGTCCAACCTGTTCATGACCTTCGCGTGGTACGGGCACCTGAAGAATCTTCGCCTCATCGCCGTGGTATGTGGCGGCGCTGGTGAGTTGGGGCATCGCGCTGTTCGAGTATCTGATACAGGTTCCGGCGAACCGCATCGGCTATACCGAGTTAAGCCTCGGGCAGTTGAAGATCATGCAGGAAGTCATCACGCTGACGATATTCGTGCCGTTCGCGGTGCTGTACATGAACCAGCCGTTGAAGATGGATTATCTGTATGCGGGGCTGTGCCTGATGGGCGCGGTGTATTTTATTTTCAGGACGTAGACCTGTCATTCCGCGGAGGCCGGAATCCAGCGCAGTTATTAATACGCTGTTGGGTCTAGTTCCGCTTTGCGGAGTTGGTCTGAACTGGATTCCGGCTTTCGCCGGAATGACGAAATTGGAAATGACGATGAGCAAACCAAAACACATCCACATCCTCGGCATCTGCGGCACCTTCATGGGCGGCATCGCGGCCATCGCCAAGCAGTCGGGCCATCGCGTCACCGGCTGCGACGCCAACGTCTATCCGCCGATGAGCACGCAGCTCGAAGCGCAGGGCATCGAGCTGATCGAAGGCTTCGGCGTGGAGCAGCTCGAGCTCAAGCCGGACGTGTTCGTCATCGGCAACGTGGTGTCGCGCGGCAATCCGCTGATGGAAGAGATCCTCAACCGCAACCTGCCCTACGCCTCCGGCCCGCAATGGCTGGCGGACACGTGCTGCGCGACAAGTGGGTGCTGGCGGTGGCGGGCACGCACGGCAAGACCACCACCACGTCGATGCTGGCGTGGATACTGGAACACGCGGGGCTGAACCCCGGCTTCCTGATCGGCGGCGTGCCGCAGAACTTCGGCATCTCGGCGCGCCTCACCGATGCGCCGTTCTTCGTCATCGAGGCCGACGAATACGACACCGCCTTCTTCGACAAGCGCTCCAAGTTCGTGCACTACCATCCGCGCACGGCGATCCTCAACAACCTCGAATTCGACCACGCCGACATCTTCCCCGATCTCGCCGCCATCGAGACGCAGTTCCACCATCTGGTGCGCACCGTGCCGGGCAACGGGCTGGTGGTCGAGCAACGGCGCGCGAGGAATCGCTGGAGCGCGTGATCGAGCGCGGCTGCTGGACGCCGGTGGAGAAGTTCGGCATGCAGACGACGGCTGGAACATCGACGCCAACGAGCAGGTGTCGCTTCAACGGCAAGGTGCAGGGCAAGCTGCAGTGGGAGCTGATGGGCGAACACAACCGCATGAACGCGCTGGCCGCGCTGGCCGCCGCACGCCACGCCGGTGTGCCCGTCGCGCAAGGTCTCGCGGCGCTGGCCGCATTCAAGAACGTGAAGCGCCGCATGGAAGTGCGCGGCACGGTCAACGGCATCACGGTGTACGACGACTTCGCGCACCACCCCACCGCCATCGACACCACCGTCGCCGGCCTGCGCCGCAAGGTGGGCAAGGCGCGCATCCTCGCCGTGCTGGAGCCGCGCTCCAACACCATGAAGCTGGGCGTGATGAAGGACGCGCTGCCCGGCAGCCTGAAAGATGCCGACCTGACCTTCTGCTATGCCGGCAACCTGGGCTGGGATGCGCGCGGCGCGCTGGCTCCGCTGGGCGACAAGGCGCTGGTGAAGGACGACCTCAACGAGCTGATCGAAGCCATCGCTGGCGCAGCGAAGTCAGGCGACCAGATACTGGTGATGAGCAACGGCGGGTTCGGCGGGATACACGAGAAGCTGCTGAAGCGCCTGCAGGGCTGACTCTACTGCAGGATGTATTCGATCACCTCGGTCGGGTTTTCCGAGAACGGCTGACCGAGGCTGATCGTTCCGCCGCCATGCAGAACGATCTGTTGCTGGCTGAGCTGGATCACCTGACCGTCGCTGAAGCGGATGAAAGTACCGTTCGAGCTGTGATCGCTAAGCAGGAACTTTCCGAAGCTGTACTCGATGCGGGCGTGCTGGCGCGAGGCCAGATTGTTTCGAATCACCATGTCGCAGTCGTTGCCGCGTCCCAGTACGACATGTTTCAATTTTTCACTCACTGTCATGATCCGCGGGCCGTAGCGCAGCATCAATTCATGACGCGGTTCGGCCGGTTTGCGGAATGTCGATCTGCCGATGCGCGTGCTGGTCGAGTCTTCCTTTTCCCAGAGGATGAGGGATACATCGAAGGGTTGTTCCTTCCCGCGGAATACGGTGCGCATCACTTGGCGCGTCTTTTTGCTCAATTCATCGGGTAGCATGCCCACTACCTTGTGGGTCGTCATGATCTGGCTTGAGCGCGTGATGGCCGCGACGCGGGCGGCGATGTTCACCGTATCGCCGAATACATCGCCTCCCTCGCGGACGACCTCGCCATAGTGCAGTCCGATGCGTATGTGGATCGTTTGCTCGCCGCCGGGGCGCTGCTGTGCTACCGCCAGCTGCATGGCGCAAGCCGCATTGAAGGCGTCGGTGACGTTCGGGAAGACACACATGATCTCGTCGCCGATGGTCTTGACCAGGGTGCCCTGGCGGGCGGCCATCTCCCGAGTGAGGATGCCGAGAGTGCGTGTCACCAGTTGCAGCGCCTGTTCATTGCCCAATTTGTCATAGAGCGAGGTGCTGCCGCAGATGTCGGCAAACAGAACGGCTGCACTCTCCCGCGTAGCGTTCATCAGCCATTCACACCAAACATCATCCTTTTCGCCACAAATTTCTTTGCGGGCGGGATGCAATCCAGCAGCGTGAGTGCGGCGGAGCGCACGTGGCCCAGCAGCGGCAGGTCGTTGGAGAACAGCGCGCACCAGGCCATCGGTGAAGCGGATACCGGCGTTGCGGTCGATGCGGCGCGATTTGCGATATTCGGCGCACATCGCCGCCGAGCCGATGTTGTCGGGCGCGCTGTCGAGGATGACCTGTGCCAGCTCCCACGCATCGCGGATGCCCAGGTTAAAACCCTGTCCGGCAACCGGGTGCAGGGTCTGCGCGGCGTTGCCGATCAGCACCGTGCGCGGGAAGGTGATGTCGGGTGCGCGTTTCAGGCGCAACGGGTAACAGTTGCGCTTGCCGACGCCGGTGAAGGTGCCGACACGGTCGCCGAAATGCTCCTGCAGACGTTGCAGGAAGGTCGCATCGTCCCAGTGCAACATCTCCTGCGCTGCTTCGTGCGGGGCGGTGAGCACCAGTTCATAACCATCCAGGTACGGCAACAGTGCCATCGGGCCCTGCGCCGTGAAGTGCTCGAAAGCCTTTCCTGCACTGGGCCGGGAGCTGGTGACATGGGCGATGATGCCGCTCTGACCGTAGTCCTGTATCTGCGGCGGATGCGAAACTTCGAGCAGTTTGCCGCCCTCGGCGACGACGGCGAGACGCGCAGTGAGTGTGTGCGTCTGGCCTTGTTGCTGGAAGGTGAGCGAGGCGTTCTCGTGCGAGCTGGTGAGATCGCCGACCGCAGCGCCGTACAGGCAGCGGATGTCGGAACGTTGCAGGCCTTGCTGCAAAGCGGCATGCAGCGCGGTATAGGGCAGCACGTAGCCCATCTCCGGCACCTTCAGTTCATCGGCGCGCAAGGTGGTATGGCCAAGCGAGTGCTTCTGCGTGACTTCGATGACCTTGATGCCGCTGACGTTCTGCAAGGAGTTCCAGACGCCGAGACGCTGCAACAGCAGGCGAGTGCCATAGGACAGGGCCAGTGCGCGCGGGTCGGTGGCGTTGATCGCGGACTCGCGCGCCTCGAGCAGCACCACGTTCAGGTCGTTGCCCTGCAGGGCCAGCGCCAGCGCGGCACCGACGGGGCCGCCGCCGATGATCGCGACATCGCAGTTCATGTCACTCATGACGCATGACCTCCTCGATCTCGTTCACTGTTTTCGGCGCATCCTGCGTGAGCACTTCGTTTCCCCGCGCTGTGATGAGCACGTCGTCCTCGATACGGATGCCGATGTTCCACAACTCGCGCGGCACATTGTCCGAAGGCCGGATGTAGCAGCCCGGTTCGACGGTCAGCGTCATGCCGGGTTGCAGGGGGCGCCAGCGCTCGCCGATCTTGTAGTCGCCGACATCGTGCACGTCCATGCCCAACCAGTGACCGGTACGGTGCATGTAGAACTGTTTGTAGCTTTCGGTCTCCAGTACGGATTCGAGCGAGCCCCGGCACAGTTTGAGGTCGATGAAACCCTGCGCCAAAACGCGCAGCGCAGCCTCGTGCGGGGCGTTCCACAGCTTGTCCGGTTTGGCTGCAGAGATCGCGGCGAATTGCGCGGCGAGCACGATCTCATACACATCCTTTTGTGGCGCGCTGAACTTGCCGTTCACCGGGAAGGTGCGCGTGATGTCGGAGGCGTAACTGTCGAGTTCGCAACCTGCGTCGATGAGCAGCAGGTCACCGTCGCGGAGGCGTGTGTTGTTGCCGACGTAGTGCAAGGTGCAGGCGTTCGCGCCGCTGGCGACGATGCTGGTATAGGCGGGATGGCGCGCACCGTGGCGGCAGAATTCATGCAGCAATTCGGCTTCCACTTCGTATTCGAATTGGCCGGGGCGGGTGAAGCGCATGGCGCGGCGGTGCGCATCGCAGGAGATCTTTGCGGCGCGGCGCATGATGTCCTGTTCACTCGTGTCTTTGAGCAAACGCATCTCGTTGAGCAATTCGCGCACATCGCGGATTTCGTTCGGGGCACGGATGCCGCTGCGCGCCTTGGCTTTCACTGTTTCACGCAGTTTGAGCAGGCGCGAGTCCCATTCAGTATCGGCTCCCACCGGGCAGAACAGCACAGGCTGGTTGCCCATCAACTCCACAAGCTTCTCGTCCAGTTGCGCGATGGGATAAGCGGCATCGAATCCGAAATTCACGCTGGCTGCATCGGGGCCATAGCGAAAGCCATCCCAGATCTCGCGTTCGGCGTTCTTCTCGCGGCAGAACAGGATGCTCTGCATCTTGTCGCCGGCAACCAGCACCAGCACGGCTTCCGGCTCGGCGAATCCGCTGAGGTAATAAAAGTGGCTGTCGTGGCGGTAGTCGTGCTGTGTGTCCGCGTTGCGCGCCACTTCCGGCGCGGTAGGGATGACGGCGATACCGTGTTGCATCGCGGCTTGCAGGCGTTTGCGGCGTTCGGCGTGGAGGGAAGGGTTAAGCATAGACGGTATTTTGCGGTGCGCGGGACCGCTTGTCGAGTTGCCCCGGTTCCAATGGTTACCGGGCAGGCAAATCTACAGCAATCTGTGCTTTGGCTCAGTAGTCGAGGGTCGCCGGGGATGGGTTGAACAGCGGGTAGAATTGGCGATCCGTGTGGAGCATATGCCGTGCGACCACCTCATCCGCCAGAAAATCCACCAATTCTCCGATCGTGACGCCATCCCCTGCCGCCGCATCGCGCAGTTGCAGCGCACGTTCCACCAGCAGCCTGTGGGCTTGCGCATGGACTTCAAGCCCCGCGTAGTGATGCTGCGCAAGAATGGCTTCCTCGTGTGCAAAGTGGTGTTCCACGTGTGCGATCAGTTTTTCCAGGGATTCGCGGAATTCGCGCGGGTTGGCATTCCGTTTGAACGCCGCATCGATCAGCGCATTGGCCAGATCGAACAAGTGGCGATGTTCCTGATCGATCGTGGGCTCGCCGCAATCGTAGGACTCGTGCCAGCTCAAGCGCAGGATCGTGGTGCTTTGATCAGTCGCCCATAGATCACTGCTACCGTGCGGATCGATCACCACACGATTGCGCCCGCTGTTTTTGGCAGCATACAACGCTGCATCGGCACGGCCAAACCAGGCTTGCTCGCTTTCGCCGGAAACATGTTCTGCGACGCCCAGGCTGATGGTGATATTGCCGGCGGTTTGGATTTCATGTTGTTCGATCCTTGCGCGCAGCGTTTCGGCGAGCTTGGCTACGGAATGGTAATTGGTGGATGGGGCCAGGATGACAAATTCTTCCCCGCCCCAGCGGAAAAGCATGTCCGAGCTACGGATGTTGCCTCGGATGACTTTGACTAATTCACGCAACACTTCATCGCCGACTGCATGGCCGTGTTTATCGTTGATCTGCTTGAAATGATCGATGTCCAACAACAGAAGTGTGATTGGCTGACGGTAGCGGATGCTGCGGCTAAATTCGATGACAATCGTTTTGTCAAAATGCGCGCGGTTCCAGGCTCCCGTCAGGCGGTCTGTCGAACTCAGCTTTTCCAGTTCGACGACGCGACTGTGCATTTCAGCCAGTTCGGCGCTGTATGCGATATCGGCGGATTTCTCGAGCACCAGAATGACGTTGTCACCGACTTTAACGGCACGCACAAAGATCGGGGTTGGGGAGCAGCCGCATTGCCACGAAATGGGCACGCGCGTGTGGTCAAACGGATCATGCAGGATTTTTCTCAGGCCGTCCGATTCGAGGCAGGCGGGATCGAAGGTGTCGATAAAACAGCGGTTGAGTAATTTGACGTTGCCTTCCTGGTCCAACACGGCCAGCGGCAACGGGAACTGCATGAACAGTTCGCGGATCTGTGTCTCGGATAGCCAGGAAATATCGCTCTTCGACATCATCGTTTCCGCATCAAGTGACATCTGGACGGCCCGCCAAAATTTGTTGAATGCATCCTACCACTGTTGGCTTGGCGCGTGCCAAGTGTGGGCGGATGGGCCGTTCCGATTTCATTTGTGCACGGTGGCAAACAGCCTCTGCCGCGGAGAATGGCGATGAGTCAGGCGGTCACCCGAAAGATGCCGGGCGTAGCTGCCGGTCCAGCTCTTCCAGACGCTGCGGCGTGCCCACATCGACCCAGAGGCCGCGATGGTGCTCGCCGCTGACCTTGCCCAATGCGATCTGTTCGCGTAGCAGCGGGGCGAGCGGGGCTTTGCTGCCGCTCTGGATGTTTGCGAAAAGGGAGGGGCGATAGAGGCCGATGCCGCTGAAAGTGAGCTTGGGGGGGGTGTCGGTCACCCGTGCGCCCTGCAGTCCGAAGTCACCATGGGGATGATGTTCGGGGTTGTCCACCAGCACCAGGTGAATGTTGTCCTGGCTGTTCTGCATCAGTTTGGCGAGAGCGGGCAGACGGACAAAATCGTAATCGCAGTACACGTCACCGTTGACTACGGCAAAGGGTTCATCGCCCAGCAGGGGCAACGCGTACGCGATCCCACCCGCGGTTTCCAGCGCAGTGCCTTCGTCCGAATAATGGATATGGGCGCCGAACTGCTTGCCATCGCCCAATGTTTGCTCGATCTGGATGCCGAGATGGGCATGGTTGATGACCAGATCGGTGATGCCTGCGCGTACCAGTCGTTCGATGTGCCACACGATGAGCGGCTTGCCGCCCGCCTGCAGCAGGGGCTTGGGCGTGTGGTCGGTAAGCGGGCGCATGCGTTCGCCACGCCCGGCGGCCAGGATCATGGCGATCATGGATTTGCGATTCTTTCGCTTGGCTGCTGCACTTGTTCATTCAATTCGAGCAGGATGTTCAACAGCGGCTTAAGGTCGATATAGCGTTCGCAGGCCTTGTGCAGATACTCCATCACAAGTGGCATATCCTTAAGGTAGCCGTCTTTGCCGTCGCGGTGGTACAGGCGCGCGAAGATGCCCAGCACCTTGATGTGGCGTTGTGCGCCCATCAATTCGTAGTCACGGTAGAACTCGCCGAAGTCCGCGCGCACGGGCAGGCCGGCTTTGCGCGCCTTCTCCCAGTAGCGTATGACCCAATCCATGATCTCTTCCTCTTCCCAGCGGACGTAGGCGTCCTTGAACAGCGAAGCCAGGTCGTAGGTGATGGGGCCGTACACCGCGTCCTGGAAGTCGAGGATGCCGGGGTTCGGCTCCGTTACCATGAGATTCCTGGAGTGGTAGTCGCGGTGTACATACACACACGGCTGTGCCAGGTTGTTGGCGAGGATGCGTTTGAACACCTCTTCCAGCTTGGATTGTTGTTTCCCGCTGAGTGTCACGCCCAGATGCTTCGCGATGTACCACTCGGGGAACAGGTTCAGTTCGCGGCGCAGCAGGGCCTCGTCGTAAGGCGGCAGTTCATTCGCGTGCGAGGAGAGCTGGATCTTGATCAGGGCATCGGTCGCCGCACCATATAACTTGGGGGCACTGGCAGAATCGAGTGCCTGCAGATAGGTGGTGTTGCCCAGGTCGGACAGCAGCAGGAAACCCTGGCTCAGGTCCTGCGCATAGACATGCGGCACATGCGTGCCGGCATCCTCGAACAGCTTGCCAACATGCAAAAAGGGTTTGCAGTCCTCGTGTTGCGGCGGGGCATCCATGACTACTTTGGTGCTGCCGTCCGCGAACGTGGCACGGAAGTAGCGGCGGAAGCTGGCATCGGCGGAAGCGGGTGCGATCGTGAAGGTTTCGTTCGGGTACAGGCTGGAAAGCCAGTCGGTAAGCTGTTTTTGACGTTGCATTTGATTGCCTTAATGAGGGTTTTGTGCGATTTTAGCACCTTAATATATTTGCCTCGCACCATGCGTTTTCGTTTTTCCCCTGTTGTCCTCCTTTTGCTTGGAATATTTCCGCCATTCAGTCATGCGGAAGACTCCCCTTTGCCGCTCAAGCTGGATCGCACATTCAAAAAGGTTCCTGCGGCATCGGAGGGGGCGACGGCCTTCATCAATGCGAACCATGTGGAAGCCAAGAAGGGCGAAGAGTTGGAGGCATATGGCAATGTCGAGTTGCGCCAGAGCGGACAGGTGATCAGCGCCGAGCACCTGCGCTACGGACAGGTCAGCAAGGATGTGCTGGCCGAGGGTGCGGTGCGGCTCGAACAGGGTGGCGCGGTGCTGCGCGGCCCGGTATTGAAGCTGAATCTGGACAGCGATATGGGCGAAATGAACCAGCCGCAATTCGAATTCAGCGAGAATCATGCGCGCGGTGCTGCGGAAAATTTGCGCATTGAGAGCAGGAAAAACTACACCTTCGAGGATGCCACCTACACTACTTGTCCGGCCGGTAATGACGATTGGCTGTTGCGGATGGGGCGCCTGGATATCGACCGTAACACGCAGGTCGGGGTGGCACACAACGCGCGAGTAGAGTTCAAGGGTGTACCGATACTTTACACGCCATGGATGGACTTTGCGCTGAACGACAATCCGCGTTCCGGATTTCTCGGCCCGACTTTCGGCAGCACCAACAAGGGTGGCGCGGAAATCATGCTGCCGTATTTTTGGAAGATTGCACCCAACTACGATGCGACCATCGCGCCGCGCGTGATCGCCAAGCGCGGGACGCAACTCAACAATGAATTTCGTTATCTGGAGTCGAGCTATACCGGCGAGGCTCACTACGATGTGTTGTCTAACGATCGCGAGAGCAAGCTGACCCGCTCGCGCCTGGCTTTAAAGCATGCGCAGGGGCTGGGTGGCGGTTTCGGCTTGACGTTGAATCTGAATCGCGTATCGGATGACGCCTATTTCCGCGACCTGGCCAGCTCGGTGAGCGGCACATCGCAGACCAACCTGTTGCGCGACGGCCTGCTGTCCTATGGCGCAGGCTGGGGGTCGGCCTCGGCGCGGGTGCAACGCTACCAGACGTTGCAGGATCCGCTGGCACCAGTGGCGGTTCCCTACCGGCGCCAGCCGCAGATAAACCTGAACGCGCAACAGACAGCAGCTTCTGCCAATGTCACGTTCGCCGGCGAATTCGTGGATTTCCGCCATGACACTTCCGTCAGCGGGCAGCGCCTGGTGCTTTATCCTTCAGTGAGCTATCCACTGGTGAATGATCCCGGTTATTACCTGACGCCCAAGCTGGGGGTGCATCACACGCAATACCGGATGGGTGCGAACAACACTGCGGCGCTGCCCGATACGACGCGCACGCTGCCCATCTTCAGCATGGACAGCGGTATGGTATTCGAGCGGGATGGGGCCTTGGGTGGCGATTATGTGCAGACGATGGAGCCGCGTCTTTACTACGTGTACGTGCCCTACAAGGATCAGAGCCAGTTACCCAACTTCGACTCGGCGCAGGCGCCGTTCAACTTCGGGCAGATTTTCACCGAGAACAGATTCTTCGGCAGTGACCGCGTAGGCGATGCGAACATGGCGACGCTGGCGTTGACTTCGCGCGTGATCGACAACGAAGGCGGTATGGAGCGTTTGCGCGTGATGTTGGGTGAACGGTTCAGCTTCTCGGCGCCGCAGGTGAACCTCGTTACCCAAACAAATAACACGAACCGTTCGGACATTTTGCTCAGCGTTGGCGGTAAGCTGACCCGGGCATGGTCGCTGGACAGTCTGGTCCAATTCAACCCCAATCAGTCGCATACCGAATCGTATAACGTGACGGCCCGTTACCGTGCGGAAGCGGGCAAGCTGCTTAACTTTGGTTACCGTTTCACGCGCAATACCCTGCGCCAGACGGACATCTCCACGCAATGGCCGTTGTTCGGCCGCTGGCAAGGTGTGGCGCGCCTGAACTATTCTTTGCAAGACAGGCGCGCGGTGGAGGCACTGGGCGGGCTGGAGTACAATCAAGCCTGTTGGGCGGTGCGGTTCGTGGCGCAAAGTTTTACGACCGCTACCCGCGAACGATCCACGGGTATCTTCCTGCAACTGGAACTGAACGATCTGGTGCGCATCGGTTCTGACCCGCTGGATGCATTGCGCAATAGCGTGTCCGGTTACACCAAGACAAACAATTTACCTGCCGAGCAGCCTGTACAGGGTCTGCGTTGATTGACCGATAACCGAAAGAGAACATGCTGAGCAAAAATATTTTGGCCCTTATTCTGATCGCAACGGCGACCGGCGTTCTGGCGGCAGAACCGCAAAAAAAGAGTGTTTCAGTCGAGCGCATCGAAGTGGTGGTGAACGATGACGTCATTACCCGCCGCGAACTGGACGAGCGTGTCATCAGCGTGACGAAGATGTTGCAAAAACAGAAGACGGCTCTGCCGGAGCAGAGCGTGCTGGAGCGGCAGGTGCTGGAGCGCATGATCGTCGAGATGCTGCAGGCGCAGTTCGCCAAGGAAAGCGGCTTGCGCATCGATGATGTGCAACTCGACAAGACCATATTGCGCATCGCGCAACAGAACAAATTTCCGACGGTCGCGGCATTTCGCGCCAAACTGGAACAGGATGGAACCGATTTCAGAAAATTTCGCGAAGAGATCCGCAATGAGATCATCTCGGTGCGTCTGCGCGAACGCGAGGTCGATAGCAAACTGGTCATCAGCGAGAACGATGTCGATAACTATCTGAGCAATCAGGAACGCCAGGAGGGCAAGGGCGAAGAGTTGCAACTGGCCCATATCCTGGTGGTGGTGCCGGAACAGGCCAGTGCGGACAAGATACAGACCTATCGCGTGCGTGCGGAGCAGGCATTGGCCAAATTGCATGCGGGGGCGCCGTTTGCGCAGGTGGCTGCCGGCTACTCCGATGCGCAGGACGCACTCAAGGGCGGCGAGCTGGGCTGGCGTCCGGCTGATCGTCTGCCCCCCTTGTTTGCAGAGCCATTGCAGAAGATGAAGCCGGGCGAGGTGAGTCCGGTGCTGCGCAGTCCAAGCGGCTTCCACATCATCAAGTTGCTCGACCGCCGCAGCAAAGATACTCCGGTCGTGATCGTACAGACGCATGCGCGCCATATCCTGATCAAGACCAGCGAGCTGGTTTCCGAGAACGAGGCAAAGAGTCGGCTGCAGGAGATCAAGCAGCGCATCGACAAGGGAGCGGATTTTGCTGCAGAGGCGCGCCTGCATTCCGAAGACGGCAGTGCCCCGCAGGGCGGCGATCTGGGGTGGCTGTCGCCTGGGGAAACGGTGCCGGAATTCGAGAATGCCATGGATGCCCTGAAGGTCGGTCAGGTGAGCGGCCTGGTGCAGTCCGGCTTCGGCTGGCATCTGATCCAGGTGCTGGAACGGCGCAATACCGATGTAAGCGTGGAACAGAAACGGCAGCGCGCACGCCAAGCCATCCGCACCTTCAAGTCGGACGAGGCCTTCCAGGATTGGTTGCGCCAACTGCGCGATCGCGCTTTCATCGAATACCGCAACACCACGAATTGATGGCGCCACCCCTCGCCATCACTGCTGGCGAACCCGCAGGCATCGGCCCCGACCTCTGTTTGCAGTTGGCGCGGCATGAGCGGCCGCTGGTGGTGATCGCCGACAAGGCTTTGTTGCAGCAGCGTGCAGCGCAACTTGGCATCGACGTGCCACTGCATGACTACACGACCGCCACGCCGCAAGCGCCCGGCAAATTGAGTGTGTTGCATGTTCCCTTGGCATGTCCCGCCCAACCCGGGAAGCTCGATCCCGCGAACGGGCCATATGTGCTGGAAACCTTGCGCCGCGCGCTACAGGGCTGCCTGTCTGCATGAGTTTTCCGGCTTGGTCACGGCACCTGTACACAAGGGCGTCATCAACGATGCGGGCATTCCCTTCACCGGCCATACCGAGTTCCTCGCCGAACAGACCAACACGCCGCAAGTCGTGATGATGTTGGCCGGAGGCGGCATGCGCGTGGCGCTGGCGACCACGCATCTGCCGTTGCGCGAAGTGGCGGATGCCATCACACAGCCCTTGCTGGAAAGTGTGCTGCGCATCCTGCAGCGCGACCTGCAACGCCGTTTCGGTATCACCCATCCGCGCATCCTGGTCGCGGGACTGAATCCGCATGCGGGCGAAGGCGGCCATCTGGGACGCGAGGAGATCGAGATCATGATCCCCGTGCTGGACAAGCTGCGCGCCGAAGGTTTCAACGTGAGCGCACCGATCCCTGCCGATACCCTGTTCGCCGCACATCGCTTGCGTGAATGCGATGCTGTGCTGACGATGTATCACGACCAGGGGCTGCCGGTGTTGAAACACGCCAGTTTCGGCGAGGGCGTGAACATCACGCTCGGCCTGCCCTTTATTCGCACCTCGGTCGATCACGGCACGGCACTGGAATTGGCAGGTACGGGCAAAGCCAATGTCGGCAGTCTGTTAGAGGCGATCAAGGTCGCGGCGGAAATGGTGCGACATGAACGGACATAAAATGAAAGGCATTTTTGGTTCCGGCATCACATGCTGCGCATATGAGTCTGCACCGAAATGCTTTTTGGGAATACTGAAATGAATCACAAAGCCAAAAAGCATTTTGGCCAGAACTTTCTCGTCGATCAAAACATCATCGCCGACATCGTGCGCGCGATCCGCCCCGAGGCCAACGACAACATGGTGGAGATCGGCCCCGGTCTGGGCGCGCTGACGCGTCCGCTGCTGAAGCAGTTGAACAAATTGCATGTGGTGGAGATCGACCGCGACATCATCGCGCGCCTGAAGACAGATTATCCGCAGGACAAGATCGTCATCCATGAGGGCGATGCGCTGAAGTTCGATTTCGCCACGTTGGGCACGCCGTTGCGCATCGTCGGCAACCTGCCCTACAACATCTCGTCGCCGTTGCTGTTCCACTTCGCCGACTATGCCGCGCGCATCACCGACATGCACTTCATGTTGCAGAACGAGGTGGTGGAGCGCATGGTGGCCGAACCATCCACGCCGGAATACGGGCGCTTGTCGGTGATGCTGCAATACCGCTTCTACATGGAAAAGCTGCTCGACGTGCCGCCGCAGTCGTTCCGCCCTGCACCCAAGGTGGATTCGGCCATCGTGCGCATGATCCCGCTTCCGGCCGACAAGATCGCCGTGCAGAACGAGACGCTGTATGCCCAAGTGGTGTCTGCCGCCTTTGGACAACGGCGCAAGACTTTGCGCAACACGCTCAAAGGCCATCTGACGGAAAGTGAATTCGCGCAGCTTGGCATCGATGCGCAGTTGCGTGCCGAGAACCTGGGCGTGGCTGAATTCACGCGTATCGCCAACTACTTGAACGGACGCGTGCCGGCCTAGTTTCAGTTAGAATCGCGTCTTATTAGATCAAAGCCTGTCGGGGCCCATCATGTCTGACATTCCGCCGATTGTATTAACCTTTGCCGCCACCGATCCCAGCTGCGGGGCCGGCATGCAAGCCGACATTCTGACCATTGCCAGCATGGGTTGTCACCCGCTGTCCGTGGTCACCGCCATCACCGTGCAAGACACCAGCGGTGTGGATGATGTGCAGCCGGTGGATTCGGACTGGGTGTCGGATCAGGCGCGTGCGGTGCTGGAAGATATGCCGGTCGCCGCCTTCAAGATCGGCTTGCTGGGCAGCGTGGAGAATATCGCCGTCATCGCCGAGATCATCTCCGACTATCCCGATATTCCGCTGGTGTTCGATCCGGTGCTGGCCTCCGGTCGCGGCGACGAGCTGGCGAACGAGGACATGCTGGATGCTTTGCGCGAGCTGTTGTTGCCGCAGACCACCATCCTTACACCGAACAGCATGGAAGCGCGCCGCCTGGTGCAGGATGAAGAGAATGAGACGGACGATCCCGCTTTGGGAGAGTGTGCCAAACGCATCCTGCATTTGGGTTGCGAATATGTGCTGATCACCGGCACGCACGAGCACACGCCCAAGGTCGTCAACAATTTATACGGCGAGCGTGGCTTGCTGCGCAGCGACAGCTGGCCGCGTCTGCCCGGTATCTATCACGGTTCCGGCTGCACTCTGGCTTCGGCCATCGCGGCGCTATTGGCGAACGGCCTGCCCATCGAAGAAGCGGTGCATGAGGCGCAGGAATACACCTGGGAGGCGCTGAAATACGGCTTCCGCCCTGGCATGGGACAACATATCCCGGATCGCTTGTTCTGGGCGCGCGACGAAGAAGATGAGCGGTGAAGAGACGCGCCATTAAAGGTTTGTACGCCATCACGCCGGACGAGTTGGATACAGCAGAGCTGTTGCGCAAGACGACGTTGGCATTGCAAGGCGGTGCGCAAGTGCTGCAATACCGCAACAAATCCGCCGCTGCTTCATTGAAATTGCAGCAGGCACAAGCCCTGCGCCAACTGACGCGCGAATTCAAGACCACCTTTATCGTGAATGACGATGCGCAGTTGGCGGCGCAAGTGGATGCGGACGGCGTGCATCTGGGCGGCGAGGACGGCAGTGTGGCCGCGGCGCGCGCGCTGTTGGGCGGTACAAAGCTCATCGGCGTGTCTTGCTATAATCGCGCTTCGCTGGCGCTCGAGGCGGTGCGGCAAGGTGCGGATTATGTGGCGTTCGGCGCGTTCTATTTATCGAGCGTGAAACCCGAAGCCGTGCAGGCAGAGGTGCAGTTGCTGAAGACGGCGCGTGGCGAATTGGGTGTGCCCATCGTCGCCATCGGCGGCATCACGCAACAGAACGGCGCGGCATTGATCGAGGCGGGAGCCGATGCGTTGGCAGTGATCTCGGCGCTGTGGAATGCGCCGGACATCCAGGTCTGCGCACAAGAATTTTCCAACCTATTTCAGATAAGGCATAAGCAGCATGACTTCGCACAACCAAGAGCTGTTCGAACAATCCCAGCAAATCATTCCCGGCGGCGTGAACTCGCCGGTGCGCGCCTTCCGTTCGGTCGGCGGCACGCCGCTGTTCTTCCAGCGCGGACAAGGCGCTTACGTGTGGGATGCGGACGGCAAAAAATACACCGATTACGTCGGCTCCTGGGGACCGATGATCGTCGGGCATTGTCATCCGCAAGTCGTGAAAGCCGTGCAGGATGCGGCCGCGCAAGGTTTGGGTTTTGGCGCGCCGACCGCGAGCGAATTGGAAATGGCGGAACTGCTGTGCAAGATCCTGCCGAGCCTGGAAATGGTGCGCCTGGTCAGTTCCGGCACCGAAGCCACCATGACGGCGATCCGTCTGGCGCGCGGCTTCACCGGTCGTTCGCGCATCATCAAATTCGAAGGCTGCTACCACGGCCACTCCGATGGTCTGCTGGTGAAAGCCGGTTCCGGCGCGCTGACCTTCGGTCAGCCCAGCTCTTCCGGCGTGCCGGCCGAGATCGCCGCACTGACCACGGTGCTGGACTACAACGATGCAGCCGGTCTGGAAAAAGCCTTCGCCGAGATGGGCAAGGAGATCGCCGCGGTGATCGTCGAACCGGTAGCGGGCAACATGAACCTGATCGCGCCCAAGCGCGAATTCCTCGATGCGCTGCGCAACCTGTGCACCAAGCACGGCGCAGTGCTGATCCTCGACGAAGTGATGACCGGTTTCCGCGTCAGCCTGCAAGGCGCACAGGGTTACTACGGCATCAAGCCGGACCTGGTCACGCTGGGCAAGGTGATGGGCGGCGGATTGCCCGCCGCCGCATTCGGCGGGCGCCGCGACATCATGCAATGCTTGGCCCCGTTGGGTTCGGTGTATCAGGCGGGCACGCTGTCCGGTAATCCAGTGGCGGTGGCGGCGGGTCTGACCACACTGAAGCTGGTGCAGACCCCCGGCTTCTATGACAACCTCGCCAAACTGGCCAAGCAACTCACCGAGGGCCTGAGCGCAAGTGCGAAGAAATATGGCGTCACGTTCTGCGCGCAATCGGTGGGCGGCATGTTCGGCCTGTATTTCAGTAAGGCGCTGCCGACCAGCTATGCCGAGGTGATGCAATGCGACAAAGAGGCGTTCAACCGTTTCTTCCATGCCATGCTCGACGCAGGACACTACCTTGCACCCTCGGCATTTGAAGCGGGCTTCGTTTCTGCTGCACACACCGAGGCCGACATCGCCGCGACCATCGCCGCAGCCGACAAAATTTTCTCGGCCTGGAAATAGTGGGACTCTTTTCCAAAGCGACCTTCTTTACCACGGTCAACCATATACGCGACCTGCCGCTGCATGGTGGGCAAGAGGTCGCGTTCGTCGGACGTTCCAACGCGGGCAAATCGAGCGCCATCAACACGTTGGCCAACCATACGCGCCTGGCTTTTACCAGCAAGACGCCGGGGCGCACGCAGCACATCAACTACTTCGATCTTGGCGATCGCAGGTTCTTGGTGGACTTGCCGGGTTACGGCTATGCCAAAGTGCCGCCGGACGTGCAAGCGCATTGGGAACAACTGTTGAGTCAGTATCTGCAGACGCGTGAAGAACTGTGCGGCCTTGTGGTCATCATGGATTCGCGCCATCCGCTCACCGAGCGCGATCAAGGCATGTTGGACTGGTTCGCTCCCACCGGGAAGCCCATCCACATCCTGCTCACCAAGTCGGACAAGCTGAGCCGCCAGCAATCCACGCAGACTTTGCGTGACGTGAAGGCGTTCTTGCAGGAGAACTTCCCGCAATGCACGGTGCAGCTGTTCTCCAGTTTGAAGAAGCTGGGCATGGACGAGGCGGAAGCGGTGATTGCAGGCTGGTTTCGGAACGAAGGCTAAAAAAATGCCCCTGAACCAAAGGGGGAGGTCAGGGGCACCAAGGTCTTAACAGGGTTAAGACACCCGCTCAGGGAGGAGAAACGGGAAGCAACTTTCGCTGCTCACGGACTCTGACGGGACTATGCGAAAATAGTTCCAACGAATTTGAAAATTTTAGGAATAGCCATGCAAACTACTCGGACAATATCCACATAAACGCATGCGCCGCATGCGCCATGATCAGTTTTCGCGCGACCTGATGCGAGAGCACATACTCACTTCGGCGGATTTCATCTACCCTGTTTTTGTGCTCGAAGGCAGCAACAAAGTCGAGGATGTGAAGTCCATGCCAGGCGTGCAGCGGAAAACTTTGGATTTGTTGCTCAAGGATGCGGAGCAATGTGTGAAGCTGGGCATTCCCGTGATGGCGATCTTCCCGGTGATCGATACTCCGCTGAAAAGTCTGGATGCGCAGCGAAGCGTTACAACCCGAACGGACTGGTGCCGCGCGTGGTTGCTGCGCTGAAGAAGAATTTCCCCGAGCTGGGCGTGATGACCGATGTCGCGCTCGACCCCTATACCAGCCACGGGCAGGATGGTCTGATCGACGACAGCGGTTACGTGCTCAACGACGAAACCATCGCAGTGCTGACCAAACAGGCGCAGTGCCACGCCGCAGCGGGCGCTGACATCGTCGCTCCTTCCGACATGATGGACGGCCGCATAGGCGCGATCCGTGCGGCGCTGGATGCCCACAAGCACATCCATACCCGCATCATGGCCTACTCCGCCAAATACGCTTCCAGTTTCTACGGCCCGTTCCGCGATGCCGTCGGTTCCAGCGGCAACCTCGGCAAAGGCAATAAATACACTTACCAGATGGATCCCGCCAATTCGGATGAGGCCCTGTGGGAAGTCGGCCTCGATTTGCAGGAGGGCGCAGACATGGTCATGGTCAAACCGGGTATGCCCTATCTCGACATCGTGCGCCGCGTGAAGGACGAATTCAAAGCGCCGACGTTTGTTTATCAAGTGAGCGGCGAATACGCCATGCTCAAGGCTGCTGCGCAGAACGGCTGGCTAAATGAACAAGCGTGCGTGCTAGAGGCGCTGCTGGCCTTCAAGCGTGCGGGTGCGGACGGGATACTGACTTACTTTGCGCTGGATGCGGCGCGGTGGCTGAAGGAAGCCGGCAAGTAGGCGCAACGGAGAGCGAATGAAACTCGGCTCGCAGCACATGAATCTGGAAGGGGTCGTTGCGACACACTGGAAAGACGTGCCCGCAAAGGAGTTGGTCTATCCGGGGTTCAGCACGCGACTCCTGTGGTCTGACCCAAGTGGGCGCAAGGCGCTCATGTTCGAGATTGCTGCGGGCGCGGTGTATCCCGTTCTTGATGTGCATGCGCCGGGAGCGGAAGAGGTGTTTGTCGTTTCAGGCGATTTTTGCGATGGCAAGAACACTTATCCTGCGGGCACTTTTATCCACCACCCTGTAGGCAGTTCGCATGTACCTCAGTCCTCGAACGGCTGCACGCTGTTTGTATTCTTTCCAGAAGGTTAGTCGCACAGAACGTGCTACCCAGGAATTCCACCGCCTACGTTTCAAATCAAGCCGCTGCCAGCAACATCTCCACCGCTGCGATATCCGCGTGTGTTTCCGGGTGGCGGCTGCCGCTGTGGCGGGCATTTTCGGGCAGAACGATGATGTGTATCTGAGTACCGGTCTCACCCGTCAAGGTATAGCTCGGTACGGTTTCCTCGTGCCCCCCGACTCGCACTCTCCACTCCCCATCCTCGAATTCAAGGTTGTGCTTGAGCAGGAACAGCAGCACGGCTTTGGCGTCATCGCTGAACAGCATGAGATTGATGTCGGAGAGTTCGCCCGCAGTGCCACTCAACACCGAACCGGTGAGATAGGGGTGGAAATCTTCCAGCAAACGCATGGCAGCGAGCGCCTCTTCGCGCAGTTGATGCAGAATGCCGGGGTGGCTTTCGTGTTGGTAGAGAGCACGATAGCTGTGCAGTGCTTCCTCTACTTCCTGATTGCTGGGCAGGTGTTGCGTCTCCGTCGCGCCGAGTTGCCGTGCAGCTTTGCGCTTCGCAAATGCAAAGTCGGTGATGCCGCCCTCAGCGATGAGGCGCGCAGTCTCGTGCGCGAGTTGTTCGCGCATCAGATCTCTCCGCTGTGGATGTGCCTTGTTCATCAGAAAAGCTGGTCGCTCACCGCATCTGCGGGCTTGTTCGCTTCCGGTACGATATCGCCCTGTTCAGGCGGCAGATTTTCTTCATAGAAGTATTCGATGCGATTGCCGTTGCTGTCGCGCAAACCATTCTCGTTGATACGTGCGGTGACGATATGCTCCGGAACGGTGTACTCGACTTCGGGTACGTCCTTCAGCATCTTTTGCATGTAGCCCATCCAGATGGGCAATGCGGCGCCGCCGCCGGTTTCCTTTTCGCCCAGGCTTTGCGGGTTGTCATAGCCGATCCAAGTGACGGCGACGAGGGTGGGATGGAAGCCGGCAAACCAGGCATCCATCGAGTCGCTGGTGGTGCCGGTTTTGCCGGCAAGGTCTTGCCTGCCGAGTTCCATGGCGCGGATGGCGGTGCCGTGTTTTACGACATCCTGCATCATGTTGACCATGGTGAAAGCGTTGCGCACATCGATGACCTGTTCTGCTCCTTCTCCCGCGGCGACAGGCGCGGCCTGTCCTACCAACTTGCCTTGCCCATCTTCGATGCGCTGGATGAAGTAGGGTGTGACGCGATAACCGCCATTGGCAAAGACGGAGTAGCCGCTCATCAATTGCAGAGGCGTGACCGACCCTGCGCCTAGTGCCATGGTCAAAAATGGTTTGATCTTGTCTTTGTCGAAGCCGAATTTGGTGACGTAATCCTGCGCATATTCCAGTCCGATGGCCTGCAGAATGCGAATGGAAACAAGGTTTTTGGAGCGCGTCAGGCCTTGACGCATGCGCATCGGGCCGGCAAATTCGCCATCGAAGTTCTTGGGTTGCCACAGTTCCTCGCCGGTTTGCGAAAGGTCGATGACCAGCGGGGCATCGTTGATGACGGAAGCGGGTGTGAAGCCTTTCTCCAAAGCTGCCGAGTAGATGAAGGGCTTGAAGCTGGACCCGGGTTGACGCCATGCTTGTGTAACGTGGTTGAACTGGTTGCGGTAGAAATCAAAACCACCGACCAGCGCAAGGATCGCACCATCACGCGGATTGGCCGAGACAAAGGCGGACTCGATTTGCGGCAGCTGTGTGATTTCCCAGAAATCTTTTTCGTTCTTGTATACGCGAATCAGCGAACCGACGCGGATGCGTCGATTGAGCGCAAGTTTTTCTCCCAAAGTTTGTTGTGCAAAACGCAGGCCTTCGCCGCGAATCTCGACAACCTGCCCGTTTTTGCAGTAAGCACGAATACCTTTGGGGTTAATAGATTGGACTACGGCAGGGATGAGGTCGTCACTGTCGCTGACATCCGCCAGCGCATCATCCAGCAACTCTTCGGTGTTGTTCTTTTTCAAATCGACGTAGCCTTCTGGCCCACGATAACCGTGGCGATGGTCATATTCCAGCACGCCTTTGCGCAGCGAGGCATAAGCGGTAGCCTGATCCATTGCGCGGATGGTGGTATAGACGCTATAACCCTGGGTGTAGGCCTCTTCCTGGAAGCGGTCGAACATTTCCTGACGCACCATCTCGGCCACATAATTTGCATTGACCGCAAACGTTTGGTGATGCGCAATCTGCTTGGTCTCAAAGGGTTCGCTCTGCGCAAGATCAAATTGTTCTTTGGTGATGTAGCGCAGATCATGCATGCGGCGCAGGATGTACATCTGACGTACTTTGGCGCGCTCCGGATTCACTACCGGATTGAAAGCGGCAGGTGCTTTGGGCAATCCGGCCAGCATGGCCATTTCCGACAGTGTGAGCTGGTTGAGCGACTTGGCGTAATAGACCTGTGCGGCGGAGGCGAAGCCGTAAGAGCGCTGTCCAAGATAAATGTGATTGATATAAAGCTGAAGGATTTCATCTTTAGTCAGGTTGTGCTCGATCTTGAAAGAGAGCAGCATTTCGTTGAATTTGCGCGACAGGGTTTTTTCCTTGGAAAGGAAAAAATTCCGCGCGACTTGCATGGTGATGGTACTGGCTCCCTGCTTCACGCCACCCGAAGCAAAGTTTGAGTAGGCGGCCCGCAACACGCCGATGTAGTCCACCCCCCCATGCTCATAGAAGCGATCGTCCTCTGCTGCAAGAATCGCTTTCTTCATGAGCTCAGGCACCTCTTCAATCTTGACCAGCTCGCGGCGCTCTTCGCCAAATTCACCGATCAAAGTTCCCTCCGCACTGAATACGCGGAGCGGCATTTTGGGGCGATAATCAGTCAGCGTTTCCAGCGTGGGTAGCGTCGGATAAGTAAGTATTGCTGCGAAGACGAGCAGCAAGATTGGAAGAAGGGGCAGGGCGAGTACGACAAGGGCAGGGTAAAACCACCAGCGAGAGGTCATGACAAGTATTCTGGAAAATATTGCGCAATTATATCTTCTCGAACACAGAATACGAGCTTACAGAAAAAACTTTACACCCGCGGGAGTTATTGCTAGGATTTAAACCACTTTGTACGAAAACGCGCTAACTGGCCTATGAGCATAGGAAATTTTGATATCCCGTTAGACTTTCTGAGTACCTCCACGCCTCCCTTGATCGGGGTGGATATCAGTTCGTCTTCCGTTAAGATGGTGGAATTGAGTGAATCGCCCAAAAAGAACGGGTATGTGATCGAGCGCTATGCAATCGAAGCACTTCCGACAGATGCGGTGAGCGATGGAAATATCAATAATCTGGATGCTGTATCAGATACGGTGAAACGTGCCTGGAAGCGTCTGGGTTCGCGCATCAGAAACGTCAGCTTGGCATTGCCCGCGGCCGCTGTAATCAGCAAAAAAATATTGTTGCCAGCCGGCTTGCGCGAGGACGATCTGGAGTATCAGGTTGAGAGCGAAGCAAACCAATATATTCCTTTCGCGCTGGAAGAGGTAAATCTGGATTTCCAGGTGATCGGCCCAGCTCCAAATAATCCCGAAGAGGTCGAGGTGTTGTTGGCGGCGTCACGCAAAGCGAACGTCGAGGATCGTGTTGCTGCAGCGCAGTCGGCCGGTTTGAAGGCAATTGTGGTGGATGTGGAGCCGTACGCCGCAGAGGCTGCTTTCGAAATGATACGTGCACAATTGCCGGGCGGCGCCGCAGACCAATGCATTGCATTGGTGGATGTTGGCGCATATGTGATGAACGTGAATGTATTGCGCAACGGCCAGTCGATTTATATGCGCGACCAGCAGGTGGGTGGAGCCCAGCTTACGCAACAGATACAGAGTGTTTTCGGCTTGTCTGTTGAAGAGGCGGAGTCTGCAAAGCGCAACGGCGGATTGCCGGAAAATTATGAAAGCGATGTGCTGTCGCCTTTCCGGGATAACCTTGCGATGGAAGTGTCCAGGGCGCTGCAGTTCTTCTTTACCTCGACGCAATATAACGAAGTGAACTACGTCGTGTTGGCTGGTGGCTGTGCCGCGCTGCCCGGCTTGGATGAGGCGGTGGCGACACGAACACAGGTCAGTACTTTGGTGGCGAACCCGTTCGAATTAATGACACTTTCCAGTCGTATCAAGCCGCGCCAGTTGCAGATGGATGCTCCTGCACTGATGGTTGCGTGTGGTTTGGCTATGCGGAGGTTTGATCCATCATGATACGCGTCAACCTGCTTCCGCATCGAGCGGAAAAACGCCGAGCTCGTCAAATTCAATTTATTATATTCAGCGCTATTTCCTTAGTGCTAGGTGTGTTGGTTGTGGGTTTCGTCCACGTCGCTATTAGTACGCAGATATCGTATCAGGAGCGACGCAATGCTTATCTGAAGCAAGAAATTGCGGTGCTGGACAAGCAAATCGAGGAAATCAAGAAGTTGAGAGAGCAAACTCAATCCTTGATGTCACGCAAGGCGGTGGTAGAAAACCTGCAAGGCACCCGTTCCGATGTGGTGCACCTGCTAGATCAGACGCTACGCATTTTGCCGGACGGGGTTTATCTGAAGAGTCTTAAACAGAGCGGTTACAAAATCAGTGTAAGTGGCTATGCGCAGTCAAACGCACGTGTCTCGACTTTGATGCGCTCAATTGAAGACTCGCCTTGGCTGGATTCGCCGTCACTGGTAGAAATTCATGCATCAACTTCTGCAGGTGCTCGAGTGAGTGAATTTTCGCTAAATTTCAATCTGACCAAAATTGCTGAGCCGACGTCAAGCGGGGCGCCAGTGCCGGCAGCACAAAAGCCAGGGACAAAAGGTTAAGGGGCGGATATGAATTTTCTGGAAGAGTTAAGGAGTGTAGACCTCAAGACGCCGGGAAGTTGGCCATGGCTGATCAAGATCGCGGCTTTTCTGTCTATGTTCGCACTGGTGATAGTCGTGGGGGCAGTTGCTGACTGGAAGGGACAGTGGGAGATACTGAACGGCGATGACGGCGTGCGACGCCAAGAAGAAAAGTTGCGCGATACCTATTTGGCGAAAAAGCGCGAAGCTATCAATCTGGATATCATCAAGAAGCAGTTGATCGATACGCAGCAGTCATTTGGAGCGCTGCTTAAGCAATTGCCAAGCAAATCGGAGATGGATGCGCTGCTGACAGACATTAACCAGGCGGGGCTAGGGCGTGGACTGCAATTCGAGCTGTTCCGTCCCGGCGCCGAAGTTGCAACAGGGGTGTTCACCGAGCAGCCAATCACGCTGAAGGTAACGGGTAACTTTGATGATTTGGGCAGGTTTGCAAGTGACATTTCGAAATTGCCACGCATCGTGACGTTGAACGACATTAGCATTGCACCCGACAAAAACGGGGTGCTAACTTTAGATGCAGTGGCAAAAACATACCGTTATCTGGATGAGGAAGAGTTGGCAGCGCAAAAGCGCAGTGCCAAATCCGCGGATAAGAAGGCGGCACCAAAATGAGGGCGGCATATTCACTATTGTTGATTCCATTGCTGCTAGCCGGATGTGGCGGCGAGGAGTTTCAGGATCTGCGGGATTTCGTCAAGAATGCCGGGACAGATATGCGCGGGAAGGTTGAGCCACCGCCAGATATCAAGCCCTACGAACCCTTTTCCTTCGACAACGATACGGCGCTGCCTGATCCATTCAAGCCCCACAAGGTGGAGCCCAAGAACATGAACCGCGCGGGGCAGAACCAGCCCAATCTTGATCGCCCCAAAGAGGAGCTAGAAGACTATCCGCTGGAAAGTTTGAAAATGGTTGGCTATCTGCAGCAGAAAAATGTTGGGCACGCGCTAATTCGTTCAGGCGAGGGCAAGATATATACGGTGAAAGCAGGCAACTACGTTGGCCAAAATTTTGGTCAGATCACTTCGGTAACCGAGACAGAAGTGAAGATCAAAGAGATGGTGCAAGACAGTGCGGGCGATTGGTCCGAGCGCGAAAGCACTCTGCAATTAGCGGAGTAATCAGGAGCAAACATATGAGACAGTTCAACAAGTCAATCTACAGAATGATTCAACTGGCCGCAATTGTCCTTTCGGCATATGCGGTAGGGGCGAGTGCGCAAGAAGCGCAGACCTCCAATGAATTGAACAGCATCCAGTCTATCAGCGTAAACAACGAATTAGGCGGCAAGGTCGTATTGAAGGTGGCGATGAAAAATGCGCCGAGCGGACAGCCTGCCACGTTCACCATTAATACCCCGCCTCGCATTGCATTCGATTTTCCAAATACAGAAAATGGACTGGGCAAATCAACGCAGGAATTCGGAGAGGGAGACTTGCGTAGCGCCAACATCGTTCAGGCTGGAAATCGCACACGTGTGGTGATAAATCTCACACAAATGCTCAGCCATGAGTCGCGCATCGAAGGAAACAACCTTCTCATTACGCTACAACGCAAGGGAGTTGCGGGTGGAGATTCGGCACCTGCTCAAGCTACACACTTTGCAGAAGCAAAGACGGGGGCAAAGCAGAAACACGGATTGAGAGATATTGATTTCCACCGCGGTAAAAATGGTGAGGGGCGCGTGCAAATCGACTTGTCGGATCCCGACATTGGCATCGATATCAAGCAACAAGGGCGCTTGCTGCTGGTTGATTTTCAGCGTGCAGCTCTTCCGCGCAATTTGCAGCGCAAGTTGGATGTGACAGATTTTGGTACTCCTGTGCAATTGGTTGACGCTTTTAGCCAGGGAGAGAACACACGAGTGACGATAGAGCCAAAAGGCTTGTGGGAGTACTCTGCGTACCAGACTGACAATAAATTCATCATCGAAATCAAAGAGGTAATTGAAGATCCAAACCGGATGGTGAAAGGCACCCAACTGGGCTATGGGGGAGAAAAACTGACGCTGAATTTCCAGAACATTTCAGCACGTGAAGCGCTGAGTGTGATTGCGGATTTCACTAACTTAAATATGGTGATCAGCGATACGGTTTCGGGAAGTCTGACTTTACGCTTGAAGGATGTGCCCTGGGATCAGGCATTAGACATCATCTTACAAAGCAAGGATCTGGATAAACGCAAGAATGGCAATGTGATTCAAGTTGCGCCACGTGAAGAACTCGCGGCCAAGGAAAAACTTGATTTCTCGGCGCGTCAAGAAATCAATGAATTGGAGCCGTTGCGTACAGAAACCTTCGAATTGGCCTATGCCAAGGCGGCTGATTTTGCGAAACTGTTCTCGGATGACAAGCAGAAGCTGCTTTCCAAGCGAGGAACTGCGATTGCAGATACGCGGACGAATATGTTGTTCGTCCAAGATACGCCTTCTCGCTTGGAGGAAATCCGTCGCTTCATCAAAGTGCTGGATATCCCAGTGCGACAGGTGCTGATCGAAGCACGTTTTGTGGAGGCTAAAGAGAGTTTTAACCATACGTTGGGCGGACGTTTGGGCTACGTCGGTCCGACCGCGGCAGCAGGTGGCGGATTCAACGTGGGGAATGGGCAGCTTGGCTCGGTCTCCGGGGGAAGTGTGAATCTGCCAGGAGCGTCTGCGGGCTTGGGTGGCTTGACCTTGACGCTGTTTAATGCGGCAGCGACCAAGACGCTGACCTTGGAGCTCAACGCTTCAGCGCAAGATGGCACAACCAAGGCGATCGCCAGTCCGCGCGTGGTGACGGCAGACAAGATTGAGGCGAACATTGAGTCTGGTGTCGAAATCCCCTATCTGCAGGCAAGTAGCAGTGGCGCAACCACCGTCGCCTTCAAGAAGGCCGTGCTGAGTCTGATTGTGGTTCCACAAATCACTCCAGAGAATCACGTGTCCATGAAGGTGAAAGTGAATCAGGATACTGTTGGTACCATCTTCTTCGGCGTGCCCAGCATTAATACCAAGAAAGTTAATACAGAAGTGTTGGTGGATAATGGCGGCACGGTAGTGATCGGTGGTATCTACACACAAGATGACTCAGACCTAACCAATGGTGTCACGGGTTTACAGGACATCCCGATTCTGGGGTGGTTGTTCAAGACCAACAACCTGCGTTCGGAAAAGAAAGAGTTGTTGGTTTTCATCACGCCCAAAATACTGAAAGAGACGCTCGGGATAAACTAACGACGGACGTACGCATGCAAAATAAAACCCGGCCGATGTGCCGGGTTTTATTTTGGCCTGAAATGAGCGCAATGGTTTTCCGCTACAATTCCGGTATGGAAAACAAGACACAAGCCAAGCGATCCTCCGGCAACATCATTTTGATTGGCATGATGGGCGCTGGCAAAACTACGGCTGGCAAGCTGCTTGCCAAACAACTTGGCAAGACCTTCATCGACAGTGATGAAGAAATACAAAAACGCACCGGCGTTACAATCCCGCATATATTCGATGTCGAAGGCGAGGCGGGTTTTCGTCAACGCGAAAGCAGTGTCATTCTGGATTTGCTCAAGCAGGATGGGCTCGTGCTGGCAACAGGTGGCGGCGCTGTGCTGAGCCCGCAAAATCGTGCCGCACTTAAACAGAATGGCGTGGTGGTCTACCTGAAAAGCAGTGTGCACGACCTGTGGCAACGAACACGGCATGACCACAACCGGCCCTTGCTGCAAACCGCGGATCCACGCGCCAGGCTGCAAGAATTGCTCGATTTGAGAGATCCGCTTTACATCGAAACTGCAGACATTGTTATCCCAACAGGAAAGCAAAGCGTACAGATAATGCTGGCGCGCCTTCAGCGAAAACTGGAGGAGATAGAGTGCTCGACAGGAACAGGAAACGAAGAAAACATGCAGACCTTGAACGTAGGATTGGCAGAGCGGAGTTATCACATCCATATCGGCAGTGGCTTGTTGCAGCGGGTCGAATTGCTATTGCCACATATCCCGCGCAAGCGCACAGTCATCGTCAGCAACACCACGGTTGCTCCGTTGTATCTGCAACAACTAAGCGAGAGTTTGATCGCAAATGGTGTGCAAGTGCAATCCATCGTTCTGCCGGATGGCGAGCAATACAAGAATTCCGAATCGCTGAACGTGATTTACGATGCGCTGCTCTCGGCACGCAGCGAGCGCAGCACGCCCCTTATTGCGCTGGGCGGAGGTGTCATCGGCGATATCACCGGCTACGCGGCTGCCACTTTCCTGCGCGGCGTACCGTTCATTCAAATCCCCACAACCGTGCTGTCGCAGGTGGACTCATCGGTGGGCGGCAAAACTGGAATCAATCATCCTCTCGGCAAAAACATGATCGGCGCTTTCTACCAGCCACGCGTGGTGATAGCCGACATCACAACGCTGGATACTTTGCCGGACAAAGAACTGCGTGCGGGCATTGCGGAAATCATCAAGTATGGACTGATCCGCGATTTACCCTTCCTCGAGTGGCTGGAAGTCAACATTGAAAAACTCCTGGCACGGGACACGGCTGCTTTGCAATACGCCATCGCTCGCAGCTGCCAGAACAAAGCCGAAGTGGTCGGAGCCGACGAACGCGAGAGCGGCGAACGCGCACTGTTGAATCTGGGGCATACCTTTGGCCATGCTATCGAGAACGGCATGGGTTATGGCGTGTGGCTGCACGGAGAGGCGGTGGCCGCGGGAACGATCATGGCCGCCGACCTGTCACAACGCCTCGGATGGATGAGTGCGGAGGATGTGGCGCGTGTGCGCAAACTGTTCGAACGCGCCGAGTTACCCGTCATAGCGCCCAAACTGGGGGCGGAAAAATATCTGGATCTGATGGGGCTGGATAAAAAAGTGGCGGACGGCAAGATACGTTTCGTTCTCCTGAAGTCCTTGGGGCACGCCGTAATGACCGGCGAAGTGCCGCAGACGTTGCTGGAACAGACGCTGGAGGCTTGCAGTGCCTGAGCTGCAACTTGCTCCGTATGCGGTAAGCGTAAGCGCCCACGGACGAAAGGTCGCCGAACCCGCGCCAGCGGGGCGCAGCGAATTTCAGCGCGACCGCGACCGCATCATCCATTCCGGCGCGTTCCGCCGTCTCGAATACAAGACGCAAGTCTTCGTGAACCACGAAGGCGACTTGTTCCGCACCCGCCTGACCCACAGCATCGAAGTCGCGCAGATCGGCCGTTCCATCGCGCGGCGCCTGATGGTCAACGAAGATCTGGTGGAGGCGGTATCGTTGGCGCACGACCTCGGACACACCCCGTTCGGACATGCCGGGCAAGAGGCGTTGAACGCCTGCATGAAAGAGCACGGGGGGTTCGAGCACAACTTGCAGTCCTTGCGCGTGGTGGATGTGCTGGAAGAGCGCTACGCCGCATTCGATGGCCTGAATCTGTGCTTCGAGACACGCGAAGGCATACTCAAGCACTGTTCGCTGGAACATGCTGCACAACTGGGTGAAGTGGGCGAGCGTTTCCTGCATGACCGGCGCCCCTCGCTGGAGGCGCAGATCGCCAACCTGGCCGACGAGATCGCCTACAACAACCACGATGTGGACGACGGTCTGCGCTCCGGTTTGCTGACCCTGGAGCAACTGTCCTCGGTGCGCTTGTTTGCGGGGCACCTGTACGAAGTTCGTGCAAGCTTATCCGAATCTAGCGGAACGGCGCGTGGTGCACGAAACGGTGCGCCGCATGATCAACACCCTGGTCACCGATCTCATCGCGCAGACCGAAAGCAACATCCGGACACATGCGCCGCAAAGTGTTGATGAAGTGCGCGCCGCTGTCCCTTTGGCGGCCTTCAGCGCGGAGATGCATGAGCTCAACCGGGAGCTTAAGGCTTTTCTGCGTACCCACCTATATCGGCACTACCGCGTCATGCGCATGACGGCCAAGGCAAGACGTATCATCGACGATCTATTCCAGGCTTTTATGGAAGACCCAAGGCTACTGCCGCCGCAATTCAATCCCTCGGCCGAGTCCGAGCGCGCACGCTCGGTGGCTGATTACATCGCAGGCATGACCGACCGTTATGCCATCCGCGAACACCGGCGCATCTTCGCAATAGAAGAGATCTGATCAGCAAGTTGCCCTCCACCCCCGGATTAAGGTAGCATTCCCGCCCTTTCGCATAAATATTTGGAAGGCGGCCAAAGCCGCCGTTTAGTCGGATGATCGAGGTGAGGAACAAGGTGAGCAATTCTTCGTTGCCAGCGCAGCAGGGTCTTTACGATCCGCGCAATGAACATGATGCATGTGGTGTCGGTTTCGTTGCACATATCAAGGGTCAGGCAAGTCACGACCGAGTCAGTCAAGGGCTGCAGATACTGGAGAACCTGACGCACCGTGGTGCGGTCGGTGCCGACCCGTTGGCGGGCGATGGCGCCGGTATTCTGGTTCAGGTTCCTGATGCCTTCCTGCGCAAAGTTCTCGGCAAAGAGAAGATCACATTGCCTGCCGTCGGCGAATACGGCGTCGGTATGCTGTTCCTGCCGCGCGACGCCAAGGCGCGCGCCGCCTGCGAAAAGGCCATCGCTGACAAGATCAAGGCCGAAGGCCAGACGCTGCTGGGCTGGCGCGACGTGCCGGTGGACAACAGCGGTCTCGGCGAGAGTGTGAAAGCAGTCGAGCCTGTAGTGCGCCAAGTGTTCATCGCCCGCGGCAAGAAGACTGAAGATCAGGACGCATTCGAGCGCAAGCTGTTCGTCATCCGCAAGACCGTAGAGCACGCTGTGCGCAAGCTACCCAAGGGGCAAGGCAGCGGCTTCTATATTCCCTCGATGTCGTCGCGCACCATCGTATACAAAGGCATGCTGCTGGCCGACCAGGTCGGCAAATACTTCCTCGATCTGCAAGATAAAGATCTGGTCAGCGCATTCTCGCTGGTACACCAGCGCTTCTCCACCAACACCTTCCCCACCTGGGACCTCGCACATCCGTTCCGCATGATCGCGCACAACGGCGAGATCAACACCCTGCGCGGCAACGTCAATTGGATGGCGGCACGCCAAGCGGCGATGTCGTCCAAATTCATCGGCAAGGATCTCGACAAGCTGTGGCCGCTGATCGTCGAAGGCCAGTCCGACTCGGCCTGCTTCGACAATGCGCTGGAGTTGCTGGTGGCGGGTGGTTACGCGCTGCCGCATGCGATGATGATGCTGATTCCCGAGGCTTGGGCCGGCAATCCGCTGATGGACGAAGAACGCCGTGCGTTCTACGAATACCACGCAGCTTTGATGGAACCATGGGACGGCCCCGCCGCCGTGGCGTTCACAGATGGTCGCATGATCGGTGCGACACTGGACCGCAACGGCCTGCGCCCCGCGCGTTACCTCATCACCGACGACGACGTCGTGCTGATGGCCTCCGAGATGGGCGTGCTGCCGATCGCGCAGAGCAAGATCGTGAAGAAGTGGCGCCTGCAGCCGGGCAAGATGTTCCTCATCGACATGCAAGCCGGACGCATCGTGGACGATGCAGAACTGAAGACCCAGCTCGCGACCGCCAAGCCTTATCGCAAGTGGATCGAGCAATCGCGTCACTACCTCGACGACCTGCCGAAATCCAAGGTCGCGCTCAAGAACGAAGCCAATCTGCTCGATACGCAGCAGGCCTTCGGTTACACCCAGGAAGATACCAAGTTCCTCATGCTGCCGATGGCCTCGGCCGGTGAGGAAGCCATCGGCTCCATGGGTACGGATGCTGCGCTGCCCGTGCTGTCGGGCCGGAGCAAGGTGCTGTACAACTACTTCCAGCAGTTGTTCGCGCAAGTCACCAACCCGCCTATCGACCCGATCCGCGAAGAGATCGTGATGTCGCTGACTTCCTTCATCGGCCCCAAGGCGAACCTGCTCGGCGTTGATGAAACCAAGCCCGCGCCACGCCTGGAAGTGCATCAGCCCGTGCTGTCGGAAGAGGACATCGCCAAGCTGTATGACATCGACAAGCTCACCAAGGGCGCCTACAAGTCGCAGGTGCTGGACATCACCTATCCGGTGAAGGACGGTGCGGCCGGCTGTGAGAAAGCGATCGCAGCCCTGTGCAAGGCTGCCGACAAGGCCGTGGCCAAGGGCTACAACGTATTGATCCTGTCCGACCGTGCGATGTCGGATAAGCGCGTGGCGATACCGGCACTGCTGGCGACCGCTGCCGTGCACCATCACCTCGTGTGCGAAGGTCTGCGCACCAGCGCAGGTCTGGTGGTCGACACCGGTTCTGCGCGCGAAGTACACCACTTCGCCCTGCTCGCCGGCTATGGCGCGGAAGCCGTGTGCCCGTGGCTGGCGTTCGACACCATTGCCACGCTGGAACTGCCGGCTGCGCTGGAGGCGAAGGACGCCAAGAAGCGCTTCATCAAGGCCGTCAACAAGGGGCTGATGAAGGTGATGTCCAAGATGGGCATCTCCACCTACCAATCCTATTGCGGCTCGCAGATCTTCGAGGCCATCGGCCTCAACAACGATTTCGTCGAGAAGTATTTCCCGGGTACTGCTACACAGATCGAAGGCATCGGCCTCAAGGAAGTGGCGGAGGAGGCGGTGCGCACGCACAGTGCTGCGTTCGGCAACGACCCGGTGCTGGCGACCATGCTGGAGGCGGGCGGTGAATATGCTTACCGTGCCCGAGGCGAGGACCACACCTGGACACCGGATTCCATCGCCAAGCTGCAACATTCCACCCGTACCAACAACTACTCGACGTACAAGGAATACGCCAAGCTCATCAACGACCAGACCGAACGCCAGATGACCCTGCGCGGCCTGTTCGAGATCAAGTCTGTGGGCAAGGCGATTCCGCTGGATGAAGTCGAATCGGCGAAAGAGATCGTCAAGCGTTTCGTCACCGGCGCGATGTCGCTGGGCTCCATCTCCACCGAAGCGCACGCCACCTTGGCCATCGCCATGAACCGCATCGGCGGCAAGTCGAACACTGGCGAGGGTGGCGAAGACGCGAACCGCTTCAAGACGCTGCATGGTGGCGAGAAGCTGTCCGACATCATCGGCAAGCACCGCATCGAGTCCGACCAGACCTTGAAGGCGGGCGATTCCTTGCGCTCGCGCATCAAGCAAGTCGCGTCCGGCCGTTTCGGCGTGACTGCGGAGTATCTCTCCAGCGCCGACCAGATCCAGATCAAGATGGCGCAGGGCGCGAAGCCCGGCGAAGGCGGCCAGCTGCCCGGCGGCAAGGTGTCCGAATACATCGGCAAGCTGCGTCACTCGGTGCCCGGCGTCGGCCTCATCTCGCCACCGCCGCACCACGACATTTACTCGATCGAGGACCTGGCGCAGCTCATCCATGACCTGAAGAACTCCAACCCGTCTGCGTCCATCTCTGTGAAGCTGGTGTCGGAAGTCGGCGTCGGCACGGTGGCCGCGGGTGTGTCCAAGGCCAAGGCTGACCACATCGTGATCTCCGGCTTCGACGGCGGCACGGGCGCGTCGCCGCTGTCTTCGGTGAAGCACGCCGGTACGCCGTGGGAGCTGGGTCTCGCCGAGGCACAACAGACACTGGTGCTGAACCAGTTGCGCGGCCGTGTCGGTCTGCAAGTGGACGGTCAGTTGAAGACCGGCCGCGACGTGCTGATCGGAGCGCTGCTCGGCGCGGACGAATTCGGCTTCGCTACTGCACCGCTGGTGGTCGAGGGTTGCATCATGATGCGCAAGTGTCACCTCAACACCTGCCCGGTCGGCGTGGCTACGCAAGACCCGGCACTGCGCAAGAAATTCACCGGCCAGCCGGAACACGTGGTGAACTACTTCTTCTTCGTCGCCGAAGAGGTGCGCGAGTTGATGGCGCAGATGGGCATCCGCAAGTTCGAGGATTTGGTCGGGCGCAGCGACCTGCTCGATGTGCGCAAGGGCATCAAGCACTGGAAGGCCAAGGGCTTGGATTTCTCCAAGGTGTTCCACCAGCCGGATATGCCGAAGAGCGTGGCGCGCCGCCATGCTGAAGAGCAGGATCACGGCCTGGAACACGCGCTGGACAACGACCTGATCGCCGAAGCGAAGGAAGCTTTGGACGCGAAGCGCGTGGTGACCATCGAGACCAAGATCTGCAACGTCAACCGCAGCGTAGGCACCATGCTGTCGCATGAAGTGGCCAAGCGCCACGGCAATGCCGGCTTGCCCGACGACACCATCCGCGTGAAGTTGCTGGGCACCGCAGGACAGAGCTTCGGCGCGTTCCTCGCGCACGGCGTCACCTTCCAGCTGGAAGGTGAAGGCAACGACTACGTGGGCAAGGGTCTGTGCGGCGGACGCATCATCGTCAAGCCGTCCGACGACAGCAAACTGGTGGCGGAAGACAACATCGTCGTCGGCAACACCGTACTGTACGGCGCGACGGCAGGCGAGGTCTTCTTCCGCGGTGTGGCAGGCGAACGCTTCGCGGTGCGCAACTCCGGCGCCACCGCCGTGGTGGAAGGCGTGGGCGACCACGGTTGCGAATACATGACCGGCGGCATGGTCGTGGTGCTGGGTCAGACCGGCCGAAATTTCGCCGCGGGTATGTCCGGCGGCGTGGCTTATGTGCTGGACGAGGACGGCACGTTCGAACAACGCTGCAACATGTCCATGGTCCAGCTGGAGCCGGTTCCTGAAGAGGCGGCTGCCAGCGAGATGGGCGAGGTCGAGGGACATGGCCGCGTGCACTTCAACCACCTGAACAAGGCGGACGAAGCGGCGTTGCGCGGCAAGATCGAGAAGCATCTGCGCTACACCGGCAGCACGCGTGCCAAACTGATACTGGATAACTGGGCGACTTACCTGCCCAAGTTCGTAAAGGTCATGCCGACCGAATATCGTCGTGCGTTGCTCGAGATCGCGGCGCAACAGAAGGAGGCCGCATAATGGGCAAGCCAACTGGTTTCATGGAATTTGAGCGCGTCGTCGAAAGCTACGCACCGGTCGAACAGCGCCTGAAGCATTATCAGGAATTCATTCTTCATCTCACCGATGCCGAGGCCAAGCAGCAAGGCGCGCGTTGCATGGATTGCGGCATCCCGTTCTGCAACAACGGCTGCCCGGTCCACAACATCATCCCCGACTGGAACGACTTGGTGTATCGCGGCAACTGGAAACAGGCGCTGGACGTGCTGCACTCCACCAACAACTTCCCGGAAGTGACCGGGCGCATCTGCCCGGCACCGTGCGAAGCGGCGTGCACGCTGAACATCAACAACGAAGCGGTCGGCATCAAGTCCATCGAGCACGCCATCATCGACAAGGGCGGCGAGAATGGCTGGGTCGTGCCGCAGCCGGCACAGAAGAAGACCGGCAAGAAAGTCGCCGTCGTCGGCTCCGGTCCCGCAGGACTGGCCGCCGCGCAGCAACTCGCGCGCGCCGGCCATGCCGTGACCGTCTTCGAGAAGAACAGCCGCATCGGCGGTCTGTTGCGCTACGGCATCCCCGATTTCAAACTGGACAAGCGCCTGATCGACTGGCGCATGGCACAGCTGGCTGCGGAGGGCGTGAAGTTCCAGACCAACACCTTTGTGGGCAAGGATGCGCTGGGCAAGGGCATCGCCAACGACGCGAAGAAAACGGTCACGCCCAAGGAGCTGCAGAAGGAATTCGACGCAGTGATCCTCGCCGGCGGTGCGGAACAGCCGCGCGACCTGGCGGTGCCGGGACGCGAGCTCAAGGGCGTGCATTTCGCGCTGGAGTTCCTGATCCCGCAGAACAAGGAAGTGGCAGGCGACGCGAAGAACCCGATCAGCGTTGCCGGCAAGCATGTCGTCGTTATCGGCGGTGGCGATACCGGCTCCGACTGCGTGGGAACTTCCAACCGCCACGGTGCTGCCTCGGTCACGCAGATCGAAGTGATGCCGCGCGCACCGGAGCAGGAGAACAAGGCGCAGACCTGGCCCAACTGGCCGATCAAGTTGCGCACCTCCAGTTCGCACGAGGAAGGCTGCACGCGTGACTGGGCGATCGCTACCAAAGAGTTTGTGGGCGAGAACGGCGAGCTCAAGGCGATCAAGGCAGTGCGCGTCGAGCTCAGGGACGGCAAGATGGTCGAAGTGCCCGGCAGCGAATTCGAGCTCAAGGCCGACTTCGTGTTCCTGGCGATGGGTTTCACCAATCCGGCGCAGCCAGTGCTGGACGCCTTCGGCGTGGAGAAGACTCATCGCGGAGACGCGAAGGCAGATACGAACGATTACCGGACCAACGTGAAGAAAGTGTTTGCAGCGGGCGACATGCGTCGCGGCCAGTCGCTGGTGGTATGGGCGATCCGCGAAGGCCGCCAGGCAGCGCGTGCAGTGGATGAATTCCTGATGGGCAGCAGCATCCTGCCCCGATAAGAAAAGAGCAAAATGAACTTCAAAGTCAAGAACGATACTTTCCTGCGCGCGCTGTTGCGCCAGCCGACCGAATACACCCCGTTGTGGATGATGCGCCAGGCCGGCCGTTACCTGCCGGAATACTGCGCCACGCGCAAACGCGCCGGCAGCTTCCTCAACCTGTGCAAGAGCCCGGACATGGCGACGGAAGTCACCCTGCAACCGCTGGATCGTTTCCCGCTGGATGCGGCCATCCTGTTCTCCGACATCCTGACCGTGCCGGACGCGATGGGTCTGGGTCTGTATTTTTCCGAAGGCGAGGGCCCCAAGTTCGAACGCCCGCTGACGACGGAAGCCGCGATCAAGGCACTGCACGTGCCGGACATCGGCACCGACCTGAAGTATGTGACCGATGCCGTGTCGCAGATCCGCAAGTCGCTGGACGGCCGCGTGCCGCTGATCGGCTTCTCCGGCAGCCCGTGGACCCTGTCCTGCTACATGGTCGAAGGCGGCAGCAGCGACGACTACGCCAAGGTGAAGACCTTGATGTACAAAGAGCCGAAGCTGATGCACCACATCCTTAGCGTGACTGCGGATGCGGTGACCCAATACCTCAACGCGCAGATCGAAGCCGGCGCGCAGGCCGTGATGATCTTCGATTCCTGGGGCGGCGCGCTGTCGCATGCGGCGTACCACGAGTTCTCGCTGCCCTATATGCAGCGCATCGTGCAGGGCCTGAAGCGCGAGCACGACGGCGTAAAGATCCCCAGCATCGTGTTCACCAAGGGCGGCGGCCTGTGGATCGAGAGCATCGCCGACATCGGCTGCGATGCGGTCGGGCTGGACTGGACCATGGACATCGGCGTGGCGCGCCAGAAGGTCGGCCACAAGGTCGCCCTGCAAGGCAACCTCGATCCGACCGTGCTGTTCGCTACCCCGGACGTCATCCACAGCGAAGTGGAAAAGATCCTGACCAGCTATGGCTACGGCAGCGGCCATGTGTTCAATCTGGGCCACGGTATTTCGCAATTCACCAACCCGGACAACGCTGCCGCGCTGGTGCAGGCGGTACATGAACTAAGTAGAAAATACCATTAAGAATCAGACTGAATCGCTGGGCTTATAAACAGCGAGATTTTTTGCATAAGGCCACGGATGATTATTTCCGTGGCCTTTTTGTTTATTGCGTAACCCATTGTTTATTAACGGTCTGCATGCCTGAGCAGAATTTGGGCAGCAGAAAAAAACCGTATATACGATTGGGAGTTAGCGCACTTGTGTGGCAGTTGCCCACACAGTTATCCACAGGATATGTGCATAAGAAAAAAACTGTAGTCGGCTCAAGCGGATTAGCTAAACTCTACAGAAAATACCGGAGAGATTTTTCTTAAGATGCACATCATTCGCGTCGCGTTGGACGTGCCCCTGTCAACACTTTTCGATTACAAAGTGAATGCGGATACCCGGCTCGAGATCGGGCAGCGGCTGGTCGTTCCGTTCGGGCGCAAACAGGTGCTCGGACTGGCGATGGAATGGGCGCAACAGTCCGATGTGTCCCCGGAGCGCATGAAGTCGGTGGTGCAAGTGCTGGATGACGTGCCGCCGCTGCCGCAAGAGTTGCTGACCCTGCTGCGCTTCTGCAGCGACTACTACCACCATCCGCTCGGCATGACGGCGCTGGCCGCGTTGCCGACACGCTTGCGCGCAGTTGAACCGATCGCGCTGAAGCAATCCCTCGATTACACCCTGAGCGAAACTGGCAAGGCACTGGATGTAGCGGCCCTGCCCAAGCGCCGCGTGGTGCAACAGCGCATCCTGCAAGCCTTGCGGCAAGCCCCGCTGAGCGGTGCACAGTTGCGTAGCCTGTCACCCAGCGCACCAGCTGCGCTCAAAGTCCTGCTCGAAGCGGGCTGGGTCGAGGCATGTGTGCCGACAACGCGCACCACACATACCTTCAATGATGCGCATGCACTCACTAGCGAGCAACAGCAGGCAGTGACTGCTGTCACCCAGCAAACCGGCTATGGCTGCTTCCTGCTGCACGGCATCACCGGCAGCGGCAAGACCGAAGTCTATGTGCACCTGATGCACGAGATGCTGCAACGCGGAGGGCAAGTGTTGCTGCTGGTGCCCGAGATCAATCTCACGCCGCAACTGGAGAATTATTTCCGCAGCCGCTTTCCCGATGTGGACCTGGTCAGCCTGCACAGCGGCCTGGCCGATGGCGAACGCGCACAGAACTGGCTGAAGGCGCAATCCGGAGAGGCGCGCATCGTGCTAGGCACGCGGCTCGCGGTGTTCACGCCGTTGCCAAAACTGAGCTTGATCCTGGTGGACGAAGAGCACGACACTTCGTTCAAACAGCAGGACGGCCTGCGCTATTCGGCGCGCGACGTGGCGATCTTCCGCGCCAACCAGCGCGGCGTGCCCATCGTGCTTGGCTCCGCCACACCCTCGCTGGAGAGCTGGTACAACGCGCAGAGCGGGCGCTACCGTTTATTGAAATTGACGCAGCGTGCAGTGCAACCTGCCACCCTGCCGATCGTGCGCTGCATCGACGTGAGCAAACTGCCGTTGCAGGAAGGCCTGAGTGAGCCACTGCTTACTGCCATCGAAGCGCGATTGCAGCGCAAGGAGCAAAGCCTGATCTTCATCAACCGGCGCGGCTATGCGCCGGTGCTGATGTGCACGGCCTGCGGCTGGCTGTCCGAATGCAAACATTGCGCGGGCAAGCTCGTGCTGCATTTGAAGGACCGCACCTTACGTTGTCATCATTGCGGTTTTCAGCAGCGCGTGCCGCACGCCTGTCCGAAATGCGGCGACGCTGACCTGAAGCCGGTCGGCCTCGGCACGCAGCGGGTGGAAGACGCGTTGCATAGCCGATTCCCGCAGGCGCGCATCCTGCGCGTGGACCGCGACAGCACGCGCAACAAGGGCGCGTGGGACGCGATGCGCAAGCAGATCCACGAAGGCGGCGCCGACATCCTGATCGGTACGCAGATGCTGGCGAAGGGACACGACTTTCCCAACCTCACCCTGGTCGGCGTGCTCGACCCGGACGGCGCCTTATACAGCGCCGATTTCCGCGCCTCCGAAAAACTCTTCGCACAGCTCACGCAGGTCGGCGGCCGCGCCGGGCGCGCCGACAAGGCGGGCGAAGTCATCGTGCAGACCGCATTCCCGACACATCCGTTGTTTCAGGCGCTGCGTGCGCACGACTACGAGATCTGGGCGCAGACCTTGCTGGCCGAGCGCAAGATGGCGGGCTTCCCGCCGTTCGTCTATCAAGTGTTGCTGAGTGCGGAAGGGAAGCAGGAAAACGAGGCATACAGCTTCCTGAAACAGGCACGCGCTTCCGCACTTGAATTGCAGATGCCGGTCGAAGTGTACGGCGTGGTGCCGGCAGCCATGCCGAAACGCGCCAACCATCACCGCGCGCAATTGCTGGTGCAGAGCGACAAGCGCAAAACGCTGCAAGAATTCCTGCGCGCATGGAAGCCTGAGCTGGATGCATTGCCCGCGCAAAAGCTGCGCTGGACGCTGGACATCGATCCGCTAGAGTTTTAGAGTGCCTGCAGATTCATTTGACGAGGACAAAAGAGAAAAATGAAAGCAAAACGATTTTACGATTGCACCCTCAGTGAAAAGTTGTTGTACACCTCGTTCCTGATGCTGGTGGGCCTAGGCTACCTGATGGCCATCGGTTACTTGTATGTCTCCCACGAAATGAATGACAAACAGCCCGGATTGTCGGTCGCTGATGTGGCGAACAGCTATTACGGCAATCGCAGCGGTACCCGTCTGGAAGCGGCGATCCGCGGCCCGATGTCCGGTTTCCTCGATGACGAAGAGCGCAACAAGATGGTGGCCTGGCTGAAAGACGGCGCCGAAGAAGAACACTTCGAAAAAGACATCAAGCCCATCCTGGAAAAGAAATGCCTGTCTTGCCACAGCAAGGCATCGGGTATGCCGGTAGTCGATTACAGCACCTACGCCGGCTTGCACCAGATGGCACAAGTGGATACCGGCATGTCTATCGGCACGCTGTTGCGCATCTCGCACATCCACCTGTTCGGCATCAGCCTGTTGCTGTTTGCGCTGGGCTTCATCTTCATCCAGACGGAAATCAACGTCTGGTTCAAACGCTTCCTGGTCGTGTCGCCCATGGTGGCCGTGTTCTTCGACGTGCTGTCGTGGTTCCTCACCAAGTGGGATTCGCACTACGCGATCGTGGTGATCGTCGCCGGCGGCGTGCTCGGCTTCTCCATGGCGGCGCAGATCCTGATCTCGCTGTACCAGATCTGGTTCCTGAAAAAACCAGCCGAACCACGCCCGCTCGACCCGTTAGCTTGATCACCAAACTCAATAGCATCGTTGGTTCTGTCAACGTACTGTTTGGCGAGAGCTGCCAAGCAGTACCTGACGGATTGGCGCGGGCGCTATTCCGGCCCGGCCCTCGCTGTTGTGTTCCCCGCCGACACGCAGCAAGTCAGCGACGTGGTGAAGCTGTGCGCCGACAAGAACATTGCCATCGTGCCGCAGGGCGGCAACACCAGCCTGTGCGGAGCCTCGGTGCCATTGGCAGACGGCAGTAAACAGATCGTCATCAACCTCTCGCGCATGAACCGGGTGCGCGCGCTGGATGCCACCAACTACACCATGACCGTCGAGGCGGGCTGCAAGCTGGCCGCGCTGTACGAAGCGGCGGAGCAGGCGGATCGCCTGTTTCCGCTCGGCCTCACCGCCATCGCGCCGCACTGCGAGATCGGCGGCAACCTCTCCACCAACGCGGGCGGCATCGGCGTGCTGCGCTATGGCACGGCGCGCGACCTGGTGCTGGGCCTGGAAGTGGTGCTGCCGGACGGGCAGCATCTGGAACGGCCTGCGCAGCCTGCGCAAGGACAACACCGGCTATGACCTGAAGCATCTGTTCATCGGCGCGGAGGGCACGCTCGGCATCATCACCGCTGCCGTGCTCAAGCTCTATCCACGCCCCAGGTCGGTGGCGACCGCCTGCATCGCAGTGCGCGACCCGGCGGCGGCGGTGGCGCTGCTGGCGCATCTGCGCGCCACCTGCGGCGACAAGATCAGCGGCTTCGAGATCATCTCGCGTTCCTGCCTCGATCTTGTGTTCAAACACATCGTCGGCACGCACGAACCGTTCGCAGCGAAACGCGAATGGGTCGTCATCGCCCAGTTGGCAGATGTGCTGCAAGCGCCGCTGGATAAGGCCTTGCGCGATGCGCTCGACTCGTTCGGCAGCGGCGTCGCCGAGTTCGAAATCACCGCCGACAAGGACGAGGCGGAGCGCTGGTGGAAACTGCGCAAGAACATCAGCGAGGCGCAAAAGGCCGAAGGCATCAGCATCAAGCACGACGTCTCCGTGCCCATCAGCCGTGTGGCGGAATTCATCGAACAAACCGGCACTGCATTGCGCCATGCCTATCCCGGCATTCGCATCGTCGCTTTCGGCCACATCGGCGACGGCAATATCCACTACAACGCCTCCATGCTGGATGCATCGCAGAACAACGCCTTCATCGAGCAGCACGAGCAGGACGTGAACCGCATCGTGTACGAGGTCGTGGCCAAGCTCGACGGCAGCATCAGTGCCGAGCATGGCCTGGGCCAGCTCAAGCGAGAAGAGATCACGCACTACAAGAGCGCACTGGAGCTGGAGCTGATGCGCAATATCAAACACACCCTCGACCCGCGCGGATTGATGAATCCGGGAAAGGTGATTTAGGGTCGCAGGCGTCGCGTTCAATTCGTTCAGAGGAGGTGCAGATGGCAAACCAACCCGAGATCACCAACATGGCCCTGTTCTGCGACTTCGAGAACGTGGCGCTGGGCGTGCGCGATGCCAAGTACGCGCAGTTCGACATCAAGAAGGTGCTGGAACGCCTGCTGCTCAAGGGCAGCATCGTGGTGAAGAAAGCCTATTGCGACTGGGACCGCTACAAGGAATTCAAGGCGACCATGCACGAGGCCGCCTTCGAACTGATCGAGATCCCGCACGTGAGGCAAAGCGGCAAGAACTCCGCCGACATCCGCATGGTCGTCGATGCGCTCGACCTCTGCTACACCAAATCCCACGTCGACACCTTCGTCATCATCAGCGGCGATTCGGACTTCTCGCCGCTGGTCTCCAAGCTGCGCGAGAACAACAAATACGTGATCGGCATCGGCGTGAAGGACTCGACCTCCGACCTGCTGAGCGCCAACTGCGACGAGTTCATCTTCTACGACGACCTGGTGCGCGTGCAGGAAGCGAAGAAGAAACAGGCCGCCAAGAAAGCACCTGCCAAGAAGAAGGCGGAAGCGACCAAGCCTGCGGAAGGCAAGAGCGACGAAGACAAGAAACAGGAGGCCATGGACTTCCTGGTCGAGACCGTCGAAGGCCTCATCTCCGAGCGTGGCTCCGACGAAAAACTCTGGGGCTCGATGGTCAAGCCCACCATGCAACGCCGCCGTCCCGGCTTCAACGAAACCTACTACGGCTATCGCTCATTCAAGGAACTGATCGAGGATGCGCAGAAGCACAAGCTGGTCGTGCTGGTGCGCGATGAGAAGTCGGGGCAGTACACGATTCGGTTGCCTGCGGCGGATTGATGTCCGTAAGTATTTAATGCCTTAGTGTTTTGATTTTATAGATTAATTACATTGCCAAATAATTTATATCAGTTTATTATTCATTCTCTGTATATATGGGTATAAGTCGGTATAACTAAATCATGGATCCAATTAAAAATCCGTTTTCTCCCGGTGCTGGCTCGCCCCCTCCAGAATTGGTTGGACGAGACCCTGTGCTTGAGCAGGCTAGAATTTTACTCGGCAGAATTAAGCAGAAAAGATCTGAAAAAAGCATGCTGCTGACTGGTTTGCGTGGGGTTGGCAAAACAGTGCTGCTTAATGAGATTAAGCGAATGGCCGATGGCGAAGGGTATCGCACCATTTCCATTGAGGCTGTGGAAGGTAAAGCATTAGGGCCTTTGCTTGCCCCCTATTTGAGAAGCCTGCTCTTTGATTTGGATCGTATGGCGGGAGCTGGAGACAAGGCCAAGCGTGGGCTGGCTGTGCTTCGTAGCTTTGTCGGGGCTCTTAAGCTTACCGTTGGTGATGTCAGTTTTGGATTAGATATTGAACCGGAGAAAGGAACGGCAGACAGCGGGGATTTAGAAATTGACTTGCCCAATCTATTTGCTGCAATCGGGGAAGCGGCTGAGGATCGAGAGTGTGCGGTGGCAATCTTTATTGATGAAATTCAATACTTCAGCTCCAAGGAATTAGGGGCGCTGATTATGGCGATGCACAAGGTGCAACAGCGACAATTACCGCTAGTGTTGTTGGGGGCAGGCTTACCTATTCTTCCAGGATTGGCAGGTGAATCAAAATCCTATGCCGAACGGCTGTTCAGCTTTCCTAACGTGGGTGCGCTTTCAAAAGAAGATACGGCGAAAGCCTTGAGAGAACCAGCCCAAGAAGTTGGAGTCATCTTTGAAAATGCTGCACTGGACGAGGTTTACGCCTTAACTAAGGGCTATCCATACTTTCTTCAGGAATGGGGCTATGTGGCGTGGAATTTGGCGACAGCAAGCCCGATAACCTTGCAGGTTGTTCGGGATGCAAAAGAAAAAGTTATTCCCCGCCTTGATGAGAATTTTTTCCGAGTTCGTTTTAATCGCTTGACGCCAAGTGAGAAGAATTTTTTGCGGGCAATAGCGGAGCTTGGGCCGGGTGCGCATCGCACGGGCGACATCGCAGAAATTCTAAATGTGAAAATCACTAGTCTTGGCCCAGTACGCGCTAAGCTGATCAACAAGGGAATGATATATAGCCCTGCGCACGGAGACTTGGACTTTACTGTCCCGCTCTTTGATGAGTTCATGATTCGCTCGATACCAAATTTCAAACAATGATCCACTCGCACGCCTAGTTGATGTCGAGCCATGCCTGGGGAGGGTCAAATGAAGTCTTGCGACAAGTTCGAAAAAACCAATAACCCCTAAATGCTATAATCCGCGCCTCTTTTGAAGGCGTAAAGCAATGTCCGCAGTCCTGAATTTCAAATCCCATCTGACCGATCTGTTCGCGCAGGCTTTGCGCGATGTCGCCCCCGAACACGAAGGGGCGACCGTCCTCATCGAACGACCCAAACAAGCCTCGCATGGCGATTACGCCTGCAACCTGGCGATGCAGCTGGCCAAGCCGCTGCGCAAGTCGCCGCGCGACATCGCCAATGCGCTGATCGCGGCGCTGCCGAAATCCGAAGTCATCGAGAAAGTGGAGATCGCGGGCGCGGGCTTCATCAACGTGTTCATCACCACTGCCGCCAAGCAGGATGTGGTGCACGGCGTGCTGATGGCGGGCGCGGGCTACGGCCATGTGCATGTCGGCGGCGGGCGCAAGGTAGGCGTGGAGTTCGTCTCCGCCAACCCGACCGGGCCGCTGCATGTCGGCCACGGGCGCGGTGCTGCGGTGGGCGATTGCCTGTGCAACGTGCTGCACGCGGCGGGCTGGAACGTGACGCGCGAGTTCTACTACAACGATGCGGGCGTGCAGATCGACAACCTGACGCTGTCGGTGCAGCTGCGCTGCAAGGGCATCACGCCGGACGATCCGTCCTGGCCGGAGTCGGGCTATCGCGGCGACTACATCGTCGACGTGGCGAACGCCTACATGGCGAAGGAAACGGTCGAGGCCGACGACCAGCACATCACCGGCAAGGGCGACGTGAACGATGCCGAAGCCATCCGCCATTTCGCCGTGGCCTATCTGCGCCGCGAGCAGGACCTGGACCTGCGCGCCTTCGAGGTGGAGTTCGACGTGTTCTCGCTGGAGTCCGCGCTGTACACCGACGGCAAGGTGGAAGAGACGGTGAAGCGGCTCATCGCCAGCGGCCACACCTACGAGCAGGACGACGCGCTGTGGCTGCGCACCACCGACTTCGGCGACGACAAGGACCGCGTGATGCGCAAGAGCGACGGCGGCTACACCTACTTCGTGCCGGACGTGGCCTACCACCTGGAAAAGTGGAAGCGCGGCTTCGTGCGCGTCATCAACGAGCAGGGCTCCGACCACCACAGCACCATCACCCGTGTACGCGCCGGTCTGCAGGCGCTGGACGTCGGCATCCCCAAGGGCTGGCCCGACTATGTGCTGCACCAGATGGTGACCGTGCTGAAGAACGGCGAAGAGGTGAAGATCTCCAAGCGCGCCGGCAGCTACGTCACGCTGCGCGACCTGATCGACGAAGTGGGCTGCGACGCGACGCGCTATTTCCTCGCCGCGCGCCATCCCGATTCGCAGCTGGTGTTCGACATCGACCTGGCCAAATCGCAGAGCAACGACAATCCGGTGTACTACATCCAGTACGCCCATGCGCGCATCAGCACGGTGCTGGCGCAATGGGGCGGCGACCGCCAGGGCCTGCATCATGTCGCTGTCGGCGTGCTGGACAGCGAATACGAGACGGCAGTTGCTGCAACGCATGATCGACTATCCGCAGGTGATCGAGACCGCGGCGGAAGACCTGGCGCCGCACCTGATCGCGTTCTACCTCAAAGAATTGGCAGCCGATTTTCACAGCTACTATAATGCCTCGCGCTTCCTGGTCGAGGACGAGAAGCTCAAGCTGGCGCGCCTGGCATTGATCGCCGCCGTGGCGCAAGTGATCAAGAACGGCTTGGCCTTGTTGGGTGTCAGCGCACCCGAGAAGATGTAACGGCACAAAGAGACAAAGGAACAAATATGAGCGCGGGCAAAGGCAAGGTAGTCGCGGGCGTCTTCATCGGCATGGTGCTCGGTATCGCGGCAGCGGGTGGTGTTGCGTGGTATGTGGTGAATAAGAAGGCGCCCTTCACCAACAAGGAGCCAGCAAAGCCAGCCCCGCAAGTCGGGGCGGTTCCGGCGAGTGCGCCGGCGGTGGCCACAGGTGCGGCTCCCGCTCCGGTGCCGCTTCTGGTGTCGGCGAAACCAAACAGCATTTCGAATTCTATAAAGTGCTGACCGACAAATCGGACGGCACGGCCCACAAGAGCGAGCCCAAGCCACAACCGAAACCGAAAGATACTGCCCAGGCGCCGGCCCCGGTGAAAGCGCCTGCCGCTGCCGTGTCGAAAGAAAAGTATCTGGTGCAGGCCGGCTCGTTCCAGAACAAGGACGATGCTGAAAAACTGAAAGCAAAACTGGCATTCAGCGGGCTGGAGGCGAACATCCAGGAGGCGGAGATCCCCGGCAAAGGTGTGTGGTACCGCGTGCGCCTGGGACCCTACGGCGACAGTGAGGCAGGCAAGACCATCGCGACATTGAAGCAGAGCGGCATCGTCGCGACCCAACTACATGCCCAGTGAGCGGGCGCAATGATTCGATAAGGAGACAAGCATGAAATTGTTCAAGCAGCTGTTTGCAGTGTTGGCATTGTTGTGCGCGAGCTATGCGCACGCCGATGTAGTGGCAGGCAAGGATTACAAAGTATTGAACCCGCCGCAGCCGGTCACCAGCGGCAAGAAGATCGAAGTGCTGGAATTCTTCTTCTACGGCTGTTCGCACTGCTACCACCTGCACCCGCAGATCAGCGCGTGGGAAAAGAAGAAAGCCAAGGACGTCGAGCTGCAATATGTGCCGGTCATCTTCAATGCAAGCTGGGAGCCGATGGCGCATGCTTTCTACGCACTGGAGGCATTGGGGCAACGCAAGCAACTGCACGATGCACTGTTTGAAGCATGGAACGTGCAGAATATCGACTTGCGCGATGAGGCGCACATCACCGATTTCGTGGCGAAGCACGGCGTTGATCGTGCCAAGTTCGGTGCGGCATACAACTCCTTCGCGCTGCAAAGCAAGGTCGCGCGCAGCAACCAGCTGGTGGAAGGCTACGGAGTACGCGGTACTCCTACCATCGCGGTGGACGGCAAATACATCATCACCGGTTTGGAGCCGGATGAAACCATCCGCGTACTGGATGAAGTGATCAAGATGGCACGCAAGGAACGCGCTGGCCGTTGATGAAAGTCGTAATTTCCGGCGCGTCGAGCGGCATCGGTCTGGCCCTCGCGCGCCATTATCTTGAGCGCGGCGCGACTATCGCCGCTTTCGCCCGCCGCGGCGAGTTGTTGCAAGCCCTTGCCGCAGAATTTCCCGAAAAAGTATTTTGCTATGCGCTCGATGTACGCGATGCGCCGGCCATCCAGCGTGCGGCTGCCGATTTCATGGCGCGTGTCGGTGTGCCGGACATCGTCGTCGCCAATGCCGGCGTGAGCCGCGGCACGCTCACCGAGTACGTCGAAGACGAAGAGGTGTTCCAGAACGTGATGGACATCAACGTGCTCGGCATGGTGAAGACCTTCCAGCCGTTCTTGCTGGCGATGCGCGCAGCGAAACACGGAACGCTGGTCGGTATCGCCAGCGTGGCGGGCTTTCGCGGCCTGCCCGGGTCGGGGGCCTATTCGGCATCCAAAGCGGCGGCGATCTCCTACATGGAAAGCCTGCGCGTCGAGATGTACGGCAGCGGTGTGAAAGCGGTGACCATCTGCCCCGGCTACATCAAGACCCCGATGACCGACATCAACACCTATCCGATGCCGTTCATCCTGGATGCGGATGTGGCGGCGAAGCGCATGGCACGCGTCATCGCACGCGGCACATCGTTCGCCGTGGTGCCTTGGCAGATGGGATTGGTGGGATGGGTGATGCGGCACCTGCCGAACTGGCTGTATGACCTTGCCTTCAGCAAGGCGCCGCATAAATCGAGAAAAGCCAGTATCTGAAACGCCGTTCGCCCTGAGCTTGTCGAAGGGTGAACAGAGTTCACAATTTCGGTTGGCTCCCTCCGTCCATGGTTCGACAAGCTGAGCGTGTGCTGTTGGGCGAATGCCCATTACAGCCACGGCCTACCCCTTGCGGGTGCACCACGAACGGAGGGGAGCGTTTTAGCCTTCCAGCTTCTTCTTCAGGATATCGTTGAGCTGCGCTGGATTCGCCTTGCCCTTGCTGGCCTTCATGGCGAGGCCGACGAAGAAGCCGAACAGCTTGTCCTTGCCGCTGCGGTATTCCGCAACCTTGTCCGCATTGGCCGCGATGATCTCGTCCACCAGCGCTTCGATGGCGCCGCTGTCGGAGACCTGCTTCAAGCCCTTGGCTTCGATGATCGCATCCGCTTCGCCGCCTTCCGCCCACATGCTGCGGAACACTTCCTTCGCCCCGGAGTTGGAGATGGTGCCGTCGCTGATGCGCTGCAACATGCCGCCGAGTTGTTTTGCGGAGATCGGGCATTGCGCCATGTCCAGACCGTCACGATTCAGCTGAGCACTCACTTCGCCCATGATCCAGTTGGCGCACATCTTGGCGTCCTTGGGCACAGCAGACAGTACGGTCTCGAAGAAATCCGCCATCTCGCGCGACGCCGTAAGCACACTAGCGTCGTAAGCCGACAGGCCGAGTTCGTTCACATAGCGTGACTGTTTGGCCTGCGGCAATTCGGGCAAGGTGCCGCGCACCTGTTCGATCCACTCGGATGAAATCACCAGAGGCAACAGATCGGGATCGGGGAAGTAGCGGTAATCGTGCGCGTCTTCCTTGGTGCGCATGGCGCGCGTCTCGCCGGTGTCCGGGTTGAACAGGATGGTGGCCTGCTGCACTTTGCCGCCGTTCTCTATCGTGTCGATCTGCCATTGCACTTCGTAGTCGATGGCCTGCTGCATGAACTTGAATGAGTTCAGGTTCTTGATCTCGCGCCGCGTGCCCAGCGGCTGGCCGGGTTTGCGTACCGACACGTTCACGTCGCAACGGAACGAACCTTCCTGCATGTTGCCGTCGCAGATGCCGATCCAGCGCACCAGCGTATGCAGCGCCTTGGCATAGGCCACGGCTTCAGCGGCGGAGCACATATCCGGTTCGGACACGATCTCCAGTAGCGGTGTGCCGGCGCGGTTCAGGTCGATGCCGGTCACACCTTGCGAATCGCCGTGTACCGATTTGCCTGCGTCTTCTTCCAGATGTGCGCGCGTGATGCGCACCGTCTTTTCATAAGGTTTGGCGTTGCCCGAAAGCGGCTCGACCTGGATGGTCAACGCGCCCTGTCCCACCACCGGCAGATCGAACTGGCTGATCTGGTAGCCCTTGGGCAGGTCGGGGTAGAAATAATTCTTGCGCGCGAACACCGAGCGCTGCGCGATATGTGCGCCGGTGGCGAGACCGAACTTGATCGCGCGCTCCACCGCGCCTTTGTTCAATACCGGCAACACGCCGGGTAGCGCGATGCTCACCGCATCGGCCTGTGTGTTCGGCTCGGCGCCGAACGCGGTCGAAGCGCCTGAGAAGATCTTTGTGTTGGTGGAGAGCTGGGTGTGTACTTCCAGTCCGATGACGATTTCCCAAGTCATAGTGATTCCTTACAGCCCTTGCGGCGCGCGGCTGTGCCAGTCGGTCGCCAGTTGATATTGGTGCGCCACGTTCAGCATGCGCGCTTCGTCGAAATAGTTGCCGATGATCTGCAGGCCCACCGGCATGTTGTTTTCGCCGAAGCCGCAGGGGATGGACATGCCGGGCAGGCCGGCCAGGTTCACCGCGATGGTGTAGATGTCGGACAAGTACATCTGCACTGGATCGTCGCCCTTCTCGCCCAGCTTGAATGCGGTGGAAGGCGAGGTCGGCCCCATGATCACGTCGCACTGTTTGTAGGCCTCGACGAAATCCTGCGCGATCAGGCGGCGGATCTTTTGCGCCTGAATGTAGTAGGCGTCGTAGTAGCCGTGGCTCAGCACATACGTGCCGATCATGATGCGGCGTTTCACTTCCGCGCCGAAACCTTGCGCGCGGCTCTTTTCATACATGTCGGCGAGGTCGCTGTATTCCGGTGCGCGATAGCCGTAGCGCACGCCGTCGAAACGCGACAGGTTGCTTGACGCTTCCGCCGGGGCCAGCACGTAATACACCGGCACCGACAGCTTCGAGTTCGGCAGGCTGATGTCGACGATGGTGGCACCCAGTTTCTTGTATTCGGCGATGGCGGCCTCGACTGCCTTGGCCACGTCGCTCCCCATGCCCTCGGCGAAGAACTCCTTGGGCAGGCCGATGCGCAGGCCGGTCAGCGGCTTGTTCAGGTTGCGCGCGTAGTCTTCCTTGTCGCGTTGCAGCGAAGTGGAATCGCGCTCGTCGAATCCAGCCATCACGTTCATCATCAGCGCGAGGTCCTCCGCACTGCGCCCCATCGGGCCGGCCTGGTCGAGACTGGAGGCGAAGGCGATCATGCCGTAGCGGGACACCACGCCGTAAGTTGGTTTCAAGCCGGAGATGCCGCACAGAGCGGCCGGCTGGCGTATGGAACCGCCGGTGTCGGTGCCGGTCGCCGCCGCGCACAGGCGTGCCGCCACGGCAGCTGCCGTGCCGCCGGAAGAGCCGCCGGGTACGCGTGCGGTATCCCACGGGTTCTTCACCGCGCCGTAATGCGAGGTCTCGTTGGACGAGCCCATGGCGAACTCGTCCATATTGGTCTTGCCAAGGTTCACTGCGCCCGCATCGTTGAATTGCGAAATCACATGCGCGTCGTAGGGGGAGACGAAGTTATGCAGCATCTTGGAGCCGCAAGTCGTCAGCCAGCCCTTGGCGCAGAAGATGTCCTTTTGCGCAAAAGGGATACCGGTCAGCGCCTCGGCCTTGCCCGCTGCGATGCGCGCATCGGCTGCGTGTGCCTGTGCCAGCGACATCTCCGGGTTCAGGGTGATGTAGGCATTGAGCTCAGGATTGAGCTTGGCGATACGGTCGAGATAGCTCTGGGTCAGTTCGACGCTGGATATCTTTTTGGCGCGCAAGGCAGCGCCCAGTTGGGTAAGGCTGGAATGGATCATGGTGGTTTACTCGATGACCTGGGGAACCAGATACAGGCCGTTCTCGACTTGCGGAGCGATGGCCTGGAAAGCCTCGCGCTGGTTGGTTTCGGTGACTTTGTCCTCGCGCAGGCGCTGCGCCAAGTCCTGGCTGTGCGACATGGGCGCTATGCCTTTGGTGTCGACTGCCTGCATTTCGGCGATGAGGCCGAAGATGTTGTTGAGTTGGGCTTGGGCGGCCTGGAGTTCTTGGTCGTTCATCGCCAGGCGCGCAAGGCGGGCGACTTTTTCGACATCGGCTAGACTTAAGGACATAAACGGGTTTAAAGCTTTATCAAATCGGGCGCGATAGGGTATCATAAACCGATTCTTGGGCGCATACCTTCTACCTTTCAGGACCTGACATGTTAAGTTATTTCGACAGCTACTTTTCCAACGATCTCGCAATCGACCTGGGTACGGCCAACACGCTGATCTGGGCGCGCGGTCAGGGCATCGTGTTGAACGAGCCCTCCGTGGTGGCGATCCGCCAGGAAGGCGGCCCCAACGGCAAGAAAGTGATCCAGCAGGTCGGTCTTGCAGCGAAGCAGATGTTGGGTCGCACGCCGGGCAACATCACCGCGATCCGCCCGATGAAGGACGGCGTGATCGCCGACTTCACCGTCACCGAACAGATGCTCAAGCAGTTCATCCGCCGTGTACACAAATCCAGCATCTTCACTCCCAGCCCGCGCATCGTCATTTGCGTGCCTTGCGGCTCCACCCAGGTCGAACGCCGTGCCATCCGCGAATCCGCATACGGTGCAGGTGCACGCCGCGTCGAGCTGATCGAAGAGCCGATGGCAGCCGCGATCGGCGCCGATCTGCCGATCGAAGAAGCGACCGGCTCCATGGTGGTGGACATCGGCGGCGGCACTACCGAAGTGGGTGTGATCTCGCTGGGCGGTGCGGTTTATTCCGGTTCCGTGCGCGTCGGCGGCGACAAGTTCGACGAAGCCATCATCAACTATATCCGTCGCAACTACGGCATGCTGATCGGCGAGACCACCGCCGAGCAGATCAAGAAAGAGATCGGTTCCGCTTTCCCGGGCAGCGAAGTGCGCGAGATGGAAGTGAATGGCCGTAACCTGGCCGAGGGCGTGCCGCGCAGCTTCACCATCTCCAGCAACGAGATCCTCGAAGCATTGACCGACCCGCTGAACAACATCGTCAGCGCAGTGAAGACCGCGCTGGAACAGACCCCGCCGGAACTGGGCGCCGACATCGCCAGCAAGGGCATGGTGCTGACCGGCGGCGGTGCGTTGCTGCGCGATCTGGACCGCCTGTTGATGGAAGAGACCGGCTTGCCGGTGGTGATCGCCGACGATCCTTTGACCTGCGTGGTGCGCGGTTCGGGCAAGGCGCTCGAACGCATGGATAAATTCAACAACATCTTCGCCAGCGATTGATCGTACGGCGGCGCAGTGGACGACACCCGTAACCTTCGATTCTTCAATCGCGGCCCCAGTCCGGCCGCGCGTCTCGTTTTCTTTTGCGTCCTGTCGGTGCTGCTGCTGTTCGTGGACTCGCGCTACCAGTATCTGGAATCCACGCGCAAAGTCCTTGCCGTAGTGATCTATCCTTTCCAGCGCATTACCTCCCTGCCCGGTGAAGCGTGGGGCAGCGTTGCCAGCTATTTCGAGACGCAAGGACGGCTGCAGGCCGAAAACGAGCAGCTGCGCCAACAGCATGATGTGGATGCGGCACAGGTCGCGCAGCTGCAAGTTATCCAGGCCGAGAACACGCAGCTGCGCACCCTGATGGAGGTCAAGCAGCGCGTCGATTATCCGGTGCAGATGGCCGAGATAGCCTATGTCGAGCGCGATATCTTCAAGCGCAAGCTGCTGGTGGACAAAGGTTCTCAAGCCAACGTGCAGGCCGGACAGGTAGTGATGGACGACAACGGCGTGGTGGGGCAGGTCACGCGCACATACCCGTGGCTGTCCGAGGTGACACTGGTCACCGACAAGGACCACGCCGTGCCTATCCAGATCCTGCGCAACGGTTTGCGCGCGGTGGTGTTCGGTTCCGGCGATATCAGCGAGATGTCGCTGCGCTACATGCCGGTCAGTTCGGACATCGTGGAGGGTGATGTGCTGGTGACCTCCGGTATCGACGGCACTTATCCTCCCAACTTGCCGGTGGCCAAGGTGCTCAAGATCGAGCGCGATCCGGCTTATCCTTTTGCGCGCATCGCCTGCGCACCGCTGGCCGGTGTCGACCGGCACCGCGCGTTGCTGATCGTGTCCGGTTTACCCAAGCTGGCCGGGCGTCCGGCAACGGTCGAGACCAGCGCCGAGCCGGAGCGCGCGAAAAAGCGACTCAAGCGGAGGAAGCCGTGAGCGGGGAGTTCTCTAAAAATCAGGAATTTTTACTGCCCGCCAGTTCGGGTTTCATCTTGCTCAGCTTGTTCGTGGCTGTGATGCTCAACTGGTTGCCCTGGCACGGCTGGGCGCTGGTGTTGCGTCCCGACTTCGTGGCACTGGTGTTGCTGTACTGGTGCACGCACAAGCCGCACCGAGTTGGCGTCGGCACCGCCTGGCTGGTCGGCATCTTCGCCGATGTAGCGGATGCGAGCCTGTTCGGCCAGCATGCGCTGGCTTATTCGGTACTGGCTTTCGGCGGCATCGTGCTGCATCGCCGTGTGCAGATGTTCGACCTGCGCCAGCAATCCATGCATGTGTTCCCCATGCTGCTGCTGGGCTACGGCGCCTACGCCGTCGTGCATTGGCAAGTGCGCGGCTATGTGGCGTGGGAATACTTCCTCGGTGCCGCGGTATCAGCCCTGTTGTGGGCACCGCTGACCGTGTTCCTGCAAGCCCTGCGCCGTCCGCGCCGCGACCCTAACGAACTATGAATCGTCACATCGAGCTGAAGAACCATCAGCGCGAAATCTATTATTTCCGTTTGCGCCTGGTGTTGAGTCTGGGCTTCGTGGGGGTGATGCTGCTCATCCTGCTGCTGCGCTTCTTCTATCTGCAGGTCTTCCGCCACGACTACTTCCACACCCTGGGAGAGAGCAACCGTATCTACGTCGTGCCCATCGTGCCGAACCGCGGCCTGCTGCTGGATCGCAACGGCGTGGTGATGGCGCAGAACTATTCCGGCTACACGCTGGAAGTGACGCCGAGCAAAGTGACAGACATGGATGCGCTGGTCGCCGAGCTGTCCAAGCTGGTCGAGATCACGCCCAAGGACATCAAACGCTTCAATAAACTGCTGAGCGAGCGGCAGGCGCTGGAGACACTGCCGCTGCGCAACCAGCTGACCGACGAAGAAGTGGCGCGCATCGCGGTGCAACGTTTCCGCCTCCCGGGCGTGGAGATCAAGGCGCGCCTGTTCCGCGAATATCCTTTCACCGATGTGACTTCGCACCTCATCGGCTATGTGGGCCGTATCAACCAGAAGGACATCGATCAACTGGCCGAGGACGAGGTCGCCTCCAATTATCTGGGTTCCGACTACATCGGCAAGACCGGCGTCGAGCAGAGCTATGAGAAGGATTTGCACGGCACGACCGGTTTCGAGCAGGTCGAGGTGGATGCCAGCGGCCGTGCGGTACGCGTGTTGTCGCGCACCTCGCCGCAATCCGGCAGCAATCTGGTGATGACGCTGGACGCCAAGTTGCAGGAAGTGGCGGAGCAGGCGTTCGGCGATTATCGCGGCGCGCTGGTGGCGATCGACCCCACCAACGGCGAAGTGCTGGCCTTCGTGAGCAAGCCCGGTTACGACCCCAACCTGTTCATCGACGGCATCGACACCGAGACCTGGGACGAACTCAACAACTCTCCGGACACGCCGCTCAACAACCGCGCCTTGCGCGGGCAGTATCCGCCCGGCTCCACCATCAAACCGTTCATGGCCTTGGCCGGGCTTTATTACGGCACACGCTCCCCGACACGCTCCATCAGCGACCCGGGCTATTTCATGTTGGCTGGCAACAGGCACCAATACCGCGACTGGAAGAGCGGCGGGCATGGCAGCGTCGATATGTTCAAATCCATCGTCATCTCCTGCGACACCTACTATTACGGACTCGCCACCGAGCTCGGTATAGAGAACATGCACAGTTACCTGACGCGCTTCGGTTTCGGGCGGAAGACCGGCCTGGACATGGAAGGCGAGACCTCCGGGTTGATGCCTTCGACCGAATGGAAAGCGAAGCGCTACAACCAGATCTGGTTCCCCGGCGACACCGTCTCGGCAGGTATCGGCCAGGGCTACAATCTGGTCACGCCGCTGCAGCTGGCGTTCGCCACCGCCACCCTGGCCAACGACGGCGTGGCCTTCCAGCCGCATCTGGTGAAAGAGATACGCCGCGCGCGCGGCGAGCCGCAGCTGATCGAAGGCAAACAGGTGTTCGACCTGAAGATCGATCCCGAGCACCTGAAGCTGGTGAAGAGCGCCATGGAAGCCGTCACCAAACCCGGCGGCACGGCGGCCGGTGCGGGCTACGGTGCGGGCATACCGCATGGCGGGCAAGACCGGCACGGCGCAGGTGATCGCCATCAAGCAGGGCGAGAAATACGTCGCGAGCAAAGTCTCCGAGTACAACCGCGACCATGCCTGGTTCATCGCCTTCGCCCCGGCGGACAAGCCGCGCATCGCACTGGCAGTGCTGGCCGAGAACGGCGGCCACGGCGGCTCCACCGCTGCGCCCATCGCGCGCAAGGTGCTGGATTATTATCTGCTGGGCAAAGTGCCCAAGCCCTTGCAGGCAGTGCCGGAAAAAGCCGGGTCGGAGAACGACTAGACATGAACCTCAGACAACTCAAACAACGTTTCATGCTGCATCTCGACCCGGTGCTGCTGGCTGCGCTCGGCGGGTTCGCGCTGGTCAGTCTGCTGCTGCTGTATAGCGCCAGCGACGGCAACTGGCTGCGCGTGCTGGGGCAACTCGGCAACATCGTGGTCGGCTTCACCGCGCTGTGGCTCGTCGCCAACATGCCGCTGCACTGGCTGATGCGCAGCGCGGTGCCGATGTATGTGCTCGGCATGATCCTGTTGCTGGGGGTGATGACGCCGCTCGGCGTGAACAGCCACGGTGCGACGCGCTGGCTCAATCTCGGCGTGGCGACCATCCAGCCTTCCGAGCTGATGAAGATCGCCGTGCCGCTGATGATGGCCTGGTATTTCGAGAAGAACGAAGCCACGCTGAAACTGAGGAACTATTTCATCGCGGCCGTCCTGCTGCTGTTGCCCATCGGCCTGATCGCGAAGCAGCCCGACCTCGGTACCTCCATCCTCATCGCCGCCAGCGGCTTCTACGTGCTGTTCCTCGCGGGCCTCTCCTGGCGCATCATGATCGGCGGCGCACTGGCGGGGCTGGCCAGCGCGCCGTTCCTGTGGTCGATGCTGCACGACTACCAGCGCCACCGCATCCTGATGCTGCTCGACCCCTCGCAAGACGCGCTGGGCAAGGGCTACCACACCATCCAGGGCATGATCGCCGTGGGCTCCGGCGGCATCCTCGGCAAGGGCTACATGAACGGCACGCAGACGCACCTCGACTTCCTGCCCGAGCGCACCACCGACTTCATCTTCGCCGTCTGGTCGGAAGAGTTCGGCCTGATCGGCAACCTGCTGCTGCTGGGCCTGTATGTCTTCGTCATCGGGCGCGGCTTCATCATCACCGCCAACGCCTCCACCTATTTCACGCGCCTGATGGCGGGCAGCATCACGCTCACCTTCTTCACCTATGCCTTCGTCAACATGGGCATGGTCAGCGGCATCCTGCCCGTGGTGGGCGTGCCGCTGCCGCTGATCAGCTACGGCGGCACCTCCATGCTCACGCTGATGCTGGGCTTTGGCATGCTGATGAGCATCCACACGCACAAGAAACTCGTTAAAACTTAGCAGGGGGAGTCAAACATGAAAAAAGAATCGCTGTTGGTGCTATGCGCCGCGCTGGTAGTGAGCGCCTGTGCCACCACGCAAAAAACGGGCGACACGCAAAGCGCCGCCCCCGTGGTGGATGCCGTTTCCGGGCCCAGCGGCCAATCGGCGCGCGCCGCGTCCGTTGCCGCGACATCCGCAGCGCCGGCCACCTCCGGCAGCGGCGGTTATCTGGCGGGCGACGGTCCCGGCGCCGATTCGCCGGCTAACCTCGATGCCATTCCCGATGCCGTGCCCAAGGCCGAGCCGCTGCACAAGCTATGCCAACCGTCCATATTCCGCATTGGGCAAGACCTACACGCCGCTGACCGCGACCGGCAACTACAAAGAGCGCGGCATCGCCTCCTGGTACGGCAAGAAATTCCACGGCCAGCGCACCTCCATCGGCGAGACCTACGACATGTACGGCATGACCGCCGCGCATCCCACGCTGCCCATCCCCAGCTATGCACGCGTCACCAATCCGGCGAACGGCAAATCCGTCATCGTGCGCGTCAATGACCGCGGCCCGTTCCTGCATGCGCGCATCATGGACCTGTCCTATGTCGCCGCCTACAAGCTCGGCTATGTGAACAAGGGCAGCGCCGAAGTGGAAGTCGAGAGCATCGCCGTTGACGGCAACGCACCGGTGACCGGAGGTGTGGAACCACCCGCAATCAGCGTCGAGCCGATCACCCCTGCCCCCACTCTCCCGGTGGAAAGGGCCGGCACCCCGACAGGAAAAGTCTTCCTGCAACTCGGCGCGTTCAAATCGCCGCAAGGCGCGGAAAGCTTCCTCGCCAAGATTAGCGCCGAGCTCGGCGACAACGGCAAGCGCCTGTCGCTGTATGAGAAGAAAGGCCTGACGCGCGTGCACATCGGGCCGTACAAGAATGCGAACGAAGCCCACAGCGCTGCCGACCGGCTTGCAACGAAACTGGGATTCAAACCCTTCATGAGTCTGCACTGATGCGCACGGCCGCCAGCATCGCGGTCAGTATCGTCGCCCTCATCCACGTGTACATCCTCGTGCTGGAAATGTTCCTGTGGGAGAAGCCTGTAGGCTTGCGAGCATTCAACATGGACGAATATTTCGCTGCGGCCACCAGAGTGCTTGCGGCAAATCAGGGTTTGTACAACGGGTTCCTGGCGGCGGGGTTGCTCTGGGGATTGCATGCCGGCGATATCCACGTGCAGCGATTCTTTCTCGGGTGCGTGGTGACGGCCGGGGTGTACGGCGCACTTACTGTGCATGCCAAGATACTTTGGGTGCAGGCGCTGCCGGCGATAGTGGCATTGACGTTGCTGGGGTGGGTATAGCGTAGCACATTTATCCCGTTCGTGCTGAGCCTGTCGAAGCATGAATGGATTAAACGCGCATCCTCAATTCAAAACCAACACCGTCGGGGGTAGCCCGACAGCTAGTCACTTTCTTTTGCTTCGCCAAAAAGAAAGTAACCAAAGAAAAGGCGACCCCGGTGCGCCACCCCTTCGGGGTTCCCTGCGTTGCTCGACTGGTCAGGCCTCCTCATAAACTCGCACGACCCGCTCGCGGTCACGTGCTCAAACATATTCGTCGGACTACCCCTGACCAGCCTGCGCTACTCGGTGGCGTACAGGGGAAGGAAAGACAAAAAATCTAAACCGCTAATTCTGGCGGACAACGAGTTGCCCGCCAATTATTAAATTGCGGCATAGACACTGTGTGCCATGCACTATCACGTTAAAGGTAAGTAGTACAATTCGAACATGCGTATAACTACTCTCCAACTTGAGAACTTCCGCTCTTTTGAGCGCATGGGGCCAATAGACCTAGGTCAGATCAATGTACTGATTGGTCCCAATAATTCGGGAAAGTCTTCCATCCTAAAAGCAATGCACTTGCTGCAAGAGGGGGGAGGAGAGATTTATCCAAACGTGCGAGTGGGTTCAACAAATTCTCAAGTCGTTATTGGCTTGGAAGATATGCATGGAGAATTCAGTTTTAGAGGTTCAGGCACTCTTGAAATAACCATGACTTCGGAAGACCGAAATCTCGGTGAATGCGCTTTGCACCTGCGCCTTGCCGATAATCGTCTGCATAGGACTAACCCACGAAAAAATATTGATCCGCAGCATCATGTTGTTCCATATCTTTCCAAACGAAAGACGTCCCACTATCAAGAGGATGTTAAAGAAGAGGGGGCATTGCGGGTAAGTATAGATATGTCAAACCTCGCCGCGAAACTTTCTCGGCTGGCAAATCCAGGTTTTCCAGACTATGAAAGTTATAGCAAGGCATGCAAGGAAATTCTGGGATTTGTGGTTACGGCGATACCTACTCGCAATGGTTTGCGCCCCGGGGTTTATCTGCCGGATCGGCAGACTATCGACATCAATCAAATGGGGGAGGGGGTTCCAAATATTGTTGCCATGTTGGCTGATTTGGCGCTGTCGGAAGGAAAGCTATTTCTGATAGAGGAACCTGAAAATGATATCCATCCGCAAGCACTAAAGGCCTTGCTTGAGTTAATAGTAGATAGCGCTAAGTCGAATCAATTTGTAGTCTCGACTCACTCGAACATTGTAGTCCGCCACCTTGCAGCATTGGAGAACAGCAGGCTTTACAGCGTCAACTCTGAGCTAGGCAAGATGCCACCGCAAGCGACGATTCGTGCGGTTGAGCCAACTGTAGAGGCTCGGCTTGAGGTGTTGCGTGAACTAGGCTATTCCTTTTCTGACTTTGATCTATGGGATGGTTGGCTAATTCTTGAAGAATCTTCGGCCGAACGCATTATTCGCGACTACCTAATTCCTTGGTTCGCTCCAAAACTGGCTCGTGTTCGAACCCTTGCAGTAGGCGGTGTGAATCAGGTTGAACCCACTTTTGATGATTTTCACCGCTTGGTTCGTTTCACGCACTTGGAAGAAGCTTATCGAGATTCAGCGTGGGTGCGAGTTGATGGCGATGCTGTTGGTTCAGAAATTATCACGCGACTTCAGAGTCGTTATCCATCATGGAAATCCGAGAGATTTGGCTGCTTTAGCAAAGCGCAATTTGAGCATTACTATCCTAGCGAATTTGGGGAGAAAACAGAAGAAGCTCTTGCCCATGCAGATAAGCAAGTTCGTAGAGAAGCCAAACGAAAACTTTTAGAAGATGTACGTGCGTGGCTTGATAAAGATGAACATAGAGGGCGAAAGGCACTAGAACAATCAGCTGCCGAAGTCATTTCTGACCTAAAGTTAATTGAAAGTCAGTTGACCAAATAAGCAAGGTGGGGTGGGCAACAAGTTGCCTACCCCACGAATTGACTCTTCCATCCCCTGTGCGCCGCCGAGTAGCGCAGGCTGGTCAGGGGTAGTCCGACGAATATGTTTGAGCACGTGACCGCGTAGCGGGTCGTGCGAGTTTATGAGGAGGCCTGACCAGTCGAGCAACGCAGGGAACCCCGAAGGGGCGGCGCGCTGGGGTCGCCTTCTTTTTGGTTACTTTCTTTTTGGCGAAGCAAGAAAAAGTGACTAGCTGTCGGGCTACCCCCGACGGTGTTGGTTTTGAGTGCAGCCATTCACCCTTCGACAAGCTCAGGGCGAACGGATGAACTAAGCAACCCTCAACACCAACCCCTTCAAATACGCCCCCTCCGGGAAACTCAGCAACACCGGATGATCCGCCGCCGCATGCAGCTTCTTCACGATCTGCGCATCCACCCCTGCATCCAATGCCGCGCCCGCAATGATCTTCTGGAACAGATCGTCGCTGATGCCGCCCGAGCAGGAATAGGTGAACAGCAAGCCGCCCGGACGCAGCAGCTTGAAGCCCAGCAGGTTGATGTCCTTGTAGCGCGCGCGAGGCCTTTTCGGCGAAGGCGGCGGTGGGCGCGAACTTGGGCGGGTCGAGGACGATTAGATCGAACTTGCGGTTCTGGTCGCGCAGTTTGCGCAGCGCTTCGAACACGTCGGCGCATTGCCATTCCGCTCTTGACGCAGTCGAGTCCATTCAATTCCACATTGGCTTGCGCCAGTTGCAGCGCTTCCTGCGACGAGTCGATGGACAGCACCGACTTCGCTCCGCCGCGCAATGCATAGAGCGAGAAACCGCCGGTGTAGCAGAAGCAGTTGAGCACATCGCGCCCGGCAGCCAAGCGTGCCGGTCAGCGCGCGGTTGTCGCGCTGGTCGAGGTAGTAGCCGGTCTTCTGTCCTGCCGCCACATCCACCGCGAAGCGCAAGCCGTTCTCGTTCACTTCCACTTTCTTCGGCAGCGTGCCGCGCACAATGCCATTGCGTATCGGCAGACCTTCCAGTTCTCGCCCGTCGGAATCGGAGCGCTCGTAAATGCAAACAGGGGCACACAGCTCTTGCAGGATGTCGGCGAAAGTCTCGCGCCAGTGTTCCGGGCCCGCACTGCCCAGTTGCATCACCAGCACGTCGCCGTACTTGTCCACGATGAGGCCGGGCAGGCCGTCCGATTCGCCGTGGATGATGCGCATGCCATTGCTGTCTCGGTCAAGGCCGAGCGTGCGGCGTGCCGCCAATGCATCGCCGATGCGCTTGCGGAAGAAGGCGGCATCGATCACATCTTTTTCATTCCACGACCATACGCGTGCGGTGATCTGCGAAGCGGCGTTGTAGGCCGCCCACGCCAGAAAATTCCCGGCGGCATCGCGCACCGGCAAGGTGTCGCCGCTGGCGGGTGCGCCGTCGATGCACTCGACCGCGCCGGAGAATATCCACGGGTGGCGGCGCTGCAACGATTTCTCGCGATCGGCCTTGAGGATGATGGCCGGGCTTGGCAGAGGGGTTGCCTGCGCGCGGCTTGGTGGCGGGTTGCGCCGCTGGTTTTTCGCCCTGCTGTTTGCTGCGCTGCACGCGCTTGCGGAAATCCTTGCCGCCTTGCGATTGGCGATGCGGTGTCGAATGGGATTTGGGTTTGGCTTGGCTCATGTCTTCTTCTTGGCACGCGGATGCGCGCCGTCATAGATTTTTGCGAGGTATTGGAAATCGAGATGCGTATAGACCTGCGTGGTGGAGATGCTGGCGTGGCCCAACATCTCCTGCACCGCGCGCAGGTCGCCGGAGGATTGCAGCACATGCGTGGCGAAGGAGTGGCGCAGCATGTGCGGGTGCACGCCGGTGTTGAGGCCTTGTTTGATCGCCCATTTGTCCAGCTGCAATTCCACGGTGCGCGGCGAGATGCGCGCGCCTTTGCTGCCCACGAACAGTGCGGTCTCGTCCGGTTTGGCGACCTGCTCGCGCACCGCGAGCCATGCCTGCAACGCGCTGATGGCGTGGCTGCCCAGCGGCACGATGCGCGTCTTGTTGCCCTTGCCGGTGACGCGCACCGAGGCATCGGCGAAATCCATGTCGATGGGATCGAGGCCCACCAGTTCGGCCAGGCGCAGGCCGGAAGAGTAGAGCAGCTCGAACATCGCCTTGTCGCGCGCATCCAGCGGCGTTTCCACCTGCATCTCCACCAGCTTCACTGCTTCATCGGGGGAGAGCGCATGCGGCAAGGTTTTGGGCGCTTTCGGTGCGCGCAGTCCGACACAGGGGTTGCTCTGGCAGCCGTGGTCGCGCATCAGGTAGCCATAGAAACCGCGCCAGGCCGAGAGCACGCGTGCCAGCGAGCGTCCGCCCAGTCCGCTGCTGTGCAACTGCGCGATGTAGCGGCGGATATGGTGGCTCTTGAGCTCGGGCAGCGGTGTTGCACCGGCGAGCGCGAACAGGCGGCGAATATCGCGTGCGTAGTTCTCGGAAGTCAGCGGTGAGTAGTTGCGCTCGTTGTGCAGGTAGGCGAGGTAGCCTTGCAGGGTGGCAGGAACTTGTTCAGCTTCGGCCATTACACGTGAAGATGGAACGCGCTGCCCAGTGTCTCCGCGATGCGCTGAAGGAACAGGGTGCCCATTTCCGGGTAGAAACGTTGTTTGTCCTCGCTGGCGAGGATGAGCAAGCCGATGGTCTGGCCGTTCACGCGCAGCGGCAGATAGGCGAACGAGCGCAGATGCTCGGCCGCTTCGCCGAACCAGGGCAGGGTGTCGTGCACGGCGTGGTGCGCGCACACGGGTTGCGGATGCTGGTCGGCAAAGGCCAGCACTTCGGAGCTGGGGGCTTCGTCTTTCCACAGATGCAATGCGACATGCGGGATGGAGAAGATGTCGCGCAGGTTATGCACGATCCGGCTTTGCAGCGTGGCGCGGTCGTGCGGGCCGAACAGCGCGCAGTTGAACTGGTGCACCTTGAGTTGCAAGGCGTCGTTCTCCTTGGCGAACTCCAGCAGTTCGTGCAGCTTCTTTTCCAGCTCCTTCACGCGTTCGCGCAGGGTGAGCAATTGGCGTTCGCTCAGCGAGATGGTGCGGCCGCCGTGCGGATGCGGCAGGTAGATCTGCGACAGCATCTCGGCGTGATCTTCGAAGAACTGGGGGTTGTCCTGCAAGTATTGAGCGACGGCTTCGGCTTTCATCTGTGACCTCTTACAAGTTGATCTCGCCGTCGAACACCGTGATGGCCGGGCCGGTCATCAGCACCGGCGAATGCTCGCCCGCCCAGGTGATGGAGAGTGTGCCGCCGCGCGTGGCGACATGCACCGTCGTATCCAGCAGTCCGCGCCGGATGCCGGTCACCACGGCGGCGCAAGCGCCGGTGCCGCAGGACAGGGTTTCGCCCGCGCCGCGTTCGTACACGCGCAGCTTGATGTGTTCACGGTCTATGACCTGCATGAAGCCCGCATTCACGCGCTTGGGGAAGCGCGGATGGTGTTCGATCAACGGGCCCTGGGTGGCAACCGGGGCAGTCTCGACGTCGTCCACCACCTGCACTGCGTGCGGATTGCCCATGGATACGGCAGTGATCTGCACCGTCTCGTTGCCGACCTGCAGCGGCTGAACCACGTTATTGCTGTCGCTCACGAAAGGGATATCCGCCGGCTCAAAGATCGGCGCGCCCATGTTGACGGTGACGCGGCCGTCTTCCTCCAGGCGCGGCGAGATCAGCCCGCTCTTGGTTTCCACCACGATCTCGCGCTTGCTGGTGAGCTTGTGGTCGTGCACAAAACGCACGAAGCAGCGCGCGCCGTTGCCGCACTGTTCCACTTCGCCGCCGTCGGCGTTGAAGATGCGATAGCGGAAATCGGCATCGTCGCGCGGCGATTTTTCCACCAGCAGGAGCTGGTCGCAGCCGACGCCGAAATGGCGGTCGGCGATGTAGCGGATCTGCTCGGGCGACAGGGCGACCGACTGGCGCACACCGTCGAGCACCACGAAATCGTTGCCTGCGCCGTGCATCTTGGTGAATTTGAGGGACATGGTTCTGCCGTTAACTGTTGGGTGTGGCGATTATACGGTGTTCACCGGCATAGCTGCTCATGGTCGCGGAGCATGCAACGATCCATCACCACGGTGATGCCGGCTTGCTGCGCGCGCAGTGCGGCCTCTTCGTGCACCACGCCGTCCTGCAGCCACAGCTTCTTGACGCCCAGCTTGATACAGCTGTCGACGATGGCGGGCACATGCTCGGGAGCGCGGAACACTTCCACGATGTCCGGCAATTCGGGCAGACTTTCCAGATCGGGGTAGGCCTTCTCACCCAGCACTTCGGTCACCAGCGGGCGCACCGGGAGAATACGGTAGCCGAAGCTCTGCAACGCCTGCGCCACCCGGAAGCTGGGACGCGCCGGCTGCGGCGACAGGCCGACCACCGCCACGCTGTGCACCTCGCGCAGCAGCTTGCAGATAGCTTCGGGGCTGGGATTGACGAAATTCATGGCGCACACGATAGCATTTTTTTGCGGCGTCCAGTGCGGACGGGGCGGGTGCCGATTTTCGCAGGGATGCGTAGCAACCCGCAAAAAACGCTATACTGCGCGCCTTCCAAAGCGCCCGTAGCTCAGCTGGATAGAGTATTGGTTTCCGAAGCCAAGGGTCGTGGGTTCGACTCCCGCCGGGCGCACCATTTCCAGATATTGCAAAAACGTAGCCAGTTAAGCTATTGTGGTCCAAATAACCAGGGAGCGCGGGCAATGAAATCCAAAATAGCTTTGTTTCTGGAACTGAGTCTTTCGCTTTTCATTATCGCTTTGTTATCGGGCTGTTTTGGCGACGGCGGCACCGCGAACTACGACGGTACCTGGACGGCAGGGGTTGCCGATTCGGCTACCGTCACGATTAGCGGGGTGGCCGCGACTTGTGTGGTGTCCATGCCTCTTCCTACGATAACGCTGACGAACGGGACAGGCTCTACCAGCCAAATCAACATTTGCAGCGCCTCTGGCGTGGCTCCAACGAATTACATTTACCTGGTCAGTGTCGCTATCAACGATTCGACTGGCGTGATGAATGCCATCGTGAATGGCGCTGCACTTACCGGGCAATGCATCAGCTCAGTCGGGTGTTCGGCACAAGCTGCAACGCTATCCCTCAGCCTGACGCGTTAGCCTGCAAATAAATCATCCTTGACCGCCGGTGCTAGAGATAGCCCCGGCGGTTTCATTTCGGACAGTCATATCGAATTGGCGAACGCGGATATCGATGTGCATTCCTGCAAAAGATGTTACCAATACCACAGCGCTGAAACGGCACGCTGGCGGACGCCCCGCGGCAGAGGTCGCCTCGCTGCAAGCCTTATCCCGCGCCCCCTTCGGGGGTGTTAGCGCGACCCTGCCGCAAGGCGCTCTGTGATATTCTTCCGGCAGTCGATTTCCCGATTCATCGCATGAAATTCATATTGTTCGTCCTGCTGTCGATGCCGGTCCTGGCGATGGCGACTCCCGAGTCCGATTTTCTCACCGCACGCGAAGCGCTTCGCGTCGGCAATGTCCCGCGCGTGTTGCAGGCAGCGGCACGCCTGAAAGATACCCCGCTGGAGCCGTATGCGACCTACTTCGAGTTGCGCGTGCACTGGGGGGCGCGGGACACCGCGCCGCTCAAGGCGTTTCTGGCGCGCAACGACGAAAGCCCGGTGGTGGACCAGTTGCGGGGCGAGTGGCTGAAATATCTGGGCAAGCAAGGACGCTGGGAAGAATTTGCCGAAGAATATCCGCATCTGGTGAATGGCGATGACGAATTGGAGTGTTATGCGTTGCAGCTGCGCCAGCGTACCGATGCGGAAGGGGCGCTGCGCGAATCGCGCAAATTCTGGTTCAGCGGCAACGGCCTGCCGGAAAGCTGCTCGACGCTGTTCGAGGACGCCTTCAAGGAGGGCTTCCTGGTCGAGGCCGATGTATGGCAGCGCATGCGGCTGGCTCTGGAGAACGGCAACACGACCTTGGCCAAACAACTGATCAAGCGGCTGCCGAAAGAGCACGCCTTCCCGGCGGCCGAATTGAGCATGGCGGCCGACAATCCGCGGTATTACCTGGAGCGGACAAAATTCGACAAAGCCAGCGATGGCCGGCGAGTGGCGGCCTTGTTCGCCTTGCAGCGACTGGCCAAGCGCTCGCCGCCGATGGCATATGCGCATTGGGAAAAGATCGCCGCGTATTTCCCTGAAACGGAGCAGCGCTATTTCTTCGGCTGGCTGGCATATGAAGGCGCCTATGCGCAGGATGAACGCGCGCTGTCGTGGTTCGCGGCGGCGGGTGATGCGGCGCTGAATGAGCAGCAGCTGGCCTGGCGCACGCGCGCCGCCTTGCGCACCCAGGATTGGCACGAGGTATGGGCAAGCATCGAAGCCATGTCGCCGCAGCAGCAGAACGAAGGTGTGTGGCGTTATTGGAAGGCGCGTGCCCTCAAGAAGATGGGGCGCGCCACGGATGCCGATGTTTTGTTCGTCGACCTGAGCCGGGAATACAACTTCTACGGGCAGCTCGCCGCTGAAGAGCTGGGCGCGGGGCCGGGTGCGGGCATGGTGTCCGGGAGTTATCAGGCGACGGAAGCAGAGGTCGCGGACGTCCAGTCCAAGCCGGCGATACAGCGCACGCTGATGCTGTACCGCATGGATCTGCGCCTGGAGGCAGCGAAGGAATGGGCGTGGGCGACGCGCAATTTCACCGACCGGCAGTTGCTGGTGGCCGCGGAGGTGGCGCGCCGCAACGAGATGTACGACCGCTCCATCAACGCGGCGGACCGCACCGTGCAAATGCACGATTTCAACCTGCGTTATCCCGCGCCGTACCGCGAAAGCCTGCAGGAGAACCTGCATAAACACGGTCTGGAAGAGGCATGGGTGTATGGCCTGATGCGGCAGGAGAGCCGCTTTGCCACCAAGGCGAGATCCGAAGTCGGTGCGGCGGGACTGATGCAGATCATGCCCGACACCGCGCGCTGGGTGGCCCGGCAGATCGGCATGAAAGGCTATCGCAAGGGCCTTATCCACCAGCTGGATGTGAACATCAAGCTCGGCACGTATTACATGAAGACGGTCTCCAACCAGTTCGACGACAATCCGGTGCTGGCCTCTGCCGCCTACAACGCCGGTCCGGCGCGGGCGAGCCAATGGCGCGGTACGCGGGCCATGGAAGGCGCGATCTACGCCGAGACCATTCCGTTCAGCGAGACGCGCGATTACGTCAAGAAGGTGATGAGCAATACGGTGTATTACTCCAAGCTGTTCGGCGAACCGCAGTTATCGCTCAAGCAGCGGCTCGGCACCATTGATGCCAAGAACGAGAAGAACCAGAAAGGCCGCCGTGACGTACCTTGACGGGCTGACCGTGTATTGCGTCGGCGGCGCGGTGCGCGACAGGCTGCTCGGCCTGCCGGTGCAGGATCACGATTGGGTGGTGGTGGGCAGTACGCCGGAGCAGATGGCGGCGCGCGGCTTCACGCCGGTGGGCAACGACTTCCCGGTGTTCCTGCATCCGGACACGCACGAGGAGTATGCGCTGGCGCGCACCGAACGCAAGGTGGCGCAGGGCTACAAGGGCTTCACCGTGTATGCCACACCGGAGGTGACGCTGGAGCAGGACCTGCTGCGCCGCGACTTCACCATCAACGCCATCGCGCAGGATGCGGACGGCAATCTGATCGATCCTTACGGCGGGCAGGCCGATCTGAAGGCGGGCGTGCTGCGCCATGTGAGCGCTGCCTTCGCCGAAGACCCGGTGCGCATATTGCGCGGTGCGCGCTTTGCGGCGCGCTTCGGGTTCAGCTTCGCGCCGGAGACGTTGGTGTTGATGCGGACTATGGTGGACAACGGCGAAGTGGATGCGCTGGTGGCCGAGCGCGTGTGGCAGGAACTGGCGCGCGGCCTGATGGAAAAACAGCCGTCGCGTTTCTTCACCACGCTGCGCGAGTGCGGCGCGCTGAAAAAGATCTTGCCGGAAGTGGATGCGCTGTTCGGCGTGCCGCAACCCGCGCACTACCATCCCGAGATCGATTGCGGCATCCACACGCTGCTGGTGGTGGACGATGCCGCCAAGCATGGGCGCGAGCTGGAGGTGCGCTTCGCCGCGCTCACGCACGATCTTGGCAAGGCCACCACGCCGGAAGACACCTTGCCGCGGCACATCGGCCACGAGGCGCGCAGCGTCGATCTGCTCAAGGTGATGGGCGAGCGTCTGCGCGTGCCGGGCGAATGCCGTGACCTTGCACTGCTGGTGGCGAAGTATCACAGCCATGTACACCGCGCCCGCGACCTCCGCGCAGACACCATCGTGAAAGTGTTCGACAGCTGTGACCTGTGGCGCAAGCCGGAGCGCTTCGCGCAGATACTGCAAGCCTGCGAATCCGATGCGCATGGCCGCACCGGACATGAAAACGATGCCTATCCGCAATCCGGATACATGTTGCAATGCGCACGGGCGGCGCAGGCAGTGAATGCGGGAGACATCGCACGAGCCTGCGCAGACAAGAACCTGATCGCCGATAAAGTGCGCGAAGCGCGCATCGTGGCGGTGGAAGCGGTCATCAAGGGGCGATAGCTAACCATATTGTTCTGTGTCGCGATGTCAGGTAGTGTCCGCACGACTGCGACGATGTCGTTTTTTCTGGCGAGGTTGGGGTGTTTACAAAAACCACTTTTCAGCGAATCCAGGGGCTGGGAACTGCGCTCCAGATTAGGCGACATTCTGCGCCAGATTATCAGACATTAAGTTAGAGGTCTCATGCATTTCGTGCCTGCACGCCAACTCATTGCTCAAAGACCTTTGACCGGGGCTCTCATTCACAAGGCCATGTCCCGCTTATTGCCCAAGCGCAACGACTATGGCTCCGCCTCGTTTGAAGAACTGGTTCCCGAGCTTGCCAAGTTGGGCATTTGCGACCTTGGTGCATTTGTTCGTCTTATCAAAAAGCATCGTCGCCGGCTTCTGGCAATCGACCGTGATCGCTTAGCACCTTGGGAGATCCGGCATTTTTCCGAGTCTTTCGGCGAGGCATTCGTCAAAGACGCCATCCGTAGACAATATTGGTTTGCATATCCGGCTCTTGTTCGTACTGCCGCCGAGTTGGAGTTCGGTGAAATCGCTTCTGTCTATGAAACCGACCTCTAACATTACAGTCAAGGCGGCGCGTATCGTGGCCGTTGAGCATGTCATCGCCGGAAAAATCGCTGACTAGCCTGCTGCGCGAGGTGCGCGCCTGTCAGGTGTGCAAGGCGCACCTGCCGTTCCCGCCCAAACCTATCCTGAGTGCAGCTGCCAGCGCAAAAATCCTGCTGGTCGGACAGGCGCCCGGGCGGCGTGTGCACGAGACCGGTATCCCGTGGAACGATCCTTCCGGCGATCGCCTCCGCGACTGGATGCAGGTGTCGCGCGACACCTTCTACGACGAAAAGCGTATCGCCATCGTTCCCACCGGATTCTGTTATCCCGGCACGGGCCCTGGCGGCGACCTGCCGCCGCGTCCGGAGTGCGCGCCGTTGTGGCATCCGCGCTTGCGCGCGGCGCTGCCCAACATCCGGCTCACGCTGCTCATCGGCAGTTATGCCCAGGCGTACTACCTCGGCGCGCGCAGACAGAAGACGCTCACCGAGACGGTGCGTCATTACCAAGACTACCTGCCGGAGTTCCTGCCCTTGCCGCACCCAAGCCCGCGCAATCAGCTGTGGCTGAAGCGCAACCCGTGGTTCGCGGAAGAGGTGCTGCCGCTGCTGCGCGAGCGGCTGGCTGACTTGCTATAGCATGCGCGACAGGTCGCCGCGCATAAATCCCTGGAGCGGGGTGTCTATCTCTTTGCCCAGTGCGATCACCTTGAACAGTTCGCCCATCTCGGCCGGGCTGGTGAGTTTCTGCACTTGTGCGGAAAGCGGTGCGTAGGCCTTCACGTCTTGCGGCGAGACCTCGCCGAGCAGATCGGTTATCCCGTTGTTGAGCAGGAAATACGCCTGCGAGGAATAGCCCAAAAAATGTGCGCCGTGGTCGATGGCGGCTTCAGCGATGGCCGTGAAGTCCACGTGTGCCGTGATGTCCTGCAAGCCGGGCAGATAGAACGGATCATCGTGCGAGTGGTGACGGTAGTGGCACATCAGCGTGCCGCGTGCGCGCTGCGGGTGGTAATACTCGCGCGCGCCGAAACCGTAATCGATGAACAGCAACGCACCCTTGCTCATGCGTTCGCACAGGCTGGCGATGAGGCCGCGTGCGGCAGGAGATATCTCGGTCAGGTAGTCGTCCGGCACATTGAAGGTCTGCGCGATATCCTGCAGCGCCTGATTCTCGGGCAGTCTGTCCTGCCAGATGAAGCGATCCTCCTGAGTTGCCACGCCACGCTCGAAGACGCTTCCTGCGGACCAATACAGCAAATGTACGGGTAATGCATCCAGCACCTCGTTGCCGATGACTGCGCCGGAAATCTTTTCCGGCAGGTTATCCAGCCAGTGCACGCGCGCGGCGAGGTGCGGCAACTTCTCCCGCAGCAGCGCCTGCTGGCGTTCGCGCAGGTCGGCGCTCACTTCGAGGATCGAATAGCTTTCCGGCAAGGCCCCCAGCTTCTCCAGTTCGCCGAGGATATCCAGCGCCAGCTTGCCGCTGCCTGCACCGAGCTCGAGGATGTGCGGTGTGCTGGCCTGCATCACTTCGACCAGTTGTCTTGCCACGGTGCGCCCGAAAAGCGCGGAGAGTTCCGGCGCGGTGATGAAGTCGCCCGCTTCGCCGAACTTGCGTGCGCCGGCGGTGTAGTAGCCCAAGCCCGGCGCATACAGTGCCAGTTCCATGAAGCGCGAGAATGGGATCCAGCCGCCTTGTGCGGCGATGTCATTGCGTATGAGTTCACACAGTTGTGCGCTATGGGCGAGAGCTTCGGGAGAGGGGGCGGGTAGGTTGACGGACATGGTCGGGTATAATTCAACAAGTGTGTTGAGTTTAGTGGGGAATGAGATGCAAGGCAAAACGGTATTGGTGACAGGCGGGGCGAAGCGCGTCGGCGCGGCGATCTGTCGCCGCTTGCACGCGGCGGGTGCGAACATCGTCATTCACTATCGCAGCTCGACGCATGAAGCATTCGCCTTGCGTGCCGAGTTGAACGAGCAGCGCACCGGCTCGGCTTGTGGCATACAGGCCGACCTGCTGGACGTGGCGGCGTTGCCGGGCGTGATCGAAGAGAGTGTGCGGCAATTCGGGCATCTCGATGCCGTGGTGAACAACGCCTCCAGTTTCTACCCTACGCCGCTGGATAAAATAGACGAGCAGCAATGGAACGACCTGCTCGGCACCAACCTGAAAGCGCCGGTGTTCCTGGCGCAGGCGGCAGCGGCAGAGTTGCGCCGGCGCCACGGTTGCATCGTCAACATCGTCGATATCCATGCCGACTTCCCGATGCGGGGACATCTGCTGTACAACATCGCCAAGTCCGGCTTGGCCGGATTGACCAGAGCGCTGGCGCAGGAACTGGCGCCGCAGGTGCGCGTGAACGGGGTCGCTCCCGGCGTCAGCCTGTGGCCGGAAAATGCAGCTTGGCAAGACGAAGAACAGCGCCGCAAGATCGTCGCGCATACCTTGCTAAAGCGCGAGGGCGAGCCGGAGGACATCGCCAGGACAGTGCAATTCCTGATCGCCGACGCACCTTACATCACCGGGCAGGTCATCGCAGTCGATGGCGGCCGCAGCATCAACCTTTGAACGATTCTTTTTTGAAACAAGCATGAACGACATCATCCAGCCCATCCACTTCGAGCATCACTCCACCAACTTCAATCGTCTCAAGGGGCGGCTGGAGCATCAGGTGGGCAAAGCCATCGGCGACTTCAACATGATCGAGGACGGCGACACCGTGATGGTGTGCCTGTCCGGCGGCAAGGATTCCTACACCCTGCTCGATATCCTGCTGACGCTGCGCAAGCGCGCACCCATCGATTTCAAGGTCGTGGCGATGAACCTCGACCAGAAGCAACCGGGTTTCCCGGAAGAGGTGTTGCCGAACTATCTGAAGAGCATCGGCGTGGATTTTCACATTGAGACGCAGGACACCTACTCCATCGTGAAAGAGAAGATTCCCGAGGGCAAGACCACCTGCTCGCTGTGCTCGCGCCTGCGGCGCGGCATCATCTACAAGGTGGCGGGCGAACTGGGTGCGAACAAGATCGCGCTGGGGCACCATCGCGACGACATGGTGGAGACGCTGTTCCTCAACATGTTCTTCGGCGGCAAGCTGAAGGCGATGCCGCCCAAACTGGTCACCGACAAGGGCGACCATATCGTCATCCGCCCGCTGGCCTATTGTGCAGAGAAGGACATCGCCCGCTATGCTCGCGGCATGGAGTTCCCCATCATCCCGTGCAACCTGTGCGGCTCGCAGGAGAACCTGCAGCGGCAGAACATCAAGGAGATGCTGACCAACTGGGAGCGCCAGTATCCGGGACGCAGCCAGACCATCTTCACCGCGATGCAGAACGTCAAGCCGTCACACCTGCTGGATACGCAACTGTTCGATTTTGCGAACCTGAAGTTGGGCGATGCGGTGGCCGAGGGCGATATCGCTTTCGATCACGAAGGTTGATTACGGAACCTGATCCATTCATGCGCGGTCGTATGCTGCGTTTTTTAAACCCTGATTTGGAGTAAACAGATGAGCTCTTGGCAAATTCGTATGACTGGTGTTCTGTTCGTGGCACTCATGGCGGGGTGTGCGGCGCCGGTGAGTACCAACATTCAGGTCTCTGCGGAGCACGTCGCAAAATACAACGACCTTTCCGATCTGGCAGTGGTGACCGCGCTGGAGAAGAACCTCAACGAAGCCAAGAGCGCCAACATGCCATTTCTGGCGCCACACTATTTCAACGAGGCAGCGCAGGTCCTGAGCGAATGCCAGGGCGCGCTGGGCAAGAAATCCAAGGAAGAGCTGGTGAACATCGCGGCCAAGGGTGATGCCATCCTGGAAAAAGGCCGTGCGGTGATGGCGATCGTGCAGTATCGCTTTGCCAAAGAGCTGGAATATAAGGCGCAACTGGATGAGCACAATGCAGGCAAGCTGCTGCCAAAAGAATATGCGCGGGTGATGGGCGACTTCTCCGGGCTCATCGAAAAGGTGGAACGGGAACGGGCGGACAACATCGACAAGGATAAGGAAGCCCTGCTCAGGGACATGCTGGATCTGGTGATCCGGGCCGTGCAGGAAGGTGCGTTGCGCGAGAGCGAAACCATCAACGCCGACAGCAAAAAGAAGAATGCCGACAAGCAAGCACCGCTGACCTATGCCGAGGCCTTGCGCGTGTATCAGGAAGCCAAGACGCAGATCGCCGCTGCGCACCACGACAAGGCACTGGTGCAACGTCTGGGCGCAGAAGCGCTGTTCGCCGCGCGTCATGCACAACAAGTCAATGAGCGTGTGGCCGTGCTGCAGACGCAACTGCGGGTGAGCGTCGGCGGCGGCGCAGCGATAAGCGGAGCAGCGACGAGCAGTGCGACTGGCGGTACGACCGGCGCGCAAGTGGGTGTTCAGGCCGAGAGCAAACCATCTGCCACAGACAAGATCTCCGTGGAAAAGATCGTGCTGCAGGAAGAAGAGCGCCTGCAGAGTATCGCCACCGCATTGGGCCTAAAAGACCTGCGCGATCGAGCGCTGGAAAAACAAGTGGAGGAGATCAAGCGCGCTGCCAGTACGCGACCGGGGGCAGAAGCCAATGCGGCCGCCGCGCAGGATTTCGATGCGCGCATGAAGGCGGCCAACGAAGGGATCAAACAGGCACAGGGCGAACTGACCGCGAAGGATCAGCAGTTGGCTGAAAAAGCGAAGCAACTGGAAACGCAGGCAGCGCAACTGGCCGAGAAGGATGAACAGATCAAGAAGCTGAAAGAAAGAGTCGACCGCCTGGAATGGGAAAAACCCGCCCAGCCGGTGAAGAAGCTGAAGCCTTCTGCGGCCAAGCCCGCAGCCAAGTCCAAGGAAGCTGTCGTACCGAAGAAATGATGTACCGCCCCGCCCGTCTGCGGCGGGGCATGGCTAGTCCCCGCTCGGGGTGACGGCCACCTTGAAGATCACCTTGCGTATCGTTCCGCTGCCTACCAGCGGCGCATGCGCATCCTCCGGGAAGAAGATGCAGAAATGATCGGGTGGCACCGCCACCCACGATGCTGGCGCATCGTGGAAGAAGCGGATGTCCTTCTCCATGCTGTGCTCGCTCACCGGGTTCAGGCAATCCTCCAGCGGCTTCCAGCCCATCTGTTCATCACCCTGCAACACCAACTGGATGTCGATGTAGCGCCGGTGCGCTTCCGGCCGCGCCATCTCGCGCGTGCGTGCAGGCACCTGTTCCACGATGGCGATCAGATCGTCGCCGACGATGTTGTAGCGCCCCGGTGCGAGTGCGTGCAGGTCGGTGTTGCGGATGTAGTCGAACGCGCGCGGGAACAGAGGATGCAGCGCGGCGTAGCGGTGGGATTGGGAGAGCGAAGAAAAGATCATGCGATTTCCAGTCTGCTTAGTTGTCGATGGTGCATATGGTCATGGTGCCTTTGTACAGCCGCACGTCCATTCTGTTCAGGAACGACATGCCGAGCAGCATGTCCTCCCCCAGGTCGTTCGCGATAATTGCGGCCACATCCCTGGCTTCTATCCCGCCCAGCTTCACGCTGGCCAAACGTGTCATGTACACCACTGCCTCGCCATTGGCTGTCTGGGTGCGAGTTGCAGCATTGCTCTGGATGCCCAGTTTATTGGCCAGCCTGCGCGAAATGGAGACATCCGTCGCCCCGGTGTCGACCAGAACCGGGGTCTTCACTCCGTTGATGAAGGCTTCTGCGCGATAATGTCCGCTGAGGTCGCGCTTCAGCTCAACCTGCGTGCCTTGGCCCAATGTCTCGGCGGTATTTGGGTTGACCTTTGTGTTGAAGAAATAAAACAGCGCAGCCGCCAATGTGCACCATATTGCGATTACGCCCAATGTCCTGAGATTCAGCTGCATGACCTTCCTGATGTTCCCCGATTCGCATCGGTGTTGCTTGTAAACGAATTATAGATAATCTCGGCATTTAGCGTTGATGTCCACGCCCCGGGTATGAGCAGGCGATCACAACTCGGTTTCGACGTGGGTGACGATGCGGTTGCGCCCGGATTCTTTGGCCTGATACAGCGCCTCATCCGCTTTGCGCAGAACCGAATCGAAATCTCCCAGATTGCTTCCCTCGACGACGCCGATGCTCACGGTGACGCGCAGTTCTCTATTTTCCGACTTGAATGCGCTCTCGATGATGCTCTGGCGTATCCGCTGGGCTGTGCGGACCCCGCTGCCGGCAGAGGCCTCCAGCATCACCACGAATTCCTCGCCGCCATAGCGCGCGACCAGGTCGTACGGGCGGCATTGCTGTTTCAGTATGCGCGCGATCTCTGCCAGCACATCGTCGCCGACTTGATGTCCATATCTATCGTTGATCTGCTTGAAGTGATCGATATCGATCATCAGCAGGGCGATGCTGGTCCCGGCATGGCGCCAGCGCTCGTACAAACGTATCCCTTCCGAGAACAGATGGCGCCGGTTATGCAGGCCGGTCAGGGCGTCCGTGCGGCTGTCCTGTTCCAGCTGTGTGGTGCGCTGGCTGGTTTGTTCGCGTTGATCCAGCAGCGCGGTATTCGCGCTGGTCAGTTCCTGTGCCAGCAAGCCGATCTCGTCGCGACGCGCGATCAGATAGTCCGGCAACTGCTGCAGCGATCCCATGTTGCTGGCGTAACGCTGCAGGATGCGCAACGGGCGGGTCACCACATAGCGCGAACCCAGGATGATGGTGGCGATGACCAGCACCAGCAGGATCACGGCGGTAGTGATGAAACGGTATTGGCCGGATGCCAGCAGTTCCAGTTCGCTGTCCATCGGCAGGGTCAGGCTGATCCCGCCGCGCACCTCGCCGATTTTGTATCCCTGAAAACCGTGGCAGCGCAGACAGCTTTCCTCGATATATAACGGCGCCATGAAGCGGTAATAATGCTTTCCGTCTTGCTGGCTGAACTCGGATGTTTCCTGCAAGCCCGACTCGAACTGCTTCAGGCTGCGCGCCTCGAAAGCATCGGGCGCATTGTTCGGATTGACCGTCTTCAGACTGGTCAGGTGAAAACGGATATCCGCATTCTTCGCTGTCAGCTCGGACAGCTCGCTGCTCATCAGCGCCGGGTTCTTCAGCGTGTAAACATTGCCCTTGGTGTCGGTGATCTCCGGCACGACCGTGCTTTTCTCGCCGTTGCCCGGTCCCACCTCGTACAGATAGCGGTTGGTCTCCATGCCGGGCATCTTCCGTACATAAACACCGCCGTAGGAGGCGTTCCAGTGGCGCATGAGCACGATCTGCTGATAGAGCATGTGCGCTTGCTGGTGCAGGAATTTTTCGAGATTGCGGTGCGCGAGATCGTTGAACCACACTGCCGTCAGAACAAAAGTGACCGTCAGCACGCTGGTGATCAGCACGCCTAGTTTTCTGCCCACGGAGCCGGTCAAACTCATAACGATCTTGTGTGACGTTGGTGAGGAGATGGTAGCAGAGCGCTTTCTGTACCGAAAGCTCACCGCAGGCAGAATGCGCGATTAGATGACTCGCACACTATGGTTTTCCGCCGCGCCATGCGGCGGAAACAGAGCACAGTCAGTCGCGTTCGGGGAGCATCCGCGTCAGTGTGTTGTCGTGCTTGATGTAGTGGTGATACAAGGCTGCCGCCGCATGCAGGCCGATGAGGTAGTACCCCACAGTGCCGACGAACTCGTGCACTTCCTTGAGCGACTTTGCGAGGTCCTTGTTTTCGCCGATCAGCGTGGGCAGCTCCAGCCCGAAGAAGAACGGGACCGGCTTGCCGGTCGCACTCAGCAGCAGCCAGCCCGTCAGCGGCATGACGACCATCAGCAGGTAGAGCGAAAGATGCATCAATTGGGCGGATATCTGCAGCCAGCTCGGCGGTTCCGGCTTGATACCGGGCGTGGGGCCGGTCAGGCGCGCCGCCAAGCGCAGCGCGACCATTACGAAGATCAGCATGCCCAGCATGAAGTGCCAGGTCTTCAACATCTCGCGCGGATCGCTGCCTTTCTCGAACAATTCACGCAGTTCGATGGTGGCATACACCGCAATGAACAACAGGAACATCAACCAGTGGATGCCGATGGAAAGCGATCCATAACGGCTTGCAGTGTTCTTCCAGTTCATCGTGCTTCTCCTCTCAAGGATCGGGGGGCGGTTGGGTAGATATTACAGGTGAAATACATGTAAATTCCAAAGAAGGGGCCACTAGAAACGACACCTAATAGAAATATCGAAATAGGTGATTGAATAAGTTTCTCCATTGCGCAGCCCTGGTGAGTACCGCATTCTTTGGAATAAGGTCAGCTAAATGAACCTCGCCACCATGCCCTTCGCAAACTCACCCCGCAGCGGTATCTGCACGCGATGCCCGCTGCCCGGTGCGACTGTGATCGCTTGGCCTTCCAGGTTCTTCATTTCTTTCACTTCGATGATGGAGTTGCCTGAGGGGTGGATGATCTCCAGTTTGTCGCCGACACTAAAGCGATTCTTCACGTCGATCTCGGCCATGCCGTTCGCACAGGCCACGATGTCGCCGACATATTGCTGGCGGAAACTCTCGGAGTGGCCGCGCATGTAGTTCTGCTGCTCGTGGGTGTGGTGGCGTTCGTAGAAGCCGTCGGTGTAGCCGCGGTTCGCCAGAGCGTCCAGTGCACCCAGCAGCTTGAGGTCGAACGGACGGCCTTTTACGGCATCGTCGATGGCTTGGCGATACACCTGTGCGGTGCGTGCCACGTAGTAGATGGACTTGGTGCGGCCTTCCACCTTGAGCGAATCCACGCCTATCTTCACCAGCCGCTCGACATGCTCGACCGCGCGCAGGTCCTTGGAGTTCATGATGTAGGTGCCGTGCTCGTCTTCCAGCACCGGCATCAGTTCGCCCGGATGGTCCTGGCGCGAGATGACATACACGCGGTCGGCAAGCGGGTGGCGCGGTTGCGAGCCGCAATCAGATAAGGCGGAATCACTCAACGCTTTGTCGAAATCGAAGTCGATCTTCTGGATGTCGCCGGTGCCGTCTCTTCGCGCGTTGTCCACCTTGTAATCCCAGCGGCAGGAGTTGGTGCAGGTGCCCTGGTTCGCGTCGCGGTGGTTGAAGTAGCCGGACAGCAGGCAGCGGCCGGAATAGGCGATGCACAGCGCGCCGTGGATGAACACTTCGAGTTCGATGTCCGGGCATTGCTGGCGTATCTCTTCGATCTCGTCCAGCGACAGTTCGCGCGACAGGATGACGCGTGTGAGGCCGAGCGATTTCCAGAATTTCACCGCGGCATAATTGACGGTATTGGCCTGCACCGAAAGATGCACATCGCATCTCCGGCCAGCGCTCGCGCACCATGGCGATGAGGCCGGGGTCGGCCATGATCAGTGCGTCCGGCTGCATCTCGATGACCGGCTGCATGTCCGCCATGTAGGTCTTCACCTTGGCGTTGTGCGGCATCAGGTTGCTGGCGACGAACAGCTTCTTGCCCAGCGCGTGCGCTTCCTGGATGCCGGTGCGCAACTCTTCCAGCTTGAATTCGTTGTTGCGCGCACGCAAGCTGTAGCGCGGCTGACCGGCGTACACCGCGTCCGCGCCGTAGGCGTAGGCGGTGCGCATCTTTTCCAGGGTGCCGGCGGGGAGTAGTAGTTCGGGTGCTTTCATATAAAACGTAGACTTTGCAGATTAAGGCCGATTAAGAAAGGAAAAGCCGTTACAAGTTCAAAAAGTTGGCGAATCTGCGAAATATGCCGATAAGTCCAGTCTAAGCGTGATAACCCAGTCGCTTCAGAATCTCCAGCGAGGCATTGGCCTGGTTCAGGGTGTAGAAGTGCAGCCCCGGCGCGCCGCCCGCGATGAGTTTTTCGCACAGTTGCGTGACCACATCGAGGCCGAAAGCCTGCACCGATTCGTTGTCATCGCCGTAGCCTTCCAGCGTCTTGCGCATCCAGCGCGGAATCTCGGCGCCACACGCATCCGAGAAGCGCGCCAGTTGCGAGAAGCGGGCTATGGGCATGATGCCCGGCACGATGGGCGCGGTGACGCCGAGCTTGCGCGTCTCCTCGACGAAGCGGAAGTAGGCATCGGCGTTGTAGAAGTACTGCGTGATGGCCGAGTTGGCGCCCGCGTTCATCTTTCGCTTGAAGTTGAGCATGTCGTCGCGCGCGGACTTCGCCTGCGGATGGAACTCCGGATAGGCGGCCACTTCGATGTGGAAATGCTCGCCGGTCTCGGCGCGGATGAACGACACCAGTTCGTTCGCATACTGGAACTCGCCGATGCTGCCCATGCCGGAAGGCAGGTCGCCGCGCAAGGCGACGATGCGCTTGATGCCCATCTCCTTGTAAGCGAACAGCAGTGCGCGGATGTTGTCGCGGGTTCCACCGACGCAGGACAGATGCGGTGCGGCACAACGGCCTTCGGCATGGATCTGCTTGATGGTTTCCAGCGTGCGGTCTTGCGTGGAACCGCCCGCGCCGAAGGTGACGGAGAAGAATTCCGGTTTGACGGCAGCCAGGCGCTGGCGTGCGGCTGCCAGTTTCTCTACGCCTTCCGGCGTCTGCGGCGGGAAGAATTCAAAACTGATCGGTGTCTTTGGGTTGCTCATGTTTTCTCACCAGTAGTTGTGTGGCAGCTGAACTCAGCGCCCAGGAAAATATGCTGTACAAAACGGCGCCCAACACGCCGCTCCAGAAGCTATCGACCACGAACCCGCGCAGGATGGAGCCAGCGAACCAGAACATCAATCCGTTGATGACGAAGATGAACAGCCCCAACGTGATCACGGTAACCGGCAAGGTCAGCACTAGAAAGATCGGGCGGATGAGCGTGTTGACGAGACCGAGGATGAAGGCGGCGATGAACGCAGCCATGAACCCGTCGACATGGATGCCCGGCACGAAGTTCGCCACGGCGATCAACGCCAGCGAATTCAATGTCCAGATGAGTAGCAGTCGTAACAGCATTTTTCGTTTAACAAGTTAAGAGGGGCGAACCCGATGTCCGCCCCTCGTCATCATACCCGCAACCGGCCGCTTAGTAGCGGTAGTGCTCGGACTTGTACGGTCCTTGCTTCGGCACGTTGATGTAGGCGGCCTGCTGGTCGGTCAGCTCGGACAGTTGCGCGTTCAGCGTCTTCAGTTGCAGACGCGCGACCTTCTCGTCCAGATGCTTGGGCAGTGTATACACGCCGATCGGGTACTTGTTGCTGCCCTTCTGCGCTTCAGTCCACAGTTCGATCTGGGCGATGGTCTGGTTGGCGAAGGAGGACGACATCACGTAGGACGGATGGCCGGTACCGCAGCCCAGGTTCACCAGGCGACCCTTGGCCAGCAGGATGATGCGCTTGCCGTCCGGGAAGATGACGTGGTCGACTTGCGGCTTGATCTCTTCCCACTGGTATTTTTCCAGCGAGGCGACGTCGATCTCGTTGTCGAAGTGGCCGATGTTGCACACGATGGCGTTGTTCTTCATCTTCACCATGTGGTCATGGGTGATGACGTGGAAGTTGCCGGTGGTGGTGACGAAGATGTCGGCCTTGTCGGCAGCGTATTCCATGGTCACGACGCGGTAGCCTTCCATCGCGGCCTGCAGTGCGCAGATCGGGTCGATCTCGGTGACCCAGACCTGTGCGGACAGCGCACGCATGGCTTGTGCCGAACCCTTGCCCACGTCGCCGTAGCCGCAGATCACCGCGATCTTGCCCGCGATCATCACGTCGGTGGCGCGCTTGATGCCGTCCACCAGCGATTCGCGGCAGCCGTACAGGTTGTCGAACTTGGACTTGGTGACGGAGTCGTTGACGTTGATGCCGGGGAACTTGAGTTCGCCGCGCTGCGTGCATCTGGTACAGGCGATGCACGCCGGTGGTGGTCTCTTCGGTCACGCCCTTGATCGGCAGCGAGACGCTTGGAGTACCAGGTCTTGTCTTGTGCCAGCTTGGCCTTGATCGATGCGAACAGGCAGGTTTCTTCTTCAGAACCCGGCTTGCTGATGCAGCGATGCGTCTTTCTCGGCGCGTGCGCCCAGGTGCAGCAGCAAAGTTGCGTCGCCGCCGTCGTCCAGGATCATGTTGGACAAGCCGCCGTCCGCCCATTCGAAGATGCGGTGGGTGTAGTCCCAGTATTCGGTCAGCGTTTCGCCCTTGACGGCGAACACCGGTGTGCCGCCCGCAGCGATGGCAGCGGCAGCGTGGTCCTGCGTGGAGAAGATGTTGCACGAGGCCCAGCGCACTTCCGCACCGAGTGCCTTCAGCGTCTCGATCAGCACGGCGGTCTGGATGGTCATGTGCAGCGAACCGGTGATGCGCGCGCCCTTCAGCGGTTGAGTCTTGGCGAATTCTGCGCGGATGGCCATCAGGCCGGGCATTTCGGTCTCGGCGATGGCGATCTCTTTGCGGCCCCACGAGGCCAGGTTGATGTCGGCGATGACGTAGTCTTTAGACATGATGCTCTCCATTCACGATAAAAAATGAATGGGCGCCGTTGCTACATGTTGATCCATCCTCGCCGAGCCTGACAGATTCACCAAACGGTGACTGCTGCAGCGCCCCTCGGCGGGATGGGTGGTACGAATTACAGTCCTGCTAATCGGTACTTTGGCTATGGCACGGATGCTTCGCATCCTTCACATCCGCTGTCGCGGATATGAGCTGCGCCGAAGCACAGATCAGCGCCTTCGGCGTGGCATTACAGGCCAGCGTCAGCTCGCAGAGCTGCCGCCTTATCTGTGCTTTCCCACTTGAACTCTGGCTCTTCGCGGCCAAAGTGGCCATAGGCCGCGGTCTTCTGGTAGATCGGACGCAGCAGGTCGAGCATCTGCACGATGCCTTTCGGACGCAGGTCGAAATGGCGCTTCACCAGCTCAGTGATCTTCTCGTCGGAGATCTTGCCCGTGCCGTAGGTGGTGACCATGATGCTGGTAGGTTGCGCCACGCCGATGGCGTAGCTGACCTGCACCAGGCACTTGTCGGCCAGGCCGGCAGCGACGATGTTCTTCGCCACATAACGTCCAGCGTAGGCAGCGGAACGGTCGACCTTGGATGGATCCTTGCCGGAGAACGCGCCGCCGCCGTGCGGGGCTGCACCGCCGTAGGTGTCGACGATGATCTTGCGTCCGGTCAGGCCGCAGTCGCCCTGCGGGCCGCCGATGACGAAACGGCCGGTCGGGTTCACCAGATATTTGATCTCGCCCTTGATGAGTTCCTTCGGCAACACGGGCTTGATGATCTCTTCGATGGCGGCTTCACGAATGTCTTCCAGTGTCATCTCGGGTGCGTGCTGGGTGGACAGCACAACGGTGTCGATGGCGTACGGCTTGCCGTCGACGTACTTGATGGTGACCTGCGACTTCGCATCCGGACGCAGCCAGTTCAGGCGGCCGTCGTGGCGCAGTTGCGCCTGGCGCTCGACGATGCGGTGCGACAGGTAGATCGGCAGCGGCATCAAGGTATCTGTTTCGCGGCAGGCGTAACCGAACATCAGGCCCTGGTCGCCTGCGCCCTGGTCGAGGCCGTCGTCGTAGGCCTTGTTCACGCCCTGCGCGATGTCCGGGCTTTGCTTGTCGTAAGCGACCAGCACGGCGCAGCCCTTGTAGTCGATACCGTATTCTGTGTTGTCGTAGCCGATGCGTTTGATGGTGTCACGTGCGACCTGGATGTAGTCGACGTTGGCAGAAGTGGTGATCTCGCCGGCCAAAACGACCAAGCCGGTGTTGCACAGAGTTTCAGCTGCGATGCGTGAATGTTTGTCCTGCGCTAGAATCGCGTCCACGATGGCGTCGGAAATCTGGTCTGCTACCTTGTCCGGATGGCCCTCGGACACGGATTCGGATGTGAAGAAATATTCGCTCATGGCTCTCCGCTTGCTGCTTTGATTTGAAATGGGCGCGCAGTATAGCAAATCCCCGCCTTGACGATTTAATGGGTTTTTCTTGAATGGTTATTCTGTTTGATGTGTTAGCGCGCTTGCCGCTATCGGTACTGCACCGGATCGGCTCGCTGCTCGGCTGGGTGACCTATCTCTCCTCCGGGCGTTATGCCGCGCGTTTACGCGAGAATCTGCATAAGGCGGGACTGGCACGCTCGGGAGCCGAAGCGCGCAAGTTGTTGCACACCAATATCCGTGAAATGGGCAAGGGGGTGTTGGAATTGCCCTGGGTGTGGCGGCGGCCGTTCAAACAAGTCGTCGCCAGCGTCAAACACTGTTATGGCTGGGAGCACTTCGAGGCGGCACGTGCGCAGGGCAAGGGGGTGATCGTGCTGACGCCGCACATCGGCTGCTTTGAGGTCATCGGCCTGTACATTGCGGCACACCTGCCGATGACTTGCATGTATCGGGTACCGCGCTGGAAGTTTCTGGATACGCTGATGCATGAGGGGCGCGAGCGTGGACAGATGAAATTGGCACCGACCGATCTGGGCGGTGTGCGCCAGTTGCTCAAGGCACTCAAGCGCGGCGAGATCATCGGCGTGTTGCCGGACCAGGTACCGGGTAACGGTGAAGGCGAGTGGGCGCCCTTCTTCGGTCGCCCCGCTTACACCATGACCTTGATCGGGCGGCTCGTCGAATCCGGCGGTGCGGCAGTGGTGATGTGCCACAGCGAACGTTTACCGCAGGGCTCGGGTTATGCGCTGCATTTCACCCCGTTGTCTTTCGATGCCGCCAGCTCCATTCCGCGGCAGATGAATGCCGCATTGGAGATGGTGATACGCAATCACCCCGAGCAATATCTATGGAGTTACAACCGTTACAAAGTTCCGCGCGGCGCGTTGCCGCCGGATGCAAGCAAGGAGCAGTGATGCTGACTCGTCTCGGCGTATTCGTTTTCTGGTTGATCCATTTTCTGCCGTTCCGCCTCATCGTCGCCATCGGCAACGGACTCGGTATGCTTGCCTACCCGCTTGCCGCCGAACGACGCCGGGTGGGCGACATCAATCTCAAGCTGTGTTTCCCCGACATGGATGAGGCTGCACGCAAGAAGTTGCTGCGCGCGCACTTCCAGATGTTCATGCGCGGGCTGGTCGAGCGCAGCATCGTTTGGTGGTCGAGTGCGGATCGCATCAATTCGCTGATCCGTGTCGAGGGGGTCGAGCATTTCGAATCCGTGAAAGGGCAGCCGATGATCCTGCTTACTCCGCATTTCGTCGGCATGGATACCGGCGGGCAATGGATCGCGCAGCAGGTCGACACCGTGTGCATGTACTCCAAGCAGAAGAATCTGTACCTGACCGACCTGTTGCTGAAGAAGCGCGCGCGCTTCCGCAATCAATATCTCTATGCACGGCAGGAAGGGCTGCGTCCCATCCTCAAGGGAATGAAGAAAGGACTGCCATTCATCTATCCGCCGGATCAGGATCAGGGCGTCAAGGACGGCGCGTTCATCCCGTTTTTCGGCGTGCCCGCCGCGACCATGACCTCGGTGCCGCGCATCGCGCAGATGACCGGCGCGAAAGTCGTGCCCAGCATCACGCGCGTGTTGCCCGGCAGCGCAGGTTATGTGCTGACTTTCTACCCAGCGTGGGATAACTACCCGAGCGGCGACGACATCGCCGATGCGCGCCGTATGAATGCCTTCATCGAGGATCGCGTGCGCGAGATGCCGGAACAGTATTTCTGGTTGCACAAGCGGTTCAAGACACGCCCCGAAGGCGAGGAAAAGTTCTATTGAAGCTGCTGCGCTTGGCATAACTTTGTTGCTCAAAGGCTCAAAATGCTCATTTACCAATCTGTAAACTCCGCTTTTTCGCCCTTTCGCGCCGCGTTCTGCCTGCGCTCGCGACGCTCCAATACAACTTTTACAAGGTTCTACTGATGAAATATCACGACCTGCGCGACTTCATGGCCCAACTGGAAAAGATGGGCGAACTCAAGCGCGTGACCGCGCCGGTCTCCACGCATCTGGAGATGACCGAGATCTGCGATCGCGTGCTGCGCGCGCAAGGTCCGGCGGTGCTGTTCGAGAATGTGGTCGGGCACAAGATGCCCGTGCTCGCCAACCTGTTCGGCACGCCGCGCCGTGTGGCGCTGGGCATGGGCGAGGAGAATATCGGCGCCTTGCGCGAAGTGGGCAAGCTGCTCGCTTACCTGAAGGAACCGGAGCCGCCCAAGGGCCTGAAGGACGCGTGGGAGAAGTGGCCCATACTGAAGCAGGTGCTCACCATGTCGCCCAAAGTGCTGTCTTCTGCACCGTGTCAGGAGATCGTGTGGGAAGGCAAAGACGTCGATCTGTCCAGGCTGCCGATCCAGCACTGCTGGCCGGGCGATGTGGCGCCGCTCATCACCTGGGGGCTGGTGGTCACGCGCGGGCCGAACAAGCCGCGCCAGAATCTCGGCATCTATCGCCAGCAGGTGCATTGCGCCGAACAAGGTCATCATGCGCTGGCTGGCGCATCGCGGCGGCGCGCTGGATTTTCGCGACCATTGCGAAAAGAATCCAGGGCAGCCGTTCCCGGTTGCGGTGGTGATCGGTGCCGATCCGGCGACCATCCTCGGTGCGGTCACGCCGGTACCGGACTCTCTGTCCGAATACCAGTTCGCCGGTTTGTTGCGCGGCAGCAAGACCGAACTGGTGAAGTGCATCGGCAGCGATCTGCAAGTGCCCGCTTCCGCCGAGATCGTGCTGGAAGGCGTCATCCATCCGGGCGAGATGGCGCTGGAAGGCCCGTACGGCGACCACACCGGTTACTACAACGAGCAGGACAAATTCCCGGTGTTCACCATCGAGCGCATCACCATGCGCTCGCAATCCGATCTACCACTCCACCTACACCGGCAAGCCGCCCGACGAACCGGCGATGCTGGGCGTGGCGCTGAACGAAGTGTTCGTGCCGCTGCTGCAAAAACAATTTCCCGAGATCGCCGATTTCTATCTGCCGCCGGAAGGTTGCAGCTACCGCATGGCGGTGGTCAGCATCAAAAAGCAATATGCCGGGCACGCCAAGCGCGTGATGTTCGGCATCTGGAGTTTCCTGCGCCAGTTCATGTACACCAAGTTCATCATCGTGGTGGACGACGACATCGACGTGCGCGACTGGAAAGAAGTCATGTGGGCGATCACCACGCGCATGGACCCGGTGCGCGACACGCTGCTGGTGGAGAACACGCCGATCGACTATCTCGATTTCGCCAGTCCGGTGTCGGGCCTGGGCGGCAAGATGGGGCTGGATGCGACCAACAAATGGCCGGGCGAGACGCAGCGCGAGTGGGGCACGCCTATAGTGATGGATGCTGCCGTTAAGGCGAAGGTGGATGCGATGTGGGGCGAGCTGGGGTTGTGATTTTCGCGGCATGAGGCAATAAAAACCGGGGCTTGTCCCGGTTTTTATTAGGGCAACTTCAAATTAGAAGTTGTAAACGCCACCCACGGAGATGATTTTCACGCCGATATTGGGTGCGCTCACTCCTCCGTAAAACAAGCCGGGCAATTGGACCTTACCCAGGTCTCTGTACTGCACACGGAGGCTGAAGTGCTTGTTGAAGTTGAACTGACCGCCAATGGCAAACATCGGGTTGGTCTTGCTAGCGCTCGCGGTTTGGGTAATACCTGCTGGAACAAGACCAGTGGGAGTGGCCGTGTAGTCAATTGTGGTGTTGGCCAAGCCCAGTTTGCCGAACAGTTCAAATTTTTCGCCGAGCGGAAGAGTGCCCACCGCGGCAACCTGGAGAGAAGAAGCCTTCAATGTCTGCGTTACCGTTCCACCAAACAAGAAATAGGTGGTGATGGTCGAATCCGTCAAGACGGAGTAGTTGGCCTCCACGCCCACATTTTGATTGAAGTGATAGCCGCCACCGAGGGTGATAGCGCTGGGATCGGCAAAGTTAGTGGACGAAAACTGACTTTTGGCGCCGCTGTAAATGGCTGGACCCACATCGACAGCAACATAGAAACCTTGATCTGCTGCAAAAACGGGAGTGGAAATTGCAGCGGACAATAACAACGCAGAAGCGACGTTCTTCATTTTTTTCCTTCTTAAAATTGGACAAAAACTTTCCAAAAAAAGCGCTCAGTAAAGTCTACTGAGCGAGTGGATACTATCCGCCATTCCATGGCCAAACAATATGCCAAACGGCCTATATAACGATCTATGTATGGTGAAACGCAAGCCCCGAAGTGATCAGTGCCGATGCTGCACCCACTCGATCAGCGCGTCCTGCGCACCCTGTCCGCGTTGGGCGTTGTAGTGGTTGATGAAGAACACGACGATCCACTCTTTGCCACTCTTTGAACGCACATAACCGGCGATGGTCTTCACGCCCTCCAGTGTGCCGGTCTTGAGGTGGGCATGGCTGGCGGCCGTGCTTTCCTTGAGGCGTTTTCTCACCGAGCCATCCACGCCGAGAATAGGCAATGACGCTTGCAGCTCGGCACTCAACGGATGGTCGGAAGCATGCTGCAGTAGCTGTGCCATGTGTGCGGTACTGATGCGTTCCTTACGCGAAAGTCCGGCGCCGTTTTCCAGTACCACTTCAGAAAAGCGCAGGTGATTGCGTTCCAGCCAGGTCTGCATGGTCAGCACACTGCGCTTTATGCTCATGCGACCTGTCCGTTCTTCTTTTCCGGAAAAAGCGGATTGAGGAGACGCGGCGTTTTGAGCTTGCGTGTTCTCCGATGTCAGCTCGCTGTCGAAAGGATCGGGCAGGGTCTCGCCCAGCGTCAGGAACAGTTGCCTTGCCATGACGTTGTTGCTGAACTTGTTGATGTCGCGAATGATGGCGCTCAAAGGTTCGGAATGGTGCGTGGAGAACAGCCTGGCATTGCTGTCGATCATGTCGTCGCGCTCTTTGCCTTGCAGTGTGCCGCCCAGGTTTTTCCAGACCGAACGGAACACAGCGCCCACATAACGGGTGTGCGGCATCACGCTGAGGTTCTGCTCGCGTTCGCCGCATTCGGTGGGGTAATCGCCTTGCAGTACGACGCTGTCGCCATTCGGTTGCACTGAGAACAAATCATCCCAGTTGTCGCAGTTCACCGTCTCGCCATTGGGCGCAAGCCGGTTGTCCAGCAGCACGCCGTCGAGCGGCGGTTCGCTGACGACGCGCAGTCCGGCACCGTCCGGCATGTAACGCAAGCGCAGGGTGTTGAAGTTGATCAGCAGCGCATCGGGACCCACGTTGTAGGCGCGCACCGGATCGTTGTCGAACTCGGAAGGATCGTATGCGGGCAGGTTGTAGTAACTGCGATCCAGTATAAGGTCGCCGTGTATCTCGCGCAGGCCGCGTGCGCGCAGTTCGCTCAACCATAGCCAGAATTGTTCGATGGTGAATTTCGGGTCGCCATAACCTTTGAGGATCAGGTTGCCGTTGAGTACGCCGTCTTTCAGTTCACCGTCGATCCAGGCTTCCGTCTTCCAGGTGTAGGCGGCGCCGAGCAGGTCGAGCGCGGCATAAGTAGTGAGCAGCTTCATGGTGGAAGCCGGGTTCATCGGGCGTTGCGTGTTGATGCTGATGAGAGGCGTGCGTTTGCCCACCTCGATCACTTCGACGCCGATGCTGGATTGCGGGATATTCAGTTTCTTCAGCTCCTGCCGGACGGATGCGGGCAGCGGCGCAGCATGGGCGTCGGTCAGGCAACACAGGGCGAGCAATAAAGCGGGAAACCTCATGACAACGTTTCGATGATGGTCAGGGTGCGTGTGACCAGCATCTGCATTTCCTCTTCGGTGATGATGTAAGGCGGCATGAAATATACCGTGTTGCCCATCGGGCGTAACAACAATTCGTGCTGCAGTCCGAGGCTGAAACAGCGCTGCGCAAAATCGGCGTGCGGTGTCTCCACTTCGAATGCCCAGACCATGCCGGTGTTGCGGAAGTTCCGCACCTTGGGGTGTTCCTGCAACGGTTGTGCGATGCGGTTGAATAAGGCCGCCTTGTCGCGGTTGCTGTTGAGCACATCGTCCTGCGCGAAGATGTCCAGTGTAGCGAGCGCGGCACGGCAGGCCAGCGGGTTGCCCGTGTAAGAATGCGAATGCAGGAAACCGCGCGCGGTCTCGTCGGCATAAAAGGCCTGGTAGATGTCGTCGGTAGTCATCACCAGCGACAACGGCAGGTAGCCGCCGGTGATACCTTTTGAAAGCAACAGGAAATCGGGTGTGATGTTCGCCTGTTCGCAGGCGAACAGGGTTCCCGTTCTGCCCATCCCTACAGCGATCTCATCGGCGATGAGATGCACGCCATGACGCGAACATAATGCGCGCGCAGCGCGCAGATAAGCCGGGTGATACATGGCCATGCCCGCTGCGCCCTGTATCAGTGGCTCGACGATGAAGGCGGCGATATGTTCGTGGTGCTGTTGCAGATGCGCTTCGAGCGCATCTGCGCAACGCAGGGCGAAACTCTCCGCACTTTCTCCGTTTTTGGCTGCGCGCCAATCCGGGCTGGGCACGGTGGAGTTCTGTTTGATCAACGCGCCATAAGCGTCGCGGAACAGTGCGACATCGGTCACCGACAGGGCCCCCAGGGTCTCGCCGTGGTAGCTGTTCTGCAGGCTGATGAACTGTGCCTTGTGGGGTTTGCCGTTGTTGCGCCAATAGTGGGCGCTCATCTTCAGGGCGATCTCGGTGGCCGATGCGCCGTCCGAACCGTAGAAGCAGTGCCCCAGTCCGGCGGGGGCGAGTTCGCGCAGCCTTTCCGAGAGCTGCACCACCGGCTCATGGGTGAAACCCGCCAGCATCACGTGCTCCAGTTTGCCGAGCTGGTCAGTGATGGCGGCGTTGATGCGCGGGTTGCAATGCCCGAACAGATTCACCCACCAGGAGCTTACCGTGTCCAGATAGCGCTTGCCGTCGAGATCGTAGAGCCATACACCCGCGCCGCGCGCGATGGGAACCAGCGGCAGCGTTTCGTGGCGCTTCATCTGGGTACAGGGGTGCCATACGGCGGACAGGCTGCGGCTGAGGAGATCGGTATTGGGTGACATACGCGGAATCATAACGGAGTTTGCATGTGGCGTAAGATATGCGCGTCGAAATCATTCGAGGAGACGGCCATGCGTATCTTGATCACAGGCGGGACGGGACTGATCGGAAGCCATCTATGCAAGGCGCTGCTGGCGGAGGGGCATCTATTGACCGTGTTGAGCCGTCGTCCGGAAACGGTTGCCGTCAAATGTGGCGCGCCGGTGCAGGCGATGGCGACACTGGACGAGTGGCGACCGGAGCAGACATTTGATGCAGTCATCAATCTGGCGGGTGAGCCGATCGTGGACGAACGATGGACGGAACGCCGCAAGCAGGTGCTGCGGGCGAGCCGGGTCACGCTGACCGAAGATCTGGTGCGCCGCATCGCTGCGGCGAAACAAAAGCCGGGTGTGCTGCTGAGCGGTTCGGCGGTCGGTTATTACGGCGGTCGCGGCGATGAGGAATTGGACGAAGCATCGGCGGCCGGCACAGATTTTCCCGCGCGACTGTGCATGGATTGGGAAGCGGCAGCGGCGGGGGCGGAAAAGTTTGGCGTGCGCGTATGCCTGTTGCGTACCGGCCTGATACTGAGCAAGACAGGCGGCCTGCTCGGGCGCATGGCGATGCCTTTCCGGCTGGGGATGGGAGCGCGGCTGGGCGATGGACGGCAGTGGATGAGCTGGATACATATCGATGACTATGTCGCGATGGTGTTGCGTTTGCTGCGTGATGAACAGATGCGGGGCGCATACGACATGACGTCGCCTTCGCCCGTCACCAACAAGGAATTCACGGCGATATTCGCCGCCGTGTTGCATCGCCCGGCGCCGTTCGTGGCACCGGCGTCGTTGCTGAGATTGAGCATGGGTGAATCCGCCAGTCTGCTGCTGGAAGGGCAGCGCGTACTTCCGAAACGCATGCTGGCAGCGGGGCAGGCGATCCGTTTTGAAAAACTGGAAGAGGCACTGCAAGACCTCTACGGTTGAGGGCCTTGCCAAGAAAGATCAGATCGCCCTTGAAATAGGGAGGTGCAGCCCCTATCATTAGCAGTCGCTGGCCTGGAGTGCTAACCGGCGACTTTACTGGCGTTTTTTGCCAGTTTAGTCGAATGGCTATGCAAAGCTAATCTTCGGCCTTCGCATTTGATCAACTCACTGATTTAGGAGAAAAACAATGAAAATTCGTCCCTTGCACGACCGTGTAATCGTCAAGCGCATGGAAGAAGAGCGCAAGACGGCGTCCGGCATCATCATTCCCGATGCGGCCACCGAGAAGCCCGATCAAGGCGAAATCGTCGCCATTGGCAACGGCAAGATGGGTGACGACGGCAAACTGCAACCTATGAGCGTGAAGGTCGGCGACAAAGTGTTGTTCGGCAAGTATTCCGGTCAAGCCTTCAAGATCGATGGTGTCGAGCTGCTGCAGATGCGCGAAGACGACATCATCGGCGTGATCGAAAAATAATTTTTCGCGGGCGAAAAAAATTATTTTCAGTGCAGGCTGATATCGGGCGAAGCCTGGTGTTATGCCGGAACTAGAAGTTCCAAATAAATTTCAGGAGATAAAAACATGGCAGCTAAAGACGTGAAATTCCATGATGCAGCACGTGCCAAGATGGTCGTGGGTGTCAACATTCTGGCCGATGCGGTCAAGGTAACTCTGGGCCCTAAGGGTCGTAATGTGGTTCTGGACCGTTCATACGGTTCTCCCACCATCACCAAGGACGGCGTATCCGTTGCCAAGGAAATCGAACTGAAGGACAAGTTCGAGAACATGGGCGCGCAAATGGTCAAGGAAGTCGCTTCCAAGACGTCCGACGTGGCCGGTGACGGCACCACCACCGCAACCGTGCTGGCACAATCCATCGTGCAGGAAGGCATGAAGTTCGTTGCTGCGGGCATGAATCCGATGGACCTGAAGCGCGGCATCGACCAGGCGGTTATCGCCGCCGTTGCAGAACTGAAAAAGATCTCCAAGCCTTGCACCACCACCAAAGAGATCGCCCAAGTGGGTAGCATCTCCGCCAACTCCGACACCGTGATCGGCGAGAAGATCGCTGCTGCGATGGAGAAGGTCGGCAAGGAAGGCGTCATCACCATTGAAGACGGCCAAGGTCTGGAAGATGAACTGGACGTGGTCGAAGGTATGCAGTTCGACCGCGGTTACCTGTCCCCGTACTTCATTAACAACGCCGACAAGCAAATCGCTGCGATGGAGAATCCCTTCATCCTGTTGTGCGACAAGAAGATCTCCAACATCCGTGACTTGCTGCCCGTGCTGGAACAAGTCGCCAAGGCCGGTCGTCCGCTGCTGATCATCGCCGAAGATGTGGACGGCGAAGCGCTGGCAACTTTGGTGGTGAACAACATCCGCGGCATCCTGAAGACTGTTGCAGTCAAGGCGCCTGGCTTCGGCGATCGTCGCAAGGCGATGCTGGAAGACATCGCCATCCTGACCAGCGGCACAGTCATCGCTGAAGAAGTCGGCCTGACTTTGGAAAAAGCCACGCTGGCTGAGCTGGGCCAAGCCAAGCGCATCGAAGTAGGCAAGGAAAACACCACCATCATCGACGGTGCAGGCAAGCATGACGCGATTTTGGCGCGAATTGCCAACATTAATAAGCAGGTTGAAGAGTCCTCCAGCGATTACGACAAGGAAAAACTGCAAGAGCGCCAAGCCAAGCTTTCCGGCGGCGTAGCAGTGATCAAGGTCGGCGCTGCGACCGAAGTCGAAATGAAGGAAAAGAAGGCGCGCGTGGAAGACGCATTGCACGCAACCCGTGCCGCTGTTGAAGAAGGCATCGTTCCTGGAGGCGGCGTAGCTCTGCTGCGTGCCAAGGCAGCGGTTTCCGGCTTGAAGGGCGCGAACCACGACCAGGACGCCGGCATCACCATCGTGCTGCGCGCAATGGAAGCGCCTATCCGCGCCATCACCATGAACGCAGGCGATGAGTCCAGCGTTGTGGTGAACAAGGTGCTGGAAGGCAAGGGTAGCTACGGTTACAACGCAGCTACCAGCGAGTATGGCGACATGCTGGCCATGGGCGTGGTCGATCCAACCAAGGTAACACGCGTTGCATTGCAAAATGCGGCTTCTATCGCTGGCCTGATGTTAACTACCGCATGCATGGTTGCCGAATTGCCGGAAGACAAACCAGCCGGTGGTATGGGTGGTGGCGATATGGGCGGCATGGGTGGTATGGGCGGCATGATGTAATTGCCCCAAGGCACTTAGCTGTACCTGACGAACCCCGCCGTGAGCGGGGTTCGTTTTTTATATTGCCCGCATCGCGGCTTGCCGCTACAATGCGCGCCTTCGTTTTACCGAACCCCTCGGGGAAGGGCGCAAAAAACGGCTCGGTAGCTCAGTTGGTAGAGCAGCGGATTGAAAATCCGCGTGTCGGTGGTTCGATTCCGCCCCGAGCCACCAGTACCAGAAGGCTTGCAGAGATGCAGGCCTTTTTCTTTTTCTACAATTCATCTCAGGGCTGACCTTATCGCACCTTCCAATGGCGGGTGTAGTGCTCGGTCATGGCCTTGTGACCGAGCAGGCGCTGGGCATGTGTCTTGGCACGAATGTCTCGGAACTGGAAGTGCACGCCGTCGCCCAAAACCGCTGGGGCCGCAAAAGGGTCAAAAAAGTGCGGAAAAGAAAAAATTCATGAAAATCGCGGAAAGCATCAAAAAACGACAAAAAAAGCGCCAAAGGTCGTGATAAAGGTGGGAAGAGGTGAAAAAAAGAGGAATTGCGAAAAAAGCAGGATTTAGCGCTACTAAACAATTTGTTTACTTTTTGGTAATTCTTGTTATATTTCGCGCCGTTCCTTTGCCAAAGGCTTTGGTACATGGCAGCGCCTCAGTCGCCAAAAGACTGGGGCATTTTATTTTTTCCCGCCTTTTCGAGTTTCAATCAGCATGCTGCTCTGTTTGATCTCTTTCAAATAGTCCAGACTGGGAATGGGGAAGGCTGTTACGAACTGAAAAGGCTTTTCCTTGTTTTCAGGATCGTTTAGTACAACTAGGTACTTTTCCTCTTGGACCAAAAATGATCTACGTTTAAGACGCCTTCCGCGGTCACTTTGTCGAGTCGACGCGTAGCGATTAATTGTTCCATTTGTTGCCTGTATTACTTCCCGAATCCATAGCATTCGCTTTGCGCGTTCCAATGAAAAACCATCGTGATCTAATCCCTCGCGATATCTTCTTGTTTCGGAAAATGCATGATCGAATTGAAATGCGGGGAATTTGATTTGAGCCCCAGTCCAATCATGGAAAGTCGGTATTTCGCCATTTGGCTTCATAACGTAGGTTTCCAAATAGACTTTGCGATAAGCCGCAATCAATGACTTATCTGACAACCTCTCAAAGGTGAGAAATGGCCACAGCGGTTCCCCTAGCATTACTTAGCCCCAACCCACTTGAAAATATTAAATTTGGGCTCGGCCAGGCTAGTGGAAAACTTTAAACTACTTTTTCCCATTCCATCGGCAAGGTGCTGACAAAATTTGAGCTTTGCCTCACTCGCATTTCGGTCATTCCATTTGTAGCCAACGGCGCCAATAAGCAAATCAGCTAACTGAGTTAATGGCTGCGTGTGTGACTCAACAGGTTCAAGGCAAGCGATCCGAGCACGCCCCTGCAGCTTTCTAACGAGTACTTCTCGAAGAGTGGCAAAGCGGTCCTTATCGCTATTTCGCTGCCAATCTAGATAAAGATAATAGGCATCACCAGGATCTAGCCAATGCACCAGTAACTGGTAGTAAAGCTTATAGAACCCAAGTTCAGCATCGCCGTTACTATATTTCTCATGATCCAGGGTTGTTCGATCAACTAAGATGCAACGAAAAGATAGGCTCTGGCTGTCAAGAAACAAATTCTGCACCGCAAGGTAAAAATCCAGCTTATTTGGCGAAACGCGACTCCATCCCATTTCGCCTTGAGCATTGTATTGAGCTTTCAATTTGTGTATTGCGTGGACTAAATCGCGCTTTTGCTCTCTAGGGCAGCAGATTGCGCCAATTACCGCATATTGATCTGCCGGATCGGAGGTGTGTCTACTCTCGTCACAGTAGATATTGAATTCCTGTGGGGATTTGCTCTCAGTAATCATCTTTTCATTTTACCTTCCAAGCTGAAGATAGTGCCCAAACTATTTCTAGCATTGAAAATTGTGAACCTAAACCTCCTACAACTTTTTAAGAGGGCTTGCAAATAGTGAGCTTCAGTTTGGATAAAAAGGAAAAACTGTAGAAGGACGGTAAAGTAACTACTTAAATTTAGGGTAATTGTGATTGGATTGAAAATCCGCGTGTCGGTGATTCGATTCCGCCCCGAGCCACCAGATTCCGCGTGCGGCAGCACGCAAAATGGGGCAAGGATATTTCCGGCCCCCGCATTATCAAGCTATGGCATCATTGCAGCGAGAGGGTCGCAAGGGGCGGCTTCGCTTCGCGTCAGGGAGAACAAACATGGCCACTCAGCCATTTTGGAAAAAAAAGTTGTTGCGCGGGAATACGACTGCTCTCTCTTTGCTTCTGGCCACGCTTTCCATCTTCAGTGTCCTGTTTCTTTACTACACCCAGAATTCTTTTCTCGAGGCTTTCGAGGAGAAGACCTATGATCTCCGCTTTAAGGTCCTGCGCGGTCCTGTCACTCCCGATCCGAATATCGCCATCATCGCGATCGACGATAAGAGTATCGCAGCCCTTGGGCGTTATCCCTGGAGTCGCGATAACTATGCCCGGCTGGTCGACAAGCTGGCTTCGGTAAAAGCGAAGGCGGTGATGTTCGACATCTTCTTCCCCGAGCGTGAGAATGTTGCAAATGACAGGCTCTTTGCTGCGGCGACGAAGCGCGCAGGCAATGTGGTGCTGGCGGTTGCCTTCAATTTTGATAAAGAAGGGAAGGTGACGACCGTCACCCGTAGCCTTCCGGAGATCGAACGCGGCGCGATCGGGGTCGGACACATAAACCAAATGCCCGATGACGATGGTGTGATCCGTCGCATTCCACTGCTGCTTGAGAAAGATGGCCGGCAGATCCCATCCTTGGGGTTGATCGGGGCCAAACTGGCTTTGGACGAGAAGAAGATTTCCGCGGGAGATTACGAGATCACTTTGGGAGAGCATCGCATTCCTGTGGACGAGGAGTACCGGATGTGGCTCAACTATGTGGGCGGTCCGGGCGCTTATCCGTACTATTCCTTCATCGATGTGGTCAAAGGGCGTGTTCCGGCCAGTGAGCTGAAGGGCAAGATCCTGTTCGTCGGCGCGACGGCGCTGGGTATCTACGACATGCGTGTCACGCCCTTTCACAAGAATTCGCCCGGAGTGGAGCTGCATGCCACTGTCTCCGACAACATCATCAGCGGACGCTATATCCGCCAGGGGGGCGTGGAGGCATTGATCGATATGGCCTTCATCGTTGTGCTGGGGGCGGTCGCCTATTTCCTGACGATTCGTCAGCGTCTGTCTGTCTCGATTCCGGCAACAATCTTGTTGTTGTCCGGCTATATCTGGTTCACTTACTACATGTTCAATGCCGGGCAGTGGATCAGCATGATTTACCCGATCATGTCAGCCATCGTTGCTGTAATGGTTGGGAGCAGTTTCCGTTATCTGGTGCTGGAGCGCAGCGCGCGCGAGATGCGCACGATGTTCTCCAGTTACCTGTCGCCCAAGCTGGTGGCGCGTCTGGAGAAGGATCCTGAGGCAGCCAAGATCGGCGGCGACAACAAAGAAGTCACCGTGATATTCACCGATATCAAGGGATTTACTTCTTTCAGCGAAGCGCATCCGCCGCAGGAGGTGGTGTCACGGCTCAATGAATATCTGGGAGCGATGGTGCAAGTGATCGAGCAACACGATGGCACCATAGACAAGTTCATCGGCGACGGCATCATGGCTTACTGGGGGGCGCCGCTGGCGCAGCCTGACCATGCCAAGTTGGCCATTGACTGCATCAAAGCCATCAATGACCGGATGAAAGAACTGCATGCCAAGTGGCAAGCAGAGGGTGTGGAGCCTTTCACTATCCGCGTGGGGGTGCAGTCCGGCGAGGTGGTGGCGGGCAATGTCGGTCTTGCGGGCAAGAAAATGGAATACACCGTGATTGGCGATACGGTGAATCAGGCAGCGCGCCTTGAAGGCACGGCAAAATACTACGGCGTGGCCTATCTGGTGGGCGAGGATGCGTATCAAAGAACTCGCACATTCTGGCGATACAGGGAGCTGGACAAGATACGCGTGGTTGGCAAGCACTTACCCGTTACAATCTACGAGCCCTTGGGTGGGCTTTCCAGATTGGATGAGCCCCAGGCAGAGCGTTTTGAGGCGGCGTTGGCACTGTATCGGTCGCGCGCGTGGGAAAAAGCACTGGCAGGTTTCAGGGCGGTGCTGGATGCCATCCCCGAAGATAAACCAAGTAAAATATACATAGAGCGTTGCGAATACTTCATGCAGAACCCGCCGGCTGGTGAGTGGGATGGCGTGTTCAATCGCGCCGAAAAGTAGATCGTCGAGAATAAACGAACAGAGCATACTCTGACTCGGAACCAACACCTTTGGAATAGGTAGGAACATGCGAAACACATTCATTTTGATTTCATTGCTGCTTCTTTCGCCATGCGCTTGGTCGGCGGATGCGGCGGCTGGTTCGACCACCGGTTTTACCAAGGCGGATTTCCGGAGCGAGATTGTCGCTCCCAAGTTGCGCAAGTTGCTCGGCGTAGGCGGTGGCAACCTCTACATTGCCAAGGAGGACGGTGCAGTAGAGGCCGTGGATAAGGATGGCAAGGTCGTGATGACGTTGGCAGCCAAGAATGGCGCCACCGAATTGCTCAAACAGCCTGAGGCGGTGGCGGTGGCTGAGGACATCATCTATGTGGTCGATAGCAAAACCGAACAAGTCGTCATGTACGACCTGGCCAGCGGCAAATATCAAGGCAGCTTTGGCAGCAAGACGGGCGGCAACCTCGGTAGCGACTTCGCTCTGGATGAGCCGCACGGCGTCGCCGTGCATGAGGGCGTGGTGTATGTCGCGGATACCGGCAACGAGCGGATACAGCTGTTCGGCGTCAACGGCGTTTTTCTGACGACACTGGCTTTAAGCGCAGCCCGTACCAATTCTGACAAAGAGTTGCCCTATAAGTTAGGCGAGCCGACGGACATTGCGCTGGACTCCGAAGGCCGCATCTATGTTCATGACAAGGACGATAAGTCGGTCAAGATATATGGGCCGAATGGCATGTATCTCCGATCTCTGCCCAAGACCGGCAAGCCGCTCGCGCTAAGCGTGGCAGAAGACGGGATCTATGTGGCAGACGAATCAAGTTTCAGCATCCTGAAATACGATTTCGAGGGAAATCTTGTTTACAGCTTCGGCTCCAAAGGCGAGGGCAAGGCACAGTTCAAGAGCTTGTCCGGGCTGTCAGTGGACAGAGCACAGCAAGTGTTCGTCGGAGACAACAAGAAAGCGCTGATCGACGCCTTTGTCGTCGAGGCAGGCAAGTCGCTGGAGCCTCTCCCCAAAGCGGCGGGAAGAACGTCGGTGAAATGGCTGGAGAACATTCCCGTAGAGGCAGAGCAGCTCGCCTGGGATGGCAAAGAGACATTCTATGTGGTGAACAAAGACCGGAAGAGTCTTCTGGTGATACGCAAGGCGGCAATTGCGGGCGTTATCAAGCTGGATGACATGCAACTATCCGCCGTGACCGTGGATAAGACCGGTGCGGTCTGGGTGCTGGACAAGAAGAATCGCCGGGGCGCGAAACTGGATGAAACCGGCAAGGTGCTCTTGAGCTTCGGCAGCGGCGGAAGCGGTGCCGGACAATTCAGCGACCCATCCGCAATCGCGGTGTCGACTTCGGGCATGGTATTCGTGGCGGATCGTTCGAACCGTAACGTGCAGATATTCCGCGGCGACGGTGTGTTCCTGAATGCACTGAACGGCGAAAATGCGGGCAAACTAAGTGCGCCGGTTTCTTTGGCATTCGACCAGCGTGACAACCTGTATGTCCTGGATGCCTCACGCGGCAGCGTGTTGGCTTATTCCTCCAGCGGCCAGTCGCTTAGCGAGTTCGGCAAAACAAAGGACGGCGGCAGCCAGCTGTCCAGGCCGGTTGCACTGATCGCAGTCAACGATGAGGTGCTGGTGCTGGGCAACAATCAAGTCAAAGTGTTCTCGCCGAAAGGGCAGTTGCTGCGTTCGTTCGGCGCCAAAGGCGCAGGCATGGGGAATTTCAATGATCCGGCTGCTATCGCCTATGGCGGCGGTTCCAATCTCCTGATTTCAGATACGGGCAACAAGCGGGTGCAGGTGTTGGCTACCCTGCATAAACCGGCTGCGCCGCAACAGCTCGCAGCACAGGGCAAGGTGCACTCCGTTGAATTGCACTGGGCGCAAGCAAGCCTGCCCTATATCAAACAATACCGCATCTACCGTTCCAAGAGCGAGAACGCAGGCTTCATACAAGTCGGTACAAGCCCGAACAACCAGTTCACGGATTCGGACCTGGAAGCCGATGTCCGCTACTACTATCGCGTCGGTGCCGAGACGCATTTCGGTTTCGAGGGAGCGACCAGCGCGGTGGTGAGCGGCGTGCCGGCCAAGTACGTGCCGCCTGCACTGGAGGCGGTGAAAGTGGAAACTACGCCGTGGCAGGTCAAGCTGAGCTGGACAGCAGCGGACGCCAAATATTTTTCCGCATATCGCATCTACCAGAAGGACGGCGAGGTGTTCACCAAGATCGGCGAAGTCGCGCAACCGGAATTCATCAAGGATGCGCTGACGCCGGAGACCAAATATACCTACTACGTCGCGACTTTCAGCAGCGACGGTACGGAGTCCGAGAAGGTTTCCGTCGACGCTACCACGCAGGTATTCAACCGCCCGCCGCTGGAAATCGACGTGGTTCAGTTGCGTGATGTGTTTTCCAATTCCTACAAGATCTACGAGCGCGACGGGATCGGTCGGATCAAGCTGACCAACAATACCAACAAGACCATGGAGCGCCTCAAGGTTACTTTCCAGTTGAGGGATTTCATGGACTTCCCAACGGAATCGAAGCTGGATAAGTTGCTGCCGGGGCAAAGTGAAGAAGTGGCGCTGAAGGCTGTGTTCAATAACAGCATCCTGACGCTGACCGAGGACAGCTCGGTGCAGGCCCTGATCGAGGCGAGTTATTTCGAGAACGGCAAGCGTGTGACCTACAACAAGAACCCGACGGTGAACGTCTATGACAAGCACCGCCTGACATGGGACGAGCGAGGTCGTTTTGCCGTCTTTGTCACCCCCAAGGACACGCCGCTCATCAATCTGGGGCGCTCGGTAGCGACGCAGTTCAAGGAGACCAAGGATGAGGCACAGCTAGCGGCTGCACTGTTTGATATGCTGGGCGTGTACGGCATGACCTACATCCAGGACCCGAGCAATCCCTATCAAGTGAGCTCGGGCAAGGTGAATACAGTCGACTATCTCCAGTTCCCGCGCGAGACTCTGGAGCGCAAGTCGGGCGATTGCGACGATCTGGTGGCATTCTATTCTGCAGCATTGGAGAGCATGGGGATCAATACCCGCGTGCTGGAAGTGCCGGGGCACATGCTCATGATGTTCTCCACCGGCATCGCGGCCGATGAAGACGGCTACACTATGGACAACATGTACGTGATCTATGAGGATCAGTTGTGGATCCCGGTGGAGACTACCCTGGTCGGGAACGCCTTCATCAAGGCTTGGGAGAAAGGTGCCGCCGCCTATTACAAATGGAAGGACAAGGGGCTGACCGTGCTTGATGTTCACGCTGCCTGGGACGTCTATAAGCCGGCGAGCTTGCCGGCTTCGACGTGGAAACAGAACGAGATCACCCGCGCCGAGATCGAGAAAAAATTCCCGGCTGACCATATGTCTGTATTGAAGATCAGCTCGCAGACCAAGACGCGCCGCTATTTGAATGTACTCAAGAAGAACCCGTCGGATGTCGATGCGCATCTGCAGATGGGCATCATCCTGGCCAAGGCCGGTGATCTCAAAGAAGCGATGAAGTATTTCGACAAAGTGCTGAACCTGCAACCCAAGAATGCGGCAGCCCTGAACAATCGCGGCAACATCTTCATGATCAACGATCAGCACCAAGAAGCACAGAAGGCCTATCTGGCAGCCACACAGATCACGCCCAAAGACGCGCATGTGTGGGTGAATCTGGCGCGAGCCTACAAGGCGACCAATGATGTCAAGAAGGCCAAGGCCGCCTTCGTCAAGGCGCAGGCCCTTGATCCCGCGGTCAAGGATGCGCACCGCGCTTTGGCGCTGGAACTATTGAATGCGCTCTAAGTCGGAGTAGCATTGCTCAGCGTAACAACCTTAAACAAGGAGAGGCACATGAAAAAATTAATCGCGTTGTTAGTGATGTTGGGGGTGGTCCTGGCTGCTCCGGCATACGGCGCCGATGAGAAGCAGGACGGTTCGCTGTGGGAGCGCCTGCGCAAAAAGATCGAACTGCTGACGCCCAAGAAAAAGATCAGCACCACCACCGCAGTGGGGGGGGTGCGCGGATCCCAAGCGGATGCGGACGATGTTTACTGGAAGGGTGAGGCAAATGCCCAGTCCATCGATGCCGATGAATTGGCGGCCTTCAAGAAAGCCATTGCATTGGTTGACGCTGGCGATGCGGCAGGAGCCCAGGTCGCTTTTGCAGACTTCCTGAAGAAACACCCCGACAGCCGCTTGCGCGAAGATGCCGAAATGGCTCTGGCGCAGTTGCAGCCTAAAAAATAAGCCGGGCAAACCTGTAGAAGCTGGGTTGTGGCTGGTGTTCAGCCCGCCCAGCCTCTATAATCCGCTTCCTTGCGAAACCGGATAGTCGTTTCTTCCCATGCAGTTATTCAGCTTTGGCATCAACCATCAGACCGCGCCGCTCGCCGTGCGCGAACAGATCGCGTTCAATGCCGAGACCATGGAGATCGCCCTGCGCGATCTGGTGGGTAATGGCGCTGCAAAAGAAGCGACCATTCTGTCCACCTGCAACCGCACCGAAATCTATTGCAGTACCAATACCCCAGCCCAAGCGGTGGATTGGCTGGCTTCCTATCATCATGTGCCGGTTTCCGAGATCGAACCTTACATTTACCGTCTGCCGCAGGAGCAAGCGGTAAAGCACGCCTTCCGCGTGGCCAGCGGGCTGGACTCAATGGTGCTGGGCGAGCCGCAGATCCTCGGCCAGATGAAGCAGGCGGTGCGCCAGGCCGAGCAAGCGGGCACGCTTGGTTTCCTGCTGCATAAATTGTTCCAGCGCACCTTCTCCGTCGCCAAGGACGTGCGCACCCAGACCGAGATCGGGGCCAATCTGGTCTCCATGGCGGCAGCGGCGGTCAAACTGGCGGAACGCATTTATCCCAGCATCGCCGAGCAGAGCGTGTTGTTCATCGGCGCCGGCGAGATGATCGAACTCAATGCGGTGCACTTCGCTGCACGCAATCCCAAGCACATCACCGTAGCCAACCGCACGCTGGAGCGCGCCCAAACGCTGGCGCGGCGCATCAACGGCCATGCCATCACGCTGAACGAACTGCCTGAACAATTGGCGCAGCACGACATCATCGTCACCTGTACCGCCAGCCCGTTGCCGATCCTGGGCAAGGGCATGGTCGAGCGCGCGCTGAAACAGCGCAAGCACCGCCCGCTGTTCATCGTCGATCTGGCCGTGCCGCGCGATGTGGAGGCGGAAGTCGCCGAACTGAGCGACGTGTTCCTCTACACCGTGGACGACCTCGCCGAAGTGGTGCGCGACGGGCTGGATGCGCGTCAGGGGGCGGTCAAAGAGGCGGAAGTCATCATCGACTCCGGAGTGAACGAATTCATCCACTGGATGGAATCGCGCGAGGTCGTGCCGATCATTCGTACTCTGCGTGACCATGCCGAACGCCAACGCCGCCATGAAATGGAAAAGGCCCTGCGTTTGCTGGCCAAAGGGCGAGGCGCCGGAAAAGGTGCTGGAATCCCTGAGCATGGGACTCACCAACAAATTCCTGCATGCGCCGACGCAGGCCCTGAATCAGGCACAGGCCAACGACCGCGAAGCCTTCCTCGAAGCGGTACACCGCATCTACCACCTGCACGACACTGAATGAAACCGAGTATCTCATCCAAACTCGCCCAACTCAGCGAGCGGTTGGACGAGGTCACCCGTTTGTTGAGCAGCGAAGAGGCGACGCGCGACATGGATGCGTTCCGCAAGCTCAACCGGGAACGCGCCGAGATCGAGCCGGTGGTTGAGCTTTACCATGCCTACCTCGCCTGCGAGGCCGACATCGCCACCGCGCAGGAGATGGCCGGCGACCCGGACATGCGCGAATTCGCCGATGCCGAGATCAAGGCCGGGCGCGAGAAGCTGGAACAGCTCGAAGTCGAGCTGCAAAAACAGCTGCTGCCGAAAGACCCCAACGACGAGCGCAACGTCTTCCTCGAAGTGCGCGCCGGCACGGGCGGCGACGAGGCGGCGATATTCGCGGGCGACATCTTCCGCATGTACGTGCGCTTTGCCGAGCGCAAACGCTGGCAGGTCGAGATCATCTCGGAAAGTCCGGGCGAGATGGGCGGCTACAAGGAAGTCATCGCCCGCATCATCGGCCAGGGCGCTTATTCCGTACTCAAGTTCGAATCCGGCGCGCATCGCGTGCAGCGCGTGCCGGCCACCGAGACCCAGGGCCGCATCCACACCTCCGCCTGCACCGTCGCCATCCTGCCGGAAGCGGACGAGGTGGGCGAGGTGGAACTCAACCCGGCCGACCTGCGCATCGATACCTTCCGCGCATCCGGTGCGGGCGGGCAGCACATCAACAAGACCGACTCCGCCGTGCGCATCACGCACCTGCCCACCGGCACCGTGGTCGAATGCCAGGACGGGCGTTCGCAGCACCAGAACAAGGCGCAAGCCATGCGCGTGCTGGCCGCCCGCATCAAGGACAAGCAGGAACAGGAAGCGCACAGCAAGATCGCTGCCGAACGCAAATCGCTGGTCGGTAGTGGCGACCGTTCCGAACGCATACGCACCTACAACTTCCCGCAAGGCCGCGTAACCGACCACCGCATCAATCTCACGTTGTACAAGATGGATCACATCATGGACGGCGACATCAGCGAACTCACCAATGCGCTGATGGCCGAGCATCAGGCCGAACAACTGGCCGCGCTGGCGGAAGAAAACTGATTCCGATGCGCAGCATCCGGGATGTACTGTCGCAGGATGGCGCATCACTGAGAGACGCCCTGGCGCTTACCTCGAATGAAGCGCGCCTCGAAGTGCAGATGCTGCTGCAACATGTTCTGAGTGTTGCGCGTGCATATCTATTGGCGCATCCAGAACATGTTTTGAACGCGGACCAGCAAGCGGCATATGACGTTATGTTGCAACGCCGTCTGCAGGGCGAGCCCATCGCCTACATTCTGGGTGAGCGCGAATTTTTCGGACTGAAATTCAAGGTTGACTCCAGCCACACTGATCCCGCGTCCGGAAACCGAATTGTTGGTCGAACTGGCCCTGCAGCGGATACCGCAAGAGCGGACCTGCCGCGTATTGGATTTGGGTACGGGAAGCGGTGCAATAGCGCTGTCCATCGCCCATGCCCGGCCGGATGCTGAAGTGGTGGCGGTAGATGCGTCGGAAGCTGCATTGGAAGTGGCGCGTGCAAACGCGCAGCGCTTAGCCATTGGCAATGTAAGCTTTCTGCACAGCGACTGGTTCTCTGCGCTGGGCGGTCAACGCTACGATCTTATCGTTTCCAATCCGCCCTATGTCGCGTCAGGCGACGTACATCTGACTCGTGGCGACGTGCTGTTTGAGCCGTCATCTGCCTTGGCTTCCGGCGAGGATGGGCTGAGGGATATTCGCCGCATCATTGGAGCAGCGGGAGATTTTCTTGAGCGTGAGCTTGGCTATTGCTGGAACATGGCTACGACCAAGCGGCAGAGGTGAGGAACTTGTTGCAGCGAAATGGCTTTTCCGAAGTTTTTTCTTCCCGAGATATAGCCGGGATAGAGCGCGTCAGCGGTGGGCAGTTCTCGCGTCAAGCGAGCAAGCACAGGTGCCAAGGCTAAATCTCGGGAATTCGCAGAGGGAAGATATAGGCCGATATATAGACCGTTTGGCATATATGAAACTGGGCAGTGGACACCTACAATCCGTCTTGAGTTGTTAGAGCCTTGAGTTGTAACCAACTCAATCTTTCATACTCTCCTCCTATTCTGGGCCATCGCAAGGTGGCCCATTTTTTTGCCTGGAGTTTAGTTGGTGAGTAGTTTGCGGGCACGCGCGATAGCTGCTTCCACCTGTTTGGGGGCGGTACCGCCAGTGTGGTTGCGCGCGGCAAGCGATCCTTCCAGAGTGAGCACCCCGTAGATGTCATCGGCGATGAGGTTGGAGAACTGCTGCAGCTCATCCAGTTTGAGTTCGGCCAAATCCACCTTGCGCTGTTCGGCAAAGCGCACCGCCAAGGCAACAGCCTCGTGTGCATCGCGGAACGGCAATCCTTTCTTCACCAGATAATCGGCCAGGTCGGTCGCCGTGGCATAGCCCTGCAATGCCGCACTGCGCATGGCTTCCGGCTTGACGGTGATGCCGCGCATCATGTCGGCATAGATGCGCAACGTCTGCGTGAGCGTATCCACCGTGTCGAACAGCGGTTCCTTGTCTTCCTGATTGTCCTTGTTGTAGGCCAGCGGCTGGCCTTTCATCAGCGTGAGCAGAGCGACCAGGTGGCCGTTCACGCGCCCGGTCTTGCCGCGCACCAGTTCCGGCACGTCGGGATTCTTCTTCTGCGGCATGATGGACGAGCCGGTGCAGAAGCGGTCGGCGATGTCGATGAAGCCGAAGCGCGGGCTCATCCACAGGATCAACTCTTCCGACAGGCGCGACAAGTGCGTCATGGTCAGCGCGGCAGCGGCGGTGAATTCGATAGCGAAGTCGCGGTCGGACACGGCGTCCAGCGAGTTCTGGCACACCGCCTCGAAGCCCAGCAGTTCGGCGACCATCTCGCGTTTGATCGGATAACTGGTACCGGCCAGAGCAGCCGCCCCGAGCGGCAGACGGTTCACGCGACGACGGGCATCGAGGAAGCGCTCCACATCGCGCTGGCACATCTCGAAATAAGCCATCAGGTGATGGGCGAAGCTCACCGGCTGCGCCACCTGCAGGTGGGTGAAGCCGGGCATGATGGTGTGCGTGTGGTGCTGCGCCAGATCGAGCAGCGAAGCCTGCAGTGCCTTGAGCAGAGCGGCGATGTCGTCGATCGAACTGCGCAGATACAAACGAATGTCGGTTGCCACCTGGTCGTTGCGCGAGCGCCCGGTGTGCAGGCGCTTGCCTGCATCGCCGACCAGCATGGTAAGGCGTTTCTCAATGTTCAGATGCACGTCTTCCAAGTCGAGTTGCCAGACGAAATCTCCGCTGATGACCTCATTCTCGATCTGGGCCAGACCGCGCTGGATGTCTTTCAGGTCTTGCGCATTGATAATGCTGCAGGCAGCAAGCATCTGCGCGTGTGCCAGAGAGCCTTGAATATCGAACAGCGCCAGGCGCTTGTCGAAATCCACGGAGGCGGTATAACGCTTCACCAACTCTGCCACGGGCTCGTTGAAACGTCCTGACCAGGTTTGATTGTCTTGCATCGTTGCCATGTCTTGTCCAGAATGAGCGGCACTTGAAAGGTGGATATGCCGGAGACGCACAGTATAAATCAAAACATTCAGCCCAAGCTGATGCCCAACTTCCGCAATTTGGGCACGGTATTGCGCGTCGTGTTGCTGGCGAACGGCGTTGCGCTGCTCGGCGCGGTGTCGCAGGCGGTTTCTTTCCCAGACTTGCAGAATAATTTGCTGCAGGGTTCCGCATTGCTGCAACCCGTTCTGCTGAGCAGCCTGCTGTTGTTGTATGTGCTGAACCCGGCGCTGACACGATTGAGATATTGGCAAGGAGTGCTGGCTGTCGCGGCCATTGTGGCAGTCGTTACAGTGCTGATCGATATATTGGGTGGCGATTTGTTTTCGGTGCCTGCTGATGCCGGCGTGTTCCGTTACACACGCCATGCAATAGTGAGCTTAGGCTTCACCTTGTTATTGCTGACATATTTCCGCCTGCGAACACAGGCACTTTTTCCGGCGAAGCAGGAAGCGCGGCTGCAAGCCCTGCAGGCACGCATCCGGCCGCACTTCCTGTTTAACAGCATCAATGCAGTGCTGAGTATCGTGCGAGCCGATCCCAAACGCGCCGAGACGGCGCTGGAAGACATGGCGGATCTGTTTCGCATGGCGATGCAGGAGCCGCGCGAGCTGGTCGCATTGAGTCAGGAAGTGGACCTTGCGCGGCAATATCTGGCTATCGAAGAATTGCGTTTGGGCGAGCGTCTCAAAATACGCTGGGACACACACAACATGCCCGCAGATGCGCTCATCCCCCCGTTGATTCTGCAGCCACTGCTGGAGAACGCCGTCTATCACGGCATTGAGCCGCTGCCGGAGGGGGGCGTCATTGAGATCAAGCTGTATCAGGATCGCGATGAAATGCATCTGGAAGTGAGCAACCCCGCGCGCAGCCAAGCTGCGACGCATACGAACGGCAACAAGATGGCGCTATCCAACATCCGCGAACGGCTGTCGCTGCAGTTCGATGTCGAGGCTGAATACCAGGTCGAGAGAGATCCCGATCATTATCATGTGCACATCCGCATCCCTTATCTGAAAGGGTAGACAGCATGAACGACACCATCACCTTGCCGCTCTCTATCTTCATCGTGGATGACGAACAGCCCGCACGCAATCGACTGAAAGACCTGCTGGCCGACTGCGCGGCGCAATTTCCGCTGCAGCTGGTGGGGGAAGCGAGCAACGGACAAGAGGCGTTGGACAAGCTCGCCGAAAATCCCTCCGAAGTCGTGTTGATGGACATTCGTATGCCACAGATGGACGGCATCGAGCTGGCGCAACACCTGAACAAGCTCGATCATCCGCCGGTCATCATCTTCACGACCGCTTATGATGCTTATGCCATCCAGGCTTTCGAGCAGCGAGCCATCGACTATCTGCTTAAACCTATCCGCTTGGGGCGCTTGTTCGATGCGCTTTCCCGGGCGCGTGAGGCCGTACCGTTGCGCACCGAAGTGCTGCAGGAACTCATGCCCGAGCCGCGTACGCATCTTTCCGTGTATGAGCGCGGCAAGGTCATTCTCGTGCCCATCGCGGAGGTTCTCTATTTGCGCGCCGAAATGAAATACGTCACGGTACGGACAAGCGATCGTGAATATCTCATTGAAGAGTCGCTAACGGCGCTGGAAAAGGAGTTTGCAGCCCGCTTTGTGCGCATCCACCGCAGTTGTCTGGTGGCCAAAGATGCCATAGCGGGATTTGAAAAAGGTGGGGACGAAGGCGAAAGCGGCTGGCTGATGAAGCTGAAAGGCCTGGATGAACGCTTGCCGATCAGCCGCAGGCAGCAAGCCATCGTAAAGGAATACGGGAAATAACCATGCGCATACTTATCATTGAAGACAACCGCGATCTTGCTTCCAACATGTTCGATTTTCTGGAGGCAAAAGGGCATGTAGTGGACGCGGCGGGAGACGGCATTACCGGCATGCACCTCGCGCTGGTCAATCAATACGATGCCATCGTGCTCGACCTGATGTTGCCGGGCATGGATGGCATCACGTTATGCCGCAAATTGCGCGAGGAGGGCGGTAAATCCACGCCGATCCTGATGATCACTGCACGCGATGCGTTGGATGACAAGATCGCCGGGCTGGAGGCGGGGGCGGACGACTACCTGGTCAAACCCGCCGAGCTGCGCGAAGTGGAATTGCGTTTGCGAGTGCTGTACAGGCGCGGCGGCGAGCGCACGCAAAAACAAAAGATGGCGGTGGAAGATCTTAGCCTCGATCCTTCGGTGTGCCTGGTGCAGCGTGGGGGCGCAACCATCGATCTGCCGCCGATTCCCTACAAGATACTGGAGGTGCTGATGTCGCGCTCGCCCCAAGTGGTCAACCGTGATGAGATCGAGCATGCGGTATGGGGCGAGGGCCGTCCGGATAGCGATTCGCTGCGTGCGCATATCCATCTGCTCCGCGAGCTCATCGACAAACCATTTGATCGGAAGTTGCTGCGCACATTGCGCGGCTTCGGTTACCAATTGGCCAGCCCCGATGTTTCAATTCAATAGCCTGCGTTTTCGCGTCGCATTTTTTTATGCGCTCTTCGGAGCGGGGCTCAGCCTCCTGCTTTCCTGGGGGGTCTTCCTGAGTGTGCAGCAGATGGGACATCGGCTCATGGACGAGACGCTGCGTGCGGAGCTGGATGACTCAGTCGAACGGCATGCTCGCGATTCGGTATTCGTGCCGCCCAATACCGTGTCCATCAAGGGCTATGTCATGTCCGGCAGCGAGCCGGAGCAAAATATCCCTGTCGAAATCAAAAAAACGCTGCCCGGCAGCCACCACATTGTGGTCGACGGAAAAGACTATCGCATCCTGGTGGCGGATCGGAATGATGCACGCTATTACATGCTATTTGATACCGAGAGGCAGGATCGTCGCGAAGAAAGGTTCTATCGCTTTCTGGCGATTTTTGCCTTGCTCATGACGATCTGCTCCGCGGCCGGCGGTTTCTGGCTGGCTATCCGGGTCACTGCCCCTGTTACCCGATTGGCTGAACAAGTCAGTCAATCTGAACCGGGTGACGCGAATCTGTCGTTGACCAAGCTGGCTCGTAATGACGAAGTGGGTGAGCTGGCACGCGCTTTCGACCGTTACCTGCGCCGCCTGCGGGAATTCATCGAGCGCGAGAGTTACTTCACGGCGGATGTGAGCCACGAATTGCGTACCCCGCTTGCCATCATTCTGGGTACAGTCGAAGTGCTGGAACAGGATGAGACGCTTTCGTTAAAAGAAAAGGAGCGGGTCGCCCGCATCCGCCATGCCGTGCAAGACATGATCGACCTGACCGCAGCCTTGCTGCTGATGGCACGTGAACATTTACCCACAGCGGAAGAATCGCCGTGCCATGTGGCCGACGTTGTGCGCAGCTGCGTGGAGAAGCACCAGCACCTGATCGGAGATCGGCCGATTCGCGTGGATGTGGAACTGAGGGCCAGGCCGGATCTGCTTGTCGAACGGCCGCTGCTGGAGATCGTGATCGGCAACCTGTTGCGGAATGCTTTATTCAATACCAATGTCGGTTCAGTGCGACTCCAGCTGGACGCCGATCGGCTCATCGTGAAGGACACCGGCATCGGTATGCGCCCGGAGGAATTGGCACGTGCGCTTGAGCGGCATTTCAAGGGGGCATCGAGTGCAGGAGCGGGCGTCGGCCTGTCGTTGGTCAAACGCATCTGCGACCGTTATGGTTGGCGCATCTCCCTTGAAAGTGCAGAAGGTCAAGGGACCAGAGCCGAGGTTGTTTTTTCCGCGACGAAAACAGAATAAATTCCCGCCACCATCATCCCCATCCCCTTCGCAGTCGCAGCTGTTGTAAAAAACACAAATTCACATTTCCTTGACGCCCCGTTGACAAGCTCTTAACCGAGCCATTGCTAGCATCGCCTCCGTCTTGTGCAAATGGTTTTGTCTTCCCGCCGCACGAGGGCGTCATCTGGGTGGGAATTTCTATATCTCTGGAGGAGAAACGTAATGAAGAAAGTCGTACTGTCTCTGGCTGGTGTGTTGGCAGCCGCCGCATTCGCACCTGAAGCATCCGCCGTTCCCGTATTCGCACGTCAGACCGGAATGGCCTGCAGCGCATGCCACTTCCAGCACTTTCCGTTGCTGAATGCTTTCGGACGCGCATTCAAGACGTCCGGTTACACGCTGATGGGAGCCCAAGGCAAAGTTGAGGGCGAGCACCTGTCTATCCCTGACACGCTGAATATGGGCGTCCTGACTTCTGCTTACGTGCAAAACGAGTCGAACGCAGGCGCAGCGAATACCCGTCTGGGCGTCCCGGCTTCAGGTGGTGAACTGTCACTGTTTTACGGTGGCCGCATCAGCGAATTCGCAGGTTTCCTCTCCGAGCTGGGTGTGGGCGGCGCTGCCGCAGCAACCGGCGCGGCCAAGCTGGCACTGTTGTTCCCGGTGGGCGATATCCGTGCAGGACTGGTGGCATACAGCGGCGGTCAAGGTGCGGCATATGGTTTTGAAGTGCTGAATACTGGCGCAGCCGATACCCACAAGATGATGGGTAATGGCGGCCCCCAGAAAGAGCACGTCGCTGCAACCTATGCAGCTTCCTATATGGGTACTCGTACAAATGCGACCGGTGCAAATCTGGTAGCGGCCACGGATTTCGGATTTGTGTCCGTAGGTAAGTATGCCGATGCAGGTCCCGCTGGTGGCGCCAATACCTTGCCGCTCACCTATGCGCGTGTAGCAGGCATGTTTGATTTGGCCGGCTGGGATGCAGGCGTAGGTATCCAGAACTTCAGCGGCGACATGTCTCCGCTGGGTGGCACTACGGCTGTTTACCGCGCGACCATTGTCGATGCCCAGTTGCAGGGTGAAATTGCCGGATTGGGCGCAGGTCTGTACGTAACCTACGGTACAGCTCCGGCCAATGCGAACGGCAACGTGATGTCTGCCGGCTGGTCCACGGCCAGAAGGATGAATGGCTTTACCAATACAACAGGTAAAGCTACTTCGTTCCACGTGGCTGGCTCGCTCGAGGTTATTCCTCACATCGCGACCGTGCAACTCGCTATGCGTACGGCAACTGTTGACGATCCTGCGACCGCACTGGCAGGTGGCTTGGGCGTTGGCGGTGTTGGAAGCGGCCAGTCTTACAAGGACAACGCTGTCATGATCGGTGCAACCTATGAGCTGGCACAAAACATTGAAATCGGCTTGAACTACACCGCTCAGTCCGGCTCTCTATGGAAAGCACTGGATGCAAACGCAGCAGCAACTGGCGGAGCTATTGGCAAGAAATCGTCAACCTTGCTGTTGGAAGTATTGTTCTAATAGAAAAGCAAAGTGGGATGGGCCACGGGTCGCGATCAGCTGTAGGGCGAGGCCTGCGGATGAACGTATGAGAGAGCGCCAAGGCTGAGGCTCATCACACAAAGGAAAAAGGTTGTAATGTTGAAAGGGGAGACTTCGGTCTCCCCTTTTTTATACCTGATCGGATATTCGAAAAGAAAAAAGGAAGCGACCTGATTGATCGCTTCCTTTAGTCGTGACGCCGATATCTTGCCGGTTTCAGCTAGCCGCTATTGCGCAGCCCGGTCGCGATACCGTTGATGGTGAGGTGGATCGCGCGCTTTACCTTCTCGTCGTTGTCGCCTGCGCGATGGCGCTGCAACAGCGCCACCTGCAAGTGATTGAGCGGGTCGATATAGGGACTGCGAGTCAGCAGGCTGCGCGCGAACGCCGGGTTGTCCTGTAGCAGGGTGGTGTTGCCGGTCACCTTGAACAACATCTCGACCGTGGATTCCCATTCGCTGTTGATCGCGCCAAAGATGCGGTCGCGCAGTGCAACATCTTCCACCAGTTCGGCATAACGCGAGGCGATGCCCATGTCGCTCTTGGACAGCACCATGTCCATGTTGGACATCAGGCCGCGGAAGAACGCCCAGTTCTGGTACATCGCCTGCAGTTGCTTGAGTCCGGCTTCGCCTTCGCGCTCGACGAATTGCTTGACCGCGCTGCCGTAGCCGAACCAGCCCGGCAGCATCACGCGGTTCAAGCCCCAGCTGAACACCCAGGGGATGGCGCGCAAGTCTTCGATGCGGTCGGAAGCTTTGCGCGACGAAGGGCGGCTGCCGATGTTGAGTTCGGCGATCTCGCGGATCGGCGTGGCAGTGAAGAAATAATCAGTGAAACCCGGTGTCTCGTAGACCAGCTTGCGGTACGCGGCAAAGGCGTCGCGGCTCAGCGCTTCCATGATGCGGTGATATTCCGGCATGGTGCTGTCCGCGCCGTGGTGGTGCAGCAGCGTGGCTTCCATGGTCGCGGCGATCAGCGTCTCCAGGTTGCGGCGGCCGATCTCCGGATTGGAATATTTGCTGGCGATCACTTCGCCCTGCTCGGTGATGCGGATCTGCCCGTTCACGCTGCCCGGCGGTTGCGCCAGGATCGCGTCGTAGCTGGGACCGCCGCCGCGGCCCACGGTGCCGCCGCGGCCGTGGAACAGGCGCAGCTCGATGCCATGCTTCTCGAACACCTTCACCAGTTCGACCTCGGCCTTGTACAGCTCCCAGTTCGCGGTGAGGTAGCCGCCGTCCTTGTTGCTGTCGGAATAACCCAGCATCACTTCCTGTGTGTCGCTACGGCTGGCCAGCAGCTTGCGGTACCACGGGATGGAGAACAGCTCGTCCATGATGGCCGCGCCGCCGCGCAAGTCCTCGATGGTCTCGAACAGCGGGATGATGTTGACGTGCAACTGGTCGCTGCCTTGCAGCAGTCCGACCTGTTGCAGCATGAGCGCGACTTCCAGCATGTCGCTCACTGCATCGGTCTTGGAGATGATGTGGTTGGGCAGCGCGCCGTGGCCGAAGCGTTGATGGATCTCCGCAGCGGCCTGCATGATACGCAGTTCGCTTTGCGGCACGTCGGAGTAACGCTCGATGTCGGTCAGCAGGATCTTGCCGGCCTGCAGGGCTTCCAGCAGCACCTTGCGTTTGGTCGCTTCGTCGAGGTCGGCGTAGTTGGCTTTGCCCGAGCTGTGCGAGAACAGCTCGCTTACCGTTTGCTCAAGGATCGCGCTGTGCTGGCGCATGTCCAGCGGCGCGAGGTAGAAGCCGAACAGTTCGGCAGCACGGCGCAGGTTGGCCAGACGGCCGCGCGCCAGATACACAGCGCCGTGTTTGAACAGCGACTCGATCAGCACGTCCAGATCGGCGATGAACTCCTGCGCGGTAGCGTAAGGCTGCGCATGCGCATCGACCGGACGCAGGTGGGCAAGGTCGTGACCGAGATGTTTGGCCGTGGCCGACAGCCGGGAGTAGATCAGGATCAGTGCGCGGCGGTACGGTTCATCGTTACGGGCGGAGGTCTTGTCCGGCGAGGCATCGGACAGTTTGCGCAATTCGGGAGTGACTTCCACTACGCGGTCGGTCAGGCTCAGGCGCTTGCCGAGGATATGGGTCTCGTTCAGGTAGTGTTCGAACGCCAGTGCGGAATGGTGCTGCACCGCATCCGACATCACGTCATGTGTGACATAGGGATTGCCGTCGCGGTCGCCGCCGATCCAGCTGCCGACGCGCAACAGCGGCGGCACTTTGATGTTCTTGTCGAAGCGTGCTTCCAGCTGTTTCTCCAGGCCAGCATACAGCTTGGGGATCTCGTTCAGGAAGGTGTAGCGGTAATACTCCAGGCCGTTGCGGATCTCGTCGCGTACGGTCAGCTTCGACGTGCGCAGCATGCGCGTCTGCCACAGGATCAGCACGAAGCGGTGCAGAGCTTCCTCGTTCTCCGCCAGGTCGTCCGGCGTCATGTCCATGCGATCCCGGTTGGAGAGCAGGCTGGAGATGATGAGCTGACAATCGAGGATGCTCTTGCGTTGCACCTCGGTCGGGTGTGCGGTCAGTACCGGTGAAACGAGGGCACTATTCAGAAAAGCCTGCAGCGTTTTGTTGTCGATCTTCTTTTCTTCGAGGCGATCCAGTGCCAGTTCCAGGCTGCCGTCCTTGACAGCGCTGCCCGCCTTCAGGTGGGCGCGGTGACGGCGGTTATGGTGCAGGTCTTCGGCGATGTTGGTGAGCTGCGAGAAATAACTGAACGCGCGCACCACGGCCAGCGTTTCGCTGGGCGACAGCGCATCCAGTACCTGCTCCAGCGTCTCACCGTCGCGTTCGTCCTGCGTCTTGCGGAAGCGCACTGCCGCGCGGCGCACGCTCTCGATCAACTGGAAGGTCTCTTCGCCTTCCTGTTCACGCAGGGTGTCGCCCAGGATACGGCCCAACAGGCGCACGTCGTCGCGTAGCGGCAGGTCTTTGCTGGAGATGTCGGCAGGTGCTGAGATCAGGTTCATGTTTTCTATGTGTGTCGTCGGCGCAAAAGCGCGGCGCACCTGATAGAATGCGCCGCGCAGCAACCGAAAATTATTTATCGTTAGGAAACCCCGATGAGTCAGGCTTCACTTACTCCTCCAGCCCGTCTGGTGATCGCTTCGCGCGAAAGCGCGTTGGCCATGTGGCAAGCAGAACACATTCGAGACAGGCTGCGCGCATTATACCCGCAAACTTCCGTCAGTATTCTGGGCATGACCACGCAGGGCGACCAGATCCTCAACGTGACCCTGTCCAAGATCGGCGGCAAGGGCCTGTTCGTCAAGGAACTGGAGACCGCGCTGGAGAACGGCAGCGCCGACATCGCCGTGCATTCGCTGAAAGACGTGCCGATGAACCTGCCGGACGGCTTTGTGCTGGCCTGCATCGGCGAGCGCGAAGACCCGCGCGACGCCTTCGTTTCCAACAAATTCGACAATCTGGCCGCCTTGCCCGCGGGCAGCGTGGTCGGCACCTCCAGCCTGCGCCGCGAGAGCCAGCTGCGTGCGCGTTTTCCCCATTTGAAGATCGAGCCGCTACGCGGCAACGTGCAGACCCGATTGCGCAAGCTGGACGAAGGCCAGTATGCCGCCATCATCCTGGCTGCCGCCGGGCTGAAACGTCTGGGCTTGGGTGACCGCATCCGCGCGATCATCTCCAGCGATGACAGCCTGCCCGCAGTGGGACAGGGCGCATTGGGCATCGAGACGCGCGCCGACCGCCCCGACCTGAAAGCCGTACTTGCGCCCTTGCACCATGCTGACACTGCCGCCTGTGTGCTGGCGGAACGTGCCATGAGCCGCAGACTGGGGGGGAGTTGCCAAGTGCCGCTGGGCGGATTTGCCGAAGTGCAGAACGGCAAGCTGCGCATGCGCGGTTTCGTCGCCACGCCCGATGGCGCGCGCCTGATCCGTGCCGAGCACATCGGCGACATCGCGCAACCGGAAGCCTTGGGCGACCTGGTCGCGCAGGACCTGCTCAAGCAAGGCGCAGGCGAGATCCTTGCGGCGCTGTCTTTGTAAACAACGAAACTTCATGCCACAGAGGTCACAGAGGAAACACCAAACCGAAGCAGGTGTTCTCTGTATTCTCTGTGGCAAATGAATTTATGGTTTCCAGCTTGCCACTAGCCGGAGTCAACGTCGTTATCACGCGGCCGCGCGAACAGGCGGCCGGTCTGGTGCAGCGCATAGCGCAACTGGGTGGCAAGCCGCTGCTGTTTCCCCTGCTGGAAATAACAGCGGTGCGCGACGAGCAGGCGCTGTTTCAGCAACTATCCCGTCTGCAACAAACTGATCTGGCCATCTTCATCAGCCCCAATGCCGTGCGCTACGGCATGGCGGCGATTCGTGCAGCAGGCAGCTTGCCCGCATCGCTGAAGATCGCCACCGTTGGGCAAGGCAGCGCGAAGGCGTTGCACGAACTGGGTGTCGCCCGCGTCATCGCGCCGCACGAACGTTGCGACAGCGAAGGGCTGCTGGCACAGCCGGAATTGCAGAATGTCGCCGGACTGCGCGTGATGATCTTTCGCGGCGACGGCGGACGCGAATTACTGGGCGATACGCTCAAGGCGCGCGGTGCGAAGGTGGAATACGTCACGTGTTACCTGCGCAGCAAATCAGATCTGGATATTGGCGTGCTGCTGGCCGCGGCACCGCATGCGATCAGTATTACCAGCAGCGAAGCGTTGGCTCATCTGTGGTCGATGCTTGACGAACAAAGCAGAGCAAGGCTTGCAGCCGTGCCGCTGTTGGTGCCGCATGACCGTATCGCCGACGCGGCGCGGCAGCAGGGCTGGCAGCATGTCACCGTCACCGAATCTGGAGATGACGGACTGCTGGCGGGTTTGGTAGCATGGGCGAATAGCCGAAGGGAATAAATCTTATGAGCGATCAGGTGCAGTTGCCGCAACCATCTCCGTCCGACAAATCCGGCGCGCCGGAGGCATCCATGCTGCCAGTCGTGCCGCAGGCCCCGCACAGCAATCGCCTGGGGGAGATGTTTTCGCGCGTGACGCTGACACAACTCACTTTGGCGGTACTGGTGGTCGTCTTCATCTGGCAGTGGCTGGATGCGCACTTCCAGCTCGACCAGACACAACAGGAAGTGGCGCGCCGCCTGTCCGAGGTGGAAGCAGCGAACAAGGCCAACCAGATGCTGGTGGCGCAGAACCAGGAACTGGTGCGCGAACTGGGCGGCAAGCTCAGCCTGCTGGAAAGCCGTTATGCCGAGACGCAGAATCAGCGCGCTGCACTGGAGGCGTTGTACCAGGACATGTCGAGCAGCCGCGACCTGACCGCGCTGGCCGAAGTCGAGCAGATGCTGCTCATCGCCGGGCAGCAGTTGCAACTCTCGGCCAACGTAAAAGCGGCATTGATCGCCATGCAGCAGGCTGACAGCCGGCTGCAGCGTTTGGACCGGCCGGCGTTCGCCAATCTGCGCAAACGCATCGGGCAGGATATCGACAAGTTGCGCGCCCTGCCCAGCATCGATGTGCCCGCGATCAACCTGAAGCTGGATGCCATGATCGGTACCGTGGCCAGCCTGCCACTGGCACAGGACGCGCGCATCCTGCCGCAAACGGAAGCGGCAGCAGTTGCGCCGGAGCAAAGCACATGGAAGCGTTTCTGGCAAGAAGTGTGGCAAGAGGCGAAGCATCTGGTGCGCATCGAGAACACCCAGAAAGAAGAGCTGCCGCTGCTGTCGCCGACGCAGACTTTCTTCCTGCGCGAGAATCTGAAATTGCGTCTGCTCTCCGCACGCATGGCATTGCTGTCGCGCGACGAGGTGAGTTTCCGCCGCGATGTGAAGACCGCACAGGACTGGCTGCGACGCTATTTCGATGTCAAAGGCGAAGAAGGTGCGCAGGCGCTGGCCGAGTTGCAACGGCTTGCCGCGTCCAACATCGTGATCGATTTGCCGGATGTCGGCGGCAGTCTGGAAGCGGTGCGCAACTATCGCGCTTCGCATGAGAGAGGTGCGCGATGAAATGGCTGTTCTGGTTCCTGGGGTTGTTCGCGGCCGCGGTTGCGCTGACTCAGGTCGCGCGCAATCCGGGTTATGTGCAGTTCGTCTATCCGCCGTACAAGATGGAGATGTCGCTGACCATGTTCGCGCTCTCGCTGCTCGCGTTGTTCGTGCTGGGTTATCTGCTGGTGCGGCTGACCTTTGCCACCTTGCGCTTGCCGGAATATGTGCGCGCTTTCCGGGAAGAGCGTGCGACCGGCAAAGGACGTACAGCGATGATCGAAGCGCTCACGGCGTATTTCGAAGGGCGCTTCGCGGCTGCGGAAAAGGCTGCCGTGCGCGCCATGGAGCTGGGCGAGAATTCGGGACTCAATTCCATCGTTGCCGCACGCGCCGCACATGAACTGCGCGAGTTCGACAAGCGCGATACCTACCTGGCCCAAGCCGAAGGCAAGACCGTGGGCGAAGCTACCATGCGCCTGATGGCAAAGACCGAATTCATGCTGGATCAGAAACAGCCGCAGCTGGCGCTCAGCTCGTTGAAGGAGTTGAACGACTCAGGCATGCACAAGCACATCGGCGCGCTCAGCCTGGAGTTGAAGGCGCAGCAACAGGCGCACAACTGGGACGCGGTGCTGGACGTGATGGCGCAGATGGAAAAGCGCAATGCTATCGACAAAGTCGTCGCCGTGCAGATGCGGCAGCAGGCCTGGCTGGAAAAGCTGCGTACACAGGCGACGGATGCAGCATCGTTACACGCCCTGTGGAAGTCCGTTCCGGGCGAATTCAAACGCCGCAGCAAGATCGCTGCCGCTGCCGCCCAGGCCTTCGGCAAGCTGGGCGATTGCCAGAGTGCGCAGCAACTGCTCACCGAAAGTCTCAATGCGCAATGGGATAGCGAACTGGTTGCACTCTATGGTGAATGCCATAGTGACAACAATATCGCGCAGATCGACCAGGCTGAGCGCTGGCTGAAAGATCACACCGATGATGCCGGGCTGCTGCTCGCCTTGGGCAAACTCTGCATGTATCAAGGATTGTGGGGCAAGGCACAAAGCTATCTGGATGCCAGTATCAGCCTGGGACCGAGCCGTGCAGCCTATTCCGCTCTCGGTCAACTGGCCGAGAAGATGGGCAAATCTGAAGAAGCGCTGATTTTATTGCAGAAGGCGACGCAACTGGGGTTGGCCGAGTAAGTCTTAATTGCCTGTGGTCCGTCCACAAAAGATATAGGCATAGTTCTATACCTTTCGATATATATCTTGATGCAGAGAGTGCTGCTACAGTTCGACAGTAGCTTGGTGCAGTGGCGGATATATAGGAGATTGAGATGGAGCGTGGAGCCAGCGTCGTTTTGTCGGGTCTGATCGTCGTGATGACGACGACGGTTTCGGCATGTACTCATCCCGCTGCAGCTCCTGTATCGGCGACGGCCAAGCCAGTCCATTCAGCGGAGCGGCAGGCTCGGGTGCCGGGGGAATATCTGGTCACTTTGCGACCGGGTGAAGTCGAAGGCGCTATTTCAGAGCATTATGGCCGTTTCGGCATCAAGACCCTCAGTGCGCTTGGCGACGATACGTTTCTGCTGATCTTGTCGGACGATCCGGGGCCGCAGCAGATGGAAGACCTGGTCCTCGATGACTCCCGCATCAAGGCGATTCAGCCCAACATCATATACTGGGCTAACCGCCCCGGTAACAGCGGAAAATAGGTCGAGGGCTGACCAGGCATAATTCCAGAGGGTGAACACCCCAAAGTTGAGCGGCAAGGGAGAGGTATGAAATACCTGATGTGGTTGTCTGCCAGCATTTTATTTTCGGCCAACGCTTGCGCAGGCACGATCTACAAGTGCAAGAACGCGGCGGGCGTGATGCTTTACCAGGAGAAGCCGTGCGAGAAGGAGATTCAAGCGATCTCTTCCTGGGCGTCAACTTCCACCTCGACGGCGGAGTCGGATACTGACCCCAATGCTGCCACGAAAGATGCGCCGCTCGTTATCGGTCAAGGAAACGGCGGGCATTACTATATTGATGGCGCGGTGAACGACAGCTACCTGAATTTTGTCATCGATACCGGCGCGACGGTGGTCGCCTTGCCGCTCTCCTTCGCTGCCAACGCGGGTGTGAAGTGCCAGAAGCAGGCGTTGATGAGCACAGGGAACGGTGTAACCCAGGGTTGCTCGGTTACCATCGAGAAACTCAAGTTCGGGAATTTCACCTTGCGCTCCGTCGAGGCAGTGGTCATGCCCAACCTGAGCCAGCCGCTGCTGGGCATGAACGTTCTCAAGCAGTTCCGCGTCGAGCAGGACAACGGCCAGATGCGTTTGTCGAGGAAATATTAACTCTTCGGCACGAAAGTGAACGCGTCCGAATAGAACGCGCCATTCGGCAAACCGCGCTGGCCGGTGAACTCGCGGTGAGCGGCCTCCACCACCACCGGCGCGCCGCACGCATACACCGCGTAGCCCGACAGATCCTTGAAGTCATCCAGCACCGCCTGATGCACGAAGCCCATGCGACCGCTCCACTGTTCGTCGGAGACGACCGCGGTGAACTTGATGCCCTGCGCTTCCCACTCTTTTACTTTGTCCAGCATGTAGAGGTCGGACTGCTTGCGCACGCCCCAGTAGAAATGCATCTCGCGCTTGAAGCCGATATGCAGCGCGTGTTCGATGATCGCCTTCACCGGCGCAAAGCCGGTGCCGCTGGCCACGAAGATGATGGGCTTGTCCGAATCCTCGTGCAGGAAGAAGGTGCCGAGCGGGCCCTTGATGCGCAGGATGTCGCGTTCCTTCATCTCGTTGAACACATGATGGGTGAACGCGCCGCCCACGATGTTGCGCACATGCAGTTCCAGGAACTCGTCGTCATGCTGCGCATTGGCGAGCGAGAAGCTGCGCGGTTTGCCGTCCTTCTGCAGGATGTCGATGTATTGTCCGGCAAGGAACTGCAGGCGTTCGTTGGCAGGCAGCTTCAGATACAGCGCCATTACGTCGTCCGACAGTTTCACCATCTTTTCCACGCGGCAGGGCAGCGTCTTCACCGGAATATCCCGCTCCGTCGTCACTTCATGGCTTTCGATCACCAGATCGGAGAGCGGCTTCGCGCAGCAGAACAGCGCCAGCCCGGCGGCTTTTTCCTCTTCGCTCAGCATGAATGCCTGCGACTTGCCGTGATCCACCGAACCCTGCAGCACCTTGCCTTTGCATACACCGCAGGCGCCGTTGCGGCAGCTATACGGCAATGCGTAGCCATGCTCCAGCGCGGCCTCGAGGATGGTCTCGTCCTTGGCGATGGGGAAGGTGTGATTCGTCGGCTGAATGGTGGTCTTGAAGCTCATGTCTGGATTCCGGTTTAATGAAGGGCGCGATTTTATCGCATAATCCGGCTATGGAACGACTGCTCATCATCGGCTGCGGCGACATCGCGCGCCGCACCATCCCATTGCTCCGTGGGCGTTATCGCATTTATGCGCTGGTTCGAAGCGCTATACAGTGCGAAGCTTTGCGGGCACAGGGCGTAACTCCCATCGTCGGCGATCTGGATGACCGCTCAAGCCTCTCCCGGCTGGTTGGGCTGACAGACATCGTGCTGCATCTGGCACCGCCACCAAACTTACATCCTCTCCCCCAAGGAGAGGGAACACCCGTTGAACACGACACCCGCACCCGCCACCTCCTCGCAGCCCTGTCGCATGGCACACCGCCCAAACAACTTATCTACATCAGCACCAGTGGCGTCTATGGCGATTGTGGCGGAGCAAGGATAAGCGAGACACATCCGCTCAGCCCGCAGACACTGCGGGCGCAGCGCCGCGTCGATGCCGAGATGCAGATACGCGATTGGGCAAAGCGAAACGGGGTGAACGCCAGCATCCTGCGCGTGCCCGGCATCTATGCTGCCGACCGCCTGCCGCTGGAACGCTTGCGCTCCGGCACACCCGCCATCGTGGCGGCAGAGGACAGCTACACCAACCACATCCACGCCGACGACCTCGCACGCATCATCGTCGCGACGCTGCGCCACGGCAGACCGAACCGCGTGTATCACGCCAGCGACGATGGCGAAATGAAGATGGGCGAGTACTTCGATGTGGTGGCGGATGCATATCACCTACCGCGTCCGCCGCGTATCACGCGCGCCGAAACGCAGCACGTGCTGCCGGAAGCGTTGCTGTCGTTCATGAACGAGTCGCGGCGGTTGGTGAATGGGAGGATGAAGAGGGAGTTGGGGGTTAGGTTGAGGTATTCGACGGTGATGGATTTGTTGAAGTGACTCCAATCCGTTCGTCCTGATAACCAGCGACTTGCCCGCTTGCGGGCTTAGTCGAATGGCTAGTAGTTTCATCAGTAGGCGTAGCCGTATCAAAGGATGGGCGAAGCCCGCTGGTTTGGTAATTCAAAACCAACACCGCCGGGGGTTGCCCGACAGCAAGTTACTTTCTTTTGCTTCGCCAAAAAGAAAGTAACCAAAGAAAAGGCGACCCCGGTGCGCCGCTGCTTCGCAGTTCCCTGCGTTGCTCGACTGGTCAGGCCTCCTCATAAACTCGCACGACCCGCTGAGCGGTCACGTGCTCAAACATATTCGTCGGACTACCCCTGACCAGCCTGCGCTACTCGGCGGCGCACAGGGGAAGAAAGTCAAAAGCGAAAAGCAAACATGGCGGGCAATGTCCGCCATGTTATTTCAGAGGGCGCAATATGGATTGCGCCCTACGAGTGCTTGAGCGTAGGGTTCATGGTATGCCTATGCCCGGTGGATTACTCCCTGAGTCAGGCGTGAAATTGCGATCAGCGGATCTTGTAGGTTTCACGGTGTCATGAATGACAAAGATTACTAGCCATGCGCCAAAAATTGGAATAAGCCAAACGATAAAGGTCTGCGCAACCTTTTGGCCATTTGAATATCCAGAGTAGCGAATCAATCTCACGGTTACGTAAATCTGAAACACTAGAGCCAAGATGCTGAACGCCGCTATCAAAGTTTGCGAAATCATTGTTGTGGCCCCTAACTTAAATTAGACGACAAAAGTGTCTGATAATCTGGCGCGACTGCGCCCCGATTCCGATCACGGTGCCACCGTAACGGCCTGATCTGAACGCGTCAATATGCCGTTCGGCCTATATCTTTTGGGGTGTCCTTGCGGATTCAAACCTTCTTTACCCACGCCGCCTCTAGCAGCCTGTCGCGTCTATCCTGCGGCACGCGCTGCACAAAGGTGCAGTCCATACGATGCAGGGTGATGCCGAGGCGGGTGGTGTAGCCGACGATGCGGTCGGGCGATTCGGGTTTGCAGCATTTCGCCATGCGCACGGTCAGGCCGCCCACGCCTTCGATCAGCACGCCGGTGGATGAAGTGCGCGGTGCGGCGATCTTCTGCGGCGCCGGTTTGGGGATGACGACCTTGGTCGGCACTTCTTGCTGGATGGCGAGCACGATGCGGCGCGGGGTGATCTCGCTGCGTCCCAGTGCGGCGAGCAGGTCATCCAGTTTGCTGAAGTGCAATCGCTGCGCGAGCTTCTCCTGATTGATGTCGGTGACACCCAGGCGGTGCAGTTCGCGGTCGAGCAGGGTGCGGCCTTCGGCGATGCTGTCGTCAAGATTTTGTTCGGAGAACCAGTGGCGCACCTTGGCGCGTGCGCGCGGGCTTTTCAGGTAGCCGAGCTGCGGCGAAAGCCAGTCGCGGCTGGGCGCGCCCACCTTGGTGGTAAGTATCTCCACGCGCTGTCCGGTCTGTAACTTGTAGTTGAGCGGCACGATACTGCCGTCCACCTTTGCGCCGCGCGTGCGGTGGCCGAGGTCGGTGTGCACCACATAAGCAAAATCTACCGGCGTCGCGCCTTTGGGCAAGTCGATCACCTTGCCTTGAGGCGTCAGCACATAAACGCGGTCTTGCAGCAGTTCGTTCTTGAACTGTTCCTGCATCTCCCCGCTGTCGGCCAGTTCGGCTTTCCACGCCAGGATCTGGCGCAGCCAGGCGATCTTCTCGTCCACGCCGCTTTCCGATTTCTTGTTCTCCTTGTAGCGCCAGTGCGCGGCCACGCCGAGTTCGGAGTCGTGGTGCATCTGCTGTGTGCGGATCTGCACTTCCACGGAAAGATCGCGCGGGCCGAGCACGGCAGTGTGCAGCGAGCGGTAGCCGTTGGGCTTGGGGCGCGCGATGTAGTCGTCGAACTCTTTCTGGATGGGCGTCCACAGTTCGTGCACGATGGACAGCGCCGCGTAGCATTGCTCGATGTCCTCGACGAGAACCCTGACTGCCCGCACATCGTAGAGCTGTTCGAAATCGAGATGCTTGCGCTTCATCTTGTTGATGATGCTGTAGATGTGTTTCGGGCGGCCGCTCACTTCGGCTTTGATGCCGGCTTGCATCAGCGCCTGCCGCAACTGCGCGAGCACATCGGCGATGTAGCGCTCCCGGTCCACGCGGCGTTCATCGAGCAGTTTGGCTATCTGCTTGTACAACACGGGCTCCAGATAGCGCATCGACAGGTCTTCCAGCTCCCACTTGATCTGCCATACGCCAAGGCGATTGGCCAGCGGGGCGAAGATGCTTTGCGTCTCCAATGCGATCTGCCTTTGTTGTTCCGGATTCGCGCCGGAGAGATTGCGCAAGGTCTGCGTGCGCTCCGCGAGCTTGATCAACACCACGCGGATATCTTCCACCATCGCCAGCAGCATCTTGCGCAGACTCTCGATCTGCTCGGCGTTCGCCTCTTTGTCCTTGGCCGCAGGGCTGCGCTCTTCGCTGAACTGGCGGATCTGCTCCATGCGCGAGATGCCATCGACCAGCGTGGTCACGTTGCGGCCGAAGCGTTCGTTCAACACCTCGGCCCAATCCTCCAGATAGTTCGGCACGGCATGCAACGCGGTGGCGGCGACGGTCTCATGGTCCATGTGCAGACCGATGAGGATGGAGGCCGAGCCGAGCGCGTGCTGCAGCAGCGATGTGCCGGTGACCACAGTCTTGCCGTGGTAGAGCGGGGCGGCGAATTCGCAGGCTTTGCGGATCAGTTCGATCTCGGCAGGGGCATATACGTCGGACAGCGCCGCCAGCCAGTTCTGGATGTCGGCGCTGTCCTCCCCGGCGAGCGGGGGAAATTGATGCTGGACGGAGACCACAGGGAAGTGGCGGTTAACTGTTGCTGACCTGGACCAGTTGCGCCAGTTTGTTCTTCGCGGCGCCGGAAGAGATTGTCGCCGCGGCTTTCTCCACGCCTTGTGCCAGCGTGCCGGTCAGCCCGGCCACGTAGATCGCGGCACCCGCGTTCAGCAGCACGATGTCGCGCGCGGCACCCTGCTTGCCTTCGAACACCCCGAGCAGCATCGCTTTCGCCTCGTCGGCATTGGCCACACGGATATCGTTCAGCGGTGCGGCTTTCAGGCCGAACTGTTCCGGTGTCACGGTGTACTCGCTGATATTGCCGTCCTTCAGTTCGGCGATGAAGGTCGGCGCGCTGATGGAGATCTCGTCCATGCCGTCGGAGCCGTGCACCACCAGCACGTGGCGGCTGCCGAGCTGCTTCAACACATGCGCCAGCTTGCCGGTGAGGTCGCGCAGGAACACGCCCATCACCTGGTTCTTGGCGCCGGCCGGATTGGTCAGCGGGCCCAGCAGGTTGAACAGCGTGCGCACACCGAGTTCCTTGCGCACCGGAGCGGCATGCTTCATCGCGCTGTGATGATTGGGGGCGAACATGAAGCTGACGCCGATGCTCTCCACGCAATGTGCGACTTGCTCCGGCGTCAGGTTCACGTTCACGCCCAGCTTCTCCAGCACATCGGCGCTGCCGCAGGTACTGGAGACGGAACGCCCGCCGTGCTTGGCGACCTTGGCACCGGCCGCCGCGGCGACGATGGCAGAGGCAGTGGAGATGTTGAAGGTCTGCGCGCCGTCGCCACCGGTGCCGCAGGTGTCGAGCAGATGTCCGTCATCCCGCACATTGACCTTGGTGGACAGTTCGCGCATCACCTGTGCGGCAGCGGCGATCTCGGTCACCGTCTCGCCCTTCACGCGCAGCGCCACCAGCACGGCGGCGATCTGCGCGGCGGTGAGCTGCCCGCCCATGATGTGCTGCATCAGCTCCAGCATGTCCGCGTGCGTGAGGTCGCGGCGTTCCAGCAACTGAGTCAGGGTCTGCGAGTAGTTCATCATTTCGCTCCGTTCAAGAAAGTTGCGCAGCATGTCGTGCCCGTGCTCGGTGAGGATGGACTCGGGGTGGAACTGCACGCCGTGCACCGCCAGCGTCTTGTGGCGCACGCCCATGATCTCGCCGTCGTCGGTCCAGGCGGTGACCTCCAGGCAGTCCGGCAGCGTCTCGCGCTCGATCACCAGCGAATGGTAGCGCGTCGCGGTGAACGGATTGGGCAGCCCGGTGAACACGCTGTTGCTGTGGTGGTGGATCAGCGAGGTCTTGCCGTGCATCAGCTGTCTTGGCGTGGATGATCTTGCCGCCGAAGGCCTGGCCGATGCTCTGGTGGCCGAGGCACACGCCGAGCATCGGGATCTTGCCGGCGAAATGCTGGATCGCGGCGACCGACACGCCCGCCTCGTTCGGCGTGCAGGGGCCGGGCGAGATGACGATTTGCTGCGGATTCAGCTTCTCGATCTGCTCCACCGTGATCTCGTCGTTGCGCTTTACCACCACGTCCGCGCCGAGCTCGGCGAAATACTGCACCAGGTTGTAGGTGAAGGAATCGTAGTTGTCGATCATCAATAGCATGGCGTTCTCCTAGCGGTGCGACGGGGCATCGAGCCCGTCCAGCACCATCTCCGCCGCGCGCAGCACGGCGCGCGCCTTGTTCTGCGTTTCCATCCATTCGCTGTCCGGCACCGAGTCGGCGACGATGCCGGCACCTGCCTGCACATAGAGCGTCTTGTCCTTCACCACGGCGGTGCGCAGCGCGATGGCGACATCCATGTCGCCGTTGAAACCGAGGTAGCCCACCGCACCGGCATAGATTCCGCGCTTGGATGGTTCCAGTTCGTCGATGATCTCCATCGCGCGCACCTTGGCGGCACCGCTCACGGTGCCGGCAGGGAAGGTGGCCTTGAGCACGTCCATCGCGGAGAGGCCTTCCTTCAGCTTCGCCTCGACGTTGGAGACGATGTGCATCACGTGCGAGTAGCGTTCGATCACCATCTTGTCGGTGAGTTTCACCGTGCCGTTCTGCGCCACGCGGCCGATGTCGTTGCGGCCGAGATCGATCAGCATCAGGTGTTCGGCCAGCTCCTTGGGGTCGGCCAGCAGTTCTGCTGCGAGTTCGGCATCCTTCAGCGGCGTCTGGCCGCGCGGACGGGTTCCGGCGATGGGGCGCACGGTGACGGTGTCGCCCTCGAGTCGAGCCAGGATCTCCGGAGAGGAGCCGACCACATGATGGTCGCCCATGTCGTAATAGAACATGTAGGGCGACGGATTGATGCTGCGCAGGGCGCGATACAGCGACAAGGGCTGTGCAGGAAAGGGCTGCGACATGCGTTGCGACAGCACCACCTGCATGATGTCGCCGTCGAAGATATATTGCTTCGCCTTTTCCACTGCGGCCTTGAACGCGGCTTCGCCGAATTCGGATTTCGCCTCTTGGCGGGGGATGACCGGTGCGAACGGGATGTCTATCGGGCGGCGCAGCAGACCGACGAGTTCGCGCAGGCGTTCGCGCGCCAACGGGTAGGCGTCGTCCTGCGCCGGGTCGGCATACACGATGAACGTCAGCTTGCCGGAAAGATTGTCGACCACCGCCAGTTGCTCGGTGAGCATCAACAGGATGTCGGGCGTGCCGATGACGTCTTTCTTGGTGGTCTTGGTTCAGGCGCGGCTCGATGTAACGCACCGTGTCGTAGCCGAAGTAACCGGCCAGCCCGCCGGTGAAGCGCGGCAAACCGGACAGCGGTGCGACCTTGAAGCGCGCTTGGTATTCCTCGATGAAGTCCAGCGGATTGGCGACTTCCTGTGTGGTCTCGCCTGCAGGCGTGGTCAGCGTGACCTGTTTGCCGCGCACCGTGAGGCGCGTTTCGGCGGGCAGGCCGATGAAGGAATAACGCCCGAAGCGTTCGCCACCCTGCACCGATTCCAGCAGATAGGAGAACGGTTTATTGGCGAGCTTGAGATACAGCGACAGCGGCGTGTCGAGATCGGCGAAGGTCTCGACCGACCAGCGGGATGCGGTTGTAGCCTTGCTGGGCAAGTTGCATGGAATTCCTGTTCGGTGATGGGTGACAGCATAAAGACCTCTCTAGTGATTTTCGATGACGACGGGCGGACGCAGCGTCCGGTGATGCGGGATCACCATCGCCAGCTGGTCGTCTTCGGAGAGAGGTCGTTATGTGTCATGTAAATTAAATCAAACGCGTTTGATCAGTTTCAGTGCGGCGGGCAGGTCGGCGATCACTGCATCCAGATCGAGGCCATCCACCGGTTCGCCGTGATTATAACCATAAGGCACGCAGAACACCGGGCAGCCTGCGGCGCGCGCGGCGACGGCATCGTTCAGCGAATCGCCGATCAGCAGCAGTTGCTCGATGGGCACGCCGAAGAACTGCGCCGAGTGCAGCAACGGCAGCGGGTGCGGCTTCTTCTCCGGCAGCGTGTCGCCGGACAGCACGATGTCGAAATAATGCGCGAGGCCGATGCCCTTCAGCAGCGGCTCGGTGTAGCGCGCCACCTTGTTGGTGATGCAGCCCAGCCTGAAACCTGCCGCCTTCAGCGCATCCAGCCCTTCGACTACACCGCGGGAACGGTTTGCTGTGCAGCAACAGTTCGGTGTAATGCTTCTCGAAGATGGGCAGCGCCTTGTCGAACAGCGCCGCTTCCGGCTCGGCATGCATGTCGCCGGTCAGCGCACGCTTCACCAGCCACGAGATGCCGTTGCCGATGTAGCTCATCAGCAGGTCTTGCGACACGGGCGGCACGGCCCATGTCGCGCAACATGCGGTTCGCCGCCTCGGCCAGTTCCGGCGCGGTATGCAGCAGCGTGCCGTCGAGGTCGATGACGATGGCCGAGACGGCCAGCGGGAACTGCTTGAAGCTCATTACTTCTTGGCCTTTGCCAGCTCTGCGCGCAGTTCGCCGATGATGGTGTTGTAGTGGTTCTTGTCGGTGGCATTGAACTTGCCGAACACAGCGGAGCCGGCCACGAAGGTGTCCACGCCCGCTTCAGCCACTTCCTTGATGTTGGCCGGGCCGACGCCGCCGTCGATCTCCAGGCGGCAGTTGTATTTGCCCGCGTCGATCATCTTGCGCACAGCGCGTGCCTTGTCCAGCACGTAGGGGATGAACTTCTGGCCGCCGAAGCCGGGGTTCACCGACATCAGCAGCACCATGTCCAGCTTGGGCAGCGTGTATTCCAGCATGTCCAGCGGGGTGGCGGGGTTGAACACCAGGCCGGCCTTGCAGCCGCTTTCCTTGATCAGGCCGATGGTGCGGTCGATGTGCTCGGAAGCTTCCGGGTGGAAGGTGATGTAGGTGGCGCCGGCCTTGGCGAAGTCGGGGATGATGCGGTCAACCGGCTTGACCATCAGGTGCACGTCGATAGGTGCGGTCACGCCGTGCTTGCGCAGCGCTTCGCACACCAGCGGGCCGATGGTCAGGTTGGGCACGTAATGGTTGTCCATCACGTCGAAGTGCACGATGTCGGCGCCGGAGGCGAGCACGTTGTCGACTTCCTCGCCCAGCTTGGCGAAGTTGGCGGAAAGAATCGAGGGGGCGATCTGGTAATCCATGGTGTTTATCCTTAAACGGTTGATAACTAGCACGCCATTCTAACCGAAACTCTTCTGGGTAAAGCAGGCTCGTTAATGTGGGTAATGGGGCGGGGATGGCTTTGTGCAAGGGTTCCGGCTGGTGGCTGCGGTCAATGTTGGGTGGAATATATTGGCCTTTAACCATATGTGATTCCAAGGGCATAAAGTATATGATGCATATAACGGGGAGACGGACTACGTCCGCTCAAGAGCGCTGGGCTGAGATCAAGAGCCGCTGCGCAACAGACCCACCAGCACTGGTGCGGTGTTCAATTTTGAAATTCGATGAGGGTGTCGGGAGCGATGCCACTGATCCGCGAGGGCGAAGCCTGTGGAGCGGCTTTCGTGCGTCCTGAGAAAAGGCGGTTTATACCTTGTGTAATTGGCGTACGATTTTGTTATGTAAGGGAATCGGGTACTACAATGCCAGCGAGGCAGGTGGTTTGCCGAAGAAGGTTTTACTGGCAGTATTTCAGAACAACAAGAAATCAGATCGGCAGTGACCGGGGAAGATGAGTTGTGAATATCAAATTCAGCAAAATAAACACCAAGCTTGAGATGAGCAGGTCCGAGATACAGCAGACCGTTTTGACGGGGTTGGTTGTGTTGATCATGCTGGGTGCGCTGGTATTCTTCTACGACAAGACCGAAGCGGTCGATCTGCGCGAGCAGAATGAAGTGATGGGCCTGCTGAATGAAGTGAAGGAGATCGATAGTCGCTGGGATCGGGAGGCGCAGCGCGCCCGAATCGACCTCAGTGTCGAGCAGGAAGTGGTGTCGCGCAGCGACGCGGGAGACAAGGCGTTGCGTGATGTGACCCGCTTCGCACAACTGACCTCCAGTAATATCCTCAGGTCTGGCCTCACTGAGCTGCGCAACGCGCTGATACATAAATCCGACCTGTTCCGGCAATTCATGCAGGAGAATCGGAACAACAAGGCAACGCTGCACGTGTTGTTGCAAGAAGTTGCAGCATTGAATGCTGTGGCTGCCACGCAGAAAAAACCTTCCGTCGTGCTTGTCTCTACACTGAGCCAGTTGAACGAAGTTATGCCCCAATACTTTTTGCATGGGCAGGAAGCGCAGCGGACCAGTCTGCAGGCGACAGTCGCGCAACTGGGTTCGGTAACTGCCGAGCGAGATAAGGTGCTGCGGATCGAACAGGCAGCGCAGAACTTGTTGAACCAGCTTCCGGTCGAATTGGAACATTTCGCCGAACTGGAAAGATTAAGCACCGGTCCGCGCCTGATCCATCTGACGCTGGCGTTCAACAGCGAACTGGAAGAGAGTCTGCAGGAGAAGGAGCGTTACCGGATATATCTGATCTATTACGCATCGGCCTTGCTGGTCCTGCTGATGTATTTCGGGCTCAAGTTGAAGACTGCCAATCAGACTCTGGAGCATCGCGTCGAAGAGCGGACACGTGAACTGTCGGATGCGTTGAAGCACCTCAAGGAGTCTGAATCGCAGCTGATTCAATCGGAAAAAATGTCTTCGCTTGGGCAGATGGTGGCAGGGGTCGCGCATGAGATCAATACGCCACTGGCCTATGTGAAGAACAGTCTGGGGCAGGTTTCCGAAAAACTTCCCCTGATCGACAATGCGCTGGGGCACTCCGAGAAACTGCTGGAATTGCTGGGTGCAGGCAACGATCCGGAAGGATTGTCGCTCGCGTTTCAGCAGACGTCGGCGCATGTCGGTGGGCTCAGGCAGCAACATGTCATCGAGGAATTGAGCAGCTTGGTCAAGGACGGATTGTTCGGTACCGGCCAAGTGTCGGAGATCGTCGGTAACCTGAAAAACTTCAGCCGACTCGACCGCAGCAAGGTGGCTCACTCCAATCTGAACGACAGCCTGAACAGCACACTGCTGCTGGCCAAGCATCAGCTCAAGTCCGTCACCGTGAATAAGAATTTCGGCGAAATTCCGGACATCACTTGCGCACCTTCGCAGATCAATCAGGTCTTCCTCAATTTGATCACCAATGCGGTACAGGCGATGCCGGGCGAAAAGGGAACGATCACACTGACTTCGCGCAAGGAAGGCGAGGGCGTGGCGGTCGATGTGCAGGATGATGGAACCGGCATCCCGCCCGAAGTGATGTCCAAGATATTCGATCCATTCTTCACGACCAAAGAAGTGGGCAAGGGTACCGGTCTCGGATTGTCGATCTCGTACAAGATCGTCAAGCAGCATGGCGGAAAGATCAGTGTCGAGTCGAAGCCGAACGCAGGCACGAAATTCACCGTGTGGTTGCCGCTGGTGCCGCCTGCAGATGCGCAATTGGAAGGTTGACCGATGATCGCTCCTACCATGATCGGAAAATACGAAATCCACGGCGAGCTCGGCACCGGGGGCATGAGCGTCGTCTATAAAGGCTGGGATCCGGCCATCTCCAGAGAAGTGGCGATCAAAGGCGTCAACAAAAAAGCCCTGCAGGACAGCGAGCGCGATACCGTGCTGAAGCGCTTCCGCCGCGAGGCGCGGGCGGTCGGTCGTCTGGTGCATCCGCGCATCGTCCAGATCTACGATTTCATCGAGGACGAGCAGGCGGCATACATCATCATGGAGATGGTGCACGGCAAGACGCTCGCGCATCACCTGGAAAGCAAAGACAGCTTCGGCCTGCGAGAGATATCGCAGATCATCACGCAAACTCTGGACGGAATCGGCTACGCGCATGCGCAGGGCGTGGTGCACCGCGACATGAAGCCTGCGAACATCATGATCAACAACGATGGGCGTATCAAGATCAACGATTTCGGTATCGCCCGCGTTGATTCGGTGTCTCTGACCAGGGTGGGGGATCTGGTTGGCACGCCCTCGTATATGTCGCCCGAACAGTTCAAGGGGGAGGAGATCGACGCCGCGACCGATTTGTATTCCATCGGCGTGATCGCCTACGAACTGCTGACCGGTAGGCGGCCGTTCGTCGGTACCTTGGCGGCTATCATGCGCCAAGTCGTGAATGTCGAAGCGGAAAAACCTTCGGCATTGAACCCCAAGTTTCGCCGGAAATCGACAAGGTTCTGAGCAAAGCCATGGCCAAGAATCGCGCAGACCGGTACAAGACGGCCGCCGAATTCGCCGAGGCCTTCAAGAAGGCGATCGAGGCATCGCTCGGTGCGCCCGCAGCCCAACCGGCGGCCGCCATGCCGAATGCCAACAAGCTGCTCGATGCTGCGCGCATGCTGAACAAGAATCCGGTTCCAGGGAGCATGCGTACAGGGGAAGCGGAAAGCGCGCCGGAGGAGATCGATGAAGACAGTCCCATCTTTATCGATACCGGCATCAAGAAGGCGCGCCTGCTGATCGTCGACGATGAGGAGCGCATTCTCACCGCGCTGAAATCGTTGTTCCGCCATCGCTATCACGTTTTCACCACGACAGACGGCAACAAGGCGCTCGATTTCATCACCCGTTACCAGATGCACGTCATCATCAGCGATCAGCGCATGCCCATCATGCTGGGTTCGGAACTGTTGCGGCGTTCGCGTGAGATATCGCCGCGCAGTGTGCGCATATTGCTGACCGGCTATTCAGATCTGGCGGCCATCGTTGGCTCGATCAACGACGGCGAGGTGTTTCGCTTCATCAGCAAACCGTGGGACAACCAGGCGCTGCAGACCGTGGTGGCCGAGGCCTCCACCATCGCGCTGGAGCTGGCCGACACCAAGACGGCGCCCGTGTCCTTGCCGGAGAAGATGCAGGCGGGCGTGCTGGTGATCGATAAGGATGAGGAAGTCTTCCGGGTCGTCCGCGAACTGGTCGGCGGGCTGTGTCCAGTGGTCTACTCCGACGGACCGGAAGCGGCATTGAACATGTTGAAGAAGCATGAAATCGCGGTTGTAATCGCAGATGTGGAATCGAGCCACGATCAGCTGACCTCGATGCTGAAGCTGCTGAAGCAGGAATATCCGCAGATCCTTTCCATTATCGCCACCAAGGCCAAGGATGCCGAACTGGTGATCGACCTCATCAACCAGGCGCAAGTGTTCCGCATCCTGCACAAGCCGATCAACGTCTCGACACTGAAGGCGCAGATACATTCCGCTTTGCAGCGCTATCTTACTTACCAGCAGGCCCCGGTGCTGGTGCGCGCTCACAAGGTCGAGGTGCCGGAGACGGCGCGCACCTCCAGTTTTGCCATGCACATCCTGAAAGGCCTTGCGATGCTGCGCGGCAGATAGCCCGCGGCAGACATCGAGGGTACACTCTTCCGGCCGAAACACCGCTTGTCATGCCGCGCAAAATACGGTGAAATGCGGCGATGGAAGATATCTCCCACTACCGCATCCAGGTCGCCGTGCAGGTACGTTACCTCGCCGACCAGTCCGATGAAGCCGACAACCGTCACGTGTTTGCGTACACCATCACGCTCTCCAACGAAGGCGAGCATGCCGTGCAACTTCTGAGCCGGCACTGGGTCATCACCGATGCGAACAGCCATGTGCAGGAAGTGAAAGGCAAAGGCGTAGTGGGAGAGCAGCCGGTCATCAAGCCGGGACAACGTTTCGAATACACCAGCGGCACGGTGCTGGCGACGCAGGTGGGCACCATGGCCGGCAGCTACAAGATGCAGGTGGTGGACGGCGGGGAGTTCTCCGTGCCCATCCCGCAATTCGTATTGAGCGTGCCGCGCGTGCTGCACTAAGTTAATGAAAGTGGAAATGCTAAAGAACAAATCGATCTGGCCGGTGTTGGCCCTGAGTGTGTGGCTCGCCGCCTGTCAGACGCCTCCCCCGGCGGCAGTCAAGATCCCGGTGGGCAAACCCGCCCCCGACTTCATGCTCAGCAAATGGGAAACGTTGCCGGATTGGCTCACCCAGGACTTGACCGCCTCGTGGCCCGCCTTGCAGCAAAGCTGCCGTGCGCTTCGCCTGAAGCCGGTGTGGCTGCCGATCTGCGCCGCCGCAGAGAAGGTGGACAAAGACGACGTGATGGCGCAACGCACCTTCTACGAGACCTGGTTCACGCCCTATCAAGTCTTCAATCCGGATGGCACCGATACCGGACTCATCACCGGCTATTACGAACCCTTGCTGCTGGGCAGCCGCAAACGCAGCGAGCGTTTCGCCTATCCCATCTACGCGCCGCCCGAAGACATGCTGGAAGTGGACATGGGTGAACTCTATCCGCAGTTCCGGGGGCAGCGCGTGCGCGGACGCCTGCAAGGCAAACGCGTCGTGCCTTATTTCAACCGTGCCGAGATCGATGCCGGCATGGCCCCCACGCTGCAGGGGCGCGAACTGTTCTGGGTGGAGAATCCGATCGAACTATTCTTCCTGCAGATACAAGGTTCCGGCCGCATCGAGCTGGAAGACGGCACGCGCGTGAAGATCGGCTATGCCGACCAGAACGGACACGGCTATGCCTCCATCGGCAGAAAGCTCATCGACATGGGCGAACTCAAACCGGAAGAAGCCTCCATGCAAGGCATCAAGAACTGGGCGGACAAAAATCCGGAGCGGCTTTCCACTGTGCTGGGCCATAACCCCAGCTATGTATTCTTCCGCGAACTGCCGGATACGCTCTCCGCGCCGCTCGGCGCATTGGGCGTGCCGCTCACCAACGAATACAGCATCGCCGTCGACCAGCGCACCATCCCGCTCGGCGTGCCGGTGTTCCTCGCCACCACACATCCGAACAGCAACGACCCGCTCAATCGCCTGATGTTTGCACAAGACACGGGCGGCGCGATCAAGGGGGCGGTGCGTGCGGACTTCTTCTGGGGCTTTGGTGAATACGCTGCAGTGCGCGCCGGGAGCATGCGGCAGTCCGGACGCATGTGGGTGCTGTTTCCCAAGGGCGGCGAGCCGGCGTTGAATTAATGCTCCTTTATCGAAGCCGGTTTCCCCGAACAACCAGCTCTGCCCGTAGTCGCATCCTCTTTCCAGCAGGGCGGGGCGTTCGTCCTCAATCTCTCCCCCTCATGCAAGGCGCTCTTGCGTACTTAATTCAGGTCCTTCGGACGCCAACCGCTGGCTATGGGCAAAGTTTTGCAACTGCCCTCCCTGCATTCGAGCGTTTGGAATGCGTCTTGCCTGCAACCGGGTGGCAAGTGCGCTTGCGCCAGCCACTGTGGCCATACCAGTTCTTTGGCAGCTTGCCATGAAGCAGCACGCTTTTCCGCGAAATGTCTTTCGAGGGGGGCTGTAATTCGGTGATATTGCGCTTCCAGCAAGTACGGTCTGGTTGCCAAATTGGTTGGTCCGATGATTACAAAGAGTATCAGCATTGCCAGGAACACGTAACGCATGGTTGTTCACTTGTTATTGGGATGTGCGGTAGAGGATGGACATTAATCCAGCTGGCTCGCATGGTCAATATGCCAAACGGCCTATAACTGCCACTTGGCAACCGTTTTGGGGTTGCCTAGTGGAATGGCTATGCAAAGGCTAACCAGTGGAATGGCTATACAAAGCCAGGCAATGACTAACGGTTTTTTGAATCGAGCACCAGCAGTGCAATTCCGAGCACGCTTTGTATCAGGTAGAGGATGCCGGAGACGGCGTGCCATGTCTTGAATTGCGAAGCGAAGGGGCTGTTCATCACATCCAGCGGCAGTGCCTGAAATTTGAGATCGGCGAGGGTGGGTTGCAGGACGAATTGTCCAATGAGCACCAGCAGCAACATCGCCAAGGTGATGTGGAAGGTGGTGCGCCGCAATGCGGCGCGTCCGAATTGCTGCAGTTGATACAAGAGCAGATAGAGCGCGCAGACGATGCCGATGAAAGCCAGCAGGCTGAACAGTTGGCCTGCCACCATGCCCGCGAGTTGGCGATCCGGCAGCAGCTTGAACAGCACGGGCACGACCACGTAGCCCAGAATCCACATGCCGCCCACCCACAAGGCGAGGCTGAGTGTGGCGAGGTGTCGGGGCAGGTCGCGCAAGGTCATTTGTTATAGCTGTGGCTATTTATTGTTGCTATCAAGGGCTTTGTTCAGTTCGGCGGCAGGCAGATAGCCGGGATTGACGACGCCATTGGCGAAGACCAATGCAGGCGTGCCGCTCACGCGCAGTTTCTTACCCAGTTCCAGCACCTGATTACTAGGCACAGCGCACTTGCCGGCGGCGGGTTGCATGCCTTTCAGCATCAGGTTGTCCCATGCTTTGACCTTGTCCTTGCTGCACCAGATCGCCTGCACTTTTTCGGCAGAGCCTTCGAAGATGGGATAGAGGAACACGTACAGCGTGACGTCGGTCACGTTCTGCAATTCATGCTCCAGCTTCTTGCAGTAGCCGCAATTCGGGTCTGTGAGGTAGGCCATCTTGCGGCTGCCGTTGCCCTTCACTTTCTTTATTGCCAAATCGAGCGGCAGCTGGCTGAAGTCGATAGCGAACAGTTGGCGTGCGCGCGCTTCGGTCAGGTTGCGGCGCCCCTTCAGGTCGAACATCTGTCCATCAATGAGGTATTGCGCGCTCTCGTCGGTGTAGAAGATGTGGTCGCCGGTGACCACTTCATACAGACCGGGGACAGGCGAGGGGTTCACTTGGTCGATAGGGCCGATGAGCTGCTGGTAATTCTTTTGCAGAGTGTCTTTGATGGTGGCTGCGGTCTTGTCGGTTTCGGCGGCATGCGCGAGAGAAACGGAGAGCAGCAACAGCAGCAGGGTTTTGAACATTTATCGGGGTCCTTGGGTAAAAATCAATTGAGTGCGTGGCGTGCCAGCATCTTCTTCAGCGGCACGATCTTGTTGGTGGCGGCGAGGCCGACGTTGCGCAGGGTGCGCAGCAGCGGATTGTCGTTGACGAACAGGTGTTTCAGCGCGTCGGTGGTGAGCTGCATGGACAGGATGTCTTCCTGGCGTGCCTTCTCGTAACGGCGCAGCAGGCGCAGATCGCCGCAGTCCAGCGCGCCGCGCTGCAAGATGGTGTGCGCCAGCTCACGTGCATCGCGCAAGCCGAGGTTCACACCCTGTCCAGCCAGCGGGTGCACGTTGTGCGCGGCATCGCCGACCAGTGCCAGACGCGGCTTGGTGATGTGCGCAAGGTTCAGCACGCGCAGCGGGAAGGCGGCGGGAGGGGTGATGACTTGCAGTTCGCCCAGCGTGTGTTGGGACGCCGCGGACACACGGGCGCAGAGCTCTTCGTGAGTAAGCGCCAACAGCTCGGCCGATTTCTCAGGGCTGACCGACCACACGATGGAGATGCGCCTGCCCGGCAGCGGCAGCAACGCGAGGATGCCATCGGGGGTGAACCATTGATAGGCGATGCCGCGATGCGCTTTGCTGACGTTGAAGTTGGCGACCACTCCGTGCTGGTGATAAGGCGTGGGCACTTCGGGCATGACGGCCTGATGGCGCACCCAGGAGTCGCGGCCATCTGCGCCGACGATGAGTTGGGCCTTGATCTCGCGCCCATCCTTCAGTTTCAAATGAGCCGCCTCTTCCTGCCACGACAGTTCGGCGCACTGTGCCGGATGCAGCAGGGTGAGGTTGTCTTGTTCGCGCAGGGTCTGCCACAGGGCATGTTGCAGCAAGCGGCTTTCCATGATGAAAGCCAGCTCGGGTGCGCCGAGTTGATAAGCGCTGAAATCCAGTTTGGAACCGGTGTCGCCGAATATGCGCATCGCTTCCACTTGCTGCACGCGCGACATATCCAGACGCTGCCATGCACCACAATCGTGCAGAAACTCCACGTTGCCGGGAGTGAAGGCATATATACGACTATCCCACTCGGAATCGAGGCTGGGCAATGGCTGACCTTCCACCAAGGCCAGGCGCAGCCCGCTGGGCTTGAGTGCTGCGGCAAGACTGGCGCCCACCAGGCCGCCGCCGATGATGACGATGTCGAATTCCATTTGTGACACCTCCGCAGAAAAGGGGTAAGCAGGCTGTCATGCAGCCGAGGCTCGCAAAATTTCGCGGGCATCATAGCATGGGCGAGTTGATTAATTTATAATCGCTCCCCCTTCGAAAACCACCGCACACTGGTTCATGCAAATCGGTCGCTACCAACTCAAGAACAACCTGATCGTCGCCCCCATGGCGGGCGTGACCGATCGGCCGTTCCGCATGTTGTGCAAGCGCATGGGCGCTGGCATGGCGGTGTCCGAGATGGTGGCCTCCAACTCCTTGTTATACGGCTCGGAAAAGACCAAGCGCCGCGCCAACCACGCGGGCGAGGTCGATCCCATCTCGGTGCAGATCGTCGGCGCCGATCCCAAGATGCTGGCGCAGGCCGCGCAATACAACGTGGACAACGGCGCGCAGATCATCGACATCAACATGGGCTGCCCGGCCAAGAAGATCTGCAACGTGATGGCGGGTTCCGCCCTGATGCAGAACGAGAAGCTGGTGGCCGAGATCCTCGAAGCGGTGGTCGGCGCGGCGGAAGTGCCCGTCACACTGAAGATACGCACCGGCTGGGACAAGGCCAACCGCAACGCGGTGAACATCGCGCGCATCGCCGAAAGCAGCGGCATCCAGGCGTTGGCCATCCACGGTCGCACCCGCGCCTGCGCCTACACCGGCGATGCCGAATACGACACCATCCGCGCGGTGAAGGCGGCAGTGCGCATCCCCATCATCGCCAACGGCGACATCACCACCCCGGAAAAAGCCAAGTTCGTGCTGGAGCACACCGGTGCCGATGCGGTGATGATCGGCCGCGCCGCACAAGGCCGTCCCTGGCTGTTCCGCGAGATCGAGCATTTCCTGAATACGGGCACGCACCTGCTGTCGCCGCAGGTGGACGAGATACACGGCGTGCTGGTCGAGCATCTGGCCGACCTCTACGACTTCTACGGCGAACACACCGGACTGCGCGTGGCGCGCAAGCACATCTCCTGGTACACCAAAGGGCTGACCGGCTCGGCCGTGTTCCGCCATCGCATGAACCAGCTGGAAAGCGTGGACGAGCAGATGCAGGCCGTCACCGAATTCTTTGAAGAACAAAAAGCAAGCAGCGCAACGACTGCTTTACGAGGGAGGAGCTGGCAGCATGAGCAATGATTGTCCAATCAATGAGAACGACATCGCCAAGCACGTACGCAAGGCGATGAACGACTATTTCAAGGACCTCGACGGCGAAGAACCGTCCGTGCGCGATCTACGACATGGTGCTGTGCTGTGTGGAGAAACCGCTGATCGAGACCGTGCTGTTCCACGCGGGCGGCAACCAGACGCGCGCTGCCGAATTGCTCGGCATCAACCGCAACACCTTGCGCAAGAAGATGCAGGATCACCGAATCAAGTAATCAAGAACAGAAACCAAATGGCCATCAAACAAGCACTCATCAGCGTCTCGGATAAATCCGGCGTCCTCGAATTCGCCAAGGGCCTGCACAGCCTCGGCGTGAAGATCCTCTCCACCGGCGGCACCGCCAAGCTGCTCGCCGACAACGGCGTGCCCGTGCACCGAAGTGGCGGACTACACCGGCTTTCCCGAGATGCTCGACGGCCGCGTGAAGACGCTGCACCCGAAAGTGCACGGCGGCATCCTGGCTCGCCGCGATCTGCCGGAACATGTGGCCACGCTGAAGAAGCACGACATCCCGACCATCGACCTGGTGGTGGTGAATCTGTACCCGTTCGAGGCGACCATCGCCAAGCCGGCTGCACGCTGGAAGATGCCATCGAGAACATCGACATCGGCGGACCGACCATGGTGCGCTCCGCTGCCAAGAACCACGCGCATGTCGCCATCGTCACCGACCCGGCCGACTACAGTGACGTGCTGGCCGAGATGCAGACCAACAAGGGTGCGGTCAGCGACGCAACGCGTTTCGACCTGGCGAAGAAGGCCTTCTCGCACACCGCCGCCTACGACAGCATGATCAGCAACTACCTCACCGCCATCAACAGCGACGGCAGCAAGAGCGAGTTCCCCGCGCAGATCAACTTCAACTTCGCCAAGGTGCAGGACATGCGCTACGGCGAGAACCCGCACCAGAAGGCCGCGTTCTATCGCGACCTCATCACCTTGCCCGGCGGCATCGCCGGCTACACCCAGCTGCAGGGCAAGGAACTCTCCTACAACAACATCGGCGATTCCGATGCGGCATGGGAACTGGTCAAGACCTTTGAAGAGCCGGCCTGCGTCATCGTCAAGCACGCCAACCCGTGCGGTGTGGCGATTGCCGATGGCGCGCTGAACGCCTACAAGCTGGCCTACGCCACCGACACCACCTCCGCGTTCGGTGGCATCATCGCCTTCAACCGCGAACTGGATGCCGAGACCGCCACGCAGATCACCGCCAACCAGTTCGTCGAAGTCATCATCGCACCGAGCGCCACCGAGGCCGCGCTGAAGGTCACCGCCGCCAAGCAGAACGTGCGCGTGCTCAGCGTGCCGCTCTCCAACGCGCACAACCAGTATGACGTGAAGCGTGTGAGCGGCGGCCTGCTGGTGCAGACACCGGACGCGCTCAACGTGCAACTGTCGCAACTCAAGGTCGTGACCAAGGTGCAGCCCACCAAGGAACAACTGGTTGACCTGCTGTTCGCATGGCGTGTAGCGAAGTACGTGAAGTCTAATGCCATCGTGTTCTGCAAGAACGGTCAGACGCTGGGCGTGGGCGCCGGCCAGATGAGCCGCGTGGATTCCACCCGCATCGCCAGCATCAAGGCGCAGAACGCAGGCTTGAGCCTGGCCGGTTCCGTGGTCGCATCCGACGCGTTCTTCCCGTTCCGCGACGGTCTGGACGTGCTGGCGCAAGCTGGCGCGAAGGCCGTCATCCAGCCGGGCGGCTCAATGCGCGACGAGGAAGTGATCGCTGCAGCCGATGAGCATGGCATCGCGATGGTGGTCACCGGCTTCCGCCACTTCCGTCACTAACCTGACGCCCCTCTCCCGCTTGCGGGAGAGGGGCAACTTCACCGTTCGTGCTGATAACCAGCGACTTGGTTGTCGTAGTTTGACAACCTAGTCGAATGGCTAGTAGTTTCACCAGCCTGTCGAAGCATGAACGGAGAATCGTTTAAGCAGTAAGCCGCCCACCCTTCGACATGCTCAGGGCGAGCGGACTTTTGAGTTTCACCAGAGGCAATCATGAAAATACTAGTCATCGGTAACGGCGGACGCGAGCACGCACTGGCATGGCGCCTGGCGCAAGGCGCCAAGGTGCAGAAAGTGTATGTTGCACCGGGCAACGCGGGCACCGCATTGGAAGAGGGCGTGGAGAACGTGGCCATCACCGCCATCCCCGAACTCATCGAGTTCGTGAAGCGCGAGGACATCGAGCTCACCGTGGTCGGCCCGGAAGCGCCGCTGGCGGCGGGCGTGGTGGATGCGTTCCGTGCGGCGGGGCTGAAGATATTCGGCCCCACCAAGGCGGCGGCGCAACTGGAAAGCTCCAAGGATTTCGCCAAGCGCTTCATGACGCGCCACAACATTCCCACGGCGTTCTTCGAGACGTTCAGCGATATCGCTGCGGCCAAGGCCTACGTCGAAAAGCACGGCGCACCCATCGTCATCAAGGCCGACGGACTCGCGGCGGGCAAGGGCGTGGTCGTGGCGATGAGCAAGGATGAAGCGTTCGAAGCCATCGACATGATGCTCTCCGACAACAAGCTGGGCGATGCCGGTGCGCGCGTGGTGATCGAGGAATTCCTCGAAGGCGAAGAAGCCAGCTTCATCGTCATGGCCGACGGCAAGAACGTGCTGGCGATGGCCACCAGTCAGGACCACAAGCGTCTGCTCGACAACGACCAGGGCCCCAACACCGGCGGCATGGGTGCGTATTCCCCCGCACCGGTGGTCACCCCTACCATCCACGCCAAGGTGCTGCGCGAAGTCATCCAGCCCGTGATGCGCGGCATGGAATCTGAGGGCATCGTCTACACCGGCTTTCTCTATGCCGGCCTGATGATCTCGCCCGACGGCGGCCTCAAGGTGCTGGAATTCAATTGCCGCATGGGCGATCCCGAGACGCAGCCCATCATGCTGCGCTTGAAGAGCGACTTCGCGGCCATTGTCGAGCACGCCATCGACGGCACGCTGGATAAGGTGGAAGCCGAGTGGGACAGACGCACCGCGCTTGGCGTGGTGATGGCCGCGGCGAATTATCCGGACACACCGCGCAAAGGCGACGCCATCACCGGCTTGCCGAAGAAGCTGGAAGACGCGCATGTGTTCCATGCCGGTACGACGATGCAGGACGGCAAGGTGGTCACCAGCGGCGGACGTGTGCTGTGCGTTGTCGCATTGGGCGACATGGTGAGACAGGCGCAGAAGAACGCGTATGACATCGCCGACACCATCCGTTTCGATGGACAGCAGATGCGCAGGGATATCGGCTTCCGCGCCATCGGCAGAAAATAGCATTTTTGTTTTTCAAAGACGAACCTCTCCCAGCCTCCCCTTGTCGGGTGAGGAGATCAGCTCCCCGCTCGCGGGAGAGGGGCTAGGGGAGAGGGACTAATTCGGAGAGGCTTCCTTGCATCTTTCAATTGCATCCTCTCGTTCTGTCTCTGCCCACCTCAAACGCGGTGGTCTCATCGCCTATCCCACCGAGTCCTGCTACGGACTCGGTTGCGATCCGGCCAATCGCAAGGCTGTGCAACGTATCCTCAAACTCAAACAGCGCCCGCAACGCAAAGGCCTCATCCTCATCGCGTCGCACTACCATCAGGTAGAGCGCTACCTGCAACCGCTCACGCCGACCGAACAAGCGAAGCTGCAGAACGATGGCGCGCAAGCCGTTACTTATCTGCTGCCAACACTTCACTCCACACCGCGCTGGCTGCGCGGTGAGCACGCCACGCTGGCGGTGCGCCTCACCGCGCATCCCTTCGCCAAACAGCTCTGCCGCAGCGCGGGCAGCGCACTGGTATCCACCAGCGCCAACCGCAGCGGGATGCGGCCCGCAAAGACCTATGCCGAGTGCCAGCGAATGTTCGGAAAAAAAGTGTGGGTATTGCGCGGTCGTGTAGGAAAACGCAAGCAGCCTTCGACGATACGCGCGTGGGCCGATGGTAGAATCGTGCGCAAATAACAACACACGCTCAGGAGAGATCATGGATAGCAGTGCAGTCAAAAAATACCTGCTCGAATTGCAGGAACTCATCGTCGACCGTCTGGAACAAGTGGACGGCAAGAAATTCCTGCGCGACAAATGGACGCGTGCCACCGGCAGCGGCGGCATCGGCAAGGGCGAAGGCATCAGCTGCATCATCGAAGAAGGCAACGTGCTGGAGCGCGGCGGTGTGGCGTTCTCGCATGTGCAGGGCGACAAGATGCCGGCCTCGGCCACGGCGCACCGCCCCGAGCTGGCCGGCTGCAGCTGGGAGGCGATGGGCGTGTCGCTGGTGATGCATCCGCGCAATCCTTACGCACCGACCTCGCACGCCAACGTGCGCATGTTCATGGCGCACAAGCCGGACGGCAGCAAGGTGTTCTGGTTCGGCGGCGGCATGGACCTCACGCCCTACTACGGCTTCGAGGAAGATGCGAAGCATTTCCACCAGATCTGCAAGAACTCGTTGGCCCCCTTCGATCCTTCGCTGCACGCGCAATACAAGAAATGGTGCGACGAATATTTCTTCCTCAAGCATCGCAACGAACCGCGCGGCGTGGGCGGCATCTTCTTCGACGATCTCTCCGAGCCGGATTTCGATTCCTGCTTCGCCATCCAGCAGAGCGTGGGCGACCATTATCTGTCCGCCTATGTGCCCATCCTGGAGAAGCGCAAGGACATGCCTTACGGCGAACGCGAACGCGACTTCCAGCTGTATCGCCGCGGGCGCTATGTCGAGTTCAACCTGGTCGTGGATCGCGGCACCATCTTCGGTCTGCAGTCGAACGGCCGCACCGAGTCCATCCTGCTGTCCATGCCGCCGCTGGTGAAGTGGCGCTACGACTGGCATCCGGAGAAGGGCACGCCGGAAGCGGAGCTGTACGACAAGTACCTCGTGCCCAAAGACTGGGTGTAAGAATCATCACGTGAGCCGTTCGCCCTGAGCTTGTCGAAGGGCGTTCATGGTTCGACAAGCTCACCACGAACGGCTTGGGGTATCCCAAAAAACAAAACCCGCCAGCGGCGGGTTTTTGTTTGTGTGGTGCCTGAAGGTGCAGGCGCCGGATGCGTGGCAGTTTAGCGGAACAGCACCACCGCCTTTTGCAGCGTCATCCAGAAACCCCAGGCCAGCGGCAGGCCCACCGCCAACCAGGCCAGCGTTACCTTCCAACTGTGGCTGGCCTCGTGCGCCAGCGCCTTGGCGTCCTGCACGAAATGCTCGTGCGTGTCGTCGGCCTGTTTCTTCTCTTCCTTGAGCTCTTCTTCGCTCATGTGGTGATGTTCAGCCACCGACTGGATCAGCCAGTTGCAGATGAAGCCCAGCACCAGCAAGCCGGCGAGGATGTACATGGTGACGTTGTAGGCCTCGGCGCGCGCGCACGCCGTGGTCGAGCTGGTATTCGCGGATGTAGTTGACCAGCACCGGGCCGAAGCACGCCGGCGGTCGCCCAGGCCGTCAGCAAGCGGCCGTGGATCGCGCCGACCATCTGGGTGCCGAACATGTCGGCGAGGTAGGCCGGTACGGTGGCGAAGCCGCCGCCGTACATCGACAGGATGATGCAGAAGAAGGCCACGAACAAGGCGAGGCTGCCGGCCGCCGCCATGCTGCGGGATCGAGGCATACAGCGCGAAGCCCAGCAGGAAGAAGATCGAGTACGTCGTCTTGCGGCCGAGGTAGTCGGAGAGCGACGCCCAGAAGAAACGGCCGCCGATGTTGAACAGCGACAGCAGGCCGGTGAAGCCGGCGGCGATGGCGGCGATCTGCGTCTTCTGCGCGGCGTCGAGATCATTGAAGGCGAGGTCGAGGCCGATCAGCTTGCCGCCGAACACTTCCTGCAGCAGCGGCGAGGCCATGCCGATGACGCCGATGCCCGCCGTCACGTTCAGGCACAGCACGCCCCACAGCAGCCAGAACTGCGGCGTCTTCCAGGCCTCGTCTCAGATGCACATGGCGGTCGGTGATCATGCTCTTCTTCGACGGCTCGGCCGGCGGCGTCCAGCCGGCGGCTTCCAGCCGGTCGGCGGGACGCGGTAAGCCAACGCGCCGGCCATCATGAACACGAAGTAGATCGCGGCCAGCGTGACGAAGGTCTCCCACACGCCGACCGACGTGGGCGTGGCGAAGTAGTTCATCAGCTTGTCGGCCAGCGGCGCGCCGATCATCGCGCCGCCGCCGAAGCCCATGATGGCCATGCCGGTCGCCATGCCGCGGCGGTCGGGGAACCACTTGATCAGCGTGGACACCGGCGAGATGTAGCCCAGCCCCAGGCCGATGCCGCCGATCACGCCCGAGCCCAGCCACAGCATCCAGATCTGGTGCAGGTACACGCCGAGCGCCGAGATCAACAGACCGCCGCACCAGCAGAACGCCGACACCACGCCCGCCTTGCGCGGGCCCGACGTGCTCCAGCCAGCCGCCCCAGATCGCGGCGGAGGAGCCGAGAAACACGAAGAACAGCGTGTACATCCAGCCCAGCATCGAGATCTTCCAGTCGCAGCTGGCAGCAAACATTTCGGCGAAGAAACCCATGTCCTTGGGACAGTCCACCGCAGCGGTGATGCCGATGGCCTGCGACAGCGGCAGCCAGAACACCGAGAAGCCGTAGGCCATGCCGATGCACAGGTGGATGGCCAGTGCGGCCGGCGGCACCAGCCAGCGGTTGAAGCCCGGTCGGGCGATGATGCGTTCCCGGTCGAGGAAGCCGGGGGTGCGTACTTGCTTGCATGGATCTACTCCGTTGGATTGAAAACCTTTTTGCCATTGTGGGCGCTGCGCGCTACGGCGAGGGGCGGCATTATCTTGCCAAGGCTCTAGGTAGGGCAATCGCTTTATAGGCAGTAATAATAAGGGCAGAAAATCTGCAGGGCGATGAGCGGGGGCAGAGGCTTAACCCGGTCTGTGGAGTGGCTGTTACCGCAGTAGTCTGCGTTTCTAATAATTACTCAGGAGAACGCGCGTAAAGTTTTAAGCCGCAATGAACACAGCGGTGATTGCTGTAGTTCTTATACATGGCTGAATTCTTGTTCATGAGCGGTGGCGAAAAGAACGCTTCGGAGAAAAAGTAGTTATGGCATCGCGGGCAGCGAAAGAGTTGTTGTCGAATGACGCCATAGGCTATGAATGCAATCGTCAGGCAGAAGTAAAGATATACCCAAAGCGTGGGGTTAACCAAGTACTCGCTGAGGGATGGCACAAGCAGGGTAACGAAGATGGGAACGCCAAAGAAGGCGAACATCCCACCAAGTCCGATATATTTCCATCTCTTAAATTGGCGCCAAGAATTTTCCTGTGAGTCCACAGAATCCCCGCTTTCAGTATTGGATTTTGTACCGATATTTAAAAACGCCAAATTGGAGATTACCCCGCGACCGGCTGCTCTTGGCCGGACTTTGACCGTTCGAATTCACAAAAGCCAGTGTCTCTTCCTCTCCCGGTGCCGGCCATACACTGTTCATTTCCACGTTACGTAACTTTTTTCCTTTGCTGCGGCAGCAAGCAAATTTATCAAAGGCAGCGCTCGATGAGCCACGCTTACCACTGGCTCATCCGAATTCTTATCAGCAGGTAATGGCGAAGATTTTTCTAAATCGATAGCAGCTCTTAGCCGACTTAGTGCCAAGGGAACATCTTCTGCCCGAATAGCACCTGGAACAGTTGCGCTGTGCCCCATCATTTTTAGCATACTAAGGGCGACATTCCCAAACATGGTGATGTCGGCATAGGCGTCTGTGGTAAAAGTCACCAGCATTTCAGCTCTCCTTGTACGTCGCTTGTTGGCCAATTTAGCCATTTAGAATATTACGGCCTAGGCAATTTAAGTATTGCTCGTGCCTGATCTCGATACTTATTGCAATCTCGGCAATCGTTACTGATTATGGCGCTGCTGTAATGCCACCCCTTTTGTGGAACCACGATCAAATAACAATGTGAGCCATGTCTTCCTGCCAAACCTACCGATACGTCGAGCAGGTCATTTCTGTTGAGTATGACCGGGTGTTCCAGGTTGGCATATTTAAGCGAGATGGAATTTGCCTCAATTTTTGCCTCGACAAAGTTATCAATTGTCTCCGAACGAACCAGAAGCCAGCTAACGAATATAAATAGGCATGTCCCAAACAAACTCCACTTCCAGCTTATTCGTTTTCGCAACTGAGGCACCAAGAGGCTGCCGAAAATAAATACAACTGCTAATAGTCCGCAAATCAATAAATTGTTCTGATATGCCTGCCTAACTGTTTCAACGCTGCTAAACGTTATTAACATTCCACGACCTAACAGTTAGTTATATGACGGATTCATCTGATTCAAAACACTCCAACATCAGTTGATTGGCGCGAACCGTTGCACGGTATTTCCTTCATGTTGTACGGGCTCGAAGAATTCGTCCTTGGGGCGGGTCCAGATTCGGCCTTCTTCAGATCGGTAGACCATCATGGTGACCTTGGGGTCTGACTCGAGCTGGGCTTCGCAAATGATTTCGTAGATGCCGCCCTTGTAGTGTCGATATTTCATTTTGTTGCGCCCCTTCCTGTCCGTGTTCACAACACTTCGTCGACCATCTTCTTGTAGATATGCAAAGGGCCATCCGTATGCGGGCTGATCGCGCGGCTGATGGAGAACACGAACTTGCTGTCCACGCCCTTGACCGCATCCTTGCTGCCTTTCAGCAGGACGCCGGCAATATCGAAACGGCTGCGTTCGGATTTGATCGCGATCACGCCGGAGATCTCGCCATTGGTGATGGTGACGTCGGAGTTGTCCGCGTGCAGCCCTTCATCCTTGCCCAGAATGTCGGTGTCGATCAGGCTCAGTCTGGAGTTGATCACGTTCAGCTGTCCAACCCGTGCGTTGCGGATGGTGATGTTGCTGCAGTCGCGCAGTTCGATGGAGCGATAGTCGCCTTTGAACACCTTGTCGGATTCGCTCGAGCAGGTGCCCACGCGCTCGCTGCTGAATGCGGGTCGGGGCGGCGCCTGCTTGTATTGCTCGGCCAGAGTGTCATCGCTGGCCAGCAGTTGCTTGCGCACCAAAGTGTTCAACTCTTCCGGCTGGTCCTCCATGGGCACATGCCCTGACTCGGAGATGATTTCCAGCCTCGCATGCGGCATGCGCGCGGCAAGCACTTTGCCGGTGCGTTGCGGGACAGTCTGATCGTTGTCGCCCCAAATGATCAGGGTGGGTTCGGTGACGGCGGGGATGGCGCTGCTGAAATCTTCGCCGGCCAGTTCCAGCGCGGCGATCTTTTCCGGGCCGCCCTGCAGCACGAGTTCACGTCCCAGTGCGGAGTTGGCGATATCGATGGGCGTGATGGGCAGCCGATCCACTTGCTCCAGCACCTTGGCCGAGAAGCGCTCGGCGAACCCCCGCGTCTGCTGCACTCCGCTTTTGTTTTCCAACAGGGAGCCGGCCGGAAAATTTGGAGAGCACCTGCGGATGCAGGATGCCGGCGGCATCGATCAGCACCAGTCGCTGGTAGCGAGCCGGGCGCAGCGAGGCAAAGCGCAGGGCGATGGCGCCGCCCATCGAATGGCCCACGATGTAATAAGTCTTGTTCTGGAAATAACGGTCGGCCAATAAATGCGCCAGCTTCGCATAACGCGTGGGCGAATAGACCTGGCTGCCCTTGTCGGATTTGCCGAAGCCCGGCAGATCGAAAGTGAGCACATGGAAATCCGTCGCCAGGGCAGGAATGGTGTTCTTCCAGTCATCCACCGAACCGCCCAGCCCGTGGATCAGGATCACCCCGATCTTGGCATCGCGGTTGGCCTGCACCGTGCAGACCTTGCCATCGAAGATCGGGTCTTCGATGCACTCTTCATAAGTGCCGGGAAGCGCCTCCGCGCACCATGCCGCTTGCATCCACAAACAGACTGCCAGACCGACGATCGACCGCACTGCGAGATTCATATCACGACTTCCTTTGGGACAAATTGATTCGATGCGGGGAGAGTTTACACGAGAAGGGGGAATGATCCGTAGAGGGCAGTCAGGCGGTTTCAGATATTCAATGTTGGTTGGATTTTCTCAGCACGATCCCGCGAAACCAGCCGCCCGCCAGCATCGGCACATCGCTCACCACTTCCAGTTCCGGCGCGGCGCGCAACACCTCCTCGAACACCACATCCATGCGCGTGGCGAAGCGGCGCGTGATGACGTTGAACAAACGGCGCAACGGCGCGCGCTGCTGCGGTTGCAGGAACTTGTCGAACAGGATGATCGTGCCGCCGGGTTTCAGTACACGCGCCGCTTCGCTCAAACAACGTTGCGGTTCCGGCACCACGGCGAGAATGAGATGTAGCACCACATGGTCGAACTGCGCATCGGCGAACGGCAGCGCCATGCTGTCGCCCAGCACGAAATCAATATCCAGTTTTTCGCCGCGTGCTTTGGCGCGCGCCAGCATCGCAGCGTTGAAATCGAGCGCGGTGTAGCGGTGCTGCGCCGGCAGCAAAGGCAAGTCTAATCCGGTACCTGCGCCGCTGATCAAGATGCGTTTGCCGGCATCGGTCGGCAAGGCGTGCAGCGACTGGATGCGTGCTGCGCGCATCGGGCGCTCGATGGCGAGGTCATACAGCGGCGCGACGATGCTGTAGCTCAAACGCAGCAGTGGGTTTTGGCGGTAGGGTTGGTCGGCTTTATTCATGGCCGCGAGTGTAGTGGAAATCTTGTGGACTGAGGTATAGCGCACAACCGGATGTCCGGCGGGTGAATGACCCGCTCTCAGAGCACATGATGGTGCATGAGCAGAATGCGCTGGTGCCAGGTAGATTGTTGGAAGAGTAACTGTTCGGGAATGCTGTGCGCAGAGTCACGCTGCTCTAATTCATTTGTCCAGCGGGCTGACCACTCCCCTGCCGCCCTTGTTCAGCACATGAGTGTAAATCATCGTGGTGGAAACATCGGAATGGCCGAGCAGTTCCTGCACCGTACGGATATCGTAGCCGCCCTCCAGCAAATGAGTGGCGAAAGAATGACGCAGAGTGTGCGGTGTCGCAAACTTGGTAATGCCGGAAGCTGTCACGGCTTTTTTCATCGCCCGCTGCAATAATTTCTCATCAATATGGTGTCGCCGCTCATGCCCGCTGCGCGGATCAACTGAATAACTGCCGGATGGAAACACATATTGCCAAACCCATTCGTGAGCGGCCTTTGGATACTTGCGCGCCAGCGCATCCGGCAAAAACACCTCCGCCATCCCCTTGGCAAAATCATCCTCGTAAAGTCGGCGACGCTTTGCCAAATGCTCCTGAAAAGGCTGAATCAGCGAAGCAGGCAACATCGTCACGCGATCCTTGGCCCCTTTGCCTTCGCGAATCAGGATTTCGCGTTGGCCGAAATCAACATCCTTCACGCGCAAACGACAGCACTCCATCAAACGCATGCCGGTGCCGTAAAGCAACCGCGCCATCAAACTATAAGTCCCTTCCATGCGCTCCAGCACCAGAACCACCTCGGAACGAGTCAACACCGAAGGCAAGCGTTGCGGCCTTTTGGCGCGCACCATCGTATCCATCCAAGGCAAAGCAATGCCCAGCACCTCGCGATAGAGAAACAACAATGCGGAAAGCGCCTGGTTCTGTGTAGAGGCCGAGACATTACCGTCGGTAGCCAGATGTGAAAGGAACTCCTCCACCTCGGCCGCGCCCATATCTTTTGGATGCCGCTTGCCCTGAAAAAGAATGAACCGCTTAATCCATTGCAGATATTGCGTTTCGGTACGGATGCTGTAATGCTTCACCCTGATCTTGTCGCGGACTTGATCGAGCAGTTTTGGGGGATTGGGGACGGGCGGTGCAGTTTCGATAACCATCTCATTGCCTCCGACTTGATAGACTCAAGACAAACAAAGGGTTACTTACTCGAATGCGCCAGATTATACACCGCTGTTTTACAGGATATACACCGTTGACGGTGTCTACTTTACGTTAGAGACTACCCGATGAAGAAAGTGATTCTAGTAATAGCTTGGTTGGCTTCTCTGCTCGTGGTTGGTGATCTGACTGCGCGCTATGCCATGAAAGGTCAGCTTATGGCGTTCGGCGTCGAACTCGACAAAACCCAGGCAATGTTGGCGTTCAACCACATGGATAGGTACAGAGAGCTAGAAAGCGATCTAGCTAAGGGTTGTTATTCGGAAGCGCTAGAGAAAGCTAAAATCTCAAAAGACCAAGAACTGGCATTATTGGCATCTTTTCTCAAAGAGCACCCTAACACTACAATCAGCAAATATGTCTCTGACAGAGACCCGGCGTTAGTTGAGCAGTTAAAGACTTTCAAAAGTTCTTATGGCAGCTCTTGGAAGGAGCCGCAGTGCAAAAAGTAATCTCTAACCCTACGCTCAAGTTCGCTCCCTCCGGTCGCTGGGACGCGCCTTCGGCGCGCCCCTTGTATCTTATCTCCAGCTCAGAAATGAGCTAAATTGCTCTAGCGCGAAAGAGCAGGGAGAAGGGATGCCGGGCGTGCCCCTATGGCCATCGAGCCTGTAGCTAAGATTGGTGACCTTCTCCCATCCTGAATTCATCAAGATCGAACGGTATCTTAGGACTGGGTTTTCACCATGATCCTGCATTCACAAGGTTGATCTGAATCGGGGTGTTATTTCCGCATGGAGTGCTTCCTTTTGTTTGCATAGAAGGAGATTGCGATGACGGACTTGAACAGCGGAATTCTTGGAATCGATATTTCCAAGGCAAAGTTTGATGTTGCTCTGATGGTTGCGGGTAAAGTCAAAAAGACCCATATCTTCGAGAACACACCGGATGGCTTTGAGACCCTGTCGAACTGGCTGCAGAAACAAGGCATCACTAGCGTGGCTGCATGCATGGAAGCCACGGGTTGTTATGGCGATGCACTGGCAACTTATCTCTATGATCAGGGCATCGAGGTGAGCGTGGTCAATCCGGCACAGATCAAAAGTTTTAGTGGCGCACAGCTGAAACGCGCCAAGACTGACAAAGCGGATGCCAAGCTGATCGCGCAGTTCTATCAGCAAATGCGGCCGGATCACTGGACTCCCCCACCGCTGCATGTACGTGAGTTGCAGGCACTGGTTCAACGCTTGACTTCTCTCGCCCAGATGGAAGGCCAGGAACAAAATCGAATGCAGGTTGCACCTGCTGTTATCCGCCCCTCTATAGAGACGGTGTTGGCCACCATCAAGTCGGAAATCAAAACGGTGGAAGAGCTGATCCGTGATCACATTGATCGTCACCCTGACTTGAAAGACCAGTCAGAGTTATTGGATAGCATTCCGGGCATTGGCAAAACCACCATTGCCAGACTACTGGCGTTTATTGGGGATGTGCAACGATTCGATCATGCCAAGGCACTGGCTGCGTTTGCGGGCCTGAATCCTACCGTGCATCAGTCCGGAAGTTCGGTAAGAGGCAAGCCACATCTTTCCAAGAAAGGAAACTCGCTATTGAGAAAAGCACTGTATATGCCTGCAATCGTGGCGAGACGCTACAATCCGGTCATCAAGGAATTTGCTGATCGATTAAAAAAGGCTGGCAAGTCGAATATGGTGATCATTGGCGCAGTGATGCGAAAGTTGCTGCATATTATTTACGGTGTGCTGAAATCCGGTATGCCTTTCGATCCTTCTTGGTCTGCGAATCATGCTTGACAGACAAGACGGTATCTTAGCTTCACGTTAGGCATAACCATGTCAGAGCGGAGTAACAAGACAATCGCAAAAATTGGCTGGGGTCTTCTAGGCTTCACCCTTCTGTGCTATTTCCTCGTTGCTCTTATCGCTACGCTGCAAGGTGATGGTGGGTTTGGTGTTTCGCACTCATTTTCTGGAAAGCCATCTTTCTTTATTCCGGCGGCTGTTCTTCCGGCCTTTTTCATCGCTTTTGCAATTGGCATTTATTGGCTAATCAAGCGAGTAAAATACAAACGCAAGCAGCCTAACCTCACGGTCGAGCGGGACGCTTCGCGGCATAGCCGCTCGCGCCCCTCACCTTAACGTTAGAGGTCAATGTGAATACTGCTTCAGCCAATGACATCGGAGCTCTTGGCCTTCACGATGCAACCTTGAATAGCGTGGAAGTTATGTGGAAAGAGGGGCGTTGCCGCATTCACCTAAATGTGTGGCCCGATCAAGCTCAATCCTCGACTCCCTGCACCTTGGAATTTGTCGGTGTAACTTCGGTTGTCGTTCCAAAATCGGAACCCTGGGGGCCGTCAGTTTCAGTAAACAATGCAAGGTTATTTGATGGAAAGTTCAATATTGAAATGCAGAGCGGAGATGTCATTGCAGTATCCGCAAAGAGTTTTTCTCTGCAACCCTCTAACCCTGCGCTCAAGCAGGACGCGCCTTCGGCGCGCCCCTTAGCTGCACGTTAGGGACCACTTATGAAAGTTGGGTGCTTCACTGACTTGTTGGATGGTGGGCCTCCTGTTGACATCATTGCCGACGTCCACTTTCTTGCAACGCCAGAGGGAGGCAAGACTCTTCCCGTGCGTGCAAAGTACAGGCCCAATCACAACTTCGGCTCTCCAGAGAACAATGTTTTCTACATCGGACAGATCGAGATTCCCCTTGGTGAAGAAATTGCGCCAGGTAACAGTCGCCGAGTTTCAATTCGCTTCCTTAGCGGTTCAGGCCTCAGGGAGCTCTTATCCATCGGCCGTGAGTGGCGAATTCAAGAAGGCTCAAGGCTGGTGGCACTCGGCCGCGTTGTGGAGGTATTGAATGGCCCCTAACCCTGCGGTCAAGGCGTGGCCTTCGGCCACTGGGACGCTCCGCCTGCCGGCGGCGCGCCCCTTACCTTCACGTTAGGCTCACTCTAATGACATGGAGTTACGAAGAACTGGATCTGCGGCTCCGTACCTATGGGAACGCAGCGGCTGTGCGAGGCAATGGCCTCCTAAAAGTGTTCTTCGGCATTTTAGGAGCAGCGACTGTGATTATCGTGCTTTTGCTTACGTGCATCCTCCCCAAGCCGTATGCTAATGTGGGTCTTGTTGCTGCTCTCGTAGCCTTTGGTTTGTTGGCTACATACGTAATTGTTACCGCAAGGGCATTTCATAAAGTTAACGGGGTGTTTTGCCCGCATTGCGGAGCCTCGCTGGTGTGGTTCGGAAATGTTCTGGACGACCTTGAAGAAGACGGCCTTGAAAAGCCAGAAAGTTTGGAGTGTCCTCAATGCCACAGCGTAGTGGTAAAAAAGAATGCCTAGCCCTACGCTCAAGTTTTCTCCCTCCGGTTGCTGGGACGTGCCTGCGGCGCACCCCTTAGCCACACGTTAAGGAATGGAAATGTTCGTAAGGAGTACAGCCGTCAAATCGCTACTTGGCCTTCTCTTACTGGCTTTTGCTGGCGGTGCATATTTTTACTGCCTTTCACCATCTGAGAGATGGCTGATTTTCTGGGGGGTGGAGGCTCAAGCCTATGCTGATGCCATGCTTGAAAAGGGTTCTGTTTCAAAAGAAATGTCGAGTGACTTCATTGATGTTCTCGTTGTGGCGAAGCCCAACGAACGTACCGTACTCTTCTCGCCGCATGACAGACATGATGTTGCTGTTGTTTATGCGCCCAGTTACACAAACGAAGGGCTGGTGTATGAAAATTCCACTGCAAAACGCATTCGCAGAAACTGGTATGCACTGCCTTAGTTATCTGACGGCGCATTTCCCTAACCCGGCACTCAAGTCGCGCCCTTCGGCGCGCCCCCTGAGCTCCACGTAAAACAAGTTGCATTTCTCCTGATGCGCAACATTTCAACGCAAAACAAAATCCCCCACCACTCCCGCAAACACCGCCGCCCCGAACCAGTTGTTATGCAGAAAAGCGGCGAAGCATTTCTCGCGTGAGCGCCCTTTGATAAGCACGAAGTGGTGGAGCGTGATGCCTTCCGCCACGATCAAGCCGATGAAGTAGACAGGTCCCATGTCAGCCATCCACCCGGCAGCGGCCAGCAATAGCAGGGTAACTGCATAGCACATCATCACCGCGAACACATCGTGCTTGCCGAAGAACAGCGCGGAGGAGTGGATGCCGAGGTGGATGTCGTCATCCCGGTCTACCATGGCATATTCGGTGTCGTAGGCGATGGCCCAGAACACGTTGGCGAGCAGCAGCACCCATGCTACCGGCGGCACGTGACCTTGTGTTGCGGCAAAGGCCATCGGGATGCCGAAGCCGAAGGCGATGCCGAGGTAGGCTTGCGGGATGGCGAAGAAACGTTTGGTGAACGGGTAGCTCGCGGCAAGGAAGGCCGCGGGGAAGGACATCAGCCAGGTGAGCGGGTTGAGCGGCAGGATGAGCGTGAAGGCGAGCAGCGCCAGCACGACGGCCAGCCACAACGTTTCGCGTTCGCTGACCTTGCCGCTGGTGAGCGGGCGGTCTTGCGTGCGCTCCACATGCTTGTCGATATGGCGGTCTGCGTAGTCGTTCACCGCGCAACCGGCGGAGCGCATCAGCACGGTGCCGAGCGTGAAGATGAAAACGATATGCCAGGCCGGATGGCCGTGCCCCGCGATCCACACGCCCCACAGCGTCGGCCACAGCAGAAGCAGGATGCCGATGGGCCGGTTCAGCCGGGTGAGCTGGATGTAGAGATGAAGGCGTTCGGTGAGGTTCATGGCGCAGATTTTAACCTGCTATTTGCGTGTGAGCTTACTGCTTTGATTCGGGCCCCCGCTTGGGCAAAGTGCGTGCCTGAATCGCAGAAGGCTGAAAGTCGTTGCGCATGCGCCGGCAGCGGAAAGCCACAGGAATATCTGCGCCCCTGTGCCCCAGGATGGCCATGCGCCAGAGGTGCCGAAAACGACCAGCAGCAAGCAGGCAAGGCCATTGCTCGCAATGCCCATATGGATCACTTGCGCAGGGCTTTCGCCTTGTCCCATGCCCCGCATGCCCATGTAGTAGCCGACCAGCAGGGCCAGATAAGCAGCGCCCAGCAATCGCACAAAGATCAGTGGTTCCGGTGCGGGGATGCCGAGAGCGACGAACCATGAGGAAGGAAATGCCAAAAGCGGCATGCACCAGAACAGGCCGGTGATGGCGATCTTGCGGATGAGCAGTGCTCTGAGGGCGCGCAAGGTTTTCTCCCGCAGTCCGGATGTGTTCACAATTGAAATTCCAATGTGTCGCCATCCTTGGGGATGAGCAAACGGTCATTGAAACCGGCACTGGTGGCGGCAGCCGCTAGATATGCCCGCGAAGTCGCACAAAAATCCAGCGCCTCCAGATGGTTGGCTATGACAATCCCGGAGGTCAGCGTGCATGCATCAAGCACTTCGCCTGCGTCCATGTTCACCTTTTGGCCGAAGTCGAACTGCGAGCCTCCTGCGGGGAATATGGCAATGCGCGGTTGTCGTTGCGTGAGGCATTGCTTCACTTCGCCGGTGAGTATGGTGTCGCCGGCGATATAGACACTCGGTTCGCCGGGCAGGTCGATGAAGTAACCGTGGCCATGTTCCATCAAACGTCCGATGAGGCCGCGGCCATGCACGCAAGGGATCGGCGTGATGTGCCCGTGAAAGAACGGCTGCGTGTGTGCGCCGAGCAGTGGTTGTGTTGCGATGCCACGGGCGGCGAGATAAGCAGTATCCCGCGGCATGCAGATGACCGGTACGCTGGATTCGCGAAAGAACCTCTTACCGGCGCGATCCAGATGGTCGAAGTGGCCGCGCTGGCAATGCGTGAGCAGACCGTGCGTGACGCGCCGGAGCAGGTCCGGGGTGTTGCCTGGCAGATCGACTAGCGGGTTGCGTTGCTTCTCCCTGCCGAGATATTTGAGCGTGGGGATGCTGCCTTTGGGTGCCAGCATGGGGTCGACCAGTATGCCGATTTTATTTCCGGCAGATTCGAATTCGAGCAGGCAGGTGGCGTTGCGGATATGGGTTATTTTCATGAGGCACTCCAGGTTGATCGATGGGCTGATTGTAGGAAGTCGTGGGGTGTGGCTACAATGGCAAGAATTGCCAATCTACCGACCTATCTTGCCAGCCGACTCCTCCACATCGTTGCGTTTGGGATTGCTCCTCTACCCGGGCTGTCTGCCTGTGGGATTGTTTGCGGTATCGGATATGGTCAGTGCATGCAATCTGCGTGCGGGGCGCGAACGCATCTCGGTCGTCTGGGTCGGCATCGATGGCAAGCCGGTCAGCAGCGGGCGCGGTCCGGCACTGCGACCGCAGGCAACGCTCGCCGATGCGGCCTGCGATGTGCTGCTGGTGCCCGGGCTGTGGCTGACTGCGGCGGACGCTTTGGAGACGATGCTGCAACAGCAACAATATCTAATCGCGCAGCTGCATGCTTTACCCAGAACCACAAAGCTGTGGAGCTATTGCTCCGGGGTGGCGCTGCTGGCCGCGGCGCAACGGCTCGACGGGAAGAATGCGACCACCACATGGTGGCTGTGCGATCGCATGATGGCGCGTTTTCCGAAGACGCACTGGCGACCTGCCGAAAGTTTGGTGGTGGACGGGCGCACCGTCACGGCATCGGGAGCCAGCGGCTATCTGCCGCTGATGCTGGATCGGCTGTCGGGCGTGTATGGCGAAGAGGTGGTGCGCGATGTGCGCGAGGTGCTGATGCTGCCGCAACCGCGCATCCGCCACGATGCGTTCCGCGCTGTCGATATCATGACCATGCAAGACGCCAGTCTGCGCAAGTTGCTGGTGTTCGCCCAGCGCACGCCGGCGAATGAACTGAATCTGCAAAGCGCGGCGCAGTACTTGAATGTCTCTGTGCGCACGCTGTGCCGCCAAGTGCAAATCGTCACCGGATTGGCCGCGGGCGATTGGCTGCGGCGCATCAAGCTCCGGCAGGTCGGCGAAGCCTTGTGCGGCATGAACACTTCCATCAAACAGATCAGCGATGAATTGGGTTTCAGCAGCGAAGCCAGCCTGCATCGAGCATTCAAGAAAACCACGGGACTGACGCTGGCCGCGTACCGGCAGGCTTACGCCGGTAGATATCAGGTGCGCAGGTAGTCCGGTTCGTTCGCCATCCAGCGCTGCAGATGCGCCTGCGCCGCTTCGGGAAAATCGCGCAGCATCTCGTCGGCGATGTCGCGCGCCTTGTCCAGCAGCTTGTCGTCCTCGCCCAGGTCGGCGAAGCGCAGCATGGGCACACCGCTCTGGCGCGCACCGAGCAGTTCGCCGGGGCCGCGCAGGCGCAGGTCCTGTTGCGCAATCTCGAAGCCGTCGGTGTTCTCGTAGATGATCTTGAGCCGAGCACGCGCGAGTTCGGACAGCGGTTGCTGGAACAGCAGCACGCACATGCTCTCCGCAGCACCCCGTCCGACGCGGCCGCGCAACTGGTGCAGTTGCGCCAGTCCCATGCGCTCGGCATGGTCGATCACCATCAGGCTCGCGTTGGGTACGTCCACGCCAACTTCGATGACGGTGGTGGCGACCAGCAGTTGCAACTCGCCCGCCTTGAACGCGGCCATGGTCTGCGCTTTCTCTGTGCTGCTCAATTTTCCATGGGCGAGGCCGATGCGCAGTTCGGGGAATATCTGCGTCAGCGTGGCGTGCGTTTCCAGCGCGGTCTGCAGCTGCAATGCTTCGGATTCGTCGATGAGCGGGCATACCCAATAGGCCTGACGACCTTCGAGGCAGGCGGCGCGCACGCGCTCGAACACCTCCTCGCGCCGCGCATCGCTTACCAGCTTGGTGACGATGGGCGTGCGTCCCGGCGGCAGTTCGTCGATCACCGATACGTCGAGGTCGGCGTAGTAGCTCATCGCCAAGGTGCGCGGGATTGGCGTGGCGCTCATCATCAGTTGGTGCGGTTCTTGTGTAACTCCGGGCCGTTCGTGGTGAGCCTGTCGAACCACACTAGCCTCAGATGCATGCCCTTCGACAGGCTCAGGGCGAACGGAATTAAGAGATTCAGGATGAACGGAATTGGAGGTTGTGCCCTTTCCTCGTAAAGCCAACCGCTGTTGCACGCCGAACTTGTGCTGCTCATCCACGATGACCAATCCCAGTTTTTTGAACTCGACAGAAGTTTGGAACAACGCGTGTGTGCCGATGGCGAGCATGGTGTCGCCGGAGGCGATGCGCTCGGCTGCGGCGGTCTTGTCTTTCTTCTTCAGGCTGCCGGAGAGCCACACCGGTTCGATGCCGAGCGGCACCAGCCAGTCGCGCAGTTTCAGATAATGTTGTTCGGCAAGGATCTCGGTTGGTGCCATGAACGCGACCTGGTATCCGTTCTCGATGGCCTGCAATGCCGCGAGTGCGGCGACCACGGTCTTGCCGCTGCCGACGTCGCCTTGCAGCAGGCGCTGCATCGGATGCGTGCGAGCAAGATCGTTGCTGGTCTCGTGCCACACTTTCTTTTGCGCGCCGGTGAGGGCGAATGGCAGGTCCTTCAGCAGCGCATCGGTGAGTTTGTTCTTTGCCGTCAGCCTGGGGGCGACGCGCTGGCTGCGTTCGCGGTAATGCACGCGCATCGAAAGTTGCTGCGCCAGGAGTTCGTCGAACTTGATGCGCATCCAGGCGGGGTGTGCGCGTGCCAGCAGCGCGTCTTCGTCGATATCGGGCGGCGGCTGGTGCAGTAGCTTCACGCTGGCGGCGAACTCCGGCAGATGCAGGCGCTGCAATATCTTCGACGGCAGCGTGTCGTCGAGTTGCAGTTCGTTCAGCGCGGCGTGGATGTGTTTGGTGAGCCTGGCCTGCGGCAAGCCGGCGGTGGTCGGGTAGACGGGGGTGAGCGCCTGCTTGAGCGGCGTGGATTCTCCAGCCACGCGGCACTTGGGGTGCACCATCTCCGTGCCGAAGAAACCCATGCGTGGTTCGCCCAGTGCGCGGATCTTTTTGCCGACGGCAAGCTGCTTCTGCTGGCTGGGATAGAAATTGAGGAAGCGCAGGTACAGGATGCCGCTGTCGTCCTGCAGCTGGCACACCAGGCTGCGGCGCGGGCGGTACATCACTTCGCAGTGGATGATCTCGCCTTCCACCTGCGCGGTCTCGCCGGGGGCGAGGTCGTCGATGCGGGTGATCTTTGTTTCGTCCTCGTAGCGCAGCGGCAGGTGCAGCACCAGATCGAACGGGGTGTGGATACCGAGCTTGGCGAACTTGCTCTGGGTGGCGGGGGCGATCTTCAACGACACGGGTCCGGCATCCTACACGAGCTGTCGCGGCTAACCCGGCATCTTGGCGACGCGGTCGTCCGCGATGCGCAGACGGTCGGCCAGTGTGTGTAGGAACGCCTGGTTGAAATGCAATTGGCAGCGGTCGGAGAGCTGGTCGAGCTGGGCGGGCAGGATCTTCATTACGGTGATCTCGGTGTTGGCCGTGACGGTGGCGGAGCGCGGCATCTGCCTGCGGTTGATGTAGGCCATCTCTCCGAAGCAGTCGCCGCTGCTCAGCGTATTGAGCAAGCGATTGCAGCGTGTCACGCTGACGCCGCCATCGGTCAGGATGTAGAAGGCTTCGCCCAGCTCTTCTTCGCGCAGCACTACGGTCTTCGCCGGTTGCTTCTGCCATTCGCCGACGCGCAACAGTTCCCACAGTTCGAGGTCGGTAAAATCCTGGAACAACCGCAATTTGCGCAACGCGGTGAATTTCTCGTTCTCGTTGATCTCGAGATCGCCTTTTTCGAAATGGCCGAGGGCGGCCAGTTCGTTGCCGAAGTCGCGCCAGGTGGCAAAGCGCTCCTTGGGGTCTTTCTTCATGGCGAGCATCACGATGCGTTCCAGTTGCGGCGGCAAGTCGTTGCGCAACTGTGTGGGCGGGATCGGCGGTTCGTACAGGATCTGCTGGTACAGATGGGCCAGATTCCGCGGGCTATAGGGCGAATGTCCGGTCAGCAGGCGATACATCACCACGCCGAGCGAATAGATGTCGGTCTGGTGCGTGACATCGTCGCCGCGCACTTGCTCCGGCGACATGTAGTTGGGTGAGCCGACGCTGTTGCGGGTCTGCTCGATGTCGATGCGTATGGCGGCGCCGAGGTCGGAGACCTTGATGTCGCCGTTATGGCCCAGCAGCAGATTGGGCGGCTTGATGTCGCGGTGGATGACGCCGTTGAAATGCGCATAGTTGAGCGCGCGGCAACACTTGAACAGGTAATCCACGACGCGGTCGAGCGGCAGCAGGGTGTCCGGGCGGATGTGTTGTTCCAGTGTGCCGCCCGGCACATATTCCATCACGATGTAACTCGCTTCGTCGCTGATGACTGCCTCGTAAGTCATTACGATGTTCGGGTGGATCAATTTGCCGACCAGCGCGGCTTCGTTCTGCAATTGTTTGCGGTTCAGCTTGCCGGTGCGCGGGTCGTCGAGGAACTCCTGCTTGATCAGTTTGATGGCGACCTCGCGGTCGGCCTCCGGGTCGTGAGCCAGATAGACCACGCTGGTCGCGCCGTGCCCCAGCCTTCTGATCAGGTGGTATTTGCCGAGATGGGTTCTGTGGCTCATCGAATGGGACCCGTTATAAGTCGGAACGTTAATCCTGCAGGAACATCACGCCGTCGGCCTCGACCAGCGCATTGCGCGGCAGCGAGGCGACGCCTACCGCGGCACGGGCCGGATAAGGTTGGTGGAAGTAGGTCGCCATGATCTCGTTCACTTTGGCGAAATGGGCGAGGTCGGTAAGGAAGATATTCAGCTTCACCACATCGTCCAGGCTGCCGCCCGCGGCGACGGAAACGGCGCGCAGGTTCTGGAACACGCGATGGATCTGCGCTTCGATGCCGTCGACCATCACCATGGTGTTGGGGTCGAGGCCGATCTGCCCGGAGAGATAGACGGTGTGGTCGACGCGCACTGCCTGCGAATAGGTGCCGATGGCGGCGGGAGCATCCGGGGTTTGGACTACGAATTTGTTCAGCATGGTGTTCTCCTTGTAATTGTTCTAGTTGGCAAGCTTGGCAAAGCGGTCATCGGCCATTCTGAGGCGGTCTGCCATGACGCGCAGAAAAGCCTGGTTGAAATGCAATTGGCAATGATCGGAAAGTTGCGCGAGCAAGGCCGGCGCGATCTTCAATACCGTGACCTCGGTGCCTGCCGTCACGGTGGCGGAGCGCGGTACGGTCTTGCCGCTAATGTAGGCCATTTCGCCGAAACAGTCGTCGCTGCGTATCACATTGAGCAGGCGTCCGTTCTTGGTCACGCTCACGCTGCCGTCGATCATGATGTAGAAGGTGTCCCCCATCTCGTCTTCGCGCATCAGCACGGTCTGCGCCGGCTGCTTCTGCCATTCGCCGACGCGCAGGATCTCCCACAGTTCGATGTCGGTGAAGTCCTTGAATATCGACATCTCGCGCAAGGTGATGAACTTCTTGGTCTGGTTGTTCTCGATGCTGTTTTGCTCGAAACGTCCCAGTGCGGCCAGGTCGCTGCCGAAATCCTTCCAGTTCTGGTAGCGCTCGGCCTGGTCCTTGTGCATGGCGCGCAGCACGACGCGTTCGAGCTGCGGCGGGATATCTGGCCGGTGAGAGCGCAGGGTCGGCGGCGTGACGTGCAATATCTGCTGGCACAGGGTGGCCAGGTTCTGCGCCTGATAGGGGGCGCGTCCGGTGAGCAGGCGGTACATCACCACGCCCAGCGAATAGATGTCGGTCTGGTGCGTCAGCACCTCGCCGCGCAGTTGCTCCGGCGACATATAGCCGGGCGAACCGACGTTGCTTACTTGCGTCTGTTCGATGTCGAGCAGCAGGGCTGCGCCCATGTCGGAGATCTTGATATCGCCTTCCTCGGTCATCAGCATGTTGGCGGGCTTGATGTCGCGGTGGATGACGCCGTGGAACTGCGCGTAATTCAGCGCGCGGCAGCACTTGAACATGTATTCCACCACGCGGTCGATGGGCAACAGGTTGTTCGGTTCGGAATGTTTTTCCAGCGTGCCTCCACCGACATATTCCATCACGATGTAACTGACATCGTCGCTGATCAGGGCATCGTAGATGGCCACGATGTGCGGGTGCGACAGCTTGCCCGCGAGCGAAGCTTCGTTGTCCAGCTGCCGCTGGTACAGCTTGCCCATCTTCGGGTCGTTCAGGATCTCCTGCTTCAGCACCTTGATGGCCACTGTGCGGTCGGCGAAGGGATCGTGCCCCAGATAGACGGTACTGGTCGCACCATGCCCCAGTTTTTTGATGATGCGGTATTTGCCGAGTATCTCGTCGTGTTTCATATCTTCACCGAAAGAGTGTGATCACGCGTCACGCCCGGTTCGTTTCCAGGTCGTGTTGCCGATGACGAACTGCCGCTTGCGATTGAGTTTCAGGTAAGTGCGCCCGAGGTATTCGCCCACCATGCCGATACACAAGGTCTGGACGCCGCCGATGAACAGTATGGTGGCGATGGTGGAGGCCCAGCCGCGCGGCAGTTCGGGGAACATGATCTTTTGCACGATGACCACGAAGATCATCACCAGGCTCAAGGCGGCGAGGGCGAAGCCCGCGTAGGTGGCGAGACGCAGGGGGAATACCGAGAAACTGGTGGCCATCTTCATCCACAGCGACAGCAGGCGGGTGAAGGTGTAATTGCTTTCGCCCTCGAAGCGCGCCTGGTGTTCGATGTCCACCGTGGTGATCGAGCGGGTCACGTCGAGGATGAGGCCGTCAATGTAGGTGTAGGGACCGTCGTAGCTGATGACCTCGTCCGCGATCTCGCGGCGCATACCTTTGAACGAGGAAAGATAGAGTCCTTTGGGTTTGCCGAGCAACAGCGTCGCCATGCGGTCGTTGAACTGGCTGCCAAGTTTTTTCCAGGCGGCGTGCTGGCGGTTCAGGTAATTGGTGTAGCACACGTCATGGCCGCCGGCGAGCGCCTTTACGATGTCGGCGATGGCGGACGGCGGGTGCTGCAGGTCGTCGTCCATGAGCACGACGTATTCGCCGCTCACGTGGTGCAGGCCGGCCATGATCGCGTTGTGCTGGCCGACGTTGCGGCGCAGGGTGATCCCTTTGATGAAGGCGTGGCTCTCGGCCAGCTTGCGGATCACCTGCCAGCTGTTGTCCGGGCTGCAGTCGTTGACCAGTATCAACTCGAAGTCGTCGGACAGGTTTTCATCGCGCATCTCGGCGGCGATGGCTTCCACCAGCTTGGGCAGGATCTGCGCACTGCGATAGACCGGGATGACGATGGACAGCGTGCAACGGGATGATGCGTTCATATTGGATGGTGACTCGTTCAAGATGCTGGTGCCGGATTTTACCGTAAGCCCCCGCTTGCGGCAGTCGATTCAGCTTTGGCCGATGATGCCGGCACGGGTCAGGCGCAAGCCTTCGGCCAGGGATATCTGTGGCTGCCAGCCGAGTTCCTGCCGGGCGCGGCCGATGTCGAGCACGCTGACGGGTACGTCGAATTTGCGCGCGGCCGTGTATTGCAACTGCGCCGATTTGCCGGTCACCTGCTCGATGGCGGCGATGATCTCGCGCACGCTGTGGCCGCTACCGGAGCCGATGTTGAAGATGCGTTCCGTGCCATGATATCCGGCGACTTGCAGCAGGGCGGAAACGGTGTCGGCGATGTACAGATAGTCGCGCACCACCGAGCCGTCGCCCCACACCGTGATCGGTTCATCGTGCAGCACGCGCGACAGGAAGGTGCCGACCACGCCTTGGGCGTGGTTCGTCTCTTGGCCGGGGCCGTATGGGTTCGCTACGCGCAACACGCGATAATTTAAACCGTACAGCAGATGATGCAGTGCCAGGTATTTCTCGATGGCGAGCTTGACGATGCCGTAGGAGCAAGTAGGTTCGGTCGGGTGCGTCTCCGCAATGGGCGTGTGCTGCGGTCTGCCGTACACCGTGCCGCCGGAGGAGACGAAGATCAGCGCTGTGTTGCGGCCGCGCAGCTGTTCCAGCAGGCGCAGGGTGGCGACCAGATTGCTCTCCACGTCGAAGACCGGGTCGTCGTTGGAAGATTGCGGCTGCGTGGTGGAGACCAGGTGGAACACGATGTCCACATCCTCCAGCGCGCGATGGATGTCCTGTGCATTGCCGAAATCGCCTTCCTGCCATTCCAGTGCCGGATGCGCGGGCAAGACAGGCGAGCGCTGGCGGTAGGGGCGTTCCAGCACGCGCACGAGTGCGCCTTGCGCCAACAGGCTCGTGACCAGGTGCGAGCCGATGAAACCGCCGCCGCCGAGAACCAGTGCTCTCAAGGTTTTCCTTTCAATCTATGCTGGGCTGCTTGCCCGGGGAATCGCTCGAAGCGAGGCTTCCATGCTACCATGCCGCGCCGCGACACCGATCACTTTGCGAGGTCATCGGGTCTCCAGGGAGCGTCAACTTTTGCGTTCCGTTAATACATTAATTTAGTCACTATGCTCAATCCAAATCGCGATGCACGCCTGCGTCTGGCGTGGTTCATCATGGCGAGTCTGCTCGCCGTGTTCGTTTATTTCTACGGACTCGGCAGCCAGCACATCCCGAAGAACAGCGACGAATATCTGTACGTGCACGTCGCGCGCATGACGGCGGATAGCGGCCACTGGCTGCCGCTGCAATCCGAGCTGGACTACGGGCGCAACTTCAAGCCGCCCATGATGTTCTGGCATGCCATCGCGGCGACCGATTGGGGCAAGAATTGGGATCTGTGGCATCTGCGCTACCCCAGCGTGATCTACACCCTGCTGACTTCTTTGCTTGTGTTCCTGTTGGCCAGGCGCCTGAGCGGCAAGACTGAGACCGGCTTCGTCGCGCTGCTGACTTTCCTGGCCTTTTTCAGCACCTACCGTTTCGGGCGCCCCTACTTGACCGATCCCGGCACCGTGTTCTGGCTGTTCCTGCCGTTCTTCACACTCATATATTGGCGGCCCTTCACCTTCGAGTCGCGCTTCTGGATCCCTTTGGCAATGGGTCTGCTGACCGGTGTGGGCTTGCTCTACAAGTCGTTCTTCTTCGTGCTGCCGGTCGGCCTCGGCCTGACTTGGTGGTATCTGCACCATCGCCAGTACCGCTGGCGCGAGTTTCTGGTGAAGGACTCCTGGAAGCCGGTGGTCACGGGCGTGATCGGTCTGCTGGTGTTCGGTCTGTGGTTCCTGCTGGAGCCGGACACGGCCGGGTTGTGGCGCGAGTTCTTCTGGAAGGAGAACATGGGCAAGGTGCAGAGTTCGAATTATCTGGGCACCATGTTGTGGGGGCCGAGCAGCATCTGGAGCCTGTCGCTGGGCTATGCTCAGAATGCGGGCTTACTGGCACTGCCGGTGATCGGTCTGTTCTGGACCGCATTCCGCCAGCGCAAGCAGACCACCGATGCCGAGAAATATCTGTGGATCTGGATGGCGGCATTGTTCTTCATGTTCAGCCTGGCCAGCCAGCGCTCCGCGCGTTACCTGCTGGAAGCGATGCCCGCGGTGGCGGTGCTGATGGCGTTCTACTGGGATCGTATCGACCGCAAGTGGTTCATCGGTGCGCTGGTGATGGCGGGCTTGGTGCTGGCGCTGTTGGTGCGTATGTCCTTGCGTCTTGAGGAGGAGAACGGTGGCGGCCTGTACGACTGGACTTACTGGACGTTGCTGACAGTGACTTCGTCGCTGTTAATGGTTGCGCTCTTCATGCCCAAGGCCACTCGGGTGACGGTCAATGTGGTGATGCTGCTGGTTTATCTCACTCTCGCCTCCTTCCTGCACCCCTTCGATGGTGTGCGCGGCAACTTCAGCGCCGAGGCGCAGCAATACATGGCGGGCAAGGACGTGTGGACGCCGTGCAACAAATTCATCGCCAAGGACGAAGGCCACCGCTTCCTGATGCCGGGCGCGAACGTGCTGGGCTATTACGATGACGTCGCAGGGCTGGATTCCGCCGCGCTGGCGAAACGCTATCGCTACTTCGCCGCACGCATGGGCTTCCAGGACAAACCGTGCGCCGACTGCAAAGTGATCGGCGAGCGGTTGGAGATCAACGGACGGCAATATCCGCCGGAGATTAAACAGATGCTGCTGGAAGGAAAAGTGTTCGAGCACCTGTTTGTGCGCGAAGTGCTGATCGAATCCAAAGTGGTGGTGCCCACCTTGGCTAAACCCAGAAGCGAATGTCGGTGATCTTTGAATGTTGGCAAGGGAAATGGTGAAGAAGTCTCTGACATTGGGGGTCGTGGTGCTGGCCTTCGGTTTTGGTCTGCACAAGGCCTGGCAACAGCCTGAGCCGGCCTTCGGATTCCGCATGCCGGTGATCGATCCGCCCGTGGTGCAAGCGGTGGTGGCGAAGAAATCGCCGACAGTGCGTAAAAAAGGTCGGCGCCGTTTCCATCGTGACGAAGAGTCGAATGTTGTCATCGGGCGCTTTGGCAGCCATTTCGCTTCTTCCAGACTGCATGCGCAGACCCACGCTTCTTCCCTGATCGAGCTCAAGGATGGGCGCATTCGCGCGTTCTGGTTCTCCGGCAGCCGCGAGGGCGCCTCGGACGTGACCATCAACAGCGCGCTGTTCGATCCGGCGCGCGGCGAATGGAGCGCCGAGCAGGTCGTCGCCAGCCGGGCCACGACGCAGCGCGCCTTGCATCGTTATGTCGCCAAGTTGGGCAACCCGGTGGTGGGGCGCGCGGCGGATGGTTCGTTGCGCTTGTTCTATGTCACGGTGTCGCTGGGCGGATGGGCCGGCAGCTCCATCACCAGCATGACGTCGAGCGACGAAGGCGAGACCTGGAGTACGCCGCGGCGCCTGATCACTTCCCCGTTCATCAACATCAGCACCTTGGTGAAAGGTGCGCCGTTCCTGTATGCCGACGGGTCGATGGGCTTGCCGGTGTATCACGAATCGTTAAGCAAGTTCGCCGAGATGCTGCATCTGGATGCCGCAGGCAATGTGATCGACAAGCAGCGCCTGGCCCGGGCCGGACAAGGCACGTTGCAGCCGGTGGTGCTGGTGAAGAATCCGAACGAGGCCTTGGTACTGACGCGCTATTCCGGGCAGGACAATCCGCATTTGGCGCGCAGTCTTTCGACCGAAGACGGCGGACGGCACTGGAGTGCACTGGAAAAATCATCCTTCCCCAACCCCGATGCGGCCTTGTCGGCCACGGTGTTGCCGGACGGTCGTTTGCTGGCAGTGTTGAACCACCAGGAGCAGGGGCGCGACAGCCTGTCCCTGATGTTGTCGGCGGACGGCGGACGCAACTGGAAAGAGTTGCATCGTCTGGAGGAGATGCGCGTGGTGCGCGACAAGAAACTGGACGAGAAGCAATGTCTGCGCATCGTGCAGGGGCTGATACAGAATTCCGACCCGCTGATGGCCCATGCTTCTGCCGCGACGCTGGCCGAATATGTGGATTCCGCCAAAGCCAGAGTGCGCGCCGACGGCGGCTGCGGTTTTGAATTCTCCTATCCCTATCTGATCCAGGCGCGTAATGGCGATTTCCATCTCACTTACACCTGGAACCGGGTATTCATCAAACACGTCACGTTCGACCAGACTTGGTTGAACCGTCATTTGAAAAAGGGTGCAGATGCAACTCGACACTGATCTGACCGGGCTGTTCGGTATCACGCTCGCCCTCTTCGCGCTGCTCGTCCGTGTGCCGCGTGTAATGGCGTTCCCACTGCGCCAAAGAGCCGGAGTGTTGGGTGCGGCGCTCATTGTGTTTTCGATCCCGCTGTGGGGCGTTTCGCTGGCGGGTTTCGTGCGCGGCATCACGGGTGATTTGAGTATCCCAACTCTGGTATTGCTGATGCTGGCCCTAGTGCGCTCGTTATCGGGTTACGTTTTGGCCGAAGAAGCGAACCGGCATTCGATGCTGAAGGCGATCCTGATCGCCGCTGCAGTGTTCTACCCCTTCGCATTGGGTTTCAGCATGTTCGATCCCTATCGTCTGGGTTACGGCAATCTGTGGTTCATGCTGGCGTTGCTGGGCTTGGCGGTCTGGTCCGGCTTGCGCTATTCCACGCTGATCGCGCTGTGTGTCGCCCTGGCCGTGGCGGCATGGGCTACCGGCTGGTACGAGTCCCCCAACCTGTGGGACTATCTGCTCGATCCGTGGCTGGCGATCTATGCCTGCGCGATGCTGCTAAAGCACTGGCTGGCAGGTTGGAGAAAGATGCATGTCTAGCCTGAGTCGCAACGATTACCGGACTTTGCTGCTGGCTGCGTTGGGCGGTGCCTTGGAGTTCTACGACTTCATCATCTTCGTGTTCTTCGCGGCAGTCATCGCGCAACTGTTCTTTCCGCCCGACATGCCGGACTGGCTGCGCCAAGTGCAGACCTTCGGTATCTTCGCGGCGGGCTATCTGGCGCGCCCGCTGGGCGGCATCGTGATGGCTCACTTCGGCGACCTATTCGGGCGCAAGCGCATGTTCATGTTGAGCATCCTGTTGATGGCGCTGCCGACGCTGGCCATCGGCCTGTTGCCGACCTATGCGGTGATCGGCATCTGGGCGCCATTGTTGTTGCTGGCGTTGCGCGTGCTGCAGGGCGCAGCCATCGGCGGCGAAGTGCCGGGTGCGTGGGTGTTCGTCACCGAGCATGTGCCGTCACGCCATGTCGGTTTTGCCTGCGGCACACTGACCGCCGGATTGACCGGCGGCATCCTGCTTGGCTCATTGGTGGCGGCTGCCGTGATTCGCGCTTACGCGCCGGACCAGCTGTTGGCGGAAGGGTGGCGCGTGCCGTTCATTCTGGGCGGGGTGTTCGGGCTGGTGTCGGTGTGGCTGCGCCAGTATCTGCACGAGACACCGGTGTTCAAGGAGATGCAGGCACGGCAACAGCTGGCCGATGAGTTGCCGTTGAAGACCGTGGTGCGAGCGCACCGTCCGGCAGTGGTGCTCACCATGCTGCTGACCTGGCTGCTTTCCGCCGCCATCGTGGTGATGATCCTGATGACCCCGACTCTGGTGCAGAAGCTGTTTGCCATCCCGGCAGCTACTGCATTGCAGGCGAACAGCATCGCCACCCTGTTTCTGAGTATCGGGTGTATCGCTTTCGGTGCGCTGTCCGATCGTTATGGTGCCGGCCGCGTGCTGGCGGCTGGTTGCGTGGCATTGGGGGCGACTTCCTGGTTGTTCTACCAACAGATGGGCGTGGCGCCACAGCACATCTATGCGCTGTATGCATTATGCGGATTTTTCGTCGGGGTGATCGGCATCGTGCCCAGCACGGCGGTACGGTTATTCCCGCCTGCGGTGCGCTTCTCCGGCCTGTCCTTCGCCTACAACGTGGCTTATGCCGTATTCGGCGGGTTGACTCCGGTGCTGGTGAGTCTGCTGTTGCGTTTCGATGCCTTGGCGCCGGCGCATTATGTGGCCGCACTCTGTGTGGTCGGCGTGGGGTTGGGCATGTATCTGCGGCGGCATGAGTTGGTTATCAGGTAGCGCGTGTGCGACAATGCGCGCCGAAAAGAGCGCGAGAACGCGCCGAGCAGTGACCACATTTTCAGAATAGGGATCTCTTTGGAAAACCTCAAGCGATTGCTCGCATCGGATATGGCCGCAGTGGATGCGGTGATCCGTGCCCGTTTGCACTCCGAAGTCGCGCTGGTCAATCAGGTTGGCGAATACATCGTCAACAGCGGCGGCAAGCGGCTGCGTCCGGCGCTGGTGTTGTTGTCGGCACAGGCTTTTGGCTATGGCGGCAAGCAGCATCACGAGCTGGCGGCGGTGGTGGAGTTCATCCATACCGCGACCCTGCTGCATGACGATGTGGTGGATGAATCCGAGCTGCGTCGCGGTCGCGAAACAGCCAATGCGCTGTTCGGTAACGCGGCCAGTGTGTTGGTCGGCGATTTCCTGTATTCGCGTTCGTTCCAGATGATGGTGGACGTGGGCGAGATGCGCGTGATGCAGACCTTGGCCGACGCCACCAACGTGATCGCCGAGGGCGAGGTGTTGCAGCTGCTCAATTGCCACGATGCGGATGTCGACGTTCCCAACTACATGCGCGTCATTCACTTCAAGACCGCCAAACTGTTCGAGGCGGCGATGCGGCTCGGTGCGATTCTGGGCAAGGCTTCTGCTGCCGATGAGGAGGCGGCCGCCAGATACGGTATGCATCTCGGTACCGCTTTCCAGTTGATCGACGACGTACTGGATTACTCCGCCGACGAAGCGCAAACCGGCAAGCATCTTGGCGACGATCTGGCCGAAGGCAAGCCGACGCTGCCTCTGATCTATGCCATGCAGCACGGTACGGGCGAGCAGGCTGCCGTGGTGCGTGAAGCTATCGAGCAGGGCGACGTGGGCAAGTTCACCGAGGTGTTGGCGATCATTCGCGATACGGGGGCGCTGGAGTTCACGCGCCAGCAGGCATTGCGCGAAACGGAGGCTGCTTGTGCCGCAATCGCTTCACTTGCCGATTCTAAATACAAGCAGTGTCTGTTAGAATTGGCGTACTTTGCCGCTACGCGGCAATTTTAGTTCTACCGATTCGGGGTGTAGCTCAGCCTGGTAGAGTACTGCGTTCGGGACGCAGGAGTCGGAGGTTCGAATCCTCTCACCCCGACCAATTCTTACTGCCGCCTGTGTGCGGCGTTCTGTGGAGCGGGCATGAGTCGCTTACTTTTTCTGCTGGCTGTCATCGTGGTCGTCTATCTGTTGCTGCGGTCCTTTCGCAGACAAGCGCCAAAACAAGATGGCTCCGGCGCGGCGGAAGAAATGGTGCGTTGCGCGCAGTGCGGCGTGCACCTTCCCAAAAGCGAAAGCATCATGGCGGGCGGCAATTTCTATTGCAGTGATGCGCATCGCCGCGAGCATACCTCCAAGTAGGTCCGATGCGGGATAGTCTGTCCCTCACCGGTTCTTTCCCTTCCTTGCAAACGGCGGCGCCGTTGTCGCAAGAGAGTCTGTGGCGTTCAATCAGCTTCTTCAATCTCTACCGCCTGGTCCTGGGCGGTGTGCTGATGCTGATGGCATCGATCTTCGGCGAAGCCTTGTTGCTGGGGACAGGGCCTCAATCGTGGTTCTTCTGGGTCAGCGCCGGGTATACCTTGCTGGTGCTGGCTTCTGTGCTGGCGGTCAATCTGCGCAAGTCGCGTGCCGGTCTGCAACTCGGGTTCCAGGTTTGCGCCGATATCATTGCCGTCGTATTGCTGATTTATTTCGGCGGCGGCGTCCAGAGCAATCTCGGCATGTTGCTGCTGGTGTCGCTGGCGCTGGCCGGATTGATCAGCCGTGGACGCATCACCTTGCTGTATGCGGCGCTCGCCAGCATCGCCATCTTGCTGGAACATGGCTATTCGGTGTTGACGCGCGATGCGGCGGTGGCCCAGTTCCTGCAGGCGGGGATCCTGAGCACTTCTTATTTTGCGGTAGCCTGGTTGGCGCATACGCTGTCCAAATATGCCGTTGCCAATGAGAAGCTGGCTTTTTTGCGCGGGGTGGATTTGTCCAACATGGCCGAAGCCAACCGCTTGATGATCCAGGATATGCCGGATGGGGTGCTGGTGGTGGATGAGCGCGGTGTCGTGCGCCAATCCAACCCCGGTGCGGAAAGAATGCTGGGTTACGTGTTTCCCGCGAGCGGAAAAACACGGTTGGCGGAGTGCTCGCCTTTGCTGGAGGCGATGTTCGCCGCTTGGCGCCAGAATAAAGCGCTCGGACATGAAGTGCTGCGGCTGCCTGGCACCAACCATCCGGTACGTGTGCGTTTCCTGCCGGTACAGCGCGAAGGTTTTTGGGGGGCGGTGCTGGTGCTGGAAGATATGCAGCGCGTACAGGAGCAGGCGCAACAGTTCAAGCTCGTCGCGCTGGGGCGATTGACCGCGAACATCGCGCATGAGGTACGCAATCCGCTGTCATCCATCAGCTATGCGACTGAATTATTGAAGGAGCAGGAGCATGGCCCGGCGCAGGCGCGCTTATTCCAGATCATTCTGGATAACACGGCGCGCTTGAACCGTATCGTGCAGGATGTGATGCAGATCAACCGGCGCGACCGGCTGCAGGCAGAGAAGCTGGAGCTGCGCGCACGCCTGGCCGAGATCGTCGAGAACCTGTGCCAAGTGGAGCAAGTGCCGCGCGACATATTCGCGCTGGAGGTGCAGCCAGAGTGCGTGGTGTATTTTGATCGCGGGCACTTCGAGCAAGTAATGTGGAATTTATGCCGCAATGCTTTGCGTTATAGTCAACGGCAGGCAGGTAGCGTTCGTTTGCGCGGGCGGCTCATCGAGGATGGCAAGGTGTCTCTGGAGATATTGGACGACGGAGCAGGCATCGCCGCGGATGCGGTGCAGAAGCTGTTCGAGCCATTCTTTACCACAGATGCCGGCGGGACCGGTTTGGGTCTGTATATTGCGCGCGAACTATGCGAGGCGAACGGCGCGTCGATTGAATATCAGCAAACGAAGCAAGGCGGAGCCTGTTTCCGCATCGTGTTCGGGAGTGGAAATGAGTCTTGAGATGAAGGCTGGCCCGCGTGTGTTGGTGGTGGATGATGAGGCAGACATCCTGGAATTGCTGGAACTGGCACTGGTGCGCATGGGGCTGGAGGTCGTGCGTGCGGGCGGCGTGCGGCAGGCCAAACAATGCCTGGATGCGCAGGATTTTGCGCTTTGCCTCACCGACATGCGCATGCCGGATGGCGAAGGGCTGGAGGTGGTGCGCTATATAGCTGAACGGAAGCTGGATGTGCCGGTGGCAGTGATCACCGCGCACGGCAATCTGGAAAATGCCGTGGCGGTGCTCAAGGCGGGAGCGTTTGACTATCTGACCAAGCCGGTGGCGCTCGATCAATTGCGCGCCTTGGTCTCTTCGGCGCTCAGCTTGCCCGCCGCCGATACGGTGGCAAAGGAGGGGGAGGGCGCCTTGTTGGGCAGCTCTCCTGCCATGACGCAAGTGCGCGAAATGATCGGCCGCGTGGCGCGCAGCCAGGCGCCGGTACATATCAGCGGCGAGTCCGGCAGCGGCAAGGAACTGGCCGCACGCCTGATCGTGGAAAAAAGCGCGCGGCGCGCACAGCCTTTTATCGCAGTAAACTGCGGCGCGATCCCGGAGAACCTGATGGAGAGCGAATTCTTCGGCTACCGCAAAGGCGCCTTTACCGGTGCCGACAAGGATAAGGAGGGTTTTTTCCAGGCGGCGAATCGGGGAACCTTGTTGCTGGATGAGGTGGCCGACCTGCCGATGGCGATGCAGGTCAAGCTGTTGCGCGCCATTCAGGAAAAAAAAGTGCGTCGCGTCGGCGCGACACAAGAGGAGCCCGTGGATGTGCGCATTCTTAGCGCTACCCATCGTGATCTGGCGAAATGCGTACAGCAAGGGACGTTTCGGCAAGACCTTTATTACCGCCTGAACGTCATTTCGCTGCAGATGCCGTCTTTGCGCGAAATGCGCGAGGATGTGCCGGAGATTGCCAGTCAGGTATTGGAGCGGTTGCGCGGAGATTCGGCGGCCCGGTTCTCTGCCCCGGCGTTGCGGGAGCTGGCGAGCTATGATTTTCCTGGCAATGTGCGTGAGCTGGAGAACATCATCGAGCGGGCGCTGGCGCTATGTCAGGATGGTGTCATTACACCATCCGATTTGCAGCTGAGGCCAATGCAAACGGCGCCAGGGGAGTTCAGGACGGGAGGGGCTGGCAAGTACCCGCTCACTGACTATCTTGACCGGATCGAGCGCGAAGCCATCCTGGAGGCGCTGCATCAGACGCATTTCAACCGCACTGCGGCTGCGAAGATACTGGGGGTGACGTTCCGTGCCTTGCGTTACCGCATGGAGCGGCTATCTATTTCTGACAAGGATAAGGTCGATTGAAGCCGGATGCACAGGGCTGGTTGAGCGGGGTATGCCGTGTGGCGTCGCCCAATCACGATGCGCGCCCGGCCCATAACGCCATAGATCTTCTGGTCATCCACAATATCAGCCTGCCGCCCAATGAGTATGGCGGTGATGCGATCGAGCGGTTTTTTACCAACGTGCTGGATCATTCGGAACACCCGTATTATGAACAGCTCAAGGGTGTCAGGGTGTCATCCCATTTCCTGGTGCGGCGCGACGGCCGGGTCATACAGTTCGTGCCTTGTAACAAACGTGCCTGGCACGCTGGCGTCTCAGCTTGGCGCGGACGTACGCGCTGCAACGACTTCTCCATCGGCATCGAGCTTGAGGGTAGCGACTTTGAACCCTTTACCGAGCGCCAATATGCCGCATTGGTGCGATTGACCCGGCGCCTCTTGCGTGTCTACCCGATACGCGACATTGCAGGCCATTCCGATATTGCCCCCGAGCGCAAGACCGACCCCGGGCCATTTTTTGACTGGGAGATGTACAAAAAACAACTGAAATGAGTTCCGGCTTTCACGAATTTTTCACTGGTCAAAAAATAAAAAAGTTATAGACCAAGAAGTAAAAGATATAGGCCAAAATTCTTCTTGCATAAATTTAGTGATGCACTAGAATTAGTCGAAATTCGGGTGTCGTACCACTAGATGTAGTGGTTTTGGTTTTGGCGGGGTTCGGCGCGTTTGCCGAGTTCTGCTCAAGCAATTAAAGGGGAATTTATATGTTGCTTGCTTCTAATAGTGTTTCTTCTTCTGTTCCATCCATGCTTGTAAAACAAGATTCTGAGTCAGTCGCATCCTCCTCTGGTTTGTCGCTGGATCAATACAAGGTAATTCGTCGTAACGGTTCCGTGGTCTCATTCGAGCCCGGGAAGATTTCTATCGCTGTGACCAAGGCATTTATCGCGGTCAACGGCGGACAGGGGGCTGCGTCGGCGCGCGTGCGCGAACTGGTTGAGCAATTGACCGCGAACGTGGTGAATGCGCTGGTTCGTCGTCAGCCGCATGGCGGCACCTTGCATATCGAGGATATTCAGGATCAGGTTGAGTTGTCCCTGATGCGTTCCGGCGAGCACGACGTGGCGCGCTCTTATGTGCTGTATCGCGAGCAGCGCACTCGTGAGCGCTCCAAAAGCAAGGCCGAGACTGAGACGGCGCATGCGCTGAACGTAAGGGATGGCGACACGCTTCGTCCGCTGGACGTGGCGGAGTTGGCTGCGCAAATCAGGGCCGCTTGCGTGGGGCTGGGTTCCGCTGTCGATGCGGAAAAGATACTCAAGCACACATTGAAGGACTTGTATGACGGCGTTGCCCTCGAAGAGGTGCGCAAGTGCGCCATTCTTTCCGCACGTACGCTGATCGAGCAAGATCCGGCCTACAGCTTTGTTACATCCCGTTTGTTGCTCAATAACATCTGCTGCGAGATCCTTGGCGAGGCAGTGACTCAGGACGATATGGCGGTGCGTTACGCCGAATATTTCCCGAAATTCATCAAGCGCGGCATCGAAGCCGAGTTGCTGAACGAAGAATTGGCGCATTTTGACCTGGAGCGTCTGGCCAAGGCGCTGGATTCCAGCCGTGACCTGCAATTCAATTATCTGGGTTTGCAGACGCTGTATGACCGTTACTTCCTGCATGTGGAAGACCGCCGCATCGAATTGCCGCAAGCTTTCTTCATGCGCGTGGCGATGGGGCTGAGTCTGAACGAGATACATCGCGAAGAACGCGCGATCGAGTTCTATCGCCTGTTGTCCAGCTTCGATTTCATGAGTTCCACGCCGACCTTGTTCAATTCGGGTACGCGTCGTTCCCAGCTGTCTTCCTGCTACCTGACCACGGTGGCGGACGATCTGGATGGCATCTATGAGGCGTTGAAAGAGAACGCGTTGCTGTCCAAGTTCGCTGGCGGCCTGGGCAACGACTGGACCAACGTGCGTGCACTGGGTAGTCACATCAAGGGTACCAACGGCAAGTCGCAAGGCGTGGTGCCTTTCCTGAAAGTGGTGAACGATACCGCCGTGGCGGTTAACCAAGGCGGCAAGCGCAAGGGCGCGGTGTGCGCGTATCTGGAGACTTGGCACCTCGACATCGAAGAGTTTCTGGAGCTGCGCAAGAACACCGGCGACGACCGCCGCCGCACGCACGACATGAACACTTCGAACTGGATCCCCGACCTGTTCATGAAGCGCGTGATGGAAGGGGCGGAGTGGACATTGTTCTCTCCCTCCACTTGCCCTGATCTGCATGACAAGTTCGGTACGGAATTCGAGACGGCTTATCTCGGCTATGAGGCCAAGGTTGCCAGCGGTGAACTCAAGCTGTACAAGAAGGTGGCTGCACAGTCGCTGTGGCGCAAGATGCTGACCATGCTGTTCGAAACCGGCCATCCGTGGGTCACCTTCAAGGATCCGTGCAATATCCGCAGTCCGCAGCAACACGTGGGCGTGGTGCATAGCTCCAACTTGTGCACCGAGATCACGCTTAACACTTCCGACAGTGAGATCGCGGTTTGCAATCTGGGCTCGGTCAACCTGGCGGCGCATCTGTATCCCAAGGGACATGCCAAGGCGGGGCAGATCGACCACGACAAGCTGAAGCGCACGGTAAACACGGCCATGCGCATGCTGGACAATGTGATCGACATCAACTACTACGCAGTAGCCAAGGCGCGCAATTCCAACCTCAAGCACCGTCCGGTCGGTCTGGGCATCATGGGCTTTCAGGATTGCCTGCACGATCTGCGCATCCCCTATTCGTCCGAAGCGGCGGTCGAGTTCGCTGACCGTTCGATGGAAGCGGTCTGCTATTACGCGTATTGGGCATCCAGCGAATTGGCGGAAGAGCGTGGCCGTTATGCGAGCTACCGCGGTAGCCTGTGGGACAAAGGCATCTTGCCGCAAGACAGCCTGAACCTGCTGCGTGAACAGCGCGGCGGATTTGTCGATGTGGACATGTCGTCCAGCATGGATTGGGATGCGTTGCGCTCACGCATCCAGCAATTCGGCATGCGTAACTCGAACTGCGTGGCCATCGCGCCGACCGCGACGATCTCCAACATCATCGGCGTGTCGGCCTGTATCGAGCCGACTTACCAGAACATCTTCGTGAAATCCAACCTGTCCGGCGAATTCACGGTCATCAACGAGCATCTCGTGGCTGACCTGAAGCAAATGGGCTTGTGGGATGAGGTGATGATCGCCGACCTGAAGTATTTCGACGGCAGTCTGGCCAAGATCGACCGCATTCCAGCCGAATTGCGCAGCTTGTATGCCACGGCATTCGAAGTTGAGCCGAAGTGGCTGATCGAAGCGGCCTCGCGCCGTCAGAAGTGGATCGACCAGGCGCAGTCGCTCAACATCTATATGTCCGGGGTGTCGGGCCGCAAGCTGGATGAAACATACAAGCTGGCATGGCTGCGCGGTTTGAAGACCACCTATTATTTGCGCACCTTGGGTGCGACATCGGCAGAGAAATCCACTTCACGTGCCGGTTCGTTGAATGCGGTCTCGAGCGGTGGCGGTACGGGCGATGTATCTGCGCCGGTGGTGGAAGAAGCGAAGTTCTGCTCTATCGACAATCCTGAATGTGAAGCTTGTCAGTAATTTCTCCGCATGTTGATTGCGGAGAAGGCTAACTTGCGAAGCAAGTTAAACACGGAATGGGTGGCCGGAGCTATAACCCCGAGTGCGAAGCCTGCCAGTAAGGCTAACGAGTTCGCCCACGGCGAACATTAAGAAGTAAAGGAATAACATGCTAAATTTTGAAGACGATATCACTCCTGCCGCGGCTTCGGCTGCTGCGCGCATGGCATCGATGGAAATCGGTGCTGCGATGAAAAGCGATACGAACGAGCACTCTTACACGATTGCCTCGACCTCTACCGGGCGCATCCGGGTGGAAGACAAGCGCATCATCAATAGCAGTGCCGACGTCAACCAGCTGGTGCCGTTCAAGTACAAGTGGGCTTGGGAGAAGTATCTCGCCGGCTGCGCCAATCACTGGATGCCGCAAGAGATCAACATGTCGGCCGACATCGCGCTGTGGAAGAATCCAAACGGCCTGACGGAGGACGAGCGTCGCCTGGTCAAGCGCAATCTGGGCTTCTTTACTACAGCCGATAGTTTGGCGGCGAACAATATCGCGCTGGGCACCTACCGCCATATCACCAATCCGGAGTGCCGCCAGTTCCTCCTGCGCCAGGCCTTCGAGGAGGCGATCCACACTCATGCCTACCAGTACATCGTGGAAAGCCTGGGGTTGGATGAAGGTGAAGTGTTCAACATGTACCACGAGGTGCAAAGCATTCGCGACAAGGACGAGTTCCTGTTGCCGTTCATCGACGTGCTGACCAACCCTGAATTCAAGACCGGCACGCCGGAAAACGATCAGAAACTGTTGCGCAGCCTGATCGTGTTCGCCTGCATCATGGAAGGTTTGTTCTTCTATGTCGGCTTCGTGCAGATCCTGGCGCTGGGCCGCCAGAACAAGATGACTGGCGCGGCAGAGCAATACCAGTACATCCTGCGCGACGAATCCATGCACTTGAACTTCGGCGTGGATGTCATCAACCAGATCAAGCTGGAGAACCCGCATCTGTGGACCCCGGCTTTCCGTGAAGAGATTCGAGGTCTGATCCAGAAGGGGGTAGAGCTGGAATATCGCTATGCCGAAGACACCATGCCGCGTGGCGTGCTGGGTCTGAATGCAGGCATGTTCAAGGAATATCTGCGCTTTATCGCCAACCGCCGCTGCCAGCAGATCGGTATCGAGGTCTTGTATCAGGGGGCGACCAATCCGTTCCCGTGGATGGCGGAGATGATCGATCTCAAGAAAGAGAAGAACTTCTTTGAGACGCGCGTGACGGAATACCAGACAGGTGGCGCACTATCCTGGGATTGATGGCCAATCATGGACAGGGAATCCTGCCCTGAATTAACAGCAAAAATGCAGCAATCCCAAACGGCCCGGGTTATAACCGGGCCGTTTTCTTTTAAGCATCGAACGAAACGCCCTCTCCTGATGGGACTGTTATGCGTAAGTCGATATGTTTTCCAGTTGCAGTTACTGGGCGCGGGAATCCAAAATGCAGAGCCACTGCAATGCCGCACGGCGGATTTAGACGCCGACGAATTGCCGGCCGATATATGAGCAAACTGTGTTTGCATAGGCACTGATCGCATTTGCCGAACATGGAGGTGAGGCAGGGTAAAGTCGGCAATTCTGGACAAAAAAGCAGCATGAAATTTTATCGTCGTGCTGATTTGGAAAATGTGTGAGGGAAAGTTATGCAAAAAATGTAAAAAGTTACAGTTAGATATTGACATGGAGCACAAATAAGCTAAAGTCGCAACCGCAAGATGTAGTAAAAAAATACATCAACCGCTACTAGGGATAGTGGCCAAAATGGCCCAAAAAGGGGACTTGATTTGCGCGTACTTGATATTCAAGAAGGAACAAATATCTAATGGTGCCCTTTGTGCTTATGGCGCAATTGAATAGCGAGAAGCTTTCTCAGGGGAGTCACTCCCTCCAATATCTAGGATCATCGGCAAGAGTTAATGTGGCTGCGCGATCGATCTCTCTGCAAAGTAATTTCAACGACAGGCTATGAAAGATACCCACTTGATGATGACAAGGGGCGACATAGTACAAACTGATTTTCTATCGGGGCAGGCTTCTCTGTCGTTGCGTGTCTTAAAGGGTGAAGTTGTCAGTCAAAAGTCACGGAGTTTGTATTTACCAATCCTGCGAGGCAGGGTTGGCTTCCGTGAATAGACAAGGGCTGCCAAGGCAGTCTTTGTTGCAAGAGCTTCAGCCATGCCGCATGGCGGTGTGCTGAGGGTGTAGTAGTTGTCTAGTTGTAGTGTGTTTTTTGTTAACTTTCACCACTCAAGGAGGTTGAAATGGTAGCAGCAAAGAAAGCTAAACCAGCAGCGAAAAAGGCGGCTGCAAAGAAGCCCGCAGCTAAAAAAGTAGCAGCAAAGAAGCCCGCCGCAGCAAAGAAGGTTGCTGCGAAGAAACCGGCAGCGAAAAAAGTAGCAGCAAAGAAACCCGCTGCTAAAAAAGCTGTAGCTAAGAAGCCGGCGGCGAAAAAAGTAGCAGCAAAGAAACCCGCTGCTAAAAAAGCTGTAGCTAAGAAGCCAGCGGCGAAAAAAGTAGCAGCAAAGAAACCCGCTGCTAAAAAAGCTGTAGCTAAGAAGCCAGCGGCGAAAAAAGTAGCAGCAAAGAAACCCGCTGCTAAAAAAGCTGTAGCTAAGAAGCCGGCAGCGAAAAAAGTAGCAGCAAAGAAACCCGCTGCTAAAAAAGCTGTAGCTAAGAAGCCGGCAGCGAAAAAAGTAGCAGCAAAGAAACCCGCTGCTAAAAAAGCTGTAGCTAAGAAGCCAGCAGCAGTAGCTAAGCCCGTAGCAGCTCCGGCCGCGACGACACTGGCTCCTTCGGCACCGGCTCCTGTGCGCCCAGCTGCAACTTGGCCTTTTCCCACACCCGGCATCAGCAAGCCGAACTAATGTGGTGGGAGGCTGTGAAGGCAGCCCCAAATAGGCAGCATTGGGGCTGATTCACGGTTGTCGGATAGCGAGCCGGACAGGCTCGGTAGTAGTGTGCTTTCGTACTTGAGAAGGTGCGCGGGGTTTGTCCCCTCTAGGAAACGTAAGGTAACTTTGCTTGGCGTATCGTAGCGGTCTGCGTAGTGCAAAGGCTCGTCCCGCTATCTGACAACGGCAAGTTCGGCAATTCTTGCCATGATTGCGTGGAGGGGCTCGTGCCCTCTGTCGAATCAGGGCAGACACATCCAAATCACTGGAGGGGTTTTGCTCCCTCTGAAAAAGTGAGTCTGTTTTCTCTCTCGATTTTCAGTACAAACAAGGTGCTCAGGCTAGTTTCACGCTGTAAAGGGTGATGGGTGCATCGCTGTTCTTGTCGAAGGCGATCCCTGTTTCAACCCCGGCACGTGCGATGCCAGCGGCATCATTGCAACGCTCAAAGGCCTGATGCATGGCGCCCAGGGCGAACTCATGTCCCGAGCCGATAGCCCAGTATTGAGTGTATTCGAATACCTCGCGCATCGAATAGATGGCGAAGATGCCGCTGGCATTGGCGATCAGCGCGGTGATCTGGCTCGATTCATAAGGGTCTTCCTCGTCTTCCTTGGGATTTAGGAAGCACTCTTCCTTCAAAATGGGATGCAGCTTGCGGAAGGTTTCAAAAATCGCTTCCTTGCTGTTAAGCTGCACATCGGGCGTTTTGGCGAGCAGGCTGGATAGCACCAGGTGGTGTGCCGCGCTGCCGCACACGCCGACGTAACTGCCGCCGATGCGCAGGATCTTGTCGTGCGATGCGTCCTGCTTGGCATGCAAGCGCGTGTTGCCGAAAGTGGTCAGGGTGTCGGCCGCGATGGCGACGTAACCGTTCTTTTTGACGGCGACGATAGTAGTCATACAAAGCTTCCTTTATTTGTCTAGGCGCAATTTTATCATCGATGTTGTATAGCACCCCGCTCCCTTACCCGGCAGATGCCAGTGCCTACTTTGCGGCAATCCGCGATTTGCCTTGGGCTGCCTGGCTGGATAGCGGCGGAAGCGGGCGTTATGACATCCTCGTCGCGCGGCCAGTTGCCACTTTGGTCACGCATGGCGAACAAACCGAGATACGAGACACCTCCGGTCTGCATTACTCGCAGGATGATCCCTTTTCGATATTGCGCGGGCAGCTGGGAGAAGCGATTTCGCCTATGCCGGACATCCCGTTTGCCGGAGGTGCGCTGGGTTACTGGGGATACGACCTTGCACGCCGCTATCAGCGCATTCCCGAAATTGCACAAGATGCCGAACATCTGCCGGAGATGGCGGTCGCCATCTACGATTGGGCGATCATCCTCGACCATCAGGAGCTCAGTGCGCGGTTGGTATCGCGGCAGCGCTATGCTGAAACCGCGCAAATTCTGCCGCAGATTCTGGAGCGACTGAACCACTCATCAGCAACGCAGCGGAGAGATCCGTTTTGCGTGCAGGGAACGATCGCTTCCAATTTTACATCGACGACTTATGGCACTGCATTCGAGGCGGTGCAGAAATATTTGCACGAAGGCGATTGCTATCAGGTCAACCTTGCTCAACGCTATGCTGCCCTGGCATCAGGTGATGCGTTTTCCGCCTACATCGAGTTGCGCCGCTTGAGTCCTGCGCCGTACTCCGCTTTCCTTGATTGGCCGCAAACCCAGATTCTATGCGCCTCTCCGGAGCGATTCCTGCAGGTAAAGGAGGGCTTCGTGGAGACCAAGCCGATCAAGGGCACGCGTGCGCGCAATGCTGATGCGGCAGAAGATGCACGCTTGGCAGCAGAGTTGCGCCAGCATCCGAAAGACCGCGCCGAGAATCTGATGATCGTCGATCTGCTGCGCAACGACCTTGGTAAAAGCTGCGTGCCAGGTTCGGTACGCACCCCGAAATTGTTCGAAGTGGAGAGTTTTTCCAATGTGCATCATCTGGTCAGCACAGTGCAGGGCAAGCTGGCTGCGGGATGCGATGCGCTTGGGATATTGCAAGACTGTTTCCCTGGTGGCTCCGTCACCGGGGCTCCCAAGCAGCGTGCCATGGAGATCATCGAGCAGCTGGAACCTCACCGCCGCGGTGTGTATTGCGGGGCTATCGGCTATATCGGGCACGACGGCAACATGGACACCAACATTGCAATCCGTACCTTGGTGTATTCAAATGGCGAGATACGTTGCTGGGCGGGAGGGGGGCTGGTTGCCGATTCGCAGTGTGCTGCGGAATATCAGGAGACGTTGGACAAAGCGGCGGCAATGCTGGAAGTACTGCGGCGATTCGGCGGCAAGGTCGATTAGCTGGCCCCGCGAAGCTGCGCCTTCAACATATCCCGATATCAGCGTTTCAGCTTCTTGCCGACCTTGGCGTCGAACTTTTCCTTGTTGATGACGAAGCGCTCATGCCGGCCTTTGGAGATCAGGTCTACGCCATCGTGCGCTTCGACCTGAAAGACCAACCTGCGACCATCCACCTCGATCAACTCGACGCTCGCGGTGACTTCCAGACCGGGCGGGGTGGCTGCCTGATGGCTGACGTTGATATGCGTGCCGACCGTTTGTTCCTGCGGCCAGTCGATATGCGGGTTGACGCATTTGATGCAGGCCCATTCCAGAAACCCGACCAGGAATCCTGTAGCGAAGACTTCCGGCATCGCGAGAAATTCTTCGGCTTCCGGATAGAGTGCCGGAACGGTTTTCGAGGAGGGCAGCAGAAACTTGTGCTCGTACTTGATGCCGGGTCGCAAGGAGTCTTTCATTTGATTTTGGCCTCAAATGCTAGGCTGGAATGCTCTTTACTCGGGTGATGCGTATCACTTCGGGGATCTTGCGCAGGCCGCGCATGACACTGGCCAGGTGCTGGCGGTGATTTACCTGTAAAGTGAAATAGAGGGCAGTGTATTCACCTTCGCTGGTGAAGTGCACGTTCTCGATGTTGGATTCCGCATCGGCGATGGAAGCGGCGACCTTGGCCAGCACGCCGCGCTGGTTGGCGACGATGAGCTTGATGCTGACCTCAAACAGTTTGCTGATGCCCTTGTCCCACACCACGTCCATCCATTCCTCGTTGCCGCTGCGCCCCTTGCGCAGCGAAGGGCAGTCGTGAGTGTGGACAATGAGTCCCTGTCCGCTCTTGATGGCACCGATGATAGGGTCGCCGGGGATGGGGCGGCAGCATTTGGCATATTGCACGGCCATGCCTTCGGTGCCGAGCAAAGTGATGACGCCGCTCGAATTGACGTTCGGGCGAGCGTTTTCACCCTCATACATCCTGGCGAGTTGGCGCGCGATGACCATGTTCAGACGACGCCCCAGGCCGATATCGGCACAGAGTTCTTGCCGTGATTTGGTGCCGGTTTCTTTCAGCACTCGCTCCCAGCACATGTCCTCGATGTCTTGCAGTTTTCGGCCGAGTGAATTGAGGGCCTGGGCCAGCAGGCGTTCGCCCAGCTTGGCGGATTCTTCCAAATGCATAGTCTTGAGCGCATGACGTATCTCCCCGCGAGCTTTGCTGGTGACGACATAGCTCAACCAGGCGGGATTCGGATGCGCAAGCGGGGCGGTGACGATCTCGACGCGGTCGCCGTTGTGCAGTTCCGTGCGCAGCGGGACGAGTTCGGCATTTACCTTGGCGGCGACACAGCGGTTGCCGATGTCGGTGTGAACGCTGTAGGCGAAATCCACTGTGGTCGCACCGCGCGGCAGCGCAAAGATCTTGCCCTTGGGCGAGAACACGTACACCTCATCCGGAAACAGGTCGATCTTCAGATGTTCGAGGAACTCGACCGAGTCGCCGCTTTGCGCGAGGCTTTCCAGCAGGCTTTGCAGCCATTGGTGCGTCTTCTGGTGCAATTCGTTGATTTGCGCTTCAGACGACTTGTACAGCCAGTGCGAAGCCACGCCGCTCTCCGCCAGCTTGTTCATCTCGTGCGTGCGGATCTGCACTTCGATAGGCGTGCCGAAAGGGCCGAACAACGCGGTATGCAACGATTGATAGCCGTTCGCTTTGGGAATGGCGATGTAATCCTTGAATTTGCCGGGGAAGGGCTTGTATAGGCCGTGCAAGACGCCCAGTGCCAGGTAGCAGGAGGGCACATCTTCGACCAGCACGCGAAAACCGTAGATATCCAGTACTTGGGCGAAAGCCAAGGATTTGGACTGCATCTTCTGGTAGATGCCATACAGATGTTTCTCGCGTCCGCGGACCTCGGCTTGGATGCGGTTTTCGTCCAGACGCAGGCGAATGGCTTCCAGTATCTTGCTCACCACTTCGCGCCGATTGCCGCGTGCGACCTTCAGCGCCTTGGATAGCACGTGGTAGCGGTGCGGGTGCAGGTACTTGAAGCTGAGATCCTCCAGTTCCTGATACAGCGTGTTCAACCCGAGGCGGTTCGCGATGGGGGCATAGATGTCCATCGTTTCGCGCGCGATGCGCTCGCTTTTTTCTTTCGATACCGAATCCAGCGTGCGCATGTTGTGCAGGCGGTCGGCCAGTTTGATCAGAATAACGCGCACATCGCGCGCCATCGCCATCAGCATCTTGCGGAAGTTCTCGGCTTGCGCGTCGGCGAGTGTTTCAAACTGGAGTTTGTCCAGTTTGCTCAGGCCGTCCACCAGTTCGGCTACTGGCTTGCCGAACTGGTCGGCGATCTGCTTGATACTGATGCTGGTGTCCTCTGCCACGTCATGCAACAGGGCAGCTGTGATGGCCTGTGCATCAAGATGCAGCGGGGTGAGGATGCGTGCGACAGCGATGGGGTGGGTGATGTAAGGCTCACCCGATTGGCGCAACTGGCCCTGGTGCGCGGTGCGGCTGAAGTCGAGCGCTGCTTCGATCTGCGCCACATCCTTGGGCTTCAGATAGGCAGAGACCTCTTGTAAAAGCGTTTCAGCATCGGTCTGCGGCATAGGGCATGTAGATCAAAAGCCGCCGGAAATTCCCGGCGGCGCGGAATCAGGCCATGCCGCGATTCAGGATCTCGATACCGACTTTGCCTTCGCTGATCTCGCGCAGAGCGACAACGGTGGGTTTGTCCTTGGTGTTCTCCACCAGATAGCCGGCACCGTTGGCTAGTTGGCGCGCACGATAGGCGGCGGACAGGGTCAGCTCGAAACGGTTGGGGATGTATTTCATGCAATCTTCGACGGTGATACGTGCCATGGTGTGCTCCTATTCTTGCAATTGGTTGATGAGGGTTGCGTGACGTGAGAGTTGGCTATCGCGGCGCAAGCCGACGGCGGTAATTACCGCCTCCAGTTGCTGCAAAGCTACGTCCAGCTTGTCGTTGATAATAACATAGTCGAACTCGGCGACGTGCGAGATGTCCTCCTGTGCAGCATGCAGGCGGCGAGCGATGACTTCGGCGCTGTCCTGGCCGCGCCCCTTGAGGCGGGTCTCCAGTGCGGCCAGCGACGGCGGCAAAATGAAGATGGAGATGGCGCGCGGCATCAATTTGCGTACTTGTGCGGCGCCCTGCCAGTCGATTTCCAGCAGGATGTCGCGACCCGAAGCGAGCTCATTTTCTATCCAGGATTGCGAGGTGCCGTAAAAGTTGCCGTACACCTCGGCGCTTTCCAGAAAATCGCCATGTTGTGCCATTCGCAAGAACTGCTCGCGGCTGACGAAGTGATAGTGCTTGCCGTTCGTCTCGCCCGGGCGCGCTGCGCGGGTGGTGTAGGAGATGGATAGCGCGATCTGCTTGTTGCTGTTGAGCAGCGCGCCGACCAGGCTGGTCTTGCCTGCGCCGGAAGGCGCGCTGATGATGAAAAGGTTGCCGGGCATGCTGTTCTCCTATTCGATGTTCTGTACCTGTTCGCGCATCTGTTCGATGAGGATCTTGATATCCATCGCGCTGCGCGAGACCTCGGCGTCCACGGATTTAGAGCCCAGGGTGTTGGCTTCGCGGTGCAATTCCTGCATCAGGAAGTCCAGGCGCTTGCCGACTGCACCGCCTTTCTCCAGGACGCGACGGACTTCGGCAAGATGAGTCTGCAAGCGCGAAAGCTCTTCATCCACGTCGATCTTGCTGGCATACAGGGTGATTTCCTGGCGCACGCGTTCATCGTCCTCGCTGCCCAGTGCTTCCAGCAGGCGTGTGCGCAACTTGGATTCGTAAGCGACGATGGCTCCGGGGATGCGCGGGGCAACGGCCGCGCGCAGCGCCTCTATCTGCGCAACGCGATCCAACAGGAATACCTTGAGTTTCTCGCCCTCGCGCTGGCGTGCGGCGGCAAAATCCTTCAATGCCTGTTGCAGCAAGGTGTGCAGGGCGGCGTGCAGCGTCTCGGCGGAAAGGGCCGGGCTTTCCAGCACCCCGTTCCAGCGCAGCACATCGGCCACGGAAAGTTCGCGCGCATCCGGCAGCTTTTCGCGCACCTGGGCGCTCCACAAAGCCAGTTGCCGTACCATGTCCTGGTTCAGGCGGGCGGGTTCCTGTGCGGATTGGCGCGTAGCCAGATTGATGCGGCATTCCACTTTGCCACGCCCCATCTGTGCCGCTATGGCCTCACGCATAATAGGCTCTTGTGCGCGCAACTCGTCCGGCATACGCAATTGCAGGTCGAGATAGCGGGAGTTGACGGAGCGCAGTTCCAGCGTAAGCGAGCCGGAATCCAGTTCGGCGGCTACGGCGGCAAAGCCGGTCATGCTGTAAATCATCGAGGACTCCGAATGAGTGGAAAAAACATGGGCTGAAGGGGACGCATTATATTACGATTGCATCCTGACGCTGCTTCCCGAAGGCATTCGGGCGAATAAATTCCAAGGGGAAGATGAAGTTCTCAGTTCACCAGGCCAACCACATCGGCGGTCGCAAGTACAACCAGGACCGGGTGGGATATGCCTATACCAACGACGCGCTGCTGCTGGTGCTGGCTGACGGCATGGGCGGGCATCTGCATGGCGAGATTGCCGCGCAGATCGCCGTCCAGACCTTCATGCGTGCGTTCGGGCGCCTGGAGCACACGCGGGTGAAGGAGCCGGAAGTGTTCCTGCGCGCGACCATGCGTGCCGGACATGATGCCATCTTCGACTATGCACGCAAGGAAGATCTGGGCGGAAATCCGGGTACGACCTGTGTGGCGGCCCTGGTGCAGGATGGGCTGATGTGGTGGGCGCATGCCGGAGACTCGCGCTGTTATCTGTTGCGCGACGATGCCATCGCCGACGTGACGCACGATCACTCCGTGGTTCAGCAGTGGGCGGACTGGGGCATCATCAGCACGGACGAGATGAAGACGCATCCTGACCGCAACAAGATCACCAACTGTCTGGGCGGCGTGGAAGACATGTTCTATGTTGATGTCTCGCAGCCGACCGCAGTGCAACCCGGCGATACCCTGCTGCTATGCAGCGACGGTTTCTGGAGTCCGCTGACCGACGAGGAGATGGCGAAGCTTTCATCTGTGGCGGTCTTGTCGGAAAGACTGGATGAGCTGGTCGGCATGGCCGTGTATCGCGAGGCGGCACGTGCAGACAACACCACCGCCGTCGTGGCACGATTGAGCGATGGGGAGCCAGAGCACACAACCGAGGCACCGCAGTGTGTCATGCTGGACGAACATCCCGCACTTTGACCGGCAAGCTATAATCCGCGCCGTTCATATTACTTCCGAGGTTCCCCGTTATGCGTCCCAGTCAGCGTAAGCCAGACCAGCTGCGTGCTATCCGTATCACCCGCCGCTATACCAAACACGCCGAAGGTTCGGTTCTGATCGAATGCGGCGATACTAAAGTCATTTGCACCGCCAGCGTCGAGGAGCGCGTTCCGCCGCACAAAAAGGGCAGCGGTGAAGGCTGGGTGACGGCGGAATACGGCATGCTGCCGCGCTCCACCGGCGAACGCATGAGCCGCGAGGCGGCCAAGGGCAAGCAATCCGGCCGCACGCAGGAGATCCAGCGTTTGATCGGGCGCAGCCTGCGTGCTGTGGTCGATCTTGGCAAGCTTGGCGAACGCACCATCCAGATCGACTGCGATGTGATCCAGGCCGACGGTGGTACACGCACTGCCAGCATCACCGGCGCTTTCGTTGCGTTGCACGATGCGGTGACTGGCCTGATGAACAAAGGGCTTGTCAAAGAAACTCCGTTGAAAGACTTTATCGCCGCCATCTCTGTCGGCATCTACCAGGGTATGCCCGTGCTTGATCTCGACTATGTCGAAGACTCCGCCTGCGACACCGACATGAATGTAGTGATGTTGGGCAACGGCCACTTCGTCGAAGTGCAGGGCACGGCGGAAGGCCATGCCTTCTCGCGCGAAGAAATGGATGTGTTGCTGGAATTGGCGAAGTCCGGCATCGGGCAATTGATCGAGATGCAGCGCACAGCGCTGAAGTAATGAAGAAGCTCGTCATTGCCTCCAACAATCAGGGCAAGCTGCGCGAGTTCCAGCACATGCTGGCTCCGCTCGGCATCGAGGTGCTGACGCAAGCGCAACTTGGCATCTCCGAAGCCGAAGAGCCGCACTGTACTTTCATCGAGAACGCGTTGGCGAAGGCGCGCCACGTCAGTCGCGAAAGCGGCCTCCCTGCGCTAGCAGATGATTCCGGTATCTGTGTCGATGCCCTGGGTGGTGCGCCCGGTGTGCTCTCTGCGCGTTATGCCGGCGAGCCGAAATCCGACCATCGCAACAACGACAAGCTGTTGCAAGTCCTGCAGGGCGTGACCGACCGACGTGCCCATTATTACTGCGTGCTGGTGCTGGTGCGCCATGCCGACGATCCGCAACCGCTGATCGCCGAGGGTGAATGGCATGGCGAGATCGCACTGGAAGAGCGCGGGGATGGTGGTTTCGGCTACGACCCGATGTTCTGGTTGTCGGAGCAGGGCAGGATGAGCGCGGAACTGAGTCACGACGAGAAGGCGCAACTTAGCCATCGTGCCAAGGCGCTGAAGGTGTTGCTGGAAAAATTGAAGTTGAAAATGTAGGGTTTGCTCCCTCAGTACCATGGCTATACATCCGCTGCACCCTGTCGGTATCAAATCCCAAGCCGTCAATTTCCAGGCCCTGCCGCCGCTGTCGCTGTACATCCACATTCCTTGGTGCGTACGCAAATGCCCATATTGCGACTTCAATTCGCATGAGGCACGGGGGGCGTTTCCCGAAAAAGAATATGTTGCTGCGTTGGTGCGTGATTTGGAACTGGCGTTGCCGCTGATCTGGGGGCGCAAGGTCTATACGGTGTTCTTCGGCGGCGGCACGCCCAGCCTGCTATCCGGCGAAGGGGTGGCGGAGATGTTGCGCCAGGTGCGCATGCTGTTGCCGTTGGATATCAATGCCGAAATCACACTGGAGGCGAACCCGGGTACGGTGGAGGCGGGCCGCTTTGCGGCGTATCGCGAGGCGGGTGTGAACCGGCTATCGCTGGGTATTCAGAGCTTCAACGATGCACATCTGCAGGCGCTGGGGCGTATCCACTCAGCCGATGAAGCGAAGCGTGCCATCGAAACCGCGCAGCGCAATTTCGACAACATCAACCTCGATCTGATGTACGCGCTGCCGCAACAGACGCTGGCTGAGGCGTTGCAGGATGTGCAAACCGCATTGCAGTTCAAGCCGCAGCATCTGTCCTGTTATCACCTGACGCTGGAACCGAATACCTTGTTCTATCGCAATCCGCCGCCATTGCCGGATGACGATGCGAGCAGCGATATGCAGCAATCCATTGAGGCGTTACTGGCCGCGCATGGCTACGAACATTACGAGACCTCGGCCTTCGCGCAGCCCAAGCGGCGGGCAAGGCATAACCTGAATTACTGGCAGTTCGGCGATTATCTCGGCATTGGCGCTGGTGCGCACAGCAAGTTGAGCTTTCACGACAAAGTCATCCGCCAGATGCGCTACAAGCAGCCGCAGGCATATCTGGAGGCGGTGGCGCGCGGGGAGCCGGTGCAAGAAGGGCATGAGGTTTCGCACAATGACCTTGCTTTCGAATTCATGATGAATGCACTGCGTTTGAACGAAGGGTTCGACAGCATGTTGTTCACCGAGCGCACCAGTTTGCCGCTGCTATCGATACGCCGCGAGTTGGAAGAGGCGGAAGGGCGGGGCTTGTTGTTGCAGGATCACAAAAAAATCGCCCCGACAGAAGCGGGGCGACGGTTTCTAAACGACCTGCTGCAGATATTTCTGCGAGAGAACCCTTAAGGTCGCAGGCTGCAGGCGTTACCGGAGCGGCTGCAGATTACTTTTCTTGCTTCTTGGCGTTCTTCTTGTGTTCTTTTTGCTGTTTCTTTGCTGCGGCTTTGTGTTGCGGCGCGCTCTTTGGTGCGTCGTTGACTGCAGGTTTGTGGCTGGGGGCAGCAACAATAACATTGTGGGGCTGGGTGTTTGCAGCAACGACCGCCTCGTTTTTATTCATGCAGTTCGACTGGTAATTGGCCTTGTCATTGCCCTGCAGTTTTTTATTCTTGGCGTTTTGCTCGCACAGTGCGCTCTTGTGCTTCTGTTCTACTTCCTTGACGTTGGCGGGGGCTTCTGCCTGCGCCAAACAGGATTTCATGAAATCTTCGCGTTCGGCTGGCTTGACCTTATCGCCCCTTGCTGCGCAGTCGTTACCTTGCAGTGCAAAAGCTGGGGTTGCGATAGTAGTCAGCAACAAACAAGTCAGTGCGGCGATGTACTTCATGTCGGCTCCTTAAATTACAAATATTGAGTTGAGAAGGTACTGCGGCGGCGATTCTACCAGCGAAATGATGAGAGATTTCAAGCCGCCGGTCTGGAACTCGAACCGCTGGTCAGGAACTCAAGCCGCTGGTCGGCGGGTAAAGATCAGATCCCAGACCCCGTGTCCCAGCCTTAATCCGCGCTGTTCGAACTTGGTTAGCGGGCGATAATCAGGGCGCGGGGCGTAATCCGTTGCAGTATTCTGCAGCAGCGGCTCCGCGCTCAACACCGCCAGCACTTGCTCGGCATAGTCCTGCCAGTCGGTGGCGACGTGGATGTAACCGCCGGGTTTGAGCTTCTGCACCAGTTGCGCGATGAACGGTGACTGAATGAGGCGGCGCTTGTTGTGTCGTGCCTTGTGCCACGGGTCGGGAAAAAAGATGTGTACGCCGTCCAGCGTGGCGTCGCCTATCATATCGCGCAGCACTTCTACAGCATCATGCTGCATGATGCGGATGTTGGTGAGTTGTTGTGTATCGATCAGCTTGAGCAAGTTACCCACCCCGGGGGTGTGGACTTCCAGTGCCAGATAATCGTTCTCGGGGCGCGACTGTGCGATGGTGGCGGTACTGTCGCCCATGCCAAAGCCGATCTCCAATATTTTTGGGGCGGGCCGACCAAAGGTTTGTGCAAGATCGAGTGTCCCGGCGGCGTAGGGAATGCCAAAACGCGGCAATAAAGTATCGATGGCGCGCTGTTGCGCCACCGATACGCGGCCCTGTCTTAATACAAAACTGCGGATATGCCGCTTGCTGAGGTCAGTGGTCTCGGTCATGCTCAGTTTCGCGTCGAAGCGATGATCCCCGCTGTCGGCGAGCTCGGGCTAGCGCTGTACAGTTTTTTCGGCATGCGCCCGGCCCGATAGGCTTCGCGTCCGGCTTCCACGCTCTTCTTCATGGCGGAGGCCATCAGTACGGGATTCTGTGCTGCCGCGATGGCGGTGTTCATCAGTACGCCGTCGCAACCCAGCTCCATCGCGATCGCCGCATCCGAAGCGGTACCGACACCCGCGTCGACGATTACCGGCACTTGCACGCGCTCCATGATGAGTTGCAGGTTCCACGGGTTGAGGATGCCCATGCCCGAGCCGATCAGCGAGGCTAGTGGCATGATTGCGACGCAGCCGATATCTTCCAGTTGTTTGGCGATGATGGGATCGTCCGAGGTGTAGACCATCACTTGGAAGCCATCTGCCACCAAAGTCTTCGCGGCGGCGATGGTCTCAATCACATTGGGATACAACGATTGGGGGTCGCCTAGCACTTCCAGTTTCACCAGACTGTGCCCATCCAGCAGTTCGCGCGCCAAGCGTAATGTGCGTACTGCATCTTCCGCGGTGTAGCAACCGGCGGTGTTGGGCAGCAAGGTGAATTTCGACGGCGGCAGGATTTCCAGCAGGCTGGGCTCGTTCGGGTTTTGCCCGATGTTGCTGCGGCGGATCGCAATCGTGATGATCTCCGCGCCGCTGGCTTCAACTGCCGCCTGAGTCTCGGCGAAATCCTTGTATTTTCCTGTGCCGACCAGTAGCCGGGATGAATAGCCTTTTCCTGCGATGACTAATTTGTCGTTCATTGATTATGTTCCTGTTGAATTGCTCAGCTTTGATAGCCATCAGGCTTGGTTGTCAAACTGCGCCAATTTAAGTTGGTTAGCCGCCGCCCACTGCGACGACGATTTCCAGTTTGTCGCCATCCGACAATTGTTGAGTGATGAACGTGCTGCGCGGGACGATCTCGCCGTTGCGTTCCAGTGCGATGCGCTTCCCCGTCAATCCCATCTCCTCAATGAGGGTGGCGACAGTGGTGATGGTGGAAAGTTGGCGAGCCGCGCCATTAATGCTGATGGTGATCACTTTGCTTGCTATTGTCCGTGGTAGAATCCGCGCCGCATTCTACTACAGGCGGGTGTAGTTCAATGGTAGAACGGCAGCTTCCCAAGCTGCATACGACGGTTCGATCCCGTTCACCCGCTCCACAATTCTCGTACGAGTTCCCATATGGCCTGTTCGCTAGTTGATGTATGTCAACTTTCAGTGTGCGGGTTTTCTCTAGCATTCCAACCGGCTTCTGGCACGCTAACCCGAGGTAATCGCTTGGGTATGCGTGGCTTTGGGGCTAACTTTGGCTTTACTTGCCGCGGAGGGCTGTGCGATTATTGCGCCGCTTTTAGAAAGCTGTAAGGGAAGGTGCGTTAGACACATCGACAGCTACAAGGTGTGCTTGGCGCATTTGTATTGTTAACTTGCTCGAGGAGGAGACTACTGTGGAAGCTACTCAAGCGACACCAGTAAAGTACGATATGGAAGTCGTCCGATGGTTCACCATCGCGGCTGCCATCTATGCAGTGGTAGGTACGCTCATCGGTGTTTATATTGCATCGGAATTGGCGTTCCCGTTTTTGAACTTTGATATTCCCTACATCACCTTTGGACGTCTGCGTCCGTTGCATACCAATGCGGTGATTTTTGCGTTCGGCGGCTGTGCTTTGATGGCGACCGGTTTCTACATGGTGCAGCGCACCGGTGGTACCAAGCTGTGGAGTAACGGTCTGGCGTGGTTCACGTTCTGGGGCTGGAACCTGATTATCGTGCTGGCAGTGATTACTTTGCCGCTGGGCATGACTTCCGGCAAGGAATACGCCGAGCTGGAATGGCCGATCGATATTCTGATCGCGGTCGTTTGGCTGGCCTTCGGTCTGAATCACATCATGACCACGGCAATCCGCAAGACTTCGCATATCTACGTTTCCAACTGGTTCACCATGGGCATGATCATCATGATCACCTATCTGCACGTGGTTAACAGCTTGGCTATCCCCGTCAGCCTGACCAACTCCTTCTCCATCTATACCGGCGTACAAGACGCGATGGTGCAATGGTGGTGGGGTCACAATGCGGTGGGTTTCTATCTGACTGGCGGCTTCTTGGGCATCATGTATTACTTCGTGCCTAAGCAAGCAGGTCGTCCGGTGTTCTCCTATCGTCTGTCTGTGTTGCACTTCTGGGCGCTGACATTCGGCTACGTATGGCTGGGTGCGCACCACTTGCAATACACCGCTTTGCCTGACTGGACCGGCTCCCTCGGTGCCGCTGTTTCTCTGGCGATGATCATCCCGTCTTGGGGTGGTGCGATGAACGGTATGATGACTCTGTCCGGTGCTTGGGACCGTCTGCGTACCGACTACATCCTGCGCTTCCTGGTTGTGGCTCTGGCGTTCTACGCGATGTCCACCTTCGAAGGTCCGGTGATGTCCATCAAGACCGTGAACGCTTTGTCTCACTACACTGACTGGACTGTGGGTCACGTGCACTCTGGCGCGTTGGGCTGGATGGCGATGGTTGCCTATGGTGCGATGTACCACATGGTGAAGAAACTGTGGGGCGTGGAAAAGATGTACTCCGAAGGTCTGGTGAACGTCCACTTCTGGCTGGCGACTATCGGTACCGTTGTCTACGTCGTTGCGATGTGGGTTTCCGGCATCATGCAAGGTCTGATGTGGCGTGATTATGACGAGTACGGCACACTGACCTATACCTTCGTTGAGTCTGTCTCCGCAATGCATCCGTACTACGCGATGCGTGCAACCGGCGGCCTGATCTTCAACATCGGTACCTGGATCGCCCTGTTCAACATCGTGATGACCGTGCGTCAGGCGAGCGCTCTGCGCTCTGCCGGCGCCGTTCCCGCTAAAGCCTAAGGAGTGAGACATGTCTGATCACGGCAAAATTTATTCGACCAAATTTCAGGACAAGACTGAACGCAGTACTGTTCTGATGTTTGTGCTGACCGCGATCGCCGTGGCGATCGGCGGTATCGTGGAAATCGTTCCATTGTTCTACCTGCCCAACACTGCGATGAGCGGCGGGGACGGTACTTTCAATGGTACGGCGCACAAGGATAAGAACGGCAACGTTATCCCCATGGATAAGATCGTCTGGAATCCGGCGACTTCCGCACACAAGACTCTGGAAGACTGGCAGCCTGGTGACGGCGTTCGTCCATACAAGCCGCTGGAGTTGGCAGGACGTAACATTTACATCCGCGAAGGCTGCTTCCTGTGCCACTCGCAGATGATTCGTCCGTTCCGTGACGAGAAGGATCGCTACGGTCACTACTCGATCGCTGAAGAGTCCATGTACGACCACACCTATCAGTGGGGTTCCAAGCGTACCGGTCCGGATCTGGCCCGTGTAGGCGGCAAGTACTCGGATGAATGGCATCGTCGCCACCTGAGCTATCCGCGCGAAGTGGTGCCCGAGTCCGTCATGCCTAACTACTTCTGGCTTGCAGACAGCAAGGTGGATGTAGCTGAGACTGTGCAGACTATGAAGGTCATGACCATCATGCCGTTCAACCCAGTACCTAAGACCGTCTATACGGATGCTTACATCGACGGCGCAGCTGCGCAGTTGGAAGGCAAGACCGAGATGGAGGCCTTGATTGCTTACCTGCAGGGCATGGGTAACCACATCAAGTTCGAAGAGGGTGTGAACTACCGTGACTAAGCTGATGGGGTACCTTGGCATGGATGTCGAGGCCATGACTACGAACGACTGGCTAGGTGTGTTTTTCGTCCTGGTTTCGGCGATTGGCATGGTGGCGGTCTATTTCATGGTATTCCGTCCTGCTAACAAGGCCACGTTCGAGTCCCAGCGCAGTATGGCGCTGGATGACGAAGACCATATCAATGTGGGAGAAAAAAGATGAGTGATAAACACGATGCAGGTGGCGTGCCGACAACTGGGCACGTCTGGGACGACGACTTGGGGGACTTTACCAATCAGCCTCCGAAGTGGTGGATGCTAGGTCTGACAGCCAGTGCGATCTGGGTGGTGGTGTACTGGTTGTACTACCCGTCCATCCCGGTCTCCAATACACAAGGCTTCTTCAAGGGGTTCGGTGGCTGGTCGGCGATTGCCGAGATGGAGGCTGACAAGAGCGTGGTGGACGAAGTGCGTGGCAAGTATGAAGCCAAGCTGAAAGACATGACGCCCGCAGCGATCTTGGCTGACAATGAGCTGAGCGAGTACGTCACTCGTTCCGGCAAGGTGCTGTTCGGTGACAACTGCGCAGCCTGTCACGGTCAGAACGGCGTCGGCACACACGACAAGCAAGGTCTGTTTGCCCCGATCCTGAACGACGACGACTGGTTGTACGGCGGCAAGATCGACGACATCCATACTTCTATCGTTGGTGGTCGCCAAGGCGTGATGCCTCCGCACAAGGGCGTTTTGTCCGATGCTGAGATCAACACGCTGGCCAATGCTGTCGCAGCTGGCAAGCCGACTTCGACACCGCTGTTCGCGGACAAGGGTTGCACGGCATGTCACGGCGCGGATGGCAAGGGCATGCAAGCTATGGGCTCGGCTAACCTGACTGACAAGATCTGGCGTTTCGAAGGCTCTGTTGAAGGAATCAAGCGCACCATTGAGAACGGCGTGAATGCCGGTCCGGATGCTCGCGTGGCAGTGATGCCGTCCTTCAAAGAGGCAGGCAAGCTGAGCGATGCCGAAATCAAGAAGCTGGCAGTGTACGTGTACAAGTTCGGCGGTGGTCAGGCCGACGCTCCAGTAGCCAAGAAGTAAGGTTGTCTCAACCTGCACGGGTTCGCCCGTGCAGCCCTTTGATTAAGGACGAGGAGTAAGAGATGAATCACATAAATAACGATGCGGTTCTCTGGGGCGTGATTATCTGCGTCGTGGGGGCGGCCGCAGTTGTGGGTTGGCTGTTCTTCATGGCGTTCCGGAACGCGACCAAGGATCAGGAAAAGAAGTAAGTTTTTAGTCCTGAAAAAGGGAGGAGAGTTATACTCTCCTCCCTTTTTCATATGGATCAAGGTATTTGCGAATGGGTTTTTTAGAAATTTGGCGAACCGATTCGGAAGTATTTTGATTTTGGATATTTTATTTGGGGTCTGGGCAAAGAATTAGAAATTTATAAGATTTAAGGAGAGAGAGCGTGAATGACGAAGTAGAAAAGAAGGAGATGGGCACTGTCACAACCATCTATCATGAGTTCGAGTCGTGGCAGGTCAACAAGGGCGATAAGACCATTCATGCCAAGCGCATGCCGGGTTTTTTCCGAACATTCAAAACCTATGCGCAACTCAGTCTCTGGCTGCCGTTCTTTTTCCTTCCATATCTGCGCTGGAACGACAAACAGGCCATTCTGTTCGACATACAGAACCGTCAGTTCCACTTCTTCAATTTGACCGTTCTACCCCAGGACATCTGGATGCTGTCTTTGATCCTGCTGGTGGCGGCGATGACTCTGTTCGCGGTGACCTCCGTGGCCTCGCGCGTGTGGTGCGGCTATTTCTGTTTCCAGACCGCATGGACCGACTGGTACACCTGGCTGGAGGACAAGATCGAGGGTAATCCTCTCGCCCGACGCAAACTGGACGAAGCTCCGTGGGGTTTGGACAAGCTCAAGAAAAAGACCCTCAAGCACGCACTCTGGATGTTGCTCGCCGTATTCACCGGCATCAGCTTCTCCATCTGGTTCGTAGATGCTTATGCCTACTGGAACGACCTGATTCACCTCAATCTGGCGCCAGTCGGCTGGGTAGTGATCGTCATGTTCTTTTTTGGTACCTACATCCTCGCTGGTTTCCTGCGTGAACAAACCTGTTTCTGGCTATGCCCCTATGCGCGAATTCAGGGCGTGATGTCTGATGCGCAAACCATTCTGCCGACCTACGATTACAACCGCGGTGAACCACGGGGCAAGTTACGTCGCGGTGGAGAGGCTGTCGCCCCGCAGGGCGATTGCATCGATTGTTTCCAGTGCGTACAAGTCTGTCCGACCGGTGTGGACATTCGCCAGGGGCAGCAACTAGGTTGTATCACTTGCGGACTATGCATTGACGCTTGTGATTCGATCATGGACAAAGTGGGCAAGCCGCGTGGTTTGATCCGCTACGCATCGCTGGATGAGCTGTCGGGCAAGCCGGCCAGGAAAATGTATCAACACCCGCGCACGCTGGTCTATATCGGCATCATCGTCATCGCACTGGCTGGTATTGGCTACGGTTTGACGCACATGGGATCCATGACGTTGAAGGTGATTCCAGAACGGCAGCCGCTGTTCGTCAGCATGAGCGACGGTTCGATTCAGAATAAGTACGACTTCAAGGTGCTTAACAAGACGGACAAGGATCTCAATGTGCGGGTCACTGCGGAGGGTGGTGTGGCGGGGCAAGTGATCATCGGTGCCGATAATCCTCCGTTGACGCACCACGGCCGCGGCACTTCATTTACTATCTTCGTTAGGGCGCCCGGAGCGAACATCAAACAGGAAGTCACGCCGATTCAGTTCCGTGTGGAGAGTGTTGATGATCCGACCATCTTTGCCGAATACAACACTAAATTTAACGGCCCCAAGCGCTGAAACGGAGCGACGAAAATGATCTCACAAAGCAACAAATCCGGCCTGCGCAATCCTTGGGTGTTGGGCATGTTGACGCTGATCTTGGTGGTTCTGGCGGTTAATGCCACTTTCATCTGGTACGCGACTAAAGAAAACCGCTCGGCACTGATCGAGCGGGACTACAAAACCAAGGATCGCAAATCGAATGAGAACCTGCTGAACGAACTGCGGACGCAGCAAGCGCTGGCGTGGCAGACTGAAATCAAGAAGCCGAAATCTATCGTGATGGGCATCCCGACGGCATATGAGATCGGTGTCAAAGATCGTGATGGAAAACCGGTTAGCGGGGTTCTGGAAGTCGAAGCCTATCGGGCGGCTGATGCCAGCAAGGATTTCACCACAGCCTTTAAGGAAGTGGCGCCTGGTCAATATCAGGGCTATATCAATTTTCCGCTCAAAGGCTATTGGGAGTTGCACATTCGCATCAAGCGCGGTGAAGAAGCGTTCGGAGTGGATACAGACAGGTTCGTGGTGGCAGCTACTGCGCCATAATCCGTACGGTAGTACCCATGACGCATAGCGATCACTTGGGGGCCTGCTTCCACTGCGGGCTGCCCATTCCGCCCGAGGCTGATTTCCATGCCCATTTGGAAAATGCTGTACGGGATTTTTGTTGCTTCGGCTGCCAGTCAGTAAGCAGCGCCATCTACGAAGCGGGACTGCAGGGCTACTACCAGCGCACACCGGAAGGCGTATTGTTAGCCCCGCCACCGGCCCCCCCCAAAGACATCGAAATCTACGACTTCGATGAGGTCCAGCAGGAATTCACCACCTGCTCTGGCGAGGTTCGGGACATCCACCTGCTAGTTGAAGGTATCCACTGTGCCGCCTGCGTATGGCTCATCGAGCGCGGCTTGCAGCGCGTACCGGGCGTGCTTTCCGCCAACGTCAATCTGGCGGCAAAGCGTTTGCATCTGCGCTGGGATAACTCGCGCAGCAAACTCTCCGATCTGATCCGTGCGCTGGCCAAGATCGGCTACTCTGCAGTGCCCTACGATCCGGAAAGCGCGGAGGGTGCGATCAAGAAAACCAACCGCGCCATGCTGTACCGCCTGTTCTTCGCTGGCTTTGCAATGATGAACATGCTGTGGATCTCCATCGCGCTGTACAGCGGTGCCGATCAGGATGAGTTCCGCCAATTCTTCCACTGGATGGGATTGGCGCTGGCGACACCGACATTGTTGTATTCCGGTTACCCCTTCTTCCGCGGCGCGCTGGGCGGCTTGCGCGGCGGTCATCTCACCATGGATATGCCGATCGCCATCGGCCTCACCGTCACCTACGTTTATTCGCTCTATGTAACCGTCACGCACAGCGCCGTCGGCGAAGTGTATTTCGATACCGTCACCAACCTGACTTTCGTGATCCTGATCGGGCGCTATCTGGAGGGGATGTTCCGCCACCAGGCGGTTTCTGCCACCAAGCGCCTGATGGAGCTGCAACCGCGCGTTGCCATCGTCATGCGCGAGGGGCAGGAGCAGATGACGCCGATACGCGGCGTGAAGTTGGGCGATCACGTGCTCATCAAACCTGGCTATAAAGTGCCGGTGGACGGCGTGGTGCTGGAAGGTCACAGCGCCGTGGACGAATCCATGCTGAGCGGGGAATCTGCCCCGGTGAGCAAGGCTGCGGGCGCGCAGGTGTTCGCCGGCACGGTAAACAGCAACGGTGCGCTGCTGGTGGAAGTGCGCACGCAATTGCAGGACACCACTCTGTCCAAGATCATCCGCCTGGTGGAAGAGGCGCAATCTTCCAAGGCGCCGATCCAGCGCCTGGCCGATACCATCGTCCCGTGGTTCGTGCTGGTTACGCTGATCTGCGCGACGATCACTTTCTTCATCTGGAACAGCCACGATTTCGAGATCGCACTGATGGCGGCGACCTCGGTGCTCATCATCACCTGCCCCTGTGCGCTGGGCATGGCGACGCCCATGTCCATCGCCGTGGCCTCCGGGCTGGGGGCTAAACACGGCATTCTGGTAAAGAACGGCCTGGTGCTGGAGACCTTGTCCAAGGTCACACATTTTGTATTCGACAAGACCGGCACGTTGACCGAGGGCAGGATGAGTGTGGCACAGCTGCATGCGGCCGCGGGATGGGATGAGCAAGAGGTGCTGCGCCATGCGGCGGCGCTGGAACGCTATAGCGAACACAGCGTGGCCAAGGCCATCGTGGCAGAAGCCGAGGTGCGGCAGCTGCTGCAGCGCGATCTTGCAGTCAGCGGCTTCCATGCGACGGCAGGCTTGGGCGTGGACGGGAGCGTCGCCGGGCAGAGCGTGCTGCTGGGCAGTGCGGAATGGCTACTGCGGCGTGGCATCGTGCTGGATGCGGGTTTGCAAGCCAAGGCGCACGCGCTGGAAACGCAGGCGATGAGTTGCGTGTACATGGCGCGCGACGGGAAGCATATGGCAATCATCGCCTTGGCGGACAGGCTGCGCAGCGATGCGCAACAACTGGTGAACGAACTGCGCGCGGCAGGCATCACCATGACGTTGCTTTCCGGCGACCGCAGGCCTGTGGCAGAAGCAGTTGCGCAGCAGCTGGGTGGCATGGAGGTCATCGCTGAAGTGTTGCCGCAAGACAAGGATCAGGTGATCCGGCGTTTGCAGCAGAACGGCGCAGTGGTGGCGATGGTGGGGGACGGCATCAACGACGCGCCGGCCTTGATACGTGCCGATGTCGGCATCGCGCTGGGCTCGGGGACGGACGTGTCGGTGGAGAGCGCCGACATCGTGCTGATGTACAACGAACTGGACAAAGTGCGCCAGGCAACGCAGTTGTCGAGGCGAACCTTGCTCACCATCAAGCAGAACATCGGGTTATCTTTTGCATATAACGTTATCATGGTGCCGTTGGCGATGGCGGCCAAGGTCAGTCCGCTGGTGGCGGCGATCAGCATGCCGATCAGTTCGCTGATCGTGATTGGCAATGCAGCGCGCATCCGCACGCTATTCAAGAAGCAATGAGGTGATTCTATGGAAGTGATCTACAGTCTGATCCCCGGCATGATGTTCTTCGGGGTGCTGTTCGTTGTCGTGCTGGTGTGGGCGGTGAAGAAGGGGCAGTACGAGGACATGGAGGGCAGTGCCAATCGCATCCTGCTGGACGACGATGACGATATGCTGCTGCCACAGTCAGATGAAACGAAGAAGCGAGTAGGCGCCGACAAGAAGTAGGCGCTTACAAGACTTGTTATTTCAGCACTTCGCCGTTTGCCAGCAAGGGGCGGGTCAGCTTGTCAAAGTCCTTGGGCGGAACATATTGCAGTAGCGGCTTTTCCCCACCACCCAGTGTAATGTCCAGACCGTTCTGCGGATACAGCCAGTGGATGGCGCCACTCTTCTTTTCCTGGACGCGCTGTGCTGGCTGCCCGAAGCGCTTGAAGAGCATCGCCTCTTCCACACGCACACCAGGCATGTAAGTCAGGCTGTTGAACGGCAACGTGCGCAGCCTGCTCACGTCATCAGGGGCCAGGGTGATCTTCTTGCCGCTGGGTGCCGCGCTCATACGCAAGCCACGCTCGTACATGCCCTTCAACTCGGCCTCCGAGGCATCAATGGTCAGCACGATCTTGGAACGCAAACCCGCCAGATCGACTTGCTCGAAGAACATCTCGGCGATCATCTTGCCATCAGGAGACTTGAACAGGCTGGGTTTCGGCTCTTCCTTGAAGCGTTGCTCTGCCTCGTTGGTGGTCGCCTGGCCCAGCGTCAGGCCGAAAACGCGAACCGAATCGGGGGTCGGGTGTTCGATGTGCCACGGCAGGTCGTCACCGCGCCGCGGGTCGCTGGGCATGAAAAAGGCGCCGACGATGAGGAGCAGCGACACGATTCCGACGCCCCAATAGATTTTGCTTTCTGTTGACATAGTGAGCCGAAGTTTGGATTAAGCGGAAGTGGCCGGAGCCGACGAATCAGGGTTTTGCTCAACGAAACGCTTGGGCAATTTGCCGTGGCGAGCCTGGTACATGGAGTCGTTTCCCAGCACGATCAACACCAGCAACGATACCATGAACGGCAACAGTCCACAGCCGCCGATCAGGGCGATGGTGGCGATCTTCGACCAGCCCATCATTTTCGAGATCAGGATGCCGCCGCCGACGAGGGTGCAGGTGATGGTCAACAGTTTCATGAAATGGTTGTTGCGTACCGCAGCGATGCGCCAGTGCGATCGAACGAACCAGGTTTCGTTGCTCTTGGCGACCTGTTTTGCCTTGAAGAAGATATAGCCGGTGATGGCAAAGGAAGTGACCGGCACGATCAAAACCATCAGCGGGAAGGTGCTGAACACGCCGAAAGTGGAGGCGAACACCAGAATATGGTTGAACACCAGATTGATCAGGAAAATCTCGTGCGGCCACTTAGCGCGGGTGGTTTCTTCGGGTGATATGTCGAATCGCTGGTGCATGTTGTTTCCCCCTGAATTGACTAGTTATGTAAGACTGCCAGTTGCGCAGGATACCAGTTTTGGCCGGCAGTTAGAATGCGGCGAAACGACGCATATCAGGCGCTGCCGACGAAGCTGCGCAGGCGCAGCATGTCCATGATCTCCACTTCGCGCACCCGCACGTTGAGCAGGCCGTGTTCCTGGAAGTGTGAGAAGGTGCGGCTGACCGTCTCCAGTTTCAGCCCAAGGTAACTGCCGATCTCCTGCCGCGTCATGCGCAGGTAGAAGGCGGTGGGGGAATAGCCGCGCGCGCTGAAGCGCTGCGAAAGATTGAGCAGAAAGGCCGCCAGGCGCTCCTCGGCACGCATCGAGCCCAGCAGCATCATGATGCCCTGGTCGCGCACGATCTCGCGGCTCATGATTTTGTGCAGGTGGCGTTGCAGGCCGGGCAGTTCACGGCTCAGTTCTTCCAGCCGGTCGAAAGGGATCTCGCAGATCTCGCTGTCTTCCAGCGCCACCGCGTCGCAGGTATGGGCATCGGTGCTGATCGCATCCAGCCCTATGATCTCGCCCGGCATCTGGAAGCCGGTTACCTGCTCGCGCCCATCCTCGTGCAATACCTGGGTTTTGAAAAAGCCCGTGCGGATGGCGTACAGCGAACGAAAACGCTCGCCGCTACGGTACAGGTAATCGCCGCGCCGGAAGGTGCGCTTGAGGCTGGTCAGCGCGTCGAGACGACGCATCCCTTCACAGCCCAGATCGGCGGGGAGGCACAGTTCGCGCAGGTTACAGCTCGAACAGGCGATGCGTAAAGACGGGTTGGCGACAGCGTTTTGCACTTAATTTCTATAGGGGTATTGCATTCTTCGGAGTGCAATATGACACGGTTTTTGACCTATATCAAACGCATTTTGCGGTATGCTGGCACATTCCGAAAACCAAAGATTTTTTGTAGTCCCATGTCAGTTACTAAAGAAATAAGCTCACAGCTGGAAGTCGATCTGGATCTGATACGCCGCCTGGACAAAAACGGTCCGCGCTATACCTCCTACCCCACGGCAGACCGTTTTGTCGAAGCCTTCAATGCCGAAATGTATGCGCATTGGGTGCGCAAACGCGAAGTGGGCGGCATCAGTCGTCCGCTGTCGCTGTATGTCCACATCCCGTTCTGCAACACGCTGTGTTTCTACTGTGCGTGCAACAAGGTGGTGACCAAGGATTTCAGCAAGGCCGATCAATATGTGCGTTACCTCATCAAAGAGATAGAGATGCAGGCCGCGTTGCTGGGTCAAGATCGCCGTGTCGAGCAATTGCACTTCGGCGGCGGCACCCCGACTTTCCTGAGCGATGACGAGTTGCGCGCCGTGATGGGCGCGATCCGCAAGAACTTCCAACTGGTAGAGGACGGTGAATATTCCATCGAGATCGACCCGCGCAAAGTGAGCGATGCCACCGTCAAATTGCTGGGCGAGTTGGGCTTCAATCGCATCAGCATCGGGGTGCAGGATTTCGATCCGGAAGTGCAGAAAGCGGTGAACCGCATCCAGAGCGAAGCCGAGACGCTGCAAGTCATCAAGGCGGCACGTGCCAACGGTTTCCAGTCAGTGAGCATCGACCTCATCTACGGCCTGCCCAAGCAGACCATTGCTGGCTTCAAGGCCACACTGGACAAGGTCATCGCGGTGAACCCGGATCGGCTGTCTATCTATAACTATGCGCACATGCCCAAGTTGTTCATGCCGCAGCGCCGAATCCACGAAGAAGACCTGCCTGCACCGCAAACCAAGCTCGACATCCTCAAGCTGGCGGTGAATACGCTGACCGACGCGGGCTATGTGTACATCGGCATGGATCACTTCGCCAAGCCGGATGACGAACTGGCGGTGGCACAACGCCAAGGCCGTTTGCACCGCAACTTCCAGGGCTATTCGACGCATTCGGATTGCGACCTGATCGCGGTCGGCGTCAGCTCTATCGGCAAGGTCGGCCCGACTTACAGCCAGAACTTCCGCGAACTGGAACCGTATTACGATGCGCTGGACAACGACACACTGCCCATCATGCGCGGCATGGAACTGAACGCCGACGACCTGGTGCGCCGCGCCATCATCCAGGCGCTGATGTGTCACTTCGAGATTTCCAAAGAGTCGTTCAACATCTCTTATCTCATCGATTTCGACCAATATTTCGCCACCGAGCTGAAGGAACTGGCCGAATACGAGAAAGAAGGGCTGCTCGAACTCTCGTCGCAATGGATCAGCGTCACCCCGAAGGGACGCATGCTGATCCGCAATATCTGCATGATCTTTGACAAATACCTGCGTGCAAAACAACAACACGCCCATTACTCAAAAGTCATTTAAAGAATCCCACTAAAAAGTCAGGTGTGCCGCCGCAGGTACTTTTGCGGAGGTTTCCTGACACTTTGGGGTAAAATACACTCGTTAGGAGCGAGAGAAACAATGAAACGTGTCGATGATTTCCGCCTGAAGTTCGGCAAACAAGAGCTGGTCCCGATCATGATCGGGGGTATGGGCGTGGACATCTCCACTGCGGAGTTGGCATTGGAGGCGGCGCGCCTGGGCGGAGTGGGCCATATCTCAGATGCCATGTTGCCTACCGTATCGGATCGTCGCTACGACACCGATTTCGTCAAGACCAAGCTTCTGCAATACAAATACAACATCGACAACTCCGACAAGTCGGAGGTCAAGTTCGATCTCGGCCATATCGCCGAATCCACCCGCCTGCACGTGAGCAAGACCATGGAAGCCAAGCACGGCTCCGGCATGATCTTCATCAACTGCATGGAAAAGCTCACCATGAATGCGCCGAAAGAGACGCTCAAGGTGCGCTTGCAGGAAGCGATGTCGGCCGGCATCGACGGCATCACGCTGGCAGCCGGACTGCATCTCGGCTCGTTCGCGCTGATCGAAGACCATCCGCGTTTCCGCGACGTCAAGCTCGGCATCATCGTGTCCTCGCTACGTGCGTTGCAGCTGTTCCTGCGCAAGAACGCACGCACCAACCGTCTGCCGGATTACATCGTGGTGGAAGGCCCGTTGGCGGGCGGTCACTTGGGCTTCGGTCTGGACGACTGGATGAAGTACGACCTGCGCACGATCACCAACGAGATCCACCAATACCTGCGCGACGAAAAACTCGATATCCCGGTCATTCCCGCCGGCGGTATCTTCACCGGCAGCGATGCGGCGGCATTCCTGGAAGAAGGCGCGGCGGCGGTGCAGGTGGCGACACGCTTCACCGTGGCCAAGGAATGCGGCTTGCCGGCGGACGTGCAGCAGGAATATTTCAAGGCCAGCGAAAGCGACATCGAGGTCAACACGACGTCGCCCACCGGCTATCCGATGCGCATGCTGAAGAACAGCCCGTCCATCGGTTCCGGTATCCGTCCCGGCTGCGAATCCTACGGCTATCTGCTGGATGCCAACGGCCATTGCGACTATATCGACTCCTACAACCGCGAGGTGGCATTGCATCCGGATGCCAAGAAGATCGCGGTGTTCGACAAGACCTGTTTGTGCACCCACATGCGCAACTTCAAATGCTGGACCTGCGGGCAATACACCTATCGCCTCAAGGACACCACGCGCAAAGCGGCGGATGGCAGCTATCAGATACTTTCCGCCGAGCACATCTTCAAAGACTATCAGTTCAGCACCGACAACAAGATCGCGTTGCCGGGCTAATGCAGTGGAGGGGCTGCTGAGCCCTTCCTGTCTTCTCTTCAAGCAGTTTCGCCCGACTCCAGGGCACCAGAAAAGCGCAGCCCGGTTCGCATGGCAGGCTTGATTTGGGCATCGTTTATAATCCGCATAACCCTTTTCGACAGGTGACGACATGAATAAATATCTCAAGTATGGTCTGTGGTCGGCAGGTGGTCTCGTGGCGTTGGTTATGGGTGGCGTCGCGTACATCGCGCTGACCTTCAATCCGAACGATTACAAACCGCAGATCATCCAGGCGGTGAAAGACAGCAAACAGCGCACCCTCAAGCTGGATGGCGACATCAAGCTGTTTTTCTTCCCCAGCATCGGTGCCAGTCTCGGCAAGGTGGCGCTGTCCGAATTCCAGAGCGAGCAGGAGTTCGTCTCGGTCGAGAGCGCCAGCGTCTCACTCAAGCTGCTGCCATTGCTCGCCAAGAAGATCGTGGTGGACGAGGTGGCGGTGAGCGGCGTCAAGGCGGAACTCATCAAATACAAGAACGGCAAGACTAACCTCGACGACCTGCTGGGCGCAGAGGAGGTGCCTGCTGCGGCACCGGCTCCGGTTGCCAAAACGAGCGCCCCGATGCAGTTCGACATCGCCTCGGTGCAACTGGACAAGACGGAACTGAGCTACCGCGATGAGACTACCGGCGCGCGTTACAGCGTGCAGGACTTGAGCCTCAAGACCGGACGCATCGCCAACGGCGTGCCGAGCAAGATCGACTTCTCCGCGCACGTGCTGGCCAACCAACCCAAACTGGACATCGCTGCGCAGGTCAAGACCACGCTCACTTTCGATCTGGAAAAGAAGCAGTACCAAGTGCAAGGGCTGGACCTGCAAGCCAAGGGCGCAGCGCTCGACATCACCGATCTGCTGGTGAAGGCCAGCGGCGACGCCGGCGTGCATCTGGCAACGCAGGAATTCTCGATGAAGAAATTCGCGCTCGGCGCGAGCGGCGTGAAAGGCAAGGACAAGTTCGAGGCCAAGCTGGACGCGCCGTCACTGAACCTGACCAAGGATAAATTCACCGGCGAGGGCATCGCGCTGAGCGCCAAGCTGGACGGTGCGCTGGGAAATATCGTGGCGGCTCTTTCACTGCCCGGCATCGAAGGCAACGCACGTTCGTTCAAGGTGAGCTCGCTGCTGCTGGATGTCGATCTCAAGCAGCCCGAACAGACCTTCAAGCTCAAACTCACCACGCCGGTCACCGGCAGCATCGAGGCGCAACAGTTCAACCTGTCCGATCTCAAACTGGCGCTCAATGCCACCGGCGACAAGTTGCCGGGCAAGAGCATCAGCAGCGAACTGAAAGGCAGCATCCAGGCCGACCTTGGACGGCAAAGCATCCAGGCCAATCTCGCGGGCGGCCTGCTGCAGAGCCAGATCAAGGCCAAGGCGGCGGTGAACAACTTCAAGGTGCCGGTGATCCGCTACGACCTGGAGGTCGACCAGTTCGATGCCGATCCGTATATGCCGAAGAAGACCGCGGAGAGCAAAGAGCAGGGCAAGAGCAAGCAAGCCACGTCCGAGCCGGAACAACCGTTCGACCTTTCCGCCTTGAAGACACTGAATCTGGAAGGCAGCCTGCGTGTCGGTTCGCTCAAGGCGGCCAACGTCAAGGTCGCGCAGCTGCGCGTGGATGTGAAGGCGAAGAACGGCCTGCTCAACATCGCGCCGCTCTCTGCCAAGCTGTACCAAGGCAGCATGGACGGCAAAGTGAGCATTAACGCGGCGACCAACAACTTCACCATCAACGAGAAACTGACGGGCGTCGATATTGGCCCGTTGGTCAAAGACGCCGCCGATCTGGATCTGGTCGAAGGCAAAGGCAATGTCGCGTTCGATCTCGTCACCAAGGGCAACACTGTCAGCGGCCTCAAGAAGGCACTGAACGGCAATGCGTCGGTGAACCTGGCGAACGGCGCGATCAAGGGCATCAACCTGGCCAAGCTGGTACAGGGCGTGCAGAGCCTGGGCAAGGACACCAAGGCCGAGACCTTGGGCGTGGACAAGAACGAGAAGACTGAATTCAGCGAATTCAAAGCTACGTTCAAAGTACGCAACGGCGTGGCACACAACGACGACCTCGCGGTGAAATCCACCGTGCTGCGCATCACCGGCAACGGCGACATCGACATCGGCCACGACAACCTGAACTACAACGCCAAGGCCATCTTCGCCAAGACCGAACAGGGCAAGACAGCGACCCTGCCGGTGAACGTGAGTGGCGCCTTCGACGATCTCAAGTTCAAGGTGGACTACAGCGCATTGCTCACCGACATCGCGAAACAGAAATTCGACGAGAAGAAAGAGCAAGTGAAGGAAGAAGCCAAGACCAAGCTGCAGGAAGAATTGAAGCGCGGCCTGAAGGACTTGCTCCGCTAGCCGCTACGCCGTTCCTGCGCCACTGGAGCAGGAACGGCTGAACCAACACAATGGATTTTTCTTCCCGCCTCATCGCCTGGCAACGCACGCACGGCCGCCACGATCTGCCTTGGCAGGGGCAGGATGCCTACCGCGTGTGGCTGTCCGAGGTCATGCTGCAGCAGACGCAGGTCGCCACCGTCATCCCCTATTACCAGCGCTTCGTCGCCTCCTTTCCCAATGTCGCCGCCCTCGCCGCTGCGAGCGAAGAGCAGGTGCTCGCGCACTGGAGCGGCCTCGGCTACTACGCACGCGGACGCAACCTGCACAAAGCCGCGCAGATCATCGTCGAGAGATTCAACGGCGAATTCCCGCGTCGCTTCGAAGACATCGTCGAACTGCCCGGCATCGGTCGTTCCACTGCCGCCGCCGTCTGCGCGCTGGCTTATCACGAACACCGCGCGATACTCGATGGCAACGTGAAGCGCGTGCTGGCGCGCTACTGCGGCATCGCAGGCTGGGCGGGCGAGAAGAAGGTGGAAGAAAGGTTGTGGCAGCAGGCCGAATCATTGCTGCCGCAAAACGATGTCGCCACCTACACGCAGGCGATGATGGACATGGGGGCCACCGTTTGTGTGCGCAGTCGTCCGAGATGTGCAGCCTGTCCGGTGCAGGGCGATTGCGTTGCGCTGGCGACCGAGCGCACTGGCGAACTGCCCACACCGCGCCCGAAGAAGGCTGTGCCGGAACGGCATGCCACCTTCCTGTTGCTCATGCATGGCAACGACATCCTGCTGGAGAAGCGACCCGGTAGCGGTATCTGGGGCGGGTTGTGGTGTCCGCCGCAGTTCGATGATGAGATTGCGGCGAGGGATTGGTTCTTGCGCAACGGCATGGAGGCGCGCGAAGGGGAAAGGTTGGAGACGTTCACGCATACCTTTACGCATTTCAAGTTGCATATCACGCCGTTGATGGTTCGGCTTGCGCATAAGCCGTTGCGTGCGGAGCAGCCAGGTAGCGTGTGGTTGGATGTGGGGGAGGCGTTGGGGGCGGCGATACCGACGCCGGTGAGGACTTTATTGGGGAAGCTCAAATAGGCCGTTCGTGCTGAGCTTGTCGAAGCATGAATGCCTGTGACCGTTCGTCCTGAGTAGGCGCAGCCGTATCGAAGGATGGGCGAAGCCCGCAGGTTTTAAAACCAACACCGTCGGGGGTTGCCCGACAGCAAGTTACTTTCTTTTGCTTCGCCAAAAAGAAAGTAACCAAAGAAAAGGCGACCCCGGTGCGCCGCTGCTTCGCAGTTCCCTGCGTTGCTCGACTGGTCAGGCCTCCTCATAAACTCGCACGACCCGCTACGCGGTCACGTGCTCAGACATATTCGTCAGAATTCCCTGACCAGCCTGCGCTACTCGGCGGCGCACAGGGGAAGGAAAGTCAAAATCTAAAACCACAGCGTGGGCACTTCGTGCCCACGCTACTTGGCTGGGACTAAGATATTGAAAAAGGGAAACCTGCGGTTTTCAAAAAATCTAAGAAGGGTGTTGGAACTCGACAAAATGTAACTTTGTTTCCAATATTCCGCCGCATCGGTGGAATATAAGGAATATGAAATGCAAGGATTCCATCGTAGTTGTGCAAGCTCTTTTGTATTCGGGTATTAGACCAAGAATCCCATAGCGCGAGAAATGGCCTTTCATCCTGCGAATTTACTTGGACTGATACGGTTTCTGCTATTTGGTATTGCATGTTTTACTTCTCCTGTTTAGTAGGAAATTAACGCTTCACAGCGTGGATAAAATTATTAGCATTGCGCTAATGACTCTTTGAACTACACGCCTGGATAATTCCAAGCAAAACGGATGGTGCGCCACACTTTCCGAAAAGTCAATTAATATATATTAAACAATCTATTAGATCGCATCTAATAGAGCGTCATCTACTTGCACATTGCTCGAAATAAGACGTCCGGCGGATTACACTCTAAACCGTCCACAAAACCTGATTGAATGAGCATGGCGGGTTATTGCCCGCCATGCTTGCTTTTAGTTTTTGACTTTTCCCTCCCCTGTGCGCCGCCGAGTAGCGCAGGCTGGTCAGGGGTAGTCTGACGAATATGTTTGAGCACGTGACCGCGTAGCGGGTCGTGCGAGTTTATGAGGAGGCCTGACCAGTCGAGCAACGCAGGGAACTGCGAAGCAGCGGCGCACCGGGGTCGCCTTTTCTTTGGTTACTTTCTTTTTGGCGAAGCAAAAGAAAGTAACTTGCTGTCGGGCTACCCCCGACGGTGTTGGTTTTAAATAATCAAAGCAGCGGGCTTCGCCCATCCTTCGATACGGCTGCGCCTACTCAGGACGAACGGCCTGGCTTCACTCTCCCCACTTCTCAATCAACGTCTGCTCCACCTTAAGGTGATCCAATATCCGCGCCACCACAAAATCCACCATATCCTCCACACTCTGCGGATGATGATAAAACCCCGGATTCGGCGGCATGATGACTGCCCCCGCATGCGACAGCTTCAGCATGTTCTCCAAATGAATGGAAGAGAACGGCATCTCGCGCGGCACTAGTATCAACGTGCGTTTCTCCTTGAGCATCACATCCGCCGCACGGCAGATCAGGTCGTCACTGATGCCCCCCGCGATCTTGCCCAGCGTGCCCATGGTGCAGGGGCACACCACCATCGCATCGCCGGGATTGGAGCCGGAGGCCATCGGCGCGAACCAGTCCTGGATGCCGAACACTTTGAGTTCGCCGCTGAATTGGCCGAAGCGTTCCCTGAACAATTGCTCCGCATCCTGCGGACGGCTGGGCAGCGTGAAGTCCATCTCCTGTGCAGCGACGATCTGCGCGGCTTGCGAATACACCAGATGCACGCGCGATCCGCCTTGCAGCAGACATTCGAGCAGGCGTATGCCGTAGGGCAGGCCGGAGGCGCCAGTGAGCGCTAACGTTATCGTCTTCATGTCGGTGATTCCTGTTCGGGTTTGCCGCCATTATCCATGAAACGCGCCGCGACCAATCCGTTCACGGTGCCGAACACCAGCGCGGCGGTGGCGAAGATGGGGATCAGGTAGGCGAGGCCGCTGTGCGGGATGAGCCACAGGTAGACCACGGCCATCTGCCCAGCGATGTGGGCGAAGGCGGCGAGGATGCTGTGCGTCACTGCGCCGAAGAAACGTTGAGGTAAGTGCATGCTCAGCGCGAGCACGGCGAGGCTGCACACTGCACCGCTCAAACTCAAAAAGAATCCGGGGGCGAGGAAGTTGCCGAACAGCAGGCTGCCTGCGACCACGCGCAGCAGCGATACCCATGCCGCCGCACGCCAGCCGAAGCGCGCCAGTACGATGAGCGTGACGATGTTGGCCAGCCCCGGTTTTACGCCGGGCAGCGGTGAGGGGATGGCGTTCTCCAGCACGGTGAGGCCGAGCGCCACTGCCGCCATCCTGGCGATGTGGTGGTCTTCGGGTGTGGTGTCGAGTTTAATAATTGAGGCTGTCATATTTCTTCTGGCCTCCGGTCAGTTCCACGCTCACCTGGTTCGGCAGACACACGGCGATCTCGCCCGCCTGCTGTATCCAGCCCTGGCGCACGCAGTATTGCCTGGGGCTGGGGTCGGAGCTGATGCGCACGCGGCGCTTCTCGATGGTGATGATGCTGGTGCCGAGCGGGCCGGGCACCTCGATCTGCTGGTCGCGCGACAGCGGTACTTCTTTGAATATTTTGCCGCTGCTGCGGATGAGGACGGTGTCGGCGATGCCGCCGGACCAGACTGTGAAGGTGATCCAGGCGGTGAATGCTATTCCGCTTAGCAGGGTGAGGTAATCGCCGGGTTTGATGTGTGAAAGTGCGGTCACAATATTTAACCTGAAGAACAGAGTGGGTTGGGTGGAGCGTAGCGATACCCAACGAGAGCTGACAATATCAAACGATGGGTATCGCGTCCTACGTGTGCTCAGAAATCGGGTGAGTACAGTGCCAGAACAGATTTTCAAGAATCATTGGTGGCGCAAAGACAATTTTAATTGTTGTTGTAGTTGTCGGAAACAGAAGGGAAAAAGTTGGCTCTATTCCCATTCGATGATCATAAAATTTCCTGATACCGTTTTCATAAAACGCTCCTGTATGAATTACAACGGGTATTGTTCTCAAAAAGCCATACGTGATTACATAGGCCAATAATATGGCTAAAGCTACTTTATTGTTTGGAAGCCATTGCTTAAGCATGACTATGGTTATTGGTTTGTGAGTTCGCGGTGACGCAACAGCACTTGCTGCTGCGATTTGAAATGTTGCGCGAGCTTTTCGGCGAAATAGACCGAGCGGTGTTGTCCGCCGGTGCAGCCGATGGCGACGGTGAGATAGCTGCGGTTGTCGGCGACGAAGCTGGGCATCCAGCTTTCTATGAAGCTGCGAATGTCTGTGTACATCTTCTGCGCGAGCGGCGTGCCATCCAGAAAATCGATCACCGCTTGGTCGCGTCCGGTGAGCGGGCGCAGCGCCGGGTCGTAATGTGGATTCGGCAGGCAGCGCACGTCGAACACGAAATCGGCATCCAGCGGTAACCCGTTCTTGAAGCCGAACGATTCGAACAGCAAGGTGAGGCGCGCGCGATCCAGTGCGATGAACTGTTTGATCCAGGCGCGCAAGGCGTTGGCATTGAGCTCGCTGGTGTCGATGTGGTGGCCGATGCTGGCGATCTCGGCGAGCAGCTCGCGCTCGAACGCGACGCACTCGGGCAGTGTCTTCACGCCATCGCTCAGGGGGTGCAGGCGGCGTGTCTCGGAGAAACGCTTCACCAGCGTCTCGTCCTTCGCATCGAGGAACAGCACATGCACATCCACGTTTTGCTGCTTCAGCTTGTCGATGTATTGCGGCAGCAGCACGACACTGTTGCCGCTGCGCACATCGACGCTGACCGCGACTTTGCGCACGCCGGCCAGCTTCAGGTTATTGGTCAGCACGTGCAGCAACTCGGCGGGCAGGTTGTCCACGCAGTAGTAGCCGCTGTCTTCCAGCACATTGAGTGCGACGCTCTTGCCGGAGCCGGAGAGACCGCTGATGAGAAAGAGCTGCATGTCTGCCTCTACTAATCTACTGCGCAGCCCGATTGCTGCGTCGCGTGCTCGTTCATTCCTCGCTTACCTAAGTGGTATGTCTCGTCATTCACTGCGCGGCTCCTTGCACTCGGGCTTGCTCGCGACGATTATTAGAGGCATCCATTGATTATCGCTCCTGCAAGTGCTGGTCGTGACGCGCGATGAATTCCTGCATGCTGTCGATGCCGCGCTGCTGCAGCACGAAGTTGCGCGCGGCTGCTTCCACCAGCACCGCAAGGTTGCGGCCGGCCATCACCGGGATCTCCACCTTGCTGATCTTGACGCCCATGATTTCCTCGGAGCCGGAGGTAGGCAGCCGTTCCAGTTTGGACAGGTCGTCATGCGGCGGACGATAAAGATGCACGATGAGCTTCAGGCTTTTTTTGCGGCGCACCGCGGTCTCGCCGAACATGGTGCGGATGTTGAGCATGCCCAGGCCGCGCACTTCGAGGAAGTCGCGCAGCAGATCGGGGCAGCGCCCTTCCAGCGTCTCCGGCGAGATGCGGTACAGTTCGGTGATGTCGTCGGCGACGAGGCCGCTGCCGCGCGTGATGAGCTCCAGCGCCAGTTCGCTCTTGCCCACGCCGCTGTCGCCGGTGATCATCACGCCCACGCCGAGCACATCGAGGAACACGCCGTGGCGCGTGGTCGAGTCGGCCAGTGCCTTGACGATGTAGTGGCGGATCATCCACATCAGTTGCACGCTGCCCAGCGGCGAGCGGAACAGCGGGATATGGACGCGGTTGGCAAAATCCAGCAGGCCTTTGGGAATCTCGGTATCGCCCGCCACGATCAGGCACAGCGGCTCACCTTGTTCCAGATTGCGCAGCGCGGCAGACAGTTCGGCGGGAGAAAGCGCATGCAGATAATCCAGCTCGGTGCTGCTGAATACCTGCACCCAGTTCGGGTGGATCAGGTTCATGTGGCCGATCAGGCCGCGGTTGGAGGCGTTGACGGTCTCGCTTTCCAGCACGCGATCCGCACCTTCCGCGCCGCCCACCCAAGTCAGGCCCAGGCGTTCCTGTTTGTCTTCGAAGAGTTGCCGGATGTTGACCTGTGCCATGTCGTTCAGCCTCGCCAGTCGGCAAACAGTTGGTGGATCGCGGCGGGATCGTCGGTGCCCTGCAGTTTGTCGCGGAACGATTTGTCGCTGAACATCTGCGCCAGTTCGCCCAGCAATTGCAGATGCAGGTCGGTGGCGCGCTCGGGCACGAGCAACACGAAGATGAAGTTCACCGGCAGCCCGTCCGGCGCATCGAAGGGGATGGGGTTCTGCATCTTGACGAAGGCGGCTGCCGCGTCGCGCAGGCCTTTGACACGGCCATGCGGTATGGCGACGCCTTGCCCCAATCCGGTGGAGCCCAGTTTCTCGCGGGCAAACAGGCTGTCGAACACCTGGCTGCGCGCGATGTGCTGGGTGTTCTCGAACAACAACCCGACGCGTTCGAACACGCGTTTCTTGCTGGCGGACTCGCTGTCCAGCAAGACGTTTTCCGGGCGTCAAAATTTTACTGATTAGACTCATGGATATTTCACCAATACAAAAAAACGGGGCAACCATTTCTGGCTGCCCCGTATCTGCTTCATTCTGCCGCGACTTGCTTGCCGGTCTCGTCATGGCGGCGCGCAGTATGTTTCTCCTTGTGCTTCAACACCTGGCGATCCAGCGAATCGACCAGTGCGTCGATGGCGACATACAGGTTGCTGTCCTCGGTTTCGGCGAAGATGTTCTTGCCGGAGACATGCACGTTGGCCTCGGCCTTTTGCTTCAGCTTGTCCACGGACAGGATCACGTTGATGTCGATCACGTTGTCGAAATGGCGTTTGACCTTGTCCAGCTTGCTGGTTACGTGTTCGCGGATGGCCGGGGTGATTTCGAGGTGACGTCCTGTGAGGTTGAGGTTCATGGCCTGCTCCTTGTGGTTAGAGTGATTTACGAAGATTTACCGGAAGGATGTTCATTCCCTCGCGGTATTTTGCCACGGTACGGCGGGCAACCAATATGCCCTGCTGTGCCAGGATTTCGGACATGCGACTGTCGGTGAGCGGATGCTTGCCATCCTCCTCGCTGACCAGTTGCTTGATGAGTGCGCGGATGGCGGTGGAAGAACACGCGCCGCCCGCTTCGGTGGCGAGACCGCTGCCGAAGAAATACTTGAATTCGTAGATGCCGCGCGGGGTGAGCATGAATTTCTGCGTGGTCACGCGCGAAATGGTGGATTCGTGCAGTTCCAGCTGTTCGGCGATCTCGCGCAGCACCAGCGGGCGCATGGCGATGTCGCCGTGCTCGAAGAACTGGCGCTGGCGTTCGACGATGGCCTGCGACACGCGCAGGATGGTCTCGAAGCGCTGCTGCAGGTTCTTGATGAACCAGCGCGCTTCCTGCAACTGCGTGGACATCTCCTGCGCGCTCTTGTCGCCGCGCTGCTGCAGGATGTTGGCATACACTTGGTTGATGCGCAGGCGCGGCATCGCTTCCGGGTTGAGGCGCGCGCGCCAGATGCCGCCGTGGCGTTCCACCAGCACATCCGGCACCACATAGTCGGCGGCACGGTGCTCGAAAGCGGCGCCCGGCCTGGGTTGCAGATGCACGATCAGATCCTGCGCACAGCGCAGCGCATCGTCGTCGCAGTGCAGGGCCTTCTTCAGTTTGTTGAAATCGCGGGCGGCGAGCAAATCCAGATGCTGCGTCGACCAGGCTGAGCGCCAGATCGCGGCCGGGAATATCCTCCGGCATGGCGTGCAGTTGCAGCGCGAGGCACTCGCTCAAGGTTGCGCGCCCCGATGCCGGGGGCATCCAGGTGCTGCAACTGCACCAGAGCGGTCTCCAGATCGTCCAGCGTGATGTCCAGTTCCGGCGGCAGCAGTTCCGCGATCTCTTCCAGCGGCTGCGCCAGATAGGCGTTCTCGTCCAGAGCGTCGATGAGCAGGCCGATGATCTTCTTGTCGCGCGCATCCAGCTGGCTCATGTTCAATTCCCACAGCAAGTGCTCACGCAGGCTGGGTTTGTCGGCGGCGACTTCGGAATGGCCGTCGTCTTCGTCGTCCGGGCTGGAATACGGACGAGGAGAACGAGGGTTCCGGCCATTCGTTGTCATTGTCGTTGCGCGATTCGGTCTCGGCGGGGGTGCTGTCGGCGCTGCTGGCGGGGGCAGGGCATGTCGCTACTGCTGTTGCCGCTGTAGGTCTGGTTGGTGCTGTCGTCCTCGCGTTCGAGGAAAGGATTCTCATCCAGCAGGCGCGCGGTCTCCTGATTGATCTCCAGCGTCGACAGTTGCAGCAGCCTGATAGCCTGCTGCAACTGCGGGCGTCAGCGTCAGTTGCTGGGATTGCCTGAGTTGGAGAGAGTGTTTCATTGCCGGGTTTTGGTGTGTGGGCGGCGCGATCTTATAACTTGAAGTGCTCGCCCAGATACACCTTCCTCACGCCCTCATTATAGATGATTTCCTCGGGCTTGCCTTCCGCCATCACCGAGCCGGCATTGATGATGTAGGCGCGGTCGCAGATGCCCAGCGTTTCGCGCACGTTGTGGTCGGTGATCAGCACGCCGATGCCGCGTTCCTTGAGGAAGCGGATGATCTTCTGGATGTCCAGCACGGCGATGGGGTCGACGCCGGCGAACGGTTCGTCGAGCAGGATGAAGCGCGGGTCGGTGGCCAGCGCGCGGGCGATCTCCACGCGCCGCCGTTCGCCGCCGGACAGGCTGATGGCGGGATTGTTGCGGATGTGGGTGATATGCAGATCGTTCAACAGCGCTTCCAGCCGCGTGTTCATCTCGGCCGGTGCATAGCCTTGCAGCTCCAGCACGGCCTGGATGTTTTCGGTCACGGTCAGGCGGCGGAAGATGGAGGCTTCCTGCGGCAGGTAGGCCAGCCCCAGGTGCGCGCGGCGGTGGATGGGGAAGTGGGTCAGGTCCTGGTCGTCGATGAAGATCTCGCCGCCGTCCGCCGCGACCAGGCCGACGATCATGTAGAAGCTGGTGGTCTTGCCTGCGCCGTTGGGGCCGAGCAGTCCGACCACTTCGCCGCTCTTTACGGACAACGAGACATCCTGCACCACGGTGCGGGAGCGATAGCGCTTTTTCAGCGAGACGGTACGAAGTTCACTCATGGTTTGGGAGTCGACAGGGTAGAGCTGGGTTGGATGGTCAGCGGCACTTCCTTCGAAACGGGACTGTTTGCCGGCGCGCTGCTCTTGGGTTGGATCACCGCGTGGACACGGCCTTTGTCAGGGTCGTCGGCATGCTCCGGATCGCCGCTTACCTGGAATACCTCGGTGCGGGTGCTGTAGGCGATGTGATCGCCCTGCACGTCGTCCTGCTCGCGCTTGACGCGCGCGTTGACGAAGAAGTCCACGGTCTCTGCGCGCGTATCGTATTCGATGCGCTCGCCGTAGCCTTCCATGTATTCGTCCGTGCCTTCGTGTTTCTGGCGGAAGCTGGCGAGTTTGCCGGTGGCGGTGCAGTGTTTATAACCTTGCTTGTCCTGTGTCAGCACGATCTTCTCTGCCCGGATGAGCAAGGTGCCCTGGGTGAGTTCCACTTTGCCCTCGAACACGCTGGTTTGCTTCACGTCATCGACGAGGACACGGTCTGATTCCAGACGGATGGGTTTATCGCGGTCTGCGGTTTCGCCCTGCGCCAGGCCGCCCCAGGCCAGTAGCAGCAAACCGCACAGTGCGGCGTATTTATTTGCGGATTGGCTCATGGGTAGCCCTGACGCGCGACAGCAACTTGACCGTGCGCGCTTTGTTGTCGAGTTCCATGCCGACGGCACGGAGGATGTTGTACTGGCTGGTTACGACCACCGATTGGTCGGTTTCCGCCCAGTCGCGGTCGGGCACGACATGCAGGTAATCGGTGGCGAAGCGCTGTTCTCCGGTGTCGCCGCTGGCGGGGCGCACCACGCGCACCTCATCGTAGAGAAAGACATCATCGCCTTTGCTGGAGATCATACCGGTCTGCGCCGTGGTGAGGGTCGGCGGGCGATCTGCATACAGGCTGGTGATCTGCGGCATCTGCAAATGCGTGCTGTCGTCGTCGGGGTAATGCCACAGTTTTTCGGCGGCAAGGGTAAAGCGCGGCTGGCCTTCCGCATTCAGCGTGACCGCGGAGAAGTTGTCGACGCTGTAATCGACATCGTGGCGCAGTTGGCTTGCGGTTGTTGGTAACGGCTGCACTTGCAGATTGAGCCAATAGGTCGCCGTCAGCAGCAGCAGCAAGGGCAGGAGCGGCAGCCATGCCCGTGCTTTTTCGACGAGGCCGAGTCTGTTCATTATTTCAGATAGGGCGCGAGTTGCGCGTCCAACGTGCCCTGTGCGCCGAGGATCAGTTCACACACTTCGCGTACCGCGCCATGCCCCGCATCGCGCTGGCTCACGTAATGCGCATGGTCGCGCACCACCTGCGGTGCATCGGGCACGCTCAGCGCCAAGCCGACACGGCGCAACACCGGCAGATCGACCACGTCGTCGCCCATGAAGGCGGCTGCTTCCGGTGCGAGTTTCAACTCCGCCAGCAGCGCTTGCATCACGGCGAGTTTGTCTTCCACGCCCTGATACAAACGGGTGATGCCGAGGTTCCTGGCGCGCAACTCGACGCATTTCGAGGTGCGTCCGGTGATGATGGCCAGTTCAACGCCGGATGCCTTGAGCATCTTCAGGCCATGCCCGTCGAGCGAATTGAAGCGCTTGAACTCCTCGCCGGAATCGGAGAGATACAGACCGCCGTCGGTGAGCACGCCGTCCACGTCGAAAGCGACGAGGCGCAGCGGTTTGATTCTTGCGGTGAGCGACATCAGATGACCTTTGCTTTCAATAGGTCGTGCATGTTCAACGCACCGACCAGTTTCTTGTCTGCATCCACCACCAGCAACTGGTTGATGTTGTATTGCTCCATCAGTTGCACGGCTTCGACCGCCAATGCATCGGGGCCGATGTTGCGCGGGTTGCGCGACATCACGCTGCTGACCGGGGTGGTGCTGAAATCCAGTTTCTTTTCCAGCGTGCGGCGCAGGTCGCCGTCGGTGTAGATGCCCACCAGGTGTTTTCCGTCATCCACGATGCCCGTCATGCCCAGACCTTTGCGCGAGATTTCGAGTACGGCATCGGCCAGCGTTGCGTCTTCGCGCACCGACGGGATGCTGGCATGCGTGTGCATCACATCACGCACATGGGTGAGCAAACGGCGCCCCAGACTGCCGCCGGGATGCGAACGCGCGAAATCCTCTTCGCCGAAGCCTTTGGCATCGAGCAAGGCCACCGCCAGCGCATCGCCCAGGGCCAGCGCAGCGGTAGTGCTGGCGGTGGGGGCCAGACCCATCGGGCAAGCTTCCTGCGCCACCTCACCGTTGAGGTGGACATCGGCGGCCTGCGCCAGGCTGGATTTCGGATTGCCGGTCAGCGTGATCAGATGCGCGCCCTGGCGTTTGATGACCGGCACGATGGTGAGCAATTCTTCGCTCTCGCCGGAATAGGAGATGCCGATGAACACGTCCTGTGCGGTGACCATGCCGAGGTCGCCGTGGCTGGCTTCTCCCGGATGCACGAAATACGCCGGGGTGCCGGTGCTGGACATGGTCGCCGCGATCTTGCGCGCGATGTGGCCGGACTTGCCCATGCCGCTGACGATGACCCGTCCCTTGCAGGCGAGGATGAGATTCAGTGCTTGCAGAAAATTGTCGTCGATGCGCTGGGTGAGTGCGCGGACGGCATCGGCTTCGATAATCAAGACCTGGCGTGCGAGGTCCAGTGCATGCGGTGCGGCAGAGATTGGTTTGTTCATGGTTTGAATTATACAGTGCCTTTTGGGGGCGGAGATTTTTTGAAATTGTGGCATCATCGGGGCATGAACAGTTCGCTCCATCTCATCATCATTCTGTTGGCCGTCGCGGTCGGTGTGGTGGTGTTGTGCCGCCTTTTGCATTTGCCGGCGATGCTTGGGTATCTGCTGGTCGGCATCACCATCGGCCCGCACGCCCTGGGTTGGATACCCGATGCGCCGGAGACGCGCCACCTTGCCGAATTCGGCGTGGTGTTCCTGATGTTCAGCATCGGCCTGGAGTTCAGCCTCGCCCGCTTGCGTGCCATGCAGCGGCTGGTGTTCGGCCTGGGTACGGCGCAAGTGATCGCCACCATGCTGATCGTGATGCTCTCATCCCTTGTCTTTGCGCTGGACTGGCGTGCGGGCCTGGCATTGGGCGGCATTCTGGCGATGTCTTCCACCGCCATCGTCAGCAAGATGCTGGTCGAGCGCGCCGAGCTGAACACATCGCACGGGCAGAAGATCATGGGCGTGTTGCTGTTCCAGGATCTGGCAGTGGTGCCGCTCATCATCGTCATCCCCGCGCTGGCGGAAAGCGGGGCCGATCTTAGCGGCACCATCGCCATTGCCATGCTCAAGGCCGCGGTCCTCTTGGCCGCACTGCTGATGTTCGGGCAGAAATTGTTGCGCCCCTGGTTCCATCTGGTGGCGGGACAAAAATCCTCCGAGCTGTTCATGCTCAACGTGCTGCTGTTCACGCTGGGCATGGCCTGGCTCACCGAGCTGTCCGGCCTGTCGCTCGCCTTGGGCGCGTTCGTCGCGGGCATGCTGATCTCCGAGACCGAGTATCGCTACCAGGTGGAAGAAGACATCAAACCGTTCCGCGATGTGCTGCTCGGCTTGTTCTTCGTCACCATCGGCATGATGCTCGACTTGGGTGCGGTGATCGCAGGCTGGGGTTGGGTGCTGTTGCTGTTGCTCATCCTGATCCCGTTCAAAGCCGCCGTGGTGGCTTTGTTGGTACGCGCTTTCGCGGGGGAGTGGGGCGCGGCCTTGCGCACCGGACTCGGCCTGGCGCAAGCCGGCGAATTCGGTTTCGTGTTGCTGACGCTGGCGGGCGATGTGCATCTGTTGCCGCATGACGTGATGCAGAACGTGCTGGCCGCCATGCTCATCTCCATGCTGATCGCGCCGTTCCTGATCCAGCACGCGGAGGCCATCGTGCGTCGCGTGTCGCCGGAAGAATGGATGAACCGCGCCATGCAGATGCACCAGATCGCCGTGAGCAGCATGGCAAGCAACCAGCACATCATCATTTGCGGCTACGGGCGCAGCGGGCAGGCATTGGCGAAATTCCTGACTGAGGAAGGCATCAGCTTCATCGCACTCGATCTCGATTCGCGCCGCGTGCGCGAAGCGGCGGTGGCAGGAGAAAAAGTCGTGTACGGCGATGCGGGCAAGCACGAAGTGCTGCAGGCAGCCGGCTTGATGCGCGCCAAGGCGCTGGCCATCACTTACGACGATAAACACTCCGCGCTCAAGATATTGCACCACGTGCAGGCATCGCGCCCCGACCTGCCCGTGGTAGTGCGCACCGCCGACGACACCCATATCGCCGTGCTCAAACAAGCGGGCGCCGCCGAGGTGGTGGCTGAGGTCACCGAAGGCAGTGTCATGCTTGCCTCGCAGGCGCTGCTGCTGTCCGGCGTGCCGCTCAGCCGCGTCATCCGCTACATCCAGGAGACACGCGCCAAACGTTACAGCATGTTCAGCGGCTACTTCCGCAGTACACCGCCGCCGGAAGCGGCGAGCGAGGATATCGAAAGCCAGCAGCCGCGCTTTCAGAACGTGTTGCTCAACGTGGGTGATGCCGCCGTCGGCGCACGCCTGAAAGAAATGAAGCTGGACGAACTCAGCGTCGAAGTGAATGCGGTGCGCCGCCACAACGTGGAAGGCAGCCAGCCGGCGGGAGACATGGTGCTGCTTGCAGGCGACGTCCTGGTGCTGCTCGGGCAGCCGGTGACGCTGGAGGCTGCGGAGAAACGGCTGCGCAGGGGGGATTAGCAGGTCGGGCTCAACAGCGCGATTCTCCAGGTGACGAGTCGTGTGTAAATCGTCACCAGTTGTCATCCTCTGTTCTGGTGCAAGCGCGCGGGCAATACGCAAGCTATTGCGCTCTGCGGGTTAAGTAATAGTCCTGATAATCCACCAACGCCCATCTCGTTTTCAAATCAACACGTGTTCGAAGTTGGCTGTGATGCGTCGTGATGGATTCATAAATAATCAGGCATGAAAAAAGCCCGCCGAAGCGGGCTTGAGTGTTGTCACGCCGGAGTTTGATTAGACGCCCAGGCAGACGATGTAGCTGTCTGCATCAACGATGTTGGCGGTTGGTGTGGCAACAGCCCCGAGGGCGTAGCCAGTCATCGGGGTGGCCATCATGGAGCCGCCGGCGGTATTGCCGTCATCCATTTGGATATCCAGTTGTTTGACGAAGCGGCCGAGGATGCCGGTGGAGCAGATCACGTACGAGCCGCGGATCGGGTTGGCACCCGCTGCTGCATTGATGGGGGAGAGGGCGACATCATTCGTGCCACTTTGAATGCCGATGGTGCCGCTGGATGCATTGATCGGCAGGTAATCCGCCGCGCCCACGACCGTGGAGCCAGAGGCCAGTCCAGCCAGGCGCACATGCTGCCAGAACAGGTAGGATTCGTCTGTTGGGGTAGTGCTGTTCCATGCGCCGTTGATCACGCCATTGCCGGCGGTCACGTTTCCCGGGGGGATGGGGCAGACACCACCAGCATTTGCGCAACTGGGATTAAGGCCGGCCAAGTGAACGTCCGGGGTTCTATCATCGCCCGGCAATGCGCGGAATCGATCCTGGTAGCCGTAGATGAACACCGGAATGTTCTTGAAGTCGGTCGCCAGGTTTTTCACCCGCGCGCTGTTGATGAGCTCCTGCCCTTTCAGCACGCCGCCGAGCAGCAGGCCGATAATCACCAGAACGATGGCGATTTCAATTAAAGTAAAACCGGTTTGCTTGCGATTCATTTCTCAACTCCCAAGGGTTAGTTTTCTGATTGCATGTAGCCTTGCGTACGGAACGACAGCAATGTTCATGCCACGCATTTCCGACCGGATTGGTATGGCTTGGTTTGTGCTGGCTGCAGGGCTGGGCGGTAATGGTGTTGTGCGGCGAGCATGGGGAGTTGTGCTTGCTTTGATTATTCAAAAATGCGCGATGGGTGCGACGCGGGCGATGCGTTATCCAATTGAGGCGCGCAGTGATTTATTGTGAAAATGACGAAACTTTGACAAGGATGACGAAATGTTGACACGGGTGTTCGGATTTCTGACACATTCCAGCCGCTGGCTTTCTTTCCATATGTTGGTGGTATTGCACCTGGCGCTATGGCTGGGAATGCAGAATATTTGGACGCGTCCGCTGCTGTTGATGCATTTGGGGCTGTTCCTGTTGTGGCAACCGCTGTGGCGCGGCGAAAGCAAGCTGCGTCCGGGTAGTGCGGCGCTCATCCTTGCAATCAGCCTGGTTGCATTGCTCTGGCTCAATTGGTGGGTGCTCGCCTTCTGGGTGAGCGGTCTGTTCGCGCTGGTGGGTGGGCGCGTGTTCGCTTTCCACGCGCGTTGGCAGCGTTTTTATTACCTGCTGGTGATGACATACCTGTTGGCGATATTGGTCCTGTACGTTGCGCCGAAATTATTTGCTTTGTCCGGTCTGGATGAAGTGATGGATGGCTTGATGAACGTGGGGTTGCCGTTGCTGCTGCTCATCATGGTGTTCATCCCCGTCGAGCGCGAACGTGCGGAAAGCACGCAGGCGGTGGACTTCATTTATATCTTGTTGTTGTTCACGCTGCTGTTGGTGCTGGTGCTGGGCAGTCTGGCCTTTATGACCTTGGGGCACCTGACTTACCTGGATGCGTTGCTGCGTACCTTGTTCATCATCGCGCTCACGCTCTTTGCCTTGGGCGGGTTGTGGAATCCGCGTCTGGGGTTTTCCGGCTTGCAGACCTTGTTCTCGCGCTACCTGCTGACCATCGGTACGCCGCTCGAAGTGTGGCTTAAGCAGCTCGCCGAAACGGCGCAACAAGAACAGAACCCCGAGACCTTCCTGGCGCGCGCCACCGAATATCTGATCGAGATGCCCTGGGTCAGCGGGCTGACTTGGGTATCGGACAGGGGGCATGGGACCTTGGGTACCTCCAGCCCGCATCGCATCGAAATGTCGGACCACGATCTGGTGCTCACCCTGTTCAGCCGCCAAGTCGTGTCGCCCTCCGTGTTGCTGCATGTGCGTCTGCTCACTCAGTTGTTGGGGCACTTTTATCAGGCCAAGCGGCGTGAGCAGCACTTGCGCGAGATCACGCGACTGCAGACCATCTACGAAACCGGCGCGCGGCTGACGCATGATCTGAAGAACATGCTGCAATCTTTGTTCGCGCTGACCTCGGTGGCGCAGCACCAGCCCGAGAAAGCACAGCCCATTCTTCAGCGCCAGTTGCCCGTGCTCACGCAGCGCATCGAACTCATTCTGGCCAAACTCAAGACTCCGCAAGTGCAAGAAGATGTGATCGAGCTGCCGTTGGCGACCTGGTGGGAGAATCTGCGCCAGCGCCACCAGCATCGCAACCTCGAATGGATAAGCGAAGGCGAGGGGGCGGGAAGCGGGCTAATGATTCCCGTCGCCCTGTTCGATTGTGTCGCCGACAACCTGATCGACAACGCCTGCAACAAGCGCCTGCGCGAACCCGGTATCGGCGTTGGCGTTGCCTTGCGCGGCGATCCGTTCGCTTTCAGCGTCAGCGACAGCGGCAGTGCCATTCCCGAGACGACAGCGCGTCAGTTGCTGCACACCGTGATGTCATCTGAAGACGGGCTGGGTGTGGGACTCTATCAAGTTGCGCGCTGGGTTGCGCAATCCGGCTATCAATTGACGTTAAGTGAGAACCGGGCAGGCCGGGTCAGATTCGAGCTCAAACAGGGTTAATGGCGGGGATGCGGGGATAGTGCAAAGTCAAAGAGGGGGTGTTGTTGCAGAAATGCGACGCTTCTTTCACAAAGCTTTGACACTCTCTTCACGCAGCCGCTATCTTGCGCATCCGGTAATCGCAAAGGGGTGTGTGGTGCGGTTATTCGGTTAGTGATTTTTTTCGTAGTTAAATTCCTCGAGGAGAAATGATGAAAAAGGTAGCTCTCTCTTTGGCAGGCGTGCTGGCAGCAGCCGCGTTTGCTCCTGAAGCTTCTGCATTGCCCGCGTTTGCTCGTCAAACCGGTATGGCATGTACCGCTTGCCACTTCCAAAAATTCCCAGTGTTGAACGGTTTCGGTCGTGCATTCAAGGCATCCGGCTACACACTGATGGGCGCTCAAGGCAAGGTTGAAGGCGAACATCTGTCGATCCCTGACACACTGAACGCTGCGATCCTGTTGAAGTATCGCTATGCCAAGAACACCAACAACGGCGTTACACTCGCTACAGTTGGCGCAGGCAAAACTGCCGCTACTGGCGCTAATGACGGTCAATGGCAAATGGGCGACGAATACAGCCTGTTCTTCGGCGGCCGTATCGCTGACAGCGACCTGATCAAGATCGGCTTCCTGTTCGAAGGCAATACAGCGAACGTGGGTGGCTCTCTGGTTGCAGGTACACGTCTTCCTATCGTGGTTGATGCAGGTGCGGTGAAGGTTTCCGTTGTTCCGTTCACAACGGACGCACTGGGCGCAGCTTACGGTTTCGAACTGTCTTCCGGCGGCGTGATGCGTGCCAACCGTTGGGCTGAAATGCGCCGTGAAACATCCGCGATCCAGTACAACGCTGACCGCGGTTCGGATCTTGGTGCTGCTTCCGGTTTCGCTTACGTTGTGCAACACGACATGTTCTTCGTGAACTACACCCTGTGGTCTTCGTCCTTCGCTCCTGGCGGCAACGGTGGTGCCATCGGTTCCACCAACTACGGTCAACGTTACTTCCGCGCAGCTGTTACACCTAGCTTCGCTGGTTGGGACATCGTCGCCGGTATCGGCCGTGAAAGCGGTTCGTCCTTCGGCAACTTGGCTGGTGTAGAAATCGAGTCCAACCAGAAGACCATCGACGTCCAAGCACACGGTGAGATCGCTGGTATGGAAGCAGGCTTCTACGCACAGAACGCCAAGGCGCCTGTTTGCCGTAAGGTTGTTGCCGCTGACTGCGCGCACAACAGCACCGGTGTGACAGATCGTACTGCAACCACCTTCGGCGCTGATGTGACTGTTCTGCCGCACACTCTGTCCGTTGGTCTGGCATATCGTAAGGCAAGCAACGGCAATGGAATCGGTAGCAACGGTGACAACGCAGTTACATTGACAGCCGTTTACGACCTGTTCCAGAACGTGGCATTCCACGTTGATTATGCAACCTACTCTGGCTCTGCTCACAAAGCAGCAACTGCCCAGAAGAAGGGTCTGCTGATGATGTTGGAAGCAGCTTGGTAATATAAAGCTCGCGTAGGATGAGTCAGGTTCGCCGAAGCTCATCACACAAAAAGCTAAGCAGTAAATGAACAGGGGAGACTTCGGTCTCCCCTGTTTTTTATGCGCGCAAGATGCGCAGCGAGTAAAATCGCGCGCCATGAATCCTGCTTTATCTTCAATCGCCCAGCGCCGTCTGGCGCGTATCCAGCAACTCTCCGCCATCGAATACCCCGCCGACCTGCCCGTGGTGGCGCGGCGCGAGGAATTGGCGCAGGCCATCGAAAAACACCAGGTGGTCATCGTGTGCGGCGAGACCGGCTCGGGCAAAACCACGCAACTGCCGAAGATCTGTTTGAGTCTGGGGCGCGGCGTGCTGGGCGTTATCGGTCATACCCAGCCGCGCCGTGTGGCGGCCCGTTCTGTGGGCGCGCGCATCGCGCACGAACTGAAGTCCGAACTGGGCGGCTTGGTCGGCTATAAGGTGCGCTTCAACGACAAGGTGTCGCCCGACACCTGCATCAAGCTGATGACCGACGGCATCCTGCTGGCCGAGATACATCACGATCCGCTGCTCAAACAATACGACACCATCATCATCGACGAGGCGCACGAGCGCTCGTTGAACATCGATTTCCTGCTGGGCTATCTGCGCCAACTGCTGCCGCGTCGTCCCGACCTGAAACTCATCATCACTTCGGCGACGCTGGATGCGGAACGCTTCTCCAAACACTTCTCGAATGCGCCGGTGCTGCAGGTCTCCGGCCGCACCTATCCGGTCGAGGTGCGCTACCGTGCGCCGCAGCAGAATGAGGAAGGCGACACACAGGATGTTCCGCAGGCGATATGCAGCGCCCTGGATGAACTTTCCATCGGCGGACTCAAAGGCGATGTGCTGGTGTTCCTGCCCGGCGAGCGCGAGATACGCGACACTGCCGAAGCCTTGCGCAAGCACCAGCACAAGGGGCTCGAGATACTGCCGCTGTTCTCGCGCCTGTCTATCGCCGAACAGGACCGGGTGTTCAAGCCCGCCTCCGGCATGCGCCGCGTGGTGCTGGCGACCAACGTGGCGGAGACTTCCCTCACCGTGCCCAACATCGGCTACGTGATCGACAGCGGGCTGGCGCGCATCAACCGTTACAGCGTGCGGCAGAAGGTCGAGCAGTTGCGCATTGAGAATATCTCGCGCGCTGCCGCCAACCAGCGCGCCGGACGTTGCGGCCGCGTGATGAGCGGTATCTGCATCCGCCTGTACGACGAGGCGGATTTCCTGCAACGCCCCGAGTTTACCGACGCCGAGATATTCCGCGTGTCGCTGGCGACGGTTATCCTGCGCATGAGTGCGCTGGGCCTGGGTGAGGTGGAGGAATTTCCGTTCATCGAGCCGCCCGGTTCGCGCGCCATTGCCGACGGCTACCAGTTGTTGCAGGAACTCAACGCCATCGACGACCAACGATCGCTCACGCCGCTCGGCCACGAACTGGCCAAGCTGCCGCTCGATCCGAAAGTGGCGCGCCTGCTGTTGGCGGGACGGCAATATCACTGCCTGCACGAGATACTCATCATCGCCAGTGCGCTGGCCTTGCAAGACCCGCGCGACCGCCCGGCAGAACGGCGCGAGGCGGCAGATGCGGCACACCAGCGTTTCAACGACGAACGTTCGGATTTCCTTGCCTACATCAAGCTGTGGGCGTGGTTCCAGGAAGCGCTGAAGCACAAGAAGACCAACAAACTGTGGGCGACAGAGTGCCGCGACAAGTTCCTGTCGCCGCTACGCCTGCGCGAATGGCACGAGCTGCACCAGCAATTGCACGCGCAGGTATCGGAGATGGGTATGCGCTTCAACGAGCAGCCGGCGACCTACGAGCAGATACACAAGGCGCTGCTGACTGGCTTGCTCGGCAACATCGGCTGCAAGGGCGTGGACAGGGAACCCTATTACCTCGGTCCGCGCGAGATCAAATTCTTCATCGCGTCGAATTCGGTGCTGGCGAAGAAAGGTACCAAGTGGGTGGTGGCGGCCGAGATCGTGGAGACGACCAAGCTGTTCGCGCGCTGTGTGGCACGCATCGAGCCGGAGTGGCTGGAGGAGGTCGGCGCACACCTGATCAAGCGCAGCTACTTCGATCCGCACTGGGAGAAGAAGGCGGGGCAGGTGGCAGCGTGGGAGCGCAGCACCCTGTACGGCCTGCTCATCAATCCCAAGAAGCGGGTGCATTACGGGCCGATGAACCCGGAAGAGTCGCGCGAGGTGTTCATCCGCGAGGCGCTGGTGAACGGCGAGTTCAACACGCAGGCGCCGTTCTTCGCGTACAACCAGAAACTCATCGCCGACATCGAGGCGCTGGAGCACAAGGCACGCCGTCCCGATGTGCTGGTGGACGACGAACTCATCTTCGCCTTCTATGACCAGCGCATCCCGGCCGGCATCCACAACGGCGCGGCGTTCGAGCACTGGCGCAAGGAAGCGGAGCGCGAGCAGCCCAAGTTGCTGTACCTGAAAAAAGACGATCTGATGCGGCATGAGGCGGCCGGGATTACGACGGAGCATTTCCCGCCGCAGCTGTCGATGAATAACGTGAGCTATGCTTTGGCCTACAACTTCGCGCCGGGCAAGAACGACGACGGCGTGACGCTGACCGTGCCGCAGGCCTTGCTCAACCAGGTATCGGCGGCGCGTTGCGAATATCTGGTGCCGGGCATACTGGCCGAGAAGATAGCGCAGCTGGTGAAATCGCTGCCGCAGAAACTGCGCCGTCATTGCGTGCCGGTGCCGGAATTCGCGGCGGCGTTCTGTGCTGCGGTGCAGCCTTCCGACACGCCGCTGTTGCAAGCGTTGGCGCGCTACATACGCGAGCAGAAACAGCTCGAAGTGCCGCTGGACGCCTTCCGCCTGGAACAACTGCCCGCACACCTGCTGATGAATTTCCGTGTGGTGGACGAGCACGGGCGGCAGCTCGGCATGTCGCGCAACTTTGCACAACTGCGTGGGGAATGGGCGCCGAAGCAAGCCGTCGTCTCACCCGCGCCCGCCGCGAAGAATGCAGCGCCGCAGCAGAAGCCCAGCGGTGAACGCTATACCGAATGGCGCTTCGGCGATTTCAATCCAACCAGCACAGAGCAGCGTGCCGGGCAGACCATCACCGTGTTCAACGCGCTGGTGGACGAGGGCGATGCGGTGACCTTGCAGCGTTTCGATACGCGCGACGAGGCCCAAGCTGTCCAACGTCTAGGGCTGCGGCGTTTGTTCCAGCTCGCGCTGAAAGAGCAGGTGAAATACCTGGAGAAGAATCTGCCCGGTCTGCAGACGATGGCAATGCAGTTTCTGCCGTTCGGTTCGCAACAGGATCTGCAGCGGCAGATCCTTGCGGTGACTTTCGACCGCTGTTGTTTGAACGAGCCGTGGCCGGAAAGCGAGAAGGAGTTCGCCACGCGCTGCAAGGACGCGAAGGCGCGCCTGAATCTGGTGGCACAAGAGATCGCACGCCTGGTCGCAGCGGTATTGACCGAGCACCAGGCATTGCAGAAATCATTGCCCGGCTTCAAGGCACACGGCCAAGTGCTGCAGGATATTCGCAGCCAATGCGAATGGCTGCTGGGCAAGGAGTGGGTGGCGCGCACACCATATGAGCGCCTGCAGCACATGCCGCGTTACCTGAAGGCGATCAACGTGCGGCTGGAGAAACTGCGCAGCAATCCGGCACGCGATGCGCAGAACATGGCGCAGATGAATCCGCTGCTGCAGCAATGGCAGCGCAGGCTGTCCGCGCAGCATGGAGAAGCGGATGTGCGTCTGGAAGACTTCGGCTGGATGCTGCAGGAACTGCGCGTGTCGCTGTATGCGCAGGAGCTGAAGACGCCGGTGATCGTGTCGGTGAAACGATTGGAGAAGATGTTGGCCGGGCTAAGCAGTTAAAATCGGGATATATCGAATCGGGATGACTGGATCATGTCGCATAAAAAAGTAGATGTGCTGTTGGTGGGGGCGGGGGTGATGAGCGCGACGCTGGGCAAGTTGCTGGCGCAGCTCGACCCGTCGTTGAAGATCGTGATGGTCGAGCGTCTTGCCAACGTGGCGCACGAAAGCTCGCACGGCCTGAACAACGCAGGCACCGGGCATGCCGGTTATTGCGAACTCAATTACACCCCGCAGCAGCCGGACGGCAGCATCAAGATCGATCGTGCGCTGGAGATCAATGCCGCGTTCGAGGTCTCCCTGCAGTTCTGGTCCTATCTGGTCGAACAAGGCCTGTTGCCCACGCCCGAAAAATTCATCAATCCGGTGTTTCACCAGAGTTTCGTGTGGGGCGAGGAGAACGTCGCTTTCCTGCGCAAGCGTTATCAGGCCTTGCACCAGCATCACCTGTTCGAGGGGATGGAGTACAGCGAGGATCATGCGCTGTTGCACAAATGGATGCCGCTGGTGATGCGGCAGCGCGATCCGCAACAGAAGGTCGCCGCGACGCAGGTGAAACACGGCACCGATGTGGATTTTGGCTTCCTCACGCGCAGGCTGGTCAAGGCGCTGCGCGCCCTGCCCAACTTCGAATTGAAACTCAGCCATACCATCACCAGCCTGAAGCAGCACGAGGATGGTCGCTGGCATGTGCGGGTGAAGGACAACCACGCGAACACGACGCGCACCATCGATGCGGGGTTCGTGTTCCTCGGTGCGGGCGGCGGTGCGCTGCCGTTATTGCAGAAGTCCGGCATCGCCGAGAGCCATGGTTACGGCGGCTTCCCGGTCAGCGGCCAGTGGCTGATCTGCCGCGACCCCAAGATCGTGCGGCAACATGCAACCAAGGTATATGGCAAGGCCGCCGTGGGTGCGCCGCCGATGTCGGTGCCGCATCTGGATGCGCGCATCATCGATGGCGAGTCGGCGTTGCTGTTCGGTCCGTTCGCCAGCATCACCACCAAGTTCCTCAAGGAAGGATCGGTGCTGGATCTGTTCTCGTCGCTGAAGCCCGGCAACCTGAAACCGATGCTGGCCGTCGCACGCGACAACATCGATCTCACGCGTTATCTCATCATCGAAGCCCTCCAATCGCACAAGGACCGGGTTGCGGCACTGCGCGAGTTCTATGCCGAGGCGAAAGAAGAGGATTGGAAACTGGCATCGGCCGGGCAGCGCGTGCAGATCATCAAAGGGTGCGATACTAAAGGCGGCAAGCTGGAATTCGGCACCGAGATCGTCACGTCCAAAGACGGTACGCTGGCCTCGTTGCTGGGCGCTTCGCCCGGCGCATCCACCTCGGTGCAGGCGATGATCGAGGTGATCGAGCGCTGCTTCAAATCGCGCATGAAGACTGCCGAGTGGAAGCGCAAGATGAAAGAGATGATCCCGTCCTACGGCGAGTCGCTGGACGTGAATGCGACGTTGCTGCATGAAGTGCGCAAGAAGACGCTGGCTACGCTGCACCTGGGTGCTGCCAGGAATCAGAAAGCAAACGGCTAAGCGCGGAAACGCTTGGCGATCAACACCGCGTTGCTGCCGCCGAAGGCGAACGAGTTGGACATCACGGCGTCGAGCTTGACGTCGTTGCGTCCCTGGTTGGGCACGTAATCCAGATCGCACTCGGGATCGGGGTCACTCAGGTTGATGGTGGGCGGAACGGACTGGTTCTGCAATGCCAGCAACGCCACCATGAACTCCACCGCGCCGGTCGCGCCCATCAGATGGCCGTGCATGGATTTGGTCGAGCTGACCGGAACCTTGCTCGCGTGCGCGCCGAACACCTGTTTGACGGCTTTGGTCTCTTCGATGTCGCCCGCCTGTGTGGCCGTGCCGTGGGCATTGATGTAGTGGATGTCCTGCGGCTGTAACTGCGCTTCGCGCAGGGCATTCAGCATGGTGCGCGTCTGTCCCGCCGCATCCGGCTTGGTGATGTGGCTGGAATCGGACGAGCAATCGTAGCCGGCCAGTTCCGCGTAGATCTTCGCGCCGCGTTTCATGGCGCGCTCCGCATCTTCCAGCACCAGCACGGCGGCGCCTTCGCCGAGCACCAGGCCGCTGCGATTTTTGGAGAACGGTTTGCACGATGCGCCGGCATCGTTCGGGTCTTCCTGCGCCAGCGTGCGCAAGGCTTCCCACGCCTTCATCGCGCCCAAAGTGAGCATCGCCTCCGAGCCGCCCGCCAGCATCACGTCGGCATAACCGTGCTTGATCTGGCGATAGGCTTCGCCGATGGCGATGGCCGAGGACGAGCAGGCGGTGGCATAAGTCATGTTCGCGCCTTGCAGATGGTATTTGATGGAGAGATGCGAGGCGGCAGCGTTGTTCATGCTGAGCAGCACGCTGAGCGGTTTGACGCGCGGCGGTTTGTGCAGGAGTGTCTCGACGTAGCCGTCTTCCAGCGTGCTGGCGCCGCCCAGGCAGGAACCCATGCACACACCGGCGCGCGGCTGTTCGGCTTCACTAATTTCAAGCTGTGCATCCTGCACCGCCTGCTCGGCGGCGACTAGTGCGAACTGGCTGAAGCGTTCGATGCCGCTGAGTTGGATCTTGCTGAAATGGGCCGCGGGGTCGAAGCCTTCTACCGGCGCACCGATGCGGATATTGAGTTGCTCGACGAAGTCGTTCTGCAGGCGCTTGATGCCGGAGCGACCGGCCATCAGGTTGTCGAAGAATTCTGCCGGGTTTTGGCCGACCGGAGAGATGACGCCTAATCCAGTGATGACGACGCGCCTGGTCATGAGGGCTTGCTATGCAGCTTCTGTTTGTTCGGCGATGAGCTTGTTCACCAAACCGACCACGTCCTGCAGCGTTTTGAGTTCGACGCGTTCATCCGGGAACTTGATCTTCAGCTCATCTTCAAGATTGAACGTGAACTCGATCACCGACAGCGAATCCAGTCCCAAGCCTTCCAGCGTGGCTTCAGGCGTCAGGTCTTCCAGCTTGAGGTCGAACTGCTTGACCATCATGTCTTGTATGGTTTTCAGGGAACTCATCGTCGCTCGCTTTCAGAAAGAAATCGGGGCGGAGTATAGCAGAAGGCTTTTATTTGCCAGCAGCACTCTGGATGCGCGCGTTTTCGAAGAAACGGAGGGTGTCGGCGGCGACCTGCTCGCGCTCGTTGTCCACCGTAATCATGTGGTAGCTGTTGTGCAGCAGCACCTTTTCCACCGTCCCGGAGCCGATGTGCTTGGCGATATGGTGCGCGCTGCGAGGCGAGGCGACTTCATCCTCGACGGCATGGATGATGATGGCAGGGGCGGTGATGCGCGGCAGCGATCTTTTGACTGAGGCGATCATGCGCTCGGCTTCCTGGATGGCGGGCAGGTTCAGCCGGCTGGCGCCGACCATGGAGGCATCCTTGTGCGCCATCTCGCGTGCGATCCACTTGCGCAACTGCTCGTTCTTCAAACCGAAGGGTTCGCGCTCCTTGTAGGTGTACCAGTAACGGATCGGCCAGATGTAACCGAGGTAACGCAAGGGGCGATACCAGGGCATGGCCCAGCCGTCATACCACAGCGTGGTGGAGAGCAAGGTCAGCGCGGCGACCTCGTCCCCCAGTTCGGCGGCGATGCTGAGCGACAGTGTCCCGCCGATGCACAGTCCGCCAACAGCGATGCTCTTGTACTGCCGTTGCAGCGTGCGGAATTCTTCCAGCGCTTTGGCATGCCAATCCTGCCAGTGCGTGACTGAGCGCGGGGTGTCGCCGTGGGCGTAACCATAGCCCTCGATGTGCGGCAGGTGCACCGTGTAACCGCCCTGCTGCAAGCGCTTGGCCAGCGGCAACAGTTCGGCCGGACTGCTTTGCAATCCGTGGATCAGCAGCACGGCGTGTTCGCCGCCGGTCAGTGTGATGGGGTTCATGGGGGAACGCTCGGAATCGAAAAAGTGCGGCATTCTAGCAAATCCGGCATGGCAGGTTCCGGTCGAGTGCTCGGGGTGTCCTGCCTGATACGCCACGGGTCGCTGCGCTATAATCGGCGCGAGATCCATACGGGGATTCACGGGAGAGTGATGGACAAGCAACTGCGTGATGCTGCGCTGCAATATCACCGCCAGGGTGAAGCGAATCTGCTCATCATGCCTAGCCAGGATGCGGCCAACATCGCCTACAATCTGCTCAAGATCAAGGCGGGCGACGGCATCACCATCGGGTCGATCCTGCTGGGCGCGAACAAGTCGGCGCATATCCTGACCTCGACCGCGACAGTGCGCCGCATCGTGAACATGAGCGCGCTGGCGGTGGCCGGCGTCAATACACATTAGGGGAATGCCATGAACAAGCAGGAAATCGAGCTGTTGAGCCAGGAAATCGAGATGTTGATGAACGAGCGCGTGCGCTTGCTCAAAGTGGTCGGCGCGGCAGCGGTGCTGGTGGCAAACACAGACGCCAAACATCTGCCGCACGGGACGGCCGAGGCGGCGGAGATGTTGTCGGAGACGCTGAATGCATTGCCGGAGGAGACGCTGAAGGACGCTTTGGATTCGGTGCGGGCGGAGCACGACCAGGCATAAACGGTGAGAAGATCATGAGCCAGACTCCGCAAAAAATCGGACTCATCCTGACAGGAGGCGGTGCACGTGCGGCCTATCAGGTCGGGGTGCTCAAAGCCATTGCCGAGTTCATGCCGCGCCGCGCGCAATCGCCCTTTCAGGTGATTTGCGGGACTTCGGCGGGGGCGCTGAATGCAGTGACGCTGGCGGTGAATGCGCAGCATTTCCGCAAGGGCGTAAAGTATTTGCTGGGTATCTGGGCCAACTCCCGCGTCAGCGACATCTATCGTGCGGACCCGCTGGGCGTGCTGAAGAACAGCGGGCGCTGGGTAGCGGGCCTGGTGTTGAGCCTGCTGGGCATCAATCGCATGCACCGCGTATCGCTGCTGGATAATTCGCCATTGGGGATCTTCCTGGAAGAGACCTTGCCCTGTGAAAAGATACAGGAGAGCATCGACGCGGGTGTTCTGCACGCATTGAGCATCACCGCTTCCGGCTACGGCTCCGGGCATTCGGTCACGTTCTATCAGGGTGTTGACGGTCTCCAGCCATGGAGGCGGGCGCGGCGTATGGGAATGGAGGCCAAGATCGGCATCGAACATTTGCTGGCCTCCTCCGCCATTCCTTTTATCTTTCCGGCAGTGCACATCCATCGCGAATATTTCGGCGACGGTTCTGTGCGCCAGATCGCGCCGATCAGTTCCGCGCTGCATCTGGGGGCCGACAAGGTGCTGCTGATGGGCTCATGGCATGCCGACGACGATGAGGAGCGGCGCGGCAGGATGGATACCTATCCCACGCTGGCGCAGATCGCAGGCCATGCATTGGACAGTATTTTTCTGGATGGTCTTGAAGTCGATCTGGAACGTTTGCAGCGTATCAACGATACGGTCCGCCTGATTCCGGAAGAGCTGCGCGTGGCGACCAGAATGCGCCATATTGACGTGCTGGTCATCACGCCCAGCCAGCCCCTGGAGAAAATCGCCGAGCGTCATATCGCGCAACTGCCGTGGCCCATACGCCTGATGTTGCGTACGGTAGGTGTGATGCGTGGCAGCGGCGCGAATCTGGCGAGTTATCTGCTGTTTGACAAACACTATTGCCGCGCGCTGATCGATCTGGGTTATCAGGATGCGTTGAAGCGCCGCGATGAGATACTGCAGTTCCTGGATTGTAATCCTGCCACTTCCAAATGTGACATGCCGCAATGAACGCGGTGGCAGCTCCTAATCTGTTGACCTTCGCCCTGCTGCGCCGACTGGCTGACGGCGAATTCCATTCCGGAGAAACATTGGCGCAACAGTTCGGCGTGACGCGCACCACGGTGCATAACGCGCTGCAAGACGTGGCGCAGTATGGATTGATACTGCACCGGGTGCGCGGCCGCGGTTACCGCCTGGCGACAACGTTGCAATGGCTGGATGCCGGGCAGATCGAAGCCCGGTTGGGCGCTGCGCGCGACAGCTTGCATATCGAGATACTCGACCAAGCGCCTTCCAGCAACGCGCTGCTGCTGCAACGCGCCGCACAAGGAGCGCCAAGCGGTACCGTGCTGGCCGTGGAATGGCAGACAGCCGGACGCGGGCGTTTGGGCCGAACATGGCATTCTGGATTGGGCGATGCCCTGACTTTTTCCCTGTTGTGGCGTTTTGCAAGCGGACTTGCCGCGCTGTCCGGTTTGAGTTTGGCGGTCGGTGTCGCCATGATGCGTGCCCTGCAAGAACTGGGTGTGACTGGAGCGAGTCTGAAGTGGCCGAACGATGTATTGCTGAACGGGGGCAAGCTCGCCGGGATATTGCTCGAAGCGCAAGGCGATATGCTCGGTCCCAGCGCGGTGGTGATCGGCGTCGGGATCAACTGGCGATTGTCGCCGCAGGCGCGCGAGCGCATCGACCAGGCGGTGAGCGACTTAAGTTCGCTGGATATGCCGCCCGGGCGCAACGAGGTGCTTGCGGTATCATTAAAACATTTGGTGATCGTGTTGCAAGAATTCACGGCGCAAGGTTTTGTACCGTTGCGGGCAGAGTGGGAGCGCTACCACGCATTCCAGCATAAGGCAGTCAAATTGTCGTTGCCGGATGGCTCGCAAGTCTCGGGTGTGGTGCGCGGGGTGACTGAAGAAGGCGGACTGCGCTTGCTGATTGAACAGGGCGAGCGGGTGTTCAATGCGGGCGAGGTCAGTTTAAGGGGCGTATAAGGTGCTGCTATTGGACGTGGGGAACAGCCGTTGCAAATGGGCACTGGTGCGAGGCGGGGCATGGGTACACCAAGGTGTGGGCGGCAACACCGAGTGGACGGCATTGCAGAGCGAGTTCGCTGCGTTGCCTCCACCCTCGCGTGTCTTGGTCTCCAATGTGGCAGGCGAGGCGATGTCGCAACGTTTGCGCACGATTTGCGCCGGGTGGAAATGCCCGCTGGAGTTTGTGACTGCACGTGCCGAACAGTGCGGGGTGCACAACAGCTATCAGCAGCCCGAGCGTTTGGGCAGCGACCGCTGGGTGGCGCTGATCGCCGCCTGGAATAGGGTGCGCGGCGCCTGTCTGGTGGTGAACTGCGGCACGGCGACGACTGTGGACGCGCTCTCCCCGCAGGGCGAGTTCCTCGGCGGGTTGATCCTGCCGGGCGTGAGTCTGATGCAGCATAGCTTGGCGACAAACACCGCGCAGCTTTTGGCCGAACAGGGTACGTTGCAGGATTTTCCGCGCAATACCGCCGATGCGATTCATAGCGGGATGCTGCGCGCTACTGTGGGAGCAGTGCGGCATCAGTTCGGTTTGTTGCAGGCGCGATATAGCAAGGTGAGCTGTCTGCTGGGTGGTGGTGCGGCTGCTGTAGTCCAGCCGCATCTGGATCTGCCGTTGGAACATGTGGATAACCTGGTGCTGCAGGGTTTGCAGATTATTGGAGAAACGAAGGCATGACGAAGTGGATCGTGGGACTGTTGTTGCTGGCCAATCTGGCGATTTTCGGCTGGATGCGGTGGGGTAGCACGCTGACCGTAGATGCCGATACGGTAATGGCGCAGGCGGCATTGAATCAAGACAAGATCAAATTGCTGGAGATGTTGCCGGCTTCCGCGGCATCATCAGGCTCTACTCCGGCCTCGGCCCCGGCCATAACTTTGCCCCCGGCTCCGCTCCCGACCCCAGCGGCGGTTCCGAGTTCAGCTCCGGGCGCGACGCCGACCTTGCCGCCAGTTCCGGCAGCGGCCGCTCCCAGTGCGCCGTCCACGGTGCCTGTTGTTAAGGCAAAGAAAATATTGCCGAAGTTGTCGAATTGCGCGGAGTGGGGAGAGTTCTCCGGGGGCGATCTGGTTCGTGCGCAACAGGCATTGGCTTTGTTGAAGCTGGGTGATGATCTGTCGCAACGGATTGTGGAGCATAAGCACGGTTATTGGGTGTATGTCCCGCCGATGAAGAAACGTGCCGAGGTGGAGAAGAGGATCGCGCAACTGAAAGAGCGCGGGGTGAAGGATTATTTTGTGGTGCAGGAAGAGGGTAAGTGGCTGAACGCCATTTCTCTGGGGGTGTTCAAGACTAAAGAGGCTGCGCAGAAGTACCTGGCTGTGCTGCGAGCCAAGGAAGTGCGCACTGCCAAAGTCGGCGAGCGTATCAGCAAGCTAAAATTCACCGTATTCGTCATGAAGGAGCTTGATTCGGGGGCGGCAGACAAGCTTTCTGCCCTGCAGAAGGAGTTTCCGGATAGCGAACTCAAAGTATCGGCATGTGCCAATTGACAGGACGGGGCGAAATCAGCAAAATGCCGCCCTTCTTTGAGATGCCCCGGTGGCAAAAGCCGTCGGAAGCGCAAGATCGCGGTGATATAGCTCAGTTGGTTAGAGCACAGCACTCATAATGCTGGGGTCGGTGGTTCAAGTCCACCTATCACCACCAGACACATGGCAAATAAAAAAACTCCAGCATCGCTGGAGTTTTTTATTTGGTGCCAGTCAGTTTCAGGATTATTGCTTGTCGCTGAAAAGTTGTTTCAACATCCACAAAGAAAACAGAACCACCATTGCCGAAGTACCGATTGCTGCGATATCTGCGATGAACGACATATTTATCTCCTCCCAAGAGAGTCAGGTTGAACACAATAACAACAAGGCCAAGCGGGGCAAATCCTAGCATAATTTTTTCTTATGGCAAGAATTTTGTGGAAGCGCAAAGAGCCCGACGGGAAATCCCGTAGGCAATGGAGGAGATGAAGTGCTGCCGGGAGTGGGAAGTTACTGAACGAAACTTCCCACCAATTTCAGCTTAGTCTGCTTTCTTGAACAACTGGAGTGTGATCCACACTGCAAAGCCAATTGCGAATATTGCGGTACCAATGGATGCTACATCTGCAATGATCGACATACTTTCTCTCCCTGAGAGCTAGATTTTTAATGACATCTATAATGACTTTAGTTGACTAAAGTAATAACTATAGTTGACTAAAGCTTTTATGATTATATGAGTATTTTTGTTGGGCATTCCCACAATTTTCATAAGGCTTAGATTATTAAGGTCTTAACGCTTTTTTGACATTAAGCAGCAAGTATTCAGGTAACCAGCGTGACGACGAAACTATATATAAAGACCTATGGCTGCCAGATGAACGAGTATGACTCGGACAAGATGGCGGATGTGATGCGTGCCTGCGGGGGCATGGAGCAAACCGACAAACCGGAAGAGGCGGATGTCATATTGTTCAACACCTGTTCCATTCGCGAGAAGGCGGAAGACAAGGTGTTCTCGGACCTCGGGCGCGCGCGCGCGTTGAAGCAGCGCAACCCGAAGCTGCTGATCGGTGTCGGGCGGCTGTGTCGCCAGTCAGGAGGGCGAGACCATCATCAAACGCGCGCCCTATGTGGACGTGGTGTTCGGGCCGCAGACTCTGCATCGCTCTGCCGCAACTCATCGCGGCTCGGCGCACAAGCGGCAAGCCGCAAGTCGATATCAGCTTTCCGGAGATCGAAAAATTCGATCATGTTCCGACTGCGCAGACATCGCACGGCACGGCTTTCGTTTCCATCATGGAAGGCTGCAGCAAATATTGCACCTACTGTGTGGTGCCGTTCACGCGCGGCGAGGAAGTGTCGCGCCCATACGCCGATGTGATGCGCGAGGTGGACAGCCTGACGGCGCAGGGTGTGAGCGAGATCACCTTGCTGGGGCAAAACGTGAACTCCTACCAAGGCGAGACGGCCGACGGCGACACAGTCGATTTTGCCTTTCTGGTACAAGCGGTGGCGGCATTGCCCGGCGTGCAGCGCTTGCGCTATATGACTTCACACCCGCGAGAAATGTCGCAGCGCCTGATCGATCTGTATGCCACCACACCCAAACTGGCGAGTCATCTGCATCTGCCGGTGCAGTCCGGTTCGGATCGGATACTGGCCGCGATGAAGCGCGGCTACACGGCGCTCGAATACAAATCCGTCGTGCGCAAACTGCGCGCGGCACGGCCGGATATCTCCATCACTTCGGATTTCATCGTCGGTTTCCCCGGCGAGACCGATGCCGATTTTGAAGCGACCATGAAGCTGATCGACGATGTCGGCTTCGATGCCAGCTTCAGTTATATCTTCAGCCCGCGCCCGGGCACGCCGGCGGCCGAGATGAAGGACGACACGCCGGACGAAACCAAGCTGGCGCGCCTGCATCGGGTGCAAACGCGCATCGCCGAGCTGGAACAGCAGGTCAGTGCCGCGATGGCGGGTAGCGTGCAGCGCGTGCTGGTGGAAAACATTTCGCGCAAGAGCGAACTGGAAATGGCGGGCCGCACCGAGAACAACCGCGTGGTGAACTTCGCCGGCTCGCCCGGCATGCTTGGGCGCTATGTGGATGTGCGCATCCTGTCGGGAACCATGCATACGCTGCGCGGCGAACTGGTGACTCAGTCATGAGCGAGCGCGAGAACATTTCTTTCGAGCCGGTGGACAACGCGCGCCTGGCCAATCTGTGCGGGGCGTTCGACGAGAACCTGCGCCAGATCGAGACCGCGCTGGAAGTGAACATCGCGCGACGCGGCGAACACTTTCGCCATCACCGGCGCGCAGGCGACGTTCGCGCGCGAGCGTGCTGGAACGTTTCTACCTCGAAGCCAGACACGACATCTCGCTGGAGCGACTGCAGCTGGGGCTGATCGAATCCATGAAACGCGATCTGCCCGATGCGCAAAGCGAGTCGGTGCCGTTGCTGATGACGCGCAAGTCCGAGGTGCGCGGGCGCACCGTGCGCCAGAACGAATATCTGCAAGCGATCCAGGAACACGACATCACTTTCGGCGTCGGACCCGCCGGTACGGGCAAGACCTATCTCGCAGTCGCATCAGCGGTCGATGCGCTGCAGCGCGAAACGGTGAAGCGTCTGGTGCTGGTGCGTCCGGCAGTGGAGGCGGGCGAACGTCTGGGTTTTTTGCCCGGCGATCTGGCGCAGAAGGTCGATCCCTATCTGCGGCCTTTGTACGATGCGCTGTACGACCTGATGGGTTTGGACAAAGTGGCCAAGGCCTTCGAGCGCGGCATGATCGAGGTCGCGCCGCTCGCCTATATGCGCGGACGCACGCTGAACCATTCCTTCATCATTCTGGACGAGGCGCAGAACACCACGCCGGAACAGATGAAGATGTTCCTCACCCGCATCGGCTTCGGCAGCAAGGCGGTCATCACCGGCGACGTGACGCAGATCGATCTTGCGCGCGGGCAGAAGAGCGGGCTCAACGATGCGCGCATCGTGCTCAAGGATGTACGCGGCATCGCCTTTCAACAATTCATGGCAGAAGACGTGGTGCGCCATCCATTGGTGCAGAAGATCGTCTCCGCATATGAAAAACACGAACAACCAAAACCATGACTGATGCACACAAAATTTCGCTGTCGGTGCAATACGCCAGCAATGCCAAGCAACTGCCGACCCGATCGCAGTTCCGCCGCTGGGTGAAGGTCGCCCTGGAGCAGGACGTGCAGATCGCCTTGCGCATCGTGGACGAGATCGAGGGCGCGTGCGTTGAACCAGAGTTACCGCGGCAAGGACTACGCGACAAATGTGCTTACTTTTGTCTATGACGATACCGATCCGCTCTATGGCGATGTCGTCATCTGCGCACCGGTCGTGGCACGCGAAGCCAAGGAGCAAGGCAAGGACCTGCTTGCGCACTATGCGCATCTCACCATCCATGCGGCATTGCATCTGCAAGGTTACGACCATGAAAAAACCCGCGACGCCGAAAAGATGGAGGAGCGCGAGACTGCGTTGATGCTCAAATTAAGGTATCCTGCGCCCTATCTTGTTAGTTGATGTTCGGTAATGGACGGTTCGGAAAGTAGTAACAAACCCACCTTGTTGGAACGGCTCTCCATGATGTTGCTGCGGGAGCCGGAGGATCGCGAGCAACTGATCGCACTGTTGTATAGCGCCTACGAGCGCAACCTGCTGGATGCCGATGCCCTGTCCATGATGGAGGGCGTCATCCAGGTGTCCGAGCGCCAAGTGCGCGAGATCATGATCCCCCGCGCGCAGATGGATGTCATCGACATCAGCCAGCCGCCGGAACAATTCATCCCCTACGTCATCGAGACCGCGCACTCGCGCTTCCCTGTCACCGACGGCGACAAGGACAATATCATCGGCATCCTGCTGGCGAAGGACTTGCTGCGCTACTACGCGGGCGAAGAATTCGACGTGCGCGACATGCTGCGCCCGGCCGTGTTCGTGCCGGAATCGAAACGCCTCAACGTGCTGCTGCGCGATTTCCGCAGCAACCGCAACCACATCGCGCTGGTGGTGGATGAGTACGGCGGCGTGTGCGGCATGGTCACGATCGAAGACGTGCTGGAGCAGATCGTCGGCGACATCGCCGACGAATACGATTTCGACGAAGGCGAAGACAACATCATCCGCCAGGACGACGCGCACTGGCGCGTCAAGGCCGATACCGAGATCGCCGATTTCAACGAAGCGCTCGGCACGGACTTCAGCGACGAAGACTACGACACCATCAGCGGCCTGGTGCTCAAGGCGGCTGGCCAGCTGCCCAAACGCGGCGAGAGTTTCCAGATCGGCGAATGGCAATTCACCGTGCTGCGCGCTGATAGTCGCAGGTTGCATTCGTTGTTGGTGGAACGGACGCTGATCGAAACACCGGATCAACAAACCTAGCGCGAAGTGTGCGTTTGAATAACTTACCTGCGCAGATTGGTAAAGTCAGCGGGTTCCCATCGGCGCATCGCCAGCAATAGACCAAGGCCGCGCCGTTTGCTTAACGGTGCGGTCAGGCTCTCTTCATGTAATGCCGCAAATCTCTGTCGCAGTCGGCGCAGTTCATCCATTATCTGGGCCAGCGCCTGATCGGTAAACATTCCGTGCACGAAGGCCATCGTCTCATCCTTCTGGGCAAAATCGCTCTCCAGGAAATCATTGATTCCTGTGCTGCGGAAATAGTGTCGGATTGGGCCGGACGGTAGCCAATCGAAATCGCGCGTGACGTTCAGACGGATGCGATTGCCCGGCAGCAGGTCGATGATGCGAAGCTTGTCGAGCATCAGCAGGTATTTGATGCACTCGGGAACGCTCACCTCGTAGGTTTCCACGATCTCGTCCATCGTCCAGTGGTTCAACGCGCAGACTGCGATCAGCAGCAGTCTTGGATCCGATGATACCACCTGACGTTCCTGCTCCTCGGTCAGCGTACTCAAACGTGCTTGCCCCGCGAGCGCTTCTTTCGATAATTCCGCCAGCGTGAATCCCAGCAGGTTGCAGATCTGCACCAGACGGTCAACGGTGAATCGGCCGGAGGCGAACAGCCTTTTGACGCTGGGTTCGGACAGTTTGAGCGCGCGGGCGACATCCCGGTAAGTCTTCCCCTGGCTTTTTAGCTGTTTCTTGAGCGTTGAGACCAGCTGGTCGGCTTCTGTCATGGCAAAAGGTATCGAATAACGATACGTTGCAGTCTAGATAACGATGCTGAAGTGGTCAAACGTTTTGTTTTGCGCGACTCATGGATATTGTGGCGCTACCTCAACAAAAACGGGAGAGCGCAAATGCAATACCGCAATATCCATCGCTGGGCGCAAGCATGTGTAGTGAGTGCCGCCTTGCTGAGCACCGCCGCCTGGCCGGCACAGCAGGCACTGCCTGGCGCACAGCTGAGCAGCAGCGAGCTTGGGAAGAAACTTGAAGTCGGCGATGTGGTGTTCATCCGGATCTCCAAGCCGCCCTTTACCAACGTATCGGACACGACGTCGAGCTGGACGAATCATGTCGGCATCGTGACCGATGTGTCCGGAGTTGAGCCGGTCATCGCGGAAAGCCGGGTCCCGCTGTCAGGGGAAACGACCTGGTCACGTTTCGTAAAGCGCTCCGAGATGGGCCGGGTAGCCGTGACCAGGTTGCCCAGTCCGCTCGATGCACAGCAGCAAAACAGGCTCAAGCATGCAGTGGCGTCGCGCCGCGGCATCCTGTACGACACGGGCTTCGATCTTCATTCGCGCAGGCAATTCTGTTCACGTTATGTGCGCGAAGTGTTGCAGGAAGCGGCGGGTGTGGAATTGGGCGAGGTTGAGGATTTCTCGACTTTGCTGAAGCGCAATCCACAGGCGGACCGGCGGTTCTGGAGAGTGTGGTATTTCGGCCATATTCCATGGCAACGCCAGACGGTTACGCCCGCCAGCTTGTTGCGGGATGGCAGAATGCGGATCGTGTTCGATGGTCATGCCCGATAAGTTGAGTCGACTAATAAGTGAGTGACAGGGAGTCTGCAGAATGAGAAGAATCATCCGGTTTGTTTTGAGAAATGCATTTCAGCTACTGTTCCGGGTTCGCGTGTCCGGGCTGGACAAAGATATCGATACCAGCAAGCTGCTGGTGGTTGCCAACCATGAATCGTTCCTGGATGGCCTGCTGCTCGGTCTGTTCCTGCCGTTCGATCCGGTCTTCGTGGTGCATACGGGCGTTACGAGCAGTTTCTTCTTTCGCCAAGTGCTGCGCCTGAGCGATTACCTTGCGGTCGACCCGACCAGCCCGATGGCGATCAAGCGCATCATCAAACTGGTTGAGTCCGGGCGTCCGGTGGTGATCTTCCCCGAAGGGCGCATCACGGTGACCGGTTCGCTGATGAAAGTGTACGAAGGACCGGCGTTCGTGGCGGCCAGGACCGGCGCGAAGATACTGCCAGTGCGCCTGGATGGCCCGGCGCGTTCCTATTTCAGCCGCATCTCCGGAAAATACCCGCGTCGTCTGTTGCCGCGGGTCACCATCTCGGCGCTGGATACCACGGTGATTGCCATGCCGGACGGCGAGACCACCAAGCAACGTCGCCGCAAGGCCGGGGAAGCGATGCGCCGGCTGATGCAAAAGATGTTGTTCGAGTCGCATCCGAAGCAGACGCTCTATTCCGGCTTGCTGGATGCCATGGGCATCTATGGTCGCAATCGTCGCGTGCTGGAAGATGTGAAGCAGATCGAGTACTCCTACAGCGACCTGCTCAAGATGACCCTGGGCCTTGGGCGTCTGGTTTCCAGGCACAGCGAACCGAACGAATGTGTCGGGATACTGATGCCGAACCTCGCCGCGACGGTGTGCATGATGATAGGCACAGGTGCGCAGGGCCGCGTGCCTGCCATGCTGAACTACAAGGCAGGGGCGGGTGGCATGCAGGATGCCTGCACGGCAGCCAAGATACGCACCATCTTCACCTCGCGCACTTTCATCGAACAGGCGAAACTGGAAACCGACGTGGCAGGAATCCAGGGTGTGAACGTCTTGTATCTGGAAGACCTGCGCCAGAGTATGAGCGCGGGCGACAAGCTGTGGGTGCTGTTCGGCATGTTGTTCCCGCGCTTGATGGAAAAGCGCCGCGATCCCGAAAGCACGGCGGTGGTGCTGTTCACCTCCGGCTCCGAAGGCAAGCCCAAGGGCGTGGTGCTGTCGCATCGCGCGCTGCTGTCCAACATCGCGCAGATCCGCTCCATCATCGATTTCTCGTCCGAAGACAAAGTGCTCAACGCGCTGCCGATCTTCCACTCCTTCGGCCTCACCGGCGGCGCGCTGCTGCCCATCATGACCGGCATGAACCTGTTCCTGTATGCCACACCGTTGCATTACCGCGTCATTCCGGAAGTGGCCTACGACCGCAATTGCAGCGTGATGTTCGGCACCAGCACCTTCCTCGCCAACTACGCCAAGTTCGCCCACCCCTACGACTTCTTCCGCCTGCGCTATGTCGTGGCGGGCGCGGAGAAACTCTCCGCATCCGTGCGCGATCTGTGGTTCGAGAAATTCGGCATCCGCATTCTGGAAGGTTACGGCGCGACCGAGACTGCGCCCGTGCTGGCGGTGAACACGCCGATGGCGTATCGCAGCGGCACGGTCGGGCAGTTGCTGCCGTGCATCGAACATCGCCTGATCCCGGTACCCGGCATCGAGAAGGGAGGCATGCTGCATGTGCGCGGTCCCAACGTGATGTCCGGTTACTACCGCTTCGATGCTCCCGGACAACTGCAGGCGCCGTCCTCCGAGGCCGGCGACGGCTGGTATGAGACGGGCGATGTGGTGTCGATCGACGACGACGGATTCGTCTCCATCGTCGGCCGCGTCAAGCGTTTCGCCAAGGTGGCGGGCGAGATGGTGTCGCTGGAAGTGGTGGAAAAACTCGCAACCCAGGCATCGTCCGGTGCGATACACGGTGCGACCACGCAGCCCGACGGCGCCCGCGGTGAAGCCATCGTGCTCTTTACCACCGATGCGGCGCTGACACGCAATACACTGTCCGCATCCGCCAAGGCGCTCGGAATCCCGGAGATCGCCGTGCCGCGCAAGATACAGCGAGTGGATGCGCTGCCCTTGCTGGGGACAGGCAAGACCGACCACGTGACCCTGAAACGCATGGCGGAGGCAGTGTGATGAACGAAAGAAAAACGCTGGATATGCCGCTGCTGTCGCTGGGCATGATGTCGGTGTTGCTGGCGCAGTTCTTCTCCGCGCTGGCCGACAATGCCATCCTGATTGCGGCCATCGCTATCGTGAAATCGCAGGGACTGCCCAATCTTGTGCCGCTGTTGCAGGAATCCTTCGTGGTGCCTTTCATCCTGCTGGCCCCCTTCGTCGGTCAGATCGCAGACGGCTTCCCCAAGGGGCGCGTGATGCTGGTGGCGAACTTGCTCAAACTCGCAGGCGCGCTTGCCATGGTGTCCGGCATCAACCCGCTCACCGCCTACGGTCTGATCGGCATCGGTGCAGCGATGTATTCACCCGCCAAGTACGGCATCCTTGCGCAGATGTTCGGCCCGGCTTCGTTGGTGCGCGCTAACGGCATGATGGAAGGCTCGACTATCGTCGCCATCCTGCTCGGCGTGATATTGGGCGGCTGGCTGGCCGACCATTCGCTGACTTGGGCATTCAGCGGCGTGGTCGCGGCTTATGGCATTGCAGCATTTGCCAACCTGTTCATTCCGTCCTTACCGGCGGAAAAAGCCGGGGAGAGTTTTCATCCGTGGTTATTGACCAAAAAATTTCTGACATCGCTGTCCGTATTGTTCAAGAATCCGGACTCGCGTTTCAGCCTGCTGGGGACCAGCGTGTTCTGGGGAAGCGGCACGACCTTGCGCCTGATGCTGTTTGCCTGGGTGCCCGCAGTGCTACTCATCCCCGACAACCAGACACCCGCCAACCTCATGGGCGCAGTCTCCGTCGGGATTGTGCTGGGTGCAGTGGGTGCGGGGCTGTGGGTGTCGCTGGACAACGTCAACCGCGCGCTCATTGGCGGCCTGCTGCTCGGATTCGTCATCCTCGTCCTCGCCTTTGTGCACGATCTCACGCTGGCTTACATCCTGATGGTCGTCATCGGCATCTGCGGCGGGTTCTTCGTCGTGCCGTTGAACGCGCTGCTGCAAAAGTGCGGACACGAGAGCATCGGCGCTGGCAATGCGCTGGCGGTGCAGAACTTCGCCGAGAACCTTGCCATGTTATTGTTCGTGGGCGGGTATAGCTGGGCGACGGCGGCAGGGGTGTCGGTGTCGGCGAGTTCAACTGGATTTGGGGTGCTAATGTTGTTGGTAATCAGTCTGCTTGCTTTGTACAGAGTAAATTGGCGGGGGAGTAAGAACTGAAAAACTGTACCGGTCTCTACTTGCAGTTATGCACCAGGATTTTTACAGTTCAAGGTAGGCGAGCGGTATTTATGATGATTTTATGAAATTGCCATGGGTGAATATAAAGCACAGTTCAAAAACATATCCAGCTTGACTGCCGATGAATGCCGCGCCCTGTCAAACATCTATTTGGCGAACTACTCTGGTACAAACGAGGATCGTTTTGTTGCGGATTTGAGCAACAAAACCGAAATACTGCTTGTGTATTGCAGTGGTGAATTGGTGGGTTTCACAACGGTGCAGCTCTATGAGCGGGAATGGGATGGAAAATCCATTCGCGTTATCTATTCGGGTGATACGGTGGTCGAACAGGCGCATTGGGGACAACAGGCTCTTGCATTTGCATGGATCGCCCACATGGGGGAGATCAAACGGGAGAAACCGGGAATCCCTCTGTATTGGTTGTTGATCGTCAAGGGGCACAGGACATTCAAATACCTGCCTACCTTTGGCAAGTCATTCTTTCCGCATTGGTCAATTGATCGTTCCGATCTGAAACCACTTGCAGACTTTTTGGCGCATGAAAAATTTGGCACTGATTACAACCCCGCAACCGGGGTTGTGGAATTTCCAGAGTCTCAAGGCCATCTGCGAAACGAGATCGCATTGCCTACAGAAGAGCAGGCCTCCTTGCCAGCCGTGAGATTTTTTCTTGAGCGCAATCCGAATTTCACTCAAGGGCATGAATTGGTCTGCCTGTGTGAGATTGAAGAGGTCAATATGAAACCCCTGACCAAGCGGATCTTTAACAAGGGCCTTGCGTGATGGATGCGTGGAGGCTTTTGCGAGAACTGGGCGAACGATTGCGGCGCAACGGAAATGTCGAGGAACGGCAAGAAGAATGGTTGTTAAATTGCCTAGCCCGCAACCGGGATACCGGCTATGGCCGATTTCATGAGTTTGGACAGATGCGCTCCTCAATGGAATATCGCAACCGTATTCCGTTGTCCTCGTATGAGGATTTCGCACCAAAGATAATGCAAATGGAATGTGGTGAGCGTGACATACTGTTTGGTGGCCTTCCGGTTGCTTTTGAACGTCACTGGCGGTAGCACGGGTGGGAGCAAACTGATTCCTTATTCCGTAGCAAGCCTGATGGATTTTCGAGCGGCTATCTTGCCGTGGCTGGCGGATGTGGTATCAACCTTAGACTTTGAAAAAGGTTGCGCCTACTGGGCGATCAGTCCAGCGACGCGCCGCATCGAATATAGCAGAGGCGGCATTCCCATCGGGCTACCTGATGGCGCGTATCTTGGGGATGATGTGCTGCCTGCATTTGTGACGCTCTCGGCAATTCCGCCCTGGGTCGGGAAAATTCCTGCGGTCGATGACTGGCGCTTGATAACTCTGTACTGGCTGATCAGGCGCAACGATCTGGTTTTGTTTTCGGTGTGGAGTCCAACATTTCTATTGGCGCTACTGGACGGACTGGATCTGCAACGGCATGAGCTTGAGAAGCTATTGCGGGAAGGCGGCACGTTCATGGAACAGGACTTGCCGCCGGATATGCTTGCTGCGGAACGCTTGCTTTCATATTTTGAAAATGGCGAAGTGCAGGTGTTGTGGCCCAAGCTCAAATTGGTCAGTTGCTGGACGGATGCCTCCTCAAAGCCATTCTTCGAGGCACTCAAGCGAAGACTGCCTTACGTGAATTTTCAGGGAAAGGGGCTGCTTGCAACCGAGGGAGTGGTGACCATACCGGATCATGAGGGGCATTCTGTGTTGGCTGCCGATAGCGGTTTTTTTGAATTTCTGGGTGAGGGCGGTGAATCCGTGCTGGCGCATGAACTCAAAGAATGCGGGCGCTATGAAGTGGTCATGACTACTTCAGGAGGCGTGTATCGCTATCGCACAGGTGACCGGGTTGTGTGCGAGGGGTATGCACGGGGATCGCCCAAGTTGCGATTCATCGGGCGCAGCAGTACTGTCTTCCGATCTGGTCGGGGAAAAATTGACTGATGAGTTCGTGACCGACTGTCTGGAGGGCATTTCGGGATTCCGCATGCTGGTTCCAATGCTTGAGCCAAAGCCGGGCTACGTGCTGATCATGGATGAATGTGCAGGAACCATTGATGCAAACTTGGTTGAGTCTGTTGAGGCACGACTGAAACGCAATCCGCAATATGCCTATGCGCGCAGCATCGGGCAATTGGGGGGGCTGACTCTTTTGCGCTCACCTGATCCTTTGGCCCTCTATATCGGGCGAGTTGTTACGCATGGGGTACGCTTGGGGGATGTCAAACTTCCAGCCCTGAGGCCGGGGACGGAGTGGCTGTCCATTTTTCGAGGAAGCAAAGCATGAAGATCATTCTGGTTTCACCCAAGGGGCCGCTGTATCGCCACAAGGGAGGCGTGTTTAAAAAGTCTCTGCGCTATCAGCCGCTCACCCTGACTACGCTCGCCGCTTTGATTCCTGAAGAACTTGGGGCGCAGGTCGAATTGATTGATGAGGGTATCCAGGATGTGCCGGAAGAACTGCATGCCGATCTCATTGGCCTGACGGTTATCACCGGCAACGCCAGGCGCGCATACGAACTGGCGGATCGCATCCGCGCGCAAGGCATCACGGTGGTGTTGGGCGGCCCGCATGTCACCTTGATGCCGGAAGAAGCGAAAGAGCATGCCGATGCGATATGTATCGGTTATGCGGAAGAGTCCTGGCCGCAGTTGCTACGTGATTTTTCCAAGGGCGATATGCAAAAGGAGTATTGCCAAAGTCCCAACCTGTCGTTGGAGAACATGCCGTTTCCCCGGCGCGAGTTATTCGACAAGCGTCATTTCCTGACCCAGGCAGTGTTTGAAGCTACGCGCTCATGTGTTCACGACTGCGAGTTTTGTGTCGCACCTGCGGCTTGGGGGCGCAAGCAATACCAGAAGCCTATAGATTGGGTGATTGAGGATATCCGTCGAGTCGGACAGAAGAAACTGATCTTCGTCGATCTCAATCTGATTTCCGATATCGCTTATGCCAAGGAGCTTTTTCGTCGGTTGATTCCGCTCAACGTGCAGTGGTATGGCGTCACAACAGTGCTGATCGGCCATGATCGGGAATTGCTGGAACTCATGGCGCGCAGCGGATGCAAAGGGTTGTTGCTGGGGCTGGAGACGATTTCCGAAGAGAGCTTGAAGGATGCAAAAAAGAGATTCAATGCATCCATTGGATACAAGAGCCTGATTTCCGATTTGCATCATCTGGGCATAGCCATTCAGGGATGTTTTGTTTTCGGCCTGGATCACGATACGCCGAATGTATTCGACGCGACCGTGGAATTCGCAATAGATGCCGGGGTGGATCTGCCGCGCTTTGCAGTTCTGACGCCGTTTCCGGGAACGCCGCTGCACCACAGGCTTCAGGCGGAGGGCCGCATCTTGACGCACAATTGGGAGCTTTACGACGGACAGCATGTGGTGTTCCAACCCAAATCCATGAGCGTGCAAGATTTGGTCGATGGGCACGAGCGAGCCTGGAAGAATGTGTATGGCTGGTCTTCCATTGCCAGACGCCTGTGGGTTGCACGCAATTTCCGTCCATTGGCGCTCAGCGCCAATATTGGCTACCGTTTTTATGCGCATCATCTGCACAGCTTCTACAACTGCGACTGGCAACTCGAAACGATATTGCCGACCCCCATGCCGGTAGAGCGCGGCGAGCCGGTGGTCGGAGCAAGCGCGACAACAAACAGGATCGTATGCGGCTGACCTTGATACATCCCGCCATCGGGCATAAGCGTGGCGAACGCTATATCCGTTCATGGCAGATGGAGCCGTTGCCCATGGCGGTGATTGCCGGGTTGACGCCGCGCGATGTGAAAATCAGATTTTATGATGACCGCATGGAAGCGATTCCCTATGACGAGGCAACGGATGCAGTCGTCCTTTCCCTGGAAACCTACACCGCCAAACGTGCCTACCAGATCGCCAGCGAATTTCGCCGACGCGATGTACCGGTTATCGTCGGTGGGTTTCACGCCACGCTCATGCCGGAAGAGGCGGAGCGATTCGCGGAGGCGGTGATTGTTGGCGAGGCCGAGGATGTATGGGAGACGGTCGTGGATGATCTTCGCCACGGCGTTTTGAAGAAACGCTACCAATCTGCCGGACGCCCTGCGTTAGACAGGATACGGATAGACCGAACGATATTCCGGGGCAAGCGCTATCTCCCGATACGCCTGGTTGAAACCGGACGCGGCTGCCGCTTCCCTTGCAATTTTTGCGCGATACAAACTTTTTTTGAGCGCACCCATCGTTCGCGCCCCATCGAACAGATTATTGCGGAGCTTCAGTTGCAACGCGATTCGACCAAAGTGTTCTTCTTTGTGGACGACAATTTTGTGGGAGACATGAAGTTCGCCAAGGAATTGCTCCGGGCGCTCATTCCCTTGAAACTACGCTGGATCACACAGATGAGCATCAACGCGGCGCACGACGAGGAGTTTCTTGAGCTGTTGTCACGCAGCGGCTGCATGGGGGTGCTCATCGGTTTCGAGAGTCTGGATGACGATAACCTTCGTGCGATGAATAAACGCTTCAACAAAATGAAGGGGGGCTATGGCAAGGCGCTGGAGAATCTGCGCAGGTATCACATTCGCGTGTATGCCACCTTTGTCTTCGGATATGAGCATGACACCCGTGCATCGTTCGGGCAGGCGGTCGAGTTCGCCATAGACCAGCGTTTTTATATAGCGGCATTCAACCACCTCACCCCGTTCCCGGGAACGGCGCTATATGAGGAATTGAAGCAGGCGGGACGTCTGCGCTTCGATGCGTGGTGGCTGGATGAGGGATACCGCTATAACGATTTGCCCTTTCTGCCAGCGCGCCTCTCGCCTGGGGAGGTGACCGAGTTGTGCGTGGAGGCGCGGCGCAAATTTTATAATTGGAGCAGCATCCTGAAACGAGGCCTTGAGCGCACCAATTACAGCGATGCGTTCATGCTCCGTAATTTTCTACCGATCAACATCATGCATCGCGCCGACGTCAGCAAACGCAATGGCTATCCGCTTGGAGATGAGAACTGGACGGGCACTCTGATCGAGGCGGCGCGATAGTGGATAGTTATCAGGCAGGAAACATCATGTATCGCCGGGCTGCGCCGCAGGATGATGCCGCGTTGCGGGCAATGTTGCGCGAGAACGCCATGGATTCCTGGGTGGTGATGTCGCTGGAGCGGGAACCATACTATTTCGGCGGGGACAACCTGATGGGTGAGTCGGGGGCGGTCATCGCACACCGGGCGGATGTTCCCGAACGCACTGTTGGCATGTACAACTACGCCCTGCTCACGGTGCATGTCGATGGTAAGCCCGTGCAGGCAGCATATCTTGGCGGGTTGCGAGTGCAACTTTCTTTCCGTCACAAGCTGGGCATACTCAAGCATGGTTTTGCTTCCATTCCACACCTTGCTCCAGGTCGCGGCGTGTATTTCACCAGTGTTGCAAGCGAGAACGGTGCTGCAAGACGCTTACTGGAAAAACGTTTGAACGGCATGCCCCTCTATCGCCCCGAGGGGGAAGTGGAAACGCTAGCCATTGCTGTCAGGCAGGCACGTTCGTCCGGCTTGTTGCAACCAGCCGTTCCGGCAGATATTCCGGCGCTGGTGGAATTCAGTAACCGGCAATCGTCGGCCTACCAATTCTCCCCCGTTCTTTCAGAGGCATGGTTGCAGGGACTGACCGGAGAAAAAGGTTTGCGCTTATCCGATTTCTGGCTGCTCAAGAACGGGCGGGAGGTGCGCGGTTGTCTGGCTGTGTGGGATCAGCGGGCATTCAAGCAGACGGTGGCGCGTGCTTATCGTTTCCCGCTCGGCCTGTTGCGCCCGGCATACAATCTTTGGGCCGGTACAGCGGGGCGCATACAACTACCCGCATCGGGTCGACGACTCGAACAGGCGTTCCTGTCTTTTGTCGCATTCGATGATTCAGTCGAGAACGTGATGCTGGATGCGGTGCGGGAAGGACTTGCCAAGGTGAGCGATAAAAATGCCGTAGCGGGGGTGGTTGGTTTTTCCACCCACAACCCGCTCTTGGCGAGGCTGAAAAACGCGATGCCGTTCAATGTATACCGGACGTGTATCGAGAGCGTCGCCCTCCCCGGCCAGTCCATGCCGGAATTGGATGGGCGCGCGACCCAGCCAGAGGTGGCCCTCCTGTGAAACTGGAACGCATCACGCTCCTGCGCGCCAATATGGGTGATTACCGCTCAAGCGATGGCTTGCCTCCATTGGCCATGGCGGTGCTGGCGGCGCGCACTCCCAAAGACATCAAAGTCAGTTTTTTCGATGACAAGGTGGAGGTTATTCCGGCGGATGACCATCCGGACATGGTCGCCATGTCGGTGGAGACCTTCACCGCGCGGCGCTCCTACGAAATTGCCGATGCCTACCGGGCGCGAGGTGTCACGGTGGTCATGGGTGGGCACCATCCGACATTTCTGCCCGAGGAAGCCTTGCGCTATGCCGATGCCGTCGTGATAGGCGACGCGGAAGGAAGTTGGGAAACACTGCTTGCCGATTACCGGCGGGGAGAACTGCAAAAAACTTATCGCGGCGGCAACAGTCGGCCATTACATGACTTCATGCTGGACCGCAGCATTTTCCTGGGCAAAAAATACGCGCCGGTCGAGTTGGTGCAATATGGGCGTGGCTGCCGTTTTGCTTGTGACTTCTGTTCGATACGCAGCTTTTACCAGGATAAGCTGCGCTTCCGCTCGGCACACCATGTTGCAGAAGAGATCGACAACCTGGGGAACAGGAAGTTGCTGTTCTTTGTGGATGACAATCTGTTCGGGTCGCAAGAACACATCAATGCTTTGCTTGAGGCTGTGCGCCCGCTGAAACGGCGCTGGTCGTGCCAGATCAGTATCGACGCTGCACGCGATGAGCGTCTGCTTGACCGTATGGCTGAGGCGGGCTGCATCTTTGCACTGGTGGGTTTCGAGTCGCTCTCGGAAGAAAACCTGAAGCAGATGGGCAAGTCCTGGAACAAAGTTGCGGGTGACTACCGGAGTGTGGTGAAGAAATTCCATGAACGGGGCATCGCGGTCTATGGAACCTTTGTATTCGGTTACGATGCGGATACACCTGACACTATCCAGCGTAGCCTGGATTTTGCCATGGAGGCCAAACTGGAAATTGCCAATTTCAACCCGTTGACGCCCACACCGGGTTCGCCGTTGTATGAACGCCTGAAGCAGGAGGGTCGCCTGCTCTCTCCTGAATGGTGGCTCGATCCGAAATACCGTTATGGCGATCCTATCTTCATCCCGCGCGCCATGTCGCCCGATGAATTTGCGCAGAAATGTTTTGAAGCCAAGCAGGCGTTTTATTCGTGGCGCTCTATTGCTATGCGTGTGCTGGGTTCCGATGCAGGTTTGCAATGGTATCGGACGGGCATGGTCGGTTTGGCCAATGTGATCTCGCGCCGGGAAGTCATGCGCAAGCAGCATCGGGTATTGGGAGCGTAGCTGGTGAAAGTGACGTTCATCAAACCTACCATCGGTCGCAAGGAACACAGCCTGTATGTGGATGAAGGCCGTATGGAGCCGCTGATGCTCGGCGTTCTGGCTGGGTTGACACCGGAAGATGTCGAGGTCGCCCTGTACGATGACCGGATGGAGGCCATCCCTTACGATGAGCCGACGGGTCTGGCGGCGATCACCGTCGAGAGTTACACGGCGCGCCGCGCCTATGAGATTGCTGCCGAATACCGTCGGCGCGGCGTGAAGGTGATCATGGGCGGGATGCATGTCACGCTGTTGCCGGAAGAGGCGATGGCGCATGCCGATAGCATCTTCATCGGCGATGCTGAGACGCTTTGGGGGCAAGTTGTGAGAGATGCGCAGAACGGCAAGCTCCAGCGAATCTACCGTGCTGCTCCTGGCATTGCCCAGATTGGCGGCGTGATGCCGCGTCGCGATATTTACAAGGGCAAGGGCTATCTGCCGCTCAGCCTGATGCAGTTTTCGCGCGGTTGCCGCTTCTCGTGCAGCTTTTGCGCGGTCAGCGAATACTTCGGGCGCAAGCATTACATCCGTTGCATTGATGACGTGCTGCGCGAAATCGAACAGCAGGAGCGAAAATTCCTGTTCTTCGTGGATGACAATATCGCTTCCGATGCCGGGATGCTGAAAGAACTTTGTCGCGCTCTGATTCCGATGAAAGTGCGCTGGATCAGCCAGGCCAGTCTGGACATCACCCAAGATGCCGAACTGATGCGCCTGATGGTGGACAGCGGTTGTTTGGGGCATGTGATGGGGTTTGAATCCATCACTCCGGCAAGCCTCCGTGATGCGAAGAAATCCCCCAACATTCCCGGTTTCGCAAACTATAGGCGCGAGGTGGAAATATTGCGCGACCACAGCATGCAGATATGGGCGGCTTTCACGCTTGGCTATGACAGCGATACTTATGCCTCCGTCCTCGATACTATGGAGTTCGCGTTGAAGAATCGCTTCACGTTTGCCGCCTTCAACATCCTGATGCCGTATCCGGGAACGCCCCTCTACAAAAAGTTGCAAAACGAGGAGCGGCTGCTCTATGACGGCCAGTGGTGGCTGCATCCCCAGTACCGTTTCAATCAGGCCGCCTTCGTTCCGAAGAACATGACGCCGGACGAACTCACCGAGGCCTGCCATCTCGCACGCAAACAATTCAACAGCCTGCCTTCTTTGTTCTATCGTTTTTCGGATGTAAAAACGAACCTGAGTTCCTTGTGGCGGGCGGCGGCCTATTGGCGTTACACCACCCTGTTCCGCAAGGAGGTGTATAAAAAACATGGCATGCGTTTCGGACTGAAATGACGCGGGCGATCAGACTCTATCAATACATCGCGCCAGCCTTGCTGACGCCGCTTTCTCTTTACCTGTGGTGGAATGAGTACCGGAATGTCCAACAGACGTTGATGGCCTGGCTGATCCCCATCCTATGGGCTTACATCGTTCCTGCGTTTGGAACCAATGTGTGCAAGGTGTGGGAATTCGATGTGCGCTGGAAACTGGGGCGATTCCGCCCTCATCACGGTTTCGTCTTCGGCAGCGCCACGGCCACGATAGCTTGGCTCATTCACGGACAGGCTGCCGACAGCTTATCCGACATCCTGCGGTTTGCGCTGGTGCTGTGCTCTGTGCTCGGATTCTGGAACATGCTTTATGAGATCAAGGCGCTGCGGGCAGGCTTGCTCAAGGTCTACAACCAGCCGTGGGCGGATGGGCGCGGAGAAGAAGCTATCGCCTTCGATTACAGCCCGTGGTTTTTCGGCGGTTTCGGGGCGGCTTACGGTTTTTCCATCGGTGCGTTCGAGTATTGGGTGCATCAATACGGCATGCCGGGTGCGGCAGCGGGATTGGCCGGCATGACGGCTGCGCTTGTTTTGTGCATCGCGCTTCCGGTGTTTGGATATATTCGTCATTCACTCAAGACGCACGGACATTCAGGCACGCGTCCTGTTGCAAAGGAGTAATCGCCATGCGAAGCATACTCAACACCATCATCTTGCTATTGTCACTGGCTGCTTCGGCGTTATGCCTTTGGGCTGCAAGTCATCTGGATGCCGGATACGCCCTGTTCGCCATCTGGATGTTCAGCCTCGTCAGCAATACGCCTTTCGCCATGATGCATGAGGCGGTGCATGGCGCTTCCTGCGCGTCACCGCGCTGCAACGAATTGCTCGGTATTGTTTCTGGCTGGGCGTTTCCCACTTCTTTTTCCATGCAGAGGTTGGCGCACAACGGTCACCATCAACGCAATCGCACAGACCAGGAGTTGTACGACTACTATTTGCCGCATCAATCCAGACTGGTGCGCAATCTCTGGTTGTATACCGGCAACCTGTTCGGCCTCTATTGGTGGTCGGTGGTATTCGGCAATTTGTTGTACCTGCTTGCACCTTGGGCATATCGTTCACGTTTTTTTGTTGAGCGTTATGCTGCTGCCTTGGGGTTCGGTCCATACATTGCAGATTTGGCCCGATTACCGGTGCTGCGTGTGTGGTGCGAGATCACCCTGGCCTTCGGCTATCAGGCGTCGCTGTTTTACTGGCTCGACCTGAGCGTGTGGTGGATGCTTGCTTGTTACACTGCTTTTGCATTGCACTGGTCGGTCTTGCAATACGCAGACCATGCCTGGAGTGCACGGAGCGTTCGCGACGGCGCGTGGAATCTCAAGGTGTTGCCGCCGTTCCGCTGGGTTGCACTTAATTATCATTATCATCAGGCGCACCATCAGCATCCTGAAGTTCCTTGGTATGAACTGCCCAAGTTAGTTGATCCGACGATTTCGCAGCCATCGTTCTGGCGGATTTATTTCAGCTTGTGGAAAGGCGTGCGCCCTGCGCCGCCGATGGGCGCGCCAGCCGATGTGAACTATCTGTTTCCAACCGGCCTGCGCGCTACAAAACAAAATCGGGGTGGTTGAATGAATAGCGACGACGCAGAAACCCGTCATCACTTCCGCCCGCCCGCTCCGTATCCCTCATCCGGGGGAGCATCGCCTTTTAAATTGCTCCATGCGGCCTTGTTCAATCCTTTGGGGTTGTGGCGTCACGAGCATTTCGAAGCGCCAATGGTGATAGAGCGTACTCTGTTTGGAACCAGCGTTATCGTGAATGCCCCCTCGCTGGTTAAGCAGGTGCTGCTCGACAACGCCGCGAATTACGGGCGCGACAAATTGCAGCAACGGATTTTGTTCCGTATGACGGGGCGCAGCGTATTCCTGGCGGAAGAGGCTGATTGGCTTATTCAGCGCAAGGCGCTGTCGCCTTTCTTCTCGGCCAAGGCGCTTTCCGCATATCTTCATGGCATGGCCGCCGCCACCGAGGAGGCGGCCAGTCGTCTTCAGGCCGCAAATTCCAGCAGCTTCAACTTGGGGCGAGAAATGGCGGCGCTGACGGTCGATATACTCGGACGTACGCTGTTTGCTCCCGGACTGGGAGAGTCGCCTGCACTCATCGCAAACAGCGTGCGACGCTATACCGACGTAAACGGGCCAGTCGAACTAGGCGACTTGTTGAGGCTGCCTCCGTGGATGCCTGGAGTACGGCGCATCTTGGGATGGCAAGCGACAGCCAGCGTGAAGCGGCGGGCGCAACGACTTGTCGCAGAAGCCAAGAGGGCCGGGCGTGCATCCGATAGCGACATCATTTCAGCAATGCTGGCCGCACGTATTCCCGAAACCGGGGATGCACTGGATACGCGTGTCATTGAAAGCAACGTGTCCACACTGATAGGAGCAGGCTCAGACACTGTTGCGGTGGCCTTGAGCTGGGCCATCTTCCTGTTGTCGCAGGCACCGCGCGTGCTTGCAGAAGTGGAGTCCGAGGTGGATGCCTATTTGAGCGCCGGGCCGTTGACGCTGGACAGGCTCGACCAGTTGGTGTGGACGCGCGCAGTGATTGAGGAGTCCATGCGACTTTATCCTCCCACGCCATTGATCGGTCGCATGGCGCACGCTTCGGATCATCTGGGAGATGAGGTTATTCCGGCAGGAGCGACTGTTCTGATCTCTCCCTGGCTGATACATCGTCACACCAGTCTGTGGAGCGAAGCGGATTTGTTCAAGCCGGAACGTTTCTTGCCCGGGTCGCGCGAATATATCCCGCGTTTCGCCTACCTGCCGTTTGGGGCGGGTCCACGTGTATGTCTGGGCATGGGGTTCGCGATGCAGGAGGCGGTTGCTGTCCTTGCCACATTGATCAGGAATTTGTGCTTTGAGCGGGCCGATAATTTCCCCATCCGGCTTTGCCAACGCTTCACCTTGCAAACCGAAACGCCGTTGCGCATGCATGCAAGAAGCAGGCGAGCGAGAATATGATGGTACCGACTTCGCCGTCTCGTCCTGATCGCGCGCGCTGGATCGCTTTCCTCAAATTCATGGCGCTGTTCTATGCGCTCTTCTTCCCGTTTTATTTCGGGGCCGGACATATTGCGGCGCGCACGCATGAGACGCTTGGGATTTACTGGAACTGGGAGCGGGACATTCCTCTGGTGTCATGGATGATCTGGCCTTACCTGACGCTGTTCTCGCTATTTCTGCTGCCGCTTGTTCACATGAGTGCAAATCAGATTGCAGCGCTTTCCCGTCAATCCGCTGCGACGCTGGTTATTGCTGGGGCTTTTTTCCTGCTGGTACCAACGCATTCCGGATTTTCTCCAGCATCCGTGCAAGGCTTGCACCAGCCGGTGTTCGAGCTCCTCGCCATGGTGGATACACCGCATAACCTGGCGCCCTCGCTTCATGTCGCTTTCAGCGCGTTGATTCTGCTGGGTTGCGCCAGCAGCGTCCAGGCGGCATGGGCGTGGGGCTATCGCTTCTGGCTAGCGGTGATGTCCGCTTCGACGGTGCTGGTGCACCAGCACCACATTTTCGATGTGGCGAGCGGGCTGGTGCTGGCCCTGCTAATGCGGCGAATTTTTTCGTCTACTTCCGCTTGAAGAAGCGTCCGGACAGGAATCCGGCGAACAGGCCGATTGCCAGCCCGCCCAGGCCAAACCAGATGACGCTTTTCTCGACGGCGTTCAGTACCGGGTTGTCGAGGAAATTCGTGCCGGTATGCACGGACAGCACCTTCCATTCCCCATTTTCCTTGAGGGATACGGCTGTCCAACGGCCATCCATATCAAAGCTGCGACCGTCCGCCATTTCGTAATGCTCTTTGGTGGAACCCCGGGTCAGGGCAAAAGTGCCTTGGTAGATTTGCGAGAGCTCGTCCGCGTCCGCTGCGATCGAGAAGTTCTTGATGCGCAAGGTGTCGCGTGCGTACAGGTTGTCAAAATAATCCTTGAGCTTGCCGAAATCGTTGAAGCTGTTTTGCGTGATGACAGTCGCCATAAACGGCTGGTGCAAGTGTTGTTGCAAGGCGGCGTAATCGCGGCTATTTACCGCTGCCGAAATGTCGGTTTTCAGTTTTCTCAGTGCGTCGTGTTCTGCCTGATTTGCCGATGTGTCGGCGAAGCAGGGCAGGGCAAACAGCAAGGTCATCAATAAGGCAGGCAAGAGTCGGGTCATGGGTATTTCTCCAGTTCAGGTGGGCGAAGTGATAGAAAACGGCAGGCGTTGCTCATTCATTATCCGTATTTTTCCTGCGGCGCGGCCATTCGTCGAAAGGATTGATGTGGCAGCCTGTGGGCAACATCTGTCCTGTGCGCAGAATTGCACCGGGGCCCAGCCTTGCGTCTCCTCCAACGACTGCATCGGGTTCGACGATGGGGGCGGCTGCCAGGACCAGCCAGCGGCCAGCCTCGTTCCGTATGACTAGATGTCCGGCCAATATGCTCTGCATACCCAGCACAGCGCCGCGTCCAACGCGAATGGCATGGCGGTCGGTGATCAAGACTCTCGGCCCGATATAGGCGAAGGGACTGAGACTTCCGCCCCACAGGGTGATCCAAAATGCGTACAAGCCGGGAACCAGGCGCAGCAATTCTTCCAACCAAGGCAGGCGATTGAACAGGATTTGCCATTGCGTCAGCACCCACCAAACGCGATAGGCAGATGTATCTTGCGTGAAGCGGCCTTCCGGGCGACCGAAGAGTACGAGCAACAGACGGGATGCGAGCGGTGGCAGCAGGTAAACCCAGATCATCAACAGTATCAGCTTGCCTCCTGTCGTATCACATAGCCATAGAATTGCAGCAACGCCGGAAACAAGGTGCAGGAACGGCAAGGCATTCAGCCACAGGGAGAAGACGCTGGGCTTTTCCAGTTGTTGCAATTCAGCGACGGTCATAACCAATCATCCTTTCTCCCAGTGTTGCCAGTTCTGCTGTGTCATCGAATACCCTGAATGTGATCGGCATGATGTGACGGTTGAACAGGCTTTCCTGAAAAGGCTTGCTGTCTTTCAATGACAGCACCGCCCGGATCATTTCTTCCTCGCGGGTGGCCAGCTCGGGCATGTCGCGCACCAGTTGGCGGATGACCATGACACCCGAGCCGCCACGGGTCGGGCGCGTGACGCCGGTCAGCATGAATTGGAACAGCCGCGCATTTAATTTTCTTTGAAGCTTTGTGCTGGTGCCTATACACAGATCAATCAATCTGCCATCGATATGGAGATGGCGCGCCTCGTCCTTCATGTGTTCGTGATGCACCGAGACAAATGCCGGATCAAGCATTCCCAGGGTTTCAGTTTCGGGGCGAAGAGCCATGTCTCGCGCCAGAGCCATGGAGGATTCCTCCATGGCCATCAGATACCACAAGGCGAATGAGAGGCGGTTGGACAGCAGGCCCGCGATCTGGAACATGGCGCGCGTCCAAACCGGCAATCGCGAAAACAGGCGATTCTCACCGGGCCGATAAAGATCGGGGCGGCAGGTGCGGTTGAGTGCCGCAAAGGAGACGAAATGCCCTTTCTCTTCACGAATCATGGTGGTGATGGCCTGCACCAGCGCAGCATCGCCAGCGACTGGGGGCAGGCGGAGCAGTGGTGTGAGTAGCCTTTCCACCAGATCAGCCTCCAGCATCATGATGTATTCATTGATCCGCAAACCGAAAAGCTGGTTGTAACGCAGGCGCTGCTCGAAGCTGAGGGAGGCATAGAGCGGCGTGAAGTAGAGCTGGGTATAGTCTTCAGGTACATACGGACGGGACGCATCAACTTTCAACGCCAGTCCGATTCGGGTGCAGTGGTTCGGATCTGCAGCTAATCGGTTGATCTGTTCGGCTGAAAGCCATAGCTTCATGTGATTCACTCCCTTCATGCCAACTGCCAAGTTCGGTCATCCATCTGCGAACCAGTTGCTGACAACTAGAACTTCTCATCCTCGCGCAAATACCGCCACATCCCCACCGGCAAATCGCCCAAGCGTACTCTGCCGATGCGCACGCGTTTCAGCGCGGTGACTCTCAATCCCACCATCTCGCACATGCGGCGGATCTGGCGTTTTTTGCCCTCGACCAGAATGAAGCGCAACTGGTCGTCGTTCTGCCAGCTCACTTTGGCGGGTTTGAGTTTTTTGCCGTCGAGCGAGAGGCCGTGATTGAGCATCGCCAGTCCGTTGGTGTCGATCTTGCCTTGCACGCGCACCAGATATTCTTTTTCGATGGGCGAGTCTTCGCCGATGAGTTGTTTGGCGACGCGGCCATCCTGCGTCAGCACCAGCAAGCCGGTGGAGTCGATGTCGAGGCGTCCGGCGGGGGCGAGGTTGAGCATCTGGCTGCGGTGGAAGCGTTGCGGCGTTTTATCTTCTTCCCAGCGCGTCGCGGCTTCGATGAGCACGATGGCGGGTTTGTAGCCTTGTTCGGCTTGGCCTGAGACATAGCCCATCGGCTTGTGCAGCAGGATGGTGACGCGGCCTTGCTGCTTGGCCTGGGCCGCTTTTTCCAGCGTGATCTTCTGCGTCGGCAGGATCTTGGTGCCGAGTTCGCTGACGGTCTCGCCGTCCACTTTCACCCAGCCTTTGGCGATGTAGTCGTCCGCTTCGCGGCGCGAGCAGAGTCCCTGTTCGGACATGAGTTTTGAGAGTCTGATTTTTTCCATGATTTAACCTAATGCTGGACCTAATGTTGGGAACAGGCCGCGCAGGCCGCCCGCGATGAATTCGACGGCGATGGCTGCGAGCAGCAAGCCCATCAACCGGGTGACGATGTTGCTGCCGATCTTGCCCAAGCGTTGCGAGACCCACGGTGCGATGAGGAAAGTGACCCAGACCGTGAAACTCAGCAGGATGAGAACCAGCGCCATCGCGCCGTAGTGCCCCGCATGACTGCCTTTGTGCGCGTCGAGGATCACCGTGCTGATCGCGCCGGGGCCTGCCAGCAGCGGCGTGGAGAGCGGTACGATGGCGACGGAAGTCGTGGCATCCCCATCGGCACTCTCGTTGGGTGACAGTTTTGGTTTGTCGCCGATGAGCATGTTGATGGACATCAACAGCAGCAGGATGCCGCCCGCCGTGCGGAAGGAATGGATGCTGATGCCGAAGAATTCCAGTATCGCTTCGCCCAGCAGCAAGGCGGCGATCAGGATCATCAAGACCGAGATCGATGCCACGCGCCCCACGCGCTCGCGCCGCTGCGCCGTCATGCCGGCGGTGAACGCGATGATGATGGGAATGATCCCGACCGGATCGATGATCGCGAACAGGCTGATGAAGATCTTGGTGTATTCGGTGAAGTCCAGCATGGCAAGGTTCCTACGGAGGTGGCGCGAAGTTACACCGTATAATGCGGCGAATCAATTCGCTTTCACGGTTTCATGCAAAAAATCCTGACCTCGCCCTATCTGATCGCCTTGCTCGCAGGCGCATTTGCCGTATTCGGCTTCGCACCGTTCGGTATCTTCCCGCTACCTGTCTTTTCACTCGTAGTGCTGTTCTGGTTGTGGAGCCGGGCCGAGCGTCCCGCCCAAGCCGCATGGCTGGGCTTTTCCTTCGGCATGGGGTTGTTCTGCGTCGGCATCCATTGGATCTATGTGGCGCTGCACGACTACGGCTACATGCATCCCGTTCTCGCGGCTTTGGCTACTGGGCTGTTCGCCGCAGTGAACGCCGCGCTGCCTGCGCTGGCGGGCTATGTGCAGGCGAAAATGAGGCCGTTCGTGGTGAGCTTGTCGAACCATGAACGACCTCCCTTCGACAAGCTCAGGGCGAACGGTGCTTGGATACTGCTCGTGATGCCCGCGATCTGGACGCTAGCCGAATGGCTGCGCGGCCTGCTGTTCACCGGCTTCCCGTGGCTCTCGGTCGGTTACTCGCAAGTGCCGGCCAGCCCGCTGGCCGGCTATGCGCCACTGTTCGGCGTGTTCGGCGTTTCGCTCACCGTGGCGGTGAGCGCGGGGCTATTGTTGTTTCTGCAAAGTGTCCGCTGGGGCAGGCAGGTCAAGATCGCTCTCGCGGGCTTGCTCGCCCTGTGGGTGTGCGGTGCGGCGCTGAGCCATGTCGGCTGGACGCAAGCGCAAGGCGAACCGATCAAGGTCAGCCTGCTGCAAGGCAACATCGCGCAGGACGAGAAGTTCGACGAGGGGCGCCTCCTCGACATCCTGGAGACCTACCGCCGACTCGCCGACAGTAGCGATGCCAAGCTTATCGTGATGCCCGAGACCGCGCTGCCGCTGCTGCGCAACAACGTGCCGGACACCTACGAGTTCCTCCTCGGCAACCATGCACGCCGCAACGGAGGCGACATCCTCATCGGCGCATTCGAGAAGGAAGACGGCAACTACTACAACAGTGTCTATTCGCTCGGCAGCGCCGAGAGTCAACACTACCGCAAGAACCACCTGGTGCCGTTCGGCGAATTCATCCCGCTGCGCAGCGTGTTAGGCTGGCTCATCAACGACGTGCTGCAGATCCCGATGGGCGACCAGACCAGCGGCGGCCCGCACCAGGCGCCGCTCAATGTCGCCGGACAGAAGGTCGCCGTGAACATCTGCTACGAAGATGCTTTCGGCGAAGAGATCATCCGCGCGCTGCCGCAAGCCACGCTTGCTGGTGAACGTCACCAACGACGCCTGGTACGGCGATTCGCACGCCGCCATGCAGCACAACCAGCTGTCGCAGATGCGCGCGCTGGAAACGGGGCGCATGATGTTGCGCGCTACCAACACTGGTGTCACCTCTGTGATTAGCGTGGATGGGCGGGTGCAGGCTATGTTGCCGCAGCATGAGGAGGGGGTGCTTACTGCCGAAGTGCAGGGGTATGTGGGCAGTACGCCGTATGTGTGGTGGGGGAATGCGGGGATGCTGGTGTTGATTGGGGTGATGTTGCTTGCTGCATGGCGGGTAAGCCAATACCGTCGGGGGTAGCCCGACAGCTAGTCACTTTCTTTTGCTTCGCCAAAAAGAAAGTAACCAAAGAAAAGGCGACCCCGGTTTGCCGCCCTTCGGGTTCCCTCCGTTGCTCGACTGGTCAGGCGGCTGCGGAACTCGCGCTACGCGCTCAGACAGTCCTCGCCGATCACCCCTGACCAGCCTGCGCTACTCGGCTGCGCACAGGGGAGGAAGAGCAAAGATCAAAACTGTAGGGAGAGCAACAAGTTGCCCTCCCTGGTCAAAACAATTTGACTCCGGTACATTGAAATCTGTCTTAGGAGGAAACCATGAAATGGCGATATCTCTTACTAATATGCACGATCTGGCTTGTCACTAGTGTGAATGCAGCAGAGCATGAACCACTGAAATCCCAAATTACTAAAGGCCTCGACAAAGAAAGTGGTCTTGAATATCAAATGGAGATTTTGAGAGATAGCGACAATGGTGTTTATGGCTTGTTGATCAGCATAAAAAATTTGTCAGACAAAAACGATGTCTTCCTCAAAATGCCTGAAAAGGTATTAGAGGCTGTTATGGTTGTGATAAGAAGCGACAAGGGAGAGATGATTTCAATACCGCCCAAGATTTATTTGATCGATGGGGCGGAGCAACAGAAGTTCGCTACGGCTATTGTCCCGAAACTGGGTGTTCAAGAATGGTTTGTTCCGATTAGGGATGTTATCCAAAATCGTGTCAGTTTAGGCAATGAAATTAAGGGGCGAATTGTTATGAGCTTGGCTGTCGATTACAAATTGATCGAGCCAGACAAGAGTCAATCGGTACGTGGTTTTAAACATACAGATTTCAATTTAGATGCGGGGAATTTACTTTTTACCTCACAATCTTTGGAGGGTGATCCACATAACAAGTTTGCGCATCGAAATAATGCGGTTAAGTGATAGAGCCGAGGCTGCCCTGTATGGTGGGCACGAAGTGCCCACGCGTGGTTTTGGGTTTCGTTTTTCCCCTCCCCTGTGCGCCGCCGAGTAGCGCAGGCTGGTCAGGGGATTTCGGCGAGGACTGTTTGAGCGCGTAGCGCGAGTTCCGCAGCCGCCTGACCAGTCGAGCAACGCAGGGAACCCCGAAGGGGCGGCGCGCCGGGGTCGCCTTCTTTTTGGTTACTTTTTCTTTGGCGAAGCAAGAAAAAGTGACTAGCTGTCGGGCTACCCCCGACGGTGTTGGTTTTAAATTACCAAAACCAGCGGGCTTCGCCCATCCTTCGACAAGCTCAGGACGAACGGTCTCAGGTTTTCAGTCACGAACGGCTATAAAATTCGGCAAATGAAATCACAGAACAACAACACCTGGACCTGCTACCTCCTCCAATGCTCCGACCACACCCTCTACTGCGGCATCACCAACGACCTCGCCAAGCGCCTCGCCGCCCATAACGCCGGCGAAGGCGCCAAATACACCCGGGGCCGGACGCCGTTGCAGTTGTTGTACCAGGAACCCTGCGCCGACAAATCCTCCGCCTTGAAGCGCGAGCTGGAGATCAAGGCCATGTCCCGCGCCGAAAAGCTGGCGTTATGCGGCGTGACGTAACGCGCTGGAACCCGTAAAATGCGGCCTTTCGCAAACCATGCGGGTTTTCATCCATGAGTACTTTTGGCTCCGACATCACGCGCTCCGCGCATGAGTCTTCACCGAAAGTCGGCCACGGGCCGACTTTTCAGCAAGTCATCCTGACGCTGCAGCAATTCTGGGACAAGCAGGGCTGCGCGCTGCTGCAACCCTACGACATCGAAGTCGGCGCTGGCACGTTCCATACGGCGACCTTCCTGCGCGCGATCGGCCCCGAGCCCTGGCGCGCCGCCTATGTGCAACCTTCGCGCCGCCCCAAAGATGGGCGCTATGGCGAGAATCCCAACCGTCTGCAGCACTACTACCAGTACCAGGTGGTGCTGAAGCCTTCCCCCGACAACATCCAGGAACTGTATCTCGACAGTCTGCGCGCATTGGGTATCAACACCAGCGAGCATGACATCCGTTTCGTCGAGGACGACTGGGAATCGCCGACCCTGGGCGCATGGGGTCTCGGCTGGGAAGTGTGGCTGGACGGCATGGAAGTCACGCAGTTCACCTATTTCCAGGAAGTCGGTTCGCTCACCTGCAAGCCGGTGCTGGGCGAGATCACTTACGGTCTGGAGCGCCTGGCCATGTATCTGCAAGGCGTGGAGAACGTCTACGATCTGGTGTGGGCGAAGAACGGCGACACCGTTGTCACCTACGGCGACGTGTACCACCAGAACGAAGTGGAACAATCCAAATACAACTTCGAGCATTCCAACGTCGAGATGCTGTTCCGCCATTTCAACGAATACGAGAGCGAAGCCAAGCGCCTGATGGACGCGGGCTTGCCGCTGCCGGGTTTCGAGATGGTGATGAAGTGCTCGCACACCTTCAACCTGCTGGATGCGCGCGGGGCGATCTCGGTCACCGAGCGCGCCACCTACATCGGCAAAGTGCGCGCCCTGGCGCGTCAAGTGGCGCAGGCCTATTACGATTCGCGCGAAGCATTGGGTTTCCCGATGGCTAAGGTCGGGGGGAAGAAATGAGACAGACGTTATTGATCGAACTGCTGACGGAAGAGTTGCCGCCGAAGGCGCTGGAAAAACTTTCGACGACTTTTGCCAACGAGGTGTTCGCGGCCTTGAAAGAGCAGGCGCTGCTGAACGAGGCGAGTGCCTTGACGCCGTATGCGACGCCGCGCCGTCTGGCGCTGAGCATCACCGAAGTCGCGCTGCAGCAACCCGACCGCATCATCGAACGCAAAGGCCCGGCGGTGAGCGCGGGGCTGGATGCCGAAGGCAAGCCGACCAAGGCGCTGGAAGGTTTCATGCGCTCGGTCAATGTCACGCTGGCACAGTTGCAGCGTGTGGGTGAGGGCAAGGCGGAATACTTCGTGGCGCGCGTCGAACAGAAGGGCAAGTCGCTGGACGAGTATCTGCAGGACATCGTGATCCAGGCTTTGAAGAAACTGCCGGTGCCGAAGCTGATGCGCTGGGGCGATTCCGAACACCAGTTCGTGCGTCCGGTGCATGGCCTGACCATCTTGCACGGCAGTCGTGTGATAGCGGCGGAGATACTGGGGCTGTCCAGCGGCAACGTCACCAGTGGCCACCGATTCCTGTGCAGCGAGCGCGTCACCATCGAACATGCGGACGACTATGAAGCGATCCTGGCGCGCGACGGGCGTGTGATCGCCAGTTTCGCGCAGCGGCGCGAGAGCATCGTGGCGCGCCTGGACGAACTGGCCGAACAGAACGAAGCGATCTGGGTGGGGCATGCCAATTTCGATCTGGAGAAACTGCTGTCCATGTCCAACGAGGAACGCAGTGTGCTGAGCACGCTGCTGGACGAAGTGACTGGGCTGGTCGAATGGCCGGAGGTGTACGTCGGCGAATTCGAGAAAGAATTCCTCGAGGTGCCGCAGGAATGCCTGATCCTCACCATGCAGCAGAACCAGAAATATTTTCCGCTGCTGGATGGCGAGTACCGGCAAGCTGCTGAACAAGTTCCTCATCGTCTCCAACATGCAGGTGAGCGATCCGCATCACATCATCGAAGGCAACCAGCGCGTGGTGCGCCCGCGCTTGGCCGATGCGCGTTTCTTCTTCAACCAGGACCGCAAGCAGAAGCTGGAGTCGCGCGTCGAGAAACTCGGCAGCGTGGTGTATCACAACAAGCTGGGCACACAGTTGCAGCGCGTTGAACGCATCACCACGCTGGCGGGCACCATCGCGCGCCTGCTGGATGCGGACAAGGCCAATGCCGAGCTGGCGGCGCGTCTGTGCAAGGCCGATCTGCTGACCGACATGGTGGGCGAGTTTCCCGAGTTGCAGGGCATCATCGGGCGCTATTACGCGTTCCATGACGGCGAAGACCTGGAAGTGGCGAACGCCATCGAGGCGCATTACCACCCGCGCTTCGCCGGAGATTCCGTGCCGGTGGGGGCCGTGGCATGCGCGGTGGCGCTGGCGGACAAGCTGGAGACGATCATCGGCATCTACGGCATCGGCCAGGTGCCGACCGGCGACAAGGACCCGTTCGGCCTGCGCCGTCAGGCATTGGGTATCCTGCGCATTCTGATCGAGACGCCGCTCGATCTGCCGTTGCCCGCGCTGCTCAAGGCCGCTGCGGAAAACTTCCCCAAGGGGATGTTGAACGAGACGGTGGCGGCGGATGTGGAAGGATTCATGATGGACCGCCTGCGCGGCTATCTGCGCGACCGCAGTTTCGATGTGGCGCATATCGAGGCGGTGCTGGCCGTGCTGAACGGCCGTCTGCATGAGGTGTTGCCGCGCTTGCAGGGTGTGCGCACTTTCGCGGCGCTGGCGGTGGCCAAGGATCTGGCGGCAGCCAACAAGCGCGTGCAGAACATCATGCGCAAGAACCAGGAAGAGTTGGGCTGGGATTTTACAGGGCAGGCAGTGCAACCCTTGTTGCTCAAAGATGCCGCCGAGCGCGAGCTACATCAGGCCATACAGGACATCACGCCTATGGCGCGTAGCTATTTCGAGCGTGGAGATTACAGCAACAACCTAAAGACACTGGTCACGCTGAAGCCGTTTATCGACGATTTCTTCGATAAGGTGATGGTGATGGCGGAAGACAAGGACTTGCGCATGAATCGCGCAGTGCTGCTGCAACATCTGGGACTCCTTATGAACCAGGTCGCCGACATCTCGAAACTGGCAGCATGAGCAAACTGATCATCCTCGACCGCGACGGCGTCATCAATTTCGACTCCGACCAGTTCATCAAGAATCCGGAAGAATGGAAGCCCATCCCCGGCAGTCTGGAAGCCATTGCCCGCCTGTGCCAGGCTGATTATCGCGTGGTGGTGGCGACCAACCAGTCCGGCATCGGGCGCGGCCTGTTCGACATGCCGACGCTGAACGCCATCCACGACAAGATGCACAAGGCCTGCGCGCAGCTCGGCGGGCGTATCGATGCGGTGTTCTTCTGCCCGCACACCAGCGACTCGAACTGCGGCTGCCGCAAGCCCAAGAGCGGCATGCTGGAGGAGATCGCGGTGCGCTACGGTGTCCATCTGAAAGGCGTGCCCGCCGTCGGCGATTCACTGCGCGACCTGGAAGCGGCAGCGCGGGTGGAGGCGCAGCCCATGCTCGTGCTTACCGGCAAGGGTGCCAAGACCCAGGCCACCGGCGGCTTGCCCGCAGGCACTTTGATCTATCCCGATCTGGCGGCGGTGGTGGCGACTTTGCTATGACGTTCATCCGCTCTTTGATCTTCTTTGTGGTGCAGCTGGTCTGGACGCCCATCTACGCTTCGATGGTGGTGTTCACCTTCCCGCTCAAGCCGCATACACGCTACCGTGTCGCCTCCGGCCTGGCCTACAGCACCATGTGGATGTTGCGAATGATCTGCGGCATCAAGATGGAAGTGCGTGGTGCGGAGAACATCCCGCAACAGCCGTGCATCGTGCTGTGCAAACACCAATCGGCATGGGAGACGTTCGCACTGCAGACCGTGTTCCCGCCGCAGGTGTGGGTGCTCAAGCGCGAGCTGCTGTGGCTGCCGTTCTTCGGCTGGGGGCTGGCGGTGACCAGTCCTATCGCCATCGACCGCAGCAAGGGCAAACAGGCGATGCGCCAATTGCTGGAGCAGGGCAAGGATCGTTTGCGCAAGGGCTTTTGCGTAGTGATCTTTCCCGAAGGCACCCGCATGCCTTATGGCGTAGCGCGGCAAATACAAACTGGGCGGCGCCATGCTGGGTGAAGCGAGCGGGGCGCCGGTGGTGCCGGTGGCGCATAACGCGGGCAAGTTCTGGGGGCGCAACTCCTTTCTCAAACATCCCGGTACCATCGTGCTGAGCATCGGCCAACCCATCGATCCCAAGGGGCTCAAGGCGGACGAGATCAACCGCCGCGTGGAAGACTGGATCGAGGGCGAGATGGAGCGCATCGGCTGATGTTCAAGCAGCTCCGTGCGACGCCCGTATCTGTCGTAGAACAACGCAACATCCACCTTTCCGGCAAAGAAATCAGCTACACCCTCAAACGCAGCGGCAGGCGCCGCAGCATCGGCCTGCGCATCGACGAGCGCGGCCTCACCGTCAACGTGCCGTTGCGCGCTTCCGAAAAATGGCTGCATAGCGTGCTGCAGGACAAAGCCGACTGGGTGGTCGAAAAACTGGACAGCTGGCAATCGAAGAAAGCACCGCCGATCTGCTGGGCGGAGGGCGCGCGCATCCCGTTCCGCGGCGAGGAATTTACGCTACAACTGACGCCCAGAGCGCGCGGGGCAGTGCCGCAGTTGCACGGCGAGATATTGCATGTGCCCGCAGGCGTGGGGGCGGAGGCGGCGGAGATCGAGAAATCGGTGACGCAGTGGTACCGCAGCGAAGCCTTGCGCGTGTTCGCGGAATGCGTGGAGCATTTTGCGCCGCAGCTGCAGGTGGCGCCGCGCGAGATCAAGCTGTCTGCGGCACGTACCCAGTGGGGCAGCTGTACCGCACACGGGGTGGTGCGCCTGAACTGGCAGCTGGTGAAGATGCCGCTGCACCTGATCGATTACGTGGTGGTGCATGAGCTGGCGCATCTGGTCGAGATGAACCACTCGCCCGCCTTCTGGAGCGTGGTGGAAAGCGCGTGCCCGGACTACAAGCAGTGTCGCGCAGAACTGCGCAGCTATGGAGTGGCCGAGTAAGCGCATAGGGCTGCGGATCCCTGCGGCAATATGACGCATTCCCAAGTGGCGCGATCGGTCTTAGAGTTCGTCCTGCCAGGCGGACAGGACGCGATTCCCAGTAGTCTCCTCCCAGATGAAAGAATACCTTTCGCTTGGCACCCTCCGCAGCTAGAAAGTTAGCTTCGTTCCCGCCCCGATCTGCACCAGTTCGCCCAGCTTGGCGAACAGCTCACTGCCGTCGCGCTGGCTGAACCAGCATCCATCCCGCAGTGCGTAATGGAAGCCGCCCGATCTGGCGGCCAGCCATATCTCCCGATTCGGCACATGGCGGTTGACGATGACTTTGCCGCCGTCCGCAAACTCCATCTCCAGCACGTGGCCGTTGCTGTCGTAATCGATGTCCAAATCGCTGCCGTCGATGGTTTGCTCGATGCGTGCGAAGACGGCATCGGCCAGTTCGTTGAATTCGCTTTCTGTCATTAGATGTCCTATATCAGCGGCGCCCGATCAGCATGCTGCTGTCGCTCTGGCTCACCTGGAAATTGCGCAGCACATTCGCGCCGAGCAGGTTGGTCTCCATGTTGGGCATCACCGCGACGGTGATGTTCTCCAATACGAAATTGCCCAGCGTCATGTGCGGCACGAGGGCGATACAACCGGTTGCGGTGCCGTTCGCGGTCTGGAACTGAACCTCCTTGCAATTGCGGATGCCGGCCTGCCGCGCGATATCGCTGGAGATGGAGGTGACGGAGGCGCCGGTATCCACCATGAAAGTGACCGGCACGTTCTCGATGGTGGCGGGAAGGTAGAAATGCCCGTTGGCCTGGCGTTGCACTTCCATGCTGCCGTCGCCGGAGAAGGTGGGCGGCGGCAATGACGCCTCGGGATTGGCCGTTCTGAGGAACAGCTGGAAATCTTCCGCACCCGCTCCCGAAGACTGCATGGTGAGCTGCACCGGTTTGTCCATCTGCACGATCAGGGGTTTGTCGAATTTCAGGAGATGGCCATCGGAGAAGCCGCTGCGCGGATTGCACCAAGTGCTGCCGACACTGAACATCATGTCATATTGCCCGGGAGGCAAGTGCAGCGTGGCGCTCTGTCTCGCATGCACCAATACCGACAGGGCAGGGATGGCGGTCTGCGGCGCGGAGAGGATCAGCAGGACGGGATGGGCGTGATCGTTCTTGAGCATGATCTCGGGGTCGTTCGGGCCATCGACGCGCAGCGGACCTCCCGGGAACAGGGTGACGCTGCCGTTGGCCGGGTAGCTGCCCTCGCACTGGAGGCGGGCATCCGGTTTGTTGAGAGACAGTGCCTGCGTCTGGGATGGGGCATGCGGCTGCATCAGTCGCAACGCGGCCCAGAAGCCGAACACGCCGGCCAGCAGCAGGATAAGCACGTTGCGCAGCCCGTGGCTCTGCTTCACTTCGTAGTAGATGACGGGGGCAGGATGGATGGGTTGCGGGCGCTGCGCGCTGGGTGCGCGCGCATTGAGCGGGTTGCTGGCGATAATCTGTTCCATGATCTCGCGCAGCTTGCTAAGGAGTTCGCTCTGGTCGTGTGCGCGCCAACTGCCGTCGCGCTGGATGAACTCAATGCCGCCGGAGCGCGCTGCCAGCCACACGTTGCTGGTTTGTGGATCGAAGTTGATGAGCATGCGCTGGCCGTCGGCGAAGTCCAGACGCAGCGCGTTGCCGTTCAGGTGCTGGCGGATGTCCACGCCGCGCTCGCTCACCATCTGCTGGATGCGGGCGAACAGCGCGCTGCTCGGTTCGTTGCCTGGGCTTTCCGTCATATAATCCCGCTCGTTTCGATTCCCAACTTTTTAGAAAGATGAAGCCATGCGTACCGTCGGCATTATGTTGCTGTTGACCATCATCCTGCAAGGTTGCGGACGCAAAGGTCCGTTGCGCTTGCCCCCGGTGCCGGCGGCGACACCGCAGGCGGCTCCTGCACAACCATCTACCGATAAACCCGAAAGCAACAAATAACCATGAACCAATATTTTCATTACCAGCAAGACCAGCTGTTCGCCGAAAACGTTGCCCTGGGCGAGATCGCGCAGCGTTTCGGCACGCCCTGCTACGTCTATTCGCGTGCCGCATTGAGCGACGGCTATCGCCAGTTTGCCGAGGCGTTCAAGAGCCGCGACCATCTCATCTGCTACGCGGTGAAGGCCAACTCCAACCTGGCCATCCTCAACCTGTTCGCGCGCCTGGGTGCCGGTTTCGACATCGTCTCCGGCGGCGAACTGCAGCGCGTGCTGGCGGCGGGCGGTGCGGCGAACAAGGTGGTGTTCTCCGGCGTGGGCAAGAGCGAGGCCGAAATGCGGCAAGCGCTGGAAGCAGGGATACTCTGCTTCAACGTCGAGTCGGCCCCCGAGCTGGACCGGCTGAACGAGGTGGCGGGCAGCATGGGCAAGATTGCGCCGATCAGTTTGCGCGTGAACCCGGATGTGGATGCCAAGACCCATCCCTACATCTCCACCGGCCTCAAACAGAACAAGTTCGGCGTGGCCTACACCGAAGCGCTGGCGCTGTACCGTAAAGCGGCGTCCATGCCGCATCTGCGCATCACCGGCATGGATTGCCATATCGGTTCGCAACTCACCGAGGTCAGCCCGTTCATCGCGGCAGCGGAAAAAGTGCTGGTGCTGGTCGATCAACTGGCCGCAGCGGGCATCGTTCTGGAGCATCTCGACCTGGGCGGCGGGCTGGGTATACGCTATGACGACGAGACCCCGCCTTCCATCGCCGAGTACGCGCAAGCCTTGCTGGGCGCGCTCAAGGGGCGTTCCGAAAAGATCATCGTCGAGCCGGGGCGGGTGCTGGTCGGCAATGCCGGGGTGCTGCTCACGCGCATCGAATACCTCAAGCACGGCGAAGAAAAGAACTTCGCCATCGTCGATGCGGCGATGAACGACCTCATGCGTCCGGCGCTTTACGATGCTTATCACGCCATCCTGCCAGTGCAAAAAAGAGCGCGGCGCGACGCAGCATTACGAGGTGGTCGGGCCGATCTGCGAGACCGGCGATTTTATCGGGCATGGTCGCGAGATGGCCGTGGATAAAGGCGATGCGCTGGCCGTGATGTCGGCCGGGGCGTACGGAATGAGCATGAGTTCCAACTACAACACGCGTCCGCGAGCAGCCGAAGTGATGGTGGATGGAGCAGAAGTGCACCTTGTCCGGGAGCGCGAAACAGTCCGCCAGCTCTACGCTGCAGAGAAAATCGTCGCGTGAAATTATTTCGCGAAATATGCATAAAAGTGTTGCGCATTTTTTTTAATCGCGCATAGAATGCAGTCACCGTGCGTGTTGGGAGATTTCAAGTAGTCGAAAGACGCATTGGGAGTGCAGTTGGTGCACGCAATGTTGTCACTGGTTAGTCCATCAATTTTTATAAGGAATGAAAATGGCTGCAACAACCAAAGCAAAGAGCACCACTACCAAGAAGGCTGCCGCGAAGAAGCCTGCTGCAAAGAAAGCCGTAGCAGCGAAGAAGCCAGCCGCCGCCAAGAAAACCGCAGTGAAGAAGACTGCAGCGAAGAAGCCAGCTGCTAAAAAAGTAGCCGCCAAGAAACCGGCAGTGAAAAAAGCAGCAGCGAAGAAGCCGGCCGCTAAAAAAGTAGCCGCCAAGAAACCGGCAGTGAAAAAAGCAGCAGCGAAGAAGCCAGCCGCTAAAAAAGTAGCCGCCAAGAAACCGGCAGCGAAAAAAGTGGCAGCGAAAAAGCCAGCCGCTAAAAAAGTAGCCGCCAAGAAACCGGCAGCGAAAAAAGTGGCAGCGAAAAAAGTGGCAGCGAAGAAACCAGCTGCTAAAAAAGTAGCGGCAAAAAAACCTGCTAAGAAGGCTGTAGCGAAGGCTGCTGCTCCTGTTGCAGGAAAAGGCATCCTCGGCGCCTAAGCTCGTAGATTGGGGCGGGCGCCGGGTTCGTTGCGTTTCGCCCTTTCTGCGTCCTCCGTATTTTGCGGAGGTGGAGCATATTTCTACCCAGAGTTTGTTGAGTCTCTTCAGCGAACCGCATCTGTTTTGTTCATATAATCATTCCCGAGTCGGGGATGGGTATATATCTCGTTGTTTCGTTTTCCCCATTAAGTTTCAAACGCACTTGTTAAGGTGAGCGCATGAACACAAAGAATCTCCAGCTGTGTTTTCTATTGCCATTGCTGCTGTTGGCGGCGTGTGACAAGAAAGGTACAGAAAAGAAAGCTGAGATTCCCGCCATCCCCGTGACTGTAGCGCAGAGCGAGTTGCACACGATGGAGTTGCTGGAAGAGTCGGTCGGCGCACTGGAAAGCCTGGCTGATCCCATCATCTCGGCCGAAGTGGCTGGGCGTGTGGCGGAGGTGCGTGCCGTAGCAGGCAGCGAAGTGAAGGCAGGGCAAGTGCTGGCTGTGCTCGACGCTCGGGATGCCGGGTTGTCGCAGCAGGCGGCTCAGGCAGAGGCGAAACGCGTGGAGACCTTGGGCGGAAACCAGATGCGCAACCTGGAACGCCTGAAGCAATTGCGCGAGCAGAATTTCATTTCGCAGGCGGCGCTGGACGACGCAATCGCGCAAAATGCCGCCATGCAGAATCAACTTTCGGGTGCGCGTGCGCAACTTGGTTTGGCCGCGCGCAATGTCGGCAAGACCAATGTCGTTTCTCCGGTGGACGGGCGTGTGGAGAAACAGACCGCAGTTCCCGGACAGTACGTGAAGTTGGGCGATCCGATGTTCCAGGTGGTGTCGCTGAAAAAACTGCGCGCGCGTCTGCCTTTCCCGGAGACCCTGTCCGGGCAGGTGCAGCGCGGCATGGAAGCACGCATCAACGCTGCAGGGGATGGCGCAACGTTGACGGGCAAGATCACCGAGATCCGCCCGATGGCGGGCGCTAACAATCGAGCCTTCGATGCTTTTGTCATGTTCGACAATCCCGGTGCCTGGCGTCCGGGGGCGACGGTGACGGCCTCGGTGCTGCTGGAAGCGCACAAGGATGCAGTGACCGTGCCGGAGCAGAGCGTGATCCTGCGCCCCGCGGGCAAGGTGGTATATGTGGTGCAGGGCGGCAAAGCACTGCAACGTGTGGTGCAGGTCGGCATCACACAGAACGGACGAACGGAGATCACCAGCGGTTTGCAGGCAGACGAAACGGTAGTGGTGGATGGCGCGGGATTCCTGACCGACCAGGCGGCGGTGACGGTGACGAACACTGCCGCGAAACAGTAACCTTTCTCCCTTTCGAACACACTTCATGAATCTGCCCGAGTTATCCATCAAGCGCCACGTCTTTGCTTTCATGCTGAGCGGCGTGTTGATGCTGACCGGTTTTATCGCCTATCAGCGCGTCGGTGTCGATCAGTTCCCCAAGATCGAGTTCCCCATCATTTCCGTGACGACCACGTTGCGCGGTGCGAATCCGGAAAGCGTGGACATGAGTGTCACCAATGTGATCGAAACGGCGGTGAACAGCGTGCCGGGTATCGAGCATGTGCAATCCAGTTCTTCGCCCGGTGTATCGGTGGTGGCGATCACCTTCAGTCTGGAAAAGAACGTGGACGTGGCGTTCAACGAGGTCCAGGCCAAGGTCAACCAGACCTTGCGCCGCCTGCCCAAGGATGCGGATCCTCCTGTGGTGGCCAAGATGGATACCAGCTCCAGCCCGATCATGTGGTTGGCCTTGCAGGGCGACCGCACACAGCAACAGCTCAACCAGTATGCGCTCAACGTCATCAAGAAGAAGCTGGAGACGATCGACGGCGTGGGCGAAGTGCGGCTGGGCGGACGGCGCGACCGAACCATCCGCGTGCACATCGACCCGGTACGCATGGCGGCGCTGGATCTGACGGCACAGGATATTTCCGCGGCATTCGGCCGCGAACATGTGCAATTGCCTGGCGGTTTCCTCGTCGGCAACTATAGCGAGTACCTGCTCAAGCTCGATCTGGAGTTCCATCAGTTGGAAGAATTGCGCCACATGACCATCGCCTACCGCGATGGCGCACCTATCCAGTTGCGCGACATCGCGCGCATCGAGGACGGGCTGGCCGATTACCGCCAGCTGGCGCGCTTCAACGGCAAACCGGCGGTGCTCATTGGTATGGTCAAGGTGTCCAACAGCAACACGGTGGCGATCGTGGAAGAGGTCAAGAGCCGGCTCGACAAGGACATTATTCCCACGCTACCGCCGGGGATGACCCTGCGCATCGCCAGCAACGACGGTATCTTCATCCAGGAGATGATCGATTCGCTCAAGGAACACTTGCTGATGGGTATCCTGCTGGCAGCCATCGTGGTGTGGGTCTTCCTGCGCAGCTTGCGCTCCACGCTGATCATCGCGCTGGCGATCCCGGTGTCGCTGCTGGGCGCCATCGCCGTCATCTATTTCCTCGGTTATACCTTCAACGCCATGACCATGCTGGCGCTCTTGCTGCTGATCGGGGTGGTGGTGGACGACGCCATCGTGGTGCTGGAGAACATCTTCCGCCACCGCGAGGAGATCGATCCAGATCCAGTCAATGCGGCGATCAACGGCAGCAACGAAGTGGTGTTCGCGGTGATGGCTGCTACTCTGTCGCTGGTCTGCATCTTCGCACCGGTCGTCTTCATGAGCGGCATCATCGGCATGTTCTTCAAGTCGTTCGCGGTGGTGGTGAGCTTCGGCGTGCTGGTGTCGCTGTTCGTCTCACTCACCCTCACACCCATGTTGTGCTCGCGCTACCTGAATGTGGAGAAACAACACGGCAGGGTGTATTACGCACTCGACAGCCTGTTCCACAAGCTCGACGAGTTCTATCGCCGCATGCTGGCGTGGGCTTTGCAGCACCGCTGGAAAGTGGTGGTGCTGACCGTACTGATCGTGTTGTCCAGCGGCTTCTTCTTCGCCAAGGTCGGCAAGGCCTTCATGCCGGACGAGGACCAGGGGCGCTTCGTGGTGTCCAGCAAAGTGCCGCTCGGCTCTTCCATCGAATACACCAATGCAAAACTGGCTGAGGTGGAAAAGATATTGGCGAAGCACCCCGAAGTGGCGACCAACTTCAGTGCCATCGGTCTTGGCTCGGCTGGACAAGTGAACCAGGCATTCTCCAGTGTGCGCATGACGCCACGGCGTGAGCGTACGCTGTCGCAGCAGGAGCTGCTGGTGCAGTTGCGCAAGGAGCTGGCGGCCATTCCCGGTATTCGCGCCTTCCCCGCGCCGATATCGAATGTCGGCGGGCAGCGCGGCGAGCCGCTGCAGTTCGTGCTCACCGGCGACAACATCAACGAGGTGGCGCGGCTGGCAAAAGAATTGCAGCGCAAGCTGACCAGGGAAGTTCCCGAGCTGGGGCGCGTCGATCTCGACCTGCAACTCGATCTACCGCAACTCTCCGTCAATATCGACCGGGCCAAGGCGGCAGCGCTGGGCGTGTCGGCGCAGGATGTGGCGGCGGCGATCAACACCCTGACCGGCGGTGTGGATGTCGCGCAATACAACGACGAACCGGGAGACGGCGAGCGTTACTACATCCGCCTTAAGGCGGGGGACGGCGCGTTCACCCAGCCGCTGGATATGCGGCGCATCTACTTGCGCGCGCGCGACGGCAGCATGGTCCGCCTGGATAACGTGGCCACCTTCGGGCAGAAACTCGGCGCGGCGGTGGTGGGGCGTTATGACCTGCAGTACTCGGCCACCTTCTATGCCACGCCGAGCATGCCGCTGGGCGAGGCGACCGGCAAAGTGAAAGAGATCACCGACGGCATGCTGCCGGCGGGTTATCGCGTCAAACTCATCGGTGCGGCGGAAGAGTTCGGCAAGACCGTGGGCTACATGCTGTTCGCCTTCGTGCTGGCCATCGTGCTGCTGTACATGGTGCTGGCCAGCCAGTTCAATTCTTTCATCCAGCCATTCATCATCATGGTGGCGCAACCGCTGGCCATCATCGGCGGCATCGCCGCCCTGTGGCTGGTCGGACACACGCTGAACATCTACTCCATGGTGGGGCTGGTGCTGCTGATCGGCCTGGTGGCGAAAAATTCCATCCTGCTCATCGACCTGACCAACCAGCGCCGCGCACAAGGCATGCAGATCGATCAGGCGCTGAGCAACGCGTGTCCGATCCGTTTGCGACCGGTGCTGATGACCTCAGCCACCATCATCCTCGCGCTGCTGCCTGCTGCGCTGGGGTTCGGTGCTGGCTCCGAAACCAACGGCCCGCTGGCGGTCGCCGTGATTGGCGGCATGATCTCCTCCACCCTGCTTACGCTGGTGGTCGTGCCTTCGGTGTACTCGCTGGTGGAAGGCAGATTGCAGCGCTGGCAGCAACGCCGCGCGTCGGTTTAGGAGTGCGATGCCCGGCTCAATCCGGCATGGGCAGGGCAATGGCACCGCCCGCCTAGCTGGAGAAGTGGAACAGCAAGCCGTTCCTGTGAGGGCGGCACTTCGAATTCGAATCAGTGAATCAGGAAGATCGTCGCCAATCCCAAGAAGATGAAGAACCCGCCGCTGTCGGTGATGGCGGTGATCATCACGCTGGAGCCGATGGCGGGGTCGCGCCCCAGTTTCTGCATGATCAGCGGGATGGCCAGGCCGACGATGGCGCCCACGGTCAGGTTGAGGACCATCGCGCTGGTCATCACGATGCCGAGCGGGATGCTGTGGTACAGGAAGTAGGCGAACAAGCCGGCGATACCGCCCCACACCAGGCCGTTCAGGCCGCTGATCGCCAGTTCCTTGAGCATCAGCCGGCGCGCGTTGCCCTGCGTGATCTGTCCCAACGCCAGCGAGCGGATGATGATGGTGGTGGTCTGGTTCGCCGAGTTGCCCGCGATGCCGGCGACGATGGGCATCAGCGTGGCGAGCGCCACGAACTTCTCGATGGTGCCCTCGAACTCGCCGATCACGCGCGAGGCGAAGAAGGCGGTGCACAGGTTCAGCGCCAGCCAGGTCCAGCGGTTCTGCGCCGATTTCCACACTGAGGCGAAGATGTCCTCCTCTTCGCGCAGACCGGCCTGGTTCAGCAAGTCGCTCTCCGATTCGGCGCGGATGAAGTCCAGCACCACGTTCACCGTCACGCGTCCGACCAGCTTGCCGTCCTCGTCCACCACCGGTGCCGACACCAGGTCATAGCGCTCGAACGACTGCGCGGCCTGATCCGCCTTCTCTTCCGGATTCAGCCGGATGGTATCGGTCAACATCAATTGACCGACCACCATCTCCGGCTCGTTGACCACGATCATGTTGATCGGCAACACGCCCTTGAAACGGTCGTCGCGGTCCACCACGAACACCTGGTCGGTATGGTCGGGCAGTTCGTCGAAACGGCGCAGGTAACGCGACACGACTTCCAGCGTCACGTCCTCGCGCACGTGCACCATGTTGAAGTCCATCAGCGCGCCGACCGAATCTTCCGAATACGACATCGCCGCGCGCAACTGCTCGCGCTCCTCGATGGAGAGCGACTTGAACACGTCGCGCATCACGTTCTGCGGCAGGTCGGGGGCGAGGTCGGCGATCTCGTCGGTGTCGAGCTGTTCCGTCGCGACCACCAACTCGTCGCGGCTCATGGTGGCGATCAGCGATTCGCGCACCGCATCGGAAACCTCGATCAGGATCTCGCCGTCGCGGTCCGCCTTCACCAGATCCCACAGCATCAGGCGCTGCTCGATGGGCAGCGCTTCCAGGATATAGGCGATATCGGCGGGGTGCAGTTCGTCCAGCTTTTCGTGCAGCTCGGCCAGATGGCGCTTGTGCAGCATCTTGTCCAGTAGCTCGTGCCGCTCGTCGCGCGGCAATTCCTGGTTGTGCGTCACCGCTTCCACCAACGCCTGTTTCTCCAGCAAGTGTTGCACCTGCTGGAGATGATCCTGCACATTCTCGGTGTAGTGGTGTTCGCGGTTCTCGGTCATGGACACGCCTCTGATATTGGCGTGTATTGTAAATAAATTGACTGGGGGGCGTCACAGAATCTCTGCGGCGGGAGCGTGCTGCAGTGTTCCCGCCTTGTGTCTCTTAGAATTGTGCCGCGTAGGTTACGACCGTCCGTCCCTGGTTGTGCGTAATGACGAAATTCCCCATATAGGCTCCCAGTGCCGAGCCGGCAGCGGTCACTGCAAAATCCTGCAGCGAGCATTCACCCTCGGTAACAGTGTCTGCCAGCTCCTTGGCATAGCCGACGGCGGTGCTGGCATAGAAACCTGTCCACGGGTCGCCGGTATACGTAGTGACAATGCCGGCGATAGCCACTCCGGCTGCGAAGTGCAGGTTTTTGTCGTCTCCAGACCACACGTCGCTGCTGGTGCAGCGGGCATGGCAGGCGAACGAGGCGAGCGCGAGGGCCAATATGGCGAGCAGGTGTTTCATGGTCGTCAGGCAGTTGCGGCGATATGGGTCATGCACAAAGCCCCGGGTCAGATCGTCATTGAAAGGCCAGTTCAATCTGGCTTCTTCACCCAAGCGTGTTTACAGCAGTCCCAGCAGTGCCGCACGAACGGCGGCGGCGGTCCGGTTCGTCGTGCCCAGTTTGGCAACGGCATTGTTGATGTGGAAATTCACCGTGCGTTCGCTGATCTGGAGGATGTCCGCGATCTTCTCCGAAGTCTTGCCTTCGGCTGTCCAGCGCAATACCGACAGTTCGCGCTCCGTGAGTTTTGCATCGGTGCCGGGCATGATGTCGGCAGCGAGATACTTGGACATGCCTTGATGTGCGATCTGTGCCAGCCAGACCAGTTTGAATTTTTTCTCTTCCAGTTCCGCTGGAGTGATCGCTTGGGCGGGGCGGGCGAGCGACAACATGCCGATAGCACCGGGGTTTCCACGAGTGGGTTGCGACAGGCCGAAGCGCAGTCCGGCAGTCTGCGTCGCTTGCCAGAAATCAGGGGTTTCGGCAAATACCTCGTCCGACCAGACGAGCATCTCTTGCGAGCGCAAGCCGTGTTGCACGACCGGATCGATGGTCAAGTAATTATTGCGCTGGTAAGCGTTCTGCCATGCCTCCGGGCAATTGGAGACGGCAAAGGTCTTCGGGCTGGACACCGGCAGCGGCGCACGCATGACGACGGTGCAGAAATTGAAATCGAGCTCTTCCGACCATTTGGCGATCTTCAGGAACATCGTGCGGTCGTTATCGATGAATTTGAGTTCCTGTAGCTTATCTTCCTGCCATGCCCCCATTCCATCCTCCGTTGTGCTTCAGCTGGCCGAGCCTGAAAACAATGTGTTGTTGCCCAAGCTTGCAAGTTGTCGTTGCACCAAATCGACGATACAACGTCCGAACCTGTCAATTCTGACAGTTCGTTTCTCAAACCGGGCGGATTATAGTGCAGTACGCTCATGAGGATTCCAATGTCTTTCGTGGGCGAGTGCCTAAATCGGGTAATTGAAACTTAAACCTTCATGAAGGGACAAGCAGTGAACGTAACAACAAAACTGGCAGTGGCAGCACTGATGTGTGCCGTTTCAGGCGCGGCATCAGCAGAGGAAGGCGTCTATGCATTTGCTGATGTGGGACAGTCCTCCTATGGCGGTATTTCGCAAACCGCGATGGGCGTGCGTATCGGCGGCGGATACAACTTTCTCGAACCTATCAAAGGCCTGACGGTAGGCGCAGAAGTCGCGTATGCCGACTTCGGTTCGGCAAGCGGATTTATCGTAACTACCCCGACCAAAGTCCACACGAAGGGTTTTATGGCTGCGGGCGTGGCCACCTGGAAGATCCCCAACGTCGATGCGTTGAGCGTGTTCGCCAAGATCGGCATGATGAACGCAACGACCGATGCGACCGTCAACGTGTTTTCCTATAGCAGCACCTCCAGCGGCCTGATCAAAGGCATTGGTGCGAGATATGACTTTAACCCGCACCTGGCTGTGCGCGCCCAGTATGAAGATTTGGGCGACGCAGTAACCTATAGCGTCTATACCAATTCCCTGACCCGGATTTCCGCAGGCGCGGTATACAGCTTCTAATCAGCTGCAGTGAATGAAAACGCCACGCATCGGGTAACCGATGCGTGGCGTTTTAGTTCTGACTCGAAAAATTCTCAACTACAAGAAACCGCCCGTTTCTATACCCCAATCCTCAAGGAATTTCCGCGTCCTGCATGCGGTCGAGGATGACGATGGTCTTGGCCAGCATGCCGCGCGCTTCGCGGTGCCGGTCGTAGTAGCGCGGATTGGGCACCATCGCCGCGAGCTTCGCTGCCTGCTCCGGGCTGAGTTGTGAGGCGCTGACGCCGAAATAATGTTGCGCGGCCGCTTCCGCTCCGAACACGCCTTCGCCCCATTCGATTACGTTCAGATAGATTTCAAGGATGCGGCGCTTGTCCATCACCGCTTCCAGCATCAGGGTGATGATGGCCTCCTCACCCTTGCGCCAGGGAGTTTTCCTGGTGGAGAGGAACAGGTTCTTCGCCAGCTGCTGGCTGATGGTGGAGCCGCCCGCGACGATCTTGCCCTTCTTCAGGTTCTTCTCATACGCCTTGGCGATGCCTTCCCAGTCGAAACCTTCATGATCGACGAACTTCGCATCCTCGGAAACGATCAGCGCGCGCTTCAGGTTGTTGGAGATCTTTTCGTAGGGCACCCATTTATGCTTTAGCCCGGCTTTCGGGTTCTTGTCCTGCATCACTTCCAGGCGGTCTTCCATGAAGGCGCTGGTCGCCGGATTGAACTTGATCCACCAGCAGATGTGGGCGAACAGCCACAGCTGGTACAACACCAACAGCAGGAACAGCGCCAACACGATGCGCCAGACGAGGCCTTTCACTTTTTTCATTTGCGCAGTTTCTCAAGCACGGGTTTGGTGTCGGGGCGCACACCGCGCCACAAATCGAAGGCCACGGCAGCCTGCTCGACCAGCATGCCCAGCCCGTCGGCGACGATGGCTGCGCCGTGCTGGCGGGCATAGGCCATGAAAGGCGTCTCGCGTCCGTACATCATGTCGTAGGCCAGCGCGCCCGGTTTGAACAGGCCTTCCGGCAGCGGCGGCAGTTCGTCGCGCAGCCCACTGGATGTCGCGTTGATGACGATGTCATAGCTGCGGCCCGGCAGGTCCTCATAGCGGCGCGTGCGCACCGAGCAGGGACCTTCGAACTCTTTGACCAGCGCTTGCGCCTTCTCCATGTTGCGGTTGGCGACCTCTATGCTGACGCCAGTATTGAACAACGGCCACATCACGCCGGCGGCAGCGCCCCCCGCGCCGAGCAAAAGCACGTCTTTCCACATCATCTCGATGCCGAGGTTCTGCTGGATATCGAGCACAAGGCCCGGACCGTCAGTGTTGGTGCCGAGTATCTTGCCGTCGCGGAAGATCAGGGTATTGACCGCCTTGGCATCTACCGCTCGCTGTCCCAGTTCGTCGCAAAGCTGGTAGGCCTCGAACTTGAAGGGCACGGTCACGTTGCAGCCTTTGTAACCCTCAGCGCGCAGGCGCTGGATGGTTGCCGCGAAGCCGTCCAGCGGCGCTTCGATGGCTTCATAGCCCATGTTCTGCCCGGTCTGTTCCGCGAACAGTTTATGGATCAATGGCGATTTGCTATGCGAGATGGGGTTGCCGATCACGGCGTACTTGTCGGTCATGCGGGGGCGTGCCTCTAAAAAGGACGCAGATTATAACGGAAGCCTGTCGCTAACTTATGCACTCAGCGGCAATACGATATGTGCTTCCAGTCCGCCTTCTGCGCGGTTTGTCAGTACCAGCTCACCGTTGTGACGCAGCACGATGTTGCGTGCGATGCTCAAGCCCAGTCCCGTGCCGCCGGTTTCGCGTGAGCGCGAGTGTTCGATTCGGTAGAACGGGGTGAACACGTTTTCCAGCAATTCCGGCGGGATGCCGGGGCCGAAATCGCGGATGCGAATATGGCAATGGCGCTCATCGCGGCTCAGCGAGATCTCGGCGCGCTGGCCGTATTTCTCCGCGTTGTCCAGCAGGTTGGACAACGCGCGGCGCAGGGCCAGCGGATGCGCCTGCAAACGCACGGCAGTGCGCTCGGTGTAATCCACCTGTTGTCCGGCTTCGACGGCATCGCTGCACAAACTGTCCAGCAGCGAATCGAGGTCGAGCAGTTGCGCGGCTTCGCTGGTGTCCAGGCTGCGGGCCAGCTCCAGGCCTTCCTGCAACATCTGCTGTATGGCCTGCATGTCGCCAACCAGCTTGTTGCGCAACGCTTCGTCCGGCAGTTTCTCCAGACGCAGACGCAACCGCGTCAGAGGGGTTTGCAGGTCATGCGTGATGGCGGCCAGCATTCCGGTGCGTTCGCGCACGTCGTCGTAGATGCGTTTCTGCATGCGGTTGAAAGCGCGCGTGGCAACACGCACTTCGTTCGAGCCCTGTTCCGGCAGCGGTTCACTCGCGCGCGCGATGTCGAGCCGGTCGGCGGCATCGGCCAATTGGCGTAGCGGCCGGGTGGCGATGCGCGCCACCAGCCAGGCCAATAGGCCGATGCACACGGCGAACAGCAGCATGGCGCTCAAGACGGGGGCGCGGATAAGCCTGCGCACGCATCGGCGGCATGGGGACGGTGAGCGTCAGCACACTGCCGTCGTGCAAAGATATATGTACATGCTGGCACTGCGGGGGGGCGGGCATACGCCGCTGCCATCTTGTTTCTTCACCAGCACAAGCTGCCTTGCTCGGCTGCTCCACGGCGATGCGCATATCGCCCAGACGCTGCTGCAACGCATCTTCCAGAAGTTCGTCGCGCTCGCTGAACGGCGGGGCAGGGTCATGGCTCAGGCGCCCGCGAATGCCCATGCCGTGCGGTGCATGCAGGAAATCCTCGTGCTCCTGTTGCGGCATCCTTTCCAGCGTCTCCACCAGCAAGGTGATCTCGGCGGCCAAGTGTTGTGCGCGCACCCGTTCGAACATCTCGGTTTGCCTGGCATGGGTGAGCAGCATGGTGCCGGCGGCCGTCACGATCATGCCGAGCAGCAAGATCAGAAACAGACGACCGTGCATGGAACGAAAGATCGCGAACATCTCATTCGCTCCGCTTTACTGTGGCTGCCAGCAGATAACCTTCGTTGCGCAACGTCTTGATGAGCGTCGGCGCGCGCGCATCGTCGCCAAGCTTCTGGCGCAGGCGGCTGATGTGCAGGTCGATGGAGCGATCGAGCGGATCGGTCTCGCGGCCTTGTGTCAGGCTCAACAACTGGTCACGGTTCAATGCGCGGTTGGGGCGCTCCAGCAGCACTTTGAGCAAACGGTATTCGCCGCCGGAAAGCGCGACCACCAGCCCCGCGCTGTTCTGCAATTGGCGCGTGGTGTCGTCCAGTGTCCAGTCGGCGAAGTGCCATCGCGCTGCTGTATCCGATACTTCGTGCGCCGTGGTGCTGCGGCGCAACACGTTGCGGATGCGCACCAGCAGTTCGCGCGGCTCGAAGGGCTTGCACAGATAGTCGTCGGCCCCCATCTCCAATCCCAATATACGATCCAGCGGCGCGCTGCGCGCCGTGAGCATGATGACCGGGGTGGCGGAGTGCGCGCGCAGATCGCGGCACAAAGTCAGGCCGTCGCTGCCGGGCAAAGTGAGGTCTAGCACGATAAGGTCAATCGGCGTAGTGTTTAACACCTGCTGCATGGTTGTTCCATCCTGCGCGGTGCGGATATGCCAGCCCTGCTCGCCGAGATAATCGGCCAGCAGGCTACGGATGTCCGCATCGTCATCCACGACCAGGATGCGCGGCGATGTGGCGGGAGTCGTCATGGAACGGACATTACATCGAAATCTGCGTTCACGGGTAACCGATACAAATCTGTACAAAAACGTCGAGCGCCGACACACGCCTGATACATGGCGCGAGTTAAATGGGCATCGTGCTTTATGGCACGTCATTCAACCTAACGATGGAGAACGATCATGAATAAACCAGTGAAAGTGATATTGGCGGGGATAGCGCTCGCCGCGTTGTCGGCGAGCGTCTATGCTCGCGGCGGCGAGGACTGTGCTTACGGAGAGCATGGCCAGATGATGGGCATGGATCAAGAAAGGATGGAAAAGATGCACGAACAGCATCTGGCCAAACTGCACGACAAGTTGAAGTTGACTGCGCAGCAAGAAACCGCATGGAAGAAGTTCACGGCCAGCAAGCCGATGCCGGACAAGTCGGCACGTCCGGATCCGGCTGAAATGGCTAAGCTGACCGCGCCGCAACGTCTTGAGAAAGGCATCGAGCACATGCGCTTGATGGAAGATAAGCTGACCGAGCATCTGGCCGCGCTGAGAGAATTCTATGCAGTGCTGACACCGGCGCAGCAAAAGATATTCGATGAGCAAACGCCTCCGCGCCGCTGGCACGAAGATAAGAAAGGCAAGTAAAACAGCAAGAGTTGGCTACAGTGGGCGCAGCCGTCAACGCGGCTGCGCCCATTTTATTGCGCGCTCACTGCGCGGCCGCAGGCTGCGGCATCAACGCCAGCACAAACACGCCGGGGCTGGTTTCGGGGCCGATGTGGTGCAGCAATTCGTGCAATTCTGCGGCTGCCGTGTCGGACGCGGCTTGCGCGGTTCCGTTCAGGCGCATGCCATTCGTGTTGTCGTAGCTGCCTTTGGCGTCCAACTGCAATTTGCCGGAGAGGGTGGAGAGTTGCGCATCGACTGTGGTGCCGTTGCCTTGCAGCTGGATGCGGTAATCGCCCAGCGGACGTATCTCGGAAAGTCCCGAGGCGGCGCGCGCCCAATCCACTGTGACCTGCCCGGTCATGCCCGCCGCATCCAATGCCAGATGGTCGCTGTGTGCGTCGAGCATGCCCTGCAACTGGTAAGGGCCGAGTTGCGGCGCGGCGACTTCCATGATGGAGACGGGCAAGGTGAGCTGCAGGTGGTCGATGTCGATGCGTCCGGCAATGGGGGCGAAGTGCACGGTCATCGGTGCGGCTTCGCCTGCCTGCACTTGCAGCGCTGCACTGAACGGTTTCAGTTCCCAGCGATAACTGCCGAGCATCCGCTGCTGCGTTTTCTGGCGCAGCAGCGCCACACCCGAACCATGCCACACGCTGCCTGACGTTTGTGCCAGCGACAGCATGCCGCCGGAGGCGCGCTCCAGGGCGTAGCCCATGAGCGAAGCGGGCGCGAAGGAAAAGAGACCGGCGAGGAACACACTGCCGAACACCAATGCCAGCGACACGCGGCGGCGCAAGGTCACAGATCCGCTCCGTTGCTCAGCGTGGCTTGCACCTTGACCATGCCCGCCTCCGGCGAGGCGACCAGCATCGCCGATGCCACGCGGATGTGCTGCGTGCTTTCCAGTGTGTGTTGCCATTGCAGCCATTGCGCGAAGGCGATGCTGTCGGCGCTGATGCGCACGCTGTTCTGTTCACCCGGCACCACCAGCAGCGGCAGGTTCGCGGCCTGCGCCGCTTTCTCCACCGCGGTCTTCAACGCATCGCTGTCCAGCACGGCAGGCTGCGCCTGCTGGCGCAGCGATTGCGCCTGTGCGGCGAGCGACTGCATCTGTTCGGCCTGCGCGCGCAGTTGCGGCAGCGCGGCTTGCAGCTTGGGCAATGCCACATGCGCGGGTTGCCACAGCAGGCCGTACATCAGCAGCGGCAGCAACACCCACGCGCCGCGCAAGATGGTTTTTTGCTCGCTGGCGCTCAGTGCGTCCCAGTGTTTTGTTTTCAATTGCGCGATCAGTTCTTTCATTTCGCACCTCCTGCCGAAATGCGCAGCTGGATGTTCAGGGCGCCGTTCGATTCATGTTTGTCCACCACCTGCGCCTGCAGCCCTGTTTCCGCGATGCGTTGCAGCAGCGTGTCGAGCGCAGATTGCGCCAGCGCCATCTCGATATCCAGTTTGCCGTCGTCGTAACGCAACGTGCGCAAGGTGCTGCCGGGAACCGAGCTCGATGCGCCGGAGAATTTCTCCAGCAGCGGCGAGAAATCCGCATCGTCGCTCACGCCCGCACCATGGCGCAGGCGCGCCACATTGCGCCGCATCTGCAACGGTGCATCGACGATGGTGGCATCCGCGCCGAAGGTCTCGCGGAACGTCTCGGTCATATTGCTCAGCAGTTGCCGTTTCTCATGGGCGAGCAAGGCCCATTCCAGATTGCTGACAGCCACTTCCACGCCGAACAGCAGCAATGCCGCCATCAGTGCCGGACGCAACCACGGCCAGAATTCGCTGATGCGCGGCGGCGGCGCGAACTTGCCCCACAGCAGGTTGGGCGCATCACTGGGGATGGCTGCCTTGCGCCAATCGAAACTCTGCTTCTCGAAGATCACCGGCACGCCGATTCCCCAGCTCGGTGCTTGCACTTCGCTGCCGAGCGCAAACAGCCGCAACGCGGCAGGTGCATCCTGCTGCAGGCGCAGCTGCAGCCCGACTGGTGCGCGCGCATCGTCGCCGCTATCCAGTGCACCGCCCAGATTGTTTGTTGTCGCCAGGAAACCCTGCACGCCATCCCATGCCAAGCTCCACTCGCTGGCGCGCGTCGGCAACAGACAGAACTCGGGCACGATGCGGCGCACGCGCATCTTGGCGGCGCTGCTGGCCGCGAGGAAGCGCGACAGCCAATTCTTGTTCAGGGTGTACAGCACCGTGCGCCCGTCCGCCAGCTTCGCGCCGGGCGTGACATGCGCCTCGCTCACGTCGTCGATCAATGCGTCTTCGAGCGCAAAGGGCAGCGCCGTTTCCAGCTTGCTGCGTTTGATCTGGGGCAGGACGGCTGTCGTCGCCAGCACGCGCTCGGCGGCGACGATCACGGTCGCGTCGTCGCTCTGCGGCATGGCGGCCAGATTGCCCGTGCCGGATTCGCGCACGTTGCCGTCGTCGTCCAGCAGCGCCCAGGCGCAAGGCGAGGCGGCATCCTGCCAGTGTGCGGTGAGATAGATGCGCAGATTCATTGCAGGCTCTTCCTGACTTGGGTGGACCAGATGCCGTTGCGGTGCAGCAGCGCATGCGCCGCCGAAGCGCCGTCGCCCTGCGTGGCGTATCCGGTCACCATGAAATATTGGCTGCTCACGCTAAGGTTCATATTGCTTTCCTGTGCCACGCTCTTCGGCAGTCGTTGTAAAAATTCCGTCGTGTTCCTGAACGGTGTCGTCTTGATCTGCGTCGCGATCTGCCGCGCATCCTGCAACGCCAATCCCGGCAGCATTGCCATCATCACTTCCGGCGGCGCGAAGTTCACATTCAGCGCCGTGCCCGATTCCGGCAGCACGCTCACAAAAGGCCCCAGCCGCTTGATGATGCCGGCATCGAATCCCTTCACCCTCGCCAGTTCGCCGATGTCGGACAGCGGGCGGTTGGCGCAGCGGTAAGGCTTGGCGAGATTCAGGTAATACTCGTCTTCCGCACCGTTCGCCGATGTCTCGCTGTTCGCATCCAGCCAGTCCACCAGCGCGCCGCCGATCTCTTGCGGCAGACCCAGTGCGGCGAGCAGACGCTGGAAGCGCGCCAGATCGATCGCGCTTCCTGTCCCGTTGCGCACCAGGTTGTTCAAGTTGAACAACCCCTGCTGATCGATGATGGCGCCCTGCACCTCGCCGCCTTCCACCGGGATGGCCGGCAACTTCATCGCCCACATCTCGCGCGCATGATCGTATTGGGTCACTGCCGCATCGTCCGCCAGCACCGCGCGCGCCCAGTCTATGCCCGCCTCGGCGATGCGCCGCGCCTGCGCCCGGTCGCGCCCGTTCTCCATCTCGCGCTGCCAGAAACCCTGCTGCTGCGCCATGAACGCCGCGATGGTGGTGGCCATGGCCACGATCAGCAGCACCATCACCAAGGCAACCCCCCGTTCGTGTTGAGCCTGTCGAAACATGAACGACCTCAGGTTTGATTGGTGCCTCATCCTCAAACTCATTGCAGTGAAAAGAACCGGGTCAGTTTCTCGCCGCTCTTCAACACCAGCTCCACTTCCACCCCCTTGGGCAGGACTGTATCGGCAACCACCGGCGGCCACTGTTTCTCCCAGGCCAGGCGACTGTTCAGGTGGCGCACGTTGAATTCGCTCACGTTATCCAGCAGCGCATCCACCGCCGGCGCATTGTACGGGGCGCTATCCAAAGCAGTCCAGCGCAGCAGCTCCAGCTTGTTCTGGCGCAGACGATAGCCGATGCGCTGCGGCGGCAGCGGTGCACCCTCGGCATCGAAACCGCCGTTGCGCGTGAACGCCAGTTGCACATCCTCCACACTGCCCGTGGCGGAAGGCGTACCCATCCAGGCGGGCGCTTCCGCGCCGTTCGCCGTACGCACCGGGCGCTGCAGCACCTGCGCAATCTCGCCATCCAGCCGTGCGAAGAAACGCTCCAGTGCCTGCCACTTGCGCGTCTCCTGATCGATATGGGCGCGCGTTTGCGTCACCGCATTCAGTCCGCGATAGGCAGTGACGGCCAGCAATGCGAACACGAACAGCGCGACGAGCAGCTCGATGAGGGTGAAGCCGTGATTGTGTTTAGAAATGTCGCCCAATTTATTTAACACATGAATCTTGCGGTATATCTTTCTCAAAGGACCATTTTGCTATTTTTGAATCGTATTCGTAGTGCTCATCAAATCCAGAGTTGAAACCTATGACAAAACAATCCTTCCCAGAAACATAGAACCAATGCTCACTCGCTGGTCGATATTGCGATTCCAGCGGATAGTGCCCATTTTCAAATTTGTATCGCTCGATCCCCTTGATGGCATCCTCGATTCCAGCAATCTCACTGGAATATAGGATGGAGGTGGGAGCAAAGGGAATCCAGATGATTCCAGCAGTGAAGATGGCAAGAATGACGAACAAGACGCGCCAGAATAATTTGAGTGCAGGAGATGATGTATGCATTTCTTTGTCACCTCGGATACTGCACCAAATACCCGGTCAACTCGCGCAGCGTATGTTTCAAATCGTCCGGCGCATACACGCTGACGACAATGCGGCGCATGGTGGGGTTGGGAGTGGCGATGACTTCTTCCTGCCACGGGTAGCTTTTTCCTGCTTGGGCTTCCTCGCCAGTTCTGGATACCGGGCTGCGGATAGTCGCCGCGTGCTTGGTGTTGTGCCAGCCGGTTCTGCGCCACCCAGTCGGCGATGACGCGGGTGCGCAGTGCTTCGACATGGTGGATGCTGGAGCTGGCGGTGCGCGATACGGCGGCCATGGTGATGGCGAGGATGGCGAGGGCGACGAGGACTTCGAGCAGGGTGAAGCCCGATTGCCTACAGAGCTTGAAGCCGTTCGTGGCGATAACCAGCGACTTGGCTGTCGTTTTTTGACAGCCTAGTCGAATGGCTAGTAGTTCCATCAGCCTGTCGAAGCATGAATGGCTTTGAGGGAGTTCATCCTTCGACGGGCTCAGGGCGAACGGATTCTTGATTGTGTTCATTGCATCTTTCCCGCCACGACTTCAACCTTGCCCAGCCCGTTGCCGACGATGTCGGACACCAATTCGCTGCTGCGCAAGCTCACGCGGAAATCTTTCGCCGACAGTTCGGGGCTGAGCACGACCAGCGAACCGGGTTCGAGGTGGCGTCCGTTGAAGCTGACTTCGCCGATGCGCACCACTTCCGGCAGGTTGCGCGGGTGCAGCAGGTTGTCGCGTTCGATGCGCACCCATTCGCCTTCCTTGGTACGCTTCCAGAAGCGGTAGCTGGTGCCGGTGCCGGACCACGCGAGCGGCTGTCCTCCTGCCTGCGAGCTCATCGCGCCGTTCTCCATCAGGAAAGCGAGGCGTTGCGATTCTTCACGCAATACGGTCTGCGCGGTCGGCATCAGTTGCAGCGTCGCCATGGAGAGCATGATGCTGGCGACGACCAGCACCACCAGCATTTCCAGCAGCGTGAAGCCGCGCTCAACGTTCTTGAGAGAACCAATAACCCGTTCGGGCTGAGCTTGTCGAAGCTCATAAAGATGTTCATGTTTCGACAGGCTCAACACGAACGGAATTTTCCTCATGAATTTTTTCAGTCCTGCCACGACCCGATGTCGGCGTCATTGCCTTCACCGCCGCTGGCGCGATCCGCGCCGAAGCTGAACACGTCGATCGCGCCATGCACGCCCGGCTGCAGGTACTGGTAAGGCGTGCCCCACGGGTCTTTCGGCACGCGGTCCAAATAGCCTTCGCTCTTCCAGTTGTTCGGGATGGGCGAGACAGTGGGTTTCTTCACCAGAGCGGCCAGCCCCTGTTCGGTGCTGGGATAGCGCCCGTTGTCCAGCTTGTAGAGGTTGAGCGCTTGAGAGATCGTGGCGATGTCCTGCTTGGCGGCGGTAATGCGCGCCTCGTCCGGACGGCTCATCACTTTGGGTACAACCAGCGCGGCCAGCACGCCAATGATGAGAATGACGACCATCACTTCGATCAGGGTGAAACCTTGGGTGCGGCGAGAGGTGTTTTGCATTTTCATTGCCAGTCTTCCTTTGTAGAAATCACATCGAATCTTTATTAAATCGTTATCACTTCACCATCTGGTTCATCTGGATGATCGGCAGCAGGATCGCCAGCACGATCAGCAGCACCACGGCCCCCATGAACAGGATCAGCACGGGTTCAAGGATGGAGGTGAGCGCGGTGGTGAAGCCGGAGACTTCCTGCGTCTGCTGTTTGGCGACGCGATCCAGCATGGTGTCGAGGCGGCCGCTCTGCTCGCCGCTGGCGATCAGGTGCACCAGCACGGGCGGGAACAGACCGGAGGCGGCCAGCGCGCGGCTCAGCGTCACGCCTTCGCGCACCTTGGCGGCGGCGTCTTCCAGCGCGCGGCGCATCGGCAAGTTGTTGACCACGCCGCAGGCGGCGTTGAGCGCGGTGAGCAGGCCGACACCGCTGCCGACCAGGATCGACAGGGTGCTGGCCATCTGCGCGGTGTTGCTGCCGCGGATCAGTTTGCCGACGATGGGCAGGCGCAGCAGCTTGAGATGGAACTGGAAACGCAATGCTTCCTGCTGTAGCGCGCGCTGCGCGCCGAAAGCGCCGAGTACCAGTAGCGCGATGAGGTATAGCCAAGTCGCGGAAAGGAGATCGCTCAGTGCAATCAGCGCGCGGGTGAGGAAGGGCAGGGCCTGGCGCGTCTGCTGGAACACTTCGACCACGGGCGGCACGACGAAGATCAGCAGGCCGCCGACGACCAGCACGGCGACGACGATGACGATGGCGGGATACACCATCGCCAGGCCGATCTTCTGTTGCAGGGCTTGCTGTCCCTCGGAATAGCTGGCGAGCTTGTCCATCACCGTGGCGAGTTCGCCGGATTCTTCGCCGGCGCGGATCAGTGCGCGGTGTATCTCGGGGAAGGTGTCGCGATGCTTCTCCATGGCGCGCGCCAGCGTGCTGCCCGCCAGAACTTCCGAGCGCAAGGCAGCGATCACCTGGCGCATGGCCGCGTTGTCGCCTTGTTCGATCAGCACCGCGAGCGCCTGCTCCAGCGGCAGGCCTGCTTCGAGCAAAGTGGCGAGCTGGCGCAGCATGAGGCTGACTTCGGACAGCGGGATGCGTTTGCGGAACGGCAGGTTGAAACTGCGGGTGCCTTTTTGCGTGGATGTGTCGGACAGCGCTTCCAGCTCGACCACGAACAGACCTTTTTCGCGTAGCTGCGCGCGGGCGAGACGCGCCGAGTCGGCTTCGATCATGCCGTTGCGGGGCTTGCCTGCTGCGTCTAGCGCGTTGTAGTGGAATGCGGCCATGGTTGCTATTCAATAATGTAGGGTGCGCTTGCGCACCCTACGGTCTAAGGGTAAATATCAAATTGATAGATGTGATACCCATTCTTGACACGCTTGTCGTGTTGGAATACCGAAGGGCTAATGCGGTAATCGCCAACTTTGATAACGTGAATCGCATCACTGCCACCAATCATTGCAGAGGGTTCCAATTGAGCCTTTGAAGAACCAAACAGTTGGTCAAGAATTGCAATCAAATTACTTCCTTCTTTAACAGAGAGGGCCAGTTTTTCAGTTCGCTCTGAAAACTCAAACGTAGCGTTACCACTCGCAATTGCCTTGTCGATTTCATTTTGAATTTCCATGGGCTAATGTCCTCTGACTACTGAGTTAGTCAATTTGTAACTTGATTCTTTCGAAGTCATGTTTAACTTGCTCAAGTATTTGTAAAAAGGAGTGAGGTTCGAAGCCATAAGCGCCGCTCCATTCTTTGCCGCCCTTCGCTACAGGGTAACGGTAAAGAATGCTTGGAACAGGCGTTGCCTTTTCTAAGGCTTCAATCTCAGATTCAGCGATATCAGGATATTCATTCTTAAAAGGGATGTCCCATTCAAATGACGGTTCTGGATAGTGTTTTCTGTACTCAGCACTCAGGTCATTAATGCGGTGGTATTCCACCGTAGCATTGGGATCGCGGCATAGAATTGCTCCTTTTAGGAATAACTCCGTAGCATGTGCTGCAAGCAGTAAGACCACAGCAGCATTTGGCCAAGTGCAAGAAGCTTTTTCTGATGTCATCTTAATACAAAGAGCAGTTGCGGCATTTTGGTACGCATGGGCGTATTCGAAGAAGCGCTGAGGCACCCCCAAGTGAAGAATTTCTGAGTCAGTAACCATATGCAAATACATCGCAAGCCTAACGTGTATTCAACAAAACCAGCCCTTTGATAAGCTCAGGGCGAACGGTGGGTTTCATTCTAGCGGCATTCATTTGTCGCTCAATCCCGCGTCACCCGAATCACTTCTTCCAGCGAAGTATCTCCCGACACCACCCAGCGCATGCCATCGTCGCGCAGGTTGTGCATGCCGCTCTTCATCGCGTAGTCGCGCAGGTGTTGTTCGCTTTCGCGCGAGTGCACCATGCTGCGCAATGTCTCATCCACTTCCAGCAATTCGTAGATGCCGGTGCGGCCGCGGTAGCCGGTCTGGCTGCATTTGGCGCAGCCGACGGGGCGGTAGATCACGTCCGGTTTGCCGAAGCGGGAGAGCAGCGCGAGTTCCGCCTCGTCCGGTTTGTAGGCTTCGCGGCAATCCGGGCACAGGCAGCGCACCAGGCGTTGTGCCAGCACGCCGACGATACTGGAAGACAAAAGGAAAGGTTCCACACCCATGTCGGTGAGGCGGGTGACGGCGCTGACGGTGTCGTTGGTGTGCAGGGTTGCCAGCACCAAGTGGCCGGTGAGGCTGGACTGCACGGCGATCTGCGCTGTTTCCAGATCGCGGATTTCGCCGATCATGATCACGTCCGGGTCCTGGCGCAGGATGGCGCGCAGCGCTCGTGCAAAGCTCATGTCGATGCGCGGGTTGACCTGGGTCTGGCTGATGCCGTCGAGGTCGTATTCGACCGGGTCTTCCACCGTCATCACGTTGGTGACGTGAAGAGTCGATGCACGACAGCGCGGCGTACAGCGTGGTGGTCTTGCCGGAGCCGGTGGGGCCGGTGACCAGCACGATGCCGTGCGGCTGGTTGGTAAGCTCGCAGCATGCGCTTCGAGCGTGCCGGCGCCATGCCGAGTTTCGTGAGGTCGAGGCGGCCGGCTTCCTTGTCGAGCAGACGCATCACCACGCGCTCGCCGTGGCCGGTGGGCAGTGTGGAGACGCGCACATCGACCGGGCGACCGGCGAGACGCAGCGCGATGCGGCCATCCTGCGGCAGGCGCTTTTCGGCGATGTCGAGGTCGGCCATCACCTTGATGCGCGACACCATGGCAGCGTGCAGCGCGCGGTGCGGTTCGGCGATGTCGCTTCAAGGTGCCGTCGAGGCGGAAGCGCACGACGGAGCGGGTCTCGAACGGTTCGATGTGGATGTCGGAAGCGTTGTCGCGCACGGCCTGCGCCAGCAGCGCGTTGATCATGCGGATCACCGGCGCGTCGTTCTCCGATTCGAGCAGGTCGGCGGATTTGGGCAGGTCGTGCAGCAGCATCGACAGGTCCATGTCCTGTTCGGCATCGTCGAGCAGCGTGGCGGTGGATTCATCGGCTTGCGAATAGGCGTCGCTGATGATGCGCTCGAACTCTTCCGCGTCGACCAGCGTGGCATCCACCGGCAGGCCGAGCTGGCGCATCACTTCGGCGATGGCTTCGGGCCTGGCGTCGCGGCGCACGGCGAGCGCGGCGCGCTGCTCGCACTCGGTCAGCACCACGCCTTGCGCCTTGGCGAAGGTGTAGGGCAGGCGGCGCGCGGCGCGGCGGTTGATGGTCTGGCTCACGGCTCTTGCTTGAAGGGATCGATAGAAGCTGCAGCTACAGGCGCGCTGGCGGCAGCGGGAGCCGGGTGCTCCGGCTTGGGCGGCAACGCTTTGTCTTTATCGTCGTTCGGCAAGATCAAGTGATCGGGCAGACGGGCGGCCTCGCGCCGTTTGCTGATCTGGTCGTAACGCTCATCGGTGATCTTCTGATAGCCGTCCGCCTGATACATGATGTAGGGACGGATGAACACCATCAGGTTGGTCTTGGTGTGTTGCCGCGTCTCGTAGCGGAACAGGTTGCCGAGCAGGGGGATGTCGCCCAGCAGCGGCGTCTTGCTCTGCACGTCGTTGACCGAATCCTGGATCAGGCCGCCCAGCACCACGATCTGGTTCTCGTCCACCAGGATGCTGGATTCGATGGAGCGTTTGTTGGTGATGAGACCCGCCGTGGTGGTGGCCGAAGCGACCACGCTGGATACTTCCTGATACACCTGCAACTTCACCGTGCCGCCCTGCATGATCTGCGGCTTGATCTTCAGCGTGAGGCCGACGTCCTTGCGCTCGATGGTCTGGAACGGCGTGGCGGTGGTGGCCGAGCCGGTCTGCGCATACTGCCCGGTGATGAACGGCACGTTCTGGCCGACCACGATCTTGGCCTCTTCGTTGTCCAGCGTCATCAGGTTGGGTGCGGAGAGGATGTTGGCGTTGGTGTCGGTCTCCAGCGCGCGCGCCAGCATGCCGAGGTTGAGCACTGTGCCGAGACCGGGGAGCGTGACCGTTCCCTTTACCACGCCGATGTTCAGCCCTTGTCCGACCGAGCCGATGTTAGTCGCCGCACCGATGATGTTGCTGCCGCTGCCTACCGAGCCGAAATTGGTGCCGCCGATGATGTGCGTGCCGCCGTTGGTGCCGGTCAGGTTCTGCCACTGCACGCCGAACTCGGCTGCCTTGTCTGCCGTCACCTCGACGATGAGCGCTTCGACGAATATCTGCGGGCGGCGCACATCCAGCTTGTCGATGACGGAACGGATGTTGTTATAGACCGGTTCGGATGCCGTGACGATCAGCGAGTTGGAGGCGGTGTCGGCCTGGATCATGCCGCCGCCGGAGGGGCCGGAGATGCTGATCTGCTGGATGCCGCCTTGCGGACCGGTGGGAGCGGACGATGTATCGCCGCTCAGCACCGAACGCAGGGTCTGCGCCAGTTTGGTGGCGTCGGAGTTTTTCAGGTGTACCACATGGATATTGCCGGGAACGTTGGCGGCGCTGTCCAGCTTGGCCACCAGTTCCTTGACGCGGGCGATGCGGCCGGGGTTGTCCGAGCGCAGCAGCAGGCCGTTGGTGCGGCTGTCCGCCACCAGCACGAAGCGCTGGTTGTCGTCGCCGCCGGATTGCGCGGCCGTTGCTTCCGGCATCAGCTTGTTGATGATGTTGGCGAGATCGACCGCCGAGGCGTGCTTGACGGGAATGATCAAGGGTGCGTCGGCATTGGGCTGGTCGATGGAGTCGATGAGCTTCTCGATGCGCTTCACGCTGCTGGCGTAATCGGTGATCACCAGCGCGTTGCTCGACGGATAGGCCACCACCACGCTGTTCGGCGCGATCATCGGGCGCACCACGTTGACCAGCTGCGAGGCGGATTCGTATTTCAGCACGAACACGCGGGTGACCAGTTTGTCGCCGCGGCCCTGCGCCAGCGAATCGATGTGCAGCTTGGCATCCGCCTCGGGAATGATCTTGGTCACGCCTGCCGACTCCACCGCCGCGTAGCCTTGCAGGCGCAGGGCAGAGAGCAGGATGTCGTAACCCAGCGCGGGCGAGACCGGCGTGGCGGAGACTATATTAATGGTGCCCTTCACGCGCGGATCGACGAGGAAGTTCTTTTTGGAGATCTGCGAAATGGCGCGGATGACTTCCTGGATGTCGGCGTTGACGAAGTTCAGCGAGACCAGTTCTTCCTGTTTTTCCGCGCGACACGGTGTTGCGATGAGTAGCGCCAGGCTGCATATCAGCAGGGTTCGCCGCAGGATGCTGTAGATCAATGTCTTCCCCTTATCAATTCCTGTTGCTGTTGTTGCAGTATCGCTTGTTGTTCCGGTGTGAGGCGGCTCGGCGGTGGCTCGTTCGCTGCCTGGGGTGCGCTCCCGGGCACCGGCGCGATGCCGCCAGCGGCGGGGGCTTTGCTCAGGTCGACGCGCTGCCGGATGCCGTTGCGTTCCAGGATCACATGGTCGGCATGCGTCTCGACCAGTTTCACGCCCGGCGCGACTTGACCGCCCAAGCCCACGCCCACTTGTCCTGTCTCGGTCAGCATGACGGCAAATCCATTCTTGTTGCTCGCGAAGATGCCGATGGGCCGGATACCGCTGAGCGACGCAGACGAGGTATTGGTGTTTACGACGCCGAACAGTTGCTCGGCCTGCGTCGATTGCGTTGAGATCGCGGTAACCGGAATCGCGCGCTCGGCAGGCGCAAACAGCACCCATGCATGTTTCGCCAGTAACAACATCGCCAGAAGTCCGCCCCAGAGCGGCCAGTTCATCCAGAGTCTGGCAGGTGTTGCAAAAACCTTTCTACCCAACGACATGCGGCATCCCCTTGTTCGCGGAGGGCGAATATATCACACCTCCGATAGGCGGAAGCAGGCTGCGGGCAGGGATGAGGCGGGTCAGTGCTGCCGATCGGCAAGCAGCATTACCCCGCCACACAACATCATCGCCCATACGATGGCCGCCCCTGTCGGCAGGTCGAACCAGACGGACAACAGCAGGCCCGATGCATAGCCCTCGATGCCGACGGCGAAAGCATAGAGATAACGCCGCTTTGTCTGGCGATAGGTCACCAGCGCGGGCACGATGAGGCTGGCGAACACCAGATAGATGCCGACCAGTTGCACCGAGGCGGTGATGGCGACGGCGAACAGGGCATAGAAACCGAAGTCGCCAAGCCGTTGCCGGAAGTTTTTCCATATGACGAGCAGCGCAGCGGTGAGCAGCGCAGTGGCGATGAGTTGCGTGTTGCTTACCCACAGGATCTGTCCGACCAGCATGTCCTTCAGATGTTCGCCGGCATGCACATCGCGGCTCAGCAGCAGGATGCCGAGGCTGGCGGCAAGCACGAAGGTGAGGCCGATGCAGGCTTCTTTCACTTCCGGCGCGCGGCGCTCGATCCAGGCCAGTAACGCCGCGCCGCACAGCGCGCTGGCAACGGCGACGAGTTGCACCAGCGGCGGTTGGGCATTGAGGTCGAGCAGTTCGGCGACGATGACGCCGAGCCCGGCGATCTGCGCCACGGCCAGATCGGCGAAGATCACGCCGCGCTGCAGCACGCGCATGCCGAACGGGATGTGCGTGGCCAATACGAGCAAGCCAGCGAGGAATGCGGGGAGGAGGATGCCGAGTTCCAGTGTGTTCATTGCATCCCTTTCAGCAAACGTGCGACGGTGTCATCGAACAGTCCATATAGATCTTTTGCGCCATCGCTGCCGCCGACCGTGTATGGCAATTCGACTGCGGCGATGTGTGCACGCTGTGCGATCCATTCCGACGGACGCGCTTCCTGGTAGGCCGCGCGCAACACCATCCGCGCCGGATGCTGTTGCAGTGTGTCCAGTACCTGCGACAAATGCGCGGCGCTGGGTTCCATGCCGGGCTTGGGTTCCAGTGTCGCCACTTCCTTCAAGCCAAGCCAGGCGCTCAGATAAGGGAAGCCCTTGTGTTGCACCACGACCGCCACGCCTTTGAGCGGTGCGGCTTGCTGTTCCCATTTCGCGATCGCCACGCGCCATTGTTGCGTGAAGCTGGCGAGGTGCTGCTGGTAGTCCTTTGCATTCGCCGGATCGAGCTGGATCAGACGTTTGCTGAGCGCGTCGGCGATGGGCAGGAAATTGCGCGGGTCGGTCTGGATGTGCGGATTGCCCATCGTATGCACATCCCCCTCGCCACGATCCAGGCGCGTCGGCACTTCCAGCATGTGCACTGCGGAGGCTGCCTCGAAATAACCGGTGCTGCCGGGCTGCACGGTGCTGTTGCCGGATTCTCGCAACACGACAGGCAGCCAGGCCATCTCCAGTTCCGCACCGGTGCACACCACCAGGTTCGCACGGCGTGCTCTGGCGATCAGGCTCGGCCTGGCTTCGATGCGATGCGGATCCTGCAGCGCGGTAGTGGCGGTGTAGAGGCTGGCCTTGTCGCCGGCGAGTTGCTGCATGAGCGCCGCCCATTCCGGTTCGCAGGTGAAGATATTGAGTGCGGCATGCGCGGCGTTGCTGAGCAGCAGCAACGCAATGATGCAGAGAATTTTGTGTTTCGTTTTCATGTTTGCTCCTAGTAGCTGTGGGCGCCATGCGCGCCCATGCTCATGCTGTATTGCAGGAAGAGCTGGTTGTCGGACAAGCCTTTGCGCGAGCTGTCGTGTGCCAGTTGCAAACGCAGGCGCGAGAATTCGCTGGGGCTGTAGTCGAGCATCCAAGTGGTACGTGTCGGGGAGTAGCCGTAATTGGCGATGACGTTGCCCGCATTCAGCGCGCCCACCGTGGCGATGCCCGGATCGAGCCGGTCATAGCGCAAACCGCTGCGCCAGCGCGGCATGAACTGGTACACGCTTTGCACATACCAGCCGCTCTGCGTGACGGAGTAGCTGTCCGTGATGTTCGCGCCTGCGGTGTTGTAGGTGAGCGTGCCGTTCTCCTTGCGCCGGAAATATTCGCCCTGCACTTTGAGGTAACGGTCGCGGATGTTGCCGTTGGGCGCGTATTTCCAGATGGCGTCCAGGCCGAGCGTCCGACTGTTGCCGCTGAAACTGTCGTTCACCCCGCCGACAGTGTTCGGCAAGTCCGGCACGGCAGTGCTGGTCGCGGCTTCACGTTTGGTCTGGTGCAGCGACGCGCCGATGCGCCAGCTTTGCTCGATGCCGATGTCATCGCCGATATGCGCGAACAGCACACCGGCGCCGCTGCCGTTCTTCGCCCGGTCCGTGCCGGGGAAACCGCGGCCTTTGCCGGTTTCGCCGCCCACTTCGACGAACATGTCGGTGGGGGCCAGCCACTTGAGCTGCACACCGTCCTCGCCCAATTGATTGCCCCACAGCGTGGCGTAGGCCAGCGGCTGATCGACGAAATCCCAGGCATGCGCATGTTGTTCGTTGAGATAACCGAGTGCGGAAAAGAAACGGCCGAATTTGAGATTGAGTCCATCGCCCAGCGAGGTGGTTTGCACAAAGGCATTCTCCACGCTGATGCCGCCCGCAGGGGCGAGCGCGAGGGTGGCGACACCGCGATACTCGGGGTCGATGTTGGCCGAGATGCCCATCTCCGACTCGCCGAGATTGAAACCTTGCGCATGCCCCGGATTGGGATTCATGGCAAAGCCGGTGGCGGGAAGCGCCGGGTCGCGTTGCACATTGCCATAAGTGCCGGACAGGATGAGCGAGAACGCAGGATTGAAAGCGTTCTCGCCGCCCGTGTCGGCAGCGGATGCGCTGCAGGACAGACTTAACAGTACGGCGATGGCCGTACCCGAACAGATTGTCTTGAACATGTGATTACTCCAAAAAGCACACAAACCCCCGCGCGATTCGCCACGGGGAGTCGGAAAACTTTAAGCAGAGTAGGGTGGGGCGCGCGCCGCGAAAGCGCTGAACGCGATGGAACGGAAAGAAGCGGAATGCTGGGCAACCGTTTCCGTGAAGGATGCAGCGAAATCGAAATGGATGCTGCCGCTGCCGATGGCGCTGCCGATCTGTGCGTAGGTCGCGCACAGGTCGCAATGTTTGTCGTGCGGCAGCGATTGATCCTGCGATTGTTCCGCCAGCGTATGTGCGATGCCGTGCGTCAACGCGCCTTGCTGTGCGAACAGCAGGGCAAAGACGAAAAGCAGCGGCAGGAGCAGGCGGGACGATTTCATGGCGGCGTCACCTTAGCAAATGGGATGCGAGGTCGCAAGGTTTGCCTCCGCCATGAGCTATCCCGGCGTCGAGTAATTCAATGACAATAGTGCTTGGAGGGCTATAGAATGGAAAAAAGGGAAGTTGCCGTCGGCTGACGCTGCAGTCAAGCGGAGCTGCATAAGAGTGTGCAGCCCCTTACTTTTCATTAGACCGGATCGGAGGTTTATATGAGTACAAGTCAACTTGTTGAGTCATACCGGTTTTGGGATGTGGTTGCTCTTTGGTCCAGAGAATTAGTTGAGCATGAAGATGTTGTAGCTCGCGCTCTTGCTCGCGGGGTCATCCGCGATGGTTTGCGTTTTTTGAGCGTTGATCCAAAGTGGCTCAAACCAAAAAAGGCTGAAGTTGAGTTCCATGGTTATCCATATGTCGGTTATTGCGCCAAGCCCCGCGGTCAAATGATCGTGCTGCGGGTGGAAGCTCTTGAGCATCTGCTGTCCATTGTCGAGCGAGCCGAGGTTCCATCACGCGATTTGCTTCATGAGTTATTCGTATCGCGTGATGATTTTCGTGCCTGGCTGCAGGCCACCAGACAAACGCTTCCTGACTTTTGGTACGGCAATGAAGGGCGCCCAGTTGAGGTCTGATCCACTTTCAGTGCAAGAACGAGAGGCAAAGTGCTAAAAGTCTCACGTTTCATATTCGCGGTCCTTACCCTTCTAATCGTGCCGGCGATCATCTATGGGGCAAGTGTATTTCGGCATGGACACCTGACAGCCGAATATTTGTCACATTGGTTTCTTGGCAATTATCTTTTTATGGCAGCCCCTCATTTGTTGGTGCTATTCGCGTTCCTTACTATTTCGTCTTTCTCTGGCCAGGCACGACGCCTTACTGTTTTCTCCCTTCTCGTCCTCAATATCACCCTGCTGGCCTTTCAGTCATGGGTGTGGTTCGCTGTTCCGGCGGGAGAGTCAGGTCTTGCCTGGGTGCTCTACATTCCAGTTTGGGTTATCTGTCTTCTGCTCATCGCGGCGTTTCATCACTATCGTGGCAACAGACCGCCGCTAAACCCGTCGCCCAAGCGGGATGCATAACGGTATGGCATGTCCAATATCAGGAATTTACTTATGACGGCGCGCGAAATTATCGGCCTTGTGTTTCTGATCGCAGGCGTAGCTACAGTGCCGCTCGGCTGGATCGTGAGTCACAATATATTGCTTCTTACCGGTCTGCTTTTCGGGGCGGGGGCTTGGCTCTTTTACACTGAGCGCATGCTCAAGCGCGCAGCGCAATTGGACAAGGAAGACACGAGTGGCGGTAACTCCGGGCATCCGATACCCGGAGACATACACAATTACACAGGGTGGCACACTGGTGGCAGAGCCGAATCGTTCGATTCTAGTTCTTCTTCCGAAGGCGGCACCGGAGACTAGTGCCTCCCATTGCGTTCGAGGGGAGCATAACTCTTCCCCAATTAATCTGCTCTATTCGCTTTCCAACTTGTCGCTGCTGGTGAACGTCCAGGTGCGGGTGATGCTGAGGACGTCGGTATCCTTGCGGAGGTCGGGCGGGAAGGCGGGGTAGGGGGCGGCGAGTTTGACGATGCGGATGGCGGAGGCGTCGAGGATGCGCTGGCCGGAGGGGCGGTTGATCTCGATGCTTTCCACGCTGCCGTCGGAGCGGATGGAGACGGTGAGGGTGAGTTTGCCGTAGATCTTCTGGCTGCGCGCGATCTCGGGGTAGTTCAGGTTGCCGATGCGTTCGACTTTGGCACGCCAGTCTTCCACATATTGGGCATAGCGGTATTCCTGGGTGCGTGCGCCGATGAATTTGCGCCGCGGCATGGTCTCGTACATGTCCAGGCTTTTGCTGATCTGCGCTTCCAGGCGCGCGATCTCCAGCGAGCGTTGCACGAGGTCTTGTCCGTTTGCCCCCGAGCTATCCTGCTGCCGTTGCGTCTTGTTCTGCGCCACGCGGTAATCGCTCTTGTCTCGCGTCAGCAAGCGTTTTGTCTCTTGCTCCAGTTGGCGCAGGCGCTGGGCGGCCTGCTCCGGGGTGAAGCGCTGCGCGTCGCCGAGTACCGGGAACGGAGTCTTGGCGCGACGTTCTTCTTCGGTGTTGCCGCCGCCATCAAGGTTGTTCTGCGCATAGGCGGTGGCATTGTTGGGGCGATTGCGCGACTTGCTGTTGACCAGCACGACTTCCATCGGCTGGCTGATGGTGCGCGGCTCTTTCGGGCTGGGTGCAACGAGGGCGATGCCGAAGATGAAGAAGGCGTGCAGGGCGAGCGAGAACAGCGCGGCAAACGTCAGGCGTTGCTTGAGCGAGTGCAGCTTGTCGACGAGCAGTTGTTTCATGCGGGAACTTCCACGTTAGCCAGATAGTGCGCATCGAAATTCAGATCGAGCAGATCGACGGAGGCTATCTCCAATGTCACTCTGGTGTTGGGTGCTGTCTCCGGCGGCAGCGATGGGATGCGCCCGACCAGCGGGATGTCCACGAACTTGACCAGGTTCTCGCGCAGCACCAGCGCCTCGGCCCGCTTCACGTCCTCCTGCAGCAGCCAGCGCAGGCACCAGTAGCGTTCCATGGTGCGCTGGAACTCGTTGTAGGTGGTGTAGGCAGTGTCGAAGTCGCGCAGGATGGCGAACAGCGCGGTGTCATTCCTGGTGTAGGCCGGCGCTTCTTCGCGCAACACGCTGATGAGCTGGCGCTGGTTCACCAGGTCGACGTAGCGGCGCAGCGGCGAGCTGGACCAGGCGTAGTGCGATACGCCCAGCCCCTGGTGCGGGGCCGCAACGGTGCTCATCTTCACCTTGCCGTTGTTCTGGGTGCGGTAGATGCCGGACACCTTGTGCTCGTCCAGCAGTTTTCCCCAAGTGCTGTTGGCGAGGATCATCAGTTCCGACACCACTTTGTCGATGGGGGCGCCGCGCAGGCGATGGCCGATGGTGATGCGGTCATCCTTCACGTCGAAGGTGTAATCGATCTGCTGCGTGCTGTTGTCGGCGGATTTGCCGCGCGCCGCTTCCAGCTTGTTTGCGAAGTCCCACAGCAGTCTGAGTTCGGGGGCGTAGGGATAATCCAGCTTGCCCGCGGCCAGTGTCGCGTCGTTGAACAGCGGTTCCAGCGTGTCGTGTCTCAGGTTGGCTGCGATGTGCAGGCGCTCGATGCGGCTCTCGCTACCGACGACCGCCAAAGTTTCGGCATCCGCTTCCACATACAGCGAGAGTGCGGGACAGACCTTGTCCGCGCACAGCGTGAAGGATTGCACCACGTTGTCCGGCAGCATGGTGATCTTGTCGCCCGGCATGTACACGGTGGACATGCGCTGCGCGGCAATAGCGTCTATAGGTGTGTTCGGGGCGATGCACAAGGCGGGGGCGGCGATGTGGATGCCGACACGCCAGTTGCCATTCGCCAGTTTTTCCAGCGAGAACGCGTCGTCGATCTCGGTGGTGCTGGCGTCGTCGATGCTGAAGGCGGTGACCGGAGCCAGTGGCAGTTCGGGATGCTCATCCACCGTCACCTCGGGGAAGCCGGTGCCGCGCGGGAAATTCTCGAACAGGAACTTGTTCAGGTGGTAATCGTGTGTCGAAGGCAATGCGCCGCAGCGTTCCAGCAGGTGCGCGGTCGACAAGTGCGTGGCGGCGCAGGCCGCTTCCAGCGCTTTGACCTCAATGGTGTTGCGGTCCGGCTGGTACAGGACCATCGTCAGCTTGTCGGCGAATTCGGGCGGCAACTGGAAGCTGCTGAGCTGATCGGTGTAACGTGCTTGCAGCTCGGCCTGCACTCGTTTCTTCTCGGCGCTGGCAAGTGCCGATTTCAGCGCATCGGGCGGCGCCGCTTTGTAACGGCCTTTGCCCTTCTTGTAGAAGTGCATGGGCGAGCCGTGCAGGCGGATCAATGCCCCCGCTGCCTCTATGGGAGTGGGGGCATGGCCGAAATATTCCTGCGCCAGCGAGTCGAAGCCGAATTCTTCGGAAGGCGAGGCTTCCCACAGGAATTCCACATCGATCCCGGCGGCAACCTGTTCCGCCTGCGTCATGAACTCGGTCAGGCCGGGCTGGGCGAAACGCAACATCACGTTCGCTGCCTTGATCTTGCTGCGTTTGCCGTGGGTGTTCTCGACCTGCAGGGAGGTGGTGTTGTCGGTGAGGATGCTGCCTACCTTGAAACCACCGTCTTCTTCGTAAAAGATGTTCATTGGGGAGCGTTAAAAATAATCGGGCGGATTATAACCCGCCGACCTGCCGCCGAACTTCCTTCATGCTAATCTGTCTCTGTCGCACCTGCCCGGGAGGCAGGCGAGTCCATCAACCACACAGGAGAGAAGCATGAAAGCATTTTCCACATTGATCGTAGCGGGCTGCCTGGTATGCGCCGCACCGTTGGCGCAGGCTTGCGACGTCAAACATCGCGGCGAGTGCGCCGGTGGCATGTTCAAAGAGATGGACAAGAACGGCGACGGCGCGGTCAGCAAAAAGGAGTTCGATGCGTTCCACAGCGCGCATTTCAAGGAAATGGACACCAATCACGACGGCAAGATCACCCAGGACGAGATGGATGCCGTGCACCAGAAGATGATGGAGCAGGGCAAAGCGCGTTTCAATCAGCGTTTTGACGAATCCGACATCAATCACGACGGCGTTTTGAGCAAGGATGAGGCGGAGATCGGGATGCCGATGCTATTCGCGCATTTCGACGAGATCGATGCGAATAAGGACGGCAAGATCAGCAAAGAAGAGCTGGCCCAGAGCATGAAGCAGATGCATGAGAAGATGCATGAGAAGATGCAGGAAAAGCGCGGGAATAAGGAAATGATGCAGCACGGGCACGATTAAAATCGTTCGCTTCCCACCAACGAAACAGGCCAGCTTGAAGCTGGCCTGTTTGTTTTGAGACCGATGCTGCGAGCTTACTTGGTGGCGAGCACGGCAGTGACCATCGCGCTGATGTCGGCGTCGCTGACCGAGGCGGGCGTCGGCACCATCGCCATGGTGCCCCAGTTGCCGGCGCCGCCGCTACGTACTTTTTTCTCCAGCTTGGCTTGTGCGCCGGCGTCGCCTGCATATTTCGCGGCGATGGCCTTCAGTGCCGGGCCGACAGTCTTGGTGGCCACTTGGTGGCACGCGACACAGTTGTTTTTCTTGAGCAGTGCTGCGCCATCGGCAGCAAGAGCATTGCCGGCAAACAGCAGGCTGCCGGACAGAATCAACAAATGACGAATTTTCATGGTGCGCTCCTTAGTGTTGAAAAAATCGTTGTGAATAATTCACAGTTGCAGGTTCTTTCATTTTCCGATGCAAGTCAACCAAACCTTCGGATAGGGGCGCGGCATTTGGGTTCGGATGGCGTGGGATGGTAACATCCGACATATTTTGTATGGCAAGGAAGAATCATGGCAGGTCACAGTAAATGGGCGAACATTCAACACCGCAAGGGGCGGCAGGACGCCAAGCGCGGCCAGATATTCACCCGCCTCATCAAAGAGATCACCGTTGCGGCCAAGCTGGGCGGCAGCGATCCGGACACCAACCCGCGCCTGCGTCTGGCGATGGAAAAGGCCTACGACAACAACATGCCCAAGGACAACGTCGAGCGCGCCATCAAGCGCGGTGCGGGCGAGCTGGAAGGCGTGGATTACCTGGAGTTGCGCTACGAAGGCTACGGCATCAACGGCGCGGCCGTGATGGTGGACTGCATGACCGACAACAAGACGCGCACCGTGGCTGACGTACGCCATGCCTTCGCCAAGTACGGCGGAAACCTCGGTACCGACGGTTCGGTCTCCTTTCTGTTCAAACATTGCGGTCACATGATCTTCGCGCCCGGCACCGACGAGAACGCGCTGATGGAAGTGGCTCTGGACTCCGGTGCGGAAGACATCGTCAACAACGACGACGGCAGCATCGAAGTCATCACCGCCCCCTATGATTTCGTGACGGTGAAGCAGCGCCTGGAAGCGGCGGGCTTCAAGCCGGAGATGGGCGAAGTCACCATGAAGCCGGAGAACGAAGTGTCGTTCACCGGCGACGATGCGGTGAAGATGCAGAAGCTGCTGGACGCGCTGGAAGATTGCGACGATGTGCAAGAGGTCTATACCACTGCGGTGATCGAGGAGTAATGCGTATCCTCGGCATCGATCCCGGCCTGCGCATCACGGGTTTTGGTGTTCTCGACAAAGAAGGGCAGCACCTGCAGTACGTCGCCAGCGGCTGCATCAAGACACCGGACGGCGAATTGCCGGAGCGACTGAAAGTCATCCTGAGTTCGTTGGGCGAAGTCATCGCCCAACATCAGCCGCAGCAAGTGGCGGTGGAAAAAGTGTTCGTGAACGTGAACCCGCAGTCCACCCTGCTACTGGGACAGGCGCGGGGGGCGGCCATCTGTGCCGCGGTGCAGGCAGATCTGCCGGTGGCGGAATACACCGCGCTGCAGGTGAAGCAGGCCGTGGTCGGCAACGGCCACGCCGACAAGGAGCAGGTGCAGCTGATGGTGCAGCGCCTGTTGCAGCTGTCCGGCACGCCCAGTCCGGATGCGGCCGATGCCTTGGCCTGCGCCATCTGCTACGCGCACAGCGGCATGGGGCTGGGGGCACTGGCCACCAAAGGTTTTCGAGTGAAGGGGGGGCGGCTGGTATGACGCAACCGATGGAGCCGACAGTCACTGCATTTCAAAATCCGTTCGCGCGTTATTTTGCCGCAACGCGTCCGGCCTTTCTCACGGCAAGCCTGATGGCTTGCCTGACCGGTCTGGCGCTCGCCTGGCATGACGGCGTCGCCTTCGACATCCCGCTGGCGCTCGTCACCTTGCTGTTCGCCATGCTGACGCAGGCTGGCGTGAATGTGCTCAACGATTACTACGACGCGCTGAACGGCACCGACGCGCAGAACACCGAGCGCATCTTTCCTTTCACCGGTGGCAGCCGCTTCATCCAGAACGGGGTGCTGACGCTGGCGCAGACGCGCAATTTCGGTTTCGCGCTGATGGCTTGCGTGGCTGCGGCTGGGTTATGGCTGATGGCGCACTCTGCGCCGCAATTGATGTATGTCGGCCTCGCCGGTCTGTTCATCGGCTGGGCCTATTCCGCACCGCCGTTCAAGCTCAACAGTCGCGGGCTGGGCGAGCTGTGCGTGGCGGCGGGCATCCTGGCGATCACCGTCGGCACGGATTTCGTGCAGCGCAAGGGGTTTGCTGCCGCGCCTTTTGTCGCTGGTTTGTCGTACGCGCTGCTCACGACCAACCTGCTGTACATCAACCAGTTCCCCGATCGCACCGCCGACACGGCGGCGGGAAAGCTGCATTGGGTGGCGCGACTTCCGGTGCAGCATGCGCGCTGGGGTTATGCGCTGATCGTGGCGCTGGCTTACGTCTGGTTGCTGTCGAGCGTGTTGCTGGGCTGGTTGCCAATGCCGGCCCTGGTTGCATTGTTTGCGTTGCCGCTGAGTGTGAAGGCGGCTCGTCTGTTGTTGCGCCATGCCGCGCAGCCGCAGCGACTGGGCGACGCGATCAAGCTGACCATCGCCGCGATGCTGGCGCATGGTGCGCTGCTGTCGCTGGCGTTGATTTTGAGTAAAGGGAACACATGATTGGAAGACTGAGCGGCACATTGCTGGAAAAGAACCCGCCGCAGATTTTGCTGGACGTACAGGGGGTGGGCTATGAGGTGGACGTGCCGATGAGCACGTTCTATAGCCTGCCTGCGCTGCATGAGAAAGTCGTGCTGCACACGCATTTCGTGGTGCGTGAAGATGCGCAACTGCTCTATGGTTTCGCCACCAATGAGGAACGTATCGCTTTTCGCCAATTGCTCAAGATCAGCGGCGTCGGCCCCAAGCTGGCGCTGTCGGTATTGTCCGGACTGAGCATCGGCGATCTGGCGGTAGCCGTGGCGAACAAGGATGCCACGCGTCTCACCAAGATTCCCGGCGTGGGCAAGAAGACTGCCGAGCGCTTGCTGCTGGAGCTGCAGGGCAAGTTCGCGGTGACGGGTGCAGGTGCAGCGCCGGGGGCGCAAGCAACCTCATCCGGCAACGACATCGTCAATGCACTGTTGGCATTGGGCTACAACGAGAAGGAAGCCGACTGGGCGGCCAAGCAGTTGCCCAAGGACGCTGACGTCTCGGGCGGCATCCGCCAAGCGCTTAAGTTATTATCCAAAGCATGATCCAAAACGACGACCTTAGCGCCGCACCGCGCATCATCTCCGCCGCGCCCGCTTCGCAACAGGAGGAAGCGCTGGAGCGCGCGTTGCGCCCCAAGCAGCTCGACGAATACGTCGGGCAGGAAAAGATACGCGGGCAGCTGGAGATATTCATCCAGGCGGCAAAGAAACGCAAAGAGCCACTCGATCATGTGCTGCTGTTCGGCCCGCCCGGTCTGGGCAAGACCACGCTGGCGCAGATCATTGCGCGCGAGATGGGGGTGAACATCCGCCACACCTCCGGCCCGGTGCTGGAGCGTGCGGGCGACCTGGCGGCATTGCTTACCAATCTCGAACCGAACGATGTGTTGTTCATAGACGAGATCCATCGTCTGTCTCCGGTGGTGGAAGAGATACTTTACCCCGCATTGGAGGACTACCAGATCGACATCATGATCGGCGAAGGCCCGGGCGCGCGCTCGGTGAAGATCGACCTGCCGCCGTTCACGCTGGTGGGTGCGACTACAAGAGCCGGCATGCTGACCAATCCCTTGCGCGACCGTTTCGGCATCGTGGCGCGGCTGGAGTTCTATACGCCACAGGAATTGCAGCGCATCGTCACGCGCTCCTCCGGTTTGCTGGAACTGCCCATCTCGCCTGATGGTGCCTTGGAGATCGCCAATCGTTCGCGCGGCACGCCGCGTATCGCCAACCGTTTGCTGCGCCGTGTGCGCGATTACGCCGATGTGCGTGCCGATGGTAGCGCTACGCGCGAAGTGGCGGATGCCGCGTTGACCATGCTGGATGTGGATTCGCGCGGGCTGGATGTGATGGACAGAAAGCTGTTGCAGACCGTGATCGAGAAATTCCTCGGCGGGCCGGTCGGCGTGGACAACCTCGCCGCCGCCATCGGCGAAGAGCGCGACACCATCGAGGATGTGCTGGAACCGTACCTCATACAGCAGGGCTACCTGCAGCGCACGCCGCGCGGACGAATGGCGACGGCGAACGCGTATCAGCATTTCGGCCTGGCGCAGCCGCGCAACGGCAACAACAAGGAGTTGTGGGATGAGTAAGCACAAGGTCTTTTCCTGGCCGGTCCGGGTATATTTTCAGGACACAGATGCGGGCGGTGTCGTCTATCACGCCAGCTATGTGAACTTTATGGAGCGCTCGCGGACAGAGTGGTTGCGCACGCATGGTTATAGCAATGCGGCGCTGATGATGGAGCTGGGGGTGATGTTCGTGGTGCGCTCGATAAAGCTGGATTATCTGAAACCGGCGTTGCTGGACGATATGCTGGTAGATCACGTCGCAGATCAAGGAGGTCGGGCGCAGTCGTGTCACGCTGCTGCAGGAGGTGACTGCGCGGTGAAGAGTTGCTGACTGAGGGCGAGGTGCATCTGGTATGTGTGGATGTGAAGACCTTCAAACCGGTCAGTGTGCCGGATGTGTTGCGGAATCAATGGAAGGTACTGACATGGAACTGATCGGGGATCTGTCGTTCTTTCAACTGGTCACCAACGCCAGCCTGCTGGTGCAGTTGGTGATGGGGCTGCTGCTGCTGGTGTCGCTGATGTCGTGGTGGTACATCTTCCTCAAGATGTTCGCGGTGCGTGCGGCGGTGCATCAATCGCGCGAATTCGAGGAGGCGTTCTGGGGCAACTCGAATCTGAATGCGCTCTATCAGCAAGCGAGCAGCAAGGCGCGGCAGACCCATATCGGTGCGCAGGAACGCATCTTCGCGGCCGGGTTTCGCCGAGTTCGTCAAGCTGAGAAAGACGCATGGCGTGGACAGTGCGGCGGTGATGGAAGGCACGCGCCGGGCGATGCGTGCCATGCTTCCAGCGCGAGGTGGACCACCTCGAATCGCACCTGTCCTTTCTGGCCACGGTCGGTTCGGTCAGCCCGTATGTCGGCCTGTTCGGCACGGTGTGGGGCATCATGAACGCGTTCCGCGGCCTGTCCAACGTGGGGCAGGCGACGCTGGCGCATGTCGCGCCGGGGATTGCCGAGGCGCTGGTGGCAACGGCGATGGGCCTGTTCGCCGCGATCCCGGCGGTGGTGGCCTACAACCGCTATGTGCATGATGTCACCCGCCTGTCTTCGCGCTTCGAGAGTTTCATCGAAGAATTCTCCAACGTCTTGCAGCGGCAGCCATGACGCGGTGCGCGACAGCGATGGGTGCGGGAATGGCTGCCTTGCACCTCCTCCCGCAAACGGCTGGCTTCGCCAGTAACGTGTCGGAGATGCAGCCATGATGCAGCGTCGGCGCAGCGAACATCGTCCGATGAGCCAGATCAACGTCGTGCCTTACATCGACGTGATGCTGGTGTTGCTGGTCATCTTCATGATCACTGCGCCGCTGATGAATCCGGGACAGATCGATCTGCCCAGCGTGGGCAAATCGCTGGCGCCGCCAGTCGCACCGCTGGAGATCATCATCAAGAAGGACACCACCCTGGCCTTGCGCGACCACGGCAAGGGCGGGCAGGAATCACCGGTGTCGCACGATGAACTGGTGAGCCGTTTACAGAGCAGCCTGGCGAAGAATCCCGAGCAACCGGTGGTGATCTCTGCCGACAAGAACGTGCGCTATGAGGAGGTGGTCAACATCATGGACATGTTGCAACAGCAGCACATCAAAAAGATCGGGCTGCTCGCGAAGACTCGATGAGTACTGCACTGGCATATCGGGAGCCTTACCGCCTCTCGGCCGGCGCGCTGGCGCTGGCGGTGCACCTGGTTTTTTTCAGCGTGCTTTATTTCGGTTTCCGCTGGCAGTCGCAACCGCCTGATGAGTTCATGGTGGAGATGTGGGAAAGCTTGCCGAATGCCGAAGTTGTGCCGGAGCAGGCGCCGACGCCGCCCGCCAAGGTGGAGCCAAAGCCTGCGCCCAAGGTCGTGGCGCCGGTGCTGCCGCCGGTGAAGGCCGATATCGAGGTGCGCGACAAGAAAAGCAAGAAGGCGCCGCTGAAAGAAAAGCCGTCCAATAAGAAAGAGAAGGCCGCCGCCAAGGCCAGGCTGGAGGCCGAGCGGCGAGAGCTGGAGGCATATTCGGAGCGGATCAGAAAAACCGAGCAGGAGCATGAGCGGGTTCGCGCCGAGGTGAGCGCGGCGACGAAAGTGCAGATCGAGCGCTATCAGGATCTGATACGCAACAAGATACGGCGCAAAATGAAAATGGTGGCGGACGTGCCGGAAAACACCGAGGCCATCTTCAAGGTGACCTTGCTGCCGGACGGCATGCTGATGGATGACCCGGTGCTGGTGAAGAGCAGCGGATACCCCGCGTACGATGACGCAGCGGAGCGGGCTATCCACTTGGCGGAGCCGCTGCCGGTGCCGACCGAAGTGACGCTGCAGAAACTGTTTCGCGAGTTGAAATTGTCGATCAGGCCGTAGGAAAGGACATAAATGCGTATTTTGGGCTTCATTGTTTTGTGGTGTGCGGCATGCGCGGCGCATGCCGAGTTGACCATCGAGATCACTGGGGCAGGCGAGCATCAGATCCCGGTGTCGCTGGTGCGCTTCGCCGGCGAAGAACGCATGACGGGGCAGCCGATCAGCGCGGTGGTGTCCAACGATCTGTTGCGCACTGGCTTGTTCAAGCTGATTGATCCTGCCGGCAAAGCACCGCATGAGCCGGGCGAAGTGAAGTACGCCGAGTGGCCCGGTGTGGAAGCCATCATCATCGGCAGTGTACGCATGCTGGATGGAGATCGCGCGGAAGTGAGGTTTCGTTTGCTGGATGCCGTGCGGCATACCGAGTTGATCGGTTTGGCGGTGACCGCCAAGAGCGAACAGGTGCGCGCCATCGGTCACCGCATCGCCGATCTGGTGTATGAGAAGTTGACCGGTAGCGCAGGGGTGTTCAGCACGCGCATTGCCTACGTCAACCGTGAAGGAAAGCATTACCGTCTGGTTGTGGCGGACAGCGATGGCTATGGCGAGCAGAGCTTGCTGGCGTTGAACGAGCCGATCATGTCGCCGGCGTGGTCGCCGGACGGCAAACAGCTCGCCTATGTCAGCTTCGAGCAGGGCCATGCGGTGGTCTATGTGCAAACGCTGGCGACACAGAAGCGCAGCGTGCTGGCCGCGTTCTCGGGGAGCAACAGCGCGCCGGCGTGGTCGCCGGACGGTAAGCAGTTGGCACTCGTGCTGACGCGGGATGAAAGTTCGCAGCTCTATCTGGTGCGGGCGGACGGCAGTGATCTGCGCCGTATCACTTTCAGCGAGACGATCGACACCGAGCCGGTCTTTTCGCCGGACGGCAAGTGGCTGCTGTTCACCTCGGATCGTGGCGGCAGTGCGCAGATCTACCGCGTGTCGGTGGACGGCGGATCTGCCGAGCGCATGACTTTTGAGGGCGGGAACAATTTCTCGCCGCGCTTCAGTCCGGACGGCAAGAGTTTTGTTTTTTCCCATTTCGATGCCGGCGTGTTCTACATCGCGGTGCAGGATTTCGAGACCAAACAGATGCAGGTATTGACCACCGGCGGCTGGGAGAAAAAGCCCAGTTTTGCCCCCAACGGCAAGCTGGTCTTGTTCGCGACCGAGTCGCAAGGTCGTGGTATATTGGCGACCGTATCCAGTGATGGCAGAGTGAAGCAAAAGATGGTCGCTCAACGCGGCGATATTCGCGAGCCGGTCTGGGGACCTTTCCAGAAACAATAAACATAAACAATGGAGATCACGATGAAGAAAGTTATCTTGAGTATCGTATTGGTCAATCTGCTGGCTGCGTGTGCGAGCAACAAACCGAAGGAAGAAGCTACAGAACCCGCAGCGACTCCAGCTGCTGAAGTTTCTGCGCCTGCAACTGCAGAAACGACTTCGACCTCCGCAGCGCCTGTCGCTACCGAAGCGGCCGCACCTGCCGAGGCAACTGCCGCAGCTCCTGACACGCGCAGCGTGTATTTCCCGTTCGACGTGGATGCGGTGCAGGCAGATGATCGCGCTGCAGTACAAGCGCACGGTGCATTTCTGGGCAAGAACAAGACTGCCAAAGTGCGAGTTGAAGGCAATGCGGACGAGCGTGGCAGCAGCGAGTACAACCTGGCCTTGGGTCAGCGTCGTGCCAACAACGTGAAAAAGCTGTTGATCTTGTCCGGTGCCAAGTCCTCGCAGATCGAGACGGTGAGCTTCGGCGAAGAGAAGCCGCGCGCGACAGGGCATAATGAATCGGCATGGGCGCAGAATCGCCGTGCTGACATCGTTTACACCTCCAAGTAAACCGCCTGCCCGATGCGCTTCTGGTTGTTGCTCTGTTTGAGTGTTGCGAGCAGTCACGCTGCGGCGGGGCTGTTCGCGGACGAGGATGCCCGCAAGCAGGTGCAACAACTGGAAGCGCGCATCGTCAAGCTGGAGCGTGCGTTGTCTTCGTCGGAAGCAGACAAGGAACAGTACATCCGCTCCACACTCGATCTGCAGATGCAGATGGAGAGCTTGAATACCGAGTTGCGCAAATTGCGCGGCCAGAACGAAGAGCTGGTGCACAACCTGCAAGATGCGGAGAAACGCCAGAAGGATTTCTATATCGATCTGGATACGCGTCTGCGGCGCGTCGAAGGCGGTGATGTTTCCAGCTCGGCAGCCGAGCACACCGATGTCAGCAAGGGTGTATCGGCAGACCCGGCCGGCGAGAACCGCGCTTTCGAGTCTGCCTATAACCTGTACAAGGCTGAGAGCTACCAGAATGCTGTTGCGGCGTTCCGTAATTTTTTGAAGAACTATCCGCAGTCAGTGCATGAGGCGAATGTCCTTTACTGGATGGGCAATGCCTATTTCCTGCTGAAGGATTGCAAGAACAGCGCAGGCAGCTATCAGGCGCTGATCGACAAATACCAGGATCATCCGCGCGTGCCGGAATCAATGCTCAACCTCGCGGAGTGTCAGTTGGATATGAAGAGCAAGACTGCAGCAAAGAAGACCTTGAAACAACTCATCTCCCAGTTCCCCGGAAGCGACGCATCGGAGAAGGCGAAGAAGCGCCTTGCCGCCATCAAGTAAGCAGGGTGATGGCATGTCCTCCGTGAACGATTCGTTGCGTATCAGCGAGATATTTTTTTCCCTGCAAGGCGAGACTAGCCGCGTCGGTTTGCCAACGGTGTTCGTGCGTTTGACAGGCTGCCCGTTGCGCTGCACCTATTGCGATACGACCTATGCTTTCAGCGGTGGGCAGACCATGGCGCTGGACGCGATCATGGCGGAAGTGGCGCGTCACGGCGCGCACTATGTCACCGTCACCGGCGGCGAACCGTTGGCGCAAAGGAATTGCCTGTCGTTGCTGCGTGCTTTGTGCGATGCGGGTTATGCGGTTTCGCTGGAGACTGGCGGGGCGCTCGATGTGAGCGGCGTGGATGCGCGGGTGGTGAAGGTGCTGGACATCAAGACACCTGCTTCCGGCGAAATGGAAAAGAACCTGTGGAGCAATCTGGAGCATCTGCATCCGCATGACGAGATCAAATTCGTGTTGTGTGACGAGGTGGATTATCAATTCGCGAAGCAAGTGATATTCGAGCATAAGTTAGCGCAGCGTTGTGCGGTGCTGTTCTCCCCGGCACAAGGCCAACTCGCACCCAGGGATGTGGCTGAGTGGATATTGCGCGACCACTTGCCGGTCCGCTTGCAGGTGCAGTTGCATAAGATATTGTGGGGTAACGAGGTGGGGCGTTGAGTATGAAGCGAGCGGTGGTGCTGCTGTCGGGAGGGCTGGATTCGGCCACCGTACTGGCGATGGCGCGAGCCCAAGGATTCGAGTGTTACGCCTTGAGCGTGGACTATGGGCAGCGCCATCACGCTGAGCTTGCCGCTGCGCAGCAGGTGGCGCAAACGCTTGGCGCGCGCGAACACCGCGTGGTGAACATCGACCTTACCGGGTTCGGCGGTTCGGCGCTGACCGATGCCAAGATCGCCGTGCCGGAACATGCAAGCAAGGGCATTCCGCTTACCTACGTTCCCGCACGCAACACCATCATGCTGTCCTTGGCCTTGGCATGGGCCGAGGTGCTCAAGGCGCAGGACATCTTCTTCGGTGTGAATGCGGTGGATTATTCCGGCTATCCCGATTGCCGTCCTGAATACGTGGCAGCGTTCGAGCGCATGGCGAACTTGGCGACTAAGGCGGCAGTCGAAGGCAAGCCGCTCACCTTGCATGCCCCGTTGATGCATCTGTCCAAGGCAGAGATTATTCAGCAAGGCGTACGTCTGGGGGTGGACTATGCGCTCACCGTTTCTTGTTATCAGGCCGATGAGGCCGGCCGCGCCTGCGGTCGTTGCGATTCTTGCCGTTTGCGCCGCGAAGGATTCCAATCTGCCGGAGTGCCTGATTCCACGCGCTATCGCAGCCTGTAGCCCGTTGTTCGTTCGTTTGTTTGACAGTAAAAGTCAAACCCGTATAATGCGCGCTCCTTTTAGGACGGGTCGGTAGCTCAGTCGGTAGAGCAGCGGACTTTTAATCCGTTGGTCGCGAGTTCGAATCTCGCCCGACCCACCAGTTTCAAATGCCGCTTTAGCTCAGTTGGTAGAGCAACCGCCTTGTAAGCGGTAGGTCGTCAGTTCGAATCCGACAAGCGGCACCAATGACTATGAGGCTCGCAGCGATGCGGGCTTTTTTAATGTCAGGACAGGCTGTTCCCGTGTCGACGGGAATGGTTTTGGAGTGGTAGTTCAGTTGGTTAGAATACCGGCCTGTCACGCCGGGGGTCGCGGGTTCGAGTCCCGTCCACTCCGCCAACTACATAAGGCCTGCAGCAATGCAGGCTTTTTTAACGCCCATCGTGTGCGTCAGTAAATAGCTGTCTTCCTGCATGTCTATTGCAATTGTCCCAATGCTGGAGGTATGGTTCTCACCAGTTATTCAAGAAAGCATATTCCCGGTATTTCATGCACTGTTTCAGGAGGTTTGAGATGAAGAAAATTATTGGCTTATGCGCGATCTTGGCTTTTGCTTTTTCCGGTTGCGGGACGCAACGGATTAAAGAGCTGCAAGCAAAATATGAAGCAATGAATGATCAATTCATTGGTAAGACCTACGACGAATTGGTTCGAGGAAAGGGTGTACCGACCGGGGAGGCCAAGCTTACGGACGGGAGCAGAATCGTCGAGTACTTTAGTTCGGAAACGATAGTATCCGGCGGGGGATCGTACCCGGTTCCGGTTTCAACCTATGTTCCAAACCAGAATGGTGTCGGGGGTGTCTGGATATACGGGGAAAAGGAGCGCAGTTTTCCGGTTAGTTCCAGGACTTACTACTGCAAGCTGGACTTCACCATTTCGCACCAGAACCTCATTAAAAGCTGGAAGGCGGAAGGAAATCATTGCTACTAGATGTAAGTGGCATAGAGTTGCAGGCTCGACATGACGGTGTGAGCCTGCTGCTCTAGAGAGTGATGTTCACTTGGTGCCAAACTTGGTTTCGACGATCACGCCGATTTCTTTGAGGAACGGAGTAGGTAGGATACCGCCCGCGCACACGATGATCGCATCGTTGGGAATCTCGAACACCTTGCCTTCCTGTTCCATCGTGATCTTGTCGCTTTCGACCTTCTTTACATTCGATTTCAGGCGCACGGTTATCCTGCCTTTATCCGACATCTCTTTTAGGCGGTCGCGGTTCTTCGGCTTGCCGCGCCCGAACGCGTCGCTACGGTAGGACAGGGTGACGGTGGTGCCGGGTTGTTCGGCGATGGCGATGGCTGCTTCCAGGGCGCTATCGCCGCCCCCTACCACCACGACATGCTGGTTGCGGTATTGCTCGGGGTCGATCATGCGATACACCACCTTGGGCAGATCTTCACCGGGTACGCCCAGTTTGCGCGGGGTGCCACGTCGGCCGATGGCGAGAAGCACGGCGCGCGTTTCATACGATCCTTTGCTGGTTTTGACGATGAAGCCCTTGTCGGTCTTGGTGATGGCTTCCATGCGCTCGTTGTAATTCAGTTTCATGCCGGTTTTCGCGATGATGCCGTGCCAGAACTCGAGCAGTTTCTCCTTGCTGACTTCCTTGAAATGCATGCTTCCGACAATGGGTAATTTTACCGGAGCGGTCATGACGACCTTGTTGCGCGGATATTGGTATATGCACCCGCCCAGCGCGTCTTCCTGCTCGATGGTGACATGGCGCAACTTGCGCTCCATCGCCCCCAATGTGGCCGCGAGGCCGGCAGGTCCTGCGCCAACGATAACCACGTCGTACGGGTTGTTGCCGCCCTTGAGTTTTGCAATGGATTCGATTGCCTGCATGCCCTGACTTGCCGTTTTGCGGATCAGGCCCATGCCGCCGAGCTCGCCCGCGATGAAGATGCCGGGGACGTTAGTCTCGAAGTTGGGGCTGACTTGGGGGATGTCCATGCCGCGCCGCGCAGTACCGAATACGAGGGTAATGGCGTCATGCGGACAAGCCGCTGCGCATGCACCGTGGCCGATGCAATGGGTCGGGTTGATCAGTACTGCCTTGCCTTTGATCATGCCGATAGCATGCTCCGGGCAGGCGGTGATGCAACTGCCGGAACCGAGGCAGAGGTTGGGGTTGATTTCGGGGTGCAGGGACGAGGGCTCGGTCAGTCCGGCCTCGATGGATTCATTCAGCGTTTCGCGAGCCGCCTTCTCTTTTTTCTTACTGCCGCTCAAGTAGATATAAATGACGACGGCGAAAGGAATGAGATAGATGGAAAAATCGAAGATGTCCATGATGTGGTTTCAGTAAAAACGGTTAGGTTGTCAATCGTAGCGTAAGACAGTTTATGTTTGAGCAAAGTTCTGGCTTGTTGGGAACTTGCCCGGACAAGCCCTGTCCGAGGCCGGGGCATTCTATGCCGTCGGGTAATGGAAGACAAATATATGATTTACCGAGTGGATGTTCGCAATTATAATTCGCCGCCCGAAATGAGGCGGCTAATTTTGGAACGCAAGAATGAACGCAAATAAGCAATCGGAGCATCGAGCCTGGCTGATATTCATCGGCATCGTAGGCATCATAACGTTTGCCGGATATTTCGTGGTGTACCCGCAGACGCTCTATAAGCCGGGTGAGGAGCTTTTCGATTTCGGCTATAACCTCGGCCTGGCGGGCGGGTTGATGATGCTGACATTGTTGCTGTATCCCCTGCGCAAGCGCTGGAGGTTTCTGGAGAACTTCGGCTTCCTGCCCACCTGGTTCAAATGGCACATGGTATTGGGCATATTGGGGCCGCTCACCATCATTTTCCATTCCACCTATCACGTTTACATTCCTTACCTGCATCCAACCGGCTCTATCAACGCGGCCGTCGCCATGTATTGCATGGTGCTGGTGTCAGGTAGCGGCACCTTCGGGCGTTTCTTCTATACCAAGATCCACCACGGCTTGTACGGACGGCAGTCCACGGTGAATGAAATGAAGGCCGCGCTGGAACAGTCGGGTGATGTGAAGTCCGTGTTCAGCTTTGCGCCGGGCGTCGAGAAAGCATTGGAGGAATTTCGCGCGAGCAGAGAAAAGTACGCCAAATCTTCGGGCCTCGGTCTCGGTAATTTCATCTTGTCGAGTATCCGCGCTTGGTGGTTGTCGCTCACCCTGCCCAGGCAGGTGCGCCGAATCATGAAGGCTCAAGCGAAAGAGAACAATTTCACGGCGGCGCAACGCCAGAGTATGGAAGCGCTGTTCAATGAATACCGCACAAAGATCAATGCTTATCTGGAGGCGGTACGCGATGCCGCGCAATTCCACACCTACGAGAGACTGTTCTCGTGGTGGCATATCTTCCATATCCCGCTGGTGTACATGATGGTGTTCAGTGCGATCTACCACGTGTACGCAGTGCATGCCTATTGATTTCCGGATGTGACTAAATGACGACTGTTCTCCGCTCGCTCGCTTTGGTGAGCTTCTTGTTCGTGTACCCCATGCAGGCACAGGCAAACAAATTGCTGATGCCGGGAGATGTCATCAAGGGCCATGCCAAGGAAGAAGAGGCCTGCGAAAAGTGTCACAAGAAGTTCGACAAGAAGGCGCAATCGCTCTTGTGCATGGATTGCCACAAGGAAGTCGGCAAGGATGTCGCCGGGAAGCGCGGTTATCACGGTCGTCTCGATGCCGCCAAGGAATGCAAGGAATGTCACACCGAGCACAAAGGCCGGGATTTCAACGCCGCCGCATTCGATCATGCCAAATTCGATCACCTGCAAACTGACTATCCGTTGAAGGGAAAACATACCGATCCCAAGGTCAAATGCGAGGATTGCCACAAGGCGGGCAAGAAATTCCGCGAAGCGCCCAGCTACTGTAACGAGTGCCATAAGAAGGACGACAAGCATAAGGGTAGCTTGGGGACGGACTGTGCGAAGTGTCACTCCGAGAAGGACTGGAAGAGCACTTCATTCGATCACGACAAATCAGACTTCAAGTTGCGCGGCAAACATGCCGACGTGAAGTGCGACGAGTGTCATATCGACAACAAGTTCAAGGACACGCCCAAACAGTGCAGTTCTTGCCACAAGAAAGACGACGACAAGGCGCACAAGGGCAAGTTGGGTACGAAGTGCGAGTCGTGCCACGTTGATCGCGGCTGGAAAGAGATCGTCTTCGATCACGACAAACTCACCAAATATCCGTTGCTGGGCAAACACAACGAGGTGAAGTGCGCGGAGTGCCATGTCAACAACAAGTTCAAGGACACGCCCAAGCAGTGCAGTTCCTGTCACAAGAAGGAAGACGAAAAAGCACACAAGGGCAAGTTCGGCAACAAGTGCGAGTCGTGCCACAGCGAAAAGGATTGGAAAGAGATCAAGTTCGACCACGACAAGACCAAATTCCCGCTGCTCGGCAAGCACCGTGCGCCGCTGAAATGTACAAGCTGCCACAAGGGCGACCTGTACAAGGACAAGTTGGAGAGGGCCTGCGTCTCATGCCACAAGAAGGACGACGACAAGGCGCACAAGGGGAACTTTGGCAAGAAATGCGAGTCTTGCCACACCGAGCGCGATTGGAAAGAAATCGTCTTCGATCATGGCAAGCAGACCAAGTACCCGCTGCTGGGCAAGCACAGGCAGGCCAAGTGCTCGAGCTGCCATAAGGGCGACCTGTTCAAGGACAAATTGCCGACCACGTGTTTCTCCTGTCATGAGAAAGAAGATAAACACAACGGGCAGGAAGGCAAGAAGTGCGAGTCGTGTCACAACGAGCAGTCGTGGCACAAGACGACCTTCGACCATGGTCGCATGTCGGTCTTTCCTTTGCTGGGACGGCACATACTGGTCGAGTGCAGGAAATGTCATGCGGCTCCGACATTCAAGGACGCCGAAACGGATTGCTGGTCGTGCCACGAGAAAGACGATGCGAAGGTGCACAAGCGCCGTTTCGGCACCGAATGCCAGGATTGCCACAACGTGCGCGACTGGATGGCTTGGGACTTCGATCACAACAAGACCGATTTCAAGCTGAATGGCGCACACAAGAAGGTGGCCAACAAGTGCTACACCTGCCATTCCAAGCCGATGGGCAAGAAGGTGACGCTGGGCAGTTCATGCGGCAGTTGCCATGACCGCGAGGATGTACACAATGGCAGCTACGGGGACCGTTGCGACCGTTGTCATGTGGGCAATGACTGGAAACAAGTAAGAACAGACGTAGTGCGAACACGCAAGAAGTGATCTGAGATGCGGGAACGTGAATTGATATTTTACGGAGGTGGGATATGAAACATTGGGGAAAAATCACAAGCTGTCTGTTCGCCATGCTGCTGGCGTTCGGTTCCTTGCAGGCGCAGGCCGCAACCAAGGCGCAGGACCGCGAATTCAACCATATGTCCACGGGTTTCCCGCTGGTTGGTGTGCATGCCACGACAGCATGCGAATCCTGCCACGTTGGCGGGGTGTTCGTCGGTACTCCGCGTGCTTGCGACGGTTGCCACGCCGTGGGCAAACGCGTGGTGGCCACGCCGAAATCCGTAAAGCACATCGTGACGGACGCGCCGTGCGAGACTTGCCACTTCAACACTTCCACCTTCTTCGGCGCCCGCTTCAACCACGGTACCGCAATGCCGGGTCAATGCGACAACTGCCACAACGGACGTATCTCGACCGGCAAGCCGTCCAATCACCCTGTGACGATTTATTCGTGCGATAACTGCCACCGTACCAGTGCCTGGATACCGGCAAGCTGGAACCACCGTGATACTACGTCGGACTGTTCTGTTTGCCACCAGGCAGCCGGTCCCGGTCGCAACTACAACGTTGCCACCCATTTGCCGATGAGTATGGGGCCGGCGATATTTACTGGTAATTGCAAGGCTTGCCACACCAACTACTACACCTTCCTCAGCGCCTTCTATAACCACTCGGGTGCCGGGACTGCTTGCCAGAACTGCCACGGCAGTGGCGGTGCCGCGGTGGCAGGTCCTGCTACTTATACCGGCGTTCGGGCTGCCGGGACGGTGGGATTGCAGTCTGTCCACGCCGCCATCGGTACGGGATCGTTTACGGCTGCGACTTGCCAATCCTGCCACCGCAGCATCGCCACCTTCCTGGGGGCGAGGTATGACCACGTCGGTGCAGGCACCGGCTGTGCGACCTGCCACGTTAGCCCGGCTTCTAACTATAGCGGCTACCTGCAATTGATGACGCCCACTACTACTGCCGGCAATATCCATTCTGCCGCAGCTACGGTCGGGATTATTACGGGGACAGGTGCTACTACGGCCGGGTGCGATACCTGCCACTCCATGTCCAACTTCTCCGCCTGGACTGGCAGGTACAGCCATACCGGCGCGGCATTTACACCAAATTGCGGAACCTGCCACGGTGCTACAGCACCGGCACCTATCAGGAAGATCCCGACGAATCACACGAATGCGTTCACGGCAAACTTGGTGACTGTGGCAGCGCAGACGAATTGCTCGATTTGCCATGCCTCGTTTTCGACTTGGACACAAATGAATCACAGCACAACGGCTTTAACGATGACAGGGGGCTGCAAGGCCTGCCACGATTCCGGCCTCAATCCGGGTTCGTATTTCGCCAATATGGAGAAAAAGAGTAACGGGCACAAGGGTTACAACAATGCCACGCAAGACTGCATTTCTTGCCATACCAATCAGTACAGCCGGTGGAATCATCCCTGATGCGTCAAGGCGGGTGCGCGCTGTAGTAGCGCACCCGCCGTTTTTCATCATGCCGGAAAGAAATGACCGGCTCCGGAGTCATGCGTAAATAATCAAAAGTAAGACGGGAGTAGAGTGATGTGTAACTCGTTTTTTAATTCAGCCCGACTGTTGGGCGGGCTGCTCGTGCTGTGCGCGGCCGTCGGCCCTGCGCTTGCGCAACCGCTCGATGATGTGAGCCTGGAGTTTCAGGATAGCGGCGTGGTTGCCACTATCCACCTGACCGGCCCCGTGCGTTATCTGAGCCATTTCCCGGCCAGCCACGGCGACGAGTTGGAGATTTTCTATGAGCGTATCAAGGGCCCGTCGGGCGACGAGAAGTGGATCGACAATGAAGTGCGCAAATCGCCGCCTTCCGGTCTTATACCCAGCTTCACAGTAGTCACGCGCGGCCAGCAGACCGACAAGCCCAAGCTGGTGGTCAACTTCTCGCGCGAAGCGGAATACAGCGTGGCCATGGGCAAGGATAACCAGAGCATCCTGATCACGATACAGCCGGTGAAGCGTCAGGCCGCTAGCGGCGCTCTGCCTGCCTTGCCGACGGTCAAGCCCTTGGCCGCGCCTGCAGGGACGCTGACTGCGGAGCAGGCCAGGATGGCCGAGACCAACAAGCAGGCATTCGAACTGATGACGAAAGGCCGAGATGCGCTGGCCTCCAAGAACAGAGACGCGGCTATGGATGCCTTCAATAAGCTGCTGATGTTGCCGCCGAACGACTACACCCAAGACGGTCAGGAGTGGGTCGGCGTGGCGCGCGAACGCTCCGGGCAGCCGGACAAGGCCAAGGTCGAGTATGACCTTTACCTGCGCTTGTATCCGGAAGGCGAGGGCGCGGCGCGCGTGGCGAGACGTCTGGCCATCCTGTCCGGCAAAGGCGTCGATGAGAGGCCCGACAACATCATTGTCGAGGAAAAGAAGAAGAGCACCGCCCGCTGGCTGTCTTTCGGCAGTATCTCTTCCCGCTACTATTCCGGAAACAGCACGATCGATTCGACTTACGTGTTCAACAATGTAACGACCACTTCGACTCAGTCGTTGATCGACCAGTCCATGCTGATCTCCACGGTCAATGCGTCCGAACGCTATCTGAGCGACGATTACGATGGCCGCCTCGTGTTTAGCGACGTGAGCATGATGAATTTCCAAAGCAACCACGCCAGCCAAAACCGCCTGAATGCTTTCTACGGTGAGATCAAGGGCCGCACCAGCGATTATCTGGTACGTCTTGGGCGGCAAAGTCCGATGGGCGCGGGCGTGCAAAACCGCTTCGACGGCATCAGCGGCGGGTATGGCGATGCGCAGAGCCTCCGCGTCAACGCGGTCGCGGGCACGGTGGCGGACTATTCGCAAAGCAGCAAGCCGAGTTTCGCCGGAGCGAGCGTGGATAGCGGACCGGTATCGGTCTATGCACTCAACCAGTCAGTCGAGGGGGCGGTAGATCGTCGAGCACTCGGCGTAGAATTCCGCCAGTTCAAAGACAAGCAGATGGTCTATGCACTGCTCGATTACGACACCTATTTCAAGACAGTGAACACGGCGCAGATGATGGGCTCGACCAGCATGCAGGGATATAACCTGAATTATGTGGTCGACCATCGCAGGCCGATCACCATCCGTAGCGCCTTGAACGGTGCAACGACTTCGTCGATATCGGTCTTGGCGCAGTCTATGTCGGAAGATAGTTTGCGCAAACTGGCGTTTGCGCGCACCACGATCACCAACATGGGGCAGGTCGGCGTTTCGATGCCGCTGCGGAAGAACTGGCAGGCGTCCGCCAATCTGCGTTTGTCCAACACGACCGGACAGCCGGCAAGCGATCCAACCCTGCCGGCCGTTGCCGGAAGCCCGGCAGCTCTGCCTGGGCGTGGACTGGAGAAAGGGCTGTATGCGCAGTTGATCGGCAGTAACCTGTACAAGGACGGAGATAGTTGGTCGGTTGGCGGGGGGATGAGCTTTGGTCAAGCCAAAGGCAATTCCCTGTATCTCTACAACCACACCCCCTTTGATCGCTGGATGCTGGATACTTCACTGCAATACTCCAACTCCACCGATCAACTTGCCGGCCAGAATAAGCGGATATCGCCGATGTTGCGCGGCTCTTACCAGCTCAGGGAGACGCTCTATATCGATGCAGATGCCGGGCTGGAATTCATCAATTACAGCGGCCCGACACAAAGCACCAAGACGACGCGGTATACCTACTCTCTCGGTTTCCGCTGGGATTTCTAGGGCGCTTGCCGGAATCAAATTGACGGGGTCGTCGGGCTGAATGCCCGGCGACCCCGTTGCATTGAAAGGCCTGCGCAATCGGTCACGGTCTGGTAAATTTCGGCCTGTTCCAAAACGGTCACACATCATGAAGATCCACGAATACCAAGGTAAAGAGATACTGCGCGAATTCGGCGTGCCGACACCGCGCGGGAAGGCGTGTTTTAGTGTTGATGAGGCAGTCGTTGCGGCGCAACAGTTGGGCGGCAACGTCTGGGTGGTGAAGGCGCAGATCCACGCGGGCGGTCGCGGCAAAGGCGGCGGCGTGAAGGTGGCGAAGTCACTGGATGAAGTGCGCCAGTATGCCGGGCAGATTCTTGGTATGCACCTTATCACGCACCAAACCGGACCGGAGGGGCGGGTCGTGCGCCGCCTCCTGATCGAAGAGGGGGCGCAGATCGTCAAAGAGTTTTACATTGGCATGGTGGTGGATCGCGGCGCGCAGCGCGTGGCGTTGCTGGCTTCCAGCGAAGGGGGGATGGAGATCGAAGAGGTCGCCAAGCATTCGCCGGAAAAGATCCGCACTGTGCGTATCGATCCGGTGAAAGGCTTGGCCGATGCCGAAGCGGCCCAAGTGGTGCGAGCCATCGGCATCCCCGATGCGGCGAATGCCGATGCGGTGAAAGTGCTGCAAGGCTTGCATCACGCTTTTGTGGAGAAAGATGCGATGCTGGCGGAGATCAATCCGCTGGTGCTCACGGCGGACAACCGCGTGCTGGCTCTCGATGCAAAATTCAACTTTGATTCGAACGCGCTGTATCGTCACCCCGAGGTCGTGGCGTACCGCGATCTGGATGAAGAGGATCCCGCAGAGATCGAGGCCTCGAAGTTCGAGTTGAGCTACATCCAGCTCGACGGCGACATCGGCTGCCTGGTGAACGGCGCCGGTCTGGCGATGGCGACGATGGACATCATCAAGCTGTACGGCGGCAGTCCGGCGAACTTCCTCGACGTGGGCGGCGGTGCGAGCAAGGAAAAAGTCACCGAGGCGTTCAAGCTGATGCTGAAGAATCCGCATCTCAAGGCGATCCTGGTCAATATCTTCGGCGGCATCATGAAGTGCGACGTGATCGCCGAAGGTGTGGTCGCGGCGGCGCGCGAAGTGAGCCTGAACGTGCCACTGGTGGTACGTCTGGAAGGCACCAACGTCGAACTCGGGAAAAAGATATTGGCGGAATCCGGCTTGCCCATCATTTCCGGCAACGATATGGCGGATGCGGCACAGAAAGTCGTCGCGGCAGCGAAGGGGGCGAAATGAGCATCCTCATCAACAAAGACACCAAAGTCATCACCCAGGGCATGACCGGCAAGGTCGGCCAGTTCCACACATTCCACTGCAAGCAATACGCGAATGGCGCGAACTGTTTCGTGGCGGGCGTTAATCCGAAGAAGGCGGGCGAAGAGTTCGAAGGCATTCCGGTATACGCCTCGGTGCGCGATGCGAAAGAAGCGACCGGTGCGACCGTATCGGTGATCTACGTACCGCCGTCAGGCGCGGCTGCGGCCATCGATGAGGCAGTGGATGCCGATCTCGATCTGGTGATCTGCATCACCGAGGGCATACCGGTGCACGACATGCTGAAGACGCGCTACAAGATGCAAGGTAAGCGCACGCTGCTGATCGGGCCGAACTGCCCCGGCCTCATCACGCCGGACGAGATCAAGATCGGCATCATGCCGGGCCACATCCACAAGAAGGGGCGCATCGGCGTGGTGTCGCGCTCCGGCACGCTGACTTACGAGGCGGTCGGTCAGCTTACCGCACTGGGCTACGGGCAATCGTCCTGTGTCGGTATCGGCGGCGACCCGATCAACGGCCTCAAGCATCTCGACGTGATGAAGCTGTTCAACGACGATCCCGAGACCGATGCGGTCATCATGGTCGGCGAGATCGGCGGCAGCGACGAGGAAGAATGCGCGCGCTGGATCAAGGACAACATGCAGAAACCCGTGGTCGGGTTCATCGCGGGTGTCACTGCGCCGGAAGGCAAGCGCATGGGCCACGCCGGGGCGATCATCTCCGGCGGTCAGGGCGGTGCCAACGAGAAATTGGCAGTGATGGAAGAATGCGGTATCCACATCACGCGCAATCCGGCAGAGATGGGGCGCACGATGCAGAAAATTTTGAAGGGATAGGCTGATGCTGGAAATGTTGTCGAGCGCCCAGTTCTGGGTGGATGTATTCAAGATCATCATGATCGATTTGCTGTTGTCCGGCGACAACGCGGTGGTGATCGCACTGGCGTGCCGCAACTTGCCGCTGGAACAGCGCAAGAAGGGTATCTTCTACGGGGTGCTCGGCGCGATCGGCCTGCGCGTGGTGCTCACCTTCTTTGCGGTCGGTCTCCTTGCGTTGCCGTACCTCAAACTGATCGGCGCACTGCTGCTGATTTGGATCGGCATCAAGCTCATCCTGCCGGAGGACGATGAGCACGGCGAAGGCAGCATCAAGGCCGAGGCGCATCTGTGGGGGGCGGTGAAGACCATCATCATCGCCGACTTCGTTATGAGCCTGGATAACGTGCTGGGCGTAGCCGGTGCGGCGCACGGCAATGCGATGCTGCTGGTGTTCGGCCTGCTGGTGAGCATACCCATGATCGCGTGGAGCAGTCAGTTGGTGCTGAAATTGATCGACCGCTTCCCGTTCATCATCTATGGCGGCGGTGCGTTGCTGGGCTACGTGGCGGGAGAGATGCTGGTGGGCGAGGCCCTGTTCAAGCCCTTGGTCGAAGCGCAGCATGTATTGCATTGGCTGATTCCTGCGGCATGCGCGGTGCTGGTTCTTGCGCTTGGCAAGTGGCTGGCGCTGCGTAAGGCAGGGGCGGTGAAAGCGGTGGATTTGGTAGATGAGCAAGTTCCTGCAACACACGATAAATCCTGAACGGAGAACAGATGATGAAAGTATTGATTCCGATAGACGGCTCGGCCAGCGCCAATCGCGCGGTGGAGCATGTGATCGCCAGTGCGGCTTGGCTGAAGGAAGTGCCGCAGGTTTGTTTGCTGAACGTGCAATGGAAACTGGCGTCCGGCAATGTGAAGCTGTTCATCAATCAGGATATCGTCAACGATTACTACCGCGAGCAGGGTATGGCTGCCCTATCCGAAGCGCGCGCCAAGCTGGATGCGGCCGGATTGGCCTACAGCTACCATATCAGTGTGGGAACGCCGGCCGAGGCTATTGTGCAATATGCGCAAGAGCAGCATGTCGACCAGATCGTGATCAGCGCACATGGACAAGAAACGCTCTCCAATCTGCTGCTGGGGTCGGTGGCGAACAAGGTTGCCCATTTGGCCCAAATGCCGGTGTTGCTGGTCAAGTGAAACGGCTGATAAATCAAACAGGTATGGCTTGACGTTGAAAAATGTTTTAGTATTCGCCCCGGTAGCCTCAGGGATTGAGTAAAAACAGGCAGAGCGAATATGAAAAAAGCGTTTTGGAAGGCCGATTGGTTCACTGCTTTGCTGGTCGCATTGCTCTTCCTGTTCGGTTCCAACAGCGATTTGATACAGAGCCTGGAGCGTAAGGCGTATGACTGGGGCGTGCTGGCTTCATCGCGCGTACCCAGCGACAAGATCGCTGTCATCGCCATCGATGACGAGAGTATTGCCAACCTTGGTCGGTGGCCGTGGCCGCGCGAAATTCAAGGGCGCATGCTGGATATTCTGGCTGCAGGGCATGCCAAGGTGGTCGGCAACACCGCATTCTTTTTCGAGCCTCAAGTCGATTCCGGCCTGGATTACATCAACAAGATCGGCGCGATCCTTGCCAACTCATCCCTGAAACACAGCAACCCTTCCGAATGGGCGCAGCTGGATGCGCTGATGCAGGATGCGTTACGGCATCTGGACAACGATCAGAAGCTTGCTGCCAGTATGCTCAAAGCCAACGATGTGCTGTTGGGTATGGTTTTCCAACTGGGGGAGCCGCAAGGCAAGCCTGACAGTCCGCTGCCTGACTACATCCAGAAGAATAGCCTGACCAATATTCAGGGCGGTGAAGATTCCGCTTTGCCTCTGCCCTCATTGAGCGTGCAAATCCCGATCCCGGTAATCGGCGCGCAAGCGTTGTCCATTGGCCACCTCAATGTCACGCCGGATGTGGATGGCGGCGTGCGCACTGAGCCATTGGTGGTCGGGTATTTTGATCAATATTACCCTTCGCTTTCCCTGATGCTGGCCGCGAAAAGTTTGAATCTCGAACCCAGGGATATCCAGGTCACATTGGGGCAGGGCGTCAAGTTGGGCAATCTGAGCATCGCCACTGACCCGACTTTGCGCATGAACACCTATTTCTACGCGGATCGTGCCTATGCCGGCCGCGAATACAAGCCTGCCTTTCAAGTGGATTCGTTCTACGACGTGTTGAGCGGAAAAATTCCGGCGGACAAATATCGCGACAAGATCGTACTGATCGGCGCTACTGCGGCAGGAGTTGGCGCATCCCAAGTAACGCCGATCTCGCCCGGAATGGCGCCGGTATTGACGTTGGCACACTCAGTTTCGAGTATTTTGCAGCAGGACTTTTTCGTCGTTCCTACATGGAGTTTTTGGGCGGAAAAAGGCGTGTTTCTGGTGATTGCGCTATATCTCATTCTGCTGTTGCCGCATCTGGGCGCGAGAACGGGTCTGATTATCACGGCGCTTCTGTTTATCTCCTTGCTGGCCGCCCATTTTGTATTGATGGTTAACCGCAGCATGTGGCTGCAATTGATGCTGCCCGCCAGCATGCTGCTGGTCGGATTCCTGTTGCTGGATGCCAAGCGCTTCCTGGTTGCCGAACGTGGCAAGCTCAAATCGGATGCGGAATCTGCCGAGAGTAATCGCATGCTGGGCTTGGCATTTCAGGGGCAAGGCCAACTGGATATCGCGTTCGACAAGTTCCGCAAGGTGCCGATGGACGACAGCCTGATGGACGTTCTGTACAACCTGGGCCTGGATTTTGAGCGCAAGCGCCAGTTCAACAAGGCGGAGTCGGTGTTCAATTACATGGCCGACTACAACCCGAAATTCCGCGATCTGGAAGCACGCACGGCGCAAACCAAAGCCATGGCGGAGACGGTGATCCTGGGCGGCTCATCCGGCAGGAGTAACGACAGCACAATGAAATTGGATCAGGCGGGGCTTGCCAAGCCGATGCTGGGCCGCTACGAGATCGAGAAGGAATTGGGCAAGGGCGCCATGGGCGTGGTGTATCTGGGTAAAGACCCCAAGATCAGCCGCGTCGTGGCGATCAAGACGATGGCGTTGTCGCAGGAGTTCGAGGCCGACGAGCTGGAAGACGTCAAAGCCCGTTTCTTCCGCGAGGCGGAGACGGCTGGCCGCCTGAACCATCCCAATATTGTCACCATGTATGACGCGGGCGAGGAGCACGATCTTGCCTACATCGCGATGGAGTTCCTCAGGGGCAAGGATCTGGTGGCCTATACCAAACAGCCCAACTTGTTGCCGCTGCCCAAGGTGCTGAGCATCGTTGCCCGCGTGGCGGATGCATTGAGTTATGCGCACAGCCTGAACGTGGTGCACCGCGACATCAAGCCAGCCAACATCATGTACGACCCGGAGAACGACATGGTGAAGGTCACCGACTTCGGTATCGCCCGCATTACCGATTCATCCAAGACCAAAACCGGTATGGTATTGGGCACGCCTTCCTACATGTCGCCGGAGCAGTTATCGGGCGTCAAGATCGAAGGACATTCCGACTTGTTCTCGCTGGGTGTGAGCCTGTACCAACTGGTGTGTGGTAAGCTGCCGTTCGAGGGCGATTCCATGGCGCAGTTGATGTTCCGTATCGCCAACGAGCCGCACGCGGACATCCTGAGGCACAATCCGGATGTGCCGCCGTGCGTGGTTGCAATTATCAACAAGGCGCTGTCGAAGAAGATCGAAGACCGTTATGAGAGCGGCAGCGCGATGGCAGACGCGATTCGGAAATGCGCGGCCAGCTTGTAACTGGCGGGCAAGCGTTAACGACAAGACGTTTTCAGGGATAGGACGTGGATATACAAGATGCGCTCGAAATAGTCAGCCAGACCAACCCTGGCATGGTGCGCTCGCATAACGAGGACAGTGTCTCCTACGATGCGGGACTCGGGCTGGTGGTGCTGGCTGACGGCATGGGAGGCTATAATGCGGGCGAAGTAGCCAGCGGCATTGCAGTTTCCGTTTTGTCCAGCGAGGTGCGGCACCATCTGGAGGGTGCCCGCCCGGAAGATTTGGACGAGGCGGGAGAAGAGTTGGCAGTGTCGTTGTTGCGCGACAACGTGAAGAAGGCCAACCTGTCCATCTTTCACGCGGCACAGAGCCAACCGCAATATGCCGGAATGGGGACGACCATCGTCACCGCCTTGTTCTACGATGACCGTGTGGCAGTGGCGCACGTCGGCGATTCGCGCATGTACCGCCTGCGCGGGGAAGAATTCGAAACAGTCACGCGGGATCATTCGTTGTTGCAGGAGCAGATCGACAGCGGGTTGATCAGCAAGGAGGATGCGCGCCTCTCCAAGAACAAGAATCTGGTGACGCGGGCGGTCGGGGTCGATGCCGACGTGGTTCCAGAGGTTCATGTGCATGAGGTGCAGGTTGGGGATGTTTATCTGCTGTGCTCCGATGGACTGAACGACATGGTCGAAGACGGGGATATCGGGATGACATTGCAGATGTTGCAGAACAATCTGCCATTGGCTGCGACGCAGCTGATACAGCTGGCCAATGACAATGGCGGGCGCGATAACGTGTCGGTCATTCTGGTGAAGGTAAAAGGACGTTTCTCCGCCCCTCGCGGTTTGTGGGTGAAACTGCGTGCCTGGTTTGGAAATTGAGATAGCAAGAGTTAACTACGGGGATTAATGATATGCCGGCTAAATTGATACTCAGCATGGACGGGGCGGTGCTGAAAGAATATCCGCTGAATAAAGAGCGCACTACGATCGGTCGCAAGCCGCACAACGATGTCGTGATCGATAACCTCGCGGTGAGCAGCGAGCATGCGGCCATCGTTACTATCCTGAATGATTCTTTTCTGGAGGATCTGGATAGTACCAATGGCCTGACGGTCAATGGCACGCCGACCAAGAAGCATTTCTTGCAAAACAACGATCTGATCGAGATCGGCAAATACAAACTGAAGTACCTCAACGACCAGCCGACGCAGACCTCGGCGGCCGATTTTGAAAAGACCATGGTGTTGCGCGCCCCGGTGAAGACTTCCCCTGCGGTCAAGATGGACGAAGGGTTCACCAAGACGCAAGTGGACGTTGCGATGCAAAAGCCGGAAAACACTCAGTTCAATGCCACGAGCAGCAATGCATCTGCTGACATGACGGGCGGACAGCCGCCAGCAGCAGTGGTGCAAATATTGAACGGTCCCAATTCCGGGAAGGAGCTCGAATTGGTCAAGAACCTGACTACCCTGGGCAAGCCCGGGGTACAGGTTGCGGTGCTGGCGCGCCGGCCACACGGTTATTTCATCACCCATGTAGAAGGCGGCAGCTTCCCCACCGTTAACGGCTCTTCCATCGGCGAGCAGCCACACCAACTGGGTGACCATGATCTCATCGAATTGGCCGGAGTGAAGATGGAGTTCTACTTCAAGACCTGATTGCCCAAAGTGATCAGTCAGCGCGCAATCCGAGGGTGTGAGAGGCGGGGTAACGAGTGAAGAAGCACGCACTTCTTATTGCGCTCGGCATGGTTCTCGTCCTGTTGTTCCTGGGTGATGCCGCCAAATTCTACCGTCTGGGCTTTGTCCAATTCATCGATGCAAAACTATATGACTACCGTTTGCGGCTGACCTTGCCGCAGACGACAGACGATCGCATCGTCATCCTCGATATCGACGAAAAAAGCCTCAAAGAGGACGGTCGTTGGCCATGGAGTCGCGACAAGATGGCGACGCTGATGGACAAATTGTTCGATCGGTATGGCATCGCGGTGGTCGGTTTCGACGTCGTGTTCGCCGAGAAGGACAGCAGTTCCGGCCTGAAGGTGTTGCAGGACCTGGGGCGGAACCAGTTCAAAGGCATGGCACAGTTCCAGTCTGTTCTGAGCCAGATCAAGCCTCACCTCGAATACGACAAGCTGTTCGCCGACAAGATCAGGGGGCGCAACGTTGTGCTGGGATACTATTTCAGCAACAGCGAACACGGCGCCGAAAAGAGTATTTCCGGTGCCGTGCCCGAACCGGTGTTTGCGGCGGGGACATTCAAGGGGCGTCCGATCTCTTTTATGCGCTGGGATAGTTACGGCGCGAATTTGCCGGAGTTGCAAGGCAGCGCGGCGACCGCCGGACACTTCAATCCGGTGATCGATTTCGACGGGGTGGTGCGGCGCGTACCGATGATCGTCGAATACGAAGGTGCATATTACGAATCGCTGGCGTTGGCAGTAGTGCGCACCGCACTGGGGATGCCAGAATTATCGCCCGGTTATGCGACGGGTAAAGACAAAAACTACAGCGGGCTGGAGTGGTTGACGCTGAAATCGACGCAGGGCGATCTGCGTATCCCCGTGGATGCTGAGGTCAGTGCGCTGGTGCCATATCGCGGAGAGCGCGGCACGTTCCATTACATTTCCGCGTCTGACGTATTGCATGAGCGCACCCCGCTGGCGGATATGCAGAACAAGATCATTCTGGTGGGGACCACTGCGCCGGGGTTGATGGATATGCGCTCCACGCCAGTCGGCGAGGTCTATCCCGGCGTGGAAGTGCATGCCAATATGATCAGCGGCATCCTCAATCAGGACATCAAACAGAATCCCCCCTACGTGTTGGGGGCGAACGTGCTGTTGTTGCTGGTCACCGGCGTTGCACTGGCTATTTTATTGCCGATGCTGAGCGCAATTCACGGAACATTGCTGACGGCGGGCGTACTGCTGCTGGCAGTCGTCCTCAATGGTTCGCTGTGGGAGTATGGTGGTATCGCATTGCCGCTGGCGGGCGGGCTGATCATGGTACTTGCCCTGTTCGCGCTCAACATGACCTTTGGCTATTTTGTCGAATCGCGCACCAAGCAGAAGATCACAGGGTTGTTCGGGCAATATGTGCCGAGCGAGCTGGTGGACGAAATGAGCAGGAACCCGGAGCAGGTCTCGATGGAGGGCGAAAGCCGCGAGATGAGTATCCTGTTCTCCGACGTGCGCGGCTTTACCACGATCTCTGAAGGGTTGGAGCCCAAGGACTTGTCGCTGTTGATGAACGAGTTCCTGACCCCGCTCTCGCGCGTGATCTACAGTCATCGTGGCACGATTGATAAATACATGGGCGACTGTATCATGGCCTTCTGGGGCGCGCCGTTGCCCGATACCCGCCATGCTTACCATGCCGTGCTGTCCGGATTGGAGATGCAGCGTGCGTTGAGTGCCTTGCAGCCGCATTTCAAAGAGCGCGGCTGGCCGGAGATCCACATCGGCGTCGGTGTCAATACCGGACGGGTGAGCGTGGGCAACATGGGATCCGACGTGCGCGTGGCCTACACGGTGATGGGGGATGCGGTGAATCTGGCATCGCGGCTGGAGGGCATCACCAAGGAATATGGCGCGGGCGTGCTGGTGGGCGAGGTCACCAAAGAAGAAGCTCCCGAATTCGTCTATCGCGAACTCGATCTGGTGCGGGTGAAGGGAAAAGACAAACCGGTGGCCATCTTCGAACCGCTCGGTCTGGTCGGTGAGGTAGGGCAGCCATTGCTGGATGAGGTCAAACTGTTCCAGCAGGCGTTGCGGATGTATCGCAAGCAGGAGTGGGATAAGGTCGAACTGCAATTGTTCAACCTGTCGAAGATGGCGCCAAGTGCCAAGTTGTACCAGGTGTACGCCGAACGCGTCGCCTATTATCGCAACAATCCGCCCGGCGAGAACTGGGATGGCGTGTTCGTCTTCAAGACGAAATAAGTGTGGCAGGAACGCTAAGATGAAATTGAGAATATTGGGATGCAGCGGCGGAATCGGGGGCAATTTGCGCACCACCTCGATGCTGCTCGATCACGATGTGCTGATCGACGCCGGTACCGGCGTCGGCGATCTGAGCCTGGCGGAGATGTGTGTGATCGACCATGTCTTTGTCACGCATTCGCATCTCGACCATATCGCCTGCCTGCCGTTGCTGGTGGATAGCGTGGGTTTCATGCGCGACAAACCGCTGGTCATCCATGCCACCGACGAGACGCTGGCTATCCTCAAGCAGCATGTCTTCAATTGGGAGATATGGCCGGACTTCACGGCGATCCCCAATCTGCACCAACCGATCCTGCGCTACGAGCGCATTGCATTGGGCGAAACAGTGGACTTGGGCGGGCGCAAGATCACGCCGTTGCCGGCGAACCACGTGGTTCCGGCGGTCGGCTTTCATATCGACAACGGCAAGACCAGTTTGGTTTTCAGTGGCGACACGACCACCTGCGATGCGTTGTGGGAAGTGGTTAACCGTATCCGGAACCTGGAGTATCTGATCGTCGAGACGGCCTTCTCCAATGCCGAAAAAGAACTGGCGCTCGTATCCAAGCATCTTTGCCCATCATTGCTGGCGGAAGAGCTGGGCAAGTTGAAGCTCGATCCGAAGATATATATCACTCACCTGAAACCTGGCGAGGTCGAACTGACCATGCAGGAAGTCAGCGAGTGCGTCCGGAATTTCGCGCCCAAGATGTTGCAAAACGGGCAGGTGTTCGAGTTCTAGCGAACGGACGAAGCCATCATGCAAGATATCCTGGACATCAGAGTACTCGCAGCGCTGGAGCCGATCTCCTCGTTCACCCCGGCGCGGCTGCGCGAATTGCTCGATTATTGTCACGTGGAGAATGTGGCACAAGGCCGCGATCCGTTCAAAGACCGTCCGCCGCACGGGCAATCGGTCTATCTGTTGCGCGGCGAACTGGAAGTGGAGTACGAGGATGGGAATCGCGTATTGATCCGCGCTGCCTCGGAGTGGGCGCGCCATCCCATCGGCAAGCGTCAGCCTCCCATCCGTTCGGCACAGGCGCTGAGCAACGTGCAGTTGCTGCGCGTGGACGACGAACTGCTGGATCGCATGGTGACGTGGGACCAGTTTGCCTACCACGACGATGTGAAGCCGATGGCACTGAAGGAAGGTTCCGAATCTGCAGTGAAAAGACTGCTCCATTCCGGCATGTTCAGCGCCGAGAACCTGAGCAACAGCCCGTTCGCGCACCTGCCTTCGGCCAACATCGGCAAGCTGCTCAACTGCATCGAAGCCATCGCGGTATGGGACAAGGATGTCATCATCCGCGAAGGCGACGAGGGCGACTATTACTATCTCATCGAAAGCGGGCGCGCCCAGGTGACGCGCCTGGTCGGCGGTGCGAATCTGGTGCTGGCGGAACTCAAGGCGGGCGACGTGTTCGGTGAAGAAGCGCTGATCTCCGACACCAAACGCAATGCCACGGTAACAATGAAGAGCAACGGTGTGTTGCTGCGCCTGAAGAAAGAGGATTTTCTGAAGCTGATGCAAGAACCGCTGTTGCGCCGCATCGGCTACCAGGATGCAAAACAGAAAGTGGCAGAGGGCGCGGTGTGGCTGGATGTGCGGCATCCGCCGGAATATCGCTATGACAAATTGCCGGGAGCGATCAACGTTCCGCTCAATGACATTCGCAATGCCATCGGCGCGTTGAACAAGGCGACAACTTATATCGCGTATTGTCAGAGCGGGCGCCGCAGTGCCGCGGCCGCATTTATTCTGGCGCAGGCGGGATATGAAGTGTATGTCCTGGAAAATGGTTTGTGGTCTGTGCCTAGGGCGCAGCAACAGTAGCAGTCGGGAAATCGAGGAGAAAAGGGTATGGCCAGTCCGGTACAAGGCAATGTGAACGAGATGGGGTTGCGCTTGGAATTCACCAAGAACCTCAACCACGTCACCAACAAGATACACGCCACCAGCAACATCGACGAAATCATGCTGGATGTCAGCAAAGACATCTGCACGCTGTTCAACGCGGATCGATTGACGATCTACGTGGTCGGTGAAGACAGGGCGTCGCTGATATCCAAGGTCAAGACGGGGCTGAATTCATTCAAGGATCTCAAGCTGCCCATCGCCGAGCAGAGTATCGCGGGCTATGCCGCCTTCCACAAGAAGATGCTCAATCTCAAGGACGTGTACGACGAACACGAACTGGCCTCGTACAGTACGACGTTGCGTTTCCTGCAGGATGTGGACAGGCGCACCGGCTACCGCACCAAGCAGATGCTGGTCGCGCCCATTGTGGATGTGGACGGCGGCGACCTGATCGGGGTGATGCAGGTCATCAACAACAGGGCAGGCATGCCTTTCCCCTCGATGGTGGAAGAGGGTGCGCGCGAACTGACGCAGACCCTGGCGGTCGCACTCAAACAACGCCAGCAACAGGCCGGCGCGGTCAAGACCAAGTACGACTATCTCGTCTCCGATGCGGTGATGTCCGCGGCCGAGTTCGAATTGGCGACGCGCACCGCACGGCGCAAGGGCGTGGATGTCGAAGATGTATTGCTGGACGAGTTCCAGGTCAAGCCCGAAGCTCTGGGCAAGGCGTTGTCCAGTTTCTTCGGGGTGGCCTATGAGCCGCACAAAGCGGACCGGATCAAGCCGGCAGAACTGCTGCGCAACCTGAAGCGCGAGTATGTGGAGAGCAGCCACTGGATCCCGGTGGATGACACGGCGGAAGGGGTGGTCATCCTCACCACCGATCCGGAGCGGATCCAGGCGTCGCGTGTGGTCAACAACATCTTCCCCAAGAACCGGCTGATCTACAAGGTCTGTACGCAACGCGAATTCAAAGCCACGCTCGACCTGTTCTATGGCGGCGGCGGTTCCGGGGGGGGCGATGCCACCGGCAATTTCTCCGATATGGAAGGTTCGGTGGATGACCTGCTTACCTCGTTGGGAAACGACGAAGAAGATATCGGCGCGGCCAGCCAGGACGACGTCAGCGCGGCGGCCGATAACGAACTGGTCAAACTGGTGAACAAGATCATCATCGACGCATACAAGATGGGCGCGTCGGATATCCACATCGAGCCCATGCCGGGCAAAAGCAAGACCGGAATCCGTCTGCGCAAGGACGGTTCGCTGTTGAACTACATCGAGGTGCCCGCCACCTACCGCAATGCGCTGGTTACCCGCCTCAAGATCATGTGCGATCTCGACATCTCGGAGAAGCGTAAGCCGCAGGACGGCAAGATCAAGTTCAAAAAATACGGCCCGCTGGATATCGAGTTGCGCGTGGCCACCATACCTTCGCAGGGCGGCGTGGAAGACGTGGTGATGCGTATCCTGGCCTCCGGCGAACCGATCCCGCTCGACCAGATGGGCTTCTCCAAGCGCAATCTGGAGCTGGTGAAGAAGACGGTCAGCAAACCCTACGGCCTGTTCTTCGTATGCGGCCCGACCGGCTCCGGTAAAACGACCACGCTGCACTCCATCCTGAAACACATCAACACGCCGGACACCAAGATATGGACGGCGGAAGACCCGGTGGAAATCACGCAGAAAGGCCTGCGTCAGGTACAGGTCAACAAGAAAGCCGGACTCGACTTCGCCACCATCATGCGTTCCTTCCTGCGCGCCGACCCGGACGTGATCATGGTCGGTGAAATGCGCGACAAGGAAACCGTCTCCACCGGCATCGAGGCCTCGCTCACCGGCCACCTGGTGTTCGCCACCCTGCACACCAACAGCGCGCCGGAATCCATCATCCGTCTGCTGGACATGGGCATGGATCCGTTCAACTTCGCCGATGCCCTGCTCGGTATCCTGGCGCAACGTCTGGCCAAGCGCCTGTGCAAAGACTGCAAGAAAGCGCACGTCGCCACGCAAGACGAGATCAAGTCGCTGCTCACCGAATATTCCGAGGAGATGCGCAACACCGAAACCTGGAAGAAAGACCCGAATGCCGCATTCAAGGCGCTGTATGCCGAATGGGTCAAGCTGTTCGGCGATGCCAACGGGCAGATCATGCTGTATGAGAAAGTCGGTTGCGAGAAATGCACGAACACCGGCTACCGCGGGCGCGTCGGTTTGCACGAACTGCTGATTGGCACCGACCCGGTGAAGAAGGCCATCCAGGAACATGCGCGCGTGGCGGAGCTGTTCTCCATCGCACTGGAAGAGGGGATGCGCACCCTGAAACAGGACGGTATCGAGAAGGTGTTGAGCGGCGTCACCGACATCCACCAAGTGCGCGCGGTGTGTATCAAGTAGGCAATGGACACGGATAAGGTACTGGCGCAAGAACAGGCACAGCGCACCCTGCTGGAGGGCCTGCTCAACCGCCTGAGCGACCTCAATGCCATCGGCGCCGCACTTTCCAGCGAACGCGACATCCACCGCCTGCTGGAAAGCATCCTGACGGCAGCCCGCAAGATCACCAATGCGGATGCGGGAACGCTGTATCTGGTCGATGCCGACAAGCAGCATCTGACCTTCGAGATACTGCACAACGACTCACTCGACATCCGCATGGGCGGCACTTCGGGCAATCCGATCCCGTTCTATCCCATCGCGCTGTATCACGACGGCGAGCCCAACCTGGCGATGGTGGTGAGCTATTCCGTGCTGCGCGGCGAGACGGTCAACATCCCGGATGCCTACATCGCCGAGGGTTTCGATTTTTCCGGCACCAAAAAATTCGACGCCAAGACCGGCTACCACTCGCGCTCGTTCCTTGCGGTGCCGATGCGCAACCACGACCGCGAGATCATCGGCGTGCTGCAGCTCATCAACGCGCTCGACGCCAGGACCGGCAGCGTCAAGCAGTTCTCCAAGGACGACCAGCAACTGCTCGAATCGCTGGCCTCGCAGGCCGCCATCGCGCTGAGCAACCGCCGCCTGATCCAGCAGTTGGAAGAGCTGTTCGAATCTCTGATCAGTCTCATCAACACCGCCATCGACGACAAATCGCCCTACACCGGCGGCCACTGCGCGCGCGTCCCCGCGCTCACCATGATGCTGGCTGAGGCGGCGAACCGCAGCAAACAAGGGGCGCTCAAAGACTTCAACCTGACCGACAAGGATCGTTACGAACTCAAGATCGCGGGCTTGCTGCACGACTGCGGCAAGATCACCACGCCGGTGCATGTGGTCGACAAAGCCACCAAGCTGCAGACCATCTTCGACCGCATCCAGTTGCTCGACACCCGTTTCGAAGTGCTCAAGCGCGATGCCGAGATCGCGCTGTTGAAAGGCGAGAAAAGCGCAGCCGAGCATGCGGCATCCATCCGCCAGCTCGATGCCGACCGCGAATTCCTGCGCCTGTGCAACATCGGTTCCGAAAAGATGCAGGATGCCGACGTCGCGCGCGTGCAACAGATCGCCCGTTACCAATGGCGCAATGTGCAAGGCGAGTGGTCAGATTTCCTGACGGTGGAGGAAGTGGAGAACCTCACCATCCGCGCCGGCACGCTCACTGCGGCCGAGCGCGAGATCATCAATCACCACATCAACGTCACCATCAAGATGCTGGAGGCCCTGCCCTGGCCCAACCATCTCAAACATGTGCCGGAATACGCGGGCGGGCATCACGAGCGCATGGACGGCAAGGGCTATCCCAAGGGGCTGACGCGCGAGCAGATGTCGATACAGGCGCGCGTCATGGGCATCGCCGATATCTTCGAGGCGCTCACGGCCAAGGATCGTCCCTACAAAGAAGGCAAGACGCTTACCGAATCGCTCGCGATCCTGGGCAAGCTCAAAGAGAACGGGCACATCGATCCCGACCTGTTCGATGTGTTCATCCGCGAAAAAGTCTATCTCACCTACGCCAGGCAATTCCTCAAGCCGGAGCAGATCGATGTCGTGGACGAAAGCAGGATTCCCGGCTATACCCCTTGAGTGGGTATTGTGATACGCGACAGGAGTGACAAAAAACGTCGACTGTCTGACGTTTTTTGTTTTGTGCGACTCGCCATGTATCCGGCCAGGGGTCTGAACAGCTGATAACAAGGGTCTCCGCCAAAAATTTACCGGCTGGCACGGCTTCTGCTACTATCTGTGCGCACACCTTGTGTGTAGCCCGCATGGGCAACCTTCAAATCTTCTGAGGAGCATAAAATGAAACAAGTTCAAAAAGGTTTTACCCTGATCGAACTGATGATCGTGGTCGCGATCATCGGTATTCTGGCTGCAATCGCGGTTCCGGCTTACAAGGATTACACCGCCAAGGCGCAAGCAGCTGAAGCGTTTGCCTTGCTGGATGGCTTGAAAGCTCTGGTTGTGCCCAACATGTCGGAAAATCCTGCTACCGGATGCGACGTTGGTCCAGCTACTGGCGCGGTTACTGCTGGTAAATACGTAGCTAACATCAATGCAGTTTATGCAGCTCCGATTTGCACCATTACCGCCACGTACGCTGCTGCAGGCGTTGCTACTGAAATCGCGGGCCTGACGGTCATCATGCAGATCAACCCTTCTGCTGTTGCTCCGCAGACCAGCGTGATTACTTCGCAAGCCATCACCGGCGGTACGATGGGCGGTGCTGCTACCCAGAAACTGCTGCCTACTGCATGGAAATAAAACAAGCCTGACCGGTCAATTAAGTTGATTGGTTGATGTTTGTAAAAAGCCTCCTTCGGGAGGCTTTTTTATTGGCAGCTGTAGCGGCAGTGCCGCGATTCCTGCGGTTCCCGGTTATGCCGCGGCATAACAGTCCCGCCCCGCGCAAGGTGGCTTTGTCAAAGTCGCGTTGGCAAAGCCGTCTGGCGGCACTTTTCCACATGACATCCAGACTCTTGCATGAAGTCCCAAGGCTGCGCACGCACCAAATTTTCCACGGTGGGCATGTGCCCCATGCACGATGCGCTCCCGCGTAAGGTGTATTTCCCCCGCCGCGCCCGACCTGGTTTCTGCGGCTGGCCCGTAACGGCGGCAGCAGCAAGTTGTTTGGGCTCGGGGAGAAATTTCTTGCTTGCGGTCTTGGCTTATGCGCGCTGGATCATGAATGAGGTGAACAGTACGTCCACTACGCCCGTGGTTTTTGGAGCAATGACCGCGGGTTGTGCAACGGCAGGTGCGGAAGCCGCGGCACCGGTTTGGGCTGTTTCCTCATGCGCCGCGGCGGGTGCCGCCTTTGCAGGCGCGCTGCCCTGAGCAAGCACGCTATCGGTTTCGGCGATGATCTCGGCGATCAGCTTCCGCTTGCCTTCCGCCGTGAGCAGCTCGGAAGGCTTTTTGCTGGAGAGCAGGAGCAGCAGCCTGCTGCGGATCTCCGGCAGCAAATCGGCGATCCTGTCTTCCAGTTCCGGCTGCAGGACCTTTAAGGTGATGCCTGCCTGCAGATTGCGGTCGCCTTCTTCACGTTGCAGGTTGACCATAAAGTTCTCGCCCAGCGGGATGAATCTCGCTTCCGGGGCGGGTTCGGATATCGCATCAGCGGGGTGCCTGTTTGGCACGTGGCCTTTGGTGTAGAACCAGCCTGCACCGCCAGCGGCGGTCGCCAGCAACAAGAGCATGCTGAAGGTCAGCAATTTCCTGCTTTTGGGGGGCGCAGCAACCGGAGTCTCTTCTTTGGCGGCTGGCTTGGCGGTGGGTTTCGGCATCTCGCGATTCCTTTCGATGGCTGTGAATATGGAGTTGATCTATCGCCTGCCAACGGTGGAATAAAGCGGGAAAGCAACCCTATCCCGGCGTCGGGCGAACGTGTCCACTATACCGTTATGGCGCGAGATTTGGGATACCCGGCTGCAGCCCGGCGCGAGGCAGCGGTGTCTGTGGCGCTGCGCACCGGGCTGGATATTACGGTAGAATGCGGCTCGTTATTGAGCACGCCATATCATGTCTTCCGTCCGCCCTGCCGTCACTCCAGAAAACCTGCTCCGTCCGGAAGTGTTGGCGCTGCATGCCTATCACGTTCCGCCTGCCAGCGGCATGATCAAGCTGGATGCGATGGAGAATCCCTATCTTTTGCCGCAGAGTTTGCGCGACGAGATCGCGCGACTGGTGGCGGATGCCGAGGTCAATCGTTATCCAGACGCCGGTGCACATCAACTCAAGGCCGATATCCGCAAGGTGACGAACCTGCCGTCCGGCATGGAGGTGTTGCTGGGCAACGGCTCGGACGAGATCATCCAGTTGCTGGCACTGGCCGTGGCCAAGCCGGGCGCGGTGCTGCTGAGCGTCGAGCCGTCGTTCGTCATGTACAAGATGATCGCCACTTTCGTCGGCATGAGATATGTCGGCGTGCCGCTGGACGAAGATTTTTCGCTTGATCTGCAGGTGACGCTGGCTGCTATCAAGCGTGAACAGCCCGCGCTGGTGTTCCTGGCCTATCCCAACAACCCTACCGGCAATCTGTTCGATGCCGAGGCGATCAAGAAGATCATCGAGGCTGCGCCGGGCCTGGTGGTAGTGGATGAGGCGTATTACGCTTTCGCCCGCGACAGTTTCATCCCGCATCTGGCGCACTACGATAACTTGCTGGTGATGCGCACCTTCTCCAAGCTCGGTATGGCGGGGTTGCGCCTGGGTTTTCTGGCAGGTGCCACGACCTGGTTGAGCCAGTTGGAAAAGCTGCGCTTACCGTATAATGTGGGCGTTCTGCCGCAACTGGTTGCGGCAAAGTTGCTGGAGCACCATGACGTGTTGCTGGCGCAGGCGGAGAACATCAAGCTGGAGCGTGCCAAGTTGCTGGCTGCGCTGAATGCGATCATTGGCGTTCGCACCTATTCCAGCGAAGCCAACTTCATCCTGTTCCGCGTGGCAAGGGCCACGCAGATATTCGAGGGATTGAAACAGCGTGGTGTGCTGATCAAGAACCTGAATGGCGGCCATCCGGCATTGAGCGATTGTTTGAGAGTGACTGTGGGCACGCCAGCCGAGAGCCAAAAATTTATAGCGGCACTGCAAGACACCATTAACCAACTCGCATAAGGCGAATCATGCGCAGCGCAAAAGTCAGTCGCAATACCCTGGAGACCAAAATTTCGGTCGAGGTGAATCTCGACGGTAGCGGCAAGGTCAAGCTGGATACCGGCCTGCCATTCCTCGAACACATGCTGGACCAGATAGCGCGTCACGGCCTGCTCGATCTGGACATCAACGCCAAGGGCGATCTGCACATCGACGCGCACCACACCGTTGAAGACATCGGCATCACGTTGGGGCAGGCGTTCACTCAAGCCATCGGCGACAAGAAAGGCATTCGCCGTTATGGACATGCTTACGTGCCGCTGGATGAGGCGCTGTCGCGCGTGGTGCTGGACATCTCCGGACGCCCGGGGCTGGTGTTCAATGCCGAGTTCGTGCGCGCCAACGTTGGCGAATTCGAGGTCGACCTGATCCGCGAATTCTTCCAGGGCTTCGTCAATCACGCCCTGGTGACGCTGCACATCGACAATCTGGCGGGCGACAATGCCCACCACCAGGCCGAGACCATTTTCAAGGCGTTCGGCCGCGCACTGCGCGTGGCGCTGGAACCCGATCCACGCATGGCGGGCGTCATGCCGTCGACTAAGGGAACACTGTAATCCTTCATCATGGTTGATATCGCAATCGTAGATTACGGCATGGGCAATCTGCGCTCGGTGCAGCAGGCCGTGCGCAAGGTCGCGCCGCAAGCGAACATCGCAGTGACGGGTGATGCCAAAGTGATCGCCGCGGCAGGCCGGGTGATCTTCCCCGGACAGGGCGCCGCTCCCGATTGCATGCGCGAGATACGCTCCCGCGGCCTTGACGGTGTGATTGCCGAGGTCGTTAGTGCGGGCAAGCCTTTTCTCGGCATCTGTATGGGGCTGCAAGTACTGTTCGAGCACAGCGAAGAAGGCGACACGCCTTGTCTGGGCCTGTTCGCCGGGCCGGTCAAACGCTTCGCTTCCGGATTGCATGATGCGCAGGGCAACAAGCTCAAGGTGCCGCACATGGGCTGGAACCAGGTGCATCACGGCGATCACGTATTGTGGGAGGGCATCGCGCAGGATGCGCGTTTCTATTTCGTGCATAGCTACTATGTGCAGCCGCGCGATGCGGCGATAGCGCAGGCGACCACCGACTATCCGCAGCCCTTTGTTTGCGCCGTGGCGCGTGATAATTTATTCGCTGTTCAGTTCCACCCGGAGAAGAGCGCTGCGGCTGGTTTGAAGCTGCTGCAGAATTTTATTAACTGGAAACCTGTTTAACCGTGCTAAATCATGGACACTAACACGCTGATTATTCCTGCAATCGATTTGAAAGACGGCCAATGCGTACGCCTGCGGCAGGGCGAGATGGAGGGGGCGACCGTGTTCTCCGACGATCCCGCTGCCATGGCCAAACACTGGCTCGCGCAAGGCGCGCGTCGTTTGCATCTGGTCGATCTGAACGGCGCCTTTGCCGGCAAACCCAAGAACGAAGCCGCCGTGCGCAGCATCGTCGAGGCGGTGGGCGGCGAGATCCCGGTGCAGCTGGGCGGCGGTATCCGCGATCTGGAGACCATCGAGCGTTATCTCGACATCGGCGTCACCTACGTCATCATCGGCACTGCCGCGGTGAAGGTGCCCGGATTCCTGCACGAAGCCTGCGACGCCTTCCCCGGCCACATCATGGTCGGCCTGGATGCCAAGGGCGGCAAGGTCGCGGTGGACGGCTGGTCGAAATTGACCGGCCACGACGTGGCCGATCTGGCGCAGCGCTTCGAAGGCTACGGCGTGGAAGCCATCATCTACACCGACATCGGCCGCGACGGCATGATGACCGGCGTGAACATCGAAGCGACGGTGGAACTGGCGCGTCCTTTGCACGTGCCGGTCATCGCCAGCGGCGGTATCACCAATCTGGATGATGTGCGCAATCTGTGTGCGGTGCGTGCCGAAGGCATCACCGGTGCGATCACCGGCCGCGCCATCTACGAAGGCACGCTCGATTTCAAGGCAGCGCAAGCCCTGGCGGATGAACTGTCTCCCAAAATCTAATGCTCGCTAAACGCATCATTCCCTGCCTCGACGTGACCGCCGGTCGCGTGGTCAAAGGCGTCAGCTTCGTCGAATTGCGCGATGCGGGCGACCCGGTCGAGATCGCCCGCCGCTACGACGAGCAGGGCGCGGACGAACTGACTTTTCTCGACATCACGGCGAGTTCCGATGACCGCGGCATCATCTTCCGCATCATCGAACAGGTGGCGGAGCAGGTGTTCATTCCCCTGACGGTGGGCGGCGGCGTGCGCGAAGTGCAGGATGTGCGCAATCTGCTCAACGCGGGGGCGGACAAGGTCAGCATCAACACTTCGGCGGTGGTAAACCCGCAGCTGGTGGCCGATGCCTCGGCACGCTACGGCTCACAGTGCATCGTGGTCGCCATCGACGCCAAGCAGGTCGCACCGGGCAAGTGGGAGGTGTTCACGCATGGCGGACGCAAAGCGACCGGCCTGGATGTCATCGAATGGGCCAAGAAGATGCAGACTCTGGGCGCGGGCGAGATCCTGCTGACCAGCATGGACAAAGACGGACAGAAGAGCGGCTTCGACCTGGCGCTGACGCGTTCTGTGACCGATGCGCTGGAGATCCCGGTGATCGCCAGCGGCGGCGTGGGCAACCTGCAGCACCTCGCCGACGGTGTGAAACTGGGCGGGGCGGATGCAGTGCTGGCGGCCAGCATCTTCCACTTCGGTGAATACACGGTGCAGCAGGCAAAACAGTTCATGGCACAGCAGGGAATCGAGGTGCGGTTATGACGCGGTGCGCGAAAGCGACGGGTGCGGGAATAACCGCATCGCACCTCCTGATGGAACTACTAGCCATTCCACTAAGCCAGCAAGCTGGCAAGTGGCTGGTTATCCCGCAAACGGCTGGTTGCGCCAGTAACGTGTCGGAGGTGCGACTATGAGCGAGACTTGGCTGAATAAAATCAATTGGTCGGAAGACGGCCTGATTCCCGCCATCGCACAGGATGCGGCGACCGGGCGCGTGTTGATGGTGGCATGGATGGATCGCGAGGCGCTGAAGCTGACCTGGCAAAAGAGCGAGGCGATATACTGGTCGCGTTCGCGCAAGAAGCTGTGGCACAAGGGTGAGGAGTCCGGGCATATCCAGAAAGTGAAAGAGATCCGCCTGGATTGCGACGGCGACGTGGTTCTGTTGCAGGTGGAACAACAAGGCGGTATCGCCTGCCATACCGGACGCGAGAGCTGCTTCTTCAGCAAGCTGGAGCAGGGACAATGGGTGGAGACCGATGCCGTGCTGAAGTCCCCCGACGAGATATACAAAAAATGAGCAACGATATCCTGCAACGACTGACGGAGACGCTGGAGGCGCGCAAAGGCGCGGCGCCGGAGACGTCTTACGTCGCCAAACTGTTCAGCAAGGGCGATGACGCGATCCTGAAGAAAGTCATCGAAGAGGCGGGCGAAGTGTTGCTGGCAGCCAAGGACGGCGACAAGCAGCATCTGCTGTATGAAGTGGCCGACCTGTGGTTCCATAGCATGGTGTTGTTGGCGCACAAAGGCTTGAGCGCGGACGATGTGCTGCAGGAGCTGGCAAGGCGCGAGGGCGTATCCGGCATAGCAGAGAAAGCGAGCCGCAAATGAGCGACAACTGCCTCTTCTGCAGGATCGCGCGCGGCGAGATACCGTGCAAAAAAGTGTATGAGGACGCCGAGGTGCTGGCCTTCCACGACATCAATCCGGTCGCGCCGGTGCATTTCATGCTGGTGCCGAAGCAGCATATCGATTCGTTGCTGGATGCCGGGGAGGAGCATGCCGCCTTGCTTGGCAAGATGCTGCTGCTGGCACCCAAGCTGGCGCGCGAGCAAGGGCTGCCCAACGGTTTTCGCACCGTCATCAATTCCGGCAAAGGCGGCGGCCAGGAAGTATTTCATTTGCATATCCACGTCATCGGCGGCGGCAACATCCCGCCGATGGTCAAGCGTAGCTAATCGACAAGGAGCGCATCATGGGTTCGTTAAGTATCTGGCATTGGTTGATCGTGTTGCTGGTGGTGGTGTTGATCTTCGGCACCAAGAAACTGCGCAACATCGGCAGCGACCTGGGGGGCGCAGTGAAGGGCTTCAAAGAAGGCATGAAGGGCGAGGAGGAATCGCCCAAGCAGGCTGACACCAAGACCATCGAAGGCGAAGTGAAGAACAAGTAACCCGAATGTTCGACGTTTCCTTCTCCGAACTGGTGGTGATCGCGCTGGTGGCGCTCATCGTCATCGGCCCGGAACGCCTGCCCAAGTTGGCGCGCACGGCAGGGCATCTGTGGGGGCGGGTGCAGCGTTATGTGAACAACGTCAAGAACGACATCGCCAACGACATGGCAGTGGAAGAGGCGCGCAAGTTGCAGGGCAGCATCCAGCAGCATGTCGCCGAAGCCGAACGCTCCATGCAGGAAGACGGGCGCTCGCTGCAGCAGCAATTGCTCCAGGCGCAATACAAAAAACCGGATGCTAGATGAGTCGGCACTACCGCCCGCACCTCCCGAAAATCCAGCCAAATGAACACGAGTGAATCTTTCATCGCGCACCTGATCGAGCTGCGCGCGCGGCTGCTGAATGCCGCTGTCGCCATGCTGCTGGTGTTCATCTGTCTGTTCCCCTGGGCGGCCGACCTGTATGCCTTGCTGGCGCAACCGATGCTCGCCAAGTTGCCGCAAGGCGGGCAGATGATCGCCACCGACGTCACCACGCCGTTCTTCGTGCCGCTCAAGGTCACGATGATGGCGGCCTTCCTCATCGCACTGCCTTATGTCCTGTATCAGGCATGGCGCTTCGTGGCACCGGGGTTGTATGCGCACGAGAAGAAGCTGGTGGTGCCGCTCATCATCGCCAGTACGCTGCTGTTCTTCTGCGGCATGGCGTTCGCCTATTTCGTGGTGTTCCCGGTGGTGTTCGGCTTCATCGTCGCTTCCGCGCCGCACGGCGTGGCGGTGATGACCGACATCGACAAGTATCTCAGCTTCGTGCTGGGCATGTTCATGGCCTTCGGCATCACCTTCCAGGTGCCGGTGGCCGTGGTGCTGCTGGTCAGGATGGGGATGGTGTCGGTTGCGAAGCTGCGCGAGATACGTTCTTATGTGATCGTCGGTGCATTCATCGTCGGGGCGATCTTCACCCCGCCCGACGTGGTCTCGCAGTTCATGCTGGCGATCCCGCTATGGTTGCTCTATGAGGCGGGCATCGTGGTGGCGAATTGGGTGACGCCACGCAGTTGATGATGCCCGAGGCTGGTCAGCCTTACTCCTGCGCCTTGGGTTTGGGGCGCTTGCCCACCTTCACTTGCACGGCAAGTTCGGACTGATTGCGCATCAGTTTGAGCAAGGCCACTTTCCCGGGAGGGAGCGCGGAGATGGTCTCCAGCATGGTGGTGGAATCCGCCAGCGGTTTGCCATCGATGCTGACGAGGATATCGCCGGCCTTGATGCCTGACTTGTCCGCCGGGCTGCCGCGCACCACTTCCGCGATCAACACGCCTTGCGTGTCTTTCAGCTTGAACGATTCCGCCAGTTCCGGCGTGAGTTCCTGTACTGCGATGCCCACCCAGCCACGGGTCACCGAGCCGCTCTGGATGATCTGTTCCATGACCTTCTTTGCCGTGCTGGTCGGGATGGCGAAGCCGATACCGAGCGAGCCGCCGTTCGGCGAATAGATGGCGCTGTTGATGCCGAGCAGGTTGCCGTTCACGTCAACCAGCGCACCGCCGGAGTTGCCGGGGTTGATGGCGGCATCGGTCTGGATGAAGTTCTCGAAGGTGCTCAAGCCCAGGTGATTGCGCTTCAAGGCGCTGACGATGCCCATGGTGACGGTCTGTCCCACGCCGAACGGGTTGCCGATGGCCAATACGATATCGCCGACATGTGCCTGGTCGGATTGTCCGAACGTGATCGCGGGAAGCTGGTTGCCAAGCTCCACTTTGATGACCGCCAGGTCGGTGTCCGGATCAGAGCCGATGATGTGACCCTTGGCGGTGCGCCCGTCGGCGAGTGCCACCTCGATCTCGTCCGCGGTCTCCACCACATGATGGTTGGTGAGGATGTAGCCGTCATGGCTGACGATGACGCCGGAACCCAGGCTGGAGCTTTGCTGCGGGGCGTTGTCGTCGAACTCATCGCCGAAGAAAAAACGGAAACGCGGATCGTCCATGAAAGGAGCTGTGGGCGCTTTCACTTCGCTGCTGGTGAAGACGTTCACCACCGCCGGCATCACTTTCTGCGCTGCCCGGCTGAAACCGACTGCAGGCAGGTCGCCGCCATCACCTGTGGCGTTCTCATACAGTGTCACCACACCGCTGCGCGCAGCATTGGGCAGCAACGAAGGCCGCAGTGTGTGGATGACGAACAGCATCGCGAGGCCAACGGTAGCGGCTTGGGCGAACAAGAGCCAGAATTTGCGCATGATATGATTTGAACCGCTTAATTTATGGGACAAGCCCGATGCGATTGAACGAGTTGCGGGATTATATCGAAAGCGAGCTTGCGGTCAGCCAATTTCGTGATTACTGCCCGAACGGGGTGCAAGTGGAAGGGCGCGGCGAAGTGCAGCGTATCGCCACGGCTGTCACCGCTTCGCAGGCCGTGCTGGAAGCCGCCGCCGCGTGGGGGGCGGACGCCATCCTGGTGCACCATGGGTATTTTTGGCGCAGCGAAGAGGCCGCTATCACCGGCATCAAGAAGCGGCGCATAGCCCATTTGCTGAAGCATGACATCAGTCTGCTGGCCTACCACTTGCCGCTGGATGCCCACCCCGAGCTGGGCAACAACGTGCAACTGGGTGAGCGGCTCGGATTTATCGAACAGGGGCGTTTCGGGGAACAGGATATCGCCATGTATGGTGCACTGGCGCAACCGCAGACCCTGCAGCAACTCACCCAGCACATCCAGCATACATTGCAGCGTGCACCGCAAGTGATCGGACATGCCAATCCCGACATCACTCGAGTCGCTTGGTGCAGCGGCGCAGCGCAGGGTTATTTCGAGCAAGCGGTGGCGCTGGGCGTGGATGTGTTCCTGACCGGCGAGATTTCAGAACAGAACGTGCATGTCGCGCAGGAGACGGGAGTCGCCTTCATTGCCGCCGGACATCATGCGACTGAACGTTATGGCATCCAGGCGTTGGGCGAACGCCTGGTAGCGCATTTTGGTTTGGAACATCGCTTTTTCGATCAGGATATTCCGGTCTGAGCAGCGTCAGTTCCGCGCATGCGAGAGCGAGAAGTCCTCTACGCCCTGCAAGGTGCTCAGGCCGCTAGCCAGTTCGTTCATTGTGACGCCGCTGTTTTTGCTGAGTGCGATGGCCACAAAGCGCCACTCCAGTTTTCCATCGCTGGAACGGATGGCGAAAGAGCCGGTGGCGACTTCGTAGCCGTGGTTGTAAACGACGTCAGACAATGTCTGCTCTTGCGGCACGAAGTTCTTCTGGAACTCCAAAGTGACGGCGATGGCCGGGCGCGAGGGTAGCCAGTTTTCCAGTTTGGATACCCACATCATGCACAGCGCGGCCAGCAAAGTGAGCAAAATGGCGGAGGTGTAGAAGCCGACACCGACCATGATGCCAATGGCAGAACAGGCCCAGATGGAGGCGGCGGTGGTGAGGCCGCTGATGTTGAGTCCGTCGCGCATGATGACGCCGGCGCCGAGGAATCCGATGCCGGTGACGATGCCCTGGATGACGCGCGTGGGGTCGCCGGCGAGATAGGTATTCACTTGCCCGCCGAACCAGAACGCGGGGTAGCCGGCGATGACGGTGAGTGCAGCGGAGGCCATGCAGACCAAGCCATAGGTGCGCATGCCGGCTGCGCGACCGTGGTAGGAACGTTCGTAGCCGACGACCAGGCCGAGTATGAGTGCGCCGAGAAGGTTGAGAAACACGATTACGTTGGTCGCTACTACGGATGCAGACCAGTAAGCTGACAGATTCTCAAACGATAGTTCATTCATCCCAATGCCCCCTTTTTAGAATAGGGTTTGGAGTGTACAAGAATCGGGCATGGATTTCTGCCGGGTAGTTCACCCTAGAAGGCGGCTTGCGGTTGACTATTTTGCTAGGTAGTATTCGAATCGAGCAACAGGGAATCCCCACAATAACTAAATGGGTTCCTGAGGTTCGTATAGGGGAGACGGACCTTACGCTTGTTCCAAATCCATTCGGGCAAGCTGTGCTTTTCCACCCTCCGTAGCGCGAGAATGACGAATCGAATTTCGTTTCGTCGGTATCGTTTTGAATAACTTATGACTGAAGGGATGAGAGGTTATGACTGAGCATGTAGATCGCAGCAAGCGACGACTCTTGATCGCAGCCACGACGGCAGCGGGCGGTGTCGCTGCAGCGGGGGCGGGTGCACCGTTTGTATTGAGTTTGATGCCCAGTGAGCGCGCCAAGGCAGCAGGCGCCCCGGTGGAGGTGGATGTAAGCAACATCGAGCCAGGCATGATGATCAGCGTCGAGTGGCAAGGCAAGCCGGTGTGGATCGTGCGCCGTACCAAGGAGATGCTGGATCTGTTGGCCAAGCATGACGACGAGCTGGCCGATCCCAACTCTTCCGTGCCGCAGCAACCCGCTTATTGCAACAATGCCTATCGTTCGATCAAGCCTGATTATCTGGTGGTGCTCGGCGTGTGCACGCACCTGGGCTGTTCTCCAACCTATCGTCCCGAAGTGGCTCCGGTGGATCTTGGCGACAAGTGGCCTGGTGGCTGGTTCTGTCCTTGCCATGGTTCGCGTTTCGACTTGGCTGCGCGCGTGTACAAAGGGGTACCCGCACCGACCAATCTGATCGTGCCTCCGCACAAATATCTCAGCAACGGCCATCTCTTGGTCGGTGACGACAGCAAGGAGACGGCATAATGAAAAACAAGCTGAACAAACTGATCGGCTGGGTCGATGATCGTTTTCCGCTGCTGACGCTGTGGAAGGATCATGCCTCCGAATACTACGCGCCGAAGAACTTCAACTTCTGGTATTTCTTTGGCGGTCTCGCGCTGCTGGTGCTGGTCATCCAGATCCTCTCCGGCATCTTCCTGACCATGAACTACAAGCCGGATGCGCTGTTCGCATTCGCTTCCGTCGAATACATCATGCGCGACGTGCAATGGGGCTGGCTGCTGCGCTACATCCATTCCACCGGCGCTTCGATGTTCTTCGTGGTGATCTACCTGCACATGTTCCGCGGCCTGATGTACGGCTCGTACCGCAAACCGCGCGAACTGCTGTGGATCATCGGCATGATCATCTACCTGGCATTGATGGGCGAAGCCTTCATGGGCTACCTGTTGCCGTGGGGTCAGATGTCGTTCTGGGGTGCGCAAGTGATCGTCAATCTGTTCTCGTCCGTGCCCTTCGTCGGCCCCGACCTGGCAGTACTGATCCGCGGCGACTACGTGGTGTCCGACATCACTCTGAACCGCTTCTTCGCGCTGCATGTGGTGGCTATCCCGCTGGTGCTGGTGCTCATCATCGGCGCGCACTTGATCGCGCTGCATGAAGTCGGTTCCAACAATCCGGACGGCATCGAGATCAAGAAGCACAAGGATGCGAAAGGCAATCCGCTGGACGGCATTCCTTTCTTCCCCTACATGGTGGTCAAGGATGCCGTGGCTGCTGTCGCGTTCCTGATGGTGTTTGCCGCGATCATCTTCTTCGCGCCGGACATGGGCGGGTACTTCCTGGAGTACAACAACTTCGTTCCGGCCAACCCGATGAAGACACCTGAGCACATCGCGCCGGTGTGGTACTTCACGCCGTACTACGCGATCTTGCGCGCAGTACCGCCGATGTTCGGTTCCCAGTTCCCGGGCGTGGTCGCGATGGGGGTGGGTACAGTGATCTTCTTCTTCCTGCCCTGGCTGGATCGCGGCAAGGTCAAGTCGATCCGCTATCGCGGCACGATCTACAAGGCATTCCTGGCGGCGTTCGTGGTGAGCTTCGTCGGCCTCGGCTGGCTGGGTCTGATGCCTGCTACCCCGACCTATACCTGGATCTCGCGCGTGCTGGCGATCATCTACTTCGCCTTCTTCCTGTTGATGCCTTGGTATACCAAGATCGACAAGACCAAGCCCGAGCCTGATCGTGTGACGTCCAAATAATTGAGAGAGGTTCGTTGACATGAATGCAATCAAAAAACTATGGATGCTGGCGCTGTTGCTGACCGTGCCGGCTATGGCGAGCGCCAACGGTAATGGCGTTCATCTGGACAAGGCGCCAATCGACTTGAAGGACAGGGTCTCGCTGCAGCGCGGAGCCAAGACGTTCACCACCTACTGCCTGAGCTGCCACAGCGCTTCCTACATGCGCTACAACCGCTTGAAGGATCTGGGTTTGAACGAAGAGCAGCTGCGCAAGGACTTGCTCCTGCCGGCAGACCTCAAGCTGGGTTCGACCATGCAGGCCGCGATGGACAAGGATGCTGCCAAGCAGGTGTATGGCGTGGCACCGCCCGACCTGAGCGTGATCTCGCGCTCGCGCAGCCCGGACTGGCTCTACGCCTATCTGCGCAGCTTCTATGTGGATAGCAAGCGTCCGAGCGGCTGGAACAATACCGTGTTCCCGAACGTGGGTATGCCGCATATTCTGGCCGAATTGCAAGGCGAGCAAGAGTTGCATGTCGAGAATTACGAAGGGCATGAAGTCAAGCGGCTGGTATTGACCAAACCGGGTTCGATGAAACCGGACGAGTACAACGCCGCGGTCGGCGATCTGGTCAACTATCTGGTGTTCATGGGTGAGCCGGCCAAGATGGTTCGCCACCAGATCGGCTGGATCGTGCTGGGCTTCCTGTTCATCCTGTTCCTGCTGGTCTATGCGCTGAAGAAAGAGATCTGGAGGGATGTCCATTAACGGTGGATTGAATTTCACGGTGCGTTTGTGGTAACTTCCGCACCCCGTTTCACCAAGTGCCAAACGGCGGAGCTGAATAAGCTCCGCTTTTTGGTTTTATGTCGCAGCGTTTTATCGTGTAGGTGGTTCTTATGATGACACTTTATTCCGGGACAACTGATCCCTACAGCCACCGTTGCCGCTTCGTGCTGTTCGAGAAGGGCATGGATTTCCAGGTTATCGACGTGGATGTATTCAACAAGCCTGAAGATCTGGCGGTGATGAATCCGTATAACACCGTGCCGGTGCTGGTCGAGCGCGACCTGATCCTGTACGAGGCCAATATCATCAACGAATACATCGACGAGCGCTTTCCGCATCCGCAATTGATGCCGCCGGATCCGGTGATGCGCGCCCGTGCCCGCTTGTTCCTGCATCGCTTCGAGAACGAATTGTTCTGCCATATCCCGGGCTTGGAGAGCAGCAACGCCAAGGTCGCGGAGAAGGCGCGTGCAGCAGTGCGCGAGAATCTGACGCAGATCGCACCGGTGTTCACCAAGCAGAAATTCATGCTGGGCGATGAGTTCTCCATGCTGGACGTGGCGATCGCTCCCTTGTTGTGGCGCCTGGATCACTACGGTATCCAGCTCGACAAGGAAGCCGCACCGCTGATGAAGTACGCAGAGCGCCTGTTCTCGCGTCCGGCCTACATCGAAGCGATGACGCCTGCCGAAAAGGCGATGCGCAAGTAATTGCTACCGGGATGAGCGAACCTTCCACCAAGCCCTACCTGATCCGCGCCATCTTTGATTGGTGTGCCGATTCCGGATACACACCGTATCTGGCGGTGCAGGTGGACGAGTACACGCAAGTGCCGATGGCGTACGTCAAGGACGGCAAGATCGTGTTGAACATCGGCATGGATGCGGTGCGCAACCTGCATCTGGGCAATGAGGACATCACCTGCGGCGGACGCTTCGGCGGTGTGGCGCATCAGCTCATTGTCCCGATGTCCGCAGTGATCGGTATCTTTGCCAAAGAGACCGGGCAGGGGCTGGTGTTCCAGGGGCAGGAGTCCTCGCCGATGGGGCCGGAAGGGGGCGGTGAGCCGCCGGACGATCACCCGCCACAAGGCAGGCCGACACTCAGGGTCGTGAAGTAATAAAAAAGCCGCAGAACCTCTGCGGCTTTTTTCATGCTGGCTGACAAACTCCGCGCTTATGCAGGCAATGCCAACTGTGCCTGCATCTTCCCCAAGGCTTTCTGCTCGATCTGGCGGATGCGCTCTGCCGATACGTTGAACTCTGCAGCCAACTCGTGCAACGTGGCTGCATTCTCCTCGCGCAGCCAGCGCGCTTCCACGATGCGGCGGCTGCGCTCATCCAAACTTGCCAATGCTTGTGCCAAGCCGGCCGTGTGCAGGTGCTCACGTTCTGCCGCTTCCAGAATGTAGGAAGGCTCATGCTCCTCGTTGTCGGCCAGATAGTTGATGGGCGCGAAACTTTCGTCTTCCTCCCCTCCCAGTGGCTCAAGCGCAAGCTCATGTCCGGCGAAGCGCGCTTCCATTTCCACCACGTCATGCTCGCTTACGTTCAGTTGCTGGGCGATCTCGCTCACCTGTTGTGGCTTGAGCGGCTCCAGCCCCTGTTTCATGCTGCGCAGGTTGAAGAACAGCTTGCGCTGCGCCTTGGTGGTGGCGATCTTCACCATGCGCCAGTTGCGGATCACATACTCGTGGATCTCGGCGCGTATCCAGTGCAGGGCGAACGACACCAAGCGCACGCCGCGTTCCGGGTCGTAACGTTTGACGGCTTTCATCAGGCCGACATTACCTTCCTGGATCAGGTCAGCCTGCGGCAGCCCGTAACCGGAGTAACCGCGCGCCACGCTGACCACTACGCGCAAATGAGAAAGCACCAACTGGCGAGCGGCGTCCAGATCGTCCTGCGTCTTGAAGCGTGTCGCGAGATCCAGCTCTTCTTCTTGCGACAGCACGGGAAAGCGATTCACGGCCTGAACATACCCATCCAGACTGCCTACGGCAGATGGTATCGGCAAACTCATGGTTGCATTCATGGCATTTCCTCCTTATGTGGGAATTCTAGCACTCGCGGGATAAGAGTGCCAAGGCTGGGAAAGGTTCGTCTCGCTGGGAGGGATGGGCCGCATTTGTAAGGCTTGCGGGCTGGCATGGTAGAATTCGCGTCTTCCTGTTTTCCAACTATTTTTAGGGATACTTGCCATGTTCTCCAGCAAAAACACCATCGCCGTGACCGACCCCGAACTGTGGGCCGCGATCCAGAACGAAAACCGCCGCCAGGAGGATCATATCGAACTGATCGCTTCGGAAAACTACACCAGCCCGGCGGTGATGGAAGCGCAGGGCAGCAAGCTGACCAACAAGTATGCGGAAGGCTATCCCGGCAAGCGCTATTACGGCGGATGCGAGTACGTCGACGTGGCCGAGCAGTTGGCCATCGATCGCGCCAAGGCTCTGTTCGGCGCGGAATACGCCAACGTGCAGCCGCATTCCGGTTCGCAGGCCAACCAGGCAGTTTATGTTTCGGTGCTGAAACCGGGCGACACCATCCTCGGCATGAGCCTGGCGCACGGCGGCCATCTGACCCACGGTGCATCGGTGAATATCAGCGGCAAGCTGTACAACGCCATCCAGTACGGCCTGAATGACAAGGAAGAGATCGACTACGATCAAGTGCAAGCCCTGGCTACACGAACACAAGCCCAAGATGATCGTGGCCGGCGCTTCCGCCTACGCGCTGGTCATCGACTGGAAGCGCTTCCGCGCCATCGCCGACAGCGTCGGCGCCTACCTGTTCGTGGACATGGCGCACTATGCCGGTCTGGTTGCTGCAGGCTACTACCCCAATCCCGTGGGCATCGCCGACTTCGTGACCACCACCACGCACAAGACCCTGCGCGGCCCGCGCGGCGGCCTGATCCTGGCCAAGGCGGAACACGAGAAGGCGCTGAATTCGGCGATCTTCCCGCAGCTGCAAGGCGGCCCGCTGATGCACGTCATCGCCGCCAAGGCCGTGGCGTTCAAGGAAGCGGCGAGCAAGGAGTTCAAGGAATACCAGAAGCAGGTCATCGACAACGCGCGCGTGATGGCAAAAGTATTGACCGAGCGCGGTGTGCGCATCGTCTCCGGCCGCACCGACAGCCACGTGTTCCTGGTCGATCTGCGTGCCAAGAAGCTGACCGGCAAGGATGCCGAGGCCGCATTGGGCAAGGCGCACATCACCGTGAACAAGAACGCCATCCCGAACGATCCGGAAAAGCCCTTCGTCACCTCCGGCATCCGCATCGGCTCTCCGGCGATGACCACGCGCGGCTTCAAGGAGCTGGAAGCCGAGAAGCTGGCCCACCTCATCGCCGATGTGCTGGATGCGCCGAACGATGATGCAGTGATCGCCAGGGTGGTCGGTGAAGTGAAGAAGCTGACCACACAATTCCCTGTGTACGGCGCGTAAGCTGAAATCATGCGGTGTCCATTCTGCAAAGGCCCGGATACCCAAGTAGTGGACACCCGCGAAAGCGAGGAGGGCGACAGCATCCGCCGTCGCCGCCGTTGCCTGTCGTGCGACAAACGTTTCACCACCTATGAGACGGTGGAGCTGCGCATGCCGCAGGTGGTCAAGCAGAACGGCATGCGCAGCGAGTTCGACGAAGAGAAGCTGCGCACCAGTTTCAGCCGTGCGCTGCACAAGCGTCCTGTCCCGACCGAACTGGTCGATGCGGCCATCGATCACATCACGCAAAAAGTCTTCGCACTGGGCGAACGCGAGATCGGCTCGCGCCAGATCGGCGAGATGGTGATGAAGGAGCTGTTGAAGCTCGACAAGGTCGCCTATATCCGTTTCGCTTCCGTGTACAAGAGTTTCCAGGACGTCGGGGATTTCTCCGACGCAATCGACGCCGTCAAAAACACCCGACGCCGCAAGACAGACAAACAATGAACGCTGCCGACAGTCAGTGGATGGCGCAGGCGCTGCGCCTTGCGGAGCGCGGGCTGTACACGACCAGCCCGAACCCGCGCGTCGGCTGTGTACTGGTGAAAGAGGGCAAGGCGGTGGGCGAGGGCTGGCACGAACGCGCTGGCGAACCGCATGCCGAAGTGCATGCTTTGCGCGCGGCAGGAATGGCGGCGCGGGGCTCGACAGCCTATGTCACTTTGGAGCCCTGCAGTCACCATGGGCGCACGCCGCCCTGCGCCGATGCGCTGGTCGCGGCGGGAGTCAGACGCGTGGTGGCGGCGATGCAAGACCCGAACCCGCTGGTTGCCGGCCAAGGCCTGCAGAAATTGCGCGCTGCCGGGATCGAAGTCGAATGCGGCCTGATGGAAGCCGCGGCACGCGAATTGAATATCGGTTTTATCTCGCGCATGACGCGCGGCATGCCGTGGGTGCGCAGCAAGATCGCGGCGAGTCTGGACGGGCGCACCGCGTTGGCGAACGGCACCAGCAAATGGATCACGGGCGAAGCAGCCCGCCACGATGTGCAGCATTGGCGCGCTCGCTCCTGTGTCGTGCTCACGGGTATCGGCACGGTGCTGGCGGACGATCCGCAACTCAATGTGCGCATCGAAACCGGGCGCCAGCCGCTGCGTGTGGTGCTGGACAGTCAGTTGCGTATCTCTCCCCTCGTCAAGGTTCTGCAGAACGGGAAGACGCTTATCTACACCGCGAGTTCGGATGCGGCGAAGCAACAGGCCATACAGGCATGCGGGGCGGAAGTGGTGACGCTGGCGGATGCCAACGGGCAAGTCGATCTGGCCGCCGTGTTGCGCGATCTGGGGCGACGCGGCATCAACGAGGTGTTGGTGGAGGCGGGGCGTACGTTGAATGGCGCGTTGCTGCAAGCGGACTTGGTGGATGAGCTGGTGTTGTACCTCGCACCGCAGATGCTGGGCGATGCCGCACGCGGGCTGGCAGACTTGGGTGAGCTTACGCAGTTATCGCAGCGCGTCGGGTTGCAGTGGCAGGATGTGCGCCAAGTGGGCGGTGACCTGCGCGTCATCGCAAGAATCTCAAAGGAGAAATGATCGTGTTCAGCGGAATCGTGGCCGACGTCGGCCTCATCAAATCGGCGCAGGATCGTGAGGGCGGTTTGCGCCTGACGGTGGCGACGGAATCGCTCGGTATGGGGGATGTGCAACTTGGCGACAGCATCGCGGTGAACGGCGTATGCCTCACCGTGGTGAAGATCGACGGTAACGATTTCACCGTGGATGTTTCGCGCGAGACCCTGAATTGCACCACCGGGCTGGAGTTGCAGGGCGGTCATGTCAATCTGGAAAAGGCGCTGCGTCTGTCCGACAGGCTGGGCGGGCATCTGGTCAGCGGCCATGTCGATGGCGTGGGCGATGTGGTGGCGTTCAATGATATCGGCGAAAGCTGGCGGCTCGTGGTGCGCGCGCCGCAGCCATTGGCGAAATATATCGCGGTGAAAGGTTCCATCACCATCAACGGCGTGAGCCTCACGGTGAATCACGTTGCGGGCGCGGAGTTCGAGGTGAACCTCATTCCGCACACGCTGGACGTGACGACGCTGAACGAGTTGAAGGTCGGCGCCAAGGTGAATCTGGAGATCGACCTGATCGCGCGTTACGTCGAGCGCATGCTGTCTGCCGACAAGAGCTGAATCACAGCAGGAACGGCATGAAGCGTTTGGTGCGCTTCATGTATTCCTGATACTGCATACCGAAGTAGCGAGTGTTCTCACTTTCTTCCGCCAGCGCGGCGAACACCAGAAAGACACCGGCGACCAGTGCGATGCCGCCGCTCAGCCAGGACTTCTGCATAAAGAACAGCCCCCAGTCCAGAAAGATCAGCGAGCTGTACATCGGATGGCGGATGTAGCGGTAGATGCCGCGAGTCACCAGCACGGTCGTCTTTTCGAAGGTCATTAACAGGGTGTCGTTGCGGCCGTCGTCCTGTTGTCCGAACCATCTGAGCGACAGATAGCCCGTAAGGGCGAGAAACAGCGAGACGTGTATCAATATTCCGCTGACGGTCGGAATCGGCATCAAAGTCGCATCTTGCCAGCCGTCCTTGTTCAGCAAGATCAGCAGCAACATCAGTTCCCAGGCAAAGAATCGATGGAATCCGTGCGATTTGGGAGAGCGCAGGGAAGCGCGGGAAATGTAGATCAGCGCCGCGCTACCGATAACAAAGACAATAAACTCTGACACGATAAGGCTCCTTATGAGTGGAGGGGATTGCCTGGAATCAATTGTATTTTCGCGCAGTTCATTGGCGCTGTGCGTTGAACCAAACCGCATATAGCGCCGGCAAGAACAGCAGCGTGAGCAGCGTCGCGATGAACAGCCCGCCCATGATGACGATAGCCATCGGCCCCCAGAACACGCTGGAGGTGAGCGGGATCATGGCCAGGATCGCAGCGGCAGCCGTGAGCAGGATCGGGCGGGCGCGGCGCACGGTGGAATCGACGATGGCAGCATAGCGCGACGCCCCCAGCTTGATGTCCTGTTCGATCTGGTCGACCAGGATCACCGAGTTGCGCATGATCATGCCGGCCAGCGAGATCATGCCGAGCATGGCGACGAAGCCGAACGGAATATGGAAGCCGAGCAACACCGCCGTCACGCCGATCAGGCCGAGTGGGGCGGTGAGCAGCACCAGTGCCACGAGTTTGAATTGACGCAGCTGCCACATCAGCAGCGTGAGGATGATGAAACACATCAGCGGCAGGACGGTGACGATGGAATCGATGGCTTTGTCGCTGTCTTCCTCCGAGCCGCCGGTTTCGATGCGGTAACCGCCGGGCAGGCGGGCGCGAATAGCGGAGAGTTTTTGCTCGATGGCATGGCTGACTTCGGGCGCCTGGATATGGTCCGGCACATCGGCGCGCACGGTCACCACCGGCATCCGGTTCATGCGCCAGACGATGCCCTCCTCGCTGCGCTCGCTCAGCGTGGCGATGTCGGACAGCGCCACGAATCGTCCGCTGGCGGTATGGATGCGCACATGTTTGAGGAATTCTTCGCTGCGCCGGTCGTCCCCCTTCGCGCGCATGACGACCTCGATGCGCTGGTCGGCTTCGCGATATTGGGTCACGGTGATGCCGGAATGCAGCATCTGCAGATAACGCGAGAGCGCCTGCGACGAGATGCCCAAAGCGCGCGCCTTGCCTTGGTCGAGATCGATGTTGACGGTCTTGATCGGTTCGTTGGAGTCCTGGCTGACGTTCTTGGTGTTGGGGTTCTGCTTGACCACCTGCAGCACCTGCTCGGCGATCTCGCGCACCTTGTCCAGCTCCTTGCCGACGATGCGGAACTGCACCGGATAGCCGACGGGAGGACCGTTCTCGAGGCGCGACACGCGGATGCCGAAATTGGCGTATTCCGTATCCAGCAGCTTGCGCAGTTTTTTCAGCTCGTCTTCGCGGGCAGTCAGGTCGCGCGTGGTGATGACGATCTGTGCGTAATTCAGCGTGGGCAGCTGCAGGTCCAGCGGCAGGTAGAAGCGCGGCGTGCTGCCGCCGATGTAGCTGGCGTATTGCACCACGTTCGGGTCATCCTTCAGCCTGCGCTCGATCTCCTGCGTCACCCCTTCGGTCATGGAGAACGCCGTCCCTTCCGGGAGCCACACATCCACCAGCAACTCGGTGCGCTCGGAAGGCGGGAAGAACTGCTGCTCGACTTTGCCGAATCCGAGCAGGGACAAGGCAAACAGCAGGAGCGTGGTGGCGATCACTACCTTGCGGTGATCGAGGCACGCGACCAGCAATTTCCGGAAACGTGTATAGAACCAGTTCCGGTAAAGCGATTCGGCCACGTTGCGGTGTTCCAGCAGTATCCGGCAGCCGAGGAATGGCGTGAACACGACGGCGACGATCCACGAGACCAGCAGCGACAGGGTGACCACGATGCAGATCGAGATGGTGTATTCGCCTGCCGAAGATTTGGCCAGCCCCACCGGCAGGAAGGCGGCGGCGGTGATCAGGGTACCGGTGAGCATGGGGAAGGCGGTGCTGGAATAGGCGAAGACGGCGGCACTGGTCTTGTTCCAGCCCTGCTCCAGTTTCACTTTCATCATCTCCACGGCGATCATGGCATCGTCCACCAGCAGGCCGATGGCGATGATCAGTGCACCGATGGAGACGCGCTGCAAGTCGATGCCGAGCAGCTTCATCAGCAGGAAGGTGCCAGCCATCACCACCGGAATGGACAGCGCCACCACCATGCCGGCGCGCCAGCCGAGACTGACGAAACTGATGGCGAGCACGATGAGCAGCGCTTCCAGCAGCGACTTCATGAACTGGTTGATGGCCTGCTCCACCACCTTGGGCTGGTCGGCGACCTGGTGCAGCTCCACGCCTTTGGGCAGGTGCGCGCGGATGTCGGTCATGGCTTTATCCAATGCACGGCCCAGCTCGATCACATTGCCTTCCTTGGTCATGGAGATCGCCAAGCCGATCGCCTCACGGCCTTTGTATTTCATTTTGAAGCGAGCGGGGTCTTCATAGCCGCGATAGACGCGGCTGATGTCACCCAGCCGGTATACCTTGCTGGCGCCGGGGATGCCGATGTCCTGGATGCTCTTGAGCGAGTGGAAGTCGCCGCTGACACGCAATCTGGCGATGTCGTAGTGCGAAACGATCTCTCCGGCCGGCTCCATCGCATTCTGGGTTTTGAGGATGCTGGCGATCTTGAGCGGGTCGATGCCGTAGTCGGAGATCTTGTTGCTGTCGAACTCGATATAGATCTTTTCATCCTGCTCGCCGATCAGGTCCACCTTGTCCACGTTCGCGATCTTCAGCAGTTCCTGCCGGGCGAAGCTGGCCTCGCGTTCCAGTTCCGCCGGGCTCAGTACGTCCGAGGTGAAGGCATAGATGGAGCCGTAGGTATCGCCGAACTCATCGTTGATGAATGGCCGGCTTGCATCGTCGGGGAGGGAGCGGCGCATATCGGCGAGTTTCTTGCGTACCGTGGCCCAGGCATGCCCCAGCTCGGAACGCGGCATGGCGTCCTTGAGCGTGACGAAGATGACTGCCTCGCCCGGTTTGGATGCACTGGCGACATTGTCCAGCCAGGGGGTCTCCTGCAACATGCGTTCGATACGGTCCGTGACCTGCAGCTCTACTTCGCGTGCGGTCGCGCCCGGCCACAGCACTTTCACGGTCATCACCTTGAAGGTGAATGCGGGGTCTTCGTTTTGCGGTAATTCCAGATAGGCGATGGCGCCGGAGATGAGGAGCGCCAGCAACAGGTAAAGCACCATGGCCTGGTTGCGGATTGCCCATTTTGAGAGGTTGATGCGCTTCATAACGTGGGTGCGAAGGCAGATGTCCGGATTATAGGGGCTATCGTCGCGATGCGGCGCGGTTACGGCACATTTAGTGTTTTTCCCGAGGCTCGGTCCGGCGCGAGCCAGATTGAGGCGGCGAGGATTGTGCCCGAAGGTGCTAAAATCGCCCCCCGCGCTAGCGCTTAACCCCCAACAGAGCTGCATACATGACCGACATCGCACCAATCACCGAGATCATCGCCGAGATACGCGCCGGGCGCATGGTCGTGCTGGTGGACGAAGAAGACCGCGAGAACGAGGGCGACCTGCTGTTCGCCGCCGAATTCGTCACGCCGGAAAAGATCAACTTCATGGCCAAGCACGGGCGCGGCCTGATCTGCCTGACCCTGACCGAGGCTCATTGCCAACAGCTCAACCTGCCGCTGATGGTGCGCGACAACGGCCTGTCGCTGGCGACCAACTTCACCGTCTCCATCGAAGCCGCGACCGGCGTGACCACCGGCATCTCGGCTGCCGACCGTTCGCGCACCGTGCAGGTCGCGGCGGACAAGAACGCCAAGCCCTCCGACATCGTGCAGCCCGGCCACATCTTCCCCTTGCGTGCGCAGAACGGTGGCGTGCTGGTGCGCGCGGGCCATACCGAGGCAGGCTGCGACCTGGCGCAGCTGGCCGGCGTGACGCCGGCAGCGGTGATCTGCGAGATCCTCAAGGAGGACGGCGAGATGGCGCGCCTGCCCGACCTGATCCCGTTTGCCAAGGAACACGGCCTGAAGATCGGCACCATCGCCGACCTGATCGAATACCGCAGCCACAACGAGACGCTGGTCGAACGCGTGGCACGGCGCACGGTGCAGACTGCCTACGGCGAATTCGACCTGGTGACCTATACCGACAAGACTACGCAGCGCACGCATCTCGCATTGGTGAAGGGCGACATCCAGCCGCAGACCGAGACGCTGGTGCGCGTGCACGAGCCGCTGTCCGTGCTGGATTTTCTGGAACAGGTCAGCTTGCCCAACACCACCAGCGTGCATGATGTGCTGAAGAAGATCGGCGAGTCCGAGGCTGGTGTGCTGGTGCTGATGCACCATAACGAAACATCGGCGGATCTGCTGGCGCGCGCTACGGCCAAACCCGAGGCGCAGCACGCGCAGTGGGATCCGCGCAGTTACGGCATCGGCGCGCAGATCCTGCGCGACCTCAACGTCGGCAAGATGTGCCTCATCGCCACCCCGCGCAAACTTCCGAGCATGACCGGTTTCGGCCTGGAAGTGGTGCGTTACTGTCAATGCAAGGAAACGAAATGAAAGAGATAGAACAGAATCTGAACGGCAAAGGCCTGCGCTTCGGCATCGTGCAAAGCCGCTTCAACACGCCGGTGTGCGAAGGGCTGCTGGCCGCGTGCCGTGCCCAACTGACGCAGAGCGGCGTGAGCGAGAACGACATCACGCTGGCGACGGTGCCCGGCGCGCTGGAGATCCCGCTGGTGCTGCAGGCTATGGCGCAGAGCAAGAAATTCGACGCGCTGATCGCCCTGGGGGCGGTGATACGCGGCGACACTTACCACTTCGAAGTCGTTTCCAACGAATCGGCGCGCGGCGTGGGCGAGGTTCAATTGCACAGCGGCGTGCCCATCGCCAACGCCATCCTCACCACCGATACCGACGAGCAGGCGGAAGTGCGCATGAGTGTGAAGGGGGCGGAAGCAGCCCTGGTCGCCATCGAGATGGTCAACCTGTTGAAAGCGATCGCATGAACGACACCAAACCAAACAACCCGGCCAAGAGCCTGCGCCACCGTGCGCGCGAACTGGCGCTGCAGGGCATCTACGAATGGAGGCTTTCCGGCAAGAGCGCCACGCTGATCGAAAAAGCCACGCGCGATGAAAAGAGTCTGGGCCGTTACGACAGCGAACTGTTCGGCCAACTGTTGCGCGGCGTCATCTCCAAGAACGAAGAGCTGGCGGCACTGGTCGCACCGCATCTGGATCGTGCCGTGAACGAATTGAGCCCGGTCGAATTCTCCGTGCTGCTGCTGGGTGCATTTGAGCTGATCCATCATCCCGAAGTGCCGTATCGCGTGGTAATCAACGAAGCGGTGGAACTGGCCAAGACTTTCGGCGGCAGCGACGGACACAAATTCGTCAACGGCGTGCTGGACAAGCTGGCCGCACAAGTGCGCGCGACCGAGGCCGCCGCGAAATAATCCATCGGGGCCGCCTTGTCGGAATTCGATCTCATCAAGCGTTACTTCACCCGTCCTACACCGAGCGCAAGCCTGGGTGTGGGCGACGATGCGGCATTGCTCTGCGTGGGCGATGGCATGGAGCTGGCCATCTCCACCGACATGCTGGTGAGCGGCACGCACTTCTTCCCCGATGCCGACCCATACCTGTTGGGCTACAAGACACTGGCGGTGAACCTGTCCGACCTGGCAGCGATGGGCGCAACCCCGCGCTGGGCGACGCTGGCCTTGTCGCTGCCGAGCGAGGACGCCAGCTGGTTGCAGCGCTTCAGCGAAGGCTTCTTTGCGCTGGCCGATGCATACGGCGTCGAACTCATCGGCGGCGACACCACGCGCGGCCCGCTCAATCTGTGCGTCACCATCATGGGCGAGGTGCCGCGGGGCAAAGCGCTGCGCCGCAGCGGTGCGCTGGTCGGCGACGACATCTGGGTATCCGGCGCGCTGGGCGCTGCCGCTTTGGGCTTGGCGCATCTGCAAGGGAAAATAGTACTGCCTGAAGGTGCCCGTCTTTCCTGCCTCGCAGCCCTGCATCAACCGCAGCCGCGAATCGCGCTGGGCCTGGCCCTGCGCGACATCGCCCACAGCGCGATCGATATTTCCGATGGCCTGCTGGCCGATCTGGGGCATATTCTGGAATGCTCCGATGCGGCCGCCGAGGTGCGCTATGACAGGTTGCCGATGTCGTCGCTCTTCGCTTCCTGCGGTGATGTGATGCCCGGACTGGCGCAGCACTGCGTGCTGTCCGGCGGCGACGATTACGAATTGTGTTTCACCGCGCCGGTGGCGCAGCGCGATGAGCTCGAGGTGCTGGCGACCCGCTTGCGGCTGCCGCTGAGCCGCATCGGGAAGATCGTGTCCGGACGCGGCTGCAAGGTGCGCGCGGAGGACGGCAGTGTGATGACGATAAAGGAAAGCGGTTATGACCACTTTGCATGACGAACTGAAAACTCAACCGGACTGGCGCTTTCTGTTCAGCCATCCGGCGCATTTCCTTTCCTTCGGTTTCGGTGCCGGCTTGGTGCCGCGTTCGCCGGGTACGGCGGGCACGCTGGTCGCCTTCCCCATGTATTGGTTCCTTGCGCCGCGCCTGACCGATGCCATGTTCCTGCTGGTGCTGATCTGGGCCTTCGCTTTCGGCGTGTGGGTGTGCGACATCACCGGCAAGGCGCTGGGCGCGGAAGACTACGGCGGCATCGTGTGGGACGAAATCGTCGCCTTCCTGCTGGTGCTGTTCTTCACCCCGGAAGGTCTGGTGTGGCAGCTGCTGGCGTTTTCGCTGTTCCGCTTCTTCGACATCGTCAAGCCGCAACCCATCCGCCACTTCGACCAGACATGGCACGGCGGGCTGGGCGTGATGTTCGACGATATCCTTGCGGCGGGTTACACCCTGCTGTGTCTTGCGGTCATCAAGAGCATCCTGATATGAGAGCGCTCATCGCGCTGTTGTGCTGTATCTCGTTCAGCGTCCAGGCCGAGACCTTCAGTGCCAAAGTCATCGCCGTGATGGATGGCGACACCGTGCTGGTGTTGCGCGGCAGTCAAAAGATCAAGGTGCGCCTGGCCAACATCGACGCGCCGGAAAAAGCGCAGGCCTTCGGCAAGCAGTCGCGCGACTCCTTGCTGGAGATGGTGGGCAAGAAACAGGTGCAGATCGACAGCCAGGCCGTCGACCAATACGGGCGCGTCATCGGGCTGATCAAGGTGGATGGGCGCGACGTGAACCAGGAACAGGTGAAGCGCGGCATGGCGTGGGAATATTCGCACTACCACACCGACAAGACCTACATCGGCCTGCAAAACGGTGCCCAGCAAGCGCGGCGCGGTCTCTGGGCTCAGACCAGTCCACAAGCGCCGTGGCAATGGCGCAAACTGCATCCTTCGGTAAAGCCTGTTGCGCAGAGCAATAACCGCGACCAGACCGGCCAACCGGCACCAGTCATGTTGTACGACATGGAATGCGGCAAAAAACGCCGTTGCTCGCAAATGACATCATGCGACGAAGCGCATTTCTACCTCACGCGTTGCGGCATCAAGCCGCTGGATGCCAATCGCGACGGCGAGCCTTGCGAAGAATTGTGCAACGGCAAGAAGTAAGTCGTTCCTAACTTGTTTTTCGGCTACACCGGCCGCGCTATAGCGAGAGTGTTGGTTTGTGCACGAAGAAGGCGCGAAAATTGACACAAGAACGTTCGTTCTGTATCTTCGGCGGGCCGTATTTTATGCTCCACGCTTACCTGGTGAGCCGAGGGGAATGATGGCGCAAGGAAGGTGCGCTGCTTGTCCACGACAGCAGACTTGCTTGAAGTTGAACGCAACCATACTGGAATTTTCCTGATCTGATAAACGTATTAACTGAGGAGATTTAGATGTCAGAGGTGAAGAAGGTGAAATTGACACCCAATGAGATTCGCACTGCAAAGAATGCAGCCGCAGCAGAAAAGACTCTGACTCTCGCCAACAAATCGATGCTCGCAGCTAATCAGGCTGCGGCAGAAGCCAAACAGGTGCTGGAAGCCAAACAGGCCATCGCCACTCAAAAAGAGGATGCCGCAAACAAGGCACGAGCCGCGTATGAAGCGGCGGTTGAACAGCAAGCCATAGCCGAACAGGAAATGCGCGCCTCCAAGGAAGCGGGTGAAAAAGCGCGCGCGGATGCCGAGGCGGCAAGGCTCGCCAAGATACTGGCTGCACAAGAGGCTGCGGCTTCCAAAGAGCTGGCGAAAGAGCAGGCAAGGCAGCGCGCACAGGAAGCGGCTGCAGCCAAATTGGCCAAAGCCGAAGCAAAGAAAAAAGAGGCAGAAGAAGCCGCCGCCTTGAAAAAAGCCGCGGCTGAGGCCAAGAGAAAGGCTGCGGAGGAAGCCGCGGCCCTCAAGAAAGCAGAAGCAGAGGCCAGGAAGCTTGCCGCAGAACAAGCAGCCGCAGCCAAGAAAGCCGAGGCAGAAGCGAAAAAACAGGCAGCAGCCGAAGCCGCAGCTTTGAAAAAAGCGGAAGCCGAAGCACGCAAGCAGGCTGCGCAAGAAGCAGCGGCTGCGAAAAAAGCCGAAGCTGAGGCCAAGAAAAAAGCGGCCGAAGAAGCTGCTGCCCTGAAGAAAGCGGAAGCAGAAGCCAGAAAGCTTGCCGCGCAACAGGCGGCAGCTGCCAAGAAAGCCGAGGCGGAAGCGAAAAAACAAGCAGCATTAGAAGCGGCAGCGCTGAAGAAGGCTCAAGCAGAGGCCAAGAAAGCAGAGGCGGAGGCAAGAGCCAAGGCTGCCGCAGAAGCGGCTGCATTGAAAAAAGCCGAGGCTGAAGCGCGCAAAATCGCAGCGCAACAAGCCGCTGCCGAGAGGAAGGCTGAAGCAGAAGCCAGAAAGCTGGCCGCTATGGAAGCCGCTGCAATCAAGAAAGCTGAAGCGGAAGCTAAAAAGATCGCCGCTCAAGAGGCAGCAGCAGCGCGGAAGCTGGCAGCAGAGCAGGCCAAGTTGGCAGCACAGGAGCTGGCCGCTGCCAGAAAAGCGGAAGCTGAAGCACGCAAAGCGGCAGCTGCTCAAGCGAAGCAGATCGCACAGGAAGAGGCTGCAGCTCGCAAGGCGGCAGCAGAGCTAAAAAAAGCAGAAGCAGCCGCCAGAAAAGCCGCGTTGGCACCACCTGAGCCAGTCTGGCCTTTCCCGGACGAGCAAGTCCAAGAGGTTAGTCCAACTTAATAAAATTCCGCAAAGCGCACGTTGCACGCGATTGCGGCGAGTCACTCAGGAATGGTTTCCCACCTGATACCGCTGCTATCGCAACGTAGCGCATTCGCTTTGTGGTCCCAATCCCCCAGTACCCAGCGTTCGCAGGTGTGCCCGTCCAGATGGTGCAGATGTTTCGCAGGGCGGTGGGTGTGGCCGTGGATAAGGCGCGGGTAGCGGTGTTGGCGCAACAGTTCGTTCACTGCATCGCAGTTCACGTCCATGATGTCCATCGCCCTGTTCTGCTTCTCGTTCTCGCTTTGCTTGCGCAACTGTTCGATCTGCGCCTTGCGGTTCGCCAGCGGCTGCGCGAGGAACTGCGTTTGCCAAGCATCGTTGCGCACCATCGTGCGGAAGCGTTGATATGCGGCATCGTCGGTGCATAACGCATCGCCGTGCGAGAGCAGGGTGGGTGTGCCATACAGGTCGAGCAGGGTCGGATCGGCGAGCAGCGTGGCATTGCAGGCCGAAACGAGCTCCTTGTTCATCAGAAAATCCCGGTTGCCGTGCATGATGAAGATGCGTGTGCCTTGGGCATCCAGATCGTGCAGGGTGCCGGTGATGCGTTGATGGAATGGATCACCCGCATCGTCGTCGCCTGCCCAGTATTCGAACAGGTCGCCCAGGATGTAGAGCGCTTTTGCCTTGGGTGCGATGTCGGCAGCGAAACGCAGGAACAGCTCCGTACTGCGCGGATGCGCAGTGCTGAGGTGCAGGTCGGAAATGAAAAGGGTATGTGACATATAAAAAACGGCGCCGAGGCGCCGTTTGCTGTTATTGCACCACTTCCGCTTTGGTGATGATGACGTCCTCTTTCGGCACGTCCTGGTGGAAGCCGCTGCTGCCGGTCTTCACCTTGGCGATGGCATCGACCACTTCCTTGCCTTCGACCACTTTACCGAACACGCAGTAGCCCCAGCCGTCCTGCCCAGGATAGTCAAGGAAGCTGTTGTTCTTGGTGTTGATGAAGAACTGCGCGGTGGCGGAATGCGGATCACCGGTGCGCGCCATGGCGATGGTGTAAACGTCGTTCTTCAGGCCGTTCGCGGCTTCGTTCTTAACGGGGGCCTTGGTCGGTTTTTGCTTCATGCCGGGTTCGAAGCCGCCGCCCTGGATCATGAAGTTGGGGATCACGCGGTGGAACACGGTGTTGCTGTAGAAGCCGCTGTTCACATAGTCGAGGAAGTTCTGCACGGTGAGCGGTGCCTTCTCGGCGTCGAGTTGCAGGGTGATGATGCCTTTGTTGGTATGGAGTTTGACCATTTTCATTGCTTCCTTGGGTTGAGGTTGATTTTCAGGTTGAGATTGTGGTGGCTGCTGGCAGGAGGCAAGCCCTGCCAGCAAGAATGCGAGAACGATGCGAATCAGTTTCATTTATGCGGCTCCTTCATAGACGATCTGCCAGCGCCCGTCCCGTTTCATCCAGTACTGGCGCTTGTGCATGCGGTTGGATAGGTTGTTGCTGTCGTAATCCTGCTCGAAGTTGACCACCACCAGGTTCGGCTGGCTGGGGTAGGGGAAGATGCTGACGTTCGACAGCTTGACCTTGATCCAGGTCTTGCCGGAATTGACCAGACGCTTCTGCTCGGCGAAGGCGGGCAGTTTCACGCCGCCGGCGGAATAGTCGCTCGCGTAATGCGTGAGGTAGGCTTCGGTATTGCGGCTGGCCCAGTCGCTGCGCCATTGTTCGATGGTTTGCTGCAGTTCGGCGCGCTCTTTGCGGTCCGCTTCGTCGCTCCAGTCGATCTTGCTGGTGATGATGACGGGCGTGATGCCGACTTGCAGATGGCTGCCGAGTTGCGTGAGATCGTTGTTGGCGAGCACCACGCAACCGTTGCTGGCGCGCGGCGGGCGGCTGAAGGTGTCGGAAGGCACGCCGTGCAGCCAGATGCCGTGGCCGTCGCGCCCCAGGCGCTTGTCCCATTCGTTGGGGTAGCTCAGCGGATAGGCGCCGGGACCGTAGAAGTCGGTGAGCTTGTCTTTGCCCAGATGCTCGTTGACGAAGTACACGCCGAGCGGCGTCTTCTGGTCGCCTTCGGATGATTTGTCCGCGCCTTTCTTGCCGACGCTGATGTAGAAATCCGATACATAGCGCGGTTCGCCGTTCACGTTCTCGAACAGATACAGGGTGGATTTGCCGGTATCGACCACCACGGCATAACGCTGCGCGGGGGAAAGTTGCCACAAGTACTTGGGTACGGAGAGGGGCTGCTGTTGCTGTACGCGCTGCAAACGCGCATGGGCCTCTTCGCGCAGATCTTGCACCCGCTCGCGCGGTGCGTTGGGCGCATTGCCGAAGTCGCTGAGCGGACGGGAGCGCGCCATCAGCAGATCGCCGCGGACCAGCTGCGCCAACTTGAAATTGGGATTGATCTTGAGCAGCGAATCGACTTCGTTCAGCGCGACATCGAGGTGATTCTCGCCGACGGCGTGCAAGCTCTTGGCTAGTGCCATTTCCAGATCGCGCGAAGCCGAATCGCCCGCCACTACCGGGGCGGAGATCGAGAGCAGCAGCAGTGCGAGCAGGCGGCCGGGCATGTCTTACTTGGCCGACAATTCTTCAGCGATCAGCCATTGCGCATCGACCTTCACCCAGTTCAGCGTTTTGCTGGAGAGACTGTTCAGGTGGCTGGCGCGATAACTTTGTTTGAAGCTGACGCTGGCATGCTTGTCATCCGCGACTTTGACCTTGGCATCGCGCACTTCGACATGGATGGATTTGGGGGCGGCGATACGCTGCGTGCGTTGCGCTTCCCATGCACTGCGGCTTTCACCGCCGGGCGCCTTGAATTCCTTGGCGTAGAAGGCAAGGTACTTCTTGCTGTTCTTGGCCGACCAGGCGGCAGCCCACTCCTTGGTCGCTTTCAACACCTCTTCGCCGGGGTCGGCGCTGGTTGCGGCGACGGCCACCACCGGCTTGGCCGGTGCGGGAGAGGCGATGACCGGCGCTGCCGGAGTGGTGGTGCCGGCCACGACAACGGGTGCACTGCTCGGCGCAGTCTCGGCTGCGGCGGCGGTCGGCTTGCCTGTGGCGCGCGCGTTCTTGCTGAACAGTTCGCGGATCAGTGCCAGCTTGGTCTGCGTGCTGGTGTTGCCCTTGTCCAATTGCAGTGCGCGGTCATAGGCCTGGCTGGCCATCTTGGCGTAGATGTCGCCGAGGTTTTCGTGCGCGGTGGCATAGCTGGGATGGGTGCGGATCGCCATCTCCAATGAGTTCTTGGCCTTTTCGTAATTGCCCTGGCCGGCATAGAGCACCGCGAGGTTGTTGTACGGCTCGGGCAGCTCCGGATAGTCCTGGGTAAGTTCGGTAAAGATGGTGATGGCATCGGCCGTGTTGCCTTGCTCGGCGAAGATCAGGCCTTTGAGGAAGCGCGCCTGCGCATCCTTGGGTTTGGTGGCGAGGAAGGCGTTGACCTTTTCCAGCGCCTGGGCGTGCTGACCTTGCTTGAATAGTTTGTTGGCGTCCTGCACATCGTCTGCCAGAGCGGGCATATTGATCGACAACAGGATGCCCAATGCGGCGGCCCGGCTAAACAGTTTGAACATGTTCATCGTGTGGTTCATTCCGGAAAAGTTTCAATGGTTTTGCCAATGCTAGGGAGGCGCGATTCTACCAAATAAGCTGCGCCCTTACACGGATTGCGCCGCGGCGTGGCAGGGGCGGTTTTCGGGTAGAATTCCGCACCATCATCGCCGACACTTTTCGAACAAAAAAATGAGCAGCAACGCCCCCGTCTCCGCACCCGTTTCCAATTTCATCCGCACCATCATCGATGGCGACCTTGCCTCCGGCAAGCACAAGAGCATCGTCACCCGCTTTCCGCCCGAGCCCAACGGCTACCTGCACGTCGGCCATGCCAAGTCCATCTGCCTCAACTTCGGGCTGGCACAGGACTACCACGGCAAGTGCAACCTGCGCTTCGACGACACCAATCCGGAGAAGGAGAGCGAGGAGTATGCGCTGTCGATCCAAGACGACGTGCGCTGGCTGGGCTTCCAGTGGGACGGCGAAGTGCACTGGGCATCGGATTATTTCGATACGCTGTACAACTTTGCGGTCGAGCTCATCAACAAGGGGCTGGCCTATGTAGACGACCTCACGCCCGAGCAGATGCGCGAATACCGCGGCACCCTGACCCAGCCGGGCAAGAACAGCCCGAACCGCGACCGCTCCGTGGCCGAGAACCTCGAACTGTTCGCGCGCATGAAGGCCGGCGAGTTCGCCGACGGTGCGATGGTGCTGCGCGCCAAGATCGACATGGCCTCGCCCAACATGAACCTGCGCGACCCGGCCATCTACCGCATCCGCCGCGCCCACCACATCCGCACCGGCGACAAGTGGTGCATCTACCCGATGTACGACTACACGCACTGCATCTCCGACGCGCTGGAGGCGATCACACACTCCATCTGCACGCTGGAGTTCGAAGACCACCGCCCGCTGTACGACTGGGTGCTGGACAACATCACCATCCCTTGCCATCCGCGCCAGTACGAGTTCTCGCGGCTGGAACTGCACTACACCATCACTAGCAAGCGCAAGCTGCTGCAACTGGTGAATGAAAAGCGCGTGAGCGGCTGGGACGATCCGCGCATGCCCACGATTTCCGGCATGAGAAGGCGCGGTTACACGCCGGAAGGTATCCGCGAATTCGCCAAGCGCATCGGCGTGTCCAAGGGCGAGAACAGCGTGGACATGGCGGTGATGGAAGGCGCGATCCGCGAAGACCTGGAACTGCGCGCACCGCGCGTGATGGCGATCATCAACCCGCTCAAGGTCACGATTACGAATGCCGAAGGCGCGCAGACGCGCGAAGCGGATTTCCATCCCAACATGCCGGAACTCGGCAAGCGCGTGGTGCCGTTCGGGAAGGAGCTCTTCATCGAAGCCGACGACTTCGCCGAAGTGCCGCCCGCCGGCTGGAAACGCCTCACCCTCGGCGGCGAGATCCGCCTGCGCCACAGCTACGTGATGCGCTGCGACGAAGCGGTGAAGGATGCTGCTGGCAAGGTCATCGAACTCAAGTGCAGCATCGACCACGACACGCTGGGCAAGAACCCGGAAGGCCGCAAGATCAAGGGCGTTATCCATTTCCTGTCATGTGAGCACGCGCTGCCTGCCGAGATCCGTTTGTATGACCGGCTGTTCAACGTGGCTGAGCCGGATGCCGACAAAGAGGTGGATTTCTGCACACACCTCAATCCGCACTCGCTCGCCGTGGTGCAAGGCTGGGTTGAGGCTTGCGTCAAGGATGCAGCGCCCGAGACGCGCTACCAGTTCGAGCGCCTGGGCTACTTCTGCACCGACCGCCGCGACCATCGGCCCGGTGGCAAGCTGGTGTTCAACCGCACCGTGACGCTCAAGGACTCTTGGGCGAAGGAACAGGGATAACGCCGGATTACGAACCGTTCGGCCTGAGCTTGTCGAAGGCCATTAAGCCATTCATGTTTCGACAAGCTCAACACGAACGAAATTTATTATGCTGAAAATCTACAACACCCTCGCCCGCGACAAGCAGGACTTCAAACCCATCGACGCCAACAAGGTCCGCATGTATGTGTGCGGCATGACGGTTTACGACTACTGCCACCTCGGCCATGCGCGCGTGATGGTGGTGTTCGACATGGTGTATCGCTGGCTGAAGGCTTCCGGCTACGACGTCACCTACGTGCGCAACATCACCGACATCGACGACAAGATCATCAAGCGCGCTGCCGAGAACAAGGAATCCATCCATGCGCTCACGCAACGCTTCATCGACGCGATGCACGAGGATGCCGATGCGCTGGGCGTGCAGCGTCCCGACCACGAGCCGCGTGCCACGCAATACGTGCCGCAGATGCTGGATATGATCGCGCAACTGGAAAAGAACGGCTTGGCGTATCAGGCGGCGGACGGCGACGTGAACTACGCGGTGCGCAAGTTCGAAGGCTACGGCAAGCTCTCCGGCAAGTCGCTGGAAGACCTGCGTGCAGGCGAGCGCGTGGACGTGGCCGAGAACAAGAACGATCCGCTCGACTTCGTGTTGTGGAAGAGCGCGAAAGAGAGCGAAGCGGACGAAGTGAAGTGGGATTCAAAGTGGGGCAAAGGCCGCCCCGGTTGGCACATCGAATGTTCCGCGATGGGCTCGCAACTGCTGGGCAAGCATTTCGATATCCACGGCGGCGGCGCAGACCTGCAGTTCCCCCACCACGAGAATGAGATCGCGCAGTCCGAGGGGGCGCACCAGTGCCAGTACGTGAACTACTGGATGCACAACGGCTTCGTGCGCGTGGACAACGAGAAGATGTCCAAGAGCCTGGGCAACTTCTTCACCATCCGCGAAGTGCTGAAAAAATATGATGCCGAAGTAGTGCGCTTCTTCATCCTGCGCGCCCACTACCGCAGCGCGCTGAACTATTCCGATGCGCATCTGGACGATGCCAAAGGTGCGCTGACCAGGCTTTATACCGCGCTGAAGTCAGCGCCTGTTGCACAGGCAGTGGACTGGAACGGTGCCTATGCTCAACGCTTCCAGGCAGCGATGGACGACGATTTCAACACGCCGGAAGCCATGGCCGTGCTGTTCGATCTCGCCAACGAAGTGAACCGCAATCAATCGGTTGATGCAGCGGCGCAACTCAAAGCATTGGCAGGCGTGCTGGGTTTGCTGCAACGCGACCCGCAAGAATTTTTACAGGGTGCGGCAAGCGAAGGCGGATTGGACGATGCCGCGATCAATGCGCAGATCGAAGCCCGCATCGCTGCCAAGAAAGCCAAGAACTTCGCCGAGGCGGATCGCATACGCAAGGAATTGCTGGAGGCGGGCATCGTGCTGGAAGACACGCCTCAGGGTACGACCTGGCGCAGGGCTTAAGGTAGTTTGCCTGCTGCCACCATACGGTTGAATAGGATGTTTGGTGGCGCCCACACTAGAAGGTCATCAAAGTTCGAATCGGATGTTTTGCTGATGAATATGGCATCGTCATTGGCGTTTTCTAGTTCATCGCCAGCTGCTCCTGGAATGCGAGTGGCCCCTCCTTGTGGTGTATATGCTCCACTTGATTTAAGGCCATGCGACACCACAACCACAGGGATTTTGGATGCGACATTATTTCCAGCCCCATCTCTTATGGTTATATCTCCATCGGAGCAAAGCGCAAAAGAAGATCCGATCGGTATGCTTAAACAACCAGCTGGCGGACTGACTGTCGCCGCGGCAATTGAATCCGCGAAGGATTCTGTTACCCGATAGGTGAGGCGATTCCCCCACGCATCGGTCTCAGGTAATCCTAACGTTGCCCAGGGCAGCACGCCGTTTACCGTTCCAGCCGCGGTTGTGCACACAGCCCTTTCGATGCCGGCATTAACTGCGCCTGTCACGATGGCAGGGTCGGCGGGGCATGGCAGACGGCCATAGACAATGGCAAAACCAATCAAGGCCTGTTGTATCTCTTCCAGTTGTCTGCGTGTTTCGTTCCTATGCGTTTGCTCGACTTGAGCTGACAAGGTCGGTAACAAACCACCCAGCAATAACACCACGATGAGCATCACAATCGCTATTTCGACTAGTGTGAACCCGTTTTGCTTTTGATGGCGATTATGAAACTTCGTCATTGGAACACCACCGTATCGTTGAAAGTTGAGGTAGGCACGTTTTGTGAAAAAGCCGTTGGGTAAGGTGGGGGAAGGGCGGTTGGATTAGGTGGTTCCAGATAATTGTTCAGGATTTTCTTCTTGGCGGTGATGCTGTGATCTTGTCCGAGCAGTGTTTTGCCGGCAACTATGACGGCGAATTTTTTGTCTGCCGTTGCGGAAGGTGGATTGACGGTCAGCAAGGTTGCACCCGCGTTGTGATTGGGCGAATACTTATCGGATAATCCGTAAAATACCAATTCTTTCCAGTCGAGCCACCAGCCGGAACCAGAACTGATGTTGCAGCCAACTCCCCACGTGTTGTTCATCAAGGCATTTTCACCTACGGTGTCTGAGAACGGAGTATCCGGTATGCGGCCAAACAACGTGTTGTCTTTGTCCGCATAGGTTAGATCAGTTACAGGCGTTGCCCAAGGATAGAGGCCGACCCCGTTTGCTGCGTAGTCATTCAGACACTGTTTCACTTCTCCGGCAACTCTCTTCTCGACTACACGAAACAAATCGTCGTGACTTACAAGTAGCAGCCTGTCATTGAAGGTGTCTACAGGGCCGTTGCTTTGGAAGACGTTGTCCCCATTGTTATTGTCTAAATCGAGATATTGTGTGAAAACTGGTGGTGCTGCGGAAGTTGGTATGGGACGGGACTGCCCATTAATGGGAGTGCCGACGGAAAAGATGATGGCTACTGCGGTATTGGGAATTTCATCCACAGTGAGTTGAGCGGGAGTGTCGCTGTTGATAGGCGAACTGTAGAATCGGGGTGAACGCGCATACCACAGTCTGTCGCCATTACCATCGCGTATGTCGCCTAAACCCAGTGTACGCCATGGCAAGCGCCCAATTACCGTGAGTGAATTGCTGCAGCTTCCACGCTCTTGACCTTCATTGGGGGTGCCAATTGCACTGGTGTCTTCCGGACAAGGGAGTTTCCCGGGCGTGTTATTTCTGGCCGCATAACCGATCAGAGCTTCTTTTGCCTTTGCCATTGCTTCGGCAGTGACCTTGTCACGCTCGATCTGTAATGCCGCAATACTCATGGATCTCACCAGAAATGATGCGGATCCCAAAATCATGATTACCAGCATCACCATCAGTGCTGCTCCTCGCTGACGTTGCCTGATCGAGTGACGTGTATGCAAGAAATTCATGAGGCACCTCCTGCTTACTTTGTTTCTTCCGGTGCGGGTGCTTCGAGCTGCAGGCGTTGCCCAACCTTGAGCTGCACGGGTTGTTTCTTGCCGGGCACGGTGACCGATACGCTGGCCGGGGTCTTGTCGTTGCTGGGGCTTGCGGCTTGCGGCGTGCCGTTGATCCACACGATGCGGTTGCCGCCTTGTTTCTGCACGACGCCGTTGACGATGATGTAGCCGTGTTTGCCGCCGTCCATGCTGTTGCTGCTGGTGTTGGCTTCCTGATATTCCAGTTGCAGGCGCTGTTGCGGGGTGTAAAACAATCGCCCCAATTCTGCTGCCTGCGCGGCGGGGATTTCGCCGAACAGGATCAACAGGAACGATAACGAATGTTTGTTCATGGCGCGTTCTTGTTCTTCATGGTGAACCAGCCGCCGTTGCATTCTGCCTTGAGCGGGGAGTTCACATCGGTGCTGTCGATGCGCGCGAGACTGCAACCATCGAGCATGAACCAGCCCTTCATTTGGGCGCGCATGGCGGCGAGCAGCCGGATCAGTTGTTCTTCGTGCAACAAGTCGATCTGCATGGTCATGTTGCTGCGGCTGAGCTGGAAGTTGCCCGCATCCACCGGTGGGTTGGGTACATAAGCTTGTTGCGGGGCGATGGTGTATTTGAAATCGAGGACTTGGCCTTGTTGGCGGATCTTTTCCAGTCCTTCCATCCAGTCGAGGCGTTGTTCGTTGCCGATGATCTTTTGCGCCAGCAGGACGTTGTATTCGAGCGCATAGGTTGCCATGTTCTCTTGGTCGTTCTCGGTGGCGCTAAGCTGGGCGCGCGCTTCGGTGAGCTGCTTCTGGGCCGTTTGGCGTTCCAGTTGCGCCTGTTCCTGATACTTCTCGCTAATGGATAAAAGGCCGCCGCTCAGCGCTAGGCTGAGCGCAAATGTACCCACGCTCCATTTGAGATACGGCAGGTCGGCTTTGGAGAAGCTCATTCTTTTTGTCTCCAGATGATCTTCAGCGTGAACTGCGCGGGATTGCCTTCGTCTTTCTTGGCATTGCCGCTGATGCTGCCTTTGGAGCTGATGTCCAGCGGCAGTTTTTCCGCGCTGACAGTATACCCCCGCTGTGTGAGGGCATGCTGGAAGCGGTCGAGGTAGTCGAGTGCCGCGCGGTATTCGCTGCCGAAGCCGGTGAGGCTGCCGTCGAAGGTCATGACGTGTGCGGGATAGGGGGAAGGTGCGGCATCCGCCGCGCTGGCTTTCCAGGCGAGTTTGCTCACTTCGATCCGGGTGAAATCATCCAGCACGTGCGTCAGGTCGAGGAGGATGGCTTCCGGCGGCGGCGTGTATTGGTTCAATTTGCGCGACAGCAAAACGGCGGTTTTCATGTCGGCGGCGGGTACGCCTGTATTGGCAAAGGTGCGCTGGATCTGCTGCGCCTGGCCTTTGACGTGCTCTGTCTGGATGTGGATCGGTTCGGTCTCCGCGACGTAATATTGTCCCTGCCAGAAATCGACGGCGCTCCATAGCGCACTGGCGATTGCCATCAGTGCCGCGAGTCCGAACAACATGCGGCGCATTTGCCACAGCAGATAAAAGTGCGTGTGTTCCGAATTGGCGTAGTGGCTGGCCGGCGGCTTGCTGGCCAGCAAATGCAGCAGCAGCGGAGTGGCATCCGAATCGGCGTAATCGCTTTTGGATTTGACGCGCTTGGCCAGTTCCTGGATGTCCAGATAGGTGTAGCGCAGGTCGCTAGCGCTTTCGAGGTGTGTCTGCAGAGCGAGCCGGTCATTGGCATGGCAGATGATATATACATCCAGCACCTCGCCCGGGGGCGGCAGGCTCAGACTCTTCAGGTATTGCTGGGTGCGCGGTGTTTCGGTGGCGACGGTTTCGCTGAATGAACCGCTCTCGTTGAACGGGATGAGACGCGAAAAGTGCAGGCGTTTGTTGTTGAAATATGTCTGCCGCAGTCCGGCATTTTTTTCCCATGACAGTAACAGTACATGATCCGAAGGGATGTCACGGAGCAGCGGCGTGCTGATGTTGGGCAGCGAGTAGATGCCGGCCAGCGGGATGTGGTTCGCCAGGATCGTGTCCAGCCAGGGCGAGATGCGCTGCGGGTTGGTCAGCGCCGAGAACAGCATCTCGTCGTCGCGGCGGCCTTCTTCCTGCCGATGCAGCAGGCTGGCTTGACGGAACGGTGTGCCACGATAGAACTGTTCGAACTTGCGCGCCAGCAACTCTTTGCGGGAGGGGCCGATCAGATGCGGCACGGTCTCCAGCCGGAAGTCTTCCTCGATGACGTCTACCAGCATGTAGGCGGGGTCACGATGCTGTTTCAGGAAGGAGGAAAAACTTTCGCGTCCGTTGGCATCGTTGGAGAAATATTGCGTATCTTCCAGCTTGCCGCCGTTCCAGACGGTGGCGTGGAAGGAGTCTGCGCTGAGGAAGAGTAGGGTCCGGGCCATTTACATTTTCACCTTGCTGATGATGTCGTAGATGGGTGACAGTACCGACAGCATCACCCATCCCAGCAGTGCGCCGAGAATGATGGTCATGGTCGGTTCGATCATCACTTGCACCTTTTTTATCGAGTCCTTCACGTCGCGGTCGTAAAAATAGCTGACATTGAGTAGCGCCTGGTCGAGTTGCCCGGTGGCTTCACCGACTTTCAGCATGCGTACTACCAGCGGCGGGAAGATACCGGTTTGCTGGAAGCTTTGCGTGAGGTTCTTGCCCGCCTCGATCTCCTGCATCACGTTCTGCAAACTTTTCGCGATGACCTGGTTGTTGACCAAGTCGCGCGAATTGGCGATGCAGTCCAGGATGGTGATGCCGGAGCCATACATCATGGCGAAGGTGTTGGCGAAGCGCGCCAGAATGATCTTGCGCAGGATCGGGCCCGTCGGCCATACGTGCAGTTTGAAGTTGTCCAACTGGTATTGCAGACCGGGATTGCTGATGAGTGCGAGCCTGAAGGCGCCATACAGGACGGGCGGGGTCAGCAGGACGACATACCAGTAGTTGACGAAGAAGGAGGAGGTCGCCAGCAATATGCGCGTCTGGATCGGGATTTCCTGCCCCATGCCCTTGATGAAGCCGACCAGTTGCGGCACCAGATAGATCATCAGGAAGAAGGTGATGGCCAGCACCACGGTGCCGACGAAGGCCGGATAGATCATCATCTTCTTGGTCTGCGAAGCCATCTCGTCCTGCCACTTGAGCGATTCGGTGAGGTGGCTGAACACCTCGACCAGCTGTCCGCTGTCTTCGCCCGCGTTGGTCAGGCTGACGATGATCTTGTCGAAGGCGTTGGGGTGTTCGGCCATCGCTTGCGACAGCTTCTTGCCGCCCTCGATGGACTCCACGAGGCTCGCGATGATCTCGCGGAAAGCGGCTTCTTCCATGGTGTCGCGCAGGTCGGCGAGGCCTTCCAGCATCGGCACGCCGGCACGGGTGAGTTGTTCCAGATTGAAGAAGAAGGTGATGAGATCGGCGCGTTTGATCTTGCCGCCGCCGAAGCTGACTTTGCCTTCTTCTTCCTTGGCCTTGATGAGGTCGAGGCCGATGCGTTTCAGACGCAGTTCGAGATCGATCAGGTTGGCGGCATCCTGCAGGCCTTTGGCGGTCTTGCCGGTGCTGTCGATCGCGTTGTAGGAATAGAGCGCCATGGGTCTCGTTACATCCGGTCGGTCAGGTCGACCACGCGCGCGACCTCGGCGATGGAGGTCGCGCCTTGCAGGATACGGCGTATGCCGTCTTCCGCCAGCGGCCGGAAGCCCCGTTCCAGCGCGGTGTTCTTCAAATCGCGGATGCTGGCGCGGCGCGCGATCAGCTCGTCCATCTCGCTGTCGATCTTGAGGATCTCCATGATCGCCTGCCGCCCGGTGTAGCCCTGATGGTTGCAGATGTCGCAGCCGACGGCGCGGTAGATGGTGATGTTCTCGTCGTGGCGCACGCCGAGCATCTTGCGTTCGACATGGTCGGGGTGGTACGGGTCCTTGCAGTGCGGGCACAGCTTGCGCACCAGGCGCTGGGCGACGACGCCGATGATGTTGCCGGCCATGATGTCGGGCAGGATGCCGATGTCGAGCAGGCGCGGAATGGCGCCGATCGCCGAGTTGGTGTGCAGCGTCGAGTACACCTGGTGGCCGGTCATCGCGGCGCGGAACGCCATCTCGGCGGTCGTCCTGGTCGCGGATCTCGCCGACCAGGATGATGTCCGGGTCCTGGCGCATCATCGAGCGGATGCCGTTGGCGAAGTCGAGCTTCGCCGCCTCGTTCACCGAGGTCTGGCGGATCAGCGTCATCGGGTACTCGACCGGATCCTCGAGCGTCATGATGTTGACCGCCTCGGTGTTGACGTGGTTCAGCATCGAATACAGCGTGGTCGTCTTGCCGCTGCCGGTCGGGCCGGTCACGAGGATGATGCCCTCCGGGCGCGCGAGCATGAGCTTCAGCGTGTTCGAGGCTGCCTCAGGCGCAGGCCGAGCTGGTCGAGCGGCACGATGCCCTTCTGCCGGTCGAGGATGCGCAGCACGATGTTCTCGCCGTGCGTGGTGGGCTGCGAGGCGACGCGGAAATCGACCGGGCGGCCGGACAGGCGTGAGCGAGATGCGGCCGTCCTGCGGCGCGCGCGTCTCGGCGATGTTCATGCCGCTCATCACCTTCAGGCGCACCACCATCGCCGGCCAGTAGTTCTTGTGCAGGCTGCGGATCTGGCGCAGCACGCCGTCGATGCGGTAGCGGATGCGCAGGAAGCTGCTGCTCGGGCTCGAAGTGGATGTCGGAGGCGCCGCGCTTGCACCGCGTCGGTGAGCAGCGCGTCGATCAGGCGCACCACCGGCTGGCTGTACTCGTCGACCCCGCGGCTGCAGGCTCTGGTAGTCGATCTCGCCGGTCTCGATCTCGTGCAGGATGCCGTCGATCGACAGCTCGTAGCCGTAGTACTGGTCGATGGCGCGCGGGATGTCGGATTCGCTGGCGAGCTGCGTAGTGAGGCGGTATTCGTCGCGCAGCAGCGCGCGCACCTGGTCGAGCGCGACGATGTTGTCCGGGTCGGCGATCGCGATAGTCAGGTTCTGGGTGGCAGTATCGACCGACAGCGGCAGCAGGTTGTAGCGGCGCGCGATGTCCTTGGGGACGAGCGTGATCGCCGCCGGGTCGACGATGACGTGTGGTGAGGTCGACGCTCTCCTGGCCGAGGTTCTCGGACAGCACGTCGCGGATGGTCGCCTCGGACAGAAAGCCGAGGCGCACCAGCAGGCGGCCTAGCGGCTGCGGTGTCTTGTTTTGCTCTTGGGTGGCGATGCGAAGTTGGTCTTCACTGATCACTCCCTTCGCTATCAGCAACTGCCCAATGGGCTGCTGGGACTGTTGTTGCGGTGCAGCCATCTTTTTCCTTAGTGGGCTGGAGTCAGTTCATTCAAGCGTTGTTGCGCCTGTGCGCGATCGAATCCTGAGTTGCCTGAGATGTCGAGCTGTACCGCCTGCTGATAGTAGCGGGCAGCGAGTTTGCGTTGCCCCAGATGGTCCAGACTCACCGCCAGATTGAAGGCGAACTGTGCATTGGAGGGCTCCAGCGAGTGCGCATTGAAATAATACTGCTGCGCATCGCCCCAGCTCGATTGTTCAGCATAGTAGTTGCCCAGCGCGAAATGCAGTGCACTGGACCGCGGTTGCTCGGACAACAAGGACTTGAGGTGGCTTTCCTTGTCGCCGGCGCTTTCGGGTGCATAGGATGCCAATGCGGCCTGCGCTGACGGATCGCGCGGGTCGAGCAACAGCATCTGGCGGTAATAGCGCTGCGCGATCTCGTCCTGTCCCAGTTGTTGTGCTGTCGCGGCCAGACCGAGCAGGGCATCGCGGTTGTGCGCGTCTTTGCTCAAAACCTCGCGGTAGCCCTGTGCCGCCGTGACATAGTCGCCGTGCTGATAAGCCTGGTAGGCACCGAGCAGTGCGGGCGTGACGGTATCGGTTTCCAGTTGGCGCTGGATGGTGACGTCGGAGGCAGCGGGTTTGCTGCGGGGTTTATATACTTTCGGCTTGTTGCGCGGCGCGTCGAAGTCTTCGTTGCGCGCCGTGACGATAGGCTGTTGCGGCGGCACGGGAGTCGATTCTTCCTGTGCCGGAATGTGCGGAACCAGCGCCGGGGCGGTGACCATGGCCGGGGCGGCAGCAGGGGGTGGAGTGGTGCGCTGCGCAACACGGGGCTGGCTCGGGGGATTGAGTTCCCGCCAGACGTAGTAGCCATATCCGGCGCCGAGGACGCTGCAGATCAGAAGGGTGGTGGGAACAAGCCCCAGCTTCCACTGAAAGGACGACGATTTTTTTTTCTTCGCCGCGAACAGCGTCTCCCCGGCCGCGCGGGTTGCAGTGCTCGCAGCTGCGCTGCCGCGCGCCGGGGATGCATCTTCCAGCGTCAGATTGGAAAGGCCGGTGCCCTGTTGCTGGTTGTCGCCGGACTTCTTGAGAGCGTCGAGTAACAGGCTCATGGCTTTACTTTCTCAACGCCGGATTGAGGAAGTTTTCGTCCGGCAGATTGTTGCGGTACGCGCTGTAATCGCCCTCGATGCTGGCATCCTTGATCACCACCGGGCGCAGGAAGATCACCAGCTCGGTCTTGGTCTTGGTGTCGTTGCGGTTCTTGAATGCTTGCCCCGCGATCGGGATATCGTCCAGCAGGGGAACGCCGTCGGTCAGGTTGCTGATCTCATCCTGCATCAGACCGCCCATGATGGCGATCTGGTTGTTCTCGATCTTCAACACGGATTCCATCTCGCGAGTCTGCAATTGCGGGATGCGACTGACCACTCCCGCAGCGGCAAGCGCTGGATTGGGGTCATTGACGTAGCCAAGCAGACGCGAGATCGAGGGGCGCAAATTGAGCAGGACGGTATCGCTGTCATTGATCTGCGGTGTCACGCTCATGGTGAAGCCGGTAGGCACGGTGATGGCGGTTGTGGTGTAAGTGGTGGTGGAGGTGGTCTGGTTGGTCGTGGTATCGGCCTTGATGGTGAAGTACACCAGATTGTCCACCACGCGCAGCATCGCGGTCTGGTTGTTCATGACGCTGATCTTCGGGCTGGAGAGCACCTTCACATCGCCGAACGATTCGAGCAGCGAAACGCTCCCGCTCAGATTGCCAAGTTTGGAAGTCGGGTTGACATAGTCCAACAGGAACATGGTGCCCGTGTTTGATGCAGGCGGTACTGGATTTCCGGATGCAGCTTGTGTCAGTTGGAAACCTTTTGAACCCAAACGCAGCCGGCTCCAATCGATGCCTTGCTGATAGTTGCTGTTCAGACGCACTTCGGCGACGGTCGCCTCGATCAGCACCTGACGGCGCGCATTGCGCATGATCTGAGAGATGAAATCCTGGATCTTCTCGTGTTGCTTGCCGGTGGCGCGCACCGTGAGGATGCCGGCCTCGGGGCTGGCGATAACCGAAGCCGCTTCGCGGAAGGTGCTGCGGCGCGTGATGGTGGTGCCTTCGCCTTCGATGGTAGCGGCGTTCGGGCTGTTCTCCAGGCCGGGCTTGACGGATTTCTTGCCGCCCGGCGTTTGTGCGCCCGTGCCGGTGGTGCTGGTCGGTGTTGTTCTGTTCCACCACGGTTTCACTGGAACCTTCCGGCAATATCTTGTCCGTCTCGCGCAGGATGTCGGTGACGTTCTTGACCAGGGTTTCCCAGAAGTGGTTCTTGGAAGAGTTCTTGATGGAAAGTTGCGAATTGTTGCTGGTCGCACCGCCAGTGACGGTGGTGCCGCCACCTGCCGTACGCCGCGCCGACCTGGGTCGCGTTCGAGATACCGCCATCCGCATCGCGCGACATGTTGACGTAGTCGATCTTGTAGCTTCTCAGGAAGGGCGAATCCGGCATCACGCTCAGGTTGCCGTTGTCCAGCTCGTAGCGCATGTCGATCTGCCTGGAGATGCGGTCGAGTATCTGCGGCAGAGTCTGGTTGATGGCGTTGATGGTTACTTCGCCCTGTACTCCGGGATGGATGTCGATGTTGACTTTCGCATCGCGTGCCAGCGCGAACAAGATATCGCGCGCCGGGAGATTGGTTACGACGACACTGTAAGTCTCTACTTTGGCTGCGGGTTTGGGAGGAGGGAGGACGACGGCGCGTTTACTGGTTTGCGGGATGTTGCCAGCGGGAGTGGGTTCTAGGCTGCTCTGCTGGAGATGCTTGTCGGATGGGGTAAACGACTTAGTGCCGCAAGCGACGAGCGAGATGCTGGCTAAACACAGTAATACGCGCGTGGACTTCATTTTTTATTTTCCCCTTTGATCTAGCGTCAAAGTAACATCATTTGCCGACTGCGGCAATATGCCATATTGCCTATATGCTTTTGTTCTTCAACTGCTTAGGGCGTATTGGGTGAGCCGTCCAGCATGTGCAAAGTCGGAGCGAAAGCATCTTTGTAGCGCTGCGGTAATTCTTGCATTCCATTTCGCGCCGCATCGCTATTGGCATAGAGGCTGTACAACACGCGGTACCCGTCCCTTCCGCTCAACTTGATCGGTACGATATATATTTCGGCAAGTTTTCCCAGTCGTTGAGCGCGCGTCAGGAAACGTTCCATGCGCTCGGGGCGAATGTCGTCGGTATAGAACAGTTGAATGCTGACGTTACCGTGGTGCGGGGCGGACAGTGCGGTGTGTGTCGCGTCGAGTCGCTGTTGCAGTAGCGATATATTCGATACGGCTGGAACCGGTTTTGCCGCTGCGGTTTCGCGCGATGCGGTTGCGGCAGTGGAGGGCTGATGCTGTGTTGTGACATGCGGCTCTGCGGGGAGTATGAGTGTCTTGTCGAGAGGCAATATCGTGACGTTGGAAGTGTCAGCGACAGCAGAGGCTGCCTCGACTTCGGCCACGGCGGAGGCAGCAGCAGACGCAGCTTCCGGCAAGAGCGCTGCGGCACCGGCAACGACAGGTTGTTGTGGAGCCAAGTGCCGTGCTTCCGCCTGGCTCAGGTATCCCGTGTTTTCGTGACCGACGAACCAGCCTGCGCCAGCCAATGTGGCAGCGAGCAGGATGGTCCCGCCTGCCATCGAGATGCTCTTGCGGTTAAGCCAGTTGTTCATGGGCACCATCTCGCTGTCGCGGATGGCGGCTTGCACGTGGTGCACGTCGATGTTGTGGGTGTTTTCCACGAAAGCAGCGAGCAGCGCCTTGTCGGCAAGGATGTTGACGCGGCGCATCAGTCCCTGCGAGGCTTTGCCAATGAGCAGCACTGCGGCGGGCGAGAAGACATCAGGTCCCTTGTAGCCGGCCGCGCGCATGCGGAACATCAGGTAGGCGTCGATCACTTTGCGCGAGATCGGCAGGATGCTGAAGTGGTGCACGATGCGATCCTTCAGCTGGCGCATGTTGCTTTGGTCGAGCTTTGAATCCAGTTCGGGTTGTCCGAACAGCACGATCTGGATCAGTTTGTGTTTGCCGACTTGCAAGTTGTACAGCAGACGCAATTCTTCCAGCGTCTCCAGCGGCATGGCGTGCGCCTCGTCCACCAGAACCACGCAACGCTCGCCGCGTTCGTACATGGCTTCCAGTTGGTTCTGCAGGGTCTGCAGGATGACGTTGACACGCTGTCCTTCGAGATTGAGATCGAGACGATCGGCGATGGCATACAGCAGTTCGTCGCGCGACATGCTCGGGTTGGCGAGGTAGATCGCTTTGATGCTGGAGGGCAGGCGATCCAGCAGCATGCGGCACAGCATGGTCTTGCCGCTACCCACTTCGCCGCTGACCTTGACGATGCCTTCGCCGTCGGTGATGGCGTAGATCAATGCATCGAGGATCTCGCCGCGGTTCGCGCCGGAGAAGAAGAAATCGGTGACTGGGGTGATCTTGAAAGGCGGCTCGGTCAGGCCGAAGTGCTCCAGATACATCTGATCTCCCTTTACTGAACTTTTTGTGTTTTGTGTTTTTGCACCGCTTCCATGCGACTGTATAGCGTGGTGCGTGCGATCCCCAATAGTTTGGCAGCCTCGCTGACGTTGCCGTGTGCCAGTTCCATGGCGGCATCGATGTAGCGGCCAGTATAGCCCATCAATAGGTCGTCCAGATCGAAGCCGCCTTGCTGCAATACCTGTTTGGCCTCGGCGGACAGGTCGGTCGGTGCGGTCCCGGTCATTTCCGGTTGCGGGTCGAATTCGGCTTCCAGCTGCCTTGCATTCACCTTGAGGCCCGGATACTTGGTGGTCAGCCGGATGACGATATTGCGCAGTTCGCGCGTGTTGCCGGGGAAGGCGTAGCCCTTCCATGCATCCAGTGCGACCGGGTCAAGCTCGAATGGCGGACGCTGTGCTTGCGTGGCATAGAAGCTCTTGAAATGTTCCAGTAACAGCAACATGTCATCGCCCAGAGTGCGCAGCGGCGGCACCTGAATGGTGAAGATGCTCAAGCGGTGATAAAGGTCGTTGCGGAACGTGCCGCTGCGTACGGCCAGTTTCAGGTCGCGATTGGTGGCGGCGATGATGCGCGCGTTGCTCTTGCGTGTAGTGGCTTCGCCGACGCGTTGATACTCGCCGTTTTCCAGTACGCGCAGCATCTTGGCTTGCAACTCTTGCGGCATTTCGCCGATCTCGTCGAGGAACAGCGTGCCGTTCTCGGCCCGCTCGAAGAAACCGATCTGCGCACTGGTGGCGCCGGTGAAAGCGCCCTTGGCATGGCCGAACAGTGTGGACTCGAGCAGGTTGGGCGAGATGGCGGCGCAGTTGAGCACGACATACGATGCCTCCGGTTTCCCACTCAGGCGCTGCAGAGCGGCGGCAACCAGTTCTTTGCCGCTGCCCGATTCGCCCTCGATCAGTACCGGATAAGGGGTTTTGGCATACAGCTCGATCTGGCTGCGCATCGCCTGGATAGGCTGACTGTTGCCGATGATGCCGAACAGCGACTGGCTATCGCGCAGCCCCGCTTGTTCGCTCTGCTGGATGCGCAAGGCGTCGCGCAACAGGGTGCGCAATGTCTCCGGCCCGCAGGGTTTGGCGACGAATTCGATGGCGCCGAGGGTGCGCGCATGCCGCGCATTGCTTTCCTCGTTCTGTCCAGACAGCGTGATGACTTTGATGTTGGGCGAATGCGCCAGCAGTTCGGTGATGAGGCGGAAGCCTTCTTCCGGGCGGTGCGGCGTGGGCGGCAAGCCCAGATCGACCAGCGCCAGTTGTGGCGGGGTTGCCATGTCGCGCAACAGGCGGATGGCCTGCGGGCGATCTTCTGCGAGATGGATATCAAATTCGTCGGCCAGAATCAGCCGCAAAGAATCGCGGATGAGCGGATCGTCATCGACGATGAGCAGGGCAGGGAGTGTCACGCTGTTATCCTGAAAGTAGCCACGAGATATGTGTAACGGCACGCAGGATAGCCCGCAATCGCACCAAGCTCAAGTTATGGCCGGTTTCCAACTTACGGTGCCGTAGTTTAGAATGCGCCCCTATTCAACGAGCGACAAGGTCATAAGTGTCTTCGCAATCACTGGTAGAGATCCGGGATGTCAATTTCGCTTACGACAAGCGTCCCATCCTCAAGGGCATCAACATGTCCTTTCCGAAAGGCAAGCTCATCGCCATCATGGGCGGGAGCGGTTGCGGCAAGACCACCCTGTTGCGCCTGATCGGCGGTGCGATCAAGCCCACCAAGGGTGAGATACGGATCGACGGACAGTCGATGCACGAGCTGGATCAGCAGGGCCTGTACGCGATGCGCCGCAAGATGGGCATGCTGTTCCAGTTCGGCGCGCTGTTCACCGATATGTCGGTGTACGACAACGTGGCGTTCCAGATGCGCGAACACACCGACCTGCCGGAAGAGATGATCCACGATCTGGTGATGATGAAGCTGCATGCGGTGGGTCTGCGCGGCACCGCACAATCTGATGCCGTCCGAACTGTCCGGCGGCATGGCGCGGCGCGTGGCGCTGGCGCGCACGATGGCGCTCGATCCGATGCTGATCATGTACGACGAGCCGTTCGCCGGCCTCGATCCGATCTCGCTCACCGTGGTCGGGCAATCTGATCCGCAAGCTCAACGACGCGCTGGGCGCGACCTCGATCGTCGTGACGCACGACGTGCAGGAGTCGCTGAAGATCGTCGACTACGTCTATTTCGTCGCCGACGGCGTGATCGTGGCCGAAGGCACGCCGGAGGAGATACGCGCTTCCGACAAGCCGTTCGTGCACCAGTTCGTGCACGGCGAGATGGATGGTCCGGTGCCGTTCCATTATCCGGGCGGGGATTATCGCGAAGATCTGGGAGTGCAGTGCCTGATGCCAATTGCAACGAGTTTGAAGACTATCGGCCACCGCACCATCAATGCAGTATGGCGCATCGGTTATGCCACGCGTTTCTTCGCGATGACGTTGTTCTATTCCGGCACCAGCTTTCGCCGTTTCCGCCTGACCGTGAAAGAGATGTTCTCCAGCGGCGTGATGTCGCTCATCATCATTCTGGTGTCGGGCATGTTCGTCGGCATGGTGCTGGGCTTGCAGGGGTACGAGACGCTGAAGCGTTACGGTTCGGAATCGGCGCTGGGTTCGCTGGTTGCGCTGAGCCTGGTGCGCGAACTGGGGCCGGTGCTGGCGGCGCTGTTGTTCGCCAGCCGTGCCGGATCGGCGATGACCGCCGAGATCGGCCTGATGAAAGCCACCGAGCAGATCGCCGCGATGGAGATGATGGCGGTGAACCCGATCGCGCGCGTGGTGGCGCCGCGTTTCTGGGCCGGCGTGATCTCCATGCCGTTGCTGGCGGCGCTGTTCTCGGCGATGGGCGTGTTCGGCGGCTACGTGGTCGGGGTCGTGGTGATCGGCGTGGACGAAGGCTCGTTCTGGTCGCAGATGCAGTCCTCGGTGGATTTCCAGCATGACATGCTGAACGGCGTCATCAAAAGTTTCGTGTTCGGCCTGGCGGTGACCGCCATCGCCCTGTTCGAAGGATACGATGCGCCGCCCACGGCGGAAGGCGTGTCCGGAGCCACCACGCGCACTGTGGTGCACATCGTCGCTGGCGATATTGATGCTGGATTTCATTTTGACTGCATTCATGTTTCAAGGAGCTTAAGGTTATGGAACGTACGACATTGGATCTATGGGTGGGTGCATTCGTGGTGGCGGGTATCGCCGCGCTGGTGGTGCTGGCGCTCAAGGTCGGAAACTTGAGCACATATAACGTGTCGGAGACGTACCAGTTGCAGGCGCACTTCACCAACGTCGGCGGCCTGAAGCCGACTGCCTCGGTGCGGAGCGCTGGCGTGCTGGTGGGGCGGGTGACCAGCATCGTGCTGGATACCGAACGTTATGAAGCGAGGGTGACCATGAGCATCGATAAGCGCTATCAGTTCCCCAAGGATACTTTCGCCAACATCCTGACTTCAGGCCTGCTGGGCGAGCAATACATCGGACTGATGCCCGGTGGGGACGATGTGATGCTGAAGAACGGCGAAGAGTTCAAAAAGACGCAATCGGCGGTGGTGCTGGAGGATCTGATCGGTAAGTTCTTCACCACCAGCGCTGATGCAAAGTGATCCACGGAAAGCATAAAACATGAAAAAGACATTTGCTTTGATGTTAGGCGCATTGCTGTTGTGTGCAACAGCGGGCGCACGTGCCGACGATGTGCCGGAACCGGACGTGCTGATCAAGAGCACGGTGCGCGAAGTGCTCGAGATCGTGCGCGCGGACAAGGATTTGCGTGCGGGCAACCAGAAGAAGATGCTGGAGCTGGTGGATGCGAAGGTGTTGCCGCATTTCAATTTCGAGCGCATGACCAAGCTGGCGGTGGGAAAGTCGTGGCGCGTGGCGACTGCCGAGCAGAAGCAGGCGCTGATGAGCGAGTTCCGTATCCTGCTGGTGCGCACCTACACCAAGGCTTTCACTTCCTATCGCGACCAGGTCGTCGAGGTCAAGCCGTTCAAGCTGGACAGCGGCGCGACTGATGTGACCGTCAAGACATCGATCGTCAAGCCGGGTGGGCAGCAGCCGATATTGGTGGATTACGACATGGAAAAGACGCCGAACGGCTGGAAGGTGTATGACCTGACGGTGGAAGGAGTGAGTCTGGTGACCAGCTATCGCGGCACCTTCGCCGATCAGATCCAGCAAACCGGTATCGACGGTCTGATCAAGACACTGGTCGAAAAGAACAAGGCCGCCGCAAACAACGCTGCGATGGCGCAGAAAGCAGAGTCGAAATGATCCGGCGCGAAGGTGATCGTCTGATCGTGTCCGGTCGTTTGACCATGGATAGTGTCGGCGCATCGTTCAATGAAGCAATGCTGCCTTTGGAAGGCAAGGATTGGATAGTCGATCTGGCCAGGGTTGAAGCGGCAGATTCTGCAGCAGTCAGCTTGCTGCTGGGTTGGCTGCGCAATGCGCAACGCCATAATGCCAAGCTGAGCCTCATCAATGTCCCTGACGGTTTGCGCAGTCTTGCTGGCCTGTATGGGGTGGCCGACGCGCTGCCCTTGAGTCAATCATCACAATAAACGCCGCAACGACGGCGAGAAAATCACCCAATGCAAAAATTAGCCATTCAAGGCGGCATTCCTTTACGCGGCGAAGTGCGCATCTCCGGCGCCAAGAACGCTGCGTTGCCCATCATGTGCGCCAGCCTGTTGACTGCAGATACCTTGCGCCTGACCAACCTGCCCGAGCTGCACGATGTCGGCACCATGCGCAAACTGCTGCTGCAGATGGGTATCGCGGCGGAACCCGCGTCTGGCGAGATCACCTTCAAGGGCGACCAGGTCAATAACTGGGAAGCCCCCTACGACATGGTGAAGACCATGCGTGCCGCGATCCTGGTGCTGGGCCCGCTGGTGGCGCGTTTCGGCGAGGCCAAGGTTTCTTTGCCCGGCGGCTGTGCCATCGGCTCGCGGCCGGTCGACCTGCACATCAAGGGCCTGCAGGCGATGGGCGCCGAGATCGCCATCGAGCACGGATACATTCATGCCAAAGCAAAGCGCCTCAAGGGCGCGCGCATCTTCTTCGACATCGTCAGCGTCACCGGCACCGAGAACCTGATGATGGCGGCGGCACTGGCCGACGGGGTGACCGTGCTGGAGAACGCGGCGCGCGAGCCGGAAGTGGTGGACCTGGCCAATTGCCTGCGTGCCATGGGAGCCAAGATCTCCGGTGACGGCACGGACGCCATCACCATCACCGGCGTGGAAAAACTGCACGGCGCGACGCACCGCATCATGCCGGACCGCATCGAGAGCGGCACCTTCCTGGTGGCGGCGGCGGCGACCGGCGGCAGCATCACCCTGCGCGAGACGCGCGCCGACATCCTGGAGACCGTGCTGGAAAAACTGCACCGAAGCTGGCGCACAGATCAAGGTCGAGGGCGATACCATCCACCTTGAGATGAATGGCCGCCCGAAATCGGTGAACGTGCGCACCGCACCGCATCCGGCATTCCCCACCGACATGCAGGCGCAATTCATGGCGCTCAATTGCATCGCGGAAGGCAGCGCGATGGTGGTGGAAACCATCTTCGAGAACCGCTTCATGCACGTGCAGGAGCTGCGCCGTCTCGGTGCGCAGATCGACGTGGAGGGCAATACCGCCGTGGTGCGCGGCGTGGAGCATCTGGAAGGCGCGACCGTGATGGCCACCGACCTGCGTGCTTCCGCCTGTCTGGTCATCGCCGGTTTGGTGGCGCAGGGCGAAACGGTGATCGACCGCATCTACCATCTGGACCGTGGCTATGAGCACATCGAAAGCAAACTGTCGCAGCTGGGTGCTAACATTCGTCGACTGAAATAATAGGAAGTACGCAATGATTACCATCGCCTTATCCAAAGGCCGCATCTTTGAAGAAACCCTGCCACTGTTAAAAGCGGCAGGCATCACTGCGCTGGAAGACCCGGAGTCTTCGCGCAAACTCATTCTGCCGACCAATCGCGACGACGTGCGCCTCATCATCGTGCGCGCTTCCGATGTGCCGACCTATGTGCAATACGGCGCAGCGGATATGGGTGTGGCGGGCAAGGATGTGCTCAACGAACATGGCGGCGAAGGCCTGTACCAGCCGCTCGATCTCAACATCGCCAAGTGCCGCATGATGGTCGCGGTGCGCAACGACTTCGATTACGAGTCGGCGGTGAAGCAGGGCGCGCGTTTGCGCGTGGCGACCAAGTATGTGAAGACGGCGCGTGAACACTTCGCCTCCAAGGGCGTGCATGTCGACCTCATCAAGTTGTACGGTTCGATGGAACTGGCGCCGCTGGTCGGGCTGTCCGATGCCATCGTCGATCTGGTGAGCAGCGGCGCCACCCTGAAGGCGAACAACCTCAAGGCGGTGGAAGAGATCGTGCAGATATCTTCGCGCCTGGTGGTGAACCAGGCCTCGCTGAAACTGAAGCGTGCGACCATTCAGCCGATGCTGGATGCATTTGCCGGAGCCATAAAGTAAGGTCAATATCAATGAACATCACCCGACTCTCGACCCAACAAGCCGATTTCGATGCCAGGCTGAGCAAGCTGCTGGCCTTCGAAGAGACTGCCGACGAAAAACTGGAAGCGACCGTCGCGGCCATCCTCGCCGATGTGAAGAAACGCGGCGACGACGCCGTGCTGGAATACACGCGCAAGTTCGACCGCTTGCCGCTGGCCGATGCGGCAGCGATGGAATTGCCGCGCAGCCGAGCTGAAGGCTGCATTCGAAGGGCTGCCCGCCGACCAGAAGAGCGCCCTGGAACAAGCAGCGCAGCGCGTCACCGACTATCACAAGAAACAGGTGCAGTTATCCTGGAACTACCTCGATGAAGACGGCACCATGCTCGGCCAGCAAGTCACCCCGCTGGATCGAGTCGGCCTGTATGTGCCCGGCGGCAAGGCGGCCTATCCATCTTCCGTGCTGATGAACGCCCTGCCCGCCAAAGTGGCGGGCGTCGCCGAACTCATCATGGTCGTGCCCACGCCGGACGGCGTGAAGAACCAGCTGGTGCTGGCGGCGGCGTACCTGTCCGGCGTGGATCGCGTGTTCACCATCGGCGGCGCACAGGCCGTGGCGGCACTGGCCTACGGCACAAAGACCATCCCCAAAGTGGACAAGATCGTCGGTCCCGGCAATGCCTATGTCGCTTCCGCCAAGCGCCGCGTGTTCGGCGTGTGCGGCATCGACATGATCGCCGGGCCGTCCGAGATACTGGTCATCTGCGACGGCAAGACCGACCCGGACTGGGTGGCGATGGACCTGTTCTCGCAGGCCGAGCACGACGAACTGGCGCAGGCCATCCTGCTGTCGCCGGATGCGGCCTTCATCGAAGCCGTGGCAGCGAGCGCCAACAAGCTGCTGCAACAGATGCCGCGCAAGGACATCATCCAGACCGCGCTGGAGAATCGCGGCGCGCTGATTCATGTCGCAGATATGGACGAGGCCTGCCGTATCAGCAACCGCATCGCTCCCGAGCATCTGGAGCTGTCCGTCGGCGACCCGCAGACCTGGTTGCCCAAGCTCAAACACGCTGGCGCCATATTCATGGGGCGTTATACCTCCGAATCGCTGGGCGACTATTGCGCAGGCCCGAACCACGTGCTGCCGACTTCCGGCACGGCGCGTTTTTCCTCGCCATTGGGGGTGTATGACTTCCAGAAGCGCAGCAGCCTGATCCATGTTTCCGCCCAAGGGGCGAAAACACTGGGCGAGATCGCCGCAACCCTGGCCTTTGGCGAGGGTTTGCAGGCGCATGCCCAGTCTGCGCTGTATAGAAAAGGTCGGTAAAACTTTGGGTTGTGTCTTTGCGGGGCTTTAGGTAGAATCGCGCCTCTTTGAAAAACTGGTTGGGGAAATTGTCATGGCACGCGTCTGTCAAGTAACTGGGAAAAAGCCCATGGTGGGCAACAACATCTCCCACGCGAACAATAAAACCAAGCGTCGTTTCTTGCCGAATCTGCAACGTCGCCGCTTGTGGGTTGAGTCTGAAAATCGTTGGGTGTCTTTGCGCCTGACCAATGCTGCACTGCGCACTATCGACAAGAACGGCATCGACGCCGTCCTGTTCGAGATGCGTGCCCGCGGCGAGAAGGTATAAAGGAGAATTACTGTGGCAAAAGGCGCACGCGAAAAGATCAAACTGGAATCCTCCGCTGGTACGGGGCATTTCTACACCACCAACAAAAACAAGCGCACCACCCCGGAAAAGCTTGAGTTCATGAAGTTCGACCCGGTGGCACGCAAGCACGTGGCATACAAGGAAACCAAGCTGAAGTGATTCGGTGACTTTGGTATGCAAAAGAAAGCCCGCAGCGATGCGGGCTTTTTTATTGTCTCTGCGGGGTGGTGGAGGCGATGCCGGGATTGCCCAGTGAATCGAGGAATCCCTTTTTGGAGGAGCTCAGGTAGCTGTCACTGCAGGTCCCCTGGTATTCCAGCCAATGAGCCGTGTTGTTGATGACCACGACGCTGCCAGAAACGATGTAAGTGCCGGCGGCGACAACTCCGGCGGCGGCGATAATTGCCAAACAGATCTCAGCCTGACCGCAACCACCCGCCCCCCAAGAGCGATCCCTTTTGTCATAAGCGGTGGTTGCCCTGCCGTTGTTTCTTGCCGCGACCTTTCTTAATTCCATCACCGTCATTTTGTTTGTGTAGGTCTGACAGGTCGGCTCGGCCTCCGCTGTTTGCTCAGTGACGGGGATATAGACGCAGGCGGCCAGTGCAAGCGAAATCGGTGCTGCGAAGCAAAGATTGCGCGGAACCTTCATCAGGCTTGCGCCCAGCCCTGTGCTTCCGTGTAATCGCTGAAAGCGCGGATATCCGCATCCACGAACAAGCGCGACAACCAAGCCTGCCAGGTGAGCCACTGGTCGCTGGTGACGACGGCGATCTTGTTGAAGTCGTGGTTGTGTTCGCGGCTGAAGAATTTGATCTCTTCCCAAGCGACGTCCGGGGTGTAGGCGAGCATGCCGCGCAGGTCGAACAGCAGATTCACTTTGCCAGGTGCCTTGAGTTTATACAGCGCGTGTTCTTCGAACTGCTTGAAATCGGCGATGGTGAATTCGCCCATGACGGCGATGTTGACGAGGTGGTTGTTCTCTTCGATGGTGATCATTTGCTGGCCTCTGTGTTGGTTGGTGCTAGGCGCAAGCTTAACATGCCGCTGGCGATGATGAGTGCGATGCCGAGCCATGCGCTCAGACTCAGCAGCTCGTGCCAGAACAATCAAACCGAACAGCGCGGAGAACACGATGGTGCTGTAGGCCAGGCTACCGACCACCAGCGTATGGCCGGTGCGGTAGGCGCGTGTCATGGCGAGCTGCGCGAAGGTGGCGGATGCGCCGATGGCAACGAGCAGCGGCAGGTCGCCGAATGCCACCGGGTGCAGGGTGTCCGTGAACATCCAGATGCCGCTGGCGAGAGTGGCGATCAGGTTGAAATAGAACACCACGCGCATGCCGGGTTCGCCCAGCATGCCGAGCTGGCGTACATTGAGCAATGCGACTGCCGGCGAGCAGGCCGGAGATAAGGCCGAGCAAACCGGGCAAGAGTTGATCGTGCTCCAGCGTCGGGTGCAACAGAAGCGCCACGCCGGCGAAACCGACCGCCAAGGCGCTGCTCAACGGCATATGGAATTTGTCCTTCAGTACCAGCACGGTGAGGACTGAGAGGAACAGCGACGAGGTGTAGTTGAGCGTGATGGCGGTCGCCAGCGGCAACACGCTGATGCAATAGAAGAACAGCATCATGGCGACGGTGCCGGACAGTCCGCGCCATAGATGTCCGCGCCAGTGCGGGGTTGTCAGTGAGACCTTTGACCGGTGCAACATCGCATACACGACGAGCAGGCCGAAGAAGGAGCGGTAGAATACGAGTTCGCTGCTGGAGAAATGCGACGTGCCGAACTTGACCAGCACGCCCATGCAGGCGAACAACAATCCTGCCGCCAGCATCCAGAGCGATCCCACGGTGGTATTATTTCAGGTGAGGTTCGAGATTGCGGCGCAGGAACTCGTGGAAGTGCAGCATGCCGTCCTCGGTGGGCGACTGGTACGGGCCGGCTTCTTCGATGCCTTGCTTGTACAGGGCGCGGCGGCCCTGGTGCATGCGCAGGCAGATGATGTCGTCTTCCACCGCCGTTTCGCGATAGGCCTGTTTCTCGGCCTCGACGTATTCGCGCTCGAACAGCACGATATCTTCGGGATAGTAGAACTCGACGATGTTGGTGCAGGCGTCCACGCCGCGCGGCACCACGGTGCTCACCACCAGCGTGTTCGGATACCACTCGACCGTGATGTTGGGGTAGTAGGTCAGCCAGATCGCACCGTACTTGGGCAGCTCGCCCTTGTTGTAGCGCATCAGTTGATCAGCCCATTTTTGATATACCGCGCTGCCCGCCTTGCGCCGGGGGTCGTTGATGCCCACGGTCTGCACGCTGTACTGCTCGCCGAAGGTCCAGGTGAGGTCGTCGCAATTGACCAGTTGCCCCAATCCCGGATGGAACGGCACGACGTGGTAGTCCTCCTGATAGACCTCGATGAAGGTCTTCCAGTTGAAGTTGTACTCGTCCACTTCCACGCGATCCAGCATGTAGCCGGAGAAATCGATCTCCTTGAACGCGGGAACCGTCGCCAGATCCTTGGCGATGTCGCGCTGACCGGCGAACAGCAGACCGTTCCAGCTTTGCAGCGGCGTCTTGTTCAGGTGCAGGCAGGGATTGTTGGGAAAGTGCGGTGCGCCGATCAGTTCGCCGTCGTTTTTGTACGTCCAGCGGTGCAGCGGGCACACGATGTTCTTCGCGCTGCCGCGTCCTTCCAGCATGGTGGCCTGGCGATGGCGGCAGATGTTGGAAAGCAGCTCCACGCCGCCCTCGTTGCGCACCAGCATCTTGGCGCTGTCCATCCATTCGACCACGTGATAGTCGCCGAGGTTGGGTACCATCAATTCATGCCCGACGTATTGCGGCCCGGCATCGAGCAGCACACGCTGCTCGACCTCCAAAACTTTTGGATCGAAATACCAGCGCAACGGAGGCTGTGCGGACACGGGATTGAATTGCTTTAGTTTGGCTACTTCGGACATACCCACGTCTTTCTGTGAATACCGTTTTGCGAGCATCCGCTTTGCGGATTGCCTGCTAGAAACATTTCAGGGGCAGGGATTGTCCCCGAAATCATGGGGGGGGGCAACAAAAATTGGCTCTGTTTCTGGGCCTTGGGTAAAATGCCGCCCTTACGCAGATATTGATGTATACGGGAATCGAGATGGCGGCAAAATCCAGCAAGACACAAAGTTTCGAAACGGCACTGGCCGACCTGGAACAAGTGGTGGCGGACATGGAGTCCGGCAAACTGACGCTGGAAGATTCGCTGGCGGCCTACAAGCGCGGCGCGGAATTGCTGTCGTTCTGCCGTTCCCGGCTGGATGATGCACAACAACAAGTGCGCGTGCTGGAAGACGGCGCGTTGAAGGATTTCACCGCATCGGGCGATGCGAACTGAGTATGTCTGACTTTTCCTCCTGGGTATCCACCCACCAATCCCGTTTTGAAGATGTATTGAAACGTCTGCTGCCGCAGGCCGATGTCACGCCGCAGCGTCTGCATGCCGCGATGCGTTACAGCGTGCTGGAAGGCGGCAAGCGTGTGCGCCCGCTGCTGGCTTATGCGGCAGGCAAATTGAGCGGTGCACCGATCGAGCGCGTCGAGATCGCTGCAGCTGCGGTCGAACTCATCCACGCCTATTCGCTGGTGCACGACGACATGCCGTGCATGGACGACGACGTGCTGCGCCGCGGCAAGCCGACCTGCCATGTGGAATACGACGAAGCGACCGCGCTGCTGGTCGGCGATGCGCTGCAGAGCCTGGCGTTCCAGTTGTTGTCCGAGCATCGCCTGAGCGACGATGCGGCCCAGCAATTGCAGATGGTGAAGTTGCTGGCCGCAGCCAGCGGTTCGCGCGGCATGGCAGGCGGACAGGCCATCGACCTCGCCAGCGTGGGCAAGCAACTCACGTTGCCGGAACTGGAGCAGATGCACATCCACAAGACCGGTGCACTGATCCGCGCGGCCATCCTGCTTGGCGCGCACTGTGGCAATCTGGATCAGGCGCAACTCGACAAACTCGACCACTACGGCAAATGCGTCGGTCTGGCGTTCCAGGTGGTGGACGACATACTGGACAGCGAAGCCGATACCGCGACCCTGGGCAAGACCGCCGGCAAGGATGCGGACAACGACAAGCCGACCTATGTGACGCTGCTCGGCGCGTCTGCAGCAAAGAAGATGGCGGCTGATCTGCACCGCGATGCATTGGATGCCTTGGCTGATTTCGGCGCGTCGGCACGGCGCTTGCGCGAATTGGCCGACTTCATCGTGATGAGAAAGTTCTGATGTTCCCTCTGCTTGAAACCATCAACACCCCGGAAGACCTGCGCAAACTGGATCGCGAAAAGTTGCCGCAACTGGCGGCAGAATTGCGCGAATTCCTGGTCGAGTCGGTGAGCAAGACCGGCGGACATCTGTCGTCGAATCTCGGCACGGTCGAACTGACCATCGCATTGCACACCATCTTCAACACCCCGGAAGACAAGCTGGTGTGGGATGTCGGTCACCAGACCTATGTGCACAAGATACTGACCGGACGCCGCGCCGCGATGAGTTCGTTGCGCATGAAAGGCGGCATCGCCGGTTTCCCCAAACGCGAGGAAAGCCCTTACGACACGTTCGGCACCGGCCATTCCAGCACTTCAATTTCGGCGGCGCTCGGCATGGCGACGGCGGCCAAGTTGCGCGGCTCGGACGAGCGTGCGGTGGCGATCATCGGCGACGGCGCGATGACCGGCGGCATGGCATTCGAGGCGCTCAACAACGCAGGCGCGATGGATGCGAACCTGCTGGTCATCCTCAACGACAACGACATGTCCATCTCGCGCCCGGTCGGCGCGCTCAACAACTATCTGGCGAAGCTGATGTCCGGCCGCTTCTACGCGGCGATGCGGCGCGGCAGCGAGAAGGTGCTGAAGGGCATGCCGCCGATGCTGGAGTTCGCCAAGCGCGCGGAGGAGCACGTCAAAGGCATGGTCACGCCGGGCACGCTGTTCGAGGAGTTCGGCTTCAACTACATCGGACCCATCGACGGCCACGACCTGAACGTGCTGCTGGATACGCTGAGCAACATCCGCAAACTGGAAGGCCCGCAGTTCCTGCACATCGTCACGCAGAAGGGCAAGGGCTATGCCTTGGCCGAAGAAGACTGCTTGCTGTATCACGGCGTCGGCAAGTTCGACCGCACCAGCGGCATCATCCCCAAACCAACCCCGCAGCAGACCTACACGCAAGTGTTCGGCGACTGGTTGTGCGACATGGCCGCCGCCGATGAGAAGCTGGTCGGCATCACCCCGGCCATGTGCGACGGTTCCGGCATGCCGGAATTCGCCGAAAAATTCCCGCAACGCTATTTCGACGTCGGCATCGCCGAGCAGCATGCGCTCACCTTCGCCGCCGGCTTGGCCTGCGAGGGCTACAAGCCGGTGGTGGCGATCTATTCCACCTTCCTGCAGCGCGCCTACGATCAGCTCATCCACGACATCGCCATCCAGAACCTGCCGGTCATGCTGGCCATCGACCGCGGCGGTCTGGTCGGCGCGGACGGTGCGACCCATGCCGGGAGTTTCGACCTCAGTTTCCTGCGTTGCATTCCCAACATGACGGTGATGACGCCGTCGGACGAGAACGAATGCCGCCTGATGTTGAGCACAGCGCACAAGATGAATACACCGACGGCCGTGCGTTATCCGCGTGGTACGGGACCGGGCGTGGCGGCGAGCAAAGACCTGCAAACGCTGCCCATAGGCAAGGGCGAGTTGCGCCGCAGCGGCAAGGGCATCGCCATTCTGGCCTTCGGCAGCATGCTCGAACCGGCACTGGAAGCGGCCAAGCAGATGAATGCGACGGTCGCCAACATGCGCTTCGTCAAACCACTGGATGAGGAACTGGTGTTGCAGTTGGCGCGCGAGCATACGTTGCTGGTGACGGTGGAAGAGAACACCGTGCAAGGCGGTGCGGGCAGCGCTGTTGCCGAATGTCTGGCACAGCATGGAGTCGCGGTTCCGCTGCTACATCTGGGATTGCCCGATCAGTTCATCGAGCAGGGCGAGCACAAGCAATTGCTGGCCGACTGCGGGCTGGATGCGGCGGGCATCGCGCAGGCGGTTACAGCCGCCGCCAGAAAAACCGCCTGAGTAAATCAGTCGGGTATAATCCTCCCGTTTCCCTATTCAGGAAGTCCATCATGAATTCCATGGCACCCATTCCAGACGTACAGAACAGCACCGACACGCGCCAATTGGCGATCAACAAGGTCGGCATCAAGAGCATCCGCCATCCGGTCGTGGTCAAGGACAAGAGCGTGGGCGTGCAGCACACCATCGCCACCTTCAACATGTACGTGCACCTGCCGCACAATTTCAAAGGCACGCACATGTCGCGTTTCGTGGAGATCCTGAACCAGCACGGGCGCGAGATCTCCGTCGAATCGTTCGAGGGCATCCTGCGCGACATGACGAACAAGCTGGAAGCGCAGTCCGGCTACATCGAGATGGCCTTCCCCTATTTCGTCAACAAGACCGCGCCCGTTTCCGGCGTGCAGAGCCTGCTTGATTACGACGTCACTTTCATCGGCGAGCTCGTCGAAGGCAAGTATCGCTTCACCATGAAGGTGCAGATCCCGGTGACCAGCCTGTGCCCGTGTTCCAAGGAGATCTCCGAGCGCGGTGCGCACAACCAGCGTTCCCATGTCACCATCAGTGCGCGCCTCAAGCGTTCGGTGTGGATCGAGGAAGTGGTGCGCGTTGCCGAAGAGCAGGCATCGAGCGAGTTGTTCGGCCTGCTGAAGCGCCCTGACGAGAAGTACGTCACCGAGCGAGCCTACGACAATCCCAAGTTCGTCGAGGACATGGTGCGCGACGTGGCGGCCGTGCTGAATGCGGATGACCGCATCGAGGCCTATGTCGTCGAATCCGAGAACTTCGAGTCCATCCATAATCACTCGGCTTACGCGCTGATCGAACGCGACAAGACCAAGGATTGAGGAATCCTGGAAATTCTCCGTTCGTGGTGCACCCGCAAGGGGTAGGCCGTGGCGTAAGGGCATTCGCCCCAACAGCACACGTACAGCCTGTCGAACCATGAGCAGCAGCTGGCAGCCATCAGTAGAGTGGAAATACGCCCCTAAATCCCGTTCGTCCTGAGCTTGTCGAAGGAACGAACGGCACTCAGACCGTTTGCTTAAGTCCACTGTTCATGGTTCGACAAGCTCACCACGAACGGTGGGGTTGAAATTCCTCCCTCCGTCCCCATCTCCCCCTGCGTCCTGAATCAACCACGCAAGAGGAGAGACCCATGACCGAAAACGCCACCGCCAGCCGCGAGACGCTGGGCTTCCAGACCGAAGTCAAGCAGCTGCTGCACCTGATGATCCACTCGCTGTACTCCAACCGCGAGATCTTCCTGCGCGAACTGATCTCCAACGCGTCCGACGCCTGCGACAAGCTGCGCTTCGAGGCGCTGCACAACGACGCGCTGTTCGAGAACGATTCCGACCTCAAGATCCGCGTCGAGCTTCGACCACGAGGCGCGCACGCTGACCATCGCCGACAACGGCATCGGCATGAACCGCGACGAGGTGATCGCCAACCTCGGCACCATCGCCAAGTCCGGCACGCGCGAGTTCTTCAGCAAGCTCTACCGGCGACCAGCAGAAGGACGCCCACCTCATCGGCCAGTTCGGCGTGGGCTTCTATTCCGTCCTTCATCGTCGCCGACAAGGTGACGGTGCTCACGCGCCGTGCGGGCGAGAAGGCCGACCAGGGCGTGCGCTGGGAATCGGACGGCGGCGGCGAGTTCTCCATCGAGATGGTGGAGAAGGCCGCGCGCGGCACCGAGATCACCCTGCACCTGCGCGAAGGCCAGGACGACCTGCTCGCCGGTTACAAGCTGCGCGAGATCATCCGCAAGTACTCCGACCACATCGTGCAGCCCATCCTGATGCAGAAGGAAGAGTGGAAGGACGGCGAGCAGCCACCCTCGACGAGGACGAGACCGTCAACCAGGCATCCGCGCTGTGGGCGCGGTCCAAGAACGAGATCACCGACGAGCAATACAAGGAGTTCTACAAGCACGTCGGCCACGACTTCGACGACCCGCTGGCGTGGACGCATGCGCGCGTCGAAGGCAAGCAGGAATACACGCAACTGCTCTACATCCCCGGCGCGCGCGCCGTTCGACCTGTACGACCGCCAGGCGCGCCACGGCATCAAGCTCTACGTGCGCCGCGTGTTCATCATGGACGACGCCGAGCAACTGATGCCGCAGTACCTGCGCTTCGTGCGCGGCGTGGTCGATTCGGCCGACCTGCCGCTGAACGTCTCGCGCGAGATCCTGCAGGAGTCGAAGGACATCGAGGCCATCCGCAAGGGCTGCACCGGCAAGGTGCTGGGTCTGCTGGACGACCTGGCCGAGAACGACAAGGAGAAGTACGCCAAGTTCTGGGGCGAGTTCGGCCAGGTGCTGAAGGAAGGCGTGGGCGAGGACTTCGCCAACAAGGACAAGATCGCCGCGCTGCTGCGCTTCGCCTACGACCCAGGCCGACACCGCCGACGAGACCGTCTCGCTCGACGGACTACATCGGCCGCATGAAGGACGGACAGGACAAGATCTACTACGTCACCGCCGACACCTTCAACGCCGCGAAGAACAGCCCGCACCTCGAAGTGTTCCGCAAGAAGGGCATCGAAGTGCTGCTGCTGTCCGACCGCGTGGACGAGTGGGTGGTGAGCAACCTGCACCGAATTCGAGGGCAAGTCGCTGGTCTCCGTCGCCAAGGGCGGCCTCGATCTCGGCGCGCTGGAAGACGAGGCCGAGAAACAGGAGCAGGAGAAGCAGGCCGACGAATTCAAGCACGCTGGTCGAGAAGATCAAGGCGCAGCCTGGGCGACAAGGTCAAGGAAGTGCGCGTCACGCACCGCCTCACCGACAGCCCCGCCTGCCTGGTGGCGGACGAGCACGACATGAGCGGCAACCTCGCGCGCCTGCTCAAGGCCGCAGGGCAGAAGGCGCCGCACCTCGAAGCCCATCCTCGAGATCAACCCCACGCATCCCGTGGTGCAGCGCCTGAAGAACGAGGAGAAACGCTTCGACGACTGGGCCGCGGTGCTGTTCGACCAGGCCCTGCTCGCCGAAGGCGGGCAGCTCGACGATCCGGCCAGCTTCGTGAAGCGCATCAACCAGCTGATGCTGGAGATGAGTGCGTAAGACAATAACTCCGTTCGTCCTGAGCCTGTCGAAGGGTGAACTTTGCGAGATGATCTGTCAGTTGTTGGAAATAGAACGGGCACCTGAGGGTGCCCGTTTTGTTGTTACCAAAGTGGCTGCTGATCGGCCATTGCTGCCGTTTCAGTTGCCTGAATCTTCGTCTGCTGTTGTATCCATTGCGGAAGATCTAATCTCTTCGGGCGCGCCAGAAGAGATAAATCTGGGCACTGGCATGAGGTCATTGAACTACCTTGATACCAGTATCCATCTGCCCCTTAAGAGAGCTCCTTTATAAATCGTAATCCGCCAACTTCACTCTCATAATCTTTAGCGCTCCTAGGCATTAGTACCAATAGGATGGATTGTCTTATTACCGAGCTCACTAAGTCGTTTTTGTATTTTTGCTTTTTCGCTTTCAAGCCCCTCTCCCTCCCTCCTGCTGTGCCAAATTTGATACAAGTCGACAAGATTTTTAAAATGATTTTCATCATTAAGGAACGCAATTATTGGTAGATTATCCTCTACGAAATCGACATACACTTTTCCAACAGACGTATATGCAACAGCCTCTGAGGCGACGCCTGACGTAAAAAATAGTGAAAAATTGTCAATTCTATTTAGTACATTAGATATTGCTAGAGAATTCTCAACCAATAATTTCTTGTCAGCCTCGCTAATTTTGCCAAGGTTCAACCTCATTGATTTATTTTCATAAACGACATTCGTACTATTCAACGAGCTGATAGGTTTTTGCTTAATTATTTCGGTGATTTCATTAATTGCAGGAATCACTTCATCGCAAAAGATTTTGACCTGTTCCGCAGCAATTTTATATGCCTCTCTCGTCGAACTTGTCTTTGCAACTTGTTTGGTTACGTTAATCTGCCTGAGCGCAATAAGAGCTACAAAAGCTAGAACAGGGCCTCCTGTAACAAAGTACAGTAACTCAAGCCATGGGCGTACTGCTTCAATCATAGATATTGATTCCAATAATTAGTGGTCAAGTCCCCGTTTAAGTAACACGGGGGGCTCTAAATACATCAGCTCGGAATCTAACACCAAAATTTCCTTACTGCGAGAACGGAAAAATCTTTGACCGCGGAGCCGTTCTGGTGTACCGCGCGGGCGCGCCCGAAGAGATTAGAACTTCCGCAATGGATACAGTAGCAGACGAAGATTCAGGCAACTGAAACGGCAGTAATGGCCGATGAGCAGCCAGCTTGCAAGGTGGGCGGAGCCTATGTTCGCCGGGCGCTGCGCTGCAAAATAAACTGGCATCCGACGATCGCCTCATCTTGGGCAACCAGGCGGTGGAGCGTCGATAACTCGTTCATCTAATCCTTGCATTCGGTAGGGAAAATTGACTGATTCACTCGGCTTTGGCAGTATCGCGCGCCCTCCAGCTCCCAGCCGTATTGCGCAGACCCCCACGGCGCTTTGAGGGCTCCATGCACTAACAGCCGGTGGACGGCCTGTGCATGCGATAATTCGATTTTCGCTTCATAACCATAAGTTAAGAAAAAGCAGCCAGCATGTCTCACATGAACGAATTAAGTGCCCTCGCCAAACAATCGACGAATTCCCACGACGCATGGGAAGGCTTCGCCGAAGGCCAGTGGCAGTCGCGGATCGACACGCAAGACTTCATCGCCAGGAACATCCGCCCGTGGACGGGCGACGATACCTTCCTGACCGGGGCCACCGACAAGACCAAGCGGCTCATGGTCAAGGTAGAGGAAGTGCTGCGCGCCGAGCGCGATGCCGGCGGCGTGCTGGGGGCCAGCCTGGAGCCGAGCGCGATCCTCGCCCACGCACCCGGCTTCATCGACAGAGAGAACGAGATCATCTTCGGCTTGCAAACGGAAGCGCCGCTCAAGCGAGGCATCCACCCGCGCGGTGGATTGCGCGTCGTCAAGCAGGCCCTCGCCGAGCATGACCTGGAAGCGTTGCCCGCTCAGGTCGAGAAGGCATTCAGCAGCTGGGCGAAGACCCACAACCAGGCCGTCTTCGACGCCTACCCTGCGGACGTGCTGGCCGCGCGCAAATCCATGATCCTCACCGGCCTGCCGGACGCCTACGGCCGCGGCCGGCTCATCGGCGACTTCCGCCGCGTCGCCCTCTACGGTGTCGATGTGCTGGAGCGGGCCAAACGGGCCGACAAGGCCGCCCTCGGCGCCAAGGACGAATTGAGCGCGGAGGACATCGAAGCGTTGGGCGAACTCGGCGAACAGATCCGTGCTTTCGAAGAGCTCAAGGCGCTCGGCTTGGCCCACGGGTTCGACCTGTCGCGGCCTGCTACCAATGCACGTGAGGCGTTCCAGTGGCTCTATCTCGCCTATCTCGCTGCGGCCAAGCAGAGCGATGGCGCTGCCACCTCCATCGGCCGCATCGGAGGCTTCCTCGACATCTATATCGAGCGCGATATGGACCAAGGCCTGCTGGATGAAGCCGGCGCGCAGGAACTGTGGGACCAGCTGACCATCAAGCTGCGCCTGATCCGCTTCATGCGCACCAAGGCCTTCGACGAGCTCTTCTCGGGCGACCCGACCTGGGTCACCATCAGCCTGGGCGGCATGGGGCAGGACGGCAGGCCCCTGTGCTCCAAGTCCGATTTTCGCGTGCTGCACTGCCTGTCCACGCTGGGCCCGTCGCCGGAGCCCAACCTGACCGTCCTCTGGTCGCAGAATCTGCCCGACGGCTTCAAGAAATTCGTGACCAAGATGTCCATCGCGTCGCGCGCCATCCAGGTCGAGAACGACGACCTGATCCGCCCCGAACATGGCTCCGATGCGGCTATCTCCTGTTGCGTCTCGCCGATGGCGGTGGGCAAGTCGATGCAGTATTTCGGCGCGCGTTGCAACCTGCTGAAGACGCTGTTGCACGCCATCAACGGCGGGCGCGATGAAGTGAGCGGCGATGTGTGCGCGAAGGGCTTCGAGCCCGTTTCCGGCGACTACCTGGAATTCGAGGACGTGAAGGCGCGCTTCGAGGCGATGATGAAAAGGACCGCCAAGGTCTACATGAAGGCGCTCAACATCATCCACCAGTCGCACGACCTGCATGCCTACGAGGCCATCCAGTTCGCGCTGCACGACACCGACCTGCACCGGACGATGGCCTGCGGAATCGCCGGACTATCGCATGTCGCCGATTCTCTCTCCGCCATCAAGTATGGCAAGGTGCGCGTGGTCCGTGACGAGACCGGACTCATCACCGGCTACGTGAACGAAGGCGGCGCCTTCCCGCGCTACGGCAACAACGACGCGCGGGCCGACGACCTGGCCGTGTGGGCCGCGAAGACCTTCATGGCCGAGTTGCGCAAGCTCAAGGCCAGACGCAATGCGGTGGTGACGCAGAGCGCGCTCACCATCACCTCCAACGTCGTCTACGGGCAGCACACCGGAGCCAGCCCGGACGGGCGCATCGGCGGCACGCCGTTCGCACCGGGCGCCAATCCCTCCAACGGCGCCGAGCTGAACGGCTTCGTGGCTGCGGGCGCGTCGGTGGCGAGGATCCCCTTCAGCGATTGCGCGGACGGCATCTCGTGGACTGTCTCGTTCGCCCCGTCCTCGCTGGGCAGGACGCCAGAGGAGCGCGTCGACAACCTCGCGAGCTTCTGTGACGGCTACATGGGCATGGGCGGTTACCACGCCAACCTCAACGTGATCGATCGCGAAACGCTCATCGACGCTGACAAGCATCCGGAGAAGTATCCCAACCTGTGCGTGCGCGTGTCGGGCTACTGCGTGCTGTTCCACCGCCTGACACCGGCACAACGCCAGGACGTGATCAGCCGTACCTTCCACGCGCGCTGATGCAAGAACAGCAGGACGACCCGCGCGGCTTCGTGCTCTCGCATGAGAGCGCCGGGGCGCTGGACGGCCCCGGACTGCGCCACGTCATCTTCCTCTCGGGCTGCCAGATGCGCTGCCACTATTGCCACAACCCCGAGTCGTGGCGGGCCGGCCACGGCGCCTGGGTGAAGGCGAGCGAGGCACTGTCCAAAGTCGCGGGCCTTTCAAGTTTCTACCGCAAGGGCGGCGGACTCACCCTCTCCGGCGGCGAGCCCCTGCTGCAAGCCGAGTTCTGCCATGCGCTGGCGTGCGGTGCCAAAGCCATGGGCCTGCATGTCGCGCTGGACACCAACGGCGAGCTGCACGCGAACCTGCCCGACGATTTCTTCGACCCCATCGACATGCTCCTGCTGGACATCAAGCACTCGGATCCGGCGGCGCACAAGGAACTCACCGGCCGTGACCTCGCACCCGTCCTCGACTGTGCCAGCCGCGCGTCCGCGCTGGGCAAGGAGATCTGGGTGCGGCATGTCGTCGTTCCCGGCATAACCGATTCCGCGGACCACTTCGAGCGCCTTGCCAGCCTGCTGCAGGTGATTCCGGCGCTCACGCGCGTGGACCTTCTGCCATTCCATGCCATGGGCTCCTTCAAATGGGAAACGGTGGGCATGAAGGATCCGTTGGCAGGAGTCGAGGCGCCAAGCGATGAAGCGATGGAGACTGGACGCAAGGTCATGCGCCAGGCGCTTCCTTCGGTGCTCGTCGTGTGAGCGCCAGAAACCTCTGATGCGTGGCGACGAACATCGAAGCCACCTAAAATACGTCCAGGTTCTGCACCTGGATAAACCATGAAACCCATCGCCATCTTCCGCCACGCCGAGCCAGAAGGCCCCGGCTACTTCGCTGACTTCCTCGACGAGCACGAAATCCCGTGGCGGCTCTTCCGTATCGACCAAGGCGAGGCAGTGCCGCACGATGCTAGCGCCTACTCGGGCCTGGTGTTCATGGGCGGGCCGATGAGCGTGAACGACGACCTGCCATGGATACCCAAAGCGCTGGCGCTGATCCGGAATGCGCATGCGCAAGACATCCCGCTGCTCGGGCATTGCCTCGGCGGCCAGCTCATCTCCAAGGCACTGGGTGGTGTGGTGAGCAAGAACCCCGTGAAAGAGATTGGCTGGGGCAAGGTCGAGGTGGCGGACAACGACACGGCGCGCGAGTGGTTCGGTGCTATCCGGTCCTTCGATGCTTTCCACTGGCACGGCGAGACCTTCAGCCTGCCGCAGGGTGCAGTGCGCCTGCTCGCGAGCGGCCACTGTGCGAACCAGGCCTACGCCATCGGCAAACATCTGGCACTGCAATGCCACGTCGAGATGACTGGGCCGATGGTCCGCGACTGGTGCACGGTTGGCGCAGCAGAGATCGCTGCCAGTGCCGCCAGTCCGGCGGTACAATCTGCTGCAGCGATGCAAGCGCAGATGGGCGAGAAGAAGCTGCCCGAGCTGCATCGGGTTGCGGCGCAACTCTACCGGCACTGGCTGCGCGGGCTGGCCCACTAACTCAGGGAGGTGTGAAATGACCTACATCGTTGGCGATAACTGCATCCGCTGCAAATACACCGATTGCGTCGAAGTCTGCCCCGTGGACTGCTTCCGCGAGGGGCCGAACTTCCTGGTGATCGATCCCGACGAATGCATCGACTGCTCGCTGTGCGTGCCGGAGTGCCCGGCTGCAGCGATCTTCTCTGAAGGTGATCTGCCGGAAGACCAGCGCCAGTTCCTTGCGCTCAATGCCGAGCTGGCGAAACTGTGGAAGCCCATCGTCGAGAAGAAAGACGCGCCTGCCGACGCGGACGAATGGCGCGATGTGAAAGACAAGCTGCGCTTGCTTGAACGGTGAGTCCTGCCTCTGATCTTTTCGACCGCATTGCCCGGCACATCCTGACGGCGCACGCTGCCGCGCTTCCTGACCTGCGCGGTATCACTGTCCTGCTTCCCAACTATCACGCCGCACAACCGTTGGCGCAGGCGCTGATGCGTGTCGCGCAGCGTCCGGCCTTGTTGTTGCCGCAGATGGTGACGCTCAACGAATGGGCGCAAAGTGTGCCGCTCGTTGCGCCTGTCGCCACCGACAGCCAGCGCAGCGCCTTGCTCTATCAACACCTGCGCAAACAGCAGTGGTTCGAGAATGCCGACCTGTGGAGCATGACGCAGGAACTGCTCAAGCTGTTCGACGAACTCACGCACTCGCTTCATGAACTGCCGGGCGATGCCGAATCGTTCGCGGCTGCGGTGCAGCAGGCCTATCAGGCTAGGCAGAACAGCACGCTGCAACTGGAAGCGCGGCTGGTGTTCGAGCTGTGGCATGCCATGCAGAGCGGCGAGGAGCTGGACAAGGCGCGTGCCTACCAGCAGCGTCTGGCGCAGTTGGCGGGGCAGGCGGATAGGCCTTTGTACGTGCTGCGGACTTCGGACTGGGATGCGCTGGAGCAGCGCTTCCTCGACGAATACGAGCAGCGTGCGCTGGTGAAGGTGTTCGACCTGCGCGAGATGGTTGCCCTCTCCCCAACCCTCTCCCACGAGTGGGAGAGGGGGCAGTCTGACTCCCCTCGCCCGTTTACGGGAGAGGGGCTGGGGGAGAGGGAAAATGCACCGCTGTTTTTCGCCGCGACCAGCCTGGAACAGGAAGCCCGCGCCGCCGCCCTGCAGGTGCGCCGCTGGCTGAACGATGGCAAACGCGACATCGCCATCGTGGCGCAGGATCGCGTGGTGGCGCGCCGCATGCGCGCCTTGCTGGAGCGCGCCGAGGTGCTGGTGGCGGACGAGACGGGCTGGACCTTCGCCACGTTGTCGGTGAGCACCGTGCTGGACCGCTGGCTCACGGCGCTGCAAAGCGACTTCTACCATCACGATCTGCTCGACCTGCTCAAGTCACCGTTCATCTTCGCCGACATGATGGCGAGCGAACGCAAGTCTGCCGTGTATCAGCTGGAGCAACTGCTGCGCAAACAGGGCGTGGTCGCCGGGCTGGAGAAATTCATCACGCTAGCCGAACATGAAACCACACTGCACCAGCCGCTGGCCCGTTTGCGCCAGGCCGCGGCCTTGCTGGAGCAGAACAAGAAAAAGACCTTGGCGGAATGGCTGGGTGCGTTGCGTGAAAGCCTGAATGTGCTCGGCATCGACCGCGGTCTGCAACAGGACGATGCGGGGCAGCAGTTGCTGCGCGCACTGGAAACATGGCAGCAGGAACTGCAAAGCGACGAGGGCCGTTACCGTTACGCCGAATGGCGGCGCTGGCTGGCGCAGCAACTGGACACGCAGACCTATCGCGACAGCAGCATCGACAGCACGGTGCGCTTCACCCACCTCGCCGCCACGCGCTGGCGTGCCTTCGATGCAGTGTTGCTGCTTGGATGCGATGCCGACCATCTGCCCAGTGCAGCGGACGGCGGGCGCTGGTTCAACGATGCCGTGCGCAGCAGTCTGGATCTGCCCACGCGCAGTTCCCATGCCACGCGGCAACGCGACGACTTGCTGGCGCTGTTGGCGATGAACGACTGCGTGCTGGTCACCTGGCAGCGGGATCAGAATGGCGAAGCGCGATTGTTGAGCCCGTTCCTGCAGATGCTGCGCGATGCGCATGAGCAGGCATATGGCGACGATTCCCTCTCCCCAACCCTCTCCCGCGAGCGGGAGAGGGGGCGAACGAATCGCTCTGCGAGTTTTTCGTTAGAGGAGCGCGAACTGCACGCTTATCTCGCCGCAGAGGAGATGCACGACATTTCGTTGCCGCAGTCGGCACAACCGGCACCGAGCGTGGCGCCGGAGTCCGTGCCAACGAGCATTTCCATCAGCGCCTACAACTCGCTGGTGGCTTGTCCCTATCAATTCTATGCACGCCGCATCTTGCGCCTGAACGAACTCGACGAAGTGCAGGAAGCCATCGAGAAGCGCGATTACGGCGACCGTGTGCACGTCATCCTGCAGCGTTTCCATGAGCGCTATCCGCGAGTGAGCGGGCATCCCGCCGCGGAGATGGATGCCGCTTTGCGCCAGATCAGCGAAGAGGTGTTCGCCGACCTGTTGCAACAGGATTTCGCGGCGCGTGGCTGGCTGGCGCGCTGGTTCAAATCGTTGCCCGCGTACCTGGAATGGCAGATGGAGAACGAAGCACAAGGCTGGCGTTACGGCGAGGCCGAGAGTGACTTTGCGCTGGAACTGGAAGGGGTGCGTTTGCGCGGACGCATCGACCGGCTCGATGTAAAGGAACAGGAAATACGCGTGCTGGACTACAAGACGCAGGGCGACCAGGTGCTGCGCAACAAATTGCACGAGCCGGGAGAGGACGTGCAGCTCGCGTGCTATGCCTATGCGCATGAGGCGGCGGATGCGGCGTTCGTCAGCATCGAGAATGGCAAGGTGAGAGCCATCGCCCCCAAGGAAGATGTCGCACAACTGGCGCAGCTCAACGCCGAGCGGCTGGTGTCTGTGATGTGGCACATACGCAGCGGCGCAGGAATGCCTGCAAACGGTATTAATCAGGCATGTGCACATTGCGAGATGCGCGGGCTGTGCAGAAAGGGCGAATGGGCATGATCAAAACCTCATATAACCTGCTGCGCATGCGATCTGCTGCGTTGCGTGCTCACTCACTCCTCGCCTACCAGCAACGGTATGTCTCGTCGTTCGCTGCGCGGCAACTTGCATATCGCATTGCTCACGACGGTTCTATGAGATTTTGCGGGGGATGCATTGAGTAATCATTTAGCTCTCGATCCGAAACGCAGCGTCGTCGTCGAGGCCTGTGCGGGCAGCGGCAAGACCTGGCTGCTGGTGTCGCGCATCGTGCGCCTGCTGCTGGACGGCGCGCAGCCTTCGCAGATCCTCGCCATCACCTTCACGCGCAAGGCGGCGCAGGAGATGCAGGCGCGCCTGCAGCTGTGGCTGCGCGACCTGGCGATGGGCGACGAAGCATCGGTGCGCAAGTTTCTTCGCCGAGCGCGGCGTGAGTGACTTGAGCGATGCGCAACTGCAGCGCGCGCGCAGCCTCTACGGCAGCGTGCTGCTGGCGCAGCCCGGCATCACCATCAGCACCTTCCACGGCTGGTTCATGCAGGTCATGCAGCGCGCGCCGCTGAATGCCGACGTGATGCAGGGCATGAGCCTGCTGGAGCGCGCGGGCAGCGAGCAGGAGGAAGCCTGGGAAGAATTGCTGGAGCAGATGCGCAAGCAGCCGGACAGTCCCGAGGCGAGGTATATGCAGTGGCTGTTCGGCGAGTGCGGACTGTTCACCACGCGCAAGCTGCTGTTCAACTTCCTCGGCAAGCGCGCAGAGTGGTGGGCTTACACCCAAGGGTCGGATACCGTGCTGACGTTCGCGCTGGGAAACCTGCGCGACGATCTCGCGGTGGATATGGACAGCGATCCGGTGGCCGACTGGAGCGCACACGGCGACAGTCGCGATGCCTTGTTCGATTTCGCGCTGCAATTGGCCAGCGGGACGGACACGCAGAAGAAACAGGCGAGCGAACTGGAACAGGCGTGGACGGACTCGACACCTGAAGAGCGCTTTGAAAAGTTGTGGGGCCTGCTGTTCACGGCGAAGAACGAGCCGAAGGCGTTCAAGCCGACCAAGTCGCAGGACCAGGATGCGCATTGCCGTGCGCGCGACGTCCTGCAAGCCAGTCTGCAAGCGGTGCGTGACGCGCTTGCCGAGCAGCAAGCCTATCGCCTGAACGAAGCGGTGCTGCATTGCGGCGTCGCTTTCCTGGAGCGCTACCAGAAGTTGAAGCTGCAAAAGCAGCAGATGGATTTCTCCGACCTGGAATGGCAGCTGTGCCGCCTGCTGCAGCAGAGCGAACACGCCGAGACCATGCAGTACAAACTCGACAGCCGCTACCGCCATGTGCTGCTGGACGAGTTCCAGGACACCAATCCGCTGCAATGGCAGATCCTGCGCGCGTGGTTCGATGCTGCGGTGGCGGTGGACTCGCAGCCCACCGTATTCGTGGTGGGCGACCCCAAGCAATCCATCTACCGCTTCCGCCGCGCCGATGCGCGCCTGTTCGGCGTGGCGCGCGAATACCTGCATGGAACATTTTTCTGCTGCGACGTTGGGCAACAGTCTCACGCGCCGCAATTCGCAGCCGGTGCGTCGATGCGGTGAACGCCGTGTTCCGCGAGCAGCCGGATGGCTTCGAGTTCGTCGAGCACCAGACGCATCAAAAGGAATTGCCGGGTCATGTGACAGTGCTGCCGCTGGCAGTCGTCGCGCAGAGCAAGGAAGAAGCAGCAGGAGATGCTCCGCTCGTTTTGCGCGATCCGCTGACCATGCCGAGGGAAGAAGCCAGGGAGGGCGCGCGCCACAAGGAGGCAGAGCAGTTCGCCGAACTGCTGCGAACCATCGCCAGCGACTGGTCGGTGAACGACGAGGGAACAGAGCGCCGCGCCGCCTACGGCGACATCATGGTGCTGGTGCGCAGCCGCACCCACCTTGCGGTGTACGAAGAAGCCTTGCGTGCAAGACACATCCCCTTCATCAGCTCGCGCCGCGGCGGGCTGCTCGACACGCTGGAAGCGGAAGACGTGCAGGCGTTGCTGCTGTTCCTCATCACTCCCTTCGCCGACCTCGCGCTGGCACAAGTGTTGAGGACGCCGATCTTTGCGTGCAGCGACACCGACCTGATGCGCTTGGCGCAAGATACCCCCTCGCCCCAACGGGGAGAGGGTGGGGTAACCAATGACTTGGCTGTCGATGTTGGACAGCCTAGTCAGATGGCTAGTAGTTCCATCGGAGAGGGGGTAAAAACAAGCTGGTGGCAACGCCTGCAACACCTTGCCGAACCCTCGTCTTCATTACAGCGCGCTGCCGAATTGTTGCAGCGCTGGCTCGCTCTCGCCGACAAGCTTCCCGTGCACGACCTGCTCGACCGCATCTATTTCGAAGGCGACGTGCTGGCGCGTTACAGCGCCGTGTTGTCTGTTGAGATGCGCGCCAAGGTCACCGCCAACCTGCACGCCTTCATGGAGATCGCCTTGAGCGTGGATGCCGGACGCTACCCCAGCCTGCCGCGCTTCCTGCGAGAGTTGTGCGAATTGCGCGACAGCAGCGACGACGCGCCGGACGAAGGCAAGCTCGGCACGGCGGGTGATGCGGTGCGCATCTACACCGTGCACGAATCGAAAGGCCTGGAAGCGCCCATCGTCTGGCTGCTGGATGCAAATGCGGAAAAGAAGAACAGGGAAGGCAACGACGTGTTGCTCGACTGGCCGACGCATGAACCGCAGCCGCTGCATTTTTCTCTCTATGCCGACCAGGCCTCTCGCGGCAAAAAGCGCATGCCGCTGTTCGAGCAGGATGCCGCGCAACAGGCCCGCGAAGAGATGAACCTGCTCTACGTCGCCATGACCCGCGCGCAACAGGCGCTCATCGTGAGTGGCAACAGCAAGGGCGAGGATAAGGAAGATAAGAAAAAAGCGCAGTCGTGGTACGACCGCATCGCGGCAGTGGTGGGGCAACACGAAACTTCAAATCCGCTCGTCCTGATAACCAGCGACTTGGCGGCTATGCCGCCTAGTCGAATGGCTAGTAGTTCCATCAGCTTGTCGAAGGATGGGCGGTTGGAAAGTGATGGCTCCGTTCACCCTTCGACAAGCTCAGGGCGAACGGCAAATCTGCCTCCCGTTATCCCTACTGGAAAACGCACAACCCGCAACACCGCCCAACAACAGCGTGGCATCTGGCTGCATGCCTTGCTGCAACATCTCACTGAAGGCGCGGCGGACGAAGCAGAACTTCAGCACCGCCTCGCCATCCCTTCCGCCGAAATGGAAGTTCTCTGGCAACAAGCCCAACACCTGCGTACCTCGCCGCAACTCGCGCGCTTCTTCGATGCGCAGCAATACCGCAGCGCCTGCAACGAGATGCCCTACATCAACGCCAAAGGAGAACTGAAGCGCATCGACCGTCTGGTGGAGTTCGACGACGAAGTGTGGGTGCTGGATTACAAGCTAGGCGGCAGCGAAGATGCGGCGCGTTACCGTGCGCAGATGCAGGAATATCAGGCGGCGATGCAATCGGTGTATGCAGGCAGGACGGTCAAGTGTGCGCTGGTGTTTGCGGATGGGGTATTGAGCGAGGTATAGGAAGTCCATAACCTACATTCCATAGATGAACGCCGAGCACTGTCAAGCAGTCGATAATGGCATCCGGCCCACCCCAGTTCCAGAGCACCTCAGTGTTTTGGAGATTAGTGTCTATCTCATGTCTTGGCATTTTCTGAAGGTCGGCGTATCGAAAGATATTTGCTGGATACTTTAATTCTCCAGTGCTTTTGTCTATAACACCTTTGTCAAAGCGAAAACGATTTCCATGCGCGATGCCATTACGCAAATGGCGAATCATCTCGGCTTCTGGTTCATGATTGAAGTATTCATTGTCACCAAGAGCATCACCGACTGCGAGCAGAGCGCCGGTTAGCCAAACTCTGTCGAAGTCTTCAGCGGTCTCTGGCTTATTGTTTTCTTCAAGATAGTGATTGAACCACATCACCATATTATTTCCATCTCGACGAGGTACTCTTAGGATGGGAACAAGTTGGCCTGGTTCAATACTTGGAGCAAACATGGATGCACGCTTGTCACGCGCGACATACATTGCCGCGACATGGCTAAAGTATTGCGAAGCCATGCGTTGTGCCAACGTCGCTACCTCTACTGCGGCCTGATTGACGATTAAAGGATTCATTTTGAGTTTGGTCTGGGCTCTAAGAACTCAACGACGGCACAGGTTAGTCCCATGGGCATTCCCCAAAACTAAAATCAATACAGCAGTTTTTTAGATATTGCGTTATTGAGTTCCATCACCCATTCGTTATAGATCGGGCTGACGCACGTTTTCCCGATTTTGTTCGAACCGTTGGCTGTCTCGCTGGTGCAGCCATTCATGTAATCAAGGTTGGCGCTGTCCTTGTATTTGATGCTGTATTTGTCCAGGCTGAAGACGATCTCGACCGCAGCAGAAGTCTTTCCGTCGATGCGGATCGCTGTCAGGTGTCCCGGCAATTCGCCGGATATCACGTTCCAACCCGCTTTGCTTGCTGCCATACGGATGTCAATCTGAACTTCATCCATGCTGATCGATTGGTTGTAAGAGCGTTTGACTGGCTGATCTTCATAGTCGACGATGTGGACGGGTGCGGTGTTGCAGCCCAGCAATGCAAGCAAGGCAATTGAGGTGATGAATGCCTGTTTCAACTTGTGCTCCTTCGGGTGGGTTTGATTTCGGCTGTTGATGATATCGCTTATTTTGCGGGAATGCTGCGCCGCTTCAATGAGATCGTCAGCTTGAACTTCGCCACCGGTTCATCGCTGATGGACGGTACGCTGGCGATGACATCTAGTTGTTTCTCGACTCGCTCATCCGATGCTGCAGCCTGCGCCACCAGTTCGGCGATCTCCTTGCCTTGGTTGCAGGTGAAATACACATCGCCTTCCGCGCGCTTGAGGAACTCTGCCTGGAACTCCTTGAACACCATCGAGATGGGCACGCGCTGTTGGCGGATGAGGTAGATGGCGTAGGCACCGGGTGCGACGTCTGCGCCGATGCAGAGCGCGCCGAAGTACATGGAGCCGAGGTGATTTTTGGTCCTGCGTCGCAAAGGTATTCTGACCACCATGCGCTCGGGCGATAACTCCGCGACCGAGACGCCGACGTAATACAGCAGGGGGATCTTGGTGAGCCCGAACAGGCGCAGGTAAAGAGTCTCTCGTATCTTTGCGGGAATCAATTTGTTTACCCAGTTCATAGATCGCAGGCGCCAGATATGGATCGTTTCCCCAACTCTACAATACTCATGATCAGAACCTCTCTTTTTGAGTTTCGTGGATAAGGCCTTCCAATTCCTTCAGCCTCGCCACGATTTCCGGCTGGCTTGGCTTGATGAGTGTTTGTCCGATCTTCAGCCAGTACCTTTGGTGGTGGTACTGGGCCGTTCGGGCCAAGCAGGGTTCCGCATACATATCCGGTCGCCACTACCCGGCCTTTGCGTTCAAACCTTTGCTCGAAGTACAAGAAATCATCATCCCACCACACGACTTTGGTGATTAATCGATACCTCTGAAATACCTGTAGCGGGTGGCGAAAGCGAATCGTATCGAAAATCGCCAAGGGCACCCATTTATTTCTGAGCATCGGTTTCAGCAGTCCACAGCGAAAGGCGATATCCATTCTTCCCAGATCCATGAGCGCGATATAACGGTCGTTCGATATTTTGGTGATGTCGATGTCGTTGGGTAGAACAGTGAAAGATGATTACGGATTCGTCCAGTACGTTCAGGGGCTTCTTCCAGAATGAAGAAAGTATCAGCAGCAGAAGCCTGAGGCGAAGTCTCATGGTGTCCCTACTAACGTGCCTTGGTTTTGTCCGAAGCATCGCGGCGCAGGCAAACGGCAGTCCATAATGCCGCGCCTGCGTCGACTGCGCCGACCAGAATCAGGATGGGAAGAGCAAAGCCCAGTGCGACAAAGGCGACAAAGAACAAGAGCACTGAAAGCCGGGTAAAAACCGACCAGCGAAAGAAAACCACCAACTCGCTGCGCGAGGCCATGAGGTTGAGATACGCAAAACAGAGCAATAGCGCGCCGACGATACGGATCCAGACCTCGTGTGTTTCCGGGAAACCAAACAGGGACAGCAGCAGGTTGGGGGCGACGACGAGCAATGTGCCAAGAGCGAATTCATAAATTGAGAACACGAACAGGCTAAACGCGGATTTGCTCATTGCTTTACTCCTTTCAAAGTGGAAAGGCTCAGCCTCGGAAGCTATTTAATCATGTTCGGTTTGACATCGCCTTCCTTCGCGCCATATAGTTCGCACAGAACGAACGTTCTCTTTGGGTGGGAGAACGGGTGTCGGTAGAGGATAGAGGCGCTGGCAGAACTGCGGGCGGGCAAAGATCAAGTGAAACATGAAGTAACAAAAGGCCGCGGCGCGACGCTGCAGATCGAGGGGCGTTTCGAGAGCGTGGCGCGCGAGCGGTTCGATGATGGCTGGAAGGTGGCGGATGAAGAGTTGCCGCCGCTCAGGACGACGGTGACGATGGAGCGGGCGAAGAGCGTGCTGCAACGGCAGGATTCGCCCGATCTCGCTTTCGAGTATTCGCTGAATGCCTATCGCGGCTGCGAGCACGGCTGCATCTATTGTTATGCGCGGCCTTCGCATGGCTATCTCAATCTGTCACCGGGGCTGGATTTCGAGACGAAGCTGTTCGCCAAGCCGGAAGCGGCAAAACTGCTGCGGGCGGAACTGGCGAAACCCTCTTATCGTTGTTCGCCCATCGCGCTGGGGGTGAATACCGATTCATACCAGCCCATCGAGCGCGAATTGAAGATAGCCCGGCAGGTGCTTGAGGTGCTGGCGGAGTGCAAGCATCCGCTGACCATCGTCACCAAGTCGGCATTGGTCGAACGCGACCTCGATCTGCTGACGCAACTGGCGCGCGATAACCTGGTGCAGGTGTTCATCAGCGTGACGACGCTGGAGGCGGAAGTGGCGCGCAAGCTGGAGCCGCGTGCCTCATCGCCGCGCCGCAGACTGCAGGCCATCCGAACGCTGAACGACGCGGGCGTGCCGTGCGGTGTGTTCGTGGCACCGGTGATCCCATTCCTGACCGATTCCGAACTGGAGAACATTCTGCAGGCTGCGCATGAACACGGCGCGCGCACAGCGGCCTATACCTTGCTGCGCTTGCCTTACGAGTTGAAAGACCTGTTCAAGGATTGGCTGGCCACACATTACCCGCTGAAGGCGGAGCATGTGATGAGCCGCCTGCGCGAGATGCGCGGCGGCAAAGAGAACGATTCGGAGTTCGGCTCGCGTTTTAGCGGCAATGGCTTGTTCGCGCAGTTGCTGTCCAAACGTTTCCGCCTTGCGTGTGAGCGCTTGGGTTTCAATCGCGAGGAAGGCGAGCTGGATACTTCGAAATTCATCAGGCCGAATCTGAGCGGGCAACAGAGTTTGTTCTAGAGACATCCCCGCACTTTCGATTCTCCAATCCTGCGAGAAGAAACGGAAGTGCGATTTGTCGGGAAGTTGCAGCTGGTTATATCGCCCCGGTTGGTGCGTCGCTCTTTTGAGCGGCTGTGTTGCTGGACGGGGTTGTCTGGGCCGGTGTTGTAGGAGCGGGAGGCGCGTTGTCGCCATAATAATCCTTGGCGCGGTTGATGTCGGACAGAGAGGGCTGGTAGGTGCTCCATTTATCCGTTTCTTTGACTTTGTATCGCAATGTCTTATTTTCGATATCGAACTCATAGAATGGATAGACGCCATTCAGGTTGATCAACATCGCAGGAGTGAAGAACAGAATATCCAGTGCCAGCATCCCGCCGTTGAACTTGCGCGGAAGCATTCCGTAGAACGGCTCGCGTCCGGGCAACACGGCCTTGAATTCGTATTTTCCAAAGGTGGAGTCCGGAAAGGATTCGCTTCTTGGCGCAGCGGCAGCCACCTTCTCATCAAGCTTTCCTTCCTTGACTTTTTTGGCGGTCAAACCGTTGTTGATGTGAACCAGTGATGCATTCTGCAGAGACGATATTTTTGCGGTCGTTGAGCAGGCAGAAAGAAGCAGTGTGGCAAATGCAACGAGTAGCAGCTTGGCGTTGAGGCGCATGGGTTCCTCTTTGTTGAGTTGTTATTGATCCGCGCTTTTTACCTGAAACCGGTCGGGTTCACAATATTCTTGAAGGTCTATTGCCTTGGGCAGTCCACTTTGCAGTAAATGGATTGGTCATTGCCGTTCGAGTAGCCGCTTTCTTTCCAGATGCTTCTGCAGTCCATGCACCAGATTCTGCGTGAGTTCTGCTTGCAGTTCTTCTAGCGGCACTGTGATGCCAAATTCGATGACCTGGGTGACGCGCAATCCCTGGTAGCCGCAGGGATTGATGTTGTCGAACGGTGACAGGTCCATGTCCACGTTGAACGACAGACCGTGGTAGCAACAGCCGTTCTTGATCTTCAGGCCCAGCGCGGCGATCTTCGCATCGCCGACGTATACGCCCGGCGCATCTTCGCGTCCTTCAGCTTGCACTCCATATTCCGCGAGCAGGTCGATCACGGCCTGTTCCATCAGACGCACCAGTTCGCGCACGTTGATCTTCCAGCGGCGCAGGTCGAGCAGCAGGTAGGCGACGATCTGGCCGGGGCCGTGGTAGGTGATCTGTCCGCCGCGGTCGATCTTCACCACGGGGATGTCGCTCGGGTTGAGCAAGTGCTCCGTTTTGCCTGCCTGACCTTGCGTGTAGGTGGGCGGGTGCTGCACCAGCCAGATCTCATCCAGCGTGTCGGATGTGCGCTCGGCGGTGAAGCGCTGCATGGCGCGCCAGGTCGGCTCGTAATCGACCATGCCCAGCGATTTGATGTGTATAGATGGAAACATTTTGTGTCCCTCCACTTCAGCCCGTTCGAATGTGAAAGGCCGGGTGTTTTTATAACACCATTTTCACCATCGGGTGCGAGGACAGGTCGCGGTACAGGTTGTCGAGCTGCTCGCGCGAGGTGGCGCGGATGGTGCAGGTGAGGCTGATGTACTTGGCGTTGCTGCTGCTGCGCATCTCGATTGTCGCCGCGTCGAAATCCGGCGCATGCACTTGTACTACGCTGGCGACGGCCTGCGCGAATCCTTGCTGTGCCAAACCGAACACTTTGAGCGGGAAGTCGCAGGGGTATTCGATGAGGGAGTCTTTGGGGTCGATCATTTGCGCATCACTTCGCGTTTGAATGTCTGGTAAAGAGGATGCAGTTTGGCGAACATCGCGCCGGGCTTGCCGTTGCCCACGGGCTTGCCGTCGAGCGTGGTGATCGCCAGCACTTCCTTGGTGCTGGAGGTGAGCAGCAGTTCGTCTGCGCTGAATACTTCCGCTTTCGATACGCGACGTACTTCGCAGGGAATGCCATTCGCCGCCGCGAGTTCGAGGATCACATCGTAGGTGATGCCTGGCAACATCAGATTATCCTTGGGCGGTGCGAGCAGCGTGCCGTTCTTCACCACGAAGATGTTGCTCGCCGCGCCTTCGGTGAGGAAAGCATCGTCGCGGATAAGGATGGCTTCGGCGCAGCCGGCCTCGACCGCGGCCTGGCGCAGCAGCACGTTGGGCAACAGGGCGATGGACTTGATGTCGCAGCGCAACCAGCGGTTGTCGGCGACCGTGATGCAAGAGATGCCGCTTTGCAGCAGTTCGGCGGGCGGCGTGGTGAGCGGGTTGCTCAGCACGAACACGGTGGGCGGCACCGGCGGATTCGGAAACGCATGGTCGCGCTTGGCGACGCCACGCGTGATGTGCAGATAGAGGTATTGGTCTTCGGGGGCATTGCGCTTGATGAGTTCGTTGAGGAGCTCTATCCACTTGGCATCAGTGTGCGGGTTGTTCAGCTTGATACCATCCAGGCTGTGTTGCAGGCGCTTGAGGTGCTCCGCCATTCTGAAGGCGCGGCGCGAGTACACCGGGATGACTTCGTACACGCCATCGCCGAAGATGAAGCCGCGATCCAGCACCGGCACTTTGGCTTCTTCGATCGGCATGTAGGCGCCGTTCAGATAGATGGTCATGCCTTGCTCCTTATTGGAACAGCAATCGGATGTTGTCCACGCCACGCGAGAATACATTCGCCAGACGGATGTCGTCCAGAGCCTCGACGGGAAGGTCCAGGAACGGCGATTCGTTCAGCGTGAGATGCAGGGTGCCGATCTGCTGGCCGCGGTTGACCGGCGCGAGTATCGGTTGGCGCGTTTCCAGCGTGGCCTTGAGTGCGGCGCGCTGGCCTTTGGGGATGGTGATGTAGCGGTCGGCGCGGAAGCCGATGTTCAGGCGCTTCGCGGTGCCTTTCCAGATGCGTTTGTTGCTGACGGTCTGTTCCTTGCTGTAGAGCTTGATGGTCTCGAAGTTCTGGAAGCCGTAGTTCAACAGGCGCTGGCTTTCGCTGCTGCGCAGTTTCTCCGTAGCGGTGCCGAGCACCACCGAGATCAGGCGCCGCTCGTCGCGCTTGGCGGAGGCGACCAGATAGAACTCTTCGGATTCGTTATAGCCTGTCGCCAGTCCGTCGACGAAAGGATCCAGCCACAACAGACGGTTGCGGTTGAACTGGTTGATGCCGTTATACTGGTATTCGCGCTGCGCGTAGATGTAGTAGAGCTCGGGGAAGTCGCGCACCAAGGCGGCGGCGAGCAATGCCAGGTCATGCGCGCTGCTGTAGTGCTGCGCGTCGGGCAGCCCGGTGGCGTTGACGAAGTGCGTGTTTCTCAAGCCGAGCCGTTGCGCTTCGCTGTTCATCGTGTCGGCGAGCGCCATCTCGTGGTTGGCCAGCGTCTCCGCCAGCACGCGCGCCGCATCGTTGGCGGATTGCACGATCAGGCCGCGCAACAATTCCGCCACCGTCACTTCCTTTCCGGCTTTCAGGAACATACGCGATTCTTCGGCCTGCATGCGCGTGGCATAGGCGGATGGCGTGAGCGATTGGGTGAGGGAGAGCTTGCCTTGCTTGATCGCACCGAACACGACATAGGCTGTCATCAGCTTGGTCAGCGATGCGGGGGGGATGTGCACATTGGCATTCTGTTGCAGCAGGAACTGTCCGCTGGTGTAGTCGTAGAGTGCATAGGAACTGGCAGCGAGTACGGGAGATGCCGTTTGCTCTTGCGAAAATGCCAGTAACGGAAACAGGGAAAGCAGGAATGTCAGGGCGAACTTCATGGCGGATCAGCAGGTTGGTAAGGCGCGGATTATAACAAGCACGGGGCTTGGCAGGCTGCGGACTAGAGCGGGTATAGATACTTTCGCAAGGGGTATAGGTATGGTCTAGTCCTTATGGCATATTGTTTAAATATTTTGCCGAGGATACAAAGGCCGCCATAGTCAGAACGGTCAAGGAGATTGCGATGCAACTAATCAGCGAAAAAATCGGACAAGAGATCGGTCAAGTACCCAATCGGGTCGACCAAGTCCAGGATCCCGCTGCCATCGGGATAGATTTCGTGGAGGTCGCAGAGGCGCATGTCTTGTTCTTCGGGCGCGTGAAGGAGTTCGTGCATGGCGAATTGCCCGAGTCAAACTCGGATCTTGCGGAGTTGGGGCAGCGTTGCGACCTGGATGCCTGGCTGAAGGGGGTCGGCGCATCGCGCTTCGGGCAGCTGCGTTCGTTCGGACGTTTGCACGAGGCGCATGCCGAATTTCACCGTCATGCTTCGGAAGTGCAGGTAAAGATACAAGCGGGAAGCTGGATCGCCGCCGAGCATTTGCGCAAAAACGAATTGTCGCAGGCGCTGCGCCGGGTGTTGATTTCGCTCACCGAACTGAATGAGTCGATCAACAAGCAGGTCTGGAGCGTCAGTTGAATGAACTGGTGAACAGTACGGTCTGCGCGGCGCGCCTCATCGGCCGGCCCGGTTTGTCGATGGCATAGCCTCTTTTCCGATTTCAAGAAATACAAGCGGCTGCCCGAAAGGCAGCCGCTTTTACGTCCAGCGTATGTCGCTGAAACGATGCGGCGACGGAGTAGGGAATTCAGAGGCCCGTGGGGCGCTTCGCCAGTTTGCGCTGCAGGGTGCGGCGATGCATGTTCAGGATGCGTGCAGTGGCGGAGATGTTGTCCCCGTTCTCGCGCAATATGCGCTGGATATGCTCCCACTCCAGGCGTTCCACCGTGGCGGGATGGGCGCTGAGCGGGATGTCGGCACTGGCGTGGTGGCCGAAGGCGGCGACGATCTCGTCGGCATTGGCGGGTTTGGACAGATACTGCGTGGCGCCCAGCTTGATCGCTTCCACTGCCGTGGCGATGCTGGCATAGCCGGTCAGCATCACGATGCGCGTGGCGGGGTCGAGTTCGTGCAGCCTCTGCACCAGCACCAGCCCGGAGGCACCGTCCATCTTCAGATCCAGCACGGCATATTCGGGAGGATTGGCGCTGGCCAGCGGCAATGCCTGTTCGACGCTGTCCGCACTGGTCACGGCAAAGCCGCGTTTCTCCAACGCGCGCGACAATACCGTGCGGAACGTCGCGTCGTCATCCACCAGCAATAACGAAGGTTTTTCGGCCTGGCTCATGCCTCTCTCCTGTGCAGCGGCAAGATGACCTCCGTGGTCGCGCCGCCGCCTTCCCGGTTGGACAAACGCACGCTGCCGCCCAAGCGTTCCAGCGTGGCATTGGCGAGGAACAAGCCCAGCCCGCGCCCGTCCTGTTTGGTGGTGAAGAAGGCCGAGCCGGCGCGTGCGGCAGCTTCAGTCGTAAGTCCCGGGCCGTGGTCGCGTATCTCCAGCGTGATGTTCTCGTCGTTCCACAGCAACAGGATATCCATTTCGTCCGGTGAGGCATCGGCGGCGTTGTTCAGCAGATTCAGCAAAGCCGAGCGCAACGCCGGATCGGCGCGCAGGCGCGGCGCTGGCTGGATGCCGCTGACATGAAGTTGGTAATGCACGGTCGGGCGCAACAGTTGCCATTCGTTCAGTACGTAGCGCAGGAATTCTTCCACCGACAATTCGCTGCTGGTTTCCTGTGCTTGCGTGAGCAAGGAATCGAGGATGCGTTTGCAGTTGCGCACCTGTTCGTCAAGGATGATCAGGTTGTCCTGTTGTTCCGGCGAAGGGCAGTCGCGGCGCATCTCGCCGATGACCACCGACATGGTGGAGAGCGGGGTACCCAGTTCGTGCGCAGCGCCGGCGGCCTGTGTGCCGAGTGCCACGATGCGTTCGTTGCGCAACGTTTCCTCGCGCACCCGGGTGAGCTGCGCATCGCGGCTGCGCACCGCGCGCGCCATCTCCACGGCGAAATACGCCACCACCACGGCGCTGATGACGAAGCCCAGCCACATGCCGAGGACATGCGTGTTGAACGCATCTTCCAGCGGCGCGGAGGTGGCTTCCGCGACGGCTGGCGCATCCATGTGGTGGTGCGTGTGATCCATCACCTGCGTTGTTGCATGGTCGTGTTGCGCATGAGTGTTCGGCAACGGCACATACCACACCATCAACAGGCTGTAGCAGGCCAGCGTCAGCGCGGCCATGCCCCAAGTGTGGCGGCGCGGCAGGGTGGCGGCCGCGATTACCAGCGGCAACAGATAAAACGAAACGAAAGGATTGGTCGAGCCGCCGCCGTAATAGAGCAGCACGGTCAGCACCAGCACATCGACGCACAATTGCAGGAACAGTTCCAGATTGCCCACCGGAAAATCGAGTGACAGCCGCCACCAGGTCAGCGCATTCACCATGACCAAAAATCCCACTGCACCCAGCATCGGCCCCCAGGCGAAATCGGGGCTCAGGAAACGATGCACCAGGATCAATGTCGCGAACTGGGCCAGGATAGCTCCGCAGCGCAACAGGAACAATCTGCGCAGATGGGAGTGGCCGGTCTGGGTGGCGAGCAATGAATAATTCATGGGCCAGATTCTACCGGAGTCGCTCTGTGCGATGGGTGCGGCAATATGTCGCAGGGTCGCCGCAAAAATACTTCATACAATCCGCAGCGGTTTTTTCATCCGTCGAATTGTGGAGATTTTTGCAATGAACTTGAAGTTGAAGATGAGTGTGGTGGCCGTTGCGCTGGCGATGGGCAACATGGCACAAGCCGCGGAGACGGCGGCTTTGGACGAGGTGGTAGTGACTGCTCCGCAGAGCACCGAACCGCTGACCGTCAAAACCAATCCCAAGAAACCGCGCCAGCCGGTGCCTGCACACGACGGCGCTGACTATCTCAAGACCATTCCCGGCTTCTCGGTCATTCGCAAGGGCGGCACGGATGGCGATCCGGTGTTCCGTGGCATGGCAGGTTCGCGTCTGAACATCCTGCTCGATGGCGAGCAGATCCTTGGCGGTTGCGGCGGGCGTATGGATCCGCCGACCGCTTATGTCTTCCCGGCTTCTTATGATCGAATCACCTTGCTGAAAGGACCGCAGACCGTGTTGTACGGTCCGGGCAATTCGGCGGGTACGGTATTGTTCGAGCGCATCATCAATCGCGCCGAACAGTCAGGGACGAAAGCGCATGGCTCGCTCATGCTGGGCAGTTTCGGCCGCAATGACGAGATGCTGGATGCGCAAACAGGCAGCGCGAACTATTACCTGCGTGCAGGCGCGACACGTTCGCATGCCAATGACTACAAGGACGGCAACGGCAATGCCGTGCATTCTGCCTACACCCGCTGGAGTACCAATGCGGCATTGGGCTGGACGCCGGATGACAACACGCGTCTGGAGTTGACGGCATCCAAAAGCGACGGCAAAGCGGCCTATGCCGACCGCAGCGTGGACGGCGCCAAGTTCGCCCGCGACAATGTGGGGGTGAAACTCGTCACGCAGCACATGGGTGGTTTGCTGGATGGCGTCGAAGCGCAGGCGTACTACAACTATGTCGACCATGTGATGGATAGCTACAGTCTGCGTGCCGGTGGCAATCCCGCAAGCATGATGGCGGCGATGAACCCGGATCGCAAAACGACCGGCGGCCGACTGGTCGGAACACTGCAATCTGGCCGAGATGACCCAGCTCAAGCTGGGCGTGGATACACAAAACAACGTTCACACCGGTCGTACCGGGGCGGCACCCGGCTATATGGGTGACTACACGCTAAAACCTCGCGTCAAGGATGCCGAATTCAAGAACGTCGGCGTGTTCGGGGAATTGCATCAGCACCTGGCAGAAGGCAGTCGTGCGATCCTCGGCTTGCGTGCGGATAGCTGGCAGGCGACGGATTATCGTACGACGGTGGACATGATGGGCATGGTCGCGAACCCAACCAAGAACCAGACGCGCAAAGAAACTTTGCCCAGTGGATTTGCGCGTTATGAGCAGGATGCTTCTGCCGCATCGACCGTTTATGTCGGTGTCGGACGTACCACGCGTGCGCCGGACTATTGGGAGCTGTTCAGTTTTGAAAGCGCCACGACCGCAAGTTCGTTCAACACCAAGCCGGAGAAAACGACGCAACTGGATATGGGGCTGAACTACCATGAAGGTGCATTGTCGGCATCGGTCTCCGCGTTCTATAACAAGATCACCGATTTCATCCTGATCCAGTCAGGCTATCCTAAACCGACGATGATGAATCCCACTGCAACGGCAACCATCGCACGCAACGTGAATGCCACGACCTACGGCACTGAAGCAGGCATGGCCTACCAGTTGGCGGAGAGCTGGAAGCTGGATGGCAGCCTGGCTTATGTGCACGGCAACAACGACACGGACGGCACCGCCTTGGCGCAGATCCCTCCGCTGGAAGCGCGCCTTGGCCTCAACTATGACGACAAGGTCTGGTCGTTCGGCGGCCTGTGGCGTGCCGTTGCGGCGCAGAAGCGTGTTGCGGTGAATCAGGGCAACATCGCCGGGCGCGACATCGCGGCTTCGGGAGGTTTCAGCGTGTTCTCGGTGAACGGCGGATGGCGTGCCAACAAGGCGGTACAGGTGACCGCCGGTGTGGATAACGTCTTCAACAAGACTTATGCGGAGCACATCAGCCGTGCCGGCGCCATGGTGAGCGGCTTTACACAAACCACGCGCGTCAATGAACTGGGACGCAATGTGTGGGTAAAAGCCAACTTCGATTTCTAATCGGATAAATCAGGCTAAAATGACGCGTCACATCGCAAGGTGTGGCGCGTTTTTTATTCAGGAGAAGACATGAAACGGATTCTGTGTGCAGGTTTGTTGGCGATGTTGAGTGTGGCGCAAGCCTATGCCGACGACGTAAAAGTGAGCAATGCATGGGCGCGTGCGACAGCGCCGGGGCAAGACAGCGCTTCGATACAGTTGACCATCACCAGCAAAAAGGCCGCGACCCTGGTCGGCGTGATGAGCGGATCGTCGCAAAGCGGCGAGATACACAGTATGGTCATGGATGGCGACGTGATGAAGATGCGCGCGATCGAATCATTGCCGCTGCCTGCGAAGACACCGGTGACGCTGGGGGCTGACGGCAACCATCTGATGCTGATCGGTTTGAAGAATCCGCTCAAGGCAGGCCGCAAGCTGCCGTTCGCGCTGTCCGTGCAATTCGCCGATGGCAGTACAACCCTGGTCAGGGTGCTGGCGGCGATCAAGCCGCTGGAAACGACCAGTGACGAAGGGCACGAGCATCACCACCATCATTAGGAGGCGAGCATGTTGCGCAAACTGGTTTGTGTAGTGAGTCTGTTGCTGGCGGGCAATGCTTGGGCGAGCGCGGGCGATGTGATAGTGGAAAAGGTCTGGATGCGCGAGACTGTGCCGGGCCAGACCTCCGCTACGGTGCAACTCAACCTCATCGTCACCAAGGCGGCACGCTTACGTTCGGTGAGCAGTCCAGTCGCTGCGTCGGGCGAGATACAACGCGTGGTAATGCATCACGGCAAGATGGGGACCGAGACGATCGGTAGTATGAAGCTGGAGGCGCATAGCACCACCAGCTTCGGCACGCGCCGCCTCTATCTGACACTGGTCGGCTTGAAACAGCCCCTGAATGTCGGTGATCGCGTGCCACTCACGTTGGTGGTGGAAAGGGCGGGCAAATCGCAGACTATCAACGTCGAAGCGGAAGTGAAGGCGCTGGAGTTGAGCTATAAACACTATCAAGATCCGGCGGTAAAAGACCACCGGTAAGGGAGTGTTAACTTCGACTGCAACGGGCGGCTACATGCCGCCCGTTTCGTTTTTGTATGCGGTAGAATGCGCGCAGTTTTTAGAAGGAATCCACATGCCATTGACCGCCGCAACAGCTGCACAGAAAGCCCATACCCTGTCCGAAGCGCTGCCGTATATCCAGCGCTTCTTCGACAAGACCATCGTCATCAAATACGGCGGCAACGCCATGACCGACCCCAAGTTGCAGGAAGGCTTCGCGCGCGATGTGGTGCTGCTCAAGCTGGTCGGCATGAATCCCGTGGTGGTGCACGGCGGCGGTCCGCAGATCAACGACCTGCTGAAGAAAGTAGGCAAGCAGGGCGAGTTCATCCAGGGCATGCGCGTCACCGACGAAGAGACCATGGACGTGGTCGAGATGGTGCTGGGCAAGGTCAACAAGGACATCGTCAACCTCATCAACCGCTATGGCGGCAAGGCGGTCGGCCTGACCGGGCAGGACGGCAGCTTCATCCGTGCCCAAAAGCTCTTGCTGGAAAGTACCGATGAACCGGGCAAGATGCTGGACATCGGCCTGGTCGGCGACATCAACAAGATCGACCCTTCCATCATCACCTTCCTCGATTCCGGCGATTTCATTCCGGTCATCGCGCCCATCGGCGTGTCGCCGGACGGCGAGACCCTGAACATCAATGCCGACGTGGTGGCAGGCAAGCTGGCAGAAGTGCTGCACGCCGAAAAGCTGGTGCTGCTGACCAACACGCCGGGCGTGCTGGACAAGAACGGCAAGCTGCTCACCGGACTCACGCCCAAGCAGATCGACGACCTGGTGGCGGACGGCACCCTGTCCGGCGGCATGCTGCCCAAGATCGGTTCGGCGCTGGATGCGGCGCGCGGCGGCGTGCGCTCGGTGCACATCATCGATGGTCGCGTGGAGCACGCACTGTTGCTGGAGATCCTGACCGACGAAGGTGTCGGCACGCTGATTAAAAGCAAATGATGGAATCGCGCGTCTGGATTTTCGATCTGGACAACACGCTGCATGATGCGATGCCGCACATCTTTCCGCACATCAACCGCAGCATGACGGCCTATCTGCAGCAACACTTGCAGTTGGACGAAGAGGCGGCGAATGCGTTGCGCGTGGATTACTGGCAGCGCTACGGCGCGACGCTCACCGGGCTGATGCGGCATGCATGGCACCGATCCGGACCATTTTTTGTGGCACACGCACCAGTTCCCGGATCTGCCTGGCATGGTGTTGCGTGAGCCGCGCTTGCGCCATGTATTGAAGTGTCTGCGGGGAAAAAAGGTGGTGTATTCCAACGCGCCGCTGCACTACGCGCAAGCCGTGTTGAAACTGTTGCGCGTGGACGATCTGTTTGACGACGTGTTTGCCATCGAGCAGTCGCGTTACCGACCCAAGCCGCAAGCGGAAGGCTTCCGGCGCCTGTTGCGCAAACACCGCTTGCAGGCAGCGCAATGCGTGATGGTGGAAGACAGTGCGGAGAACCTGCAGACCGCCAAGCGGCTGGGGATGCACACCGTGTGGGTCAGTGCTGCGCCGTATGCGCCGAGTTATGTGGATGTGAAGATACGCAATGTGCTGGACCTGCCGCGCGCAGTGTCCAAACTTTAAAGGGGAATAGACATGGCAACCAAACAACCGGGTGAAAGAAAGTTACAGATACTGCAAACCATCGCCGAGATGCTGGAGCAGCCCAGAGGCGAGAAGATCACCACCGCAGCGCTGGCGGCGCGGCTCGACCTGTCCGAGGCGGCGCTGTATCGCCACTTTGCCAGCAAGGCGCAGATGTACGAGGGTCTGATCGAGTTCATCGAACAGACCGTGTTCGGTCTGGTCAACAAGATCGCCACCGAGGAGCAAGACGGATTGAAGCAGGTGGAAGGCATCCTCGCACTGCTGCTCGGCTTCGCCCAGAAGAATCGCGGCATGACGCGCGTGCTGATCGGCGACGCGCTGGTGAACGAGGACGAACGCCTGCAACAGCGCATCAACCAGTTCCTCGACCGCATCGAGACCACCCTCAAACAATCGCTGCGCATCGCCGATACACAAGGGAAATTGGCTGTCGGCGACGACATCGGTGCGCATGCCAACCTGCTGCTGTGCTACATCGTCGGGCGCTGGCAGCAGTTCGGCAAGAGCGGCTACACGCGCGACCCGATGGCGCAATGGCCGCAGCAGTGGGGCATTCTCCGGTCGCAGTTCAAATAGCGGTCTAATATTGACCTACCCGGTCTTATCCGCTACGGTAATTCTCACGTAAAGCACACAACGGTACCGGCCTGATTAGGAGTCAGAATGAAATTCATCAAGATTCTTGTGGCATTCCTATTGGCTTGTTACCGTGTCAGCATGCGGAGGGTTAACTAAGAAGGATACAAATGCTTGGCTGGATGAAAGACGGCCCGGTGAGTGTTAATCTGACTGGTGAGTGGGATACGGGAGGGGTCTGGACTGGCGGATGGGGAAAGGGAAATTTCCATGATCAAAGATGGCAGGAGATTTTCCGGTACTCTTGGATTGTACTTTGTGGAAGGGACAGTAAGCGGTGATGAGGTTTACATGGTTCTCTTTTCCGGAAAGAAAATCTACTACACGGCGTTACTAAAGAAAACCGACAGTGACACTTACATGGGTAAAGTCGTAGAAAAAGCCATAGTTGATCGCGCAGATTCAAGGGGTGCGAACACTTATGTGATGAAGATGAAAAGAATATCTAGCTAAAGATGATGTTTTGTAATCAAAGGAACTGAGTTCAGATTGTTTTTTCGGGCTGGACAATACGCTCCACACTTTTATTGCGGCTTCATGCTTGTTGCGCCCCCAAATAAAAGCCGCTATATTCCTGCCCATGCACTTCTCTCGCCACATCTCGCAATTGCATTCCACCTTCAGCCTGCTGGCGGCGCTGAAGCTGCGCTCGCGCGCAAACTAAACCCACCCCATTAAGTATCAAAGCAGGCGGCTCGGTTGGTGATGAGCCGTGGATGAACAATTGCGATGGAGCAAAACATGACTGACAAATTAATCATATTCGACACCACCTTGCGCGACGGCGAGCAAAGCCCCGGCGCGTCCATGACCAAAGAAGAGAAGTTGCGCATCGCGCGCCAGCTGGAAAAACTGGGCGTGGATGTGATCGAGGCGGGTTTTGCGGCCGCCAGCCCCGGCGATGCCGACGCGATCCACAGCATCGCCAAGGTCATCGAGCGTTCGACCGTATGTTCGCTGGCGCGCGCCAGTGAAAAGGATGTGCGCGCGGCGGGCGAGGCGATCAAGCCGGCCAAGCATGGTCGTATCCACACTTTCATCGCCACTTCGCCGATCCATATGCAGCACAAGTTGCGCATGACGCCGGATCAGGTGGTGGAGCGCGCGGTGCAGGCGGTGAAGTGGGCACGCGAATACACCGACGATGTGGAGTTTTCCGCCGAGGACGCGATACGTTCCGAGATGGATTTCCTGGTGCGTATCTTCGACGCCGTCATCCAGGCCGGTGCGACCACCATCAACGTTCCGGATACCGTGGGCTACAGCATTCCGGTGTTGTTGGGCGAGCATTTCAAGCAGTTGATCGCGCGCGTTCCGAACAGCGACAAGGTGATCTGGTCCACGCATTGCCACAACGATTTGGGCATGGCTTCGGCCAACTCGCTGGCCGCGGTGTTGAACGGTGCGCGCCAGGTCGAATGCACCATCAACGGCCTGGGCGAGCGTGCCGGTAATGCAGCGCTGGAGGAGATCGTGATGGCGGTGAAGACGCGCCGCGACATCTTCACCTGCGACACGCGCATCGACACCACGCAGATCGTACCGACCTCCAAGCTGGTATCCAGCATCACCGGCTATCCGATCCAGCCGAACAAGGCGATCGTCGGCGCCAACGCGTTTGCGCATGAGTCCGGCATCCACCAGGACGGCGTGCTCAAGCACCGCGAGACCTACGAGATCATGCGCGCCGAAGATGTGGGCTGGGGCGCGAACAAGATGGTGATGGGCAAGCACTCGGGCCGTGCCGCGTTCCGCGCGCGCTTGCAGGAATTGGGCATCGTGCTGGACGGGGAAGAAGCCGTGAATGCAGCCTTTGCGCGCTTCAAGGATCTGGCCGACAAGAAGCATGAGATCTTCGACGAGGACTTGCAGGCACTGGTGAGCGATGAAGAGGCTACGCAAGTGAGCGAGCACTACCGTTTTGTGGCGATGGGCGCGCATTCCGAAACCGGGGTGTTGCCGGTGGCGCGCGTGATATTGAGTGTCGGCGGCAAGGAACGGCAGGCCGATGCTCAGGGCGGCGGCCCGGTGGATGCGACGTTCAAGGCCATCGAGCAGATCGTGCACAGCAATACCGAATTATTGTTGTATTCTGTGAACAACATCACCAGCGGTACCGACGCGCAGGGCGAGGTGACGGTGCGTTTGTCCAAGGGCGGACGCGTGGTCAACGGGCAGGGCGCGGATACCGACATCGTGGTGGCTTCGGCCAAGGCTTACCTGAATGCGCTGAACAAGCTGGATGCCGGAGCGGAGCGCGCACATCCGCAGGTGTGAGAGCCTCGTTTTAAGGAGACCTGAAATGAAACGTACAGTGAAAGTGGTGATACTCGGAGCGCTGCTGCAAGGCAGCGCGCATGCGGGTGAGCAGAGCGCGGCAGGCAAGGCATCGCAGGACAAGAAGCAAGAAAAGCTCGCGATCGCACAGCAAGAGACCGCGGCGGGAAAGAAAACCAAGCCGACGCGGGATAATAAAGCGAACACTAAAAGTAAGGCTGATCCGGCAGCGAAAGAGAAGCAGGGCGCTGTGACGGAGACGTCATCCGATTCGGCCGAGCAATCCGTTCTGCTCAGGGGTATTCGAGGGTAGTTATTCTTCGCTTTGAGCGGTTTGCAGAGGGCATCGTTCGCGATGCCCTTTTTATTAAGTGGGACTACGGTTGCAGCAAGTCCAGCGCCTGAGCTCCATCCAAAACAGGGGATGAGAAGTCGCGGCGCTCAGTGTGTTCGTTCAGGCGCAAGTCGTATCCGTCACAGTCGATGCCGATTACCAAGCCTTGCCCGGCAGTGCGCTTGGTGTTGATCTTATCCAGCAATGCATCTTCTTCAGCAGCGAGGGTATTGGCGGGCACCTGGTATCTGTCGGCCTTGATCCAATGGATATCGCCGAAACCGCCGATGTAGCGCAGCGCCTGCGGCACGATGCGGTAGAACTGAAAATCCGGCATGTCGTAATAGGTCTGTGCCTCGGGGAAATAGCGCAGGTAGCGCTTGCCGGCCAGTTCGCGTTCGGAGACCAGCGAGGCGGTGCCGACCACGGTGAGCCGGCCTTGTGTCTGGATGTGCGAGTCTTCCTGATTGTGGGTGATGAGGCTGACGCGCGGATCGTGCTGGATATTTTTGGTGTGTTCCGCCAGTGCGCTGATCAGGATGAGCAGACTGCCGTCGTGATCCACCAGATACGGGGTGATGGAGCCGAACGGGTGGCCGTCGAACTTTTTCGACAGGGTGCAGAGCGCACCGTAGCGATGGGCGCGCAGCAGTTGGCGCGCAGAACGGGCGGTGCTTTGCGGAGCGGTTTTGTCGGGTATCATGTGCGTATTGTATTCAGTTGCTAGGGCTTATGAAACTTTCCGAGTTGAAGCTATCGAATTTTAAACGTCCCAATTTTGGCATTGTCGATTCTTTCCGTTTTTTGCGCTACGTTACCGTGCGGCTGCAGGAGGATCGATGCACGCAAATGGCGGCGAGCCTGACTTTCACCACGCTGCTGTCGGTCGTTCCGCTGATCACCATCGCGCTGACCCTGTTCTCGGCGTTCCCGGTGTTCAACGACTATTCGTCGCACATCAAGGACTTCATCCTGTCCAACATGATGCCGGAGACCGGCGGCAAGATGATATCGCGCTACATGGAGCAGTTCGCCGAAAGTGCATCGCGCCTGACGGCGGTGGGTATCGTGTTCCTTGCTGTTACGGCGATGCTGATGATGCTGACCATCGACAACGCCTTCAACATGATCTGGCGCGTGTCGCGTCCGCGCAGCCTGTTGCAGCGCGTGCTGGTGTATTGGGCTGTGCTGACGCTGGCGCCGCTGCTGGTGGGCGGCAGTCTGTCGCTTACCTCCTGGCTGGCCGGATTGTCAGCGGGATATGTGCAGCAGATACCATCGGTGAGAATGGACGTGCTGAAGGTCATCCCGGTCATCCTGACGACGGCTGCTTTTACCCTGCTGTTCCGTGTCGTGCCCAACCGTTATGTGCCGATGCGGCATGCCATCATCGGCGGACTGATCGCGGCGCTGGCGTTCGAATCGATGAACCATGCCTTTGCGTTCTACGTCTCGCACTTTCCCACGTACAAGCTGGTGTACGGCGCGTTCGCCAGCGTGCCGATCTTTCTGATGTGGATCTATTTTTCCTGGCTTACCGTGTTGTTCGGCGCGATCATCACCGCTTCGCTTTCGCATTGGCGCAGCACGCATTCCTTGCGGCTGGATCAGGCGGCAAGGCTTTATTATGCGGTGAGTATCCTCAAGCTGATGCACAAGGGGCTGGGCAAGGGCGAGGTGCAGACACTGCCGGCGTTGTCGCGCCAGTTGCGCATCGGTTACGACGATGTCGAACGCATTTTGGAAAAGCTGGTGAAAGCCAAGATCGTGGGCAAGCTATCCGGCTTGGGGTGGAGCATGGTACGCGCGCCGGAAGCGGTGGAATTGAGCGAGTTGCTGAAGCTGTTCCTGCTGGATGTGGCGATGCTGCCCAAGCAGAACGGGGATGGCGATATCAAGCAATGGTTCGCGGCGCTGGATAAACGCATGAACGACCCCAAAGGCGTGACGTTGCAGGACTTGTGGAATAAGGCGGCATGACATATTGCTGCCCATACGCTTTTGCGCTTTAATGCGCGCCGTTCGAATTATGTTTGACCCAATCACTTAGGAGATCGCTGTGAAGTTTTTTGAAAACCTGTTTGAAGGCGCCTTGTGGAACAGCCGTTTCGTCATCCTGACCGCAGTGGTCGGCAGCCTGCTCGCGGGCATCGCCATTTTTTACATGGCGACAGTGGATGTGGTGTTCCTGTTCCAGCATGCCATGCACTATGCCGATTCCAGCCTGACCGACGAGGCGCGCAAGGTGTTGCACGACACCACGGTGTCGCATATCGTCGAGGTGGTGGACGGCTACCTGCTGGCCACAGTGATGCTGATCTTCTCGCTGGGTTTGTATGAGCTGTTCATCAGCGACATCAATCAGGCGCATGGCAGCAAGGCATCCAGCAAGATACTGGTGATCAACAATCTGGACGACCTGAAGACGCGGCTGGCCAAGGTGATCCTGATGATCATGATCGTGACCCTGTTCGAGGAAGCTCTGAACATGCATATCGCGCAACCCATCGATCTGGTCTATTTCGGCGCCGCCATCGCGCTGATCGCGCTTGCGCTGTACTGGACGCATGCGGCCGAAGGCAAGCATGGCGATGAACATCAGCAAGAAGGCAGTACGGAAGAGGCGAAGCATTGATGCAGTGGCGGCATATCCTGCTGGCTGCGCTTGTGTTGCTGGCCGCAGACAGTGCCGCCGCGCAGGATTTCCTTTTCAAGGACATGCAAGGACAGGCGCAACGCCTGTCCGACTATCGCGGCAAGTGGGTGTTGGTCAATTTCTGGGCGACCTGGTGTCCGCCCTGTCTGCAAGAAGTCCCCGATCTGGTGGCGCTGCACGAGGCGCACAAAAATACCGATCTGGTGGTGATCGGTGTGGCACTGGATTCTAGCGAGAAGTCGGTCAAGGACTTCGTTGCCAAAAAGCGTGTCAGTTATCCCATTGTGGTGGGCGATTACCGACCTTGCGGAACAGGTGGGCGAGGTGGAGGTACTGCCGACTTCCTATCTATACGATCCGACGGGCAAGCTGGTGAGTTATCAGGAAGGGACGGTGACGCGGGCGAGCGTCGAGTCCTACATCAAGAGCAAAAGCAAGAAACAGCAGTGATCAACTGGTGCGGCGTCCAGCGTCGCGTTGCGGCTTCGACCAGTGTTTGTGCCAGGCGGCCTTTACCAGGTTGGGGTATTCGGGTTTGCCCAGACTGCCGTTGTAACGTCCCAGCGCGCGATACAGGTCGCCTTTTTCCAGATCCAGATAGTGACGCAGGATGGTGCAACCGTAGCGCAGGTTGGTGCGCAGGTGGAACAGGTTCTGGTCCCCGGTGCCGATCGCTTTGGTCCAGAACGGCATCACTTGCATGTAGCCGCGTGCACCTACGTTCGACAACGCATATTTCCGGAAGCCGCTCTCCACCTCGATCAAGCCCAGCACCAGGTGCGGATCCAGGCCCGGCGCGGGTTGCCTCGTAATGCACCGTGCTGAGGAAGTCGAAACGATACTCCGCATCCGGCATGCGCTTCGCCAAGCGTTGCGACATCTCATCCAGCCACAGCTGCGCTTCCTGTTGCGAAGAGAAGGCGAGCTTGGGCGCGGCCTGATCCGACACGGCACGTTGCAGCATGCTGCGCACGCTGGCAGAAAGCACTTCTTCTCTCTGCGCGCCGGCCTGTGCGCTGATGGCAAAACACACCCCCGCCGCTGTCAACGACAGCGTGAGCAAAGGCTTGCGGAGTGCCGTAATCAGTTTCATAGCTTGGATTGTACGAGCTTGGCGACATCTTGCAAGGCAACGGCCTGCGCGGCTTCATCGCGGCGGCCCTGGTATTCCACCTTGCCTTCCTTCAGGCTGCGGTCGCCGATCACGATGCGGTGCGGGATGCCGATCAGCTCCAGATCGGCGAACATCACGCCGGGACGTTCGTCGCGGTCGTCCAGCAGCACTTCGATGCCGGCGGCGGTGAGTTCGGCATAGAGTTGTTCCGCCGCATTGCGCACGGCCTCGCTCTTCTTGATGCCGATGGGTGCGATGGCGACCTGGAACGGGGCCATGCCGGCGGGCATGGTGATGCCGCGCTCGTCGAAGTTCTGCTCGATGGCGGCGGCCACGATGCGCGACACGCCGATGCCGTAGCAGCCCATCTCCATCACCTGCGCCTTGCCGTTCTCGTCCAGATAGGTGGCTTGCAGCGCTTCGGAATACTTGGTGCGCAACTGGAAGATGTGGCCGACTTCGATGCCGCGGCACAGTTCCAGCGTGCCTTTGCCGTCGGGCGAGGCATCGCCCGCGACCACGTTGCGCAGGTCGTGCACGTTGGCTTCATCCAGCGGCACGTCGCGGCCGAAGTTGACGCCGGTCAGATGGAAGCCGTCGTCGTTGGCGCCGCAGATGAAATCGCTCAGCGCGGCGGCGGCGCGGTCTGCAAGGATGCGAATTTCGCGACGAGCTTGTGTTGATTCACCATTAGGCAGCGCGGTGGTGAAGAATTGTGTGGGCACGTTCACCGGGCCGATGTAGCCGGTGCGGCAGTTCATGTGGCGATGCACTTCGTCTTCGCTGGCGAAGCGGAACTCTCCCAGCACCTTGGATGCCTTGATCTCGTTGAGCTGGTGGTCGCCGCGCAACAACAGCAGCACGAACTCGTTCTCATGCGTCATCACGGCGATGGCTTTCAATACGCTCCTGGCAGAAGTGTTGAAGAATGCCGCGACTTCCTCGATGGTCTTCTGTCCCGGAGTGATGACTTTTTGCATCTCCTGTGTGGCTGCGGCGCGTGGTGCGGCGGGCGCAACAGCCTCGGCCAATTCCACGTTGGCGGCGTAATCGGAGTTAGGGCAAAAGGCCAGTGCATCTTCGCCGGAATCGGCCAGCACATGGAATTCATGAGAGCCGCTGCCGCCGATGGCGCCGGTGTCCGCCGCGACGGCGCGGAACTGCAGGCCCAGGCGGGTGAAGATGCGGGTGTAGGTCTCGTACATCACGCGGTAGGTTTGTTCCAGGCTCTCGAAGCTGCTGTGGAAGGAGTAGGCATCCTTCATCACGAACTCGCGTGCGCGCATCACGCCGAAGCGCGGACGTACCTCGTCGCGGAACTTGGTCTGGATCTGGTAGAAATTCAGCGGCAACTGGCGGTAGCTCTTTACCTCGCGGCGCGCGATGTCGGTGATGACCTCTTCATGGGTAGGACCGAAGCAGAACAGGTTGTCGTGCCTGTCCTTGATCTTCAGCATCTGCGGTCCGAACACTTCCCAGCGCCCGGTCTCCTGCCACAGTTCGGCGGGCTGCACGGCAGGCATCAGCAATTCGATGCCGCCGCTCCGGTCCATCTCTTCGCGCACCACCGCTTCGACCTTGCGCAGCACGCGCAGACCCAGGGGCATCCAAGTGTACAAACCGCTGGAGAGTTTGCGGATATAGCCCGCGCGCAGCATCAGGCGATGGCTAGGCAGCTCGGCTTCGGAGGGGGCTTCTTTCAGTGTGGAGATGAAAAATTGGGAAACGCGCATGTTGTTGACTCGTTAGTGCTTGTTGGAGGGCGCGATTCTACTGCAAGTTGGGTAGTTTGCACTTTGCCATTGCGGGTAAACTGTGGTCGCGGAGGCTGGGGGTATGCCAACGCTATGAGTTCACAAATAACAACTGGGGGGCAGGCAATGGGGTTTTTCGGCAATTTGTTTGGCACCGAGAAGAAAAAAGAAATCGGTGATGAGATAGATATAAGTGAAGCGGTAGCTGCGCACGTCAGCTGGAAATTGCGTTTGCAGAAATGTCTGGACGGAACATCCGATGAGAAGCTCGATGCGGACGTGGTGTGCCGGGACGACCAATGCAAGCTGGGTCAATGGATACACGGTCCGGCACGCGAGCATTTTGATGGTGCGCAAGCCTTCCATAATCTGCGCGAGGATCATGCGACGTTTCACCAATTGGCGGGACAGATCGTGCGCCATGCCCAGGTTAACGAGCATGCTTCGGCGCATGCCTTGATGGATGGGAGTTATAAACATGTGTCGCACAGGGTTGTCATGGCTTTGACCGAGTTGAATAACGAACTCGTTGGCTAGCGCGTCTGTAAGCAGTGGGGAAAGCGGCTGGATAGCCGCTTTTTCTTTTCAGGGGGTGCGAAATGTGGAACAATCCGCCTCATTGAAAAACAGTGTGGGGCGAATCATGATAGACCGTGAAGGTTATCGCCCAAATGTCGGCATCATACTGACTAACGCAAAAAATCAGGTATTTTGGGGCAAGCGCATCAGGCAGGATGCATGGCAATTTCCACAAGGCGGCATCCAGCACGGCGAGACGCCGGAGCAGGCGATGTACCGCGAATTGCACGAAGAGGTTGGGCTGCAATCTTGCCACGTCCAGATACTTGGGCGTACCCGCGATTGGATGCGTTACGATGTGCCGCAAAGTTGGGTTAAACGCGAATCGCGCGGCAACTACAGGGGGCAGAAGCAGATATGGTTCTTGCTGCGTTTGGTCGGGCGCGATTGTGATGTGTCGCTGCGCGCGACAGGGCATCCTGAGTTTGATGCCTGGCGCTGGAACGAATATTGGGTCGAACTGGACAGCGTGATCGAATTCAAGCGCGAGGTGTACCGCATGGCTTTGAATGAGTTGGTGCGTTATCTGCCTGCCTTGAAAGGTGGTGCGCGCAGAGAGTCGGTCGGGAAGATGTCGGACAGCAATATAGAGGAAGCCAAGCAGTTAACCCAAGGAGGATAGCCATGAGCAAGAGTTTCGCGCCGTTGACCAGTCATCCCTTCAAAGTCGGTTCCGGTTTCGCAAGACCGACGCAGGTGTTGCCGCAGAATATTACTCTGAACGATTCCGCTGTTAACGTGATGACCGACCTGCGCAGCGTGTCGGTCGTCAATGTGCGAGCCAAAACTCCCCTGGATAAGGCGAATGCCAAGATGATCCGTTACGGTGTGCGGACATTGCTGGTGTTGGATGATGCGGACAAGGTCACCGGCTTGTTGACGGCAACCGATGTTCTGGGCGAAAAACCGGTGCGTTTCTTGCAGCAGGTGGGCGGGACGCATGCCGATATCATGGTACGCGACGTGATGACGGTGCAACGCGACTTGGAAGTGTTGAAGCTCGACGATGTACAGCAGGCGAAGGTGGGTAGCATCCTTGCCACCTTGAAAGCGGCTGGCCGGCAGCACGCCTTGGTGGTCGAGGAGAATGCGGACGGCAGCCAGACTGTGCGTGGTTTGTTCTCGGCGACACAGATAGCGCGGCAGCTGGGGGTGCAACTCAAGACGGCCGAAGTCGCCAAAATGTTCGCCGAGATCGAAGCCTCGGTCGGAATGCATTAAGCAGTCGATTGCCTCACGTTCATCCGGCGTGAGGCTATAAATATAAAGGTGGGGATTTGATGAGTCGTTTTGCTTTGTATTTGATTTCAGGGGTGGCCGGAATCGTGTTGGCAGGCTGCGCCACCTTGACCGATAACGATATTCACGTAAGTGACAGTGAAAAACCCAATCCCAATGCTGTAAAGGTCAAGTACCTTGCTTCCATCCGTATCGCGGGTTATGTCGATGGGCGCAATGTGACCAGTCCGCGCAAGGTCGGTACTGCAGAGGTGCGTGTGCCGGGGATGTCCGGGACGGAAATCATCCTGGATCGCGATGTGACGGACTTGGTGGCTGGTGCTGTGCGCAAACGACTGGACGAAGCGGGCATACAGCTATTGGCCAAAGACGATGGCAATGCCTTGTTTGAGCTGAGCGGCATGGTCAAAGAGCTGAAATACGACATTAAGAATCGCGACCAGGTACTCATCAAGCTGGAAACTACGCTGAAAGAGGTCGGCAGCGGGAAAGTGGTTTGGGCCGGAGAGGTGGAACAGAAGAATGATCGCTTTGCGGGTGTGTCGGGCAACAGCAAGAGTGATGTTGCGGATTATCTGAAACAGCAAGTTGGAATCGTGGCGGACAAGACAGCGGAATCCATACACTCCGTATTGGTTGCAACTCGTCCCGAGTTGTTTAATCTGACACCCGGAACCAAAGTGATTCCTGGGGTCACGGTCTTGGTGACGCCGGGTGCTGCCGCCGCTCCTGTGCCAGTTGTTTCTTCTTCAGTGGTGCCTGTTTCAAATGACAGGGCATCGGTTTCGTCGAACGGAGTGCTGCTGGTCAATACCGAGCCGACCCGCTCCAAGGTCTATCTGGACGGCGTGTATTACGGCATGTCGCCGCTACGCATAGAGACGACTCCCGGCGTGCATAAAGTGGAAGTGAAATCGAAAGGATACAAGACTGCATCCGAGAAGGTCTCGGTGCGCAAAGGTGACAGCACTGAACTGGAGTTGGCGCTGGAGCACTAGTAGATATTATTGATGCCCACAAAAAAGCCCGCTTGATGCGGGCTTTTTTGTTTTTGAATTCCATTAATGCTTGCCGGTGCTGCCGAAGCCGTTTGTGCCGCGTTGGCTGAGGGGGAACTCTTCCACGATGTTGAATTGCACTTGTGCCACCGGCACGATGACCAGTTGCGCGATGCGTTCCATCGGCATCAGCGCAAACGGGTGATGGCCGCGGTTCCAGATCGAGATGAAGATCTGGCCTTGGTAATCCGAATCGATCAACCCGACCAGATTGCCGAGCACGATGCCGTGCTTGTGGCCCAGGCCTGAGCGCGGCAGGATCATCGCCGCATAGTGCGGGTCATTCAGATGCAGGGCGATGCCGCTGGGGATGAGTTCGCACTGTCCCGGCTGGATGGTCATGCTGCCATCGATGCAGGCGCGCATGTCGATGCCGGCCGAGCCGGGCGTGGCATAGGCGGGCGGGTGCTCGTGCAGGCGCGGGTCGATAATCTTCACATCCACTTTTTTCATTGTTGGTTCCCTTTCTTGTAGAGTGTGGCGGCGTGGCGCAGCAGTGCCCGCGCCAGAGTGAGTTTATCGGCGCGCGGCAGCACATGCTCGCCTGCATCGTCGAACAATACCAGTTCGTTGTCGTCGCTGCCGATGGCGTTCTGCGCCAGATTGGCGGCCAGCAAGGGAATGTTCTTCTTGTTGCGTTTGGCGGTGGCATGCTCGCGTAGCTGCTCGCTCTCCGCTGCGAAACCCACGCAGAACGGCGGCTTGGGCAGGTTGGCCACATAAGCGAGGATGTCCGGGTTGGGCAGTAGCTCCAGCGTCAGTTTGGCATCGCTTTTCTTGATCTTCTGTTCGCTCGGTTGAGCCGCGCGGTAATCGGCTACCGCCGCCACACCGATGAACATATCTGTATGTGTTGCATGTTGTTTTACGGCATCAAACATTTCGGCGGCACTTGTAACGTCTACTATTTGTGCACCGTGAGGTTTGCTGAGGGCGGTCGGGCCGGAGACCAGCGTGACTTCTGCCCCCATTTCCAGCGCGGCCCGCGCGATGGCATAGCCCATCTTCCCGCTGCTGCGATTGGTGATGCCGCGCACCGCATCGATGGCTTCATAGGTTGGGCCGGCGGTGATGAGTACCTTGCAGCCGGTCAACAGCTTGGGTTGAAAGGCGGCCATGATGTCCCGTGCCAGCTCTTCCGCCTCCAGCATGCGCCCCATGCCTTCCTCGCCGCAGGCTTGCGCGCCGCTGGCCGGACCGAGCAGCGTCACGCCATCGGCGGCGAGCTGCCGCACATTGCGCTGCGTGGCTGCGTTCGACCACATCTGTTTGTTCATCGCCGGCGCGACCAGCAACGGGCAGTCGCGCGCCAGACATATGGTGGAGAGCAGGTCATCGGCCATGCCATGCGCCAGCTTGGCGATGAAATCCGCCGTGGCGGGGGCGATGACGATGGCATCGGCGACGCGGCTGGAATGGATGTGAGCCATGCCCTTGTCGTCCTGCCACTGGTCGAGCAGAACTGGATGTCCGGTGAGTGCCTGCATCGTCGCGGGCGTGATGAAATGCGTCGCCGCTTCCGTCATCACTACCTGCACCTCAATGTTTTGTTTCACCAGCAGGCGTGCCAACTCCGCTGCCTTGTAGGCTGCGATCCCGCCAGTGATGCCGAGCACGATGCGTTTTGTCTGGGACGTATCCATAATGCCGTGCATCTTAGCAAGAAAGCGCCTTGCATGGCGCAGGTGTGTTTGGCGATCAGAGGTTGGCCTTTGAAGAAGCGATGGCTGTAACCAGGGAGGGGGTATTTTGACTACGCTGTTTGTTTAAGTGCCGCGGATACTCTGCTTACTAAGATTGGAAGGATATAGGCTAGTATCTAGACCTCCCGGCATATTGACCCTATTTTTAGAGAGCGCTAGCTTGTGTCTTGAACCTCGAGCTCAACTCTATCCGCGCCAACATCAGCATAAGGCAAAGGTTTCTGATAACCACTCTTTTTCATTGCTTACGCAATTTTGTGAAAGGTGAAGTGATGAGCATCACTGACTGGCCTGCCGGCGAACGGCCCCGAGAGAAGTTGTTGCAGCGCGGTGCTGCGGCGTTGTCCGATGCGGAATTGCTGGCGATTTTCTTGCGCACGGGCGTTGTCGGCAAGAGTGCGGTTGACCTTGCGCGTGGTCTGCTCGCTCGCTTTGGCACTCTCACCCAGTTGTTTGCGGCCGGTGAACAAGAGTTCTGCAATATACACGGCATGGGGCAGGCGAAATTTGTACAGTTGCAGGCGGTATTGGAGATGTCGCGGCGCGCATTGCAGGAGGAGATGCGGTCCGGTGATTCGCTGAATTCACCGCGGGCGGTGCGCGAGTACTTGCAATTATTGTTGCGCACCAAGCCGCAAGAGGTGTTCGTCGCGATCTTTCTGGATGCGCAGCATCGGGTGATGGCCACCGAGGAGTTGTTCCAGGGTACCTTGACGCAGACCAGCGTGTATCCGCGCGAGGTCGTTAAGCGTGCCTTGCATCATAATGCTGCCGCACTGATCTTCGCGCATAATCACCCTTCGGGTGTGGCGGAACCGAGCCAGTCTGACCAACTGCTTACCGATGCCTTGAAACAGGCGCTGCAACTGGTGGATGTACGTGTGCTGGATCATTTCATCGTGGCAGGTGCGGCCTGTCTGTCGTTCGCGGAAAAGGGTATGTTGTGAAGGAGAGGACTATATCTACAGAGTCGAAGGTTTTGCCGATCGAGGCGACGGTGGTAAGCGTCGTCATCCGCGACTTCATTCATCTGACAGAGAGCCTCTCATTAAGTAGCCTGAACGATCTGATGGCTAACTATTATGAGAAGGTCTGCTTCCAGGCCGCGCAACAGCAGGGGGTCGTCACTTCGATCAGCAATCACGGTATGGTGCTGACCTTCTCCAAGGTGGAGGGGGCGGACGTACATGCCCGTCGTGCATTGCGTTGTGCGCTGGCGATCGCGATGGTCGGTTACCAGACGCGCTTCTGGATTCGGCAAGCTTTCTCCGAGCCGGGATTGGTCAAGTTCAGCGTTGGTATCGGCATCCATAGCGGCGATCTGATATTTTCAGAATTTGGCCTGTCCCCCCTTATTCAGCAAGTGGTGAGCGGGCATGCAGTTTCCGTCGCTTCCTTGCTGGCGGTCAAATCCAGGAAGCTGGGCTGGAAAGTGGTGTGTAGTGGACAGGCGCTGGAAGCGGCCGGTCGGGGTGTGCAGACGCGCCAGCGTGCCATGATTGGGGCGGAATGGCTTAAGCATCCGGTGCATGTGGCGGATGTGGTGGTGGTACGCGACGGCGAGGAAGAGATGTTCGAAACTGGGGCTGAAACGGACAGGGTCTTGGATACCACGCTGCTATTGGAACGCGGCACACTTTCCGGACGTTATCCCGTGTTTGACCCCGTAAAGTATGCCGCTACTGCAGGCGCGGCTTCGACGGATTTTCCGGTGATACCGGGCTATCGCTGTCTGGGACTGATCGGGCAAGGCGGGATGTCGCGGGTATTCCTGGTCGAGCGCTTGCGCGATGGCGCACGTCTGGCACTGAAATTCGCTGATAGCAGCGTTTCAGAAGACAGCGATGTGCTATATCGCTTTGTCGAAGAATACGGCTTGCTGGAACAGGTGCGCCATCCCAATGTACTGCAGATATATGAGCAGGGTGTCACCGATGATGCATTGTTCATTGTGATGGAGTATCTCCCCGGCGGCACACTCAAACAGTGCATCGGAAGTAAAGGTATGGAGCCGGAACAGGCGTGGAGGGTGCTGCGCGAGATGGTGCAGGCACTGGTGGAGGTGCACCGTATGGGTATCATCCACCGTGATATCAAACCGGAGAATATCATGTTGCGCGGCGACGGCACGGCGGTGCTGGCTGACTTTGGCGTCGCGCGGCGTATATATGAGGCGCGTCATCACGACACATTGGAATATATTGTCGGCACTCCATATTTCATGAGCCCCGAACAGGCTCTCGGCGAAGCCGAGAATGAAAGTACCGACATCTACAGCATGGGGGCAGTATTCTTTAATATGCTGACCGGCGAGAAACCGTATCAAGGTGAGACGCTGAAAGAGATCATACGGCAACACCTGCATGCCCCCGTTCCCCAGCTGCCAACGCATTATCGTCATCTGCAATTCTTCCTGGACCGGATGATGGCCAAGGACAAGGAGTGCCGCTATTCGGCAGAGGCCTTGCTGGATCTACTGGATGAATTGAAGGTGATTCCCTGAGTTCCCGCGTGCGGTTTTAGTGCGGAATGGTCAGGTTGGCCTGCTTCTTGCTGAAAATTCCGATATTCCCTTTGACATAGTGCGCGGTTATATGGATAATCGCGCGCTCATTTTGGAGGGGTGGCCGAGTGGTTAAAGGCATCAGACTGTAAATCTGACCTCTTAGAGTACGAAGGTTCGAATCCTTCCCCCTCCACCAGATTTTTGCAGTTTGCTTTTAGTAGGTTAAGTGGGCTGGTGTTGGGTTTTGTGCGGGTGTAGCTCAATGGTAGAGCAGAAGCCTTCCAAGCTTATGACGAGGGTTCGATTCCCTTCACCCGCTCCAGTTTTAGTTTGCCCATGTGGCTCAGTGGTAGAGCACTCCCTTGGTAAGGGAGAGGTCGCGAGTCCGATTCTCGCCATGGGCACCAAGTTTTTTTGTGAATAATGTTTGGCATTGATAGGGGATAAATCATGGCAAAGAGCAAATTTGAACGTACCAAACCGCACGTGAACGTAGGCACGATTGGCCACGTTGACCACGGCAAGACCACCCTGACAGCGGCGATCACCACCGTATTGTCGAAGAAGTTTGGCGGCGAAGCCAAAGCCTACGACCAGATCGACGCAGCGCCGGAAGAAAAGGCGCGCGGTATTACCATCAACACTGCCCACGTCGAATACGAAACCGCAGACCCGTCACTACGCCCACGTTGACTGCCCGGGCCACGCCGACTACGTCAAGAACATGATCACCGGTGCAGCCCAGATGGACGGCGCGATCCTGGTCGTGTCCGCAGCTGACGGCCCGATGCCTCAGACCCGCGAGCACATCCTGCTGGCACGTCAAGTGGGCGTACCTTACATCGTCGTGTTCCTGAACAAGTGCGACATGGTTGACGACGCAGAACTGCTGGAACTGGTCGAAATGGAAGTGCGCGAGCTGCTCTCCAAGTACGACTTCCCCGGCGACGACATCCCGATCATCCACGGCAGCGCCAAGCTGGCAGTGGAAGGCGACCAGAGCGAACTGGGCGAGCCCTCCATCTTCCGTCTGGCCGAAGCACTGGACACCTACATCCCGACACCTGAGCGCGCCATCGACGGCGCCTTCCTGATGCCGGTTGAAGACGTATTCTCCATCTCCGGTCGCGGCACCGTTGTTACCGGCCGTATCGAGCGCGGCATCGTCAAGGTTGGCGAAGAACTCGAAATCGTCGGTATCAAGCCCACCCTGAAGACCACCTGCACCGGCGTTGAAATGTTCCGCAAGCTGCTGGACCAAGGTCAAGCAGGCGACAACGTCGGCGTGCTGCTGCGCGGCACCAAGCGTGAAGAAGTCGAGCGTGGCCAAGTGCTGTGCCAAGCCGGGTTCCATCAAGCCGCACACCAAGTTCACAGCCGAGATCTACGTTCTGGGCAAGGAAGAAGGCGGTCGTCATACCCCGTTCTTCCAGGGCTACCGTCCCCAGTTCTACTTCCGTACCACCGACGTGACCGGTGCGGTTGAACTGCCGGCCGGTACCGAAATGGTCATGCCTGGCGACAACGTCAGCATCACCGTGAACCTGATCAACCCGATCGCGATGGAAGAAGGTCTGCGCTTCGCGATCCGCGAAGGTGGTCGTACCGTCGGCGCCGGTGTGGTTGCGAAGATCATCGAGTAATAAAAGTCGATGCCGACGGAGCGAAGCAGTTCGCTCCGTCGTCGTCATTTGTGGGTTTATAGGCCAGTAGCTCAATTGGTAGAGTATCGGTCTCCAAAACCGAGGGTTGGGGGTTCGAGACCCTCCTGGCCTGCCAGTTAGTAAGTAGAAACGGACAGTTCGTACATGGCTGACAAGATCAAATTGCTGGTTGCATTCCTGCTTGTCGTGGCAGGTGTGGTCGGCTTCTACGCATTGCACGACAGCGCGGCAGTGTTGCGCGTATTGTCGGTATTGCTCGGCGTGTTGCTGGCGGCGGGCGTGTTCTGGACGACTGTATCCGGCAAGCAGTTCTTCGGCTTTGCCAAGGATTCGGTGGCGGAAGCCAAGCGCGTGGTGTGGCCGACACGCAAAGAAACGATGCAGACTACCGCAGTGGTGATCCTGTTTGCGGTGGTGATGGCGCTGTTCCTGTGGGCGGTGGACGCGAGTCTGTTGCTGATCGTCAATAAACTGATGGGACGGAGTGAGTGATGGCCAAGCGTTGGTATGTGGTGCATACGTACTCGCAGTTCGAGAAGAGCGTGCAGCGTGCTCTTGTAGAGCGCATCGTGCGTGAGGGGATGGAAGACCTGTTCGGTCAGATCCTCGTGCCGGTCGAAGAAGTGGTCGAGCTGAAGTCCGGTCAGAAGAGCATCAGCGAACGCAAATTCTTTCCTGGTTACGTGCTGGTCGAGATGGAGATGACCGACGAGAGCTGGCACTTGGTGAAGAATACGCCCAAGGTCACCGGCTTCCTCGGTGGTTCGGCCATGAAGCCGACACCGATCAGTCAGAAAGAAGTCGATAACATCATGTCGCAGATGCAGGCAGGTGTTGAAAAGCCGCGTCCCAAGGTGTTGTTCGAAGTGGGCGAGGCGGTGCGTGTCAAGGAAGGTCCATTCACGGATTTCCACGGTATGGTGGAAGACGTCAATTACGACAAGAGCAAGCTGCGGGTGGCGGTCACCATTTTTGGTCGCTCCACACCTGTGGAACTGAATTTCGGGCAAGTCGAAAAAGCCTGATGTTGAGCGCCGGAAATTTCCGGCATGGCAAACGGGGAGTGTATCGGAGCAGTTGCGGTATGCGTTTAACCCACTAAGTAAGGAGTAGCAACGTGGCAAAGAAAATCATCGGCTATATCAAGCTGCAAGTCCCGGCCGGTAAGGCCAACCCCAGTCCTCCCATCGGTCCCGCTCTCGGTCAGCGCGGCCTGAACATCATGGAGTTCTGCAAGGCGTTCAACGCGCAGACCCAGGGTGTCGAGCCCGGTCTGCCGATCCCGGTGGTGATCACCGCGTTTGCGGACAAGAGCTTCACCTTCGTGATGAAGACTCCGCCCGCGACCATTCTGATCAAGAAGGCGGCCGGCGTGCAAAAGGGCAGCAAGACGCCGCATACCGACAAGGTTGGCAAGCTGACCCGCAAGCAAGCGGAAGACATCGCCAAGGCCAAGCAGCCCGACCTGACGGCAGCTGATCTGGACGCCGCAGTACGCACCATCGCTGGTAGCGCGCGCAGCATGGGCATTACCGTGGAAGGGGTGAAATAACATGGCACAAGTTTCCAAACGTTATAAGGCGCTGGTCGCCAAGGTCGATCGCAACAAGCTGTATGCACTGGATGAAGCGCTGAAGCTGGTGAAAGAGACTGCCAAGGCCAAGTTCGATGAGTCCATCGACGTGGCTGTGAACCTGGGTATCGATGCCAAGAAGTCGGACCAGCTGGTGCGTGGTTCCGTGGTGTTGCCCAAGGGTACCGGCAAGACCATGCGCGTGGCCGTGTTCGCGCAAGGCGCCAAGGCTGAAGAAGCCAAGGCCGCTGGTGCAGACATCGTCGGTTTCGACGATCTGGCCGAAAGCATCAAGGCCGGCAAGATGGATTTCGACGTGGTTGATGGCATCTCCCGATGCGATGCGTATCGTCGGTCAGTTGGGTCAGATCCTCGGTCCGCGCGGTTTGATGCCTAACCCCAAGGTGGGCACGGTGACTGCCGATGTGGCAGGCGCGGTGAAGAACGCCAAGGCCGGTCAGGTTCAATACCGTACCGACAAGAACGGCATCGTGCAGTGCACCATCGGCCGCGCTTCGTTCGCGCCCGAAGCTCTGCGCGAGAACATGTTGGCGCTGATCGATGCATTGAACAAGGCCAAACCAGCTACTTCCAAGGGCGTGTACCTGAAGAAGGTTGCGATCTCCAGCACCATGGGTGTCGGTATTCGCGTCGAACAGGCGAGCCTGGTAGCGTAATGTTTTGAATTTGGCGACGGGGTTGCCCCGTTGCCATTTGTTCTTTGACTGCTGGCGGTATAGGCAGATTATCAAAGACCGTAGGTGTCGAAGGCGTGGTTGGCCGGAGATCTAATCGACGGAAGTTGCGTCGGCCCACGTAGATGGTGTGCCCGCGAGCAGGAAGTATTTGTATTTCCCTGTCTTGAGGACGCGGTCGTTAATCAAGGGATATCGGGCTACGGCAAGATATTCCGCTGTGAAGATGGAGGAAGACTTTGGGTCTTAATCTGCAAGAAAAGCAAGCGGTGGTCGCAGAAGTCAGCGCACAAGTGGCGCAGGCGCAGACTATCGTATTGGCTGAGTATCGCGGCATCGAAGTCGGCGACATCACCAAGTTCCGTGCGAATGCGCGTAATTCTGGTGTGTATGTTCGCGTGTTGAAGAACACGCTGGCACGCCGTGCGGTGCAAGGCACTCAGTTCGAGGCGTTGGCAGACAAGATGGTGGGGCCGTTGGTTTACGGCATCAGCGCTGATCCTGTCGCCGCTGCGAAAGTGGTGTACGAATTCGCCAAGGCGAACGACAAGCTGGTGATTACAGCTGGTGCTTACAACGGCAAGATGCTGGACAAGGCGGGCGTTTCCGCACTGGCCACCGTACCTTCCAAGGAAGTGCTGCTGGCGCAACTGTGCGGTCTGTTGCAATCGCCCGTTTCCGGTCTGGCGCGCGTGCTCGCTGCAGTGGCAGAAAAGAATACTGCCGCCGCTTAATTTATTTCGATCTCTTAATTCAGGAAGAACAACATGGCATTCGATAAAGACGCATTTTTGGCAGCACTGGACAGCATGTCCGTGCTGGAATTGAACGAGTTGGTGAAGGCAATCGAAGAGAAGTTCGGCGTGTCCGCTGCTGCGATGGCTGCTCCTGCTGCTGGTGGCGCTGCTGCTGGTGGCGCTGCTGCCGCTGAGCAAACCGAGTTCACCGTAACCCTGAAGTCCGCTGGCGAAGCAAAGGTTAACGTGATCAAGGTGGTTCGTGCTATCACTGGTCTGGGCTTGAAGGAAGCCAAGGATCTGGTTGACGGCGCACCGAAGGTCTTGAAGGAAGGCGTGAGCAAGGCTGATGCCGATGCGATCGCTAAGCAACTGATCGAAGCTGGCGCAACCGCTGAAGTCAAGTAAGCATAGCGTTTGCAGAAAGGCTGACGGAAAACCCGTCAGCCTTTTGCCGCTTCTGAAAACGAATCTGGAATGTTGTTGCGGGTGTAGAAGCTAACGGTTAAGCGGTGCGCGAGCGCCGATTGTCCCTTACCTTTTCCTACTGTAGTGGAGATACCATGAGCTATTCTTTTACCGAAAAAAAACGTATTCGTAAAAGTTTTGCAAAGCGCGTCGGCGCATTGCCGGTGCCCTTCCTTCTGTCTACCCAGTTGGAGTCCTATAGCGATTTCCTGCAAGCTTGGGTCGCACCAGAACAGCGCAAGAACGAAGGTCTGCAAGCTGCCTTCAATTCGATCTTCCCGATCGAGAGCCACACCAAGTTCGCACGTCTGGACTTCGTCAGCTATACCTTGGGCTTGCCGCCGTTCGACGTGCGCGAATGCCAACAGCGCGGCCTGACTTACGCTTCGCCGCTACGCGCCCGCGTGCGCCTGACTTTGCTGGACAAGGAAGCATCCAAGCCGACCGTGAAGGAAGTGAAGGAGCAGGAAGTCTATATGGGCGAGATCCCGTTGATGACGCATACCGGCTCGTTCGTGATCAACGGTACCGAGCGCGTCATCGTGTCGCAGCTGCACCGTTCGCCCGGCGTATTCTTCGAGCATGACCGCGGCAAGACCCACTCTTCCGGCAAGCTGCTGTTCTCCGCGCGCGTGATCCCTTACCGCGGTTCCTGGCTGGACTTCGAGTTCGATGCCAAAGATTTCGTGTATTTCCGTATCGACCGTCGCCGCAAGATGCCGGTGACCATCCTGTTGAAGTCGCTGGGCTACACACCGGAGCAGATCCTGCAGATGTTCTTCCAGTTCGACACGTTCCACTTCGGCAAGAAGGGTACGCAGTTCGAGGTGGTTCCCGAGCGCCTGCGCGGCGAGATCGCGCGCTTCGATATCGAAGGCAAAGGCGGCAAGGTCATCGTGACCAAGGACAAGCGCATCACCGTGCGCCATATCCGCGAGATGCAGGAAGCGGGTATCGACAAGCTGACCGTGGGCGACGATTTCCTGATGGGACGCGTGCTGGCACACAACATCGTGGACAAGGACAGCGGCGAGGTCATCGCCAATGCCAACGACGAGATCACCGAAACATTGATCGGCAAGCTGCAGGCAGCTGGCATCAGCAAGATTAACACGCTGTACACCAACGATCTGGACCAGGGAGCGTTCATTTCGCAGACTCTGCGCACCGATGAGACAACCGACGTGTGGACCGCACGCGTGGCGATCTATCGCATGATGCGCCCCGGCGAGCCGCCTACTGAAGATGCAGTGGAAGCGCTGTTCAATGGCCTGTTCTTCAACGAAGAGCGTTACGATTTGTCGGCTGTGGGCCGTATGAAGTTCAACCGTCGCGTTGGTCGCGAAGAGTTGACAGGGGCGGTCACTTTGTCCAACGAGGACATCGTGGACGTCATCCGTATCCTGGTCGAGTTGCGCAACGGTCGCGGCGAGATCGATGACATCGATCACTTGGGTAACCGTCGCGTGCGTGCCGTAGGCGAACTGGCCGAAAACCAGTTCCGTACCGGTCTGGCACGCGTCGAGCGCGCCGTGAAGGAACGCTTGGGCCAAGCCGAAGCGGACAACCTGATGCCGCACGACCTGATCAACGCCAAGCCGATCTCGGCTGCGGTGAAGGAATTCTTCGGTTCCTCGCAACTGTCGCAGTTCATGGACCAGACCAACCCGCTGGCTGAAGTGACGCACAAGCGTCGCATCTCCGCACTGGGGCCGGGCGGTCTGACGCGCGAACGTGCGGGCTTCGAAGTGCGCGACGTGCACCCGACCCACTACGGCCGTGTGTGCCCGATCGAGACACCGGAAGGTCCGAACATCGGCCTGATCAACTCGCTGGCGCTGTATGCACGCACCAACGAATACGGCTTCATCGAAACGCCGTATCGCCGTGTGGTGAAGAGCCGTGCTACCGACGACGTGGACTACCTGTCCGCCATCGAAGAAGGCAAGTTCACCATCGCGCAGGCGAATGCAGAGCTGGACAAGAAGGGCCACTTCACCAACGACATCGTGTCTGCACGTCAACACAACGAATTCGTGCTGGCCGAGCCGGACAAGCTGGAATACATGGACGTGGCACCGGCACAGGTTGTGTCCGTCGCTGCTTCGCTGATCCCGTTCCTGGAACACGATGACGCGAACCGCGCCTTGATGGGTGCCAACATGCAACGTCAGGCAGTGCCTGTGTTGCGCGCCGAGAAGGCACTGGTCGGTACCGGCATCGAGCGCACCGTGGCGGTCGACTCCGGCACAGCCGTGCAAGCATGGCGCGGTGGCCGTGTGGATTACGTGGACTCCGGTCGTATCGTGGTTCGCGTCAATGACGACGAGACCGTGGCCGGCGAAGTGGGTGTGGATATCTACAACCTGACCAAGTACACCCGTTCCAACCAGAACACCAACATCAACCAGCGTCCGTTGGTGCGCGTGGGCGACGTGATCGCGCGCGGCGACGTGGTGGCCGACGGTGCATCGACCGACATGGGCGAATTGGCGCTGGGCCAGAACATGATGATCGCGTTCATGCCCTGGAACGGCTACAACTACGAAGACTCGATCATGATCTCCGAGCGCGTGGTAGCGGAAGACCGCTTCACTTCGATCCACATCGAAGAGCTGACCGTGATGGCACGCGACACCAAGCTGGGCACGGAAGAGATCACGCGCGACATCCCGAACCTGTCCGAAGCGCAGATGGCGCGTCTGGACGAGTGCGGCATCGTGCACATCGGCGCCGAAGTCGGCGTGGGCGACGTGCTGGTGGGCAAGGTCACGCCGAAGGGCGAGACACAGCTGACACCGGAAGAGAAACTGCTGCGCGCGATCTTCGGCGAGAAGGCTTCCGACGTGAAGGACACCAGTTTGCGTGTGAAGGCCGGTATCTCCGGTACCGTGATCGACGTGCAAGTGTTCACTCGCGAAGGCCTGCAACGCGACAAGCGCGCGCAGCAGATCATCGACGACGAACTGTCGCGTTACAAGAAAGACCTGGCCGACCAGATGCGCATCGTTGAGGCTGACTTGTTCGCTCGTCTGGAAAAGCTGCTGCACAACAAGGTCGCCAACGGCGGTCCGAAGAAGCTGGCCAAGGGCACCAAGCTGAACAAGGAATACCTGCACAGCATCGAGCATCATCAGTGGTTCGACATCCGCGTTGCCGACGACGATGTGGCGGCTCAGCTGGAACAAGTCAAGGAAGCGCTGGCGCAGAAGCGTGTGGAATTCGATGCTGCGTTTGAACTGAAGAAAAAGAAACTGACACAGGGCGATGAGCTGCAAGCCGGCGTGCAGAAGATGGTGAAGGTGTATGTGGCGGTAAAACGCCGCCTGCAGCCCGGCGACAAGATGGCCGGCCGCCACGGTAACAAGGGTGTGGTGTCGCGCATCGTGCCGGTGGAAGACATGCCGCGCATGGCCGATGGCTCGACTGTGGACGTGGTGCTGAACCCGCTGGGCGTGCCATCGCGTATGAACATCGGTCAGGTGCTGGAAGTTCACCTGGGCTGGGCAGCGAAGGGCTTGGGCAAGAAGATCGGCCTGATGCTGGAGTCGCAGGCCAAGATCGCCGACGTGCGCAAGTTCCTGAGCAAGATATACAAGGGTGACGAGGCGGACGAGATCGCCACCTTCACCGACGAGGAAGTGCTCGAGTTGTGCCGCAACCTGAAGGCGGGCGTGCCGTTCGCGACGCCGGTGTTCGACGGAGCCAGCGAAGAAGAGATCAAGGATCTGCTGGAACTGGCCGATCTGCCGCGCTCCGGTCAGATTCAGCTGTACGACGGACGCACCGGCGATGCCTTCGACCGCAAGGTCACCGTGGGTTACATGCACGTGCTGAAATTGCACCACTTGGTCGATGACAAGATGCACGCACGTTCGACCGGTCCGTACAGTCTGGTTACACAGCAGCCTCTGGGCGGTAAAGCACAGTTCGGTGGTCAGCGCTTCGGTGAGATGGAAGTGTGGGCACTGGAAGCTTACGGCGCAGCGTACACGCTGCAGGAAATGCTCACGGTCAAGTCGGACGACGTCAATGGACGTACCAAAGTGTACGAGAACATCGTCAAGGGCGATCACAAGATCGACGCGGGTATGCCAGAGTCGTTCAACGTGCTCACCAAGGAAATCCGCTCGCTGGGTATCGACATCGATCTGGAACGCCACTAAGCCGCTGACAAAGGATAAAAGGAGTCACATATGAAAGCATTGCTCGATCTATTCAAGCAGGTTACGCAGAAGGAAGAGTTCGACACGATCAAGATCGGTCTGGCCTCTCCCGAGAAGATCCGTTCCTGGTCCTACGGCGAAGTGAAGAAGCCGGAAACCATCAACTATCGTACTTTCAAACCGGAACGCGACGGCCTGTTCTGTGCCAAGATCTTCGGCCCGGTGAAGGACTACGAGTGCCTGTGCGGCAAGTACAAGCGCCTCAAGCACCGCGGCGTGATCTGCGAAAAGTGCGGCGTCGAAGTCACCTTGTCCAAGGTGCGCCGCGAGCGCATGGGTCACATTGAATTGGCTTCACCGGTCGCACACATCTGGTTCCTGAAGTCGCTGCCATCCCGTCTGGGTATGGTGCTGGACATGACCCTGCGCGACATCGAACGCGTGCTGTACTTTGAAGCCTATGTGGTGACCGAGCCCGGCATGACACCGTTGAACCGTGCACAATTGCTGACGGAAGACGACTACCTGGCCAAGCTGGAAGAGTACGGCGACGAGTTCACCGCGCTGATGGGGGCAGAAGGCGTGCGCGCTTTGCTGCGCGCATTGGACGTGCCGGCCGAAGTGGAAAAGCTGCGCGCCGAACTGGAAGCGACCAGCTCCGAAACCAAGATCAAGAAATACGCCAAGCGCCTGAAGGTGCTGGAAGCGTTCATGCAGTCCGGCATCAAGCCGGAGTGGATGGTGATGGAAGTGCTGCCGGTGCTGCCGCCGGAATTGCGTCCGCTGGTGCCGCTGGACGGCGGCCGTTTCGCCACCTCCGACCTGAACGATCTGTATCGTCGCGTCATCAACCGTAACAACCGTCTGAAGCGCCTGCTGGAACTGAAGGCGCCCGAGATCATCGTGCGCAACGAGAAGCGCATGCTGCAGGAGTCGGTGGACTCGCTGCTGGACAACGGCCGTCGCGGCAAGGCGATGACCGGTGCCAACAAGCGTCCGCTGAAATCTCTCGCCGACATGATCAAGGGCAAGGGCGGTCGTTTCCGTCAGAACTTGCTGGGCAAGCGCGTGGACTACTCCGGTCGTTCCGTGATCGTGGTGGGTCCGCAACTCAAGCTGCACCAGTGCGGTCTGCCCAAGAAGATGGCGCTGGAACTGTTCAAGCCGTTCATTTTCGAGCGTCTGGAAAAAATGGGCCTGGCGACTACCATCAAGGCCGGCAAGCGCATGGTCGAGGCCGAAGAGCCGATCGTGTGGGACATCCTGGAAGAAGTCATTCACGAGCATCCGGTGATGCTGAACCGCGCACCGACGCTGCACCGTCTGGGTATCCAGGCATTCGAGCCGATCCTGATCGAAGGCAAGGCGATCCAGTTGCATCCGCTGGTCTGTACGGCATTCAACGCCGACTTCGACGGCGACCAGATGGCTGTTCACGTTCCGTTGTCGCTGGAAGCGCAGATGGAAGCACGCACTTTGATGCTGGCGTCCAACAACGTGTTGTCTCCAGCCAACGGCGAGCCGATCATCGTGCCGTCGCAGGACATCGTGCTGGGTCTGTACTACATGACGCGCGAGAAGGTCGGTGCACTGGGCGAAGGGGCGATGCTGGCGGATGTGTCCGAAGTGCTGCGCGCTTACCGTTCCGGCCATGTCGATCTGCAAGCCAAGGTGTTGGTGCGTATCAAGGAAGTGGTCAGCAATGAGGCGGGTGAGAAAGAAGACAAGTTCACGCGCTATGAGACCACGGTCGGTCGCGCCATCCTGTCCGAATTGCTGCCGGCCAATCTGCCGTTCAGCTTCGTGAACAAGGCGCTGAAGAAGAAAGAGATCTCGCGCCTGATCAACGCCAGCTTCCGCCGTTGCGGTCTGCGCGACACGGTGATCATGGCTGACCAGTTGATGTACACCGGTTTCGCCTATGCGACCCGTGCCGGCATCTCGATCTGCGTGGACGACATGCTGGTGCCGCAACAGAAGAACGAGTTGATCGGCGCAGCCGAGAAGGAAGTGCACGACATTCACACGCAGTACACCTCCGGCCTGGTGACACAGGGCGAGCGCTACAACAAGGTGGTGGACATCTGGGGCCGTACCGGCGACCAAGTCGCCAAGGCCATGATGGATCAGCTGGGCGTCGAGCCGGTGCTGGATCGCGTGACCGGCGAAGCGTTGTTCGACAAGAAGGGCAAGGCGGTGACGCAGGAATCGTTCAACTCCATCTACATGATGGCCGACTCCGGTGCCCGCGGTTCTGCGGCGCAGATCCGTCAGTTGTCCGGTATGCGCGGCCTGATGGCCAAGCCGGACGGCTCCATCATCGAGACGCCGATCACCGCGAACTTCCGCGAAGGTCTGAACATGCTGCAGTACTTCATCTCCACGCACGGTGCACGTAAGGGTCTGGCGGATACGGCGTTGAAGACCGCGAACTCCGGTTACCTGACACGTCGTCTGGTGGACGTGACGCAAGATCTGGTCATCACTGAAAACGATTGCGGTACAAGCAACGGCCGTTCGATGAAGGCTCTGGTCGAAGGCGGCGAAGTGATCGAAGCCTTGCGCGAGCGTATCCTCGGTCGCGTAGTGGCGGCCGATGTCGTCAATCCCGAAACCGGCGCGACCTTGTATGACGCAGGCACGCTGCTGGATGAAGACAAGGTGGAAATCATCGAATCGATGGGAATCGATGAAGTGCGCGTGCGCACTCCGCTGACCTGCGATACGCGCTATGGTCTGTGCGCCAAGTGCTACGGTCGCGATCTGGGGCGCGGCGGCCTGGTGAACGTGGGCGAAGCGGTCGGCGTGATCGCCGCGCAGTCCATCGGCGAACCGGGTACCCAGCTGACCATGCGTACCTTCCACATCGGTGGCGCGGCATCGCGTACCGTGGTGGCGAGCCAGGTCGAAGGTAAATCGAACGGTATCATCAAGTACAGCCCGAACATGCGTACCGTGACTACGGCGCGCGGCGAGCTGGTGGTGGTAGCGCGTTCCGGCGAAGTGCTGGTGACCGACGATCACGGTCGCGAGCGCGAGCGTCACAAGGTGCCGTACGGTGCCAACCTGACCGAGCGCGAAGGAAAGGCAGTGCGCGCCGGCGACATCCTGGCGACCTGGGATCCGCATACTCGTCCGATCATTACCGAATACGCCGGACGCGTGCGTTTCGAGAACGTGGAAGAGGGCGCTACCGTTGCCAAGCAGATCGACGAAGTGACCGGTCTGTCTACACTGGTGGTTATCGATCCGAAGCGTTCTACCACCGGCAAGGGCGTGCGTCCGCTGGTGCGTCTGCTGGATGACGCCGGCAACGAGATCAAGATCGCCGGAACGGATACGCCGATCTCGGTGACCTTCCAGGTCGGCTCCATCATCACGGTGGAAGACGGTCAACATGTGGGTGTGGGCGATGTGCTGGCGCGTATCCCGCAGGAAAGCTCCAAGACTCGCGACATCACCGGCGGTCTGCCGCGTGTGGCTGAACTGTTCGAAGCCCGTTCGCCGAAGGATGCCGGCATGCTGGCGGAAGTCACCGGTACCGCGTCGTTCGGTAAAGAGACCAAGGGCAAGCAGCGTCTGGTCATCACCGACACTTCCGGTGAGGCGCATGAGTTCCTGATCACCAAGGACAAGCATGTGCTGGTGCACGACGGCCAAGTGGTGAACCAGGGCGAAATGATCGTGGACGGCCCGGCCGATCCGCACGACATCCTGCGTTTGCTGGGTATCGAAGCGCTGGCTCAGTACATCACCGACGAAGTGCAGGACGTGTACCGCTTGCAAGGCGTGAAGATCAACGACAAGCACATCGAAGTGATCGTGCGTCAGATGTTGCGCCGTATCGCGATCGTCGACGAGGGCGATACCACCTTCATTCCGAAGGAGCAGGTGGAGCGTGCCGAGTTGCTGCAGGAGAACGAGCGCGTGGTGGCAGCGGGCAAGCAGCCTGCGACTTTCCAGCACATGCTGCTGGGTATCACCAAGGCGTCGTTGTCTACCGACTCGTTCATCTCCGCGGCTTCCTTCCAGGAAACGACGCGCGTGCTGACCGAAGCGGCGATCATGGGCAAGAAGGACGATCTGCGCGGTCTCAAGGAGAACGTCATCGTGGGTCGTCTCATCCCGGCAGGTACGGGTCTGGCTTACCACACGGCGCGTCGCAAACAGCGTCTGGGGCTGGACATCGCCGAAGGTGCTGGCTTGAGCGAGATTGCTGCAGCGACCGAGGCTTCGGAAGGCGTCTAGTTGCTTGACAGGAAAAGGCTTCATCAATAGAATGCGCGGTCTTTTTAGTCCGCGCATTTCTGCGCAAGTCGGTGCGGATGCGGTTGCAGGGCGGTTTTTTAGGTATAACTACTAGTTTTTAAACAGTTTTCAGGAAGCGGAATAAATAATGCCAACCATTAACCAGTTAGTGCGCACAGGCCGTACGGCCGAAGTGACCAAGAGCAAGGTGCCGGCTCTCGCGGGAAGTCCTCAAAAACGCGGCGTTTGCACGCGCGTTTACACTACGACTCCGAAGAAGCCGAACTCGGCGTTGCGTAAGGTCGCCAAGGTGCGTTTGACCAACGGCTTCGAAGTCATCTCCTACATCGGTGGTGAAGGCCACAACCTGCAAGAGCACAGCGTGGTGTTGATCCGCGGTGGTCGTGTGAAGGACTTGCCGGGTGTGCGTTACCACATGGTTCGCGGTAGTTTGGATACTGCTGGTGTGAAGGATCGTAAGCAGTCTCGCTCCAAGTACGGTGCTAAGCGCCCGAAAAAAGCGTAATTCGGAAATTAGACAGATATAACTGAGGTATTGATATGCCAAGACGTAGAGAAGTCCCCAAGCGCGAAGTTCTGCCGGATCCAAAGTTCGGTAACCAGGATCTTTCCAAGTTCGTTAACGTGCTGATGACCGCCGGCAAGAAGTCGGTTGCCGAGCGCATCCTGTACGGTGCATTGGAGCAGGTCGGCAAGAAGAGCGGCAAGGACCCGATCGAGGTGTTCAATCAGGCGGTAGCCAATGCCAAGCCGCAGGTGGAAGTTAAGAGCCGCCGTGTGGGTGGTGCCAACTACCAGGTTCCGGTCGAAGTGCGTCCGTCCCGTCGTATGGCGCTGGCAATGCGCTGGCTGAAGGAGTTCGCCCGCAAGCGCGGCGAGAAGTCCATGGGTATGCGTTTGGCCGGTGAGTTGATCGATGCTTCTGAAGGTCGCGGTGGCGCGGTCAAGAAGCGCGAAGAAGTGCATCGTATGGCAGAAGCCAACAAGGCATTCTCGCATTTCCGTTTCTAATAAGAATATACAGTTAGGTAATTTATCGTGGCACGCAAAACACCAATCGAACGCTATCGCAACATCGGCATCAGTGCGCACATTGATGCTGGTAAGACAACGACCACCGAACGCATCCTGTTCTATACGGGTGTGAGCCACAAGATCGGTGAGGTGCACGATGGTGCGGCCACGATGGACTGGATGGAGCAGGAGCAGGAGCGTGGTATCACCATCACTTCTGCGGCGACCACTTGCTTCTGGAAGGGTATGGACAATTCCTATCCTGAGCACCGTTTCAACATCATCGATACGCCGGGGCACGTGGACTTCACCATTGAAGTTGAGCGTTCCATGCGCGTGCTGGATGGCGCGTGCATGGTGTATTGCGCGGTGGGTGGTGTGCAACCTCAGTCTGAAACCGTTTGGCGTCAGGCTAACAAGTACAAAGTGCCGCGTCTGGCCTTCGTCAACAAGATGGATCGTACCGGCGCGAACTTCTTCAAGGTAGTCACGCAGATGCAGACCCGTCTGCGCGCCAATCCTGTTCCTCTTGTGATTCCTATTGGTGCCGAAGAGGGTTTTGTCGGCGTTGTGGATCTGATCAAGATGAAGGCGATCATCTGGGATGAAGCATCCCAGGGGATGAAGTTTGAGTACAAAGAGATTCCGGCTGACTTGCTTGAAACTGCCAATGAGTGGCGCGGGAAGATGGTCGAAACTGCCGCCGAGGCGTCCGAGGAGATGATGAATCATTACCTCGAAAATGGCGAGTTGACCGAAGAGCAGATCATTGCTGGCATTCGTCAGCGTACCATCGCTTGCGAAATTCAGCCGATGCTGTGCGGCTCTGCGTTCAAGAACAAGGGTGTGCAGCGTATGCTGGATGCGGTGATCATGTTCTTGCCGTCGCCGGTGGATATTCCTGATGTGACTGGCGAAACAGAAGCGGGCGAGCCTGCTAGCCGCAAGGCGGATGATAGCGAGAAGTTCTCCGCGCTGGCATTCAAACTGATGACCGACCCGTTCGTAGGTCAGTTGACGTTCGTGCGTGTTTATTCCGGTGTGCTGAAGAAGGGTGATACGGTTTACAACCCGATCCGCGGCAAGAAAGAGCGTATCGGTCGTATCGTGCAGATGCATGCGAACGAGCGCCAAGAAGTTGACGAAATTCTGGCGGGCGATATCGCCGCTTGTATCGGCTTGAAAGATGTGACTACCGGTGAGTCGCTGTGCGATCCCGACAAGCCGATCATCCTTGAGCGCATGGTGTTCCCGGAGCCGGTTATTCATGTTGCGGTCGAGCCAAAGACCAAAGCTGACCAGGAGAAGATGGGTATCGCACTGGGTCGTTTGGCGGCAGAAGATCCTTCGTTCCGCGTGCGCACCGACGAAGAATCCGGTCAGACCATCATGTCCGGTATGGGTGAGTTGCACCTGGAAATTCTGGTTGACCGCATGAAGCGCGAATTTGGCGTGGAAGCCAACGTGGGTGCGCCGCAAGTGGCCTATCGCGAAGCGATCCGCAAGTCGGTTGAAATTGAAGGCAAGTACGCCAAGCAAACCGGTGGTCGTGGTCAGTACGGTCACGTGTGGATCAAGATGGAGCCGAACGAGACTGGCAAGGGCTTTGAGTTCGTCGATGCGATCAAGGGCGGTACTGTTCCTCGCGAGTTCATCCCGGCGGTGGAAAAAGGTCTGCGTGAATCGCTGCCAAATGGCGTGTTGGCCGGTTTCCCGGTGGTGGATGTGAAGGTCACATTGTTCGACGGTTCCTACCATGACGTGGACTCCAACGAAAATGCGTTCAAGATGGCCGCATCCATGGCGTTCAAGGACGGTATGCGCAAAGCAAGCCCGGTGCTGCTGGAGCCGATGATGTCGGTTGAAGTGGAAACGCCGGAAGACTATACCGGTACGGTGATGGGTGACTTGTCTTCCCGTCGCGGCATGGTGCAAGGTATGGATGACATGATCGGCGGCGGCAAGACCGTCAAGGCTGAAGTGCCTTTGTCCGAGATGTTCGGTTACTCCACCTCGTTGCGCTCTGCTACCCAGGGACGTGCGACGTATACCATGGAATTCAAGCACTACACCGAAGCGCCCAAGAATGTCGCTGAAGCAGTGATGAACAGCAAGAAATAACACAGACTAGTCGGAGAGATAAATCATGGCAAAGAGCAAATTTGAACGTACCAAACCGCACGTGAACGTAGGCACGATTGGCCACGTTGACCACGGCAAGACCACCCTGACAGCGGCGATCACCACCGTATTGTCGAAGAAGTTTGGTGGCGAAGCCAAAGCCTACGACCAGATCGACGCAGCGCCGGAAGAAAAGGCGCGCGGTATTACCATTAATACTGCCCACGTCGAATACGAAACCCAGACTCGTCACTACGCGCACGTTGACTGCCCGGGCCACGCCGACTACGTCAAGAACATGATCACCGGCGCAGCCCAGATGGACGGCGCGATCCTGGTGGTATCCGCAGCTGACGGCCCGATGCCTCAGACCCGCGAGCACATCCTGCTGGCACGCCAAGTGGGCGTACCTTACATCGTCGTGTTCCTGAACAAATGCGACATGGTTGACGATGCAGAACTGCTGGAGCTGGTCGAAATGGAAGTGCGCGAGTTGCTCTCCAAGTACGACTTCCCCGGCGACGACACACCTATCATCCATGGCAGCGCCAAGCTGGCAGTGGAAGGCGACCAAAGCGAACTGGGCGAGCCCTCCATCTTCCGTCTGGCCGAAGCACTGGACACCTACATCCCGACACCTGAGCGCGCCATCGACGGCGCCTTCATCATGCCCGTGGAAGACGTATTCTCCATCTCCGGTCGCGGTACCGTTGTTACGGGCCGTATCGAGCGCGGCATCGTCAAGGTTGGCGACGAACTCGAGATCGTCGGCATCAAGCCCACCCTGAAGACCACCTGCACCGGCGTTGAGATGTTCCGCAAACTGCTGGACCAAGGCCAGGCAGGCGACAACGTCGGCGTGCTGCTGCGCGGCACCAAGCGTGAAGAAGTCGAGCGCGGCCAAGTGCTGGCCAAGCCCGGCTCCATCACCCCACACACCAAGTTCACAGCCGAGATCTACGTTCTGGGTAAGGATGAAGGCGGCCGTCATACTCCGTTCTTCCAGGGCTACCGTCCTCAGTTCTACTTCCGTACGACTGACGTGACCGGTGCGGTTGAACTGCCGGCAGGTACCGAAATGGTGATGCCAGGCGACAACGTCAGCATCACGGTGAATCTGATCAACCCGATCGCGATGGAAGAAGGTCTGCGCTTCGCGATCCGCGAAGGCGGTCGTACCGTCGGCGCCGGTGTGGTTGCCAAGATCATCGAGTAAGCATACAATGCGCCCCCTCGCGTGGCTGCGGCCACGCGTTTTCGTTCTTTAAACCAGCGGCTATGCCGCGTAGATGCAAGAGAAGATTATGCAAAGTCAAAAAATTCGCATCCGCCTGAAGGCGTTCGACTATCGTTTGATCGACCAATCCGCGTTGCAAATCGTGGATACGGCAAAGCGTACTGGTGCCGTAGTTAAGGGCCCGGTTCCCTTGCCCACCAAGATCGAGCGTTTCGACGTGTTGCGTTCCCCGCACGTGAATAAGACTTCGCGCGATCAATTCGAGATTCGCACCCATTTGCGCCTGATGGACATCGTTGATCCGACAGACAAGACTGTGGATGCGCTGATGAAGCTGGATCTGCCGGCTGGCGTGGATGTGGAAATCAAGTTGCAGTAATCGCAGTTTAGTAGTTTTGCAGTACGGATCGGCTGACCAATTGAAGTCAGCCCCTTAATAAAAGGAAAAGAAAATGAGCTTAGGACTTGTCGGTCGCAAGATTGGCATGACTCGCATCTTTACCGACGACGGTACATCGTTGCCGGTGACGGTGTTGGACGTGTCCAACAATCGTGTCACCCAGATCAAAACCGCTCCCACGGATGGTTACAGTGCAGTGCAGGTCGCGTACGGTACGCGTCGTGCAAGCCGTGTGACCAAGGCTGCAGCGGGGCACTTCGCCAAAGCCGGTGTTGAAGCCGGTAGCGTGCTGAAAGAATTCACCGCCACGCCAGAACAACTTGCTAGCCTGACTCTTGGCGGCACGGTTGGCGTGGATCTGTTTCAAGTCGGTCAGAAGGTTGATGTGACTGGCGTAACGATCGGTAAAGGCTATGCCGGTACCATCAAGCGTCACCACTTTAAATCTGGCCGCGCAACTCACGGTAACTCCAAGTCGCACAACGTTCCGGGCTCCATTGGCATGGCGCAAGATCCGGGCCGTGTGTTTCCTGGTAAGCGCATGACGGGTCACTTGGGTGACGTGCAGCGCACCGTACAAAATCTCAAAATCGTTCGTATCGATGCAGATCGCCAGCTGATCCTGGTGATGGGCGCTGTTCCGGGTGCTCCCGGCGGCGACGTGATCGTGCGTCCGGCAGTTAAGGCGGGGGCATAATGGAACTGAAAGTCATTAGCGAAAACGGCAAAGCCGGTGCAAGCATCAATGCATCCGACGACTTGTTCGGTCGTGAATACAATGAAACGCTGGTGCATCAACTGGTTACGGCCTATCAGGCCAATGCCCGTTCTGCCAACAGCAAGCAAAAAGGTCGTAGCGAGATCGCCAAGTCCACACGCAAACCGTTCGCCCAAAAGGGTACGGGCCGTGCGCGTGCCGGTATGGCATCCAGCCCTCTGTGGCGTGGTGGTGGTAAGATTTTCCCGAACTCGCCCGATCAAAATTACACACAAAAGATCAATCGCAAGATGTATCGCGCAGGTCTGGCTTCGATTTTCTCGCAGCTGGCTCGCGAAGGTCGTCTGAGCGTGATTGAGTCTCTGTCTGTCGCTGCACCGAAGACCAAGCTGTTGGCTGAAAAGATCAAGGCTATGGGTTTGGAGCGCGTGCTGATCATCACTGACAGCATGGACGAGAATCTGTATCTGTCGTCGCGTAACTTGCCAAACGTGCTGGTGGTTGAAGCACATCAGGCTGACCCGGTCAGTCTGGTGCGTTTCCCCAAGGTGTTGGTGACACGCGGTGCGATTGCAAAAATCGAGGAGATGCTGGCATGAGTGCACAACAATTCAACGAAGAGCGTTTGCTGAACATTCTGTTGGCACCGCAGATCTCCGAAAAGGCAACTTTTGTTGCGGAGAAGAACGAGCAGGTGATCTTCCGTGTGGCATCCGATGCCACCAAGCCTGAAGTCAAGGCGGCAGTCGAGAAGCTGTTCAACGTCACTGTGGACAGCGTGCAGATCAGCAACGTCAAAGGTAAGCAAAAGCGTTTCGGCCGCTCTATCGGTCGTCGTCAAGACTGGAAGAAAGCCTATGTGTGTCTGGCTGCCGGTCAGGAAATCAACTTTGCTGCAAGCGAGCAGGGGTAAAACATGGCACTGATCAAACTTAAACCGACATCTCCGGGAACTCGCGCTGTTGTGCGTGTGGTGAATCCGGAATTGCACAAGGGCAAACCCGAAGCGTCGTTGCTGGAGAAAAAGACCAGAACCGCAGGGCGTAACCATAACGGTCACATCACCACGCGTCACATGGGCGGCGGTCACAAGAAGCATTACCGCGTCGTGGATTTCAAGCGCGACAAGGATGGCAGTTCCGGCCAAAGTAGAGCGTCTGGAATACGACCCGAACCGTAGCGCACACCTGGCTTTGCTGGTGTACGCAGACGGCGAGCGTCGCTACATCCTGGCACCCAAGGGTATTTCTGCTGGTGCGCAGTTGGTAAGCGGCTCGGAAGCGCCGATCAAAGCAGGTAATGCTTTGCCGCTGCGCAATATTCCGGTGGGTTCCACAATCCATGCGATCGAAATGCTGCCTGGCAAGGGTGCGCAATTGGCGCGTTCGGCAGGTGCTTCGGTGCAATTGCTGGCACGCGAAGGCAGCTACGCTCAGTTGCGTCTGCGTTCCGGAGAAATCCGCAAGGTGCATATCGACTGCCGCGCAACATTGGGCGAAGTCGGTAACGGCGAACACTCGCTGCGTTCTATCGGCAAAGCCGGTGCAAATCGTTGGCGCGGTATCCGCCCGACAGTGCGTGGTGTGGCGATGAACCCGGTCGATCACCCGCACGGTGGTGGTGAAGGTAAGACTGCGGCAGGCCGTCATCCGGTCAGCCCATGGGGTGTTCCAGCCAAGGGCTTCCGTACACGTCGTAACAAGCGGACTAGCGGCATGATCGTGCGCCGTCGCTTTCAGGTTTAAGGGGTAAGAAGATATGGCACGTTCAGTTAAAAAAGGCCCGTTCGTCGATCTGCATCTGCTGAAGAAGGTAGAAGCAGTGCGCGCTACCAACGACAAGCGTCCGGTGAAGACCTGGTCGCGTCGCTCCACCGTGTTGCCCGAGTTCGTCGGCTTGACGATCGCAGTGCATAACGGCAAGCAGCATGTTCCGGTGTACGTTTCCGAGAACATGGTAGGACACAAGCTTGGCGAATTTTCCTTGACCCGCACCTTCAAAGGTCACGCTGCTGATAAAAAAGCAGTCGCCAAGAAATAAGGAGACATGATGAGTACAACAGCAGTCATCCGTGGTGTTCGCCTGTCGGCACAAAAGGCCCGTCTGGTTGCAGATCAGATCCGTGGTCTGCCTGTCGCGCAAGCTTTGAACATCCTCACTTTCAGCCCGAAGAAGGGCGGCGCCATCCTCAAGAAGGCGCTGGATTCCGCGATTGCCAATGCTGAGCACAACGACGGCGCTGACATCGATGAATTGAAGGTTACTACCATCTACGTGGACAAGGCGACTTCTCTCAAGCGCATGATCCCGCGCGCCAAGGGCCGCGGTACCGGCATCGAGAAGCAAACCTGCCACATTACGATCAAAGTCGGGAGCTAAAGCATGGGTCAGAAAATTCATCCAATTGGATTCCGCCTGAGCGTTCAGAAAAACTGGACATCGAAGTGGTATTCCAACAGCAAGCACTTTGCCGAGTTGCTGCACAAGGACATCGAAGTTCGTGACTACCTGAAGAAGAAGCTGGCTGGTGCCGGTGTCTCCAAGATCGTCATCGAACGTCCGGCCAAGAACGCCAAGATCACCATCTACACGGCTCGTCCGGGTGTGGTTATCGGCAAGAAGGGCGAGGACATCGAGTCTCTGCGCAATGAGTTGAAGAAGCGCATGGGTCTGCCAGATGTTGGTTTGAACATCGAAGAAGTGCGCAAGCCCGAAGTGGATGCGCAGCTCATCGCTGATTCCATCACGCAGCAGCTCGAAAAGCGCATCATGTTCCGTCGTGCCATGAAGCGTGCGATGCAGAACGCGATGCGTCTGGGCGCGCAAGGCATCAAGATCATGAGCTCGGGCCGTTTGAACGGGATTGAGATCGCACGTACCGAGTGGTATCGCGAAGGCCGTGTGCCATTGCATACACTGCGTGCTGACATTGACTACGGCACATCCGAAGCGCTGACTACCTATGGTCTGATCGGCGTCAAGGTGTGGGTCTATAAGGGCGATCATCAGGCAGGACAACAGGAAGCTGCTGCTCCTGTCGTTGCTGAGCCGGAAAAGAAAGTAAGAAAGTCGGGAGCTAAGCATGCTACAGCCAGCTAGAAGAAAGTACCGCAAGGAACAGAAGGGTCGTAACACCGGTGTCGCAACACGCGGCAACAAGGTCAGTTTCGGCGAGTTTGGCCTCAAGGCCGTAGGCCGTGGCCGTCTGACCGCACGTCAGATCGAAGCGGCACGTCGCGCCATGACACGTCACATTAAGCGTGGCGGCCGTATCTGGATCCGTATTTTCCCGGACAAGCCGATCTCCAAGAAGCCTGCCGAAGTGCGTATGGGTAACGGTAAGGGGAATCCCGAGTACTACGTCGCCGAGATTCAGCCTGGCAAGATGCTGTACGAGATGGACGGCGTGGATGAAATGTTGGCGCGCGAGGCGTTCAAGTTGGCTTCTGCCAAACTGCCGATCGAGACAACATTCGTAGTTAGACAGGTAGGGGCGTGATCATGAAGGCAAGCGAACTGAAAACAAAATCGGTGGCCGATCTGCAACAAGAGCTGTTGTCCCTGAACAAGGAGCAATTCGGCCTGCGTATGCAAGTGGCAACCCAGCAATTGAGCAATACCAGCCAATTGCGCAAGGTGCGCCGCAACATCGCGCGTGTGAAAACGGTATTGACTGAGAAGGATGTGCAGCAATGAGTGCAGCGAATCTGAAACGTGCGTTGACCGGGACTGTCGTCAGCAACAAGATGGACAAGACGGTCACCGTATTGGTCGAGCGTAAGGTCAAGCACCCGGTGCTGGGCAAGGTGGTGCGCGTCTCCAAGAAATACCACGCTCATGATGAGAACAACGAGTTCAATCAAGGCGATGTGGTAACCATTGAAGAGACGCGTCCGCTGTCCAAAACCAAGACTTGGCGTGTATCCAAGTTGGTGGAGAAGGCCAACGAGGCCTAATTTGTTAAATAAAGCTTGTGCATTTTGGCAAGTTTGAATAGAATGCGCGGCTTCGTTTCACCGTCGCTTGCGGCGGCCTAACCCGAACGGGTTCCAAAACTAGCCGCCGCAGGCGGAAAAAGTTGGAGATTGAAAAATGATACAAATGCAGTCTGTTTTGAATGTGGCTGACAACACTGGCGCGCGCTCTGTAATGTGCATCAAGGTGTTGGGTGGTTCTAAGCGTCGCTACGCTGGCGTTGGCGATGTGATCAAGGTCAGCATCCGTGATGCGGCTCCGCGCTCTCGCGTTAAAAAAGGCGAAGTGTACAGCGCCGTGGTGGTGCGTACTGCCAAGGGCGTGCGCCGTGCTGACGGTTCTTTGATCAAGTTCGACGGCAATGCGGCTGTGTTGCTGAATAACAAGCTGGAGCCGATCGGTACCCGTATTTTTGGACCGGTGACCCGTGAACTGCGTAACGAGAAGTTCATGAAGATCGTCTCTCTGGCACCGGAAGTGCTGTAAGCGGCAGTCGAGGATAAATCATGCGCAAGATTAAAAAGAACGACGATGTGATCGTCATCACCGGTAAAGACAAGGGTAATCGCGGTAACGTGCTGAGCGTGCTGAGCGATGACCGTGTGCTGGTGGCTGGTATCAACAAGGTCAAGAAACACCAAAAGCCGAATCCGGTGAAGGGTGAGGCGGGCGGTATCGTGGAAATCGAGAAGCCCATCCATGTTTCTAATATCGCCATCTACAATGCGACCACCAAGAAGGCGGATCGCGTGGGCGTTAAGCTGTTGGAGGACGGTCGCAAGGTGCGCGTGTTCAAGTCCAATGGCGAAGTGATTGCGTAAGGGGTAAGAGCATGGCTCGTTTAAACGACTACTACAAGAAGACCGTTGCGCCGCAGCTGATGAAGCAGTTCGGCTACAAGTCTGTGATGGAAGTGCCGCGCATCGAGAAGATCACCCTGAATATGGGTGTGGGCGAAGCGGTTGCTGACAAGAAGGTGATGGATCATGCGGTTGGCGATATGCAGAAGATCGCAGGTCAGAAGCCGGTGGTGACAAAGTCCAAGAAATCCATCGCGGGTTTCAAGATTCGCGAGAACTATCCGGTTGGCTGCAAGGTGACTTTGCGTCGTGACCGTATGTATGAGTTCCTGGATCGCCTGGTGACGGTTGCCATTCCGCGTATCCGTGACTTCCGCGGTATCTCTGGTAAATCTTTCGATGGCCGTGGTAACTACAACATGGGCGTCAAAGAGCAGATCATTTTCCCGGAAATCGAGTACGACAAGATCGATGCGCTGCGTGGTATGAACATTACGATCACGACGACCGCGAAGACCGACGAAGAAGCCAAGGCGCTTCTGTTGGCATTCAAATTCCCATTGAAGAACTGAGGGCGATATGGCTAAGACCGCTGTTATTAACCGCGAACAGAAGCGCCGCGACACAGTGAAGAAATTCGCTGCCAAGCGCGCAGAGCTGAATGCGATCGTGACCAATATGTCGTTGAGCGATGAAGAGCGCTTTGCGGCTCGTCAAAAATTGCAAGCATTGCCGCGCGATTCCAGCCCGGTGCGTTTGCGTAACCGCTGCGCGTTGACTGGTCGTCCGCGTGGTGTGTTCAGTAAGTTCGGTTTGGGGCGTACAAAGTTGCGTGAATACGCGATGCGCGGCGAAATCCCCGGTGTAGTCAAGGCAAGCTGGTAAGGGTGAATCTATGAGTATGAGTGATCCGATCTCCGACATGTTGACGCGCATTCGCAATGCGCAAATGGCGGAAAAAGTAACGGTGTCGATGCCTTCTTCTAAGATCAAGGCGGCGATTGCCAAAGTGTTGCAGGACGAAGGCTATGTTGATGGCTTCAAGGTTGTCGCGAACGAAGGCAAGCCTATGCTGGAAATTGGCCTGAAATATTACGCCGACCGTCCGGTAATCGAGAAGATCCAGCGCGTAAGTCGCCCTGGTCTGCGTGTATACAAGGGTAGCGAAGATATTCCTCGCGTGATGAATGGCTTGGGTATTGCAATTGTGTCCACCTCTAAAGGTCTGATGACAGACCGCAAAGCACGTGCCAATGGTATCGGCGGCGAAGTGCTCTGCATCGTGGCTTAAGGGGGAAACATGTCTAGAGTCGCTAAAAATCCTATCGTTGTTCCGTCCGGCGTTGAAGTGACGATTGCAGCCGATAAAGTTTCTGTGAAGGGCCCGCTGGGCACCTTGACGCAAGTTTTGAAGGGTGATGTTGCGGTTGAGCGCCAGGGCGATGCCTTGTTGTGCAAAGCCACCAACGATTCTGCCCAAGCCGATGCGCAATCCGGCACCATTCGCGCTTTGCTGGCGAATATGGTGACTGGCGTGAGCAAGGGCTTTGAACGCAAACTGCTGCTGGTCGGCGTGGGTTACCGCGCGGCCGCCGCCGGTGATGCGCTGAACCTGACGCTGGGCTTCTCGCATCCCGTGGTGCACAAGATGCCCAAGGGTGTGAAGGTTGCAACGCCTACCCAAACCGAGATCGTATTGACCGGTTCGGACAGACAGCAAGTCGGTCAAGTTGCCGCTGAGATTCGTGCATACCGTGAGCCGGAGCCCTACAAGGGCAAAGGTGTGCGTTATTCCGACGAAGTGGTGATCCTGAAAGAAACCAAGAAGAAATAATCGAGGTTGATATGTTGAACAAGAATGAAGCGCGTCAGCGCAGAGCACGCAAAACCCGTGCAAGAATCGCTGAACAAAAGACTGTGCGTCTGGCGATCCACCGCACCAACCTGCATATCTATGCACAAGTGATCTCTGCCGATGGTGGCAAGATTCTGGCAAGTGCTTCCACGCTGGAAGCGGATGTGCGTAAGAGCGTCGGCAATGGCGGCAACGCCGCTGCAGCGGCAGTGGTCGGCAAGCGTATCGCCGAAAAGGCCAAGAGCGCCGGTATCACCGCAGTCGCATTCGACCGTTCTGGCAACAAGTACCATGGTCGCATCAAGGCGCTGGCTGATGCCGCGCGCGAGCATGGCTTGCAGTTCTAATCTGGGGTGAATCATGGCTAAAGCACAACAAGGCAAGAATCAGCAGCAAGAAGACAAGGGCGACGGCCTCATCGAGAAGATGATTCACGTCAACCGCGTGACCAAGGTGGTGAAGGGTGGCCGTATCATGGGCTTCGCCGCACTGACCGTGGTTGGCGATGGCGATGGCCGCATCGGCATGGGCAAGGGCAAATCCAAGGAAGTGCCGGTGGCTGTGCAGAAGGCGATGGAAGAATCCCGCCGTAAACTGGTTAAAGTGAACCTGAAAGAAGGCACACTGCATCACGCAGTGATCGGGCGTCACGGCGCTGCCAAGGTCTACATGCAGCCTGCATCTGAAGGTACCGGAATTATTGCCGGTGGTGCGATGCGCGCAGTGTTCGAGGCGGTTGGCGTGCGCAACGTGTTGGCCAAGTGCATCGGCTCCAGCAACCCTTACAACGTGGTGCGTGCCACGCTGAACGGCCTGAAGGCGCTGAATTCGCCGGCTGAGATCGCTGCCAAGCGCGGTAAGAGCGTAGAAGAAATCACGGGGTAAGTCATGGCAAAAGCTAAAACGGCGCAAGCCAAAACATTGAAAGTGACGCTGGTGAAAAGCATTATCGGCACCAAGGAATCACATCGCGCCACCGTGCGCGGCTTGGGTCTGCGTCGCATGAACCATACAGTCGAAGTGGAAGATACTCCGGCAGTGCGTGGCATGATTAACAAAGTGTATTACCTGGTCAAGTGCGAGGCGTAAATGCAACTCAATCAAATTAAACCTGCCGAAGGTTCCAAGCATTCCAAGCGTCGCGTCGGTCGCGGCATCGGTTCCGGTCTGGGCAAGACTGCAGGTCGCGGTCACAAAGGTCAGAAATCGCGTTCCGGCGGTTTCCATAAGGTCGGTTTCGAAGGCGGTCAAATGCCGCTGCAACGTCGTCTGCCGAAGCGTGGCTTCGTTTCGCTGACACGCAATGACACAGCGCAAGTGCGTTTGTCCGATCTGCAAAACCTGCCGGTCGACAGCATCGATTTGCTGGCGTTGAAGCAAGCCGGCGTGGTGCCTGCTACTGCCTTGACTGCCAAGGTTGTGCTGGCTGGCGAGATCAAGCGTGCAGTCAAGCTGCAAGGTTTGCAATTGACCAAGGGTGCGCGCGCCGCAGTGGAAGCTGCTGGCGGCAGCATCGCGGAGTAAGTTTTCTGTGGCTAACGTGGTGAGCAAAGGTAAGTACGGCGATCTGGGGCAGCGGCTCTGGTTTCTGCTGCTTGCGTTGATCGTTTATCGTATCGGGGCGCATATCCCGGTGCCGGGAATCGATCCGAACGTACTGGCGGATCTGTTCAAGTCGCAAAAGGGTGGCATCCTGGGCATGTTCAACATGTTCTCGGGCGGTGCATTGTCCCGCTTCACCATTTTTGCACTGGGCATCATGCCGTACATTTCGGCCTCCATCATCATGCAGCTGGCTGCGATTGCTGTACCGCACCTGGAGCAGTTGAAGAAGGAAGGCGAAGCTGGGCGCCGCAAGATCACGCAGTACACCCGTTATGGCACATTGGTGTTGGCGTTGTTCCAGGCTTTCGGTATTTCGGTGGCATTGCAATCGCAGGCAGGTCTGGTGTTGCATCCCGGAAGTAATCTACATCACCAACGCATCTGGCGACAGCCAAACGCGCTCGTTGATTGCAGCGGTGAAACGCGGCGTCGATGTGCGACTTCTGCTTCCGGGCAAACATAACGATCAGCCCGCGACGAAGGCAGCCGGGCGCACTGCTTACGGCGAATTGCTCAAGGGGGGAGTAAAAATATACGAGTTTCAGCCAACCATGATCCACTCCAAGACCATGGTGGTGGACGGCATATTTTCTGTTTTCGGTTCTTCAAACTTCGACGCGCGATCCGCTCAGATTAATGAGGAGCTTGACATATCCGTCTACGATGAAGCCTTTGGGCGCGGGATGCAGGCTGTTTTCGAACGCGATCTTCAGCAGTCAAAGCGATACACGCTCGAAGATTTCGAGAAACGCTCACTTTGGGAGCGCCTCACGGAATGGTTGATGCTTCCCTTCCACTCGCAAGTATAACGCAGCGTCGAGTCACGCGCTGGAGCTCGGATTCGACTGGAGCGGTGATCACGATTGGATGTCCACGTCGAGCAAACTCATGTGCAAGATGAAGTCCGATGCCGCTGGAGGCGCCGGTGATGAGTGCACTTTCGGTTACCATGAAGCGTTT